>NZ_SWMS01000017.1 GCF_005146945.1 Prauserella endophytica
ACACCAAGCCCGCCTCAGCCACTACAAACGCCGCGGCTACCCACTTCCTTAACTGCCGTTGCAGTACTAGCCTGGCTCGGGGCGGAGCTTTGCCACGAGTTCGCCTCTGCTGCGGACGCCTGCCTTGGTGAAGACGGACTTGAGGTGGTCCTGGACGGTGTATGCGGAGATGGCCAGGCGGTCGGCGATGTCCGATGTGGACCTTCCGGCGATCACCTCGTGGCAGATGTCGCGTTCGCGTGCGGTGAGCCCGTACGCGGCGAGCAGCAGGCCCAGCAGTTCCGAGCCGGACGCGCGCTCCACGGTGACCACCGTGTCGGCGGCGTCCTCGCCGGAGAGCAACCTGCTGGCGCGCAAGAGGATCCAGCCGCCCGAGGCGTCGCGCACCCTGGCCCGGAACGTACCCGTGACCGCCGCACGCGCACCCGCCGCGACGGCGCGCAGCAGCACCCCGCACCGGCCTGGCGCGACCTCGTCGAGCTCCACCCGCCAGGACCCGGCCGCGGCCGTCGCCGAGCGCGGCACACCGTCCGCACCGACAACGAAGATCGCCTGCTCGTCAGGACCACGGGAGCTTCCGGTGCGGGCCGCGACGCGCGTGGCCGTGGCCAGCGCGGGAGCCACCGAGGCCACGAACTCCACCTCGCGATCGGTGAAGTCGCCGCGCCGCACCATGCCCGCGCCACCCCAGCAGGTGCCGTCGACGCGGAACACGGCACGCAGCTCGTGGCGCAGTCCCAGCGGCCGCCACACCTCGTTGACCCTGCCACTGCGCTCGCGGTCACGCAGCGGCAGGTCCGACAGCCTCGCCACCGGCGCGGGCCGGGCGGCCAGCTCGGTGAACGTGTGCGGCTCGGTGCCGTCGTACTCGTAGGTCGCCAGCAGCGGCTCGTACCGGCGCGGGATGAGAGCGGGACCGCTGGTCATCGAGCTGATCACCGTGGTGTCCGGGTCCATCGACGCCCAGCAGGTCAGGTCGGTCGGCACGACCCTGCCGACCAGCTCGATGGCCGCTCGGTGCAGTTCGGTGACGCCGAGCCCGGTGGTGGCCAGCGCGGCGATCTCGCGTCGCGCGCCGAGCGCCCGACCCTCCCACATGGCCGAAGTATGCGCCTCGCGCACGCCGCGCGGCACCCCACATTTCCGGGATGGAGCCTTCCCGCCGCGGTTCCTACCGTCGGCCCATGACCACGATGTATCTCTCCGGAGCGGGCGAGGGCGCCGAGCTGGACTCACCCGACGCGACGGTGACCGTGAAGGTGGGTGCCGAGCACACCGGCGGCGCGTACGAGCTGTTCGAGATCGACGCGCCGCGCGGCCCGACGGTGCCGCCCCACCGCACACCCTGGCTCGTCACCCACTACGTCCTGCACGGGCGCATGGGCGTGTTCGTGGACGGCGAGATCCACGACCTCGGCCCGGGCGCCTCCGTCACCATCCCCGCGGGCACGCCGCACACCTTCACCGTGCACACGCCGTCGGTGCGCTTCCTCGCGCTCAGCACGGGCGACGCCATGGGCCGCTTCTTCCGCGACGTCCACGAGACCGTGCCGCGTAACACCCCGCTGGAGAAGGCCGCTGAGCTGCTGGGCGACGTCGTCGCCCGCCACGGCGTGACGCTGGCGGAGTGGTCGCCGTGAACGTCGTCGCGCAGGTCTTCGCGGGGCTCGCCGCGTTCGTGCACGTCCTCGTGTTCGTGTGGGAGGCCCTGCTGTTCCGCCGCCCCTCGGTGCACAGGGGCATCTTCCGGGTCCCCGTCGAGGACGTGCCCGCCGTGCTGCTGTGGTCGTTCGGCGTCGGCTTCTACAACCTCTTCCTCGCCTCGGGCACGGTCCTCGGGCTGGTGCTGCTGAACACCGGCGACGAGGCTGTCGGCCGCGCCCTGGTGTTCTACACCTGCGGGTTCATGGCGCTCTCCGGCGTCGTGCTGTTCGCCGCCGACCGGATGGCGCTCGGCAGGCCGAGGGGAGCGGGGCTGAGCGGCGTCGCCGGACAACTCGGGCCACCGCTCGTCGTCTTCGCGACGGCGTTCCTCTAGTGCCCGCCGCCGGAAGTCTGTTGCTTTCGTCGGTGGATCGAGGTTAACGCAGCCAGCGGGAAGCTGGGCCACCGAATTATGTGGCGAACTTCCGGCGGGGGGCACTAGGAGAGCAGAGCGAGCTGGATGACGTACACGGCCAGCGAGGCGGCCAGCAGGATCCAGCCGCAGTAGATCATCCGCTTGAGCGCCGTTGACCTCGCGAACGCCATCGGCGAGATCATGTTGGGTCCTGGGGACGGACCGAAGGTATCGGCCTGGCAGGAGCACAGCAGCACCACCGCCCACGCCTGCACCGGCACGCCCAGCGCCTCCGCCGTGGGGCCGAACACGCGGTCGATCACGATCACCTGCGCCGCCGACGCGCCGGAGATGCCGAGCCAGCCGATCAGGGCCACCACGATGAGGAAACCCAGCACGCCGAGCGCCTTGAGATCCGAGCCGAACCGCTCCAGCAGCACGTCGTACGGCTTGAGCTCCTCGACCACGGTGAGCAGCGCCGCCAGCATCCAGAACAGCAGGAACATGTCGACGAGCCGGCCGCAGCCCTCGTAGATCGCCTTGAGGATGGCGTTGACGGGCATGCGGGCCGCGACTCCGGTGACCACCGCCATCACGATGAGGGCGACGACGGCGAACGACGTGCCCGCGCGCGTGACGACGCCGTAGGCCACCAGCACCGCGAAGGTCAGCAGGAAGGCGATCGTGCTCCGGCGCGCACTCGGCGGCAGAGCCGTGTCCTGGTCACCGATCTCGCGCTCGTCGTAGTAGTCCTCCGCCGACACGGGGTGCCGCTGGCACCAGCGGATCACCACGAAACCGACCGCGAAGCACACGATCGTCAGCGGGCCGCCCGCGGTGAGCACGTACTCGGGGTAGCTCACGCCGGAGTACTCACGGATGGCGACCATGGAGCCCACGAACGGAGCGACGAACATGCCGCACGCGCCCCCGATGAACATCATCAGCGCGGTGCTGGAGCGGGTGAAGCCCAGCCGGGCCGCGATCGGGATCACGATCGGCGCCGCGATCGCGAACGCGCCGATGAGCGTGCCCAGCGCGATCACCAGGACTCCGGAGGCGATCATGATGCTCAGCTGGGCGCGGACGGGGGTGTCCACACCGAACCGGTCCACGATCATGCGCACCAGGTACGTCGCGCCGCGCGTGCGGGTGAGCACCTCGCCCAGCCCGGCGCCGAGCATGATGATCAGTCCGATCTCGACGATGTCCGAGCCGAGCGCGCCCCCGAGCATGCTTGCCGCGTCGATCGGATCGCTGTGCAGCAGCAGGAAACCCGACACCAGCGCGGCGACGCTGGCGAGCATGATGTCGAGGCCGATGAGCACGAGGATCGCGTAGATCGCGATCGGCGCGAGACCCCACAGCGTCGGTCCGTCCACAGTGAACCCGACCACCAGGCTCATTCCGAGCGAGAGCACGGTCAGCGCGATCTGGGTCGCTCTGCGTGCAGGCGAGACCCGTTCCCCGCTCTCGGGTCGCGGCGGTGCCGCCTGCTGCTGGACGTCGGACATGGGGCGGTCTCCCTCGGTTGGTTCGTTGGCGGGGACGTTAGCTGGCTAAAGTTGCGTCTGCAAGAAGCTACGCAACAGATATTGCATTCGGGTTTCCGGCTGCCGTAGCGTCACCTCGACGCCACAGGAGGGAATCCCGCATGACCCGCACGCTCGACCTGATCGCCCGCAGCGCCCACGTCGTCGACGCCGAAGGGGAGCAGGGGGTGGCCGATGTCGGCGTCGCGGACGGCGTCATCACGGCCGTCGAGCCGGAGCTGCCCGCCACCGCCACCCGTGAGCTCGACGCCGACGGGCTCGTACTGCTGCCGGGCGTGGTGGACAGCCACGTGCACCTCACCGACCTCGCTGGCAGCGACCCGGCAGGCCGCTCGCCCGCGCACGAGCGGCTGGCGCGGGCGGGCGTGACCACGGCGGTGGAGTTCTTCGATTTCCGCACCGTGCTGGACCAGTGGCACGCGTCCGCCGCCGGGCTCACCATCCTCGGCCTGCAGGGCCTGCCCGCCTACAGCGACGGCACGCCGGCAGGCCGCGTTCGCGACGACGTCGGCGCGGCGCTTCGCGACGGCGCCATCGGGATCAAGCTGCTCGGCGGGCACTTCCCGAGCACCCCGGACGCCTCCGCGCGCGCGATCGCGGAGGGCGCCGCCGCGGGCTGCTACGTCGCGTTCCACGCGGGCACCACAGCACACGGCAGCAACCTCGACGGCATGCGCGAGGCGCTGCGGCTCGCCGACGGCAGGCCCCTGCACCTCGCGCACACCAACGCCTACCTGCGCGGCGCGGTCACCGAACTCGTCGAGGAGAACCAGATCGCGCT
Source organism: Prauserella endophytica (assembly GCF_005146945.1). Classification (GTDB taxonomy): domain Bacteria; phylum Actinomycetota; class Actinomycetes; order Mycobacteriales; family Pseudonocardiaceae; genus Prauserella_A; species Prauserella_A endophytica. The sequence continues at coordinate 4,394 of NZ_SWMS01000017.1, forward strand.
CGCCCTGTTGCGGGAACATCCCGAGGTGGTCAGCGAGGCACACCTGGCGCCGCTCAACCTGTGCCTCGGCGCGCTCGACGGGGATCGATTCACCGACCACATCGTCGTCAACTGCCTGCGAATGGGCGGCTACTCCACGGACAGGGCCGGGCTGTTGCGGGCCTTCGCCGATGGCTTCGCGCACTGCCTGCGGCAGGAGGCCGGGCAGGCGGTTCCGGTCACGGGCGACGCGGGACGCGAGGTGTGGGAGAGCGACCCCGCTCGCGCGTCGCTGTGCTTCCCGGTGAACCGGCGGCTCTCCGGGTTCATGCAGAGTTGCGCGCGCCGCGACGCGAGCGGGACGCTGCGCTTCGACGGCACCGGTGACTTCGTGGTGGACGCCATCTCCTCCGACGGCGGTTACTGGCGCAACCTCGTGCTGGACCAGGGGCTCGCGCTCGTCCAGTTCGGTGCGCTGAGCCTGCCGCAGCTGGCCCACAAGACGAGCCGCGCGCCCGCCGCGTTGTTCGGCCTGCCCGGCAAGGGCCGGATCGCGCCGGGCTTCGATGCCGACCTCGTCGCCGTCGACAGTGGACGGAGGTCGGTGCGGCTGACGGTCGCGGGTGGCCAGGTGATCTTCGACGGCGAGCGTGTGGTCGGCACCGGCGGCACGGTGCTCACCACCGAGCACGGCACGGCAGCGCTGCGGGCCCGCCGCATCCCGCACCGCGTAATCGACCTCGCGGACAGCGACTTCCTCACGCGCGGCACACCCGTCGCCTGACCGCAGTGAAGGCCACCATGCCTGCGCTCAACGCAGTGAAGGTGGCCTTCACTGCGCCCGCCGGGCTTCCACCGGCACCCAACCGGAGGCTCCGTGCCACTGTGCCGGGTTCCACGCAGTGAAGGCCACCTTGCCTGCGTTCAACGCAGTGAAGGTGGCCTTCACTGCGGTCGGGGCGGGAAACGGCTACTTGGCGTCGGAGTAGGCGTCCACGATCGCCGCGGGCATGGGGAAGCGCACCGGGCAGGACTGGCCGAACACCCGGGCCGTGGTCTCCGCGACCGCGTCGGCCAGGCACGTTCGTACCTGCTCGGCCAGCCCGGCCGGGGCGTGCACCAGCACCTCGTCGTGCTGGAAGAACACCAGGTGCGCGGGCTCGGGAAGGCGCTGGCGCAGGGTGGCCAGCAGCACCGCCGTCCAGTCCGCCGCGCTCGCCTGCACGACGAAGTTGCGCGTGAACCGGCCCCAGTCGCGCGCGGCCCTGCGGGCCTGCTCCTCGTTCGCCGTGCCGCCCGTCAGCGTTCGCCACGCCGCCGAAGGCGGGGGCGAGGTCCGGCCCAGCCGGGACCGGACGATCTCGCCGCGCTCCCCGGCCAGCGCCGCGTGCTCCACATAGGACACCGCGGCCGGAAACCGTTGGCGCAGCAGGGCCAGCAGCGACGCCGCCTCGCCCGCGGTGCCGCCGTACATCGCCGAGAGCATCGCGATCTTGGCCCGGCCGCGGTTCTCGCCGTCGGCGCCCCTGCCGGGGAACATCGCCTCCGCGAGGCTGGTGTAGAGGTCGGCCGAGGCGGAGACGTCGGCGAGCTGCCGGTCGCCGGACAGCGCCGCGAGTATGCGCGGCTCCAGCTGCGCGGCATCGGCGACGACCAGTTTCCAGCCAGGGTCCGCGCGCACGCACGAGCGCAGCACGCGCGGGATCTGCAGCGCGGCTCCGCCCCGGCTGGCCCAGCGCCCCGACACCACGCCGCCGACGACGTACACCGGCCGGAACCGGTCGCCGTGCACCCACTGCTCGAGCCACGCCCACCCGTGCGCCGAGTGCAGCCGAGCCAGCTCCTTGTACTCCAGCAGCGGCGCCACGGCGGGATGCTCGACGTCCCGCAGCACATGGGCTCTCGCCGACGGGATCGAGATCCCGGCCCGGCCGAAAGCGCGCACGACACTGCCGGGGTGGTCGGGGTTGAGCGCCCGCCCGCCGAACGCGTCCTGGACCCGCTCGGCGAGTTCGGCCAGCTTGCGGGGCCGCTGCCCGTTCGGCACGCGCGGGCCGAGCAGCTCGGTGAGCAGCGCGTCGTGCAGGTCGGCGCGCCACGGCAGCCCATCGGCCGACATCTCCGCGGCCGCGAGCGCGCTGGCCGACTCCGCGGCCACGAGCAGGCGGATCCGCTCGGGGTGGGGGAGCAGGCCGATCCGGCGCTGCTGTTCGGCGAGCACCACCTCCATCGCGTCGAGCGCGCTGACCCCGGGTGGCAACCCGGAGCCGCGCGGGTCGAACAGCGTCGGCTGCTCGTCGAGGCCGGGGTGGGCCGCCCTCGGCTCGGCGGGAGGCTCGAGCCCTCGGGCCCTGGCGTAGGCGGCGGCGAGGCTGCGGGACTGCTCGTGGCGGCCCTCGTGGGCCAGCAGGATTCCCTCGATCAGGGAAAGATCATGACAGCGGCGCACCCGGACACCGCCCTCAAGCAGCACCGGGTAGTCGTGCTCGACCGACGCGAACACCCAGCGCGGGCGTAGCTCCCGCTCCCAGCGGGCGGCGTGTTCCACCAGCTCACCGGGGGAGAGCCGGGGCGGGGCGGGAAGTTCTCCTTCGAGCGCGCGCACGGCATGGACACCCTCCGCTTCCCGCGCGACGATCAGCTGCACGGTCCGATTCTGCGTGCGGGCACCGACAGGTTACGGTCGACGGTCGTAGCTACTAGCCGGTAGGTTGTGCTCGTCGAGCTCGAGGAGGTGCCCTGATGAGAAGGCCGCCCACCGTGGCCGAGTTGGTCGGCCGTGTTTCGGAAACGGCTCGCAGCGTCGAAGTGCTGTGGCGCGCGGGACTCGTCCCGATCCCGAGGGTCGACGAGGGCATCCGCTCGCTGTTCGCCACGCGCCGCTACGGCCCGCTCGCCGGCGCCGTGCGCATCGCGGCCCACCGGGACCCGCTGGCCGTCGGCATCGTCGACGAGCGAGGCCCGCTCACGTTCTCCCAGCTCGACCAGCAGTCCAACGCGCTCGCTCGCGCGTGGTCCGAGCGCGGCGTGCGGCCGGGCTCGGCCATCGCAGCGCTCTGCCGCGACCACCGCGGCCTCGTCGTCACCATGCTCGCCGCTGGCAAGCTCGGCGCGCCGCTGCTGCTGATGAACACCGGCTTCGCCAAACCGCAGCTCACCGACGTCGCCGCCCGCGAGAAGGTGGAGGTGCTGGTCTACGACGAGGAGTTCACCGCGCTGCTCGACGGCATCGAGGGCGTCGACCGCTACCTCGCGTGGACCGACTCCGACCTGGCTGGCCACCAGGTCCCCGTGCTCGAGGAGATCATCGCGAGCACCGACGACCGGCCGCCGCCCGCGCCGGAGAAGCCGGGCGGGCTGGTGCTGCTCACCAGCGGCACCACCGGCACCCCGAAGGGCGCGCCGCGGCCCAGGATCTCTCCGCTGCACTCGGCGCAGTTCCTCGACCGCATCCCGCTGCGGGTCGGCGAGGCGACGTTCATGGGCGCGCCGCTGTTCCACGGCACCGGCATCTCGCAGTTCATCCTGTCCCTCGCGCTCGGCTGCAAGGTGGTGCTGCGGCGCAGGTTCAACGCCGAGGAGACGTTGCGCCAGGTCGCCGAGCACAAGTGCACGGCGGTCGTACTGGTGCCGACGATGCTGCAGCGCATCATCGACCTCGGTCCAGAGGTCATCGGCAGGTACGACACCTCCAGCGTGCGGATCATCTTCGTCGCGGGCTCGGCGCTGCCGCCGGACGTGGGCAACCGCGCCACCGAGATCTTCGGCCCGGTGATCCACAATCTCTACGGCTCCACCGAGGTCGCCGTGGCCACCGTGGCCACGCCCGAGGACTGGCGCAAGGCGCCGGGCACGGTCGGCAGGCCCCCGGTCGGCTGCCGCGTCGCGCTCTACGACGAGCAGGGCAATCGCATCACGAAGCCGCACGTCACCGGGCGCGTGTTCGTCGGCAGCGGGCTCGCGTTCGAGGGCTACACCGACGGAAGGCACAAGGAGATCATCGACGGCCTGCTCTCCAGTGGCGACGTCGGGCACTTCGACGAGGACGGTCTGCTGTTCATCGACGGCCGCGACGACGAGATGATCGTCTCCGGTGGCGAGAACGTGTATCCGGTCGAGGTGGAGAACCTGCTGGTCGAGCACGAGAACGTGGCCGAGGCGGCTGTGATCGGCGTGCCCGACGAGGAGTACGGGCAGCGGCTCAAGGCGTTCGTGGTGCTCACGAAGGGCGCTTCGCTGGACGCCGACGCGGTGCGGGACTTCGTCAAGCGGAACCTGGCCCGCTACAAGGTGCCCCGCGACGTCGAGTTCCTCGACGAGCTGCCCCGCAACGCCACGGGCAAGCTGCTGCGGGGTGAGCTGAGCTGAGCGTGCCCGACGAAAGTCGCTAGGCCCAGCCGATCCCGAAGATGCCGGGGCCGAAGTCCAGCGCGATGGCGTGCACGCTGTTGCCCTCGTCGACCTTGAGCGGGCGGGACTCGGGCTCGTCGGCGTCCTCGGGGCGGGCGTACTGCCAGCATTGCGAGGGCGTGGAGCCCATTCCGAAATGCACCTCCAGCAGGTACTCCGGAATGGGGTGCCAGAATTCGCGGAAATGCGCTTTGCGACATTCCGGTCCGGGCGCGTGGTCGTAACGCAGTGCGTATTCGACGAGGTAGGTCTCGCCGGTGTCGATGGGGTGGCCGAAGAGCAGCTCGGCGAGGGTGAGCCCCGCGTCGGCGTCCACCTCGACCCTGCCGATGCTGCAGTTGCGCAGGGGGCGCAGGTTCGGGGCGCGCTCGCCGGAGCCGTCCTGGCGGTAGGCGAGCAGCCAGCGGTCCTGCCCGTCGGCTCCGGCCTTGAATACCGCGGTGGCCGTCACCGCGCTCTGTCCGCCGTCAGCGGAGATCTCGCACCGGTCGTGCAGGCCGACCAGGGTGATGCCGGAGTGCGCGTCGAGGGTCAGCGGGCGTGCGGTGTCCTCGGCGCGCCTGCGGGAGGACGACGTGCCTCGTGGCCGGGGCGGTGGCAGGAGGCCGAGCAGTGCCCCCGAGGGCAGCTCTAGGATCTGCTCGAGCGCGCGGACCGCGGAAATGGAGCTCTGCCGTTCTGGCTGCCGTTTTCCGGACTGCCAGTAGCTCAATGCGGTGACACTCACCGAAATGCCGTGTTCCTGCAGCCGTGCCTGAATACGGTCGAGCCCGAGCCCGCTCGTCGAAATGGCCCCTCTCAGGGCCGACGAGAATGCGGTGCCACCCAATTTCCGGCTCGCCCCCCGACGATAGTGGCCATAACGATATGGACAAGGTTAGCAGCGCTCTGTAACGACCGAGTGCTGGCTGCGCAGGGTGACCGTACATCCTAATGGTCTACCCACGTGTGGGCCAAACGGCCTACAACTGGTAACTGTGAATTATTGCCCAACTGCATCCCACCCAGTTTGCATGGCTCACGTACTGCTGGGGACGAGGAAGGAAGCCAATGGGCAACTCACGGAAGCTACGGCGAAGCCTCACCACGGGAGCGGTGCTCGCGGGCATCACGGGCGTGGTCGCCGTCAACATGGGAGCGGCACAGGCGGCCCCGGCCGAGGGCGCGATCCTGTCGGCCGACACGCCGAACGCGGTCTCGGACAGCTACATCGTGGTCCTGAAGGACAACGTCGTCACTTCCACCGTCTCGGCACTGGCGAACTCCCTCGCCGGTGCCTACGGCGCCGACGTCACGCGCACCTTCGGCAGCGCCCTCGACGGCTTCTCCATCAAGGCGACCGAGGCCGAGGCCAAGCGGCTCGCCGCCGACAGCGACGTCGCCTACGTCGTGCAGAACCAGCGGATCCACACGCAGCAGACGGCCTCGTGGGGGCTCGACCGCATCGACCAGACCGACCTCCCACTGGACGACGCCTACAACGTCACCAACAAGGCCGACAACGTCACCGCGTACGTCATCGACACCGGTGTGACCGCCGACCACCCCGACTTCGGCGGGCGGGTCACCGGCGGCGCCGACTTCATCGACAACGACGACGACCCGACCGACGAGAACGGCCACGGCACCCACGTCGCGGGCACGATCGGCGGCGAGACCTACGGCGTGGCCAAGGGCGTGCAGATCGTCCCGGTCCGTGTGCTCGACGCCAACGGCAGCGGCACCACCGAGCAGGTCGTCGCCGGGATCGACTGGGTCGCGCAGAACGCGAGCGGACCGTCCGTCGCCAACATGAGCCTCGGCGGCACCGCCGACCAGGCGCTCGACGACGCCGTGCGCGGCGCCATCTCCGCGGGCGTCACGTTCGGCATCGCGGCGGGCAACGAGGGCCAGGACGCCGGCAACACCTCGCCCGCCAGGGTCACCGAGGGCATCACGGTCGCCGCGAGCGACAACCAGGACGCCCAGGCCGACTTCTCCAACTTCGGCGAGGTCGTCGACCTGTACGCCCCGGGCGTGGACATCACCTCGGCCTGGCACGACGGCGGCGAGAACACCATCAGCGGCACCTCGATGGCGACGCCGCACGTGGTCGGCGCGGCCGCGCTGTACCTCTCGGGCAACCCGGAGGCCACCCCTGCCGACGTCGAAAGCGCGCTGACCTCGGCCGCCACGCCTGACAAGATCACCAACCCGAGCGCGGGCACGCCGAACCGCCTGCTCTTCGTTGGTGAGTGACCCGGAGGAACGCCTGACGAACGGTGGCCCGGCGCGAGCTTCGCGCCGGGCCACCGTTGTGTTACCAGGCGGTAGGGTCAGCGCATGGTCTACCGGAAGAACATCGTGATCACCGGCGCCAGCGCGGGCCTCGGTGAGGGCATGGCCAGGCGGTTCGCCGCCGACGGCAGGAACCTCGCGCTGTGCGCGCGGCGCACCGAACGGCTCGACGCGCTCGCCGGGGAACTGACCGCCGCCCACCCCGGCATCCGGGTGGTCACCCGCCAGCTCGACGTCAACGACCACGACCGCGTCTTCACGGTGTTCCGCGAGTTCCGCGACGAGCTCGGCTCCCTCGACCGCGTGATCGTCAACGCCGGGCTCGGCAAGGGCCAGCCCATCGGCAGCGGTCATTTCGCCGCGAACCGGCAGACCGTGGAGACCAACCTCGTCGCCGCGCTGGCCCAGTGCGAGGCGGCGCTGGAGACCTTCCGCGAGCAGCGCGCGGGTCACCTCGTCGTGGTGTCGTCGTTCAGCGCGCTGCGGGGTATGCCGCGCAACCTCACCGCCTACGCCGCGTCGAAGGCCGGCGTCGCGACACTCGCCGACGGCATCAGGGCCGACGTGCACGGCACGCCGATCGCCGTCACGACGCTGCTGCCCGGCTACATCGCCTCCGAGATGACGGGCAGGGCCGGCCGGACGCCGCTGCTCGCGAGCGCGGAGCGCGGCGGCGACGCGCTGGTCAAGGCCATCGAGAGCGAGAAGGCGAAGGCGTACGTGCCGACTCTGCCCTGGGCGCCGCTCAGCGTGGTGGTGCGGGTGCTGCCGGCCGGGCTGTTGCGGAGGTTCACCTGACATGGGCGCCATCTACCTGGTGAGGCACGGGCAGGCGTCCTTCGGCGCCGCCGACTACGACGTGCTCTCCGAGCGCGGTCACGAGCAGTCGCGGCTGGCGGGCGCCGAGCTCGGCAGGCGGGGCGTCCGCGCCGACGAGGCGTGGTGCGGCACCCTCTCGCGGCAGCGCGCGACCGCGGCCGAGGCGCTCGCCGGGTTCGCGCCCGGTGTGGTCGCCAAGGAGGACCCGCGCTGGAACGAGTACGACCACGTCGACATCGCCGCCCATCACGGCGGGGGAGCGGCGCAGGACAGCGCCGACCCGAGGGCGTACCAGGCCGCGCTGGAGTCCGCGCTCGCCGCGTGGACCGCCGCGGGCGCCGACAGCGGCGCTGACGAGACGTGGCCCGGCTTCCTCGCGCGGGTGCGCGGCGCCTTCGAGGAGCTGGCCGCACGGGTGGGCAGCGGCGAGCAGGCGGTGGTCTTCACCTCCGGCGGCGTGATCGCCACACTCTGCGGGCTGCTCACCGGTGACCCGGCGGAAGGGCTGATCACGTTCAACCGGGTGGTGGTGAACGCCGGCATCACGAAGTTCGTCACCGGCCGGTCGGGAACGACCCTGCTGTCGTTCAACGAGCACGGGCACTTCGAGGGTGAGGCCAGGAAGCTACTCAGCTACCGCTAGGAGGACGGCATGGCGCGGTTCGGCAAGGTCGAGCTCATCCAGGTCAACGGACGTGGCCCCGAGGACGTGCTGGTGGACGCCGACGGCGGTGTCTACACCGGACTCGACGACGGCCGCATCATCCGCGTGGGTCCCGGCGGCAGGCGGATCGACGCCGTCGCCGACACCGGCGGGCGGCCGCTGGGACTGGAGTTCCTCGGCGACGAGAGCGAGCTGCTCGTCTGCGACGCGCGCAAGGGCGTGCTCGCGGTGGCGGTCGCGGACGGCTCCGTCCGCACGCTGGTGGGCGAGGTCGAGGGCGAGCCCATGCTGTTCTGCAACAACGCGGCCGTGGCCGGCGACGGCACGATCTACTTCACCGACAGCTCCACGGTGTACCCGATCGAGAAGTGGCGCGACGATCTCATCGAGCAGACCGGCACCGGCCGGCTCTTCCGCCGCACGCCGGACGGCGCGGTGGAGCGGATCGCCGACGGGCTGCAGTTCGCCAACGGCGTGGCACTCGCGCCAGACGAGTCGTTCGTGACGGTGGCCGAGACCGGGGCGTTCCGGTTGCGCCGAATTTGGCTGGCCGGACCGAAAACGGGCACGGAGGACATTTTTCTCGACGACGTTCCCGGATATCCGGACAACATCTCCACGGGCAGCGACGGCCTGATCTGGGTGACGCAGGCGAGTCCGAAGGTGGCCTCGCTCGATCGCGTCCGGAAGCTGCCCTCGCCCGCGAGGGCGGTGGTACGCAAGCTCCCCACCTGGCTGCAGCCGTCGCCGACGCGCACGTGCGGCGTGCTCGGAGTGTCCGCCCTCGGCGAAATCGTGCACCGGCTCGAAGGCGAGATCGAGGGCTTCCACATGCTCACCGGGGTGCGGGAGCGCGCCGGTCAGCTGTACTTCGGCAGCCTCGTGCTGCGATGCCTCGCGGTCACGCGCGTGCCCCGGAAGTGATGCCGGAAGTGATCCCGGACACGCCTTGACGCGTTGTAGACCGAATTCCGGCACGGGTACGATTGTCCACTGAAGTGGGGGAATTCTTCTTGGCGCCTCGTGTTTTTGGTGCCTTTTTCACGAGAAACGGTTTTGATGACGACTTCGGAAATGAGTGCCGGTGACAGACCGTCGCCGGCCGATGACAAGCTCGACCGGGGTGTACTGAAGATCGCGAGCGTCGTGGTCGTGGGCGCCATCATGGCGATCCTCGACACGACCGTCGTCAACGTCGCGCTGCAGCAGCTGACGCTGGAGTTCGAGACGTCGTTCGACACCATCCAGTGGGTCGCGACGGGGTACATGCTGGCGCTCGCCACGGTGATCCCGGTGACGGGCTGGGCGGCCGACCGGTTCGGCACCAAACGCCTCTACATGCTCGCGATCGTGTTGTTCCTCGTCGGCTCCGTGGTGGCGGGCATGGCGTGGAGCATCGAGTCGCTGATCGCCTTCCGGGTGGTCCAGGGTCTCGGCGGCGGCATGCTGATGCCGGCGGGCATGACGATCATGACGAGGGCGGCGGGCCCGCAGCGCGTCGGCCGTGTCATGGCGGTGCTCGGGGTGCCGATGCTGCTGGGCCCGATCGCGGGCCCGATCCTCGGCGGCTGGCTGGTCGACTCGGTGAGCTGGCGCTGGATCTTCTACATCAACGTGCCGATCGGTGCGGTCGCGTTGTACCTCGCATGGCGCCTGCTGCCGAAGGACGAGCCGCAGCCAGCGGGCCGGTTCGACTTCCCGGGCATGCTGATGCTCTCGCCCGGCCTGGCCCTGCTGATCTACGGCGTCTCCGACATCCCGGCCGCCGGTGGGATCGGCGAGACGAGCGTGTGGCTGCCGATGTCGCTCGGCATCGTGCTGATCGCCGGGTTCATCGTCCGCGCGCTGCGCGTGGAGAACCCGCTCGTGAACCTGAAGCTCTTCCGCGACCGGACGTTCTCCATCGCGGCGATCACGATGTCGCTGTTCGCGATCGCGTTCTTCGGGGCGATGCTGCTGCTGCCGACGTACTTCATCCTCGTGCGCGGCGAGACGGCACTGCGGGCCGGACTGCTGCTGGCGCCGCAGGGGCTCGGCGCGATGGTGATGATGCCGATCGCGGGCAGGCTCGCCGACCGCACGGGCGCGGGCAAGATCGTGCTGCCGGGCCTCGTGGTGATCCTCGCCGGGCTCGCCGTGTGGGCGCAGGCCGCCGCCGACACGCCGTACTGGCTGCTGATGGTGTCGCTGTTCGTGCTGGGCCTCGGCATGGGCTCGTCGATGATGCCGATCATGTCGGCAGCGCTGCAGACGCTGAGGAAGAAGGACGTGGCGCAGGCGTCGAGTGCGCTGAACATCATCCAGCAGACGGCCGGTGCCGTCGGCGCCGCGGTGATGTCGATCATCCTCGCCGCGCTGCTGGCCGGGAAGTTCGGCGTGGAGACCAGCCAGGGTCAGCTCGCGGCGACAGCGGCGCTGCAGAACCCGCAGACGCACGACGCCGCAGCGGTGCTGGCGGCCGACTCGTTCGCGTCGACGTTCGTGTGGTCGCTGCTGCTGGTGGCGCTCTGCATCATCCCGGCGCTGTTCCTGCCGAAGCGCCCGCCCGCCGCCCCGCCGGTCGGCGACGACGAGGGTGCCCCCACCCCGCCGATGCTCGCCCACTGACCCGTAGCCCACTCGACTGCAGTGAAGGCCACCATGCCTGCGTTCAACGCAGTGAAGGTGGCCTTCACTGCGACTGGGTGGGGTCAGGCGGGGCTGATCTGGGGGAGTACGTCGGTCACCAGGGTCAGCAGCTGGGTGCTCAGCAGCTTGTGGACCTGCTCGCGGCTCAGCGTGCCGCGCACGAGCCATTCGCGTCCCGCGGCCTTCACCATGCCGCCGTAGGCGCGCACCAGCGCGTTGAGCTGTTCCCAGCGCGGGTCGTCCTCGGCGAAGCCCATCGCCTCGAGTACGCGGTCGGCGGAGCGACGGTCGGCCTCGTCGACGATCTGCTCCACCTCCAGGTCCCGTCCGATGCCCTCGGGCGTGATCGCGGCGAGCCACATCTTCTCCTGTTTGCTCACCATGTCGAGGAACCATTCGACCGCGGCATCGGTCCGTTCCTCTACGGAACCGGACGGTAACTGTGCCACCGCGACATGCGGCACGGTGAGTGCCCTTTTGACAACTGCCAGATAAAGTTCGCGCTTCGTCCCGAAATAGTGGTTTATCAGACCACGCGCGACGCCGGCCCTGGCTGCGATGTCCGATGTAGACACCTCGGCATACGGCCGTTCACCGAACAACTGCGCCGCGCACTTGAAGATCTGTTCCCTGCGCTCGTCCGGCTCGAGCCGTCGCCATTTGGGTGCCGATTCCGCGGTCATGTTGTGCAGTTTCTCACGCCGGTTCCGATTTCGCCGGAAAGAGCGGCAGCCGCAGTGCGCCAGGCGCGGAATCGGGCACGACCGGGTGTTTCGGTGCCACCGGAGCGACTCGTCGGTAGCTTTCCCCGAGTGGGGGCCGCGGATCCTCCTCGCCCTTGTTCGGCCACATCGCCACGGCCCGCTCCGCCTGTGCGGTGATGGTCAGCGACGGGTTCACGCCGAGGTTGGCCGTGATCGTGGAGCCGTCCACCACGTGCAGGCCCTCGTAGCCGTACAGCCGCTGGTACGGGTCCACGACGCCGGTCTCGGGGGAGTCGCCGATCGCGCAACCGCCGATGAAGTGCCCGGTGAGCGGGATGTTCGCCAGGTCGTTCCAGCCGCCGCCGGGCAGGCCGCCGATCTTGTCGGCGACCCGGCGCGTGACCTCGTGTCCCGCCGGGATCCACGTCGGGTTCGGCTCGCCGATGCCCTGCTTCGTCTTCAGCCGCCTGCCGAAGAGGCCCCGCTTGGTGTAGGTCGTCACGGAGTTGTCGAGGGTCTGCATCACCAGCAGCGCGATGGTCTGCTCCGACCAGCGCCTCGGGTTGTGCAGCGCGGGCAGCGACCTCCGGTGCTTCCACATCTGCCTGAGCCCGAGCACCCAGCGCCGCTTGCCGGGCACGGGGTCGGTGAGCACCGCGCCGAGCAGGCCGAGGAGGTTGCTGCCCTTGCCGTAGCGCACGGGCTCGACGTGTGTCACCTCGTCGGGATGGATCGAGGACGTGATCGCTACGCCGCGGTGGTACTCCGTGTCCTTGCGCGTGGTGCGGGCGGCGAGGATCGCCTCGGAGTTGGTGCGCGCGAGCACCCCGACCCTCGGCGAGAGCCGGGGCAGCACGCCCCGGTCGCGCATCTTGTGCAGCAGCCGCTGGGTGCCGAGCGCCGCGGCGGAGAAGATCACCTGCTCTGCCGTGAACGTCCGGCGCCGCCAGGGGCGTCCGGTGTGGACGGTGGCTACCGAGTACCCGCCACCGGGCAGGGGCCGGACCTCGGTGACCGTGGTCATCGGGTGCACGCGCGCGCCCGCCTGCTCGGCGAGGTAGAGGTAGTTCTTCACCATCGTGTTCTTCGCGCCGTGGCGGCACCCGGTCATGCACTCGCCGCAGTGGGTGCACGTCCGCCGCTGCGGTCCCACGCCGCCGAAGAACGGGTCGGGCACGCGCACGCCCGGCTTCGTGCCCTCCTCGCCGAAGTACACGCCGACGGGCGTCGGGCCGTACGTGTGGCCGATGCCCATGTCCTCGGCGACCGCGCGCATCACCTCGTCCGCGGGCGAGGTGAGCGGGTAGCGGGTCACGCCGAGCATGCGCTTGGCCTGGTCGTAGTACGGCGCGAGCTCGGCCTTCCAGTCCGTGATGTGCGCCCACTGCCGGTCGGCGTAGAAGGCGTCCGGCGGCTCATAGAGCGTGTTGGCGTAGACGAGCGAGCCACCGCCAACGCCGGCGCCGGTGAGCACGAGCGCGTCCTTGAGCGGGGTCATCCGCAGGATGCCGGTGCAGCCGAGCGCCGGCGCGAAGACATAGTCCCGCAGCCGCCACGACGTCTTCGGCAGTTCCTCGTCGGCGAACCGCCTGCCCATCTCGAGCACGCCGACCCGGTAGCCCTTCTCCGTCAGGCGCAGTGCGCTGACGGAGCCGCCGAAGCCGGAGCCGATGACCAGGACGTCGTAGTCGAACTGCGTCATGCGGACACGTTGACCGCTTGTTGGCAATGTGTCAAGAGGAGTCACTCCCACGGTAGGGCGGCCCCTACCCAGATTCGGGGGCGGACACCGCTGACCTGGGCGCTCGCCGACGGTGAGATGGAGCCATGACAGCACCCGCAGCGACCCGGTGGCAGCAGACGGCGGGCCGCACGCCCGCCGCCGTCGAGCTACGAGGCGTGAGCAGGCACTACGGGGGCAAGCACGCCCAGGTCCGCGCGCTCGACGACGTGAGTGTCGCGTTCGCGCAGGGCTCGTGGACGGCCGTGATGGGCCCGTCCGGCTCGGGCAAGTCGACGCTGCTGCACTGTGCGGCCGGGCTCGAACGCGTGAGCGCGGGGCAGGTGCTGCTCGGCGAACACGACCTCACCGCCGCCGACGACGCGGAGCTGACGGCGTTGCGGCGCAGTGAGATCGGCTTCGTCTTCCAGAGCTTCAACCTCATCGCCTCGCTCACCGCCGAGCAGAACGTGACGCTGCCGCTCAAGCTCGCCGGGCAGCGGGTCTCGGCCAAGGCGGTGCGGCAGGTCCTCGCGAGCGTCGGGCTCGATGAACGCAGGCGGCACCGGCCCCGCGAGCTTTCCGGCGGCCAGCAGCAGCGCGTCGCGATCGCCCGCGCCATGGTGACCCGGCCCCGCGTGCTCTTCGCCGACGAGCCCACCGGCGCGCTCGACTCGACCTCCGCCCGCCAGGTGCTGCGCCTGCTGCGGGAAATGGTCGACGGCGTGGGCCAGACCATCGTCATGGTCACCCACGACCCGGCCGCGGCCGCGAGCGCGGACTCCGTGATGTTCCTGTCCGACGGCCGCATCGTCGACCACGCGCGCGCGCCCAGCGCGGCAGAGGTGGCCGAGCGCCTCGCGCGGCTGGAAGGCTGAGCCGTGCTGCGGTTGTCCTGGAGCACCTTCCGCGAACGCTGGCAGCTCTTCATCGGCGCGATCGTCACCGTGTGCCTCGGCGTGGCGCTGGTGCAGTCCTCGCTCCTGATCCTCGTCACGGCGGCGACGTCCGGGCTCGTCGAGGCGATCGCGCTGCTCGCGATCACCCTGGGCGTCTCGACGTTCCTCGCCGTCTTCATCGTCAGCTCCACCTTCGCGTTCACCGTCGCCCAGCGCAGGCGCGACCTCGCGCTCCTGCGGCTCGTCGGGGCGGGCCGGGGGCAGGTGCGCAGGCTCCTGCTGTCGGAGGCGCTGCTGCTCGGCGTGCTCGGCACGGCGTCGGGCGTGCCGCTCGGCCTCGTCGCGATGGACGTGCAGACGTCGCTGCTGACCTCGCTCGGGTTCGTGCCGCCGGACTTCGCGGCGCGCTGGCGGGACTGGATTCTCGGCGTCTCGGCCGGCGTCGGGGTGGGCGTCGCGCTGGCCGGTGTGCTGGCCGCCTCCCGCAGGGCGGGCAGGGTCCGCCCGCTCGACGCGCTGCGCGACACCGGCGAGGGAGCCAGGGTGATGACCGGGGCCCGGTGGTTCTTCGGACTGCTGTTCCTCGCGGGCACGGTCGCGCTCGTGACCGTCTCCGCGTTCGTCGGCCCGGAGGGCGCCATCCCGCTCACGATCAACGCGGCACTTACCGCCTCTGTGGCGCTCAGCGCGCTGAGTCCCCTGGTGGTGCCGCTCGTGGGCCGCCTGCTCGGGCTCCTGCTGCGCGGCAGCACGCTGGGCACGCTGGCCCAGGCCAACCTCCGCGACGGCGTGCGGCGCAGTGCCTCCACAGCGGCGCCGCTGCTCGTGCTCGTCGCATTGCTCGTCGGCCAGACCGGGGTGCTCGCCTCGATCGACCGGGCCAGCGTGCACGAGCAGCGCCGCGACCTCGCCGGCGACCTCGTGGTCACCTCGACCGGGCCGGGCGCGGCCGGGTTGGAGTCGGTGCCCGGCGTCGCCGTGGCCGCCGAGCGGCTGCGGGTGCCGATGACGGTCACCACGCGCACCGTCGACGACGGCGAAGTCGAGACCGAGACCGAGGACTTCGACGCCGCGGTGGTCGACCCGGCGGCCTACGCGCAGACGTACCGCCGCGCGCCCGAGGCCGGGTCGCTCGCCGACCTGCGTGGCGACACCGTGGCGGTCGGCTCCGGCCGCTACCCGCTCGGTGCCGAGCTGGAGGCGGGAATCGGCGGGCGCACGGTCACCCTGCGCGTGGCCGCGGTCCTGCCGCAGACCATGGGCGGCGGCGAGGAGATCCTGCTGCCACCGGGCCTGGTGCCGGATCCGGTCGCCTCGGCGGCCACGGCGGAGACGATCGTGCGGGTGGAGCCCGGCGCCGACACAAGCGATGTCGCCGAGGCGATCGGGGCGCGCGGGCTCGGCGAGGTCAGCACGCTCGACGAGTGGATCACGGCCTCGGCGAGCAGGCAGCAGGACACCAGCTCCGGGATCATGACGGTCGTGCTCGGCCTTTCGGGCCTGTACGCGCTGATCGCGGTGGTCAACGCCGTGGTGATCGCGGCCGCGGAGCGTCGCCGGGAGTTCGCCGTGGCGAGGGTGAGCGGACTCAGCAGGGGCCAGGTCGTGCGCATGGCGCTTGTGGAGTCGTGGGCCGTCACCGCGGTCGGGCTGCTGCTCGGCGGAGTCGCCGCCGCGGGCACCCTCGCGGGCATCGCGGGCGCCACGGCCCGCATCTCCGGCGTGGCGACGGTCGTGGTGCCGTGGGAATTGCTCGGGCTCACAGTCGCCGGTGCGCTGCTGGTCGTCGGCGGCACCAACGTCTGGACGACGCTGGCGGCCACGCGGTCACGGCCCGTAGCCCTCGTTGGTGCCGGCGAGTGAGTCGACCTGTTCGAAGCCAGGGTGCGTCTCCGGCAGGATCCGCCGAGTGCGCATCGGGGGTTAGGATCAGCTGCTCTAGCGTCGCCAAAAGGCCCTGAACAGGTAATATCCGGCCAATCGGATTTCGAGCCGTGCGGGAGGCAGTCGTCAACAACGCCGCGGTCACGCTGAGGCAGCTGCGATACGCCGTCGTCCTCGGGGAGGAGCTGAACTATCGCCGGGCTGCCGACAGGCTCTTCATCACGCAGCCCGCGCTCTCGACTGCGATCAAACAGCTGGAGCGCCAGCTCGACGTCGTGTTGTTCGCCAGGAACACCAGGGAGGTATCGCTGACGGAAGTCGGCGCGGCGTGGCTGCCGACCGCCCGTGAAGCGCTGCAGCATGTCGACGCCGCCGTCGACCAGCTCGTCGCGCTCGCCCACCCCGGAGCCGGTCGCATCAGGCTCGGCTATCTGATCGGCACCGGAGCGGACCTCCTGTTCCGGATGGTTCGACACTTCGAGATCGCGCATCCCGAGATCACCGTCGAGGCGACGGAGTTCGACTTCTCGGATCCGACGGCGGGTTTGGCGGACGGGACGGTCGAGCTGGCCCTCATCCGTCCGCCGGTGGACCTTCCCCGTCATCGCGTACACGTCGTCGATTCGGAGCACTGGGTGGCGTGCCTGCCCCGCGACCATCGCCTCGCGGGCCGGAACGAGGTCGAGATCGGCGAACTGCTCGACGAACCGATCGTCGCCGCACCGGACACGGCGGGCAGCTGGCGCGAACACTGGCTCGCGATGGATGCCAGGGGCGGGCGCGCGCCCACGATCGCCGCCACGGCGGCGACATACGAGGCGGAGACCACCTACGTCGCCAGGGGCCTTGGCATCAGCTTCACGACCGAGGCATGTGCGCGACTGTACGAAAGACCGGGTGTGGTCTACGTGCCCATCACGGGACGGCCCCCGAGCGACACGGCTTTGGTCTGGGATCCGGGCCTGCTGACCCGGGAAGGTGACTTGTTCGTGCGACACGTTCAGCAGAACTGGGGCAGCGACGGGCTCGAAGAGCACTGAGGCCGATAAACCCAGGCTATTGATCCCATGAGAAGAAGGAACTTCCCTCACGCCCGAGTCTCCGGTGTGCTGGCTCCAGTCAGCAGACGCGGCCGCCCGACGCGGTCCGCCCGTCCGAACCGGAGCGACCATGAGCAACGCCGAGATGTTCCGGGCAGGCGCGCCGTCCTCCAGCGCCGATGGCGCTGACGACGAAGACGCCCGCCTCGCGGAGTTCGGCTACACACAGAAGCTCGATCGGTCCGTCGGTCCCCTGGCCTCCTTCGCCATCGGGTTTGCCACGATCAGCGCCACGACCGCGGTCTTCACCGGCTTCGGCGCCGGATACACCAGCGCGGGCGCGCCCTTCGTCTGGACGCTCCTGATCGCGGGCGTGGTGTTCGCGGTCTGGGCCGCCATCGCAGCCGACCTGGCGGCGAAGATCCCGCTTGCCGGCTACGCCTACCAGTGGACGAGCAGGATCAACGGCCCGACCCTCGGGTGGTTCACCGGATCCATCGCGCTCGCCGGATGGATCTGTGGCATGACCGGCGTCGGCTATGTCCTTTCGGGATACCTCGGCGGTCTGTTCGGTTGGAACATGAGCCAGGCGGCGCAGATCCTGGTGGCCATCGGCGTCGTCGCGGTCTGCGTCCTGATCAACATCTACGGTGTGCGTTTCGCGACGATGGTCAACAACATCGGCGTCAGTCTCGAACTCGCCGTCACCATCGGCGCGACGATCCTGGTCGGGGTGCTCGCGTTCTCGGCCCCGGACCGGCATCAACCGCTGTCGGTCCTGTTCACCGCCGGCGGTTCCGGCGAGGAGGGCAGCTACGCGGTCGCCTGGCTGGCTGCCGCGCTCGGGCCGTTCTTTGGGCTGCTGGGCGTCGAGTCGTGCGCCGACGTCGCCGAGGAGACGAAGAACAGCCGGCGTGTCATCCCCAGGACGATGTTCTACGCGCTGGCCTCGTCCATCGTTATCGAGCTGCTGATGTACATCGTCTACGTGTTGGCCATCCGGGACAGCGACGCGGTGCTCGCCCGCCCCTCGGCCCCGATCGAGGAGATCATCACCCAGCAGGCCGGACCGGTGGTCACCAAGATCGTCGTAGCGGTTGCGCTGACCAACATCCTGGCGTGCCTGCTGGCGAACATTCTGGTCGCCACCCGGCTGACCTACTCGATGGCCCGCGACAACATGCTGCCCTTCTCGCGGGTCTGGCGGCACGTGTCGCCGACCAGTCTCACGCCGACCAACGCGGTCATCGGTCTCGGCTGCCTTTCCACACTGCTGCTGCTGTCAGCGTTGATCAACGAGACCGCGTTCACCTACATCATCGGGATCGCATCGCTGGCCTTCTTCACGGTCTTCATCCTGCAGACCATCGGCCTGATCATCGGGGCGCGCCGCGGCACGATCCCCGCTGGTGACCCCGGCACCTTCGACCTGGGTCGCCTCCGGATGCCGCTGTACGTGGTGAGCCTGGTCGTGTTCCTGGTCGTCGCCGCGGTCCTGATCTTTCTTCCGCAGTTCGCGGGCAACGGTTGGGTTTTCCTCGGCGTCGTGGCCGTCGCGGCGGCGTGGTGGGCGTTCGGGCTGCGCGGCCGGCTGCGTCGCCGCTTGGCCGGCGCCGGTGTCGTCCGCGACGACCAGGCCACCTGACCCCCACGATCTCCTTGTTCGCTGATATCCGCACGTTTCAGGAAAGGACTCATCATGGCGATCACCGACTCCGCAAGCGATTCCGCCACAACCAACCTCGTAAGCGTGGAACCCGGAGCCATCCGCGAGGACACCCCCGCGGGTTCGGTCATCCAGTACAGCGACTACGCACTGGACACCTCCAGCCGGTTCGCCGGGGGAGCGGCGTGGATCGAGGGCGAGTACGTCCCGGCCTCGGAGGCGCGAATCTCGATCTTCGACACGGGATTCGGCCATTCCGACCTGACCTATACCGTGGCGCACGTCTGGCACGGCAACATTTTCCGTCTCGGCGACCACATCGACCGGCTGCTCGACGGCGCACGGAAGCTTCGGCTGCCATCGCCGCTGACCAAGGCGGAGCTGGCGAGCATCGCGAAGCGTTGCGTCGCGCTGTCCCAGCTTCGTGAGTCCTATGTGAACATCACGCTGACTCGCGGCTTCGGCGCGCGCAAGGGCGAGAAGGACCTGTCCAAGCTGACCACGCAGGTGTACGTCTACGCGATCCCGTACCTGTGGGCCTTCCCGCCACATGAGCAGATCTTCGGGACATCGGCCATCGTTCCCCGGCACGTGCGACGGGCGGGCCGCAACACGATCGACCCGACCGTGAAGAACTACCAGTGGGGTGATCTGACCGCCGCCAGCTTCGAGGCCAAGGATCGTGGTGCGCGGACCGCGATCCTCCTCGACGCGGACGGCTGCGTTGCCGAGGGGCCGGGTTTCAACGTCGTGATCGTGAAGGACGGCCGGCTCGTGTCGCCGTCGCGTAACGCGCTCCCCGGTATCACGCGCCGAACCGTGTTCGAGATCGCGAACGCCATGGGCATCGACGCCGAACTGCGTGACGTGACCAGCCAGGAGCTCTACGACGCGGACGAGCTGATCGCCGTCACAACCGCGGGAGGCGTCACCCCGATCACGTCCCTGGACGGCGCGCCGGTGTCGGACGGCACCCCTGGCTCCATCACCGTCGCGTTGCGAGACCGGTTCTGGGCCCTCATGGACGAGCCGTCGCCGCTCGTCGAGGCGATCGACTACTGACGGCTCGCGGCGCGGACGGGTGTCCGCCGGCTCAGTGCTCGCCGCGGAGCCCGTATCGGTCCGGGACGCTCGGCTTCAACCCGGCCGCCGCGTAGCGTCACGGGGTGCCGGCCGCGCGGCCGGACACGCCACGAGCACACAGGAGCCGCGGCACCGCCTGGTGACCCAACCGCGCAGGTGGGAGCCAGCTACGACAGCAGACCAGACGGGCTCGTGGTGGTAGATGTTAGGCTAGCCTTATCTACATAAGCTTTTTTCCGCGCTGCAGAGGAGTCACGCATGGCGGACCCACGCGATCGCAACCGCCCGGTGATCCGGTTGCGGGTGCTGCGCACCGAGCGCATCACACCCCACATGATCAGGGTCGTCTCGGGTGGTGAGGGTCTTGCCGCTTTCCGGCCGAACGAGTTCACCGACGCCTACGTCAAGGTCGCCTTCCCGTCGCCCGGCGTGACCTACCCGGAGCCGCTGGACATGCGGACCATCAAGGCGGAGCTGCCGAGCGAGCACTGGCCCCGCCTGCGGACATACACGGTGCGTTACTACGACGCTGCCGCCGGCGAGCTGACCATCGACTTCGTGCACCACGGCGACGAGGGCCTCGCGGGGCCGTGGGCGGCGAGCCTGCGGCCCGGCGACGAGGTGTGGCTGCTCGGACCCGGCGGCGCCTACGCCCCCTCGGCCGACGCCGACTGGCACCTGCTCGTCGGCGACGAGAGCGCGTTGCCCGCGATCGGCGCCGCGCTGGAGGCGATGCCGGCGGGCGCTCCCGTGCGCGCGTTCGTGCTCGTGGAGGACGCCGCCGAGGAGCAGCCCCTGGCGACCAAGGGCGACGCCCAGATCCGCTGGCTGCGCCGCGCCGAGGGGGACGACCTCGTCGCCGCCGTGCGGGAGCTGGAGTTCCCGGAGGGCGACGTGCACGCGTTCGTCCACGGCGAGGCCGGGTTCGTCAAGGAGCTGCGCAGGCACCTGCTCGACGAGCGCGGCGTGCGGAAGGACCGGCTCTCGATCTCCGGCTACTGGCGCCGCGGCCGCACCGACGAGGTGTGGCGGCAGGAGAAAGCAGCCGAACGGGCGCAGGAGGAAGCCGCCGCCGTCCGGTAGAACCTTCAGACATGACGGATCTCAAGGTCGAGGCAGACCCCGCCGAGCTCGGGTTCGACGCGGACCGGCTTCTCCGCGTCGACCGCCGGATGTCCCGCTACGTCGACGACGGCCTGCTGCCCGGCTGGCTCACCGTGGTCGCGCGGCGCGGCAAGATCGTCCACCTGTCCGCGTGCGGGCGGCGCGACCTGGAGGCCGGGCTCCCGGTCGAGGTCGGCACCCGCTGGCGCATCTTCTCGATGACCAAGCCGATCACGTCGGTCGCGGCGATGATGCTGTTCGAGGAGGGCGCCTTCGACCTCACCGACCCCATTCACCGCTGGCTGCCCGAGTTCACCGAGATGCGGGTCTACACCAAGGGCTCGTCGCTGCGGCCCGTCACCGAACCCGCGACCGAGCCGATCCGCGCGTGGCACCTGCTCACCCACACCGCCGGGCTCACCTACGGCTTCCACCACGCGCACCCGGTCGACGCGCTCTACCGCGCGGCCGGGTTCGAGTGGAGCACACCGCCCGGCAAGGACCTCGCCGCGTGCTGCGAGGCGTGGGCGAGCATGCCGCTGGTGTTCCAGCCGGGTTCGGAGTGAAACTACTCCGTCGCCACCGACGTGCTCGGCAGGCTCGTCGAGGTCGTGTCGGGACAGCCGCTCGACGAGTTCTTCGCCGAGCGGATCTTCGGCCCGCTCGGCATGACCGACACGGCGTTCGCCGTCGAGGGCCAGGCGCAGGAGCAGCTGGCCGCGCTCTACGTGCCCGAGCCCGGCACCCGCCGCGCGGTCCGCAACGACGCCTTCGGCGACGGCATCAAGCGCAAGCCCGTGTGCCTGCAGGGCGGAGCGGGGCTCGCGTCGACCGCCGCCGACTACCACCGCTTCACGCAGTTCCTGCTGCGCGGCGGCGAGCTGGACGGCGTGCGGCTGCTCGCCCCGCGCACGGTGCGCGCCATGGCGAGCAACCACCTGCCCGGCGGGGCGGACCTGGAGCAGTTCGGACGCCCGCTGTTCGCCGAGATCCCGTTCGACGGCTTCGGCTTCGGGCTCGGCTTCTCGGTGCTGCAGGACCCGGTGAAGGCGAAGACCCTCTCCAGCGCCGGAGAGTACGCGTGGGGCGGCGCGGCCAGCACGGCGTTCTGGGTGGATCCCGTCGAGGAGCTGACCGTGCTGTTCTTCACCCAGCTGCTGCCCTCCAGCACCCACCCGCTGCGCCAGCAACTGCGCCAGCTCGTGTACCAGGCACTGGTCTAGGCCGAGCCGACGATGGCCGTGGCGCGGATCTCCACGCGCATCTTCGGGGCGCCGAGGGCCGCGACGCCGATCTCCGTCCAGATGGGTGCGCGGTCGCCCATCCGCTTGCGCAGCTGCTCCACCATGACGCGGTTGTGGACCTCGCCGATGAAGTCGGCGGACTCGGGGATGTGGTAGGAGTCCACGGCGATCACGTCCCGCCACGTGGCGCCCGCCTGGGCGAGTGTCCGCTCGACGTTGTCGAAGGCGCGCACGATCTCGTCCTCGAGCGACTCCGGGAAGTTCCAGTCGTCGTCCCAGCCACCCTGCCCGGAGATCTCGACGCGGTCGCCGATGCGCACGGCCTGGTTGTAGTGCATGTTCGCCAGCTGCGTCTCACCGTATCCGGGCGTGGCGAAGAACTCCGGCTCACTCATCGCAATCCTTTCGATTCACTTCATGCGTGAAGTCAGCCTAGCACACTTCACTTCATGCATGAAGTCATGACCCCTGGGTATGGTGCCCCCATGGCCAGTACCGCGATCCCGGACTCCGGCGACGACGCCGCGGACGAGCCGTTGTGGCTGACCCCGGACGAGAAGGAGGCGTGGACCGGGTTGGTCTCGCTGGTCCTGCTGTTGCCGGGGCGGCTGGAGTCGCCGCTGCAGCACGCGGCAGGCCTGACCCTCTTCGAGTACCTGGTGCTCAGCCACATCTCCGAGGCGCGGCAGCGCCGCCTGCGGATGAGCGAGCTGGCCTACCTGGCCAGCGGCTCGCTCTCGCGCCTGTCCAACGTCGTCAAGCGGTTCGAGCAGCGGGGCTGGGTGGAGCGGTCGCCGGACCCGGACGACGGCCGCTACACCGTCGCCACGCTCACCGACAGCGGTTACGAGGTGGTGGTCGCCGCCGCGCCCACGCACGTCCGCTCGGTGCGGAAGTTCGTGCTCGACCCGCTCACCGCCGCCGACCAGAAGGCGCTCGCCCGCATCGCCGCCAAGCTCCGCATCCGCCCGAGCGACCTGCAGTGAAGGCCACCATGCCTGCGTTCAACGCAGTGAAGGCCACCATGCCTGCGCCCGCCCGTCTCCCACCGCCACCCAAACGGAGACGCTGCGCGCCACTGTGTTGGTTCAACGCAGTGAAGGTGGCCTTCACTGCAGCTGGGACGGACTTGCCGGCAGCGTCGTCCGAACCGGGCGCTCAGGTGATCACCCCAGTTTCCCGATGATCTCCTCGCCGTAGGCGGTGAGCGTCTGCTCGCGCTGGTCGTGCATCAGGTACACGGCGAACTGGTCGACCCCCAGGGCGGCCAGTTCCTCCAGTCGCGCGACGTGCGCGACCGCCGGGCCCAGCAGGCAGAACCGGTCGACGATCTCGTCGGGCACGAAGTCGGTCGACGGATTGCCCGGCTTGCCGTGGTGGGCGTAGTCATAGCCGTGCCTGCCCGCGATGTAGTCGGTCAGCTCGTGCGGCACGGGCCCCGAGTCGCCGTAGCGCGCCACCAGGTCCGCGACGTGGTTGCCGACCATCCCGCCGAACCAGCGCAGCTGCTCGCGCTGGTGCGGCAGGTCGTCGCCGACGTAGGCGGGCGCGGCGACACACACCGTGATCCCGGCAGGGTCCCGTCCCGCCGCACGGGCCGCCTCCCGCACGGAGCCGATCGTCCAGCGGGCGATCGCCGGGTCCGCGCACTGCAGGATGAACCCGTCAGCCTGCTCACCGGCCAGCTTCAGCGCCTTCGGGCCGTAGCCGGCCATCCACATCTCCAGCCGCCCGTCGCGCACCCACGGGATCCGCACCGGAGTGTCGCCGAACGCGACCTCCCGGCCCTCGGCCAGCTCCTTGACCGCGTGCATGCACTCCCTGAGCGTGGCCAATGTGGACGGTGGCTTGCCGACTACCCGGTGTGCGGAGTCACCCCTCCCGATCCCGCACACAGTGCGGTTGCCGTACATGTCGTTGAGCGTCGCGAAGAGCGAGGCCAGCACCGACCAATCGCGCGTGCCGGGGCTGGTCACCATCGGCCCCACCACCATCGACGACGTCGCAGCGAGGATCCGCGAGTAGACCACGAACGGTTCCTGCCACAGCACCACCGAGTCGAACGTCCAGCCGTAGCCGAAGCCCTGCTCCTCGGCCGCCGTCATCAGCCGCACGACCTCGCTCGCGGGCGGGTCGGTCTGCAGCACCACACCGAAGTCCACTGTCCCGCCCCCTAGTTGAGGTACTGGCACAGGTCGCGGGAGAGGAACCGGCCGTGCCCCGCCGATCCGTGGTACTCGCCGCCGTCGACCACCACGCGGCCACGGGAGAGCACCGTCGACACCGCGCCGGTGATGCGCATGCCCTCGTACGCCGAGTAGTCCACGGCCATGTGGTGCGTCGCCGCCGAGATCGTCTGCTCCGCCTTCGGGTCGTAGACGACGATGTCGGCGTCGGAGCCCGGCGCGATCACCCCCTTGCGCGGGTAGAGCCCGAACATCCGCGCCGGCGTGGTCGAGCACGTCTCCACCCAGCGCGCCAGCGAGATCTCCCCGGCCACCACGCCCTGGTGCAGCAGGTCCATCCGGTGCTCGACGCCCGGCATCCCGTTGGGAATCTTGGAGAAGTCGCCCCGGCCGAGCTCCTTCTGGTCCTTGAAGCAGAACGGGCAGTGGTCGGTGGACACCACCGACAGGTCGTTGGTGCGCAGCCCCCGCCACAGGTCCGTCTGGTGCGACTTCTCGCGCAGCGGGGGAGAGGCCACGTACTTCGCGCCTTCGAAACCCGGTTTCGCGAGGTCCTCGATGGACAGGTAGAGATACTGCGGGCACGTCTCGGCGAAGACGTTCTGCCCCTCGTCGCGCGCACCCGCGACGGCCGCGAGCGCCTGCGCGGCCGAGAGGTGCACGATGTAGAGCGGCGCGCCGGTGACCTTCGCGAGCGTGATGGCCCGCGACGTGGCCTCGCCCTCCAGCTCCGGCGGCCTGGTGTAGCCGTGTTGCACGGGCTCGCCCCTGCCCTCGGCCAGCGCCTGCGCGACGAGCTGGTCGATCGCGATGCCGTTCTCGGCGTGCATCATGATCGTCGAGCCGGTTTCGGTCGCCTTGCGCATGGCGCGCAGGATCTCGCCGTCGGTGGAGTAGAACACGCCCGGGTAGGCCATGAACATCTTGAAGCTGCTCACCCCGGCGTCCACACAGGACTCCATCTCCTTGAGCGTCGCGTCGTTGACGTCGGAGACGATCATGTGGAAGCCGTAGTCGACGGCGCAGTCGCCTTCGGCCTTCTCGTGCCACTTGTCCAGTGTGGACAGCAACGAGGTTCCCTTGACCTGAACGGCGAAGTCGATGATCGTGGTGGTTCCGCCGAAAGCGGCCGCGCGCGTACCCGTCTCGAACGTGTCGGCCGAGAACGTCCCGCCGAAGGGCATCTCCATGTGCGTGTGGGCGTCGATCCCGCCCGGCAGCACGTACTTCCCTGTCGCGTCAAGCACCGTTTCGGCCTCGGTGAACACGCCGGGCGCGGTGACCGCGGCGATCGTTTCGCCGTCCACCAGCACGTCGGCGGCCACGGCGCCCGTGGAGCTGAGCACTGTGCCGCCCTTGATCAGTGTCCGCATCCCACTCACCGCCTCACGGGTTGACGAGCGTGGTGTAGGAGTCGGGCCTGCGGTCGCGGTAGAACGCCCACAGCTGCCGCACCTCGGCCAGCTTGTCCATGTCGAGGTCGCGGACCACGACCTCGTCCTCGGTGTCCGAGGCCGCGTCGCCGACGAGCTCGCCGCGCGGGTCCACGAAGTAGGTCTGGCCGTAGAAGTCGTTGTCGCCCAAGGGTTCCACGCCTACGCGGTTGATCGCGCCGACGTAGTACTCGTTGGCGACCGCCGCTGCGGGCTGCTCAAGCCGCCACAGGTACTGCGAGAGGCCCCGGCTGGTGGCCGACGGGTTGAAGACGATCTTCGCTCCGGCCAGCCCGAACGCGCGCCAGCCCTCGGGGAAGTGCCGGTCGTAGCAGATGTAGACGCCGATCCGGCCGACCGCGGTGTCGAAAACGGGGTAGCCCATGTTGCCGGGCCGGAAGTAGAACTTCTCCCAGAACCCCTTCACCTGTGGGATGTGGTTCTTGCGGTACTTGCCGAGGTAGGTGCCGTCGGCGTCGATCACGGCGGCGGTGTTGTACAGGACGCCGGGCTGTTCCTGCTCGTACATCGGCACCACGAGCACCACGCCGTGCCGCTCGGCGACCTCCTGCATGAGCTTCGTCGTCGGGCCGTCCGGGATGCCCTCGGTGTAGGAGTAGTACTCGGTGTCCTGCACCTGGCAGAAGTAGGGGCCGTAGAACAGCTCCTGCAGGCACACCACCTGCGCTCCCTGCGACGCCGCCTTCGCGATCGCGTCGACCGCGCCGGCGATCATGGAGTCCTTGTCACCCGTCCACCGCTGCTGGACCAAGCCGGCTCTCACCAGTTCGCTCACTTGTCTCCTCCTCCGGAACGGGAACGTGCGCCTGCCGCATGTTCGGCAGCGACAGCGCCAGGTACACCACGAGCGCGCCGGCCAGGCCGACCGCCCAGCTGTAGTCGTAGAGCGCCTTGATCGGCGGGATCAGCCCGTCCTCGGGGAACGGGCCCGCGCCCGGCGCGGAGTACGCGCCGCCGACCGCGAGCAGCGCGCCAACCGCGGTGGCCACGAGCGCACGCCAGTTCCAGCCGCCGTCGAACCAGTACCGCCCGCCGCGGTCGGCGAAGAGGTCGGCCAGCGCGAGCCTGGTCCGCGTCTGCACCCAGTAGCCCGCGACGAGCACGCCGGCAACCGCGGCGAGGATGCCGCCGTAGAAGTTCAGCCACGCGAAGATGTAGATGTTGGGGTCCGAGATGAGGTTCCACGGCTGGATCGCGATGCCGATGACCCCGGTGATCAGGCCACCCACCCGGAAGCTGATCTTCTTCGGGAAGGCGTTGGAGAAGTCGTAGGACGGGCTCACGACGTTCGCGGCGAGGTTGGCGGACACCGTGGCCAGCGTCAGTCCCACGAGCGCGATCACGATCACGACCGGCGAGGAGAACCGCGCCGCGAGCAGCACCGGATCCCAGATCGCTTCACCGTAGATCACGATGCCGCCCGAGGTGATCATGATCGACACGATCGCCATGAACGACATCGTGGTCGGCAGGCCCAGCACCTGCCCCCACGCCTGCTTGCGCTGGCTCATGCCGAAGCGCGTGAAGTCGGGCATGTTCAGTGACAGCGTCGCCCAGAACGCGATCATGCCCATGAGCGACGGTGCGAAGACCGACCAGAACTCGGTGCCCCAGCCCAGCTCGCTCGGCTGCGAGAAGATCGGCCCGAAGCCGCCCGCCTCCACCAGCACCCAGCCGAGCAGGATCAGGAACCCCACCGTCACCAGTGGTGCGGTCCAGTTCTCGAACCGGCGCACCGCGTCGATCCCGCGCCAGATGATGAGCATCTGGAACGCCCAGAACGCGAGGAAGCCGAGCCACATCGTCCACGGCTGGCCCAGCACCGCTGGCGCGGTGGTCCAGCCGTCGCCGACCAGCTCACCGAGGATCACGAAGATCGCCTGCCCGCCGACCCAGGTCTGGATGCCGAACCAGCCGCAGGCGACGAAGCCGCGCAGCAGCGCGGCGAGGTTGGCGCCGCGCACGCCGTAGAACGCGCGGGCGAACACGGGGAAAGGAATGCCGTACTTCGTGCCCGCGTGGCTGTTCAGCAGCATGGGAATGAGCACGATCAGGTTGCCGAGGGTGATCGTCAGAAAGGCCTGGACCCAGTTCATCCCGATGGCGATCAGGCCGGAGGCGAGCAGGTACGAGGGAATGTTGTGGGCCATTCCCATCCACAGCGCGAAATAGTTGTAGGTGGTCCAGGTTCGTCGCTCGACGGGCACCGGGGCGAGTTCGGCGTTGAAATACCGGCTGCCGTGGAGAGACGACACATCGCGTAGTTCCACCCGGCCGTCCGGGTGCCGAAGCTGTGCGGTGGTCGGCTCCATTGCGGCATCCTGCTCGCCTCGCGCACGCGCCCGGCACTGGCAGAGTGTTCACTCTTCCCGGTGCCGGATGACAGTGTGTCGATTGCGCCGCCGTCGCCGTGGTGGTTGTAGTGCCCGTGCAATATCGCCGAAACAATGAGATGAAGAAGTGGTGGCGACTGGCGGCGAGGGCGGCACCCACTACGAACGCCTCCGGCGCGCTGGGCACGAGGCCCTCGCAACGGGGAATGTCGAGCAGGCGGCCGAGGCGTTCGGCCAGGCCGCGCGGCTGGCCCCATGGCGGCCGGAGGCCCATTGCGACCTCGGGCTCGCCTTCCGCGCCGGGGGTCGGTTCGAGGCCGCGCGCTTCGCCTACCGCGGAGCGCTCGAGATCGATCGGGTGAACTCGACGGCACTCGCCGGGCTGGAGGCGCTGCCGCCGGAGCCGCCCGGAAGGGCCAACTTCAGGGCCGGCCAGCGGCTGCGCGGAGGGCGTGACGGCCACTGGCTCGTGCACGGCGTGAAGCAGGGTGGTTTCGGCGTCGTCTACGCCGTCACGGAGGAGGGCAGCGGGCAGCTGCGCGCGCTCAAGACGTTCGACGCGAGACTGCTGTGGAGCGACGAGGACCGCAGGCGGTTCGAACGCGAGGCCGTCACGTGGCTCATGCTCGATCCGCATCCCAACATCGTCACCGCGCGCTGGCTGGAGTACATCGAGGGTTTTCCGTGCCTGGTGATGGACTTCGCCGAGGGCGGCGACCTCGGCACCCTGCTCGAGGGCGGGCCGCTGGAGCCGCACCTGGCCATGCAGCTCGGCCTGCAGTTCTGCGACGGTATGCGGCACGCCCACGACCAGCTCGGTCTGGTCCACCGCGACATCAAGCCCGCCAACTGCCTGCTCTCCCGTGACGGCATGCTGATGATCACCGACTTCGGGCTGGCCCGCGTGTTCGGCCACGCCGACGGTCCGACGGTGCCCACGGCCGCGGCGGGCGCCGACACCACCATCGTCGGAACCCCGTCCTACATGGCGCCCGAGCAGTTCCGGCCCGGCGCCCGGCTCGATACGCGCACCGACGTCCACGCGTTCGGCGTGTTGCTGCTGTGCCTGCTCACCGCCACCACCCCGCCGAAACGGGCTGCGGAGTACGTCGAGGAGTGCGCGCTGCCCGGTCCGCTGCGGGAGCTGATCGGAGGCTGCGTCCAGCCGGACCCCGGCGACCGGCCTGCCGGCTTCGCCGAGGTGCGGGCGTGGCTGCAGGATGTTTACCGGTCGGTGGTGGGCATGCCTGCGCCGCCGCCCGCGCGTGCGAGCGGGCCGGTGCCGCAGGACTGGGTGGACAAGAGCCTCGGCTTCCGGCACCTGGGGCGGTTCGACGACGCGGTGGCCTGCGCCGTGCGTGGCCTGCGGGCGGTGCCCGGCGACCGGCCGGAGGTGGAGTCGCAGCTGTGGCACGTGCTCGGTCTCGCGCAGACCGACCGGGGCACGCACGCCGACGCGATGGTGAGCTTCGACCGCGCGCTGCGGCTCGACCCGGCAGAGCCCAGGCTATGGCTGTCGCGGGGAGCGGCGTTGCACCGCGCGGGGCGGACCGAGGAGGCGCTGCGCTGCTACGAGAGCGGTCTCGCCCACGCTCCGAAGGACGGTCACCTGTGGCTGGCCCGGGGCCGGCTGCTGCGGGTGTTCGGCAGGTACGACGAGGCGGAGCGGGTCCTGCGCCGCGCGGCCCGGTTGCTGCCGGCCGACGCCGAGGTGGTGTATGAACAGGCCGTCCTGTGGTACACCATCGGCGCCCACCGCGAGGCGCTCGACGGGGCGAGGGCGGTGCTGCGGGTCTCGCCCCGGCACACCGCGGCGTGGGTATTGCGGGGCGACGTCCTGTTCACGCTCGGCGACCTCGTCGAGGCCGTGGCCGCCTATGACCGGGCGCTGGAGATCGAGCCGCTGCGGCACCTGGTGCTGGTGTCGAAGGCGCGGGCGCTGGGTGAGCTGGGGCGCCACGACGAGGCGATGGCGTGCTTCGACCGGTCGTTGCGGATCGAGGAAACCGGCGCCGCGTGGAACGGCAAGGGGCTCACGTACTCGGGCATCGGCAGGCCGGCCGAGGCGCTCGCGTGTCACGACCGGGCGATAGAGCTGGCGCACACGGGCGAGAACTGGAACCACCGGGGCGTCGCACTGTGCGAGCTGGGCCGATTCGACGAGGCGCTCGCGTGCTTCACGCGCTCGCTTCAGCTCGGACCGGGGCAGGCGTTCGTGTGGCGCAACAAGGGGCTGGTCCTCACGCGGCTCGGCAGCCCGGGCGCCGCGCTCGCGTGTTACGAGACGGCGTTGCGCCTGGAACCGCAGGACGCGGGCGCGCGCGAAGCGAAGGAGCACCTGCAGAGGCGGTTGAGCGGCGGCCAGCCACAGTGACACCGCGGACCGGGTGAAACTCAGAAGGCGAAGACACCTGCCGACTCGGCGTCGGCGACGCAGCTGTTGGAGTACTCGGTGCGGAAGTCGACGCGCTCACCGCGCCAGTGGCCGTGCGCGCGGGCGTCCAGCGGCGCGTAGATCATCGGGCACGGCTGGTTCTTCGGGGCGAGACGCTCGAAGTCGCCGTCGGCGCCCTCCAGCGCCTCGCACGCGTCGCGGGCCTTCGGGTGTGTGCCCGAGTCGGGGTCGCACACCAGCTGCACGGCACGCGCGGCGCCGTCGGCGGTGTGGAGCGTGAGCGTCAGTGACGATTCGGGGGTGACCGGCGCGGGCCCTCCGGCGCACAGCATCGTGAGCGTGCAGGCGGCGAGCGATCCGGCAGCGAACATGGGCATGCTTCGGATATCGGCAGGGCCGCGCACGACATGTGTTACTCGGCCGGGTGATCGGGGTCGCTCGATCGGGCGAGCACGTCGTGCACCAGGAGTGCCATATGGAGCGACAACATCGATTCCGGATCCTCCAGTTGGACGCCGAGCACCTGCTCGACACGGGCCAGCTGCTGGTAGTAGGCGGTGCGCGAGGTGTGCGCCGCCGCGGCGGCCGCCGACTTGTTGCCGCCGTGCTCGCAGAAGTGCCGCAGCGCCTGCAACAGCCTGCTGCCCGACGCGGCGTCGCGCGCCAGCAGCGGGCCCAGCTCACGCGCGGCGAACGCCGCCAGGCGGTCGTCGTCGCCGAGCAGGTGCAGCAGGCCGCGAAGCCGCACGTCCTCCAGCCGGTGGTAGCCGCAGCGGGGCTCGTCGTCGCGTTGCAGTGCCGCGGCCGCGACGTGGGCGGCCTCGGTGAGGCTGCGGCCCGCGTCGGTGGCCGACTCGACGGGGGTGCCGACCGCGATCACCACCGGCACCGTCGGCTTGGCCTGCTGGATCTCCCTCGCCAGGCGCCGCACCACCGCATCCGTGTTGGCCTGCGGGGACAGCGACAGCAGCGCGCGCACGCTCGTGTCGTCGACGCTGCCCACCAGCGCCGAAACGCGAGCCCGCCGGGTGGCCAG
Organism: Prauserella endophytica; assembly: GCF_005146945.1. Taxonomy (GTDB): domain Bacteria; phylum Actinomycetota; class Actinomycetes; order Mycobacteriales; family Pseudonocardiaceae; genus Prauserella_A; species Prauserella_A endophytica. Next base: position 35,919 of record NZ_SWMS01000017.1, read on the forward strand.
CGCGGTCGCCTCGGCGAGCTCCCGCAGCAGCGGCTGGCTCGACGCCGAGGCCGGCGGGCCAGCGGATCCGGTGAGCCGGGGCCGGATCGCGGCGCCGACGAGCCTGCGGCCCGTCAGCGGCACCCGCAGCGCCGACGCGCGCGCGGCCAGCTCCGCCGGGGTCGTCGGGGAGGCCAGCAGCTCGGCGAGCACGCCCCGGTGGGCCTGCCGTTCGAGGGTGTCGCCCTCGCGTGCGAGCAGGTGGTGCACGGCGAGTGCCGACGCGGCCCGCTCGGCCACCACCACGTACCGGTGTGGTGGCGGCTCCGCGCACGCCACCACCAGCCGTCCCCAGTCGTGGCCGCGCGCGCCGACGATCGTCACCAGCCAGCCCGCCTTCGCGTCGTACCCGGTGCGCTCGCCGAGCCGCACCGCGCGCGAGCGCGGCTGCCAGTCGGTCAGCAGCTCCGCCGGGTCGGCTCCGGTCGCGTCGTAGGCGAGCACCTCGTGCGACAGGGTCTCCAGCACCACCGGCTGCCCGGTCAGCCTCGCCACCTCGCGCAGCACGACGTGCGGCTCGGCGCCGGACACGGTGAGCGCCGTGAAGGTCTCGTGCACCTGTTCGGCGGCCTTCAGCTCGGCGACCTGCGCGTCGACGATCAGCCCGTTGACGGCCTCGGTCACCGTGACGTACCTGGTCTCGCGGGAGAGCGTCACCAGCGGCAGGCCGTGTTTGTCGGCGGCCTCGACGAGTGCGGCAGGCAGCCGGTCGTTCCAGTGCCGCACCAGCTCGACGACGAGCCCGGTGACCCCGACCCCGGCCAGCTCCTCGACGTAGCGGGCGAGCGCGGCGTCGTCGTCGGGCAGGGCGATGCCCGTGGTGAGCACCAGCTCGCCCCCCTTGAGCAGGTGCGCGATGTCGGCGACCTCGGCCACGTGCACCCAGCGCACCCGCCCGTCGAGCCCGGCCGCGCCCGCGACCACCCGCGGACCACCGTGGCGCACCACCGGCAGTGCGAGCACCTCCGCGACGGTCGGGTACATCCCGCTCCTGTCCTCGCCGAACACCAGCCGAAAAGCAGACTGTACGGCGATGAGCGGTACTCGGTACATATTGTCGGTGGCGTTCTCACCGGCACCCCCGTGAGACTCGGACGCATGACGGAACCGGACCTCCTCCGCCGCCACCGGGCCGTGCTGCCGGACTGGCTCGCGCTGTACTACTCCGACCCGATCGAGATCGTCAGCGCCGAAGGCAGGCACGTCACCGACTCGCAGGGACGCACCTACCTCGACTTCTTCGCGGGCATCCTCACCAACGCGATCGGCTACGACGTCCCGGAGATCTCCGACGCGATCCGCCGCCAGCTCGACACCGGCGTGCTGCACACGTCCACGCTGTACCTCATTCGCAAGCAGGTGGAGCTCGCCGAGCAGATCGCGGAGCTGTCCGGGATTCCCGACGCGAAGGTGTTCTTCACCAACTCCGGCACCGAGGCCAACGAGACCGCGCTGTTGCTGGCCACGCAGTACCGGCGAAGCAACCAGATCCTGGCCCTGCGCAACTCCTACCACGGCCGGGCTTTCGGCACCGTCGGCATCACCGGCAACCGCGGCTGGTCGGCCAGCTCGCTGTCGCCGGTGAAGGTGAGCTACGTGCACGGCGGCTACCGCTACCGGGGCCCGTTCGCGCACCTGTCCGACGCCGGCTACATCGCCGCGTGCGCCGACGACCTGCGCGACGTACTCCAGACCACCACCTCCGGCGACGTCGCCGCGCTCATCGCCGAGCCGATCCAGGGCGTCGGCGGGTTCTGCACACCGCCGGACGGGCTTTTCGCGTCGTTCAAGGAGATTCTGGACGAGCAGGGCATCCTGCTGATCTCCGACGAGGTGCAGACCGGCTGGGGCCGAACGGGCGAGCACTTCTGGGGCATGGACGCGCACGGTGTGAAGCCCGACATCATGACGTTCGCCAAGGGCGTGGGCAACGGTCTCGCCATCGGCGGCGTGATCGCGCGCGGTGAGATCATGGACTGCCTCAAGGCGAACTCGATCTCGACCTTCGGCGGCAACCCGGTCGCCACCGCGGGCGCCAAGGCCACTGTGGACTATCTGCTCGAGCACGACCTGCAGGGCAACGCCGCGAAGCTGGGCGACCGGCTGCTGTCCGGCCTGCGTCAGATCGGTGCCCGGCACGACATCGTCGGCGACGTCAGGGGCAAGGGCCTGATGATCGGCATCGAGCTCGTGCGGCCGGGCGGCACGGAGCCGAACCCGCCGGCCGCGACGGAGGTGCTGGAGGAGACGAGGAGCAGGGGGCTGCTCGTCGGCAAGGGCGGCCTGTACAACAACGTCATCCGGCTCGCCCCGCCGATGACCCTCACCGGCGACGAGGCGGAACAGGCACTGGACATCCTCGGCGAGGCCATCACCGCCGCCGACCACCGCTGACGAAGGAGAACGCTCGCGTGACGAACCGGATCAGTCATTGGATCGACGGCAAGAGCTGGGCTGGGGTCGCTGAACGGACCGGGGAGGTGTTCGATCCCGCCACCGGCGAAGTCCGCGCATTGGTGGACTTCGCCGGTGACGGGCAGGTCGCCGAGGCCGTGAACGCCGCTGCCGCCGCCTTTCCCGGCTGGCGCGACACCTCGCTCGCCGCGCGCACGAAGATCATGTTCGCGTTCCGCGAGCTGCTCGTGGCGCGCAAGGAGGAGCTCGCCGCGATCGTGACGAGCGAGCACGGCAAGGTGCTCTCGGACGCCGCGGGCGAGGTGCAGCGGGCGATCGAGAACGTCGAGTACGCGTGCGGTGCGCCGCAGCTGCTCAAGGGCGGGTACAGCGAGAACGCGTCGCGCGGGGTCGACGTGTACTCGCTCGCCCAGCCGCTCGGGGTCGTCGGCGTGATCTCGCCGTTCAACTTCCCGGCGATGGTGCCGCTGTGGTTCGTGCCCAACGCGATCGCGTGCGGCAACACCGTGGTGCTCAAGCCGAGCGAGAAGGATCCGTCGGCCGCCAACTTCATCGCTGAGCTGTTCGCCGAGGCCGGCCTGCCGAGCGGCGTGCTGAACGTGCTGCACGGCGACAAGGTCGCGGTGGACGGTCTGCTGAAGCACCCTGAGGTGAAGGCGATCTCGTTCGTCGGCTCCACACCGATCGCGCGCTACGTCTACGAGACCGGCACGGCGGCGGGCAAGCGCGTGCAGGCGCTCGGCGGCGCGAAGAACCACATGGTGGTGCTGCCCGACGCCGACCTCGACCTCGCCGCGGACGCCGCGGTGTCGGCCGGGTTCGGCTCGGCGGGGGAGCGGTGCATGGCCGTGTCGGTCGTGGTGGCCGTGGAACCGGTCGGCGACGAGCTGGTGAGCAAGATCACCGAGCGGATGGGCAGGCTGCGGGTCGGCGACGGCCGCAGGCCCGACTCGGAGATGGGACCACTCGTCACGGCGGCCCACCGCGAGCGCGTCGCGTCATATCTCGACGCCGGTGTCGAGGCCGGGGCGCGGCTCGTGGTGGACGGCAGGGAGGCGGGCGTCGACGGCGACTCGGGCGGCTTCTGGCTCGGCCCCACGCTGTTCGACCAGGTCGAGCCCGGCATGTCGATCTACACCGACGAGATCTTCGGGCCCGTGCTGTGCGTCGCCCGCGCCCACAGCTACGACGCCGCGCTGGCGTTGATCAACGCCAACCCGTACGGCAACGGCACGGCGATCTTCACCAATGACGGCGGGGCTTCTCGGCGGTTCCAGAACGAGGTCGAGGTGGGCATGGTCGGCGTCAACGTGCCGATCCCCGTGCCCGTTGGCTACTACTCGTTCGGCGGCTGGAAGAACTCGCTGTTCGGCGACAGCCACGCGTACGGTCCGGAGGGTTTCCACTTCTTCACCCGCACCAAGGTCGTCACCTCGCGCTGGCTCGACCCCTCCCATGGAGGCGTCAACCTGGGCTTCCCGCGCAACGTCTAGGCGACAACACGTTCGGGCACCGTAAACTCGTTGTCAAAAGGCGACGGAGGAGGTGCCGGTGGCCATCGCGGACGAGCGACGTTTCGAGGTGCTACGCGCCATCGTGGCCGACTACGTGTCGAACCAGGAGCCCGTCGGCTCCAAGGCACTGGTCGATCGCCACAACCTCGGTGTGTCGAGCGCCACTGTGCGCAACGACATGGCCGCGCTGGAGGAGGACGGCTACATCACGCAGCCGCACACCAGCGCCGGCCGCATCCCCACGGACAAGGGTTACCGGCTCTTCGTCGACCGGCTCTCCGAGATCAAGCCGCTGTCATCCGCCGAGCGCAGGGCGATCAGGCAGTTCCTGGAGGGCGCGATCGACCTCGACGACGTCCTGCGCCGCTCGGTGCGGCTGCTCGCGCAGCTCACCCGCCAGGTCGCCGTCATCCAGTACCCGACGCTGACCAACTCGACGGTGCGCCACGTCGAGGTGGTCCCGCTGACGCCCGCTCGGCTCATGCTCGTGCTGATCACCGACACGGGCCGGGTCGACCAGCGCACCGTCGACCTCGGCGACGTGGTCACCGACGACGCCGTGGCCAGGCTGCGCGACGTCCTCAACGGCACGCTCGCCGGGCACAAGCTCGCCGAGGCCGCCGCGAAGGTCTCCGAGCTGCCCGAGTCGAGCCCGAGCGAGCTGCGGGACGTGATGACCAGGGTGTGCACGGTGCTGGTCGAGTCGCTGGTCGAGCACCCCGAGGAGCGGCTGGTCCTCGGCGGCACGGCCAACCTCACACGCAACGTCGCCGACTTCCCCGGCTCGCTGCGGCAGGTGCTCGAGGCGCTGGAGGAACAGGTCGTGGTGCTCAAACTGCTCGCCGCCGCCCGCAACCCCGGTGCGGTCACCGTGAGTATCGGTGAGGAGAATGAGGACGAGCAGATGCGGAGCACCTCGATCGTGTCGATCGGGTACGGCTCCGACCAGCTGCTGCTGGGGGGCATGGGTGTGGTCGGTCCGACCAGGATGGACTACCCGGGCACGATCGCCGCGGTACGCGCGGTGGCCAACTACGTGGGCCAGATCCTGTCCGGCAAGTAGCCGGACCGTTGTGGCTCGTTACTAGGAGGACGAGTGTCAACGAACTGCCGGCTGGCGAGGCGAGCACAGGTCGCGCTCCAGCCGAAGGCCCCGCGATCGTGGCGGCGGGGCGCCGAGGCGGCGCGAACGGACACCGCGTAACCAGGTCAGAGCCCCGGCGGCGCGATCGCGTCGCGCGCGGGGTCGGCAAGAACACAGGAGGACGTCAAGACGGTGGCGAGGGACTACTACGGCATTCTGGGCGTGCCGAAGAACGCGAGCGACCAGGAGATCAAGCGCGCGTACCGCAAGCTCGCCCGCGAGCTGCACCCCGATGTCAACCCGTCCGAGGACGCGCAGCACAAGTTCAGCGAGGTCACCACCGCCTACGAGGTCCTCTCCGACCCGCAGAAGCGCAAGATCGTCGACCTCGGTGGGGACCCCATGGACAACGGGGCCGGCCGCGGCGGTGGCGGTGATCCCTTCGCGGGCTTCGGCGGGCTCGGCGACATCATGGACGCCTTCTTCGGCGCCGCCGCGGGCGGCGGCAGGGGCCGTGGGCCGCGCAGCCGCGTGCAGCCGGGCTCCGACGCGCTCATCCGGCTGAGCCTCTCGCTCGAGGAGTGCGCCACCGGCGTCGACAAGGAGATCACCGTCGACACCGCGATCCTGTGCGACCGCTGCCGTGGCGCCGGAACGGCGGAGGGCGGCTCCGTCACCACGTGTGACACCTGCAACGGGCAGGGTGAGATCCAGTCCGTGCAGCGCTCGTTCCTCGGCCAGGTGGTCACCGCCCGTCCGTGCCCGGTGTGCCGCGGCTTCGGCGAGGTCATCACCGACCCCTGCCAGCAGTGTGGGGGCGACGGCCGCGTGCGCGCGCGCCGCAACGTCACCGCCAAGATCCCGCCCGGCGTCGGCGACGGCATGCGCATCCGGCTCTCCGGCCAGGGCGAGGTCGGCGCGGGCGGCGGCCCGGCGGGCGACCTCTACGTCGAGATCGACGAGGAGCCGCACGACGTCTTCGTCCGCCAGGGCAACGACCTGCACTGCCACCTGCGCATCCCGATGACCAGCGCCGCGCTCGGCGCCGTCGTGCCGCTGGAGACGCTGATCGACGGCGAGCAGGAGATCGACATCGAGCCCGGTACGCAGCCGAACACCGAACTCGTGCTCACCGGAAAGGGCATGCCGAGACTGCGCTCCTCCGGCCGCGTTGACGGCAGGGGCGACCTGCACGTCCACGTCGAGGTGGTCGTGCCGACCAAGCTCGATGACGAGCAGTCCGGGCTCCTGCGCGAGCTGGCCCAGCTGCGTGGCGAGGAGGCGCCGATGCTCGCGGGCAACGGCACCAAGCACGGCGGGCTGTTCTCGAAGCTGCGCGCCAAGAGCCGGTGACCGAGACCACCCCACCGGTCTTCCTGGTCGAGGCGCTGCCACCCGGCGGCCACGTCGTTCTCGACGGCGAGGAGGCCCGCCACGCCGTCACCGTCCGCCGCACGCGGGTCGGCGAGCGGCTGACCCTGTCCGACGGGAACGGCGGCGTCGCCGACTGCGTGGTGGACGCCGTCCACCCCGGCAGGGACGCCCGGCTGGAGCTCACCGTCGAGACCCGCCGCGACGAGCCCGAGCCCGCGCTGCACGTCACGATCGTGCAGGCGCTCGCGAAGGGCGATCGCGGCGAGCTGGCCGTCGAGCTCGCCACCGAGGCCGGAGCCGATGCCGTGCTGCCCTGGCGCGCCGCGCGCAGCATCGCGCGCTGGGACGACGGGCCCCGCGGCGCCAAGGCGCTCGCGCGCTGGCGCGGCACGGCCCGCGCTGCCGCCAAGCAGGCCCGCAGGGGCCGGGTGCCCGAGGTCGGCGACCCGGTGAGCACCCGGCAGCTCGCGGCGTTGCTCGCCGACGCCGACGGCGCGCTCGTGCTGGAGGCGGGCGCCGAGCACCTCCTCACCGAGGTATCCCTCCCACAGCAAGGGAAGCTGTACGTCGTCGTGGGCCCGGAGGGCGGCGTCACGGCCGAGGAGCTCGCCGCGTTCCGCACCGCGGGCGCCGTCGAGGTGCGGCTCGGGCCCACGGTGTTGCGCACGTCCACGGCAGGCGCGGTCGCGCTCGGTGCACTCGGTGCCCTGACTGCGCGGTGGCGGTAGCCCGAATGGACGCGGGCAATCCTGCCCACACGGCTGTTTGGACCCTTTTTCTCGGTGATTTCTGGCGCATCTCGGCAACCAGCCGTTACTGTTGTTAACGATCGGACACACACGGATGGCCGTGTGCTGACGACCCCGCCGGACACCTCCCCCCTCGGTCCGGCGGCGCCGCGGTGGCGAGTGGAGCGACCCCCAGGCTTCACCGCCCCGCGGCTTCTTAGTCGGGTGGCCTCCGGCCACCCTCCCCCTTGGCGGTGTCGCTGTGTTCTCTGGGGGGACACCCCCCAGACCCCCCGAACCGCCCCGCGGCTTCTTAGTCGGGTGGCCTCCGGCCACCCTCCCCCTTGGCGGTGTCGCTGTGTTCTCTGGGGGGACACCCCCCAGACCCCCCGAACCGCCCCGCGGCTTCTTAGTCGCTCCGGGCCTTTGGCCCTCCGCTCCCTCTTCGCGGTGTCGCTGTGTTTTCTGGGCGGCATGTGGTCGTGGGGTTGCCCTTCTTGCGGTCGGCGGTCCGGTGGTCGGCCTTCGGGTGTGGTGGACGTTAGGGTTTGGCCATGAGTGATGCCGATACCTTGTTCGAGCGGATCATTGCTCGAGAGATTCCCGCCGACATCGTGCACGAGACCGAGACGACGCTGGCCTTTCGCGACATTCAGCCGCAGGCCGCCACGCACGTGCTGGTGGTGCCGAAGAAGCGGTATCGGAACGTCGCCGAGCTCGCCGCGGCCGACCCGCAGTTGCTCGCCGACGTGATCGCCACCGCGGCCAAGGTCGCCGAACTGGAAGGCCTCACCGAAAACGGCTACCGGGTGGTCTTCAACACCGACTCCCACGCAGGTCAGACCGTTTTCCACGTGCACGCGCACGTGCTCGGAGGGGAACAGCTCGGCCACTTCGGGCGTTACTCGGGTGAGGCCGGGTAATCTAGCCGCCCTGATGTGTCGATGCCGTTAACATCGACAGGGCAAGCAGCAACGACGAGTGGCACGTACGTGCAGAAAGCAGGCCAGAGGCCACGTGGCCGGAACCGTTCCGCAGCAACCAGCAGACGCCGTCTCGCAACCAGCGGCTCAGTCGGCACAGTCGAAGTTCCCGATTCCCGACGCCGCCGCGCTCGTTCTGCTCGGCTCTCGTGACGAGAACCTCCGCGCCGCGGAAGACCTCCTCGATGCCGACGTGCACGTCAGGGGCAATGAGGTCACCCTCACCGGCGCGCCGTCCGACGTCGCCTTCGCCGAGCGCGTCTTCGCCGAGCTCGTCACCCTTGCCACCCGCGGCCAGCAGGTCGGGCCCGACACCGTCCGGCGCACCGTCGCGATGCTGTCCACGGGCACGTCGGAGTCGCCGGCCGACGTGCTGAGCATGGACATCCTGTCCCGCAGGGGACGGACGATCCGGCCCAAGACGCTGAACCAGAAGCGGTACGTCGACGCCATCGACAAGCACACGATCGTGTTCGGCATCGGCCCCGCCGGCACCGGCAAGACATACCTCGCCATGGCGAAGGCGGTGCAGGCCCTGCAGGCCAAGCAGGTCAACCGCATCATCCTCACCAGGCCGGCTGTCGAGGCGGGGGAGCGGCTCGGCTTCCTGCCCGGCACGCTCTACGAGAAGATCGACCCCTACCTGCGCCCCCTGTACGACGCGCTGCACGACATGGTCGACCCCGACTCGATCCCGCGCCTGATGCAGGCGGGCACGATCGAGATCGCGCCGCTGGCCTACATGCGCGGTCGCACGCTCAACGACGCGTTCATCATCCTCGACGAGGCGCAGAACACCACGCCCGAGCAGATGAAGATGTTCCTGACCCGCCTCGGCTTCGGCTCGAAGGTCGTGGTCACCGGTGACATCACGCAGGTCGATCTGCCGAGCGGGCAGCGCAGCGGGCTGCGGATCGTGCGCGACATCCTCGAGGGCGTCGACGACCTGCACTTCGCCAGCCTGAACAGCCAGGACGTGGTGCGGCACAAGCTGGTCGGCGACATCGTCGACGCGTACGAGAAGTGGCAGGCCACCCAGGACGCCGCCACGGGCAACGGAAGGGCCGTCAGCGGTCGATGAGCGATGACGAGCGCAGCGAGGAATTGCTCCGTTGGACACAGTGCGTTCGTGCCTCGCGGGTGTTCTCGCCGGGTGAGGGACGAAGGAGGCGGGGACGCCCGTGAGCATTGGCGAGCGCAGCGAGGAATCGCTCCGTTGGACACAGTGCGTTCGTGCCTCGCGGGTGTTCTCGCCGGGTGAGGGACGAAGGAGGCGAGAACGCCCGTGAGCATCGAGATCGCCAATGAGTCCGGCGTCGGGGTCGACGAGGCGTCGATCGTGTCGGCCGCCCGGTTCGCGCTGGACCGGATGGAGGTCAGCCCGCTCGCGGAGCTGTCCGTGCTGCTGGTGACCCTCGACGTGATGGAGGACCTGCACGAGCGCTGGATGGACCTTCCCGGCCCCACCGACGTCATGGCGTTTCCCATGGACGAACTGGAGTCCACGCGGCGGCCCGACGCGCCAGAGGCCTCGCCCGCGCTGCTGGGTGACATCGTGCTGTGCCCCGCGTTCGCCAAGGACCAGGCACGCACGGCCGGGCACTCGCTCATCGAGGAGCTGCACCTGCTGACCGTCCACGGCGTGCTCCACCTGCTCGGCTACGACCACGCCGAGCCGGCCGAGGAGCGCGAGATGTTCGCGCTGCAGAGGCGGATCCTGGCCGACTTCCGCGCCGCGGCACTCGCCGCGCAGCGGCAGGACGTCCAGCGCAGCAACGACGACCGTCTGCTCGGGGCGGCCGGGCTCGACCGGGGGCACGACCAGGAGGCGCCGTGACCGGCTCGGCCGTCCTGCTGGTCATCGCCACGCTGCTGGTGCTGCTCGGCGGTGTCTTCGCCGCCGCCGACGCCGCCGTGAGCACCGTCTCGCAGGCCCGCGTCGAGGGGCTCGTCCGCCTCGGCCGCGTCGGTGCGCGCCAGTTGCTCGCCGTGGTCGGTGAGCGCAGCAGACACATCAACCTGCTGTTGCTGCTGCGCATGAGCTGCGAGCTGACCGCGACCGTGCTGGTCACCATCGTCAGTGTGCGCTGGTTCCAGCCGGTGCCGCTCGCCGTGCTCGCCGCCGGGCTGATCATGGTGCTCGTCAGCTACGTCCTCGTCGGAGTCGGCCCGCGCACCATCGGCAGGCAGCACCCGTACCGCGTCGGCACGATGGTCGCCGGGCCCGTGCGCGTGCTCGGCACCATCCTCGGCCCGCTCAGCAAACTGCTCATCGTGCTGGGCAACGCGATCACGCCCGGCAAGGGCTTCCGCGAGGGCCCGTTCACCACCGAGACCGAGCTGCGCGAGCTGGTCGACCTCGCAGGCGAGCGCGGCGTCGTGGGCACCGACGAGCGCGAGATGATCCACTCGGTGTTCGAGCTGGGGGACACCGTCGCGCGCGAGGTGATGGTGCCGCGCACCGAGATCGTGTGGATCGAGCAGGGCAAGACCGTGCGCCAGGCGCTCGCGCTGTCCATGCGCACCGGGTTCACGCGGCTGCCGGTGATCGGCGAGTCCGTGGACGACATCGTCGGCGTCGTGAACCTCAAGGACCTGGTGCGGGCGTCGATGGCGGAGAGCGGCACGGCCCGTCAGGTGAGCGAGCTGATGAACCCCGCCAGCTTCGTGCCCGACTCCAAACGGCTCGACAGCCTGCTCAAGGAGATGCAGATGTCGCGCCACCACATGGCGATCGCCGTCGACGAGTACGGCGGCACGGCCGGCCTGCTCACGATCGAGGACATCCTGGAGGAGATCGTCGGCGAGATCACCGACGAGTCCGACACCGGCGAGCGCCCGCCCGTCGAGCACCTCGACGAGCGCGTGGTGCGCGTGTCGGCGCGCCTCGGCATCGACGACCTCGGCGAGCTGTTCCACGTCGACCTCACCGACCACGACGTGGAGACGGTCGGCGGCCTGCTCGCGCAGCGACTCGGCCGGGTCCCGCTGCCCGGCGCGGAGGCCGAGGTCGAGGGTCTGCGGCTGCGGGCAGAGGGCGGCAAGGACCGGCGCGGCAGGATGCGCATCACGACGGTGGTGGTGCGTCCCGCCGACGAGGAGTGGGTGCCGCCCCGGCAGAACGGAACCGACGAGCGCGATAGGAGCGTCGAACATGCCTGACCTTGACCCGGAGGACGAGAAGATCATCGTCCTCGCGCGCTCCACCCGAGCCCGCATCCAGGCGGAGGAGGGGGCCGCCGTGCGCGACACCGACGGCCGCACCTACGCCGCCGCCACGGTCGACCTGCCCTCGTTCAAGCTGACCGCGTTGCAGGCCGCCGTGGCCGCCGCCGTGTCCAGCGGTGCGGAGGGCCTCGAGGCCGCCGCCGTGGTCACGAACCAGGTCATGGTCAAGGGCGCGTCCGTGCAGGCCGTGCACGACCTCACGCCGAGCGCGCCGATCCTGCGGGCCGATCCGTCCGGGGCCGTGCAGGAGATCCTTCGGTGACCGACGAGCACCGGTCCGGGTTCGCCTGCTTCGTCGGGCGGCCCAACGCGGGGAAGTCGACGCTCACCAACGCACTCGTCGGCACCAAGATCGCCATCACGTCGAGCAAGCCGCAGACCACGCGGCACGCGATCCGCGGCATCGTGCATCGCGACGACGCGCAGCTGATCATCATCGACACCCCCGGCCTGCACCGCCCGCGCACGCTGCTCGGCCAGCGGCTCAACGACGTCGTGCGCTCGACGTGGTCCGAAGTGGACGTCGTGGGGTTCTGCGTGCCCGCCAACGAGAAGGTGGGCCCCGGTGACAAGTTCATCGCGGGTGAGCTCGCCAAGATCGCCCGGCACACACCGGTGATCGGCATCGTCACCAAGACCGATCTAGCTTCGCCGGACCAGGTCGCGCAGCAACTGCTGGCGCTGCAGGACGTCATGGAGTTCGCCGACCTCGTCCCGGTGTCCGCTGTGGATGGTTACCAGGTGGGCACCCTCGCCGACGTGCTCGTGCGGCGGCTGCCGGAAGGACCCCAGCTCTACCCCGGCGGCGACCTCACCGACGAGCCCGAGCAGACGCTGGTCGCCGAGCTGATCAGGGAGGCCGCGCTGGAGGGCGTGCGCGACGAGCTGCCGCACTCGATCGCGGTGGTCGTGGAGGAGATGCAGCCCCGCGAGGGCCGCGACGACCTCATCGACGTCTACGCGCACGTGTTCGTGGAGCGGCCGAGCCAGAAGGGCATCGTGCTGGGCCACCGGGGCAGCAGGCTCAAGCAGGTCGGCGCGGACGCGCGCAAGCACATCGAGGCCCTGCTGGGCACGAAGGTGTACCTCGACCTGCACGTCAAGGTGGCGAAGGACTGGCAGCGCGACCCGAAACAGCTGGGCCGCCTCGGCTTCTGAACCCGTTGTTCGTGGCACCCAACCGCAGTGAAGGCCACCTTCACTGCGTTGAACGCAGTGAAGGTGGCCTTCACTGCGGTCGACGCAGGCAAGTGGCCTTCACTGCTGACGTGGGACCATGGACACGTGAGTCTGTATCGGGACACCGGTGTGGTGCTGCGGTTGCACAAGCTCGGAGAGGCCGACCGCATCGTCACCATGCTCACCCGGCGGCACGGCAAGGTCCGCGCGGTCGCCAAGGGCGTACGGCGCACCACGTCCCGCTTCGGGGCCCGGCTGGAGCCGTTCAACCACGTCGACACGCAGTTCTACACGGGCCGCACGCTCGATGTGATCACGCAGGTCGAGACGGTCGACGCGTTCGCGCTGCCGATCGTCGGCGACTACCCGCGCTACACCTCGGCCGTCGCGATCACCGAGACCGCCGACCGGCTCAGTGCGGAGGAGGGCGAGCCTGCGCTGAAGCTGTACCTGCTGGTCACGGGCGCGCTGCGGGCGCTGGCCGACGGGCAGCGCGACGCGTCGCTGGTGCTCGACGCGTTCTTCCTGCGCGCGATGGCGTTCGCGGGCTGGGAGCCCGCCATCACCGAGTGCGCCCGCTGCGGCGAGCCCGGCCCGCACACCGCGTTCAACGTCCAGGCGGGCGGCTCCCTGTGCGGTCGCTGCCGCACGCCGGGTTCGGTGCACCCCGCGCCCGAGGTGCTGGTGCTGCTCGCGGCGCTGCTGCACGGCAACTGGCCCGTCGCCGAGGAGACCACGGCCGGCGTGCGGCGCGACGCGAGTGGACTGGTCGCGGCGCACCTGCAGTGGCATCTGGAGCGGCAGCTGCGCTCCCTGCCCTTCGTCGAACGCCGTGCCCGCGAGGCCCCGATCACCGGCGCGTTAGGGTCGGACGCGATGTCCGGCGACACGGAGGTGACAGGTGCGGCGCAGGGGACGCGAGGAGGCGGCGTCACTGAGGGCGTCGCAGGGGGCGGTGCGGGCGCCTGACCCGCACCCTTCCGGCGAGCGTCCGCCGCGGATCCCGGCCGAGCTGGTACCGAACCACGTCGCGCTGGTGATGGACGGCAACGGCCGGTGGGCCAACCAGCGCGGGCTGCCCCGCATCGAGGGGCACAAGCGCGGCGAGGCCGTCATGATCGACGTGGCGAGCGGTGCCGTCGAGCTCGGCGTCAAATGGCTGTCGGTGTACGCCTTCTCCACCGAGAACTGGAAGCGCAGCCCCGACGAGGTGCGTTTCCTCATGGGCTTCAACCGCGACACCATCCGCCGCCAGGTCGACTACCTCGGCTCGATCGGAGTGCGGATCCGCTGGGCGGGGCGTACGCCCAGGTTGTGGCGCAGCGTGATCAAGGAGCTGCAGGCGGCCGAGGAGAAGACCAGGCACAACACGCTGCTCAACATGACCATGTGCGTCAACTACGGCGGCAGGGCCGAGATCGGCGACGCCGCGCGGCGGATCGCGCAGCTCGCCGTGGAGGGCAAGATCAACCCCGACAAGGTGGACGAGCGCACGCTCGCGAAGTACCTGTACCAGCCGGAGATGCCCGACGTGGACCTGTTCCTGCGGCCCTCCGGGGAGCTGCGGACGTCGAACTTCATGCTGTGGCAGTCGGCCTACGCCGAGTTCGTCTTCCAGGACACCCTCTTCCCCGACTTCGACCGCCGCAAGCTCTGGGAGGCGTGCCTCGAGTACGCCAAGCGCGACCGCCGCTTCGGCGGGGCGGTCGACGCCGCGGCGAAGGAGGCTCACTCATGACATCGGAGGCCGCCGACACGGCGGAGCTGCTCACCGCCGCCAAGCGGGCGCTGGAGCGCTACCTCGAGGTCAAGGTCGACGACGACGGCACACTGACGTTCTCGCACTCCGACGTGCCGTGCGTGGTGCAGGCGATGCGGCTGGCCGACGGGCTCGCCGTACTCAGCATGACGTGCGTGGTGGGCTGGGACCTGCCCGACGACCCCGGCCTCGCCGTCGCGGTCGCCGAACGCGCGGGCCAGGGGCTTTTCGGCACGCTGGGGCTGGTGCACTCGGAACGCGGCATGGACCTCACGCTGCGTTACGCCTTCCCCGCGCAGGGGCTCGACGTCGCACCGCTCGGGACGTTGCTGATGCTCGTGGTGTCCACCGCGTCGCAGGTGCGCTCCGAGCTCCTCGGCACGGGAGCGTGAGTGGGTAGCCGCACGCAGGCGCGGAACGGCTTCGGGCGCCTGCGGATCACCTCCGTCGAGGTGCTCTGCGTGGTGCTGGTCGTGGCGATCCTCGGCCAGTCGTGGCTGCGGTCGGTGCTCGACGTGCCCGCGCTGCGGACCGGCGCGACGGTGTTCGTCGCGGTGTGTGTGCAGGCGCTGCCGTTCCTGGTGCTCGGCGTGCTCATCAGCGGCGCGATCGCGGCATTCGTCCCGGCTCGTGTGCTGCGGAGGGTGCTGCCACGCAGGGACAGCGCCGCGGTGGGCGTGGCCGGGCTCTCCGGTGTCGCGCTCGCCGGCTGCGAGTGCGCGTCCGTGCCGGTGGCGCGCAGGCTCATCGGACAGGGCGTCGCCCCGGCGGCGGCGCTGACGTTCCTGCTCGCCGCGCCCGCCGTGAACCCGGTGGTGGTCGTCTCCACGGCGGTGGCGTTCCCCGGCGAGCCCGGCATGGTGCTCGCGCGGTTCGTCGGCTCGCTGTTCACCGCGATGATCATGGGCTGGCTGTGGATCCGCTGGGGCAAGCTCGAGTGGATCGCCGAGCGCGCGCTGCGCAGGCTCCCCGAGGTCGAGGGCAGGGACCGGTGGAAGGTCTTCGCCGAGACGGCTCGGGCCGACCTGGTGGAGGCGGGCGGGTTCCTCGTGCTCGGCGCGCTGGTGTCGGCCGCGCTCGGCGTGCTGGTGCCGGGGGAGTGGTTCGGGGTGCTCGGCGACCAGCTGGTGCTGGGGATCCTGGTGATGGCGGTGCTGGCCGTGGTGCTGTCGCTGTGCAGTGAGGCGGACGCGTTCGTGGCGGCGTCGCTCTCGGCACTGCCGCTGCTGCCGAGACTGGTGTTCCTGGTGGTGGGGCCCGCCATCGACCTGAAGCTGTTCGCGCTGCAGGCAGGGACGTTCGGCAGGCCCTTCGCGCTGCGGTTCGCGCCGGTGACGTTCGTCGTGGCGATCCTGTGCGCGGTCGGGGCGGGGCTGCTCTTCCTCGGGGGTGCGCGATGAGGCGGGAGACGCAGAACATCCTTTTGCTGCTGCTCGGCGGGGCGCTGCTCAAGATCGCCATCACGGGCGACTACCTGCGCTACGTCAAGCCCGCGCACCAGCCGTGGCTGCTCGCCGGCGGCGCGGTGACCGTGGCGCTCGGGGCGGTCGCGATCGTGCGCGACGTGCTCGCCGCGCGCAGGCGGGCCGTCGAGGAGCCGGGACACGAGCACCACCACCCGGCGCGCTCGGCGTGGCTTCTGATGGTGCCGGTGCTCGCGGTGTTCCTGGTGGCGCCGCCGGCGCTCGGCTCGGACTCGGTGACGCGCACGCGTGGCGGCACGGCCGAGGGCTTCGCACCCGCCGGGCCTGGCGCGAGCTTCCCCCCGCTGCCGCAGGGAGACCCGCTGCCCCTGACCGTCACCGACTTCGTCAGCAGGGCCGGCTGGGACGAGGCGCGGTCGGTCGACGGGCGCACGGTGTCGCTCACGGGCTTCGTGGTGCACGACGAGCGAGAGACGTTGCTGGCGCGGCTGGTGATCGGCTGCTGCGCCGCGGACGCCTACCCGGTGCGGGTGCGCCTCGACGGCGGCCACGCGGCCGCCCTGCCTGCCGACACGTGGGTGCGGGTGACGGGGAAGGTGGTGCCGGGGCTGAACACGGCCGACAGCGGCTACATCCCCGCGCTGACGGTCGGAACCCTCCAGGAGGTCCCCGCCCCGAAGGACCCGTACGAGTACTAGCCGCGGCTGTCCGCAGTGAAGGCCACCTTCACTGCGTTCAACGCAGTGAAGGTGGCCTTCACTGCAGTCGGGTCAGGCGCCGTTGCGCTGGGCGCAGGTGGAGCAGGTGCCGACGATCTCGATGGTGTGGCTGATGTCGGAGAAGCCGTTGCCCGCGGCGATCTTCTCGGCCCACCGCTCGACCGCGGGGCCCTCGACCTCGACGGTGAACCCGCAGCGGCGGCACACGAGGTGATGGTGGTGGTGCTCGGAGCAGCGGCGGTAGAGCGCCTCGCCGGAGTCGGTGCGCAGCACGTCGATCTCGTCGGCCTCCGACAGCGACTGCAGCGTGCGGTACACCGTGGTCAGCCCGATGCCCTCGCCGCGCCTGCGCAGCTCGTCGTAGAGTTCCTGCGCCGAGCGGAAGTCGTCGATCTCGGCCAGCAGCTCGACCACCGCGGCACGCTGCTTCGTCGCCCTGCGCCCCGGCATCGGCGCGCGGCCGCGAGTCGCCGATGAGCTCATGCCTGACCCTCCTCCTGCACGTGGGCGACGGCGTCGACCACGATATGCGCCAGGTGATCGTCCACCAGCCGGTAGACGACCTCCCGGCCACGTCGTTCACCATTTACCACACCCGCGGCCTTGAGCACCCGTAGGTGCTGGCTGATCAGCGGCTGGGCGACGTGCAGAGCGTCGACGAGCTCGTGCACGCACCGGTCGGCGGCGCGCAGCTGCAGCACGATCGCGATCCGGACCGGTGCGGCGAGCGCGCGCAGCAGCTCACCGGCGTCGGCGAGCGTCGCCGCGGGCAGTGGCGGCGGGGCGGGCTGGTTCTCCCTCGACGGCGAGTGTTCGTGCGACTCGGCGCCGCCGGGAAGGCCCGAGGGAGCCGCGTTCGAACTCACCGTCGACATGTGCTCTCCAGCCTTGGTCGTCACGGGTGGCCAGCGGATGCATACCATCCTAGGCCGTGTCTTCCGGTCCTCTGCCGGGCGAGCGGGGACAGAGTGGTGCCTCGCGGGGCGGCGGAAGGCCCGCACTGGACCGTACTTGCGTCTTCCGACACGTGACCTGATGCGCTGGCGCGGGTGACCCGGGCCTCATGATCGACTACTCCGATCGAGTGACTTGGGTGCCGGTCCGCCCGATTCGACCGGGTTCGTGGGCAAAGGTGAATCGCCGTCGCGTTGACCTGGCTGAGGGGAAGCATGAGTCGTTTCGTCACCAAGCTGGCTGTCTGTGGTGCCGTGGTGGCCGCGTTCGCGGCAGTGCCCGGTCTGGCACAGGCGCAGGAAAGAGCCGTCGACGAGAACACGGGACCGGTCGCGTTCGCCAACGTCGCCGCCGTGCGGATCGGCGAGGACGGCGGGTCCGTGATCAGCGAGACACAGCGCTCGCCGCTGTTGCCCGGCACGTCCCGGCTCGCGCAGAGCCGCTCCGCGCTACCCGGATCCGACGGAGAGCGCGAGGCCGTGGGCCCGCACTACCTGCTGCATCTCGGCACGTTCGCCGACGGCGAGAGCCCCTTCCCCGACGGCGTCGCCAGCCGGGAGCACGACGTCACGGCGACGCTGAAGGACACCACCGTGCCCACCGCCACCGCCGAGGCCAACTACGCGTTGCGCGACCTCGCCTCCGGCACCACCGTCGTGGCGTTCGAGGACGCCAGGAGCACCGTCGAGTGCGCCGCGCCGGACGCGCTCACCGCCGAGACCACCACCGGCCGCCTGTGGGTGCTCGGCGAGGAGCGGGCGGCGCCCACGGGAGACGAGCCGCTGCGGATCGAGAACCTGCCCTTCGGTCCGCCGGTCGAGGTCGAGGGAGCCGACCCGGAGCAGACGGTCTCCGACATCACGATCGGCAAGGTGACGTCGTTCGACCAGCTCGTCCGCCAGGACCAGTGGCGCTCCGGCCCGGTCACCACCGCCGCGGGCTGGCGGCTGGAGATCGTCACGCACGTGCGCGACGCCGACGGCGCCGACCTTCGCGACGTGACCACCCGCTTCGTGCTGGGCGGCGTCAGCTGCTCGCTGCCGGAGGCCTTCACGCCGGTGACGTCGGACCCCGGTGAGGACCGCGCGGACCCCGTGGTGCCGGTGAAGATCCCCGCCGGGGCACAGGTGAACACGGGTGCGGGCGAGCCGTTCGGCTGGGCGCTCGTGGGCGGCGGGGTCGTGCTCGGCGCCGCCGCGCTGCTGCTGGCCAGAGGCCGCAGGCCCGCCACCGCCCGCGCGGAGGAGTAGCCGTGCCGCGAAGAGGCCTCGCCGCGGCGCTCGGGCTGCTCGCCGTCGCGGCCGTCGTGGCGGGCACGCTCGTGCTGACCAACGGTGGCGGGCCCGCCGCCGCACCGCCGCCGCCGGTGGTCACCACCACGCACGGCCCGCCGCCGTCGAGCACGACGACGCCCTCGAGCACCGAGCTGCGGCCCGAGGCGGTGCCCCTGCGCCATACCCCGGCGGCGCAGCGGCCCGGCACGGTGCGGCTGCCCGAGGGCGGCACGGCGACGCTCGTGCGCCGCGAGGTGACCCCTGACGGCACGCTGCCGATCCCGGACGGGCTTCAGGAGGCGACCTGGTGGGGTGCCGAGCTCGGTGCCGGGCGCGGCGTCGCCCTGCTGTCCGGGCACGTCAACTGGGCGGGCCGGACGGGGCCGTTCGAGCAGCTGTGGCGCTCGCACGCGGGCCAGGACGTGACGGTCGTGGACGCGGGCGGCGGCAAGTGGGTCTACCGCGTCACCGACGTGCTGACGCTGCACAAGGACGACCTGCCCGCGCACGCGCCCCGGCTCTTCGCGCAGGACGGCCCGCACCGGCTCGTGCTGGTCACGTGCGGTGGCGACTACGTGGGCGGCACCGACGGTTACGAGGACAACCGGATCGTCGTCGCGGAGCTCGTCACCCGTCCGTGAACGGTCCATCCCCGGGGACGTGCGGTGCGACACGCGGGCTACGCTGGTAGCTCACTGTCATAGCCGATTCCGCATGCCCCGGAGCGTTGAGTGCCCGCCAACACCATCGAGACCGTCGTCAATCTGTGCAAGCGTCGTGGCTTCGTCTTCCCCTCCGGGGAGATCTACGGCGGTACCCGGTCGGCGTGGGACTACGGACCGCTCGGTGTGGAGCTCAAGGAGAACATCAAGCGCCAGTGGTGGAAGACCATGGTGCAGAACCGGGACGACGTCGTCGGCCTGGACTCCTCGGTGATCCTGCCGCGCCAGGTCTGGGTGGCCTCTGGCCACGTCAACGCGTTCCACGACCCGCTCGTCGAGTGCCTGTCGTGCCACCGCCGGTTCCGGTCGGACCAGCTGGCCGAGGAGTACGCCGAGCGCACGGGCACGCCGGTGAACGAGGACGACCTCTCCGAGGTGCCGTGCCCCAACTGCGGCAACCGCGGCCAGTACACCGAGCCGCGTGAGTTCAACATGATGCTCAAGACCTTCCTCGGTCCGGTGGAGTCCGAGGAGGGCCTGCACTACCTGCGCCCGGAGACCGCGCAGGGCATCTTCGTGAACTTCCTGAACGTGCAGACCACCTCGCGCAAGAAGCCGCCGTTCGGCATCGGCCAGATCGGCAAGTCCTTCCGCAACGAGATCACGCCGGGCAACTTCATCTTCCGCACGCGCGAGTTCGAGCAGATGGAGATGGAGTTCTTCGTCGAGCCGGGCGAGGACGAGAAGTGGCACCAGTACTGGATCGACCTGCGCATGGACTGGTACGCCGACCTCGGCATCGCGCGGGAGAACCTGCGGACCTACGAGCACCCCAAGGAAAAGCTCTCCCACTACGCCAAGCGCACGGTGGACATCGAGTACCGGTTCCAGTTCTCGGCAGGCCAGGAGTGGGGTGAGCTTGAGGGCATCGCCAACCGCACCGACTTCGACCTCACCACGCACTCCAACCACTCCGGTGTGGATCTGTCCTATTTCGACCAGGCGTCCGGCCAGCGGTACCGCCCGTTCGTCATCGAGCCGGCGGCGGGTGTGGGCAGGCCGATGATGGCGTTCCTGCTCGACGCCTACACCGAGGACGAGGTGCCCAACGCCAAGGGCGGCGTGGACAAGCGGACCGTGCTCAAGCTCGACCCGCGCCTCGCGCCGTTCAAGGTCGCGGTGCTGCCGCTGTCGCGCAACGCCGACCTCACCCCGAAGGCCCGCGACATCGCCGCGATGCTGCGCAAGCACTGGAACGTCGACTTCGACGACGCTCAGTCGATCGGCAAGCGTTACCGCCGCCAGGAGGAGATCGGCACGCCGTTCTGCGTGACGGTCGACTTCGACTCGCTGGACGACCAGGCCGTCACCGTCCGCGAGCGGGACTCGATGGCGCAGGAGCGGATCGCGATCGACAAGCTGGAGTCCTACCTGGCCGCGCGTCTCATCGGCTGCTGAGGCGCCCATGACCTCCCACGTGTCGGCGGCGAGCTGGATCCGGAGGGCGGTCCTCGGTGTCGTGCTCGTGGCGCTGCTCGTGCTCGGCGGGACCGCGTTCCGGGTCTGGTACGTGGCGCGTGCCGACGACCGGCCCCAGGTCGACGCGATCGTCGTGCTCGGTGCGGCGCAGTACAACGGCGTGCCCTCGAAGATCTTCGAGGCCAGGCTGTCCCACGCCAAGGACCTGTACGACGAGGGCGTCGCCGGGCACATCGTCACCTCCGGCGGCAACCGGGAGGGCGACGCCTACACCGAGGCGGAGGCCGGGGCGAACTGGCTCGTGGAGAACGGTGTGCCGAGCGCGAGCACGATCGCGGTGGGGGAGGGCAGCGACACGCTGCGTTCCCTGCAGGCCGTGGCCGACGCGATCCACGCCAGGGGCTGGAGCACGGTGGTGATCGTGAGCGACCCGTGGCACTCGCTGCGCGCGGGCACGATGGCCGAGGACGTGGGGCTGGAGGCGTTCACGTCGCCGACCCACACGGGCCCCATCGTGCAGACCCGCGAGACGCAGGCCCGCTACATCTTCCGCGAGACCGGGGCGCTGCTGTACTACCGGTTGTCGAAGAACCCTGCGGACAACATCGGCGGCACCGGCCTGCGGTAACGCATAAAGTGGCGTTCGATGAACGCCGTCTACAGCGAGCACGACCGCGAGCGCAGGCACGCCGAGCCGCCGAAACGGGCCGCGCTGCCCGGCGCCCGCGGTGACGGGCGCAGCCCGTTCGCGCGCGACCGGGCCAGGGTGCTGCACTCGGCCGCCCTGCGCAGGCTCGCCGGGAAGACGCAGGTCGTCGGGCCGGGGGAGGGCGCCGAGGTCAGCGGTGTCCCGCGCACGCGGCTGACCCACTCGCTCGAGGTCGCCCAGATCGGCAGGGGCATCGCCGCCGAGCTGGGCGCCGATCCCGACCTGGTCGACACCGCGGGCCTCGCCCACGACATCGGGCACCCGCCGTTCGGGCACAACGGCGAGCAGGCGCTCAACGAGGCGGCCCTGGCGTGCGGCGGCTTCGAGGGCAACGCGCAGACGTTGCGCATCCTCACCCGGCTCGAGCCGAAGGTGCTCGGCGACGGTGACGAGGCCGCGGGGCTCAACCTCACGCGCGCGTGCCTCGACGCGGCCACGAAGTACCCATGGCCGCGCGAGGAGGGCACGGCGAAGTTCGGCGTGTACGCCGACGACCTCGACGTCTTCCGCTGGATGCGCGAGGGCGTACCCGGGCGGAGCACGTGCCTCGAGGCGCAGATCATGGACTGGGCCGACGACGTGGCGTACTCGGTGCACGACGTGGAGGACGGCGTGCTCGCGGGCCGCATCTCACTGAGCGTGCTCGCGGACGCCGAGGAGCGGACCGCCGTGGCCGAGCTCGCGGCCAGGCACTTCACGAGCAGTTCGGTGTCCATTGTGGAGCGTGCGGCGAAGGAGCTGCTGAACCTGCCGGTGGTGGCGGCGCTCGCGGCGAACGGCTACGACTCGTCGCTGTCCGCGCAGGTCGCGCTCAAGCGGCTCACCAGCGAACTGGTGGGCCGCTTCGCCTCCGCCGCCGTCACCGGGACCCGCGATGCCCACGGTGACGGGCCGCTGCGGCGCTACGAGGCGCGGCTGGCAGTGCCGGAACAGGTCGGCGCCGAGGTGGCGCTGCTCAAGGCGCTCGCGTTGCGCTACGTGATGAGCGACCGGCGCAGGCTGGCCATGCAGGAGGGCCAGCGGCAGCTGCTCGTGGAGCTGGTCGACGTGGTGGCCCGGCGCGCTCCCGAGTCGCTCGACCCGATCTTCCTGCCCGCGTGGGAGGCGGCCGGGGACGACGCGGCGAAGCTGCGCGTGGTGATCGACCAGCTCGCCTCGCTCACCGACGCGCAGGCCCACGCGTGGCACGCGTGGCACACGGGGCGGCACAGTTAGCTCACAGTAAGGGCGGTAACTTCGAAGGATGTCCGTCACCGGCCAGGAACGCGCACACCTCCGCTTCGCACTCGCGGTGCACCGTGCCGCCGCCGGAGCCGGGAACGCCTGCTACTCGCCGTACTCCGCCGCGAGCGCACTCGGGCTGGTGACCAGCGCGGCGCGCGGCGTCACCGCCGAGGAGGCCGCCGCGCTGCTCGCCGGGTCGGTCGAGGGCGCCGCGGAACAGGCCGGGATGCTGCGCGAGGCCGCGGAGCTGACGCCGAGGGCGGGGCAGGAGGAGCCCGTGCTCGAGGTGTCCAACACGCTGTGGGCGTGGGACGGGCTGGCGCTCAAGCGCGACTTCCTCACCGAGCTGGCGAGCTGGCCGTCGGGCGGGGTCGCGGGCGCGCCGTTCGTCGAGGACCCCGAGGCCGCCCGCGCCGCGATCAACGCCGACGTCGCGAAGGCGACCCGCGAGCTGATCCCCGAGCTGCTGCCGCAGGGCACGGTGGGAGAGGACACCGTCGCGACCCTCGTCAACGCTCTGTATCTGCGCGTGGCCTGGACCTACCCGTTCCGGGAGGCGGAGACCGCCGACTCGGACTTCCACGCGCCGTCGGGCACCCGCCGCGTGCCCATGATGCGCCAGTCCGAGCGGCTCTCCTACGCCGAGCGCCACGGCTGGCGACTCGTGTCGCTGCCCGCGGTCGGTGACGTGGAGGCCGTGGTGCTGCTGCCGGACGGCGAGCTCGCCGAGCAGGAGTCCACGATGGACGAGGACCTGCTCGCGGATCTGCTGTCCGCCAAGCGCGGGGCCATGGTGAACCTGTCGCTGCCGCGGCTGTCGCTGGACGTGCGCACCGGGCTCAAGCCCGTGCTGCGCTCGCTCGGCGTGCACACCATGTTCACGCCGGAGGCCGACTTCGGCGGGCTCACCGACGATCCGCGGCTGCTCGTGTCGGACGTGCTGCATCAGGCCGTGCTGAGGCTCGACGAGGCCGGACTCGAGGGAGCCGCCGCCACCGCGGTGGCGATGCGGCTGGTCTCGATGCCGGTCGGCGAGCCGGTGACGGTCACGGTGGACCGCCCGTTCCTTCTCCTCGTCCGGCACAGCGGCACCGGGGCCGTCTACTTCCTGGCCCGGGTCGTCGAGCCGTGACGGCGGCCGCCGACATGCGGTCGCCGGCCGCCGAGGTCCCACGCGTCCGGTGGCCGTACCGGGGGCGGATCGCCGACATCGCGGTGCTGTCGGCGTACGTGCTGGCCGCGTTCCTCGTCTACCGTCCACTGTGGATGAACCTGGGCAGCGGGTACCTCAGCAGCAGCGTGCAGGACCAGAACATGTGGGAGTGGTTCTTCGCGGTCACGGCCCGTTCCGTGCTGCACCTGGAGAATCCGCTCTTCTCGGACTTCCAGAACTACCCGCTCGGCGTGAACCTCATGGCCAACACGGCCATGCTCGGCGTCGGCATCCCGCTCACACCCGTGACCGTACTGTTCGGGCCCACCACCACATGGGCGCTGACCCTGACCGGCGGCCTCGCCGCGACGGCCGGGGCCTGGTACTGGGTGCTCTCCCGGCACGTCGTCGACACCCGCGCCGGCGCGGCGATCGGAGCCGCGTTCTGCGCGTTCGCCCCGTCGATCATCTCCCACGCCAACGCGCACCCGAACTTCGTCGTGCTGTTCCTGCTGCCCTTCATCGTGCTGCGGCTGCTCAAGCTCGCCCGCGGGGAACGGCCCGTGCGCAACGGCGTGCTGCTCGGACTGCTCGTGACCTACCAGGTGTTCCTCGGCGAGGAGCCGCTGCTGATCGCGGCCACCACGATGGCGGTGTTCGCGATCGTCTACGCGCTGTCGCGGCCCGAGGAGGCCCTCGCCATGGCGAGGCCGCTTGGCGCCGGGATCCTCGTCGGCGCGGGAGTGACGTTCGCGCTCGTGGCGTTCCCGCTGTGGTGGCAGTTCGCGGGCCCGCAGAGCTACGGCAGCATCGAGCACGGCCTGCTGGGCAACGACGCGGCGGCGTTCACGTCGTTCGCCACCGAGTCGCTGGCCGGGGACGCGGAGACGGCCGAGAAGCTCTCGCTCAACCGCACCGAGGAGAACGCCTTCTTCGGCTGGCCGCTGGTGCTGCTGCTCACCGCGGTGACCATCGCGCTGTGGCGCGTGGCGGCCGCGAGGGCGCTCGCGGTGGCGATGTTCGCGCTCGCGTGGATCTCGATGGGTGTGCTGCTCGTCGTGGACGGCGAACCCACGTCGATCCCCGGCCCCTGGATGCTGCTGTTCGACCTGCCGCTGTACGAGTCGGTGCTGGAGTCGCGGTTCGCGCTGGGCGCCGTGGTCCCGGCGGGGATCCTGCTCGCCATGGCCACCGAGCGGGTGCTGCGGCTGAACCTCGCGCCCGACTGGGGCCATGCCGCGCGCATCGGCTGGTTCGGCGCGCTCGCGTTCGCGCTCGTGCCGATCGCCCCCACCGAGCTGCGCGTGCACGAGCGCGACCCGGTGCCGCAGTTCTTCGCCGACGGCACCTGGCGCCAGTACGTGGAGCCCGGCGGTTCGGTGGTCGTGGTGCCGCTGCCCGACACCGGTGACGCCGAGGCCCTGCACTGGCAGGTGAAGGCCGGTTTCGGCTTCCCGCTGGCCGAGGGCTACTTCGTCGGCCCCTCGGCCGACGGCCGCGGCACCTACGGCGCCGTGCGTCGCCCGGTGTCGGAGCTGCTCGAACAGGTCGCCGACACCGGCGTGGCGCCGGCCATCTCGCCGGCGGGCAAGCGGCAGGCGGCGGCGGACCTGCGGTACTGGGAAGCCGATGTCGTGGTGCTGCCCATGGCGGCCGACCAGGCCGACGCCCTGCGCACCACGGTCGACCGGTTGCTGGACCAGGACGCCCGCCCGGTCGGCGGCATGTGGGTGTGGGACGTCCGCGCTGTCACACCCGGCTGAGCTGTCTCGTCCAGCTGGTGACCCCGTCAGTCACCACAGGAGGAGACCGATGCCCCGCATTTCCGGAGTGCCCACCAAGGACGCCGGCCTGCTCGTCCGGTTGAGCTACCGCTTCGCCCGCAAACGTTTCGGCGCCGTGCCCGAGCCGATCACCGTCAGCGCCCACCACCGTCCGCTGCTGTGGACGTACGCGGTGCACGAGCTGATGGCGGAGAAGGCGTCGCGCTCGCTGCCGGTCACCGTGCGTGAGCTGGCCGTCTACCGCACGGCCGTGCGGCTCGGCTGCTCGTGGTGCGTCGACTTCGGCACGATGCTGCAGAAGCACAAGGGGCTCGACATCGACCGCCTCAAGGAGATCGACGACTACGCGACGTCACCCAAGTTCACCCACCAGGAGCGGCTCGCGCTCGCCTACGCCGACGCGATGACCGACAGCCCGGTGAGCGTCACCGACGAGCAGGTGGCGGAGCTGGAGCGGGAGTTCGGCCACAAGGGCGTCGTCGAGCTCACCTACCAGATCGGCCTCGAGAACATGCGGGCCAGGATCAACAGCGCCCTGGACATCACCGACCAGGGCTTCACCTCGGGCGACGCCTGCCGGGTCCCGGTGCCCGCCGATCAGCCCTCCTGACCGGCGACGCGTCCCGCCCGCTCCAGCTTGTCAGGGTTGGCCTGGTCGTAGATCGTGACGACCTTGCCGTCGCGGACCGAGAACGTCTGCACGTGCGCGTCGAGGTCGCGGTAGCCCTCGCCGGGCGCGGGCGGGACGTACACGCCGAGGTCGCCGTTGACCAGCACCGGCCGCGCGCTGTTGAACGCGCCGGGCTTGTAGACCTGCAGGAGGCCCTGGAGGAAGCGCATGATCTTCTCGGCGCCGACCATGATCCGGCGGGTGGTTCTGGCCTTGCCGTTGGAGTCGCCGATGAGCACCACGTCGGGGTGCAGCACCTCGGCCACGGCGTGCACGTCGCCGCTCATGACGGCCGTCAGGAAGCGCTCCAGGATCTCGCGCTGCTCGTCCAGGCTCTCGCGGGACGGCGGGTCGGCGTCGGCCAGCGCCCGCCGTCCGCGCGAGGCGTACTGACGAGCGGTGTCGGGCGAGACGCCGAGGATGTCCGCGATCTCGGAGAACGGCACCGAGAAGGCGTCGTGGAGCACGAACGCGACGCGCTGCTCGGGCCTGAGCTTGTCCAGCACCACCATCGCGGCCATGCGCACGCCGTCGTCGCGCACGACGGTCTCCAGCGGATCCTCGCTGGCCGGGGCGCCCAGCGGGGTGACGATCGGCTCGGGCAGCCACTCGCCGACGTACTGCTCCCTGCGCGCGGTGGCCGAGCGCAGCCGGTCGAGGCAGATGCGCCCCACGACCGTCGTGAGCCACGCCCGCAACTCGTGGATCTCGTCCTGTTTCTCCCGCGGCAGCGCGCTGAGCCGCAGCCACGCCTCCTGCACGGCGTCCTCGGAGTCGGCGAGCGAGCCGGTGAGCCGGTAGGCCACCGCGATCAGGTGGGAGCGGTGCGCGGAGAACTTCTCGGCGAGTGCGTTCCCGGTGACGGTCATAGGCCGAGTATGGCCGAAGACCTCCGTGTCGCGGAGGACACTAGAGTGGGTCCCGTGGCGGGAAGGATCCGGGAGAGCGACATCGCGCAGGTGCGCGAGCGCAGTCGGATCGACGACGTCGTCGGCGAGTACGTCGCGCTGCGCCGCGCGGGCGGCGGCGCGCTGAAGGGCCTCTGCCCCTTCCACGAGGAGAAGACGCCGTCGTTCAACGTGCGCCCCACACACGGCACGTTCCACTGCTTCGGCTGTGGTGAGGGCGGCGACGTCATCAAGTTCATCATGCAGATCGAGCACCTCGGCTTCGTCGAGTCGGTCGAGCGGCTCGCCGACCGAATCGGTCTGCGGCTGACGTACGAGGGCGGCGGGGGCAGCGTCAAGCGCGACCGCGGCACCCGCCTCCGCATGGTCGAGGCGCACAAGGCCGCGCAGGCGTACTACGCCGAGCAACTGGCCACGCCCGAGGCCCAGGCGGCGAGGGAGTTCCTCACCGAGCGCGGGTTCGACCAGGCCGCCGCGGCGAAGTTCGGCTGCGGCTTCGCGCCGGGCGGCTGGGACCGCCTGACCAAGCACCTGCTGAACAACGGCTTCGAGCTGGCCGAGCTCTACAAGGCGCAGATCTCGAAGGAGGGCAGGCAGGGCCCGATGGACCGGTTCCATCGCAGGCTCGTGTGGCCGATCAAGGATCGCGGCGGCGACATCGTCGGCTTCGGCGCGCGGCGCATCTTCGACGACGACCCGATCCAGGCCAAGTACCTCAACACCAGCGAGAGCCCGATCTACAAGAAGTCGCAGGTGCTGTTCGGCCTCGACCTCGCCAAGCGGGAGATCGCCAGGCGGCACCAGGTCGTGGTGGTCGAGGGCTACACCGACGTGATGGCCATGCACGAGGCCGGGGTGCCCACCGCCGTGGCGTCGTCGGGTACCGCGTTCGGCGAGGACCACATGCGGGTGCTGCGGCAGCTGATGATGGACGACGACGCCTTCCGTGGCGAGGTGATCTTCACCTTCGACGGCGACGAGGCGGGGCAGAAGGCGGCGCTCAAGGCGTTCGAGGGCGACCAGACCTTCGCCGGGCAGACCTACATCGCGGTGGCCCCCGATGGTATGGACCCGTGTGAGCTGCGGCTGGCCAAGGGCGACGCGGCCGTGCGCGACCTGGTGGCGCGCCGGATCCCGCTGTTCGAGTTCGCGATCCGCAGCCTGCTCGCCGAGTACGACCTCGACTCCGTGGACGGCCAGGTGTCGGCCCTGCAGCGGACCGTTCCACTCGTGGCCCAGATCAAGGACCGCGCCAAGCGGGACGGCTACGCCACGAAGCTCGCGTGGTGGGTCGGCTGGCAGGACGAGGCCATGGTCGTGCGCCGTGTGCGCGAGAGCACCGGCGTGCCGGTGAAGCTCAACGGCCGCAGGCCGGCGGCCCGCAACGGGTCCGCGCCGGAGGCCGGTGGCAATGACATCGAGCGGCCCGATCCCCGCGACCCCGGGCTGCGCGCTCAGCGCGAGGTGCTCAAGGCGGCGCTGCAGGAGCCCGCGCTGGCCGGGCCCGCCTACGACACGCTGCCGGAGGACGCCTTCACCCACCCGGCGTACGTGGCCGTGCACCGCGCCGTGCTGGCGGCGGGCGGCACCGCGTCGGGGCTGACCGGTCCCGCGCTGATCGACGCCGCCTCCCAGCACGCTCCACAAGGGACGGTGAGCTCGCTGCTCTCCGAGCTCGCGGTGGAGCCGATGCAGGCGCGGGGAGAAGCCGACGTCCGGTACGTGTCGGTCATGCTGGCCGCCGTGCAGGAGAACCTCGTGGGCAGGCAGATCGGGGAGCTGAAGTCCAAGCTGCAGCGTCTGTCGCCGGTGGACGCCGCGGACGACTACCGCGCGCTGTTCGGTGACCTCGTGGCGCTCGAGCAGTACCGGAAGGCGCTGCGTGAGCAGGCCGTGGGCGGGCTGGACTGATGGGCCTGCTCAGCCGCCTCTTCGGCGAGCCGCTGCCGGAGCCGTTGCGAGTGTCGCTCGCCGAGGACGAGCACGTGCTCGCGGTCGCGCCCACCGGCGCCGGCGGGCACGTCGCCGTGACGGCGCTTGGGCTGTGGCTGCCCGAGGGCGCCGGCGTGCGGCGGGTTGGCTGGCACCTGATCAGCAAGGCCGTCTGGAAGGGCGACGCGCTGACGGTGACGGAGGCCGACGAGGCGCGGACCGCGGGCCGGGCCGTGCTGCTGGCCGACCGCGAACCGGTGCGGCACGTCCTGCCGAAGCCGGGCAAGATCCCGCAGCTCGTGCGTCGGCGCGTCGAAGGCTCCATCCGCCAGCGCTACCGCAAGGAGCTGGACGGTGGCGGTGCGTGGTTCGTGGTGCGCAAGGTGCCCGGATCCGACACATCCGTGCTCCAGGTGCGGCCCGATCCGGGTGCGGACACCGATGTGCTGGCGAGCATCGCGGAGGAGGCCGCCGCGAAGCTCGCGGGCGGAGCGCCTTAACAGTACGCTCGTACTGGGAGGCGATATGTGGGATCCGGCGAAGTACCTCGACTACGGCGACCTCCGCGCGCGGCCGTTCTTCGAGCTGGTGGCCCGCGTGGAAGCGGAGGCCCCGCGCAGGGTCGTCGACCTCGGCTGCGGCCCGGGCAACCTGACGGTGACGCTCGCGCGGCGCTGGCCGGACGCGGTGGTGGAGGCGATCGACAGCTCTCCGGAGATGGTCGCCGCGGCCCGTGAGGCCGGCGTGGCCGCCCGCGAGGGTGACGTGAACGAGTGGACGCCGAGGCCCGACACGGACGTCGTCGTGACCAACGCCGTGCTGCAGTGGGTTCCCGAGCACCGGGAGCTGCTGCGGCGGTGGGTCGGGGAGCTGCCGTCGGGCGCGTGGCTGGCGATGCAGGTGCCCGGCAACATGAGCGCCCCGTCGCACACGCTCACCAGGCGGCTCGCGGCGAGCCCGGAGTGGGCGGAGCGGCTGGAGGGCGTGGTGCTGCGCGAGGACGACGCCGTGGACACCCCGCAGCAGTACGCGGATCTGTTCGCCGATCTGGGCTGCGCGGTCGACGCGTGGGAGACCACCTACAACCAGCCGTTGACCGGCGAGAACGCGGTGCTGGAGTGGATCAGCGGGACCGCGCTGCGGCCGGTGAGGGCAGCGCTGCCGGACGCGGACTGGGAGGCCTTCCGGGCGCAGCTGGCGCCGCTGCTGGAGGAGGCCTACCCGCCGCGTGTGGACGGGACGACGTGGTTTCCGTTCCGCCGGGTGTTCGCCGTCGCGCGGGTGCCCTAGGCGGAGCGCCGGCCGGTCCGGCGCTCCACCGGGTCAGGCCTGGCTGGCGTTGGGCTCCGTCGCGTACTGCCCGTTCGCACCCTGCGGGGTGTGTGACCGGTGGCCGAAGGGCAGCTTGTCACCGACCTTCTCGCCGACCTTGGCCCTGGCGACGCCCGCGGCGCCCTGCACGGCGGGATGGTCGGCGATCTTGCGGTAGGTCCGCACGATCTGTTCGTATCGCGCACGCCCGGCACGGGCGCCCAGGACGTACCCCACGGCTGCGCCAAGCAGGAACGTCTTCATCTCTCGATGCCTCCTCGTCGCTGTCGACCTGGTGGTTCATTGTCCCGCAGCCAGGCGCGGAACGCTCGTGGCGTGTGGTGTGGGGGTGGTGCGAGGCGGTGATCGAGCATGGGCTAAAGTGTTAACCCGTTGGCCGGAGCGATCCAGCCGACGACAGCGATCCCCTGTAGCTCAATTGGCAGAGCATTCG
This sequence comes from Prauserella endophytica, assembly GCF_005146945.1. Taxonomy (GTDB): domain Bacteria; phylum Actinomycetota; class Actinomycetes; order Mycobacteriales; family Pseudonocardiaceae; genus Prauserella_A; species Prauserella_A endophytica. The sequence continues at coordinate 66,879 of NZ_SWMS01000017.1, forward strand.
GCTGTTAACCGAAGGGTTGTTGGTTCGAGTCCAACCGGGGGAGCAGCAAGAACAAGGCCTCCAAGATCATTGGAGGCCCTTTCTGCATCCACGGTTGACATCAGTTGTTGTCGGCCAGCCGGTTCATCCGCTCGGCCATCTCCCGCTTCGCCTCGTCGAGGACGTGCCCGTAGATGTTCGCGGTCGTGGTGATGGAGGCATGGCCGAGCTGGTCCATGACCTCACGGATCGTAGCCCCGTCCAGCAGGAGCAGCGTCGCGCACGTGTGGCGCAGATCATGGACCCTGCTCCGGTCGATCTTGGCCCGCCGCAACAGCCGGTCGAGCATCGTATTCACGTTCCTCGGCTCCACCACGCGCCCGGTCCGGGTCACGAACACCAGGTCGTCCGGCTGACCCAGCGCGAGGTTGAGTGAATCGCTCATCCGCTCGGCCGTGTCCTGCCGGTGTACTTTGAGCGCGGCCAGGCACACGGCTGGCAGGAAGAGCGTGCGCCGCGAACGTTCGGTCTTCGGCTCGCCGAACACCAACCTCCCGCGGACCCGTTGCACCGTCCGCCGCACGCGGAACTCGCCGGTGACCAAGTTGATGTCCGACCACGCCAGCCCGAGCACTTCGCCCTTGCGCAACCCGGTCATGATCAGGATGAGCCACAAGGCGTGGAGCCAGTGTTTGGCGATGTGCTTGATGAACCTCCGCGCGTCCGCGCCAGACATGGGCTCGACCTCGTAGTGGTCTCTCGTCGGTGCCTTGACGAGCTTGGCGACGTTGCGCCCGATCAATTCTTCCCGCACGGCGTTCGCCAACGCGCTGCGCAGGACCTCGAAGATGTTCTGCACGTACCGCGCCGACAGGGGCTTGTCGTGCACGGTTTTCCTCTTGCGCAGCTTGCCGAGCATCGTCCGTACGTCGGCCGGGGTGAGTGCGTTGAGCTTGCGAGAACCGATCAGCGGCTTGAGGAACCGGCGGATCACCACCTCGTAACCGGAATAGGTCGACTCGCCACGCTCCACCCGGACGACGTTCTCCAGCCAGTACTCCAGATAGTCCGACAGCGTCATCGCCGAGTAGATCGACGGTACGCCCTTGCGGTTGTTGTCGAGCAGTTCGATGCGCTTGTCGTTCACCTCATCCCAGGTCTTGCCGTAGACGTACTTCCGTTGCCGGGTACCGTCCACCGCCAGCACGTAGACCGCCGCCTGGTAGCGGCCGTCCTTGCGCTGCACGATGGTGCCCATCCCGTTCGCCGCCCGCCCGGCCATCAGGCAGCGTCCTGCGTGAGCGATCGCACGTAGGCGTCCACGGCATCCCGCGGAACACGCCGAGCGCCGAAGACCTTGACCGACTGGAGCAGTCCCAGCCGAATCAGGTCGTAGACGCGCGTGCGGCCGATCCCGAGCAGGCGGGCGGCTTCTTCCACACGGAGCAAAACGGGTTCCACTGGTCACTTCCTTTCTAGGTCAGTTGGTGTTCAGCGATTCCTCGATCTCTTGCCGCGCAATGAGTTTTCGCTCGCGGGCCCTGGCTGCGGCGGTGTTGGCCAACGCGGCGTCGCCGATGGTGCGCCAGCCCACGCCGTCGAACAGCCAGGTCAACGTGACGGCGGCGTCGTCGCCGGTGAGGTCGAGGTCGGCTGGCGTGTGGCCGGGATGCTCGGGCGGTTCGCCGCGTTGGTAGGCCTTCCGCACGGCCCGGAGCGCGGTGAGGGTGGTGGAGTAGCGGCGGCTCTTGGTGGAGAAGTGGCCGCCGAAGCCCAGCATGTGGGCCCATTTCTGGAGCTTGCCCCAGCTCTCGGCCCAGTCCTCTCGTACGGCCTTCGTATCGCGGTAGAAGGGCCGTTGCCCGAGTTGCCAGCAGGCGGTGAGCTGGCGGGCCTGGTGGGTGTCCTGCTCGGCGTAGAAGGCGGCTGACGCGGCGGTGAGGCGGCGGGAGACGTGCCCTGCCTGCTCGGTGGCCTTGGTGGCGTATTTGGCCAAATAGGCGGCCACGGCGGTGGTGGTGAGTGTTCCGCGGTCGTCGCAGTCGGTGGGTGTGAGCCGGACGGGGCGGATGTCGACCTGCCGGCCCCAGCGGATGACCCAGCCGAGCCGGTTCTTGGGGTGCGGGGCGGTGGTGAACCGGGTGACGGTCGCAGCGTGTTCGAGGTAGCTGCGCAGCAACTCCGGGGTGATCGAAAGGTCCGGCGCGATGATTCTATCGCGGTCGTCAGGGTTGTAGCCGTCCACACGCACCAGCGCGTGGAAATGCACCACCCCGCGCCGTTGGTATTCGGCGACTTTGGCGTAGGAGAGCCGCACCTTCACGCCGCGCTCGGTGGCCGCCTGGCGCAGTTTGCGGTTCAGGGTGATGGTGGTGCGCCGCCACAGTTCCCCGGCGTGGAAGTTCCACACGGCTTGGTGTTGGTAGTCGTAGCAGTCCCTGCAGATCGCCTCACCGAGGCGCGGGTCGTCCTCAGTGTGCCGCTGGAGGCAGATGACCTGCCGTCCGTGTTGGCAGACGGTGCCGAGCCTGCGAGCCCGGCAGGGCCGCACACGGCCATTGGAACCGACCACCCGGGTGTGCACCGGGCCGAAGGCCGGGGCGGTGAGGGTGACGAAGAAGCAGGGATGCTCGGTCACGGTGTCGGGGACGCCCTTGCCGCCGACCAGCCCGGCCTTGACGAGTTGGTAGGTGTCGGCGCGGTAGGTCTCGGCGCAGGCGGGGCACACCGAAGCGCGGCGGTTCTTGCACGCGACGTACATGACTCCATCGGGCATGTCGTCGGTGACCCGCTCGATTTCGGCGGGGCCGTGGTCGTTGTGCCAGGTGGCGGTCAGGCGCAGTCGCACGGGGTTCGAGCAGGCGGCGGCGGACGGGGCCCTATTTGGGCTGAACCCTGCCGTAGCTAGTTCGTGTGTGCGTGCGACCGCCTGGCGAGAGTGAGCTTTTGCAGCAGCGCGGGAGATCTACGACCGATCAAGGCACACGGCTAATTGGGCGATCGTTGAAGCAGGGGCTGGACTATCAGGGCATCCTTCTGTTATCGGTAAAGAATGATCAATGCTGCGGCCGGTTCTTCAGAGATGGAGCAGAGTTCGCTCAGTACGCGTCGCACTAATGTGTACCGAATGTATCGATCGGACAACCTCCATGAGCTGCTTTCCTTAAAGATTCGCGAGAATGTAGAGGGCCGCTTCTCGATTCGCACCATAGAAGTTGGATCTTCACCAGCGTTACTAGTATCTGGCGAATCAGGTAGTGGCCCAGTTGAATGGACGGAGACCGTTAGATCTCTAACCGGAATCGATCTGGGCTTTACGACCACTGCGGCTTCGGCTGCACTTTTTATCGACGTTGATGGCGCCTACTATACCCTTGCGTTCGGCCAAGGCTGGCGATACATGCGCGAAGGCAAGGTCGATCGCCAGTTTGGCATTGATGTAGGCGTACGAATGCTTGACCCAGACGAGATCAAAGACGTCACAAGATGGGCTTTAAGTGCAAAGTCTCGTGTCGACCGGAATATGGTTCCGGGCGGACAAGGCTTATGGGCTTTCGGTCTGCGCGAGCACGCTGAACTTGTGCGAAGCTTAAGCGGTAAAGCTCACGATAACCTTCCTATTGATCTAACCTATGTGCGCCGCCGGGGCAAGTATCGGAATTTTCGACTGAGCGTGGAATGTGGGGAAGGTCTGCACATTCATTTGGGTATCACCGGGGACTCGCTGGTGTCCGACCTTCGTGAGCTGACACGAATCGTCGACGAGGTCGAGGTGAATCCTCAGCTCGAGCCATTACAATGGGTTCGCCGATTGGGGCCAAATCATGATATGCGAGAGCTTCTTGACTCGGAAGCCGTCGATCTTTTGGCGGATCCTGACGTCACCCGTGGAGAAGTAGGCATCGCGTATCCATCAAGGTATTACGATGGTCCAACGGTGCAAAGATACTCCGGAAACATTGGAGATTTCCGTATAGATACCGAGGAGCTATCGATAGAAAAAATCCGCATCGGAGTTCGCCAGCGCCCGAAGAATGAATATCTGCGAACCTTGCGGTCCAGTACTATTGAAGGTTTAGACGGGAGTGGCGCGAGTCTTGGCGGAGAAGTGTCGGCCCTGCATTGGATTGCCGCAGAGATTGTTGACCCCGACTATCATTATATCCTCCTGGACGGTGATTGGTATAGTCTTGGAGACCAATATTTGCGCCATGTTGATCGGGTCGTGAAATCTGCATTCAAGGAGCAACCGCCGTGGACCTTGCCCGCGTGGAATTCTACGCCACTCAACGAAAGACGAAAGATCTATGAAAAGGATTACAACGAGAATGTACCAAAGCTCGATGGACGATTCCTCTGCTTGGATCGCAAGCTAGTTAAGACAAGAGTTCATCCTCAGGGTTTCGAAGTTTGCGACTTGCTGGGCCCTAATGATGAGTTGATACATGTAAAGAAGGTGAGCAGTGATACTGGCTCTTCGGTCTTGAGTCATCTATTTGCGCAAGGCCTGGTCGCCATTGAAAGCCTGACGGATGCCGAAACTTGGAAAGAGTTTCGAGAGATTATCCGAGAGCGTGACCCGAGTCGTGTCAGGCGGTTAGGTGCCCGCCCAGCCGGGTTGGTATATGCCATACATCGGTCAGACAAACCCCTTGAGCCCAGGACTCTCTTTACCTTTGCTCGATCGGCTTTAGTGTCTGCATCAGTTGCACTTAACACCTTCGGGATTCCACTGCAGATCGTAGTCATTCCCTAATGGTTTAAGTGTCAGAATCAGATCTCTTCAGTCGATTTCCTGGCTACCTTAATCTGCGATTCGGTTCGCTCAACGGCGGACTAGAGAACTGGTGCCGCGCCGGTGATGAACTGGGTGACCAGGTGGTCGGGCCCGTAGCGCTGCTTGATCTCGGCGATGCGCTCGTCGGCCCTGACGGTCTCGCCGTCCGGCGAGGTCGCAATGGTGACCTGCCTGGGCTGCCTCAGCGGGCGGACCTCCCCGTGCGCTGCTGAAGGCGCCGATCAAGCCGGGCAAGGGCTCGGCTCCGGTCGATCAGCGCCTCGATTTTGCCCGCGAGGTCCGCCGTGCGGGACTCGTCGGCTGTCGTGATCTCGGGCAGCAGCTCGGTGTAGTCGGCCACCAGCTTGCGGTACTTGTTCAGGAACTGTCGTTGCTCGCTGGTGGCCATTCCGGTCTTCACGCCGCGTCTCAACCGCGCATACCTGCTGTCGAGGTCGATGATCTGCTGGGCCAGCACGGCGGCGCTGGCGCCGAGGAGAGTCCGCGCGTCGTCGGCGGCGTCCAACCTCTCCCGGCGCCTGGCCTCCAGCTTCCCTGCCTTCCGCGCACCGAAGTAGAGCACTGCGGCACCGGCGACCACGGCGCCGATCGCCGCGGCGGCTATCAGGTAGCGGGGCAGCGACGGGCTGATCGTGCGTGCACCGTCGGGAACCACTTCCGCCTTGACGAGCTGGTCGTAGTTCACCGCCATGACCTTCAGCGCCTCGAGCGGTTCATCGCGGAACTGGTCGATGCCGCGAACGATCATCGACTCGATGACCATGCCAGTGCCGATGTCCTCGGTCGTGTGGGTGCACGGGTAGCGGTCGTACTCGTCGGCTTCCCTGCTGAGCGGCACCATCACGGTTCCGTTCGCGGCATTGCTGGTGCTGTGACAGGCCTCGCGCAGATCGGCACCCGGCTCGAGGAAGGCCACGGTGAGCCTGCGGTTGCCGATGATCCGCTCCGCGGCGGCCTCGTCGAGTTCGACACCGGGCGCGATGTACACCGAGGATCCGCGCAGTTCCTTCGCGACCGCCCCGTCGAACACTCCGCCCGTCCACAGCGCCCACCCCGCGAGCACGCTGCAGCCGAGTACGGCTATCCCGAACAATGTGCTGAAGAACCGGCCGAGTCGTCTCATCCGAGTCTGCCCTCGAGGTAGTTGCGCGGCCGGTAGTCGCTGCGGCCGAGCAGCCGAGCGGTTTCGTCGAGTTCGTTCTCGGCGTCGTCGAGCAAAGTGCGCACCTGCGCCGACGGCAGGTCGGACTCCAGTGCCTCGGTGGCCGCCCGCAGCTTGCCGATGCCGCGCGTCAGCGGGGGATCACTGCGCTCACCGCTCAACCCCGACACCTCGATTGCGAGCGCGGTGAGCCCCGCCAGGCGGGAGTAGTGGCGTGATTCGCTCACCGCCTGGGGCCGCCTCAACGACCGCGCCGAGAGGGCGAGGAAACCCGCCACGCATACCGCGAACAGCCACGGCAGCGCGGGCATCGTCACCTTCAACGGGTCGAACGGCAGGTAGGGGAGGGGCCGGTCGAACAGGCCGGCGTAGCGGACGTCGGTGACGCGGTTCAGCCACGCGTTCAGGACGTTGCGCTGAGGGTAGTCGTAGGTGGCGAGGCGAGTGCCGAACTGGGAGTAGAACATGGCGCTCACCAACTCGGCGAAGTCCGCCGCGCCGGGACCGTCGTACTCGATCCACGAGCCGTACATGACCACGATCGGCCGGTCGGGGAAAGCCCGCGCCAGTGCGGGGCCGTACCGGGGGACCGGTTGGCCGAACGGCTGCTGCGGCAACGCGACGTAGAGCGCGTCCGCATCCGGGAAGGCCGTAGCCGTCGCCGCCTCGGGCACGCCCTCCAGCGTCGCTCCCTCCGCGACGTGCAACCCGTTCGCGCGCAGATCGGCGGTGACGGCGTCGAGCTCGGCGGCGCTGGGTTGCCGCCAGCTGAAGGAGTCGTCGACGGTCGGCGACTCCCGCTCCTGGGCGTGGTGGATCATCGTCACCAGCAAGGCCGTGACATCGCCGGAAGCGAACTGGGCCCGCCACTCGGGAATCGCATCGGCAGTGGCCTGGTACACCCCGCCACTGACTTTGGTGCCGACGATGGTGATCGTCGCGCGTTCGACGTCGCGGACCCGGCCACGCTCGGCTTTGTCCAGCCCCGGCGGCGCCACGAGGATGCGGATGTCGCTGTCACCGATCGCCTCGCGCACGACCTGCTCGTCCCACCGCGCGATCGATCCCGGCAGCCGGACGACCGGCTCGGCGTCGACCATCGCGGTCATCGCCTCGACCGACGGCACGGTGGCCTCGCTCAACTCACCGGCCTCGCCCTCCACGACCGCGTCCGGCGACGACGGCGACCGCCCGTAGCTGACGTCGATCTCCTCGCGCTGGGACACCAGGAAAACGACCAGTAGCACCACGGCCGCGCCGAGCAACGACCAGCGCACCCACTCCTTCGTCCGACGCCCCACGCGCTCAACCACGGCGGGCCGCCCGCCAGAGCCGGTCGGCCCGCTCGGCACACCTGGCCGCCTCCTCGGCCGCGAGGACACCGCCCCGGTCGGCGGCAATCGACTCCGCGCGGGCCAGCAACTGCTCGGCCTCGGCGACCCGAGCGGCACACGCGTCCCGGCTCACGGTGGCGCTGTCGATCGCCGCCCGCGCGGTGGACCACGCGACACGGCGGCGCACGCCGCGAGCACGCAGCCGCGGCAGCAGCGTGCTCCCCACGCCCGCGGCGACCAGAACGACGCCGCCGACGAGCCAGACCGACCACGACGCGGACACGCAGCGCCACCCCCCAAGCGCATGAGCGCTCGGAACGAGCGCTGCCTCAGCTGCAGATTCTGCATGATCACGCGCACCCGAACTCCGGCCACCCGCCACCCGCCACGGGATGCCTGCCTCCAGCGGGACGGGGCTCCGTCGGAGCCCGGCGAGACGACGTCTGGGACCGTCCGTGTTCGACGGGGATGTCGGGCGTCGGTTTCGGAGCAGGTCGGTTGCCCGTGTTGCACGCACGAGCGCGGGCCGTCGGTGCGGACGGCATCGACGTGGCAGCAAGGAAAGTCGGCGAGCTGCGGCTGCGTGGTCCTGGGCGCACCCGCGGGTCATGTCGGTCCGCGACCGCACCGGCACCTCGCGGGGCGGGCGCCACAGCGAGGCGTGACACCGCCGAGCCGGACCGCGTCCGGCGTTCCGGCGCCAGGGCCCGGGCGCCAGATGCTGACGGTGATGCTGGACGACCTGCCGTGAGCACGAGAATCCGGCGGAGCGAGGTCGCCTGATGGGCGGCAGGGGCTGATTCGCTCAGCCCGTGTTAGCCCGCATCGCGATCCGCTTCTCGATCAGCCCCCGCGCGTCCAGTCCGCTGTCACGCAGAACGTTCTCGGTGTCCTGGCCCGGACGTGGTGCCTGCCGCGGCGCGCGGGTGGCGTGCCCATCGAGGCGTGGCGCCGTGCCCGGCTGCAGTACCCCGTGGCTCTCGACCAGGCTGCGCCGGTGGGCGAGGTGCGGGTGCTCGATCGCCTCCTTCAGGCTCAGCACGGGGGTGACGCACGCATCGGTTCCCGCGAAGTGCTCGGCCCACGCGTCCCGCGTACGCAGGGAGAAGGCGCGGGCGAGAACCGAGCGCAGGTCCGGCCACCGATCGCGGTCGTACTGATCCCCGGGAGCCGCCTCGGCCCGGTCGATGTCGAGGAGCCGGAGGAGTTCCGCGTAGAACTTCGGCTCGATCGCGCCGACGGCGACGTGGCCGCCATCGGCGGTTTCGTAGACGGTGTAGAACGGAGCGGCTCCGTCGAGCAGGTTCGCGCCGCGCTGGTCTGCCCATCGTCCGGAGCCGAGCATGGAATGGATGGCGGCGAGCAGGTGGGACACTCCGTCCACGATGGCCGCGTCGACAACCTGGCCCCGACCGGTGGTGTCGGCCTCCAGCAGTGCTGCGAGCACACCGATCACGAGGTAGGTGGCTCCTCCGCCGAAGTCGCCGAGAAGGTTGAGCGGAACCTGGGGCGGGCCCCCTGCCGCGCCGATCGCCCCCAGCGCGCCGGTCAGCGCGATGTAGCCGATGTCGTGCCCGGCGGTATGCGCCAGCGGGCCGTCCTGGCCCCAGCCGGTCATCCGGCCGTAGACCAGCTGCGGATTGCGGCTCCGCACGTCCCCGGGGCCGACCCCAAGGCGTTCGGCGACGCCTGGGCGGAACCCCTCGATCAGGACGTCGGCACGCTCGACGATCGCGTGCACCGCGTCGACCCCTGCGGGCTTCTTGAGGTCGAGCACGACGGACTTCTTGCCCCGGTTGAGGATGTCGGCGGCGCGCGGCGGTGGTGCCCCGCCCGATGCCGTCGGTCGCTCGATCCGGATGACCTCGGCGCCAAGGTCTCCGAGCATCATCCCCGCGAACGGAGCGGGCCCGATCCCCGCCAGCTCGACGACGGTGCGCCCGCCGAGAGGGCCGCCGGCGGGGTTCACCTCGGCACCGCCCGGTGGGGAAGCGCCGAGACCTCGGGGTGGTCCCCGCCATTCGAGGAGCGGATGCCCTGGCTGAACTCGGCGTTGATCCGAACGAAGGCGGCGCGGTCGTCGGGGATCTCGTCGGCGAAGAAGATGGCCTGCTGGGGGCAGACCGCTTCACACGCACCGCAGTCGATGCAGCTGTCCGGGTCGATGTAGTGCATTCGGTCGCCCGGCTGGATGCAGTCGACCGGGCACTGCGCCAGGCAGCTGCGGTCGGTGATGTCGAGGCAGGCGTCGGTGATCACGTAGGTCATGGCAAGCGGTCTCCTGTCGCGGTTCCGATCCGCACGAGCCTGTCCAGTTCGTGGATCGTGGTGCGGTTTCGTCCGTGGGTTGCGCCGAGCGCGGTCTCGGCGCGGTCAATGCCGAGCCAGCCTGGCCAGGTCACGACCCGCAGGCCTGTGGTCGGCGCGGGATCGTGGTCGTCGTTGTCGTCGGGGGGAACGTCGGCGAGCAGCGTCTCGGCCGTCTCCTGCGCGCACGCCTTGTTGGCGCCGATCACGCCTGTCGGACCACGCTTGATCCATCCGGTCACATACAGCCCGGGCGCGACCCGCCCCTTCTCGTGCGGCACGGTGGCCGTCGCATCGTCGAACGGCAGGCCGGGAAGCGGCCGTCCGCGGAAGCCGATCGCGCTCACGGCCAGGTCGACGGGCAGGAGGGTGGGACCGGGAAGAGCGACGGCCTCGACTCGTCCGGCCCCACGGAACGCCGCAGGTGGGCTGTGGAAACGAATCGTCAGGCTGCGGCCTGCGCCCCGGGGCGCGCAGCTCCAGCGGCGGAAGATCGCCAACCGGGCCGCCAGCGCGCGATCGGCGACGCTCGGGCCGGGGTCGTCGGTGGGCAGGACGGCCGGGTCCACGCGCAGGTCGAGATCCGGCAGGGACTCGAACTCGGCCAGTTCCGCTGGGGTGAACCGGGTGTCGGCGGGGCCACGGCGCACCAACATGTGCACCTCATGGGTCGGCCGGGCGTCGAGATCCCGCAGGACGTGCTCGGGCACGTCGGTGTGGCTCAGACCGCGGCCACCACGTAACAGGATGCGGGCGATGTCGAGTGCGACGTTCCCGGCTCCGATCACGGCGACGCGGCGGCGCTCGGCGGGCCGGTACCGCGCGCCGGGCCGCCCGTTGTACCAGTCGACGAGGTCACCGGCCGGGACGTGACCGGGCAGGTCCTCACCCGGGATGGCCAGCCGCCTGGTGCCGGGAGCCCCCACGGCGACGACCACGGCGGCGTAGCGACCGCGCAGTGTGTCGAGCCGCACGTCCTTGCCGATCTCGACGTTGCCGAGGAAGCGCACCCTCGGATCGCTCAGCGTGCGGGACAGCACACGGGTCACGGACTTGATCTTGAGGTGGTCGGGGGCGACGCCGTAGCGCACGAGCCCGAACGGTGTCGGGCTGCGGTCGTATACGTCGACGAGCACATCGGGCCTGTCCAGCAGGGCCGCGGCCGTGAACACGCCGGACGGGCCGGCCCCGACCACGGCGATACGTGTCATCGCGGTTCTCCTTCTGGGGCGGGGTCGGCGGTCCAGCGATGCCGCGACGGGTCCAGCAGCGCCCTCAGCTCGGACTCAGGCGTCCACACGAAGGTCTCGAGAAGCAGGGCATCGAACCACGCGACGCGCCCCGTGCGGTTGTCCCTGACGCGGAGCCTGCGGTCGTTTCCGGCCTCGTCGACGGCGACCGTCACCGAGGCGAACTCGTTCTCTACCGTCTCGTCCATCTCAGATCAGGAAGGCGAGTGTGGGCAGCGGCTGGTCCGCGTTGACGAGGCGGACCTGCTTGCGCGACATCAGGATGCGGTCGTTGTCTTGGACGAGGGTGTGCTCGACCCGGCCAGCCCAGATGGTGATCCCTCTGGCGCGGGACTCGACGGCGACGAACGTCGCCTGCGTCCGGGTGCCGTCGGTGTCGTGGCCGACGATCTCGATGTTGGAGATCAGCCGCGCTACGGCGCTGCGAGGGTCCTGCGAGTGCCGCTTGCCGGTCTTGAGCTGCGCGACGCGCAGCGCGATCCGTGAGCGATGGTCGCAGATGATGGAGATGCGCTCGTCGGTGTCCGTGCTGTCCGCGACCGGCACCCAGTACAGCGCGTCGTCGGTCCAGAGCGCCTCCCACTCGTCGTAGCGGCCCTCGTCCGCGAGGCGGGCTTCGCGGTAGAGGAACTGCTCGGCGTCGGCGAGCGTGATCGCGTTGGCTGGAGCGGTCATGCCGGGCACTCCTCCGTGAGCAGGGTCCGGATGTGGCGCCAGATGGCGCGCTGGGTGGTCTCGTCGGTGGCCGCTCCGGCGAGGTGGCCGTCGGCGTCGATGTGCTCGCGGTTCAGGCCCCTTCGCAGGACCAGCCACTCCGGCAGGCGCGCGGCGACACCGCGCTGGTTGCGCTCGTACATCTCGGAGTCGTCGGCGAGCAGGAATCCTGCCGGTCCGACCGAGCCGCTGACCTGGTGCAGCAGGCGCCGGTTGAGGTCAGGGGCGCCCGCGAACTGCAACGGCGTCACGTGCTGGACCGTGCGGTCCACCGCCAGGGGCTGGATCACGAAGAGCTGGATCTCCGCGATGAACAGATTGGGGAATATCATGATGTGGGGTGAGCCGTCCACCAGGATCTCGCGCGCGGTCGTGTCGCCGTGTCGTTCGCGCATCGCCCGGCAGTAGTCCGGCAGCCGCTGCTCGGTGGTGCCGAACCAGGCGAGCGGGACGTCGATGTGGCGGAACTGCGGGCGCAGGTCGTGCTCGGTGTGACCGCCGCCGAGATCACGCGCGGTCGCCGCGGACTTCTCGCTGTACACCTCGGCCACATGGCTCTCGCCTACCTCGAATATCGAGGAGTGGACGAACTGTGGGTGGTAGCCGTCGGTCTCGTTCTCGACCAGCATCTTCCAGTTGGCCCGCACCTCGTGCCGCAACCAGCCCGCGGTCAGCTCGACCCGGCCCAGCGGCGAGAGCCGCGCGACGCGGTCGAGCGCCTCACGGGCACTGCCGAGGTGCTCCAACAGCGTCGGTCCCTCCTCGGCGAAGCTGCCGAAGACGAAACCCTGGTAGGCATCCGTCCTCGGTACCCGGCCCAGGCCCAGACCGGACTTCGGGGTGTCCGGCCCGTAGCCCTGCCGGAACGGGTAGCCGAGCAGCGCTCCGTCGGGCCCGAAGGTCCAACCGTGGTACTGGCACCGCAGCGCACCGGTGTTGCCCCGCCTGGCCTCGCAGAGCTGGTTGCCACGGTGGCTGCACCGGTTGAGCAGCAGGTGCACGCCACCCTGCCGGTCACGGGACATGATGATCGACTGAGGGCCGATGCTCTTCACGACGTAGTCGCCGGGCTCGGGGATCTCGCTCTCGTGGCCGACGTAGACCCAGGTTCGGTACCAGATCCGTTCCATCTCGTCGGCGAAGACGGCGGGGTCGGTGTAAAGCGAGCCGTGCACTCGATCGTCCTCGATCAGTCGCTGGTAGCGGGAACCTGACGAGGGGGTTGGGGCAGTCAACGGCGACTCCTTCCTTTAGGGGCCGGGCCTGCCGGCACGACTCCGCAATATTAACCGAACGATCGGTTCATAACAAGACTGACTGGCTGAATGGGCTGCGGCCCCCGTCGAGTTCGGCCGTGCCGGCTCCGCTCGGTGGTGACGCCGTCCGGCATGTCGTCGCGAAATCGACCGCTCGGTCGAATGCTAAAGTTCGGTGGGGCCTGGGGTCGGACCCGCGTCCGCGGTCCCGGGGGCGGCTGCGGTCGGAGTGGAGGAGATGTGGCCCGGATCAGCAACTCCGTTCGGCAGCCGTTTCGCGTCGACGAGATCGTTGACATCGCCGTCGGCGTTTTCCTCGAGCGTGGCTACGACGCGACGTCGATGGGCGATCTCGCCAAGGCTGCAGGTATCACGAAGTCCAGCTTCTACTACCACGTGAGCTCGAAGGAGGAACTGTTCGAGCTCGGCGTCGGACGGGCGCTGGACGCGTTGTTCCTGGTACTCAAGGAACACGAGTCGGTCGCCGGTCCGGCTGTGGGTCGGATCCGGCATGTCCTCCGCCGCCTTGTCGAGATCGTCACCAGGCAGCGTCCGGAGGTCGCGCTGCTGGTGCGCGCTCGCGGCAACACGCCGGTGGAGAAGCGTGCGCTGGCGCGCCGCAAGCAGTTCGACCTCGCCATGACGCTGATGGTCGAGCAAGCGATCGCCGAAGGCGGTCTGCGGATCCGGATGGAACCGGCGTTGTTCTCCCGGCTCGCGCTCGGTGCCGCCGTTTCGGTCGTCGAGTGGTACCGGCCCGGTGGCTCGGTCTCGGCTCGCGACCTCGTCGACGCGGTGGAAAGCCTTGTCTTCGACAGTCCGGTCGACGAGACGGCCGCCCCAGCCAACCCCTGATTCCTCCCGAGCGGTCTGACGCCGCTCTGGCTTCATTCCGTGTGCTGCCGTGCGCGGGGAGTCGCGACGACCGCTGACCTCATTGCGGTTTGTCGGCCTTTCCGCGCGGTGCACGGTCGCAATGCCTTGACCGCAGGGGGTCGCGTGTGCATTCTATTATCCGAACGATCGGTTGATTTTTGGACGCGCTCCGCGTCCGCGCATACTTGGCAAAGGGGCCCGACCGTGACCACCACCTACTGGTCAGCCGACATCGAGACCATGCCCCGCGAGCGCATCGAGCTACTCCAGTTCGACCTGCTGGCGGACACACTCCGACGCTGTACCAACGTTCCGCACTACCGCGAGGCACTCGCCAGGGTGGGTGCCGAGCCCGGTGACATCCGCGGTCTCGACGACCTGACGGCGCTACCGTGCCTGGACAAGTCCATGCTGCGAGCACTCCAGCCTTGGGGGATCCAGGCCGTGCCGCTGGGCGAGGTCGCCCGGCTGAACGCGACGACGGGCACGACCGGGCTGCCGTGCAACATCGCCTTCAGCCGTTCCGACCTCCGCAACATCGGCGAACTCGGTGCCCGGAACCTGACCGCGATGGGAGTCCGTCCCGACGACGTGGCCTGGCAGTGCTACGGCTACGGGCTCTGGATCGGGGGTTCTTCCCTCGACCGGGCATTCGAGGAAATCGGCGTCACCACGTTCCCGGCCGGACCGGGCCGGACGTCGCTTGCCATCGAACGGTTGCGGGACCTCGGCGTCACCGTTCTCTCCTGCACGCCGACCTTCGCGCTGCTGCTGATCGAGCGTGCCCAGGAGGCGGGCGTGGATCCGGGCACCGACTGGAAGCTGCGCGTAGGGATCTTCGGCGGCGAGACGATGAGCCCAGCCGCCATGTCCCGCCTCGCCGCGGCGATGCCCGCAGGCTTCCGGCCGCACAACACCTACGGCACCACCGAACTCGGTGGGCCCTTCGTGGCCGGGACCTGCGAGCACGCGGCCGAGCAGGGAGCCTTCCACGTCTGGGCGGACCACCATCTGATCGAGATCCTCGACCCGGAGACCGACGAGCGCATCACCGAACCCGGTGTGCGTGGGGAGCTGGTCGTGACCACCTTGCAACGGCAGGCATCCCCGATGTTGCGCTGGCGCACTCGTGACCTCACCTCCTGGGTCGAAGACTCCTTCGACTGCCCCTGTGGCCGTCGGGGCCATCCGAAGATCAGTTGGATCTCCGGGCGCAGCGACGATGTGCTCAAGGTTCGGGGTTCGCTGGTCATGCCCTCTCAGGTCGAGGACGTCGTGTGTGCCGCCGTCGGCACGGGCGTCGGATGGCAGCTGGTGGTCGACCGCGACCCGGACGGTCTGCGGGCCACCGAGGCGATCGTGGTGGTCGAGCTCGCCGACGGCGCCGATCCCGGCACACCGTTCGAGCTCGAGTCCCGCCTGCGGGACCGTCTGGGAATCCGGCTTCCCGTCGTGGCGGCCAGGGCAGGGGAGCTGCCCCGTTACGAGGGGAAAGCACGGCGTGTGCTCGGCCTCGCCGAGTTCGCCGACGTGGCCCCCGCCGTCGCCGGCCGGTTGCCCGGCACACCGATCTCCTCCGAACCGGCCGTCCGGTGACCGTCCGGCGCGAGCTGCGCGGCCAGGTCGGCCACGTCGTCCTCGACCGTCCTGCCGAACGCAACGCGGTCACGATCGGTCTTGCGCGGGAGCTGGCCGAGGCCGTCACCTCCCTCGCGGCCCGTGCTCGCGTCCTTGTCCTGAGCGGGGCGGGCCCCGACTTCTGCGCGGGCGGCGACGTCGGCGCACTCGCCGCGCTGCACGCCAGGGGGCGGGACGCCACCGCCGAGCTGTTCGGTGCTTTCCGCGACGCGTGCCGGGCGATCAGCTCCGTGCCGGTACCGGTGGTCGCCGCGGTGCACGGTCACGCCGTGGCCGGTGGCTTCGAGCTGGTGCAGGCCTGCGACCTGGCCGTGGTCAGCGCGGACGCACGGATCGCCGACATCCACTGCCGGTACGGCCAGGTACCCGGCGGGGGGTCGACCCAGCGACTGCCGCGGATCGTCGGCCGCCAGCGAGCGATGGGCCTGATCCTCACCGGCGAGGTGATCGGCGGCAGGCAGGCCGTCGAGTGGGGCCTCGCCTACCGCGTGGCGGAGCCGGGGGAACTCGACCGGACCGTCGAGGAAGTCGTCGACCTCCTCCTGGCGAATCCCGCTCCGGCCATGGCACGCAGCAAGCAACTCGTGAACCAGGCACTCGCCCACTCACTTGACGCGGGACTGGACATGGAGACCGAGCACGTACTCGACCACCTGGAGGCCGAGGGGCATGCCGCCTTCGCCGCCTTCACCGACCGGAAGGCCAGGAGCCGATGACCTCCCTTATCGACAGCGGTGACGTCCTGCTCGACATCCGCGACGGCGTCGCCGACCTGCGCATGAACCGTCCTGACGCGGCCAACGGCATGACGGTGGGGCTGCTGCGCGCGCTGTACGACGCGCTCATGGCCTGCCACCGGCGGTCGGATCTCCGAGCGCTGGTGATCAGCGGAAACGGCCGCCACTTCAGCGGCGGCGGCGACGTCAAGGACTTCGCCTCGCACGGCGAAGCCCTTCCCGAGCACCTGCGCGAGGTGACCTCCTGGCTGCAGATCTCGGTCTCGGCGATGATCCGCCTCCCGGCGCCCGTTGTGGCCAGAGTCCAGGGATTCGCCGCGGGCGGGGGAGGCTTCGGTCTCGTGTGCGCGGCGGACTTCGTCGTCGCGGGGGAGAGCGCCCGGTTCCTACCGGCCGCGACGAACGTCGGCATGGCCCCGGACGCGGGCACGACCGTGACGCTGAGCCGCATCGTCGGCCTCCGGCAGGCCATGCGCATCATTCTCACCAACCCCCGGCTCACCGCGAAGGATGCCTACGAACTCGGTCTCGTCACCGAGGTCGTCCCCGACGGAGAGCTCGAACAGCGCGCCGAGGAGCTCGCCCGCACGCTGGCCGCTGGCGCCCCCCGTGCGATCGCGGCGACGAAGCGGCTGTTGTGGGACGGTGTGGGACGGTCGGTCGAGGACGCACTGCCCGATGAGGCCCGGACCGTCTCCGAGCTGTCCGGCAGTGCTGACGCACGCGAGGGTCTTGCCGCGGTGCTGGAGCACCGGGCCCCCGTGTTCACGGGCCGATGACCGCCTCGGCCACACGGCGGCGGGCCGTCGTGACGGGAGCGGCGCGCGGGATCGGCGCGGCTGTCGCGGCGCGGCTGGCGAAGGACGGCGTCGATGTCCTGGTCACCGATCTCGATGGTGCCGCCGCGGCGCGGACCGCGGCTGCGATCGGCGCCCGGTCGGCGCCGCTCGATGTCACCGACCCGGATGCCGTACAGGAACTGCTCGGGGCAGGGACGTACGACATCCTGGTCAACAACGCCGGGTGCGACGACTTCGGCTGGTTCACCGAGACCACCCCGCAACGGTGGCGGCACGTACTGGCTGTCAACGTGGAAGGGGTGCTCGCCTGCACCCGGGCGGTGCTTCCCGCGATGCAACAGGCCCGCTACGGCCGCATCGTCACGGTCACCTCGGAGGCGGGGCGAATCGGCTCCAAGGGCAATGCTGTCTACGCGGCGGCGAAAGCGGCCGTCATCGGATTCGGCAAGTCGATCGCCAGGGAGAACGCCCGCTACGGCATCACCGTCAACTGCGTAGCCCCCGGCCCGACCGAAACACCGATGGTGCAGGCGATCCGGGACAGCGGCCCGCACGGCGAGCGCATGCTCACCGCGATGATCGCTGGTACTCAGCTCGGCAGGCTCGGAACGGCGGAGGAAATCGCCGCCGGGGTTTGCTTCCTCGCCTCACCCGAGGCGTCCTATGTCACCGCCGAGACCCTCGGGGTCTCCGGCGGGATGGGCCTCGGCGGCTGACCGGTGTCGTCCACTGAACACTCGACTCCTCGAAGGAGCTGTCATGTCTGATGTTCCACGCACGATGGTGTTCGCAGAACCGCCGGCCTTCGCCTCTGTCGCCGACGAACGCCGCGACCGCAAGCAGCGGCTCGCGGTCGCGCTGAGGGCGTTCGCCAAGCACGGGTTCGACATGGGCGTCGCAGGCCACATCACGGCCAGGGACCCCGAGTTCTCCGACCGCTTCTGGGTGAACCCCTTCGGGATGCATTTCGGGCAGATCAGGGCAAGTGACCTGATCCTCGTGGACCACGACGGCGTCGTGGTCGAGGGCGAGGGGATCCTCAACACCGCGGCGTTTCGGATTCACTCGGAGATCCACGCCGCCCGGCCCGATGTCGTCGCCGCGGCGCACGCTCACAGCGTCTACGGCACGACATGGTCCGCGCTCGACCGGCCCCTGCTTCCCCTGACCAACGAGGGATGCATGTTCTTCGAGGACCACGTGCTCCACACCGATCACACGGGGGTCACGCTCGAGGAGCTCAAGGCCAAGACCATCGCACAGAACCTCGGCCCGCATCGCGCGGCCGTGCTGCGCAACCACGGGATCGTCACGGTCGGCCGGACCGTCGACGAGGCCGCGTGGTGGTTCATCGCCTTCGAGCACAGCGCCCACGTGCAGCTGCTCGCCGAAGCGGCAGGCGACCCGGTCCCCGCCGACCCCGAGGACGCCCGCGCGGTGCGCGACACGATGGGCACGCCGCGGGCGGCGTGGTTCAGCTTCCAACCGCTCTACCAGCAGATCGTGCACGAGCAGCCGGACGTCCTGCAGTAACAGAACCAGCAAAACCAGCAGAACCAGTAGAGAGCCCACCCGCCCCGCGCGTTCGAGAGGATCAACGATGACCCACGCGCCTGACCGACCTCCCGTCGACACCGTGAGCACCTCCGCCGCCCCCGTTCCCGAGCCGCGCCAGATCCGCCGCGCGGCGTGGGCGAGTCTCGTCGGCACCACGATCGAGTGGTACGACTTCTTGATCTACGCAGCGGCTGCCGGTCTGGTCTTCGGACAACTGTTCTTCCCGGAGTTGGCGACCTCCTCAGCCGTGCTCGCCTCGTTCGCGACGATCGGAGTCAGTTTCTTCGCACGTCCGCTGGGCGGCATCATCGCGGGCCATCTGGGTGATCGGATCGGTCGCAAGGCCATGCTCGTGGCGACCCTCATCCTGATGGGCGCATCGACGACGGCGATCGGCCTGCTGCCCGGGTACGCCACGATCGGCGCCGCTGCGCCGATCCTGCTCGTGGTGTTCCGATTCCTGCAGGGCCTGTCCGCGGGTGGCGAGTGGGGCGGGGCGGCGCTGCTCGCCGTCGAGTACGCGCCACCGGGCAGGCGCGGGTTCTACGGGTCGTTCCCGCAGCTCGGTGCTTCTTTCGGGCTGGTGCTGGCCAACGTCGCCCTGCTGGTCGCGGCGGCGGCGACCACCCCCGAGCAGTTCGTGGCGTGGGGCTGGCGCATCCCGTTCCTGGGGAGCATCGTCCTCATCGCCATCGGCTTCGTCGTGCGCTCCGGCGTCGAGGAGAGCCCGGTGTTCCAGCAGGTCCGCCGCAGCAACGCGCGGCGGCGCGCTCCGCTGGCGGTGCTGCTCCGCGAACACCGGCGCGCACTGCTCGTGGCCGTCGGGCTCTTCGTCGGTGTGAACCTCTGCGGCTACATCATGATCGCCTTCATCGGCACCTACGGGACGACCGCACTGGGGATGAGCCGACGCCAAATGCTGCTCGTCGGCACGGTGGGAGCGCTCTCCTGGGCATTGTGGACAGTTGTCGGGGCGCGCTGGTCGGACCGGCTCGGGCGTCGGCGGACCTACCTCTTCGGCACGCTTGCGATGGGGGCCTGGACCTTCCCGATGTTTCTGCTGCTCGACACCGGTTCGCTGGGCTGGATGCTGGTGTCGGTGTTCGGACTCGCCATCGGCCTCGGCCTGACCTACGGTCCGCAGGCGGCGGCCTACGCCGAGCTGTTCCCACCGGAGATCCGCTACAGCGGCTCATCGCTGGCCTACGCGATCGGTGCGGTGGTTGGCGGAGGGTTCGCGCCACTCGTGGCGGCCTGGCTGCTGGAGCGCACCGGCACGTCGCTGTCGGTGAGCGTGTACATGCTGCTCGGCTGCGTGGTCACCCTCGTCGCCGTGTTCGGCTGGAGGGAACGCTCCAGGGCCGAGCGGGAGGCGTTCGTGTCCACGGTCGCGCATCCGGGAACGAGGGCCGACGCCGAATGAGCACGGTCACCGTCGTCGGAGCCGGAGCTGTCGGAGTCGTGCTGGCGGCCGCTATGTCCGACGCAGGACACGACGTCGTCGCCTGCAGCCGGACCTCGGCCCCGCTCGCCGTCGAACGTGACGGCGTGGTGCGGGCTCCCGCCGTCCGGGTCCGTACGGACCCGGCGACGGTGACCGGCTCGGACTGGGTGCTGCTCTGCACCAAGGCACAGGACACCACCTCCGCGGCCCCGTGGCTGTCCCGGGCGTGCCACCAG
The DNA here is from genome assembly GCF_005146945.1 of Prauserella endophytica. GTDB lineage: Bacteria > Actinomycetota > Actinomycetes > Mycobacteriales > Pseudonocardiaceae > Prauserella_A > Prauserella_A endophytica. The sequence continues at coordinate 86,967 of NZ_SWMS01000017.1, forward strand.
GGAACCACTCTGCTGGTCTGCCAGAACGGAATCGACCACGTCGAACGGGTGGGTGGACTCGCCGGTCCCGCCGACGTACTGCCGGCCCTCGTTTACGTCGCCGCCGAACGGACCGGGCCCAACCGCGCACGGCACCGCCGCGGGGCGCACCTGGTGGTACCCGCCTGCCCGGCAGGGGAACGGGCCGCGGCCCTTGCCCCCGAGGGGATCGATGTCCGGCTCGAACTCGACTTCCGCACCGCCGCGTGGCGCAAACTGCTGACGAACGTCGCGGCGAACGCGGTGACGGCACTGACCGGCCGGCGAATGGAAGTCCTGCGCGAGCCGCAGGTCCGTCAGCTCGCCAGTACATTGCTCACCGAGACGGTCGAGGTCGGCCGCGCCGAGGGCGCGGCACTCGGCCACGACGACGTCCGCGCGACGCTCGACTTCTACGACCGGTTCGCCCCGGAGGACGGCACGTCGATGCTCTACGACCGACTCGCAGGGCGGCCGACCGAGCACGCGCTGTTCAACGGGACGGTGTGCGCGCTCGGACTCCGGCACGGGGTGCCCACGCCGGTCAACGACGCCGTTCACGCGCTCCTGCAGGCGACCGAGAATGCTCGGCCCACCCATCCACAACCGCAGGTCCGCCCGGCCGCGACAACCGCGAGGACGGCATGATGAACGCAGAGGTATGGATCGTCGACGCCGTGCGCACCCGCTCCGGCCGTGGCCGACCCGACGGTGCGCTCGCGAAGGTCCATCCGATCGACCTGCTCGCCGGGACACTCGCCGCGCTGGTCGAGCGCACGGGCGTCGATCCCGGCCGCATCGATGATGTCGTCGTCGGATGCGTCCAGCAGGTCGGAGATCAATCCGGGAACATCGCGCGCAACGCGGTGCTGGCCGCGGGGTTCCCCGAATCGGTGCCGGGCACCACGGTGAACCGGCAGTGCGGGTCGAGCCAGCAGGCTGTCGACTTCGCCGCGTACACCATCGCCGCTGGTGCGCAGGGCCTCGTCGTGGCCGCCGGAGTCGAGTCTATGAGCAGGATTACCCTTGGCAGCTCGCGACCCGCGGATCTCGGAGCCCGGCTGCGCGACCGTTACCGGGACGGCCTTGTCCATCAGGGAGTCTCCGCGGAGCTGCTGGCCGCGCGATGGAAGCTGGAGCGCGCGGAACTGGACGCCTTCAGTGCGGCGTCCCACCACAAGGCCAGCGCCGCGTGGGCGGCCGGTGCGTTCTGGAACGAGGTGATCGAGGTGCCGGGCATTCACCTCGGCACGGACGAGACCCTCCGGCCCGGGACGACCACGGATCGGCTCGCCGAACTGCCGCCCGCTTTCCATGACGACGCCGCCGCTGCCCGGTTTCCGGAGATCGAATGGCGGATCACCGCGGGCAACTCGTCGCCGATCAGCGATGGCGCGTCCGCGGTTCTGCTCGCCGCACCGGACCGTGCCCGAGCGCTCGGACTGGCTCCGCGAGCGCGCATCCGTGCCGCCTCGGTGGTCGGCGACGATCCCCTTCTCATGCTGACCGGCCCGGTCCCCGCCACCCGCGCGGTGCTGGATCGGGCCGGACTCGACCTGCGAGACATTGACGTCTACGAGGTCAACGAGGCGTTCGCGCCGGTACCGCTGGTGTGGGCGAGCGAGCTGGGTGCCGACACCGAGCGGATCAACGTGCACGGAGGGGCGATCGCGCTCGGCCATCCCCTCGGTGCCTCCGGAACTCGCCTGCTCACGACACTGCTCGGAGTCCTTGATGCCCGAGAGGGGCGCTACGGTCTCCAGACCATGTGCGAAGCAGGGGGAATGGCCAACGCCACGATCGTCGAGCGACTCGCCTGAGACCAAGGCCGGGCCAGGATGGGTCCTGCGATCCGTTGCTGCCCAAGGCTCGTCGAGGGCCCGCTTTCGAACGACCGCCACAGTTGGCCCGTACCTCGCCCGTGAGCTGCCGAGACGCATCCGTGAGGCCGACGGAGCTACTTCAGCGTGGAGGCGTTCCTCTCCAATGAGGAACCTACGGAGCTGCGGTAGCTCAGGGACGGACGGTGAGCCGCAGTCGATCATCCCACGGTAGGGCCGCTGGAACAGATCGCGTTTCGTGTCACCTCAACGGCGCCCGTCCGCCACTGCGCACGGCTCCGCCCACACTCTCGGCCAGCACGGCTGCGACCTTCTCGCCTCCGTGGGCTACGACGGCGAACACCGTCGTCGGGACGGGCGCTCGGCGGCGATTGCGTGGCCCCGCTGCCGAGGGGCCCTTGCGTGTGACGTTGCGCAGGCCAAGGTCGAGCCGTTGTTCGGCGGCGGTACGACTGTCGAAGTGCGCCCGGCCTCTTGTGCGACTTTGCGCAGCTGGAAGTCGATGTTGTCGAAGCCAGCCCGGTGTGCAGCGGTGGGGTTGCGAGCTGGCACCATTGGCAAACAGACACGCCTGTTTGTTAAATGGTCGGAGAACGCCGACCGATGATGTGAGGTGAATGAGTGAGAAAGCTCTGACTGTCCACACTGCACAGTTATCGCATTATGATGCCCTACCCGGGCAGAAGGCATCCGAGAAGGCGAGGATCGCGGCTCCTTTAGCGGCGGCCTCAGAAACCAACGACTCAGCTTGTCAATATTCTGGTCCGCATCGAACCAGGCCGGTTCGGCCTGCACGGCCGCCGCCTTGTATTTGTGGCCCTAATCGATCATCTCCGAAATTTCCTCACGCCGCGCTATCTTGGACGAGTTGATGGCTCGGAGTATATGGACTCGATCGCGGACGAATGCGCCACTCCGTGCGCGGTGAAGGGTAGTTCTGTGCATGTTCCCGTAGTCAGGCGGGGGGTTGTCGCATTCGGTCCCATCGAATCCCCGGTCGCCACAGCCACGCCGTCCTGCGGAACAATGCGTTTCCTGTCAGCCGCGCCCTTCATGCAGTGTCGCGGCCGTGCGGGTGGAGCGAGCGTTCTGGCCGTCTCTCGAGTGAACGACGAGGCTTGGCAGATTTCGCGGTTGCCGGAGGAATCAGCCGGTCCGGAAAGATGTGTCACCTGTTGGGGTCAGTCAGCCAATGCTCCCGACAGCACGGTATCGACGAGCGCCGCGAGCTCTCGGTCCAGTGCGAATTGCGGTGGCTCGTGGTGGATCCAGCGGACGACGGCGGAGTAGTAGCCCAGTGCAAGCAGGTGTCCGACCTGCGCCGGGTCGGCCGAGCCGCGGAGTCGGGCACCGTTCGCGGTGATGAGGTTCGCGAGCTCACTGCCAAGTGAGTGTCCCAGTAGCGTGTTGCTGTTCTTCAGGGACGGCGGCATCAGGGCTTTCGTCTCTTCGCGGGTCTCGGCGTTGAGTTTGGCGAGCGCCCCGAAGTAGTCCCCGAGCAGCTCCGGCAGCGAGCGCCGTTTCGGGTCGACGTCACCGAGTGCGGCGGCCGCCCGCTGCCGGCGGCGCAGCGCCCACTCGTCGAGGAGCGCGGCCTTGCGCGGGAAATGGTTGAAGACCGTCGTGCGGGCGAGGCCGGAGTGGACAGCGATGTCGTCCATCGAGGTCTCGTCGAAACCGTGCTCCGTGAACAGGGTGACCGCGGCCGTGTAGACGCGGTCCCGGCGCTCATTGCGCTTGCGGGTCCGGCGGGTGAGCGGGACCGGATCCAGGGTGCTGTCGGGTACGTGCAACGCGCGGGCCGCAGACGGGTTCATTTCGCCAAAGTAGAGCACATCCGCGCGAAGTTGTACTCGGGTCTTGCTTCGAGCGCGTGGATCCGTCTATGTTGCTTGCCACGAACTTGTACTTGAGTACGGATTCGTCGAAGGGTGGTGCGGCGTGGCATCGGATACAGACCTGGGCAGCAGCGTGTTCGCGCTGCTCGAGCGGCAGGCGACGGCCTCACCGGAGGCGCCGTTCCTGGTGTTCGAGAACGAGGCGGGAGCGGTGACCCGGCGCAGCTACGGAGCACAGCTTGCGCGTGCGACGGCGGTCGCGGCGCTGCTCGCCGGTCGCGGGGTCCGCGTCGGCGACCGGGTGCATCTGATGACGGCCAACCGGCCGGAGTTTCTCGACGTCCTCTTCGGATGCGCCGCGCTCGGTGCCACTGTGGTCCCGGTCAACCCGCTGTCCACCCCGGCCGAGGTTGCTCAGCAGGTCGAAGACGCGCGAGCCGTCCTTTCGGTGACCGACCCAGGCGTCCGGGACGTCGTGGCCGCGGCGGCGACCGGGATCCCGGTGCTCACCGCCGAGGAGATCGCAATCGCGCCGCACGCCGCACCGCCGGCCGCGGCGCGGACCGGTGCCGGGCCTGCCGCGATCCTGTTCACCTCCGGCACCACCAGCCGGCCGAAGGGCGTCCGTGTCACCCACGCCAACTACCTGCGGGTCGGTGCGGCACTGCGGGACCACCTCGGCGTCGGCCCCGACGACCGCTGGCTGGTCACCCTGCCGCTATTTCACGCCAACGCGCAGTACTACTGCCTGATGTCGGCTCTGACCGCGGGCGGTTCCGTCGCGCTGACGGCGCGCTTCTCGGCGAGCCGCTGGCCCCGCCAGGCCCGCATCCTCGGCGCCACCCTGGCCAGCCTGTTCGCCGCCCCGATCCGGCTCGTGCTGGCTCGTGCCGAACCGGGCCCGGAGGACGCCCGGAACGACCTGCGGCTCGTCCTGTTCGCACAGAATCTCTCCGATGCCGAGGGAGCGGAGTTCGAGTCTCGGTTCGACGTCCCGCTCGTGCAGCTCTACGGCATGACCGAGACAGTGTTGCCGCCGTTCGTCAACCCCCTCGACGAGCGGCGCCGCCGGGACTCGATCGGCCTGCCGCTGCCGGGTGTACGCACCCGGGTCGTCGACCAGTCCGGGCATCCGGTGCCGGTCGGGACGCCGGGAGAGCTGCAGGTCGCCGGGACTCCGGGAGTCGATCTCGCCGAGGGCTACGACACGGCGCCGGGCGCAAGCGACCCCGAGGGAGTCACGCCGTTGCTGCGGGACGGCTGGCTGTGCACGGGCGACCTCGTCCGGCTCGACGAGCAGGGCATGGCCTACTTCGTCGACCGGGCCAAGGACATGATCAAGCGGTCCGGCGAGAATGTCGCGGCGACTGAGGTGGAGCGGGTGTTGCTGGAACACCCGGACGTCGCCGACGCCGCCGTGCACGGCATCCCGGACCCGCTGTTCGATGAGGCGATCGTCGCCCACGTCGTCACCCAGGGCGGACGGACGCCATGTCCGGACGACCTTGTCGCGTGGTGCGCGGAACGGCTCGCCCGGTTCAAGGTTCCCAGCCTGGTCGTCCTGTGCGATGACCTGCCGCGGACCTCGGTCGGGAAGGTCCGCAAGGACGTGCTCCGTACCGAGACGCTCCAGAACCGACTGTCCCAGAACCAGGGTTCGGCGCGGGTCGCCGGCGACCCGCGACAAGGAGGCTCCAGATGAGATGGGTGACCTACGAGGCTGGGGACGGGCCACGCACCGGCCTCGTCGACGGTGACACGGTGCGCGGGCTTGCCGCGGGCGTCACGCTCCTGTCGCTGCTCGGCGACGGCGGGGAACGGCTGGCCGAGGCGGGCGCGGCGGTGCGCAGGGACCCCGCCGAGGTTCGGCCGCTGCACGGGGTTCGGCTGCTCGCCCCGATTCCGCGCCCGCCCTCGATCCGCGACGGCCTGTGCTTTCTTGATCACCTACGTGGCTGTTACCGCGCGCTCGGCCGGACCGAGGACCTGCATCCGGCGTGGTCGCAGACGCCGGCCTTCTACTTCGGGAATCCGGCCGCGGTCGTCGGGCCGTACGACGACGTGCCGATCGCACCCGGGTCGAACTGGTTCGACTTCGAGCTCGAGATCGGCGCGGTCGTCGGCCGGGGCGGCCGGGACCTACACCCGGACACCGCCGAACAGCACATCGCCGGCTACATGTTCTTCAACGACTGGACCGCCCGCGACCACCAGGTTCGCGACATGGCACAGGGCATCGGGATGGGCAAGTCGAAGGACAACGCCATCACCCTGGGACCTGCACTCGTCACCGCCGACGAGCTCGAATCGTACCGGCGTGACGGCCGGCTGGACATCGAGGTGTGCGCCGCGGTCAACGGCCGGGAGGTCGCTCGCGGCTCACTGGCCACGGCCGACTGGAGTTACGGCGAGCTGCTGGCGTTCCTGTCCAGGGGCACCGAGCTGCGACCCGGTGACGTGATCGGCTCCGGAACCATCCCCGGCGGCTGCCTGCTCGAGCACGTCGACACCCCCGACCCGGCGGTCTTCACCGGCTGGCTGACCCCTGGGGACACCGTCGTGCTGTCCGCACCCGCACTGGGTGAGACCCGTCAGACCGTCCGGCCCGCCGAGCCGGTGACACCCCTGCGGACCGGGTTCTGAGCCCGTTCCCCGACGTCCCCAACGAGGAGGACACTATGTCCGCAATCTCGCCACCGCCCGCCGATCCCACGTCGAACCTCGTCGAGTCGCTGTTCGTCGGGCAAGTCGCCGACCCGTACCCGGTCTACGCCGAGCTCCGTGAGACCGGGGACGGGATCCACTGGTCGGACACGCTGCACGCCTATGTCGTCACACGCTACGACGACGTCCGGCGAATCGGCGCCGACCCGAAGACCTACTCCAGCGACGTCTTCTACGACTCCGCGCCGAGCACACACGACCCGGACAACCCCGAGCACCTGCGCTTCCTCGACGCGGCATCGCGGCTGTTCATGTTCGCCGACCCGCCGGTCCACACCCGCATCCGCTCAACGTTCCGCCACGCCTTCACCGTGCAGGGGGTGCAACGGTGGCGGCCGCTCGTCGAGCGGGTCACCGCGGAGCTCATCGAGCGCTACCCGCGCGGCGAGGAATTCGACATCATGCCCGGCTTCGCTGCGGACGTACCGGTCGCGGTGATCGCGGCGATCCTCGGCGTACCGGACGAGATGCGGCCCCGGTTCCGCGAGTGGTCCTATGCCTACGCCTCGACGTTCGACCCGGTTGTCCAGGGGGAACGGCGGGACCGGGCGATCGCGACATCGCTGGAGCTGTTCGATTACCTCGGGGAACTGGTGACCGCCCGCCGGGCGGAACCCCGCGACGATCTGATCAGCACGCTCGTGCACACCGAGACGATCAGCGGTGACACCCTCAGCGACATCGAGCTGCTCGCCCAGCTCGCGCTGCTCCTGGTCGCCGGCAACGAGACGACGACGACGCTGATCGGGTCGGGACTGACCCTGCTGTTCGACAACCCCGACGTCCACCACCGGGTGCGGACGGACCCCTCGCTGCTCCCAGCGGCGATCGAGGAGATGCTGCGCATCGACCCGCCGCTGCACCTGGTGATCCGGAAGACGACCACCGATGTCCGGCTCGGCGAACACACGCTGCCCGCCGGCACGCTGCTGTTCCCCAGCCCCGCCGCGGCCGACCGCGACCCGCGCCGGTTCGAGCGCCCCGACACCTTCCTGCTGCCGCGTGAGGACAACAAGCACCTGGCCTTCTTCCACGGGGTGCACTTCTGCGTCGGGGCCCCGCTCGCCCGCCTGGAAGGACAGGTCGTGTTCGAAAGCATCGTGCGCGACTTCCCGGACGTCCGTCCCGGCGCCACGCCAGCCGTGCGACGCACGACGAACTCGGTCGCTCGCGGCTGGGAGACCAGGCCGGTGATCCTGTGACCGAGCCACACGTCGTCGTCCATCCAGAGCACTGCGCGGGCAGCGAGGCCTGTCTGAGGGTCGCTCCCGATGTGTTCGCCCTCGACGCCGACGGCCGGGTCGAGTTGCGCGACGCCCGGCCGGGGACGGCCCGGCTCGACGAGGTGATCGAAGCCCGCGATGCCTGCCCGCTCGCCGTGATCGAGGTGCTCGACGAGCACGGAGACCCACTCGACTGAGACGTACGGAGAGACCATGACAACCAGCCCCCACACGGTCCCCCCGGCCGTGGCGGAGCTCATCGCGGCCTACGGCGCACCGGATGCTGACGCGACACACCTGCTGTGCCGCAGGCACCCGCCCGACGCGGTCGCATTCACCGTCGTCGACCCCGACCTGACCAGCACGAACCTCACCTTCGGGGAGCTGGACGATGCCGCAGGCCGGCTGGCCGGCGGCCTGGCCCGGCTCGGCGTCTCGGCCGGTGACCGAGTCGCGACACTGATGGGCCGCTCCGCCGAGCTGGTCACCACGCTGCTGGCGATCTGGCGGCTCGGAGCGGTCCACGTGCCACTGTTCACCGCGTTCGCGCCGCCCGCGATCGCGCTGCGAACCGCCGCGAGCGGGGCCCGGTTCGTGGTCGCCGACCCGGACCAACGGGCCAAGCTCGACGGGAGCACCGGTGTCATCGTGACCACTGGACCGGTGTCCGGCAGCGACACGGCGTGGGCGGACCTGCTCGTCGCACCGCCCGCCGAGCCGGTCCCCGTCGGCGGTGCCGGCATCCTGATCGAGCTGTTCACCTCCGGCACCACGGGCACACCGAAGGCGGTCCCGGTTCCGATCCGGGCTCTGGCCGCGATGCATGTCTACCAGGACTACGCGCTGCGCCACACCGACGACGACGTGTTCTGGAACGCCGCCGACCCCGGCTGGGCCTACGGCCTCTACCACGCGATTCTCGGGCCGCTCGCCACCGGCCGCCGCAGCCTGCTGCTGCGATCTGGGTTCTCCCCGGAACTCACCTGGAACGTGCTCGCCCGGTTCGGCGTCACCAACTTCGCCGCAGGCCCGACCGTTTACCGAGCGTTACGCTCGGCCGGGCTGACGGTGCCGGACGGGCTGCGCCTGCGACGCTGCTCGTCGGCCGGCGAACCGCTGACCCCGGACATCGTCGAGTGGGCCGAGCGCGAGCTCGGGCTGCCCGTCCGCGACCACTACGGCCAGACCGAGACCGGCATGATGGTCGCCGACGCCTGGCACCCCGACCTCGTCAGCGCCCCGGTGCCCGGCTCCATGGGCCGCCCCCTGCCAGGCTGGACGGTCGACATCCTCGACCTCGAGCACGACGTCCCCGTTCCAGCCGGACGGACCGGCCGGGTCGCGGTCGACATCACCCGCAGCCCACTCATGCCCTTCACCGGCTACCGCGACACCGGGCGGGCAGGCGTCCCCGACCGCACGGCCGAGCGGTTCACTGCCGACGGCCGCTGGTACCTCACCGGGGATGTCGCGACCCGGGCCGAGGACGGCCGGCTGATCTTCGGCTCCCGCGACGACGACATCATCCTCATGGCCGGCTACCGGATCGGACCGTTCGAGGTGGAAAGTGTGCTGGCCCGCCATCCCGCGGTGCTCGAAGCCGCCGTCGTGGGGGAGCCGGACGAGCTACGCGGTGAGGTCCTCGTAGCGCACGTCGTGCTGCGGGACGGAGCCGAGGCTGGAGAGACCCTCACCACGGAACTGCGGCAGCTGGTGCGGAGCGAGCTCGGCGCCCACCTGTACCCGCGCCGGGTATACGCCACCGATGCCCTCCCTCGCACCCCCAGCGGGAAGATCCAGCGCTACCAGCTGCGCCGCACCGCCATCCCGACAGCCACCGGAAAGGAACGCCCGTGAGCGCACTCGACTACCGAAAAGGCCTCCACGACCTCGGACAGGGCTGCCACGCCTGGCTGCAGCCAGACGGTAGCTGGGGCTGGAGCAACGCCGGGATCGTCACCGGCTCCGGTACCTCTCTCCTGGTCGACACCTTGTTCGACCTCGCACTGACCCGCGAAATGCTCGACGGAATCGAGCCGGTCGTCACCGGCCACCCGCTGCAGACCCTGGTGAACACCCACTCCGACCCGGACCACACCTTCGGCAACGAGCTGCTGGCCGCGCGCGGCGTGGAGATCATCGCCTCCGAGGCGGCGGCCGAACTGATGACCCAGGAGGCTGCCGACGCCATCATGGCCGTCAAGCGAGCGGACGGGCCGCTCGGGGACTTCGCCCGGCACGTGTTCGGCCCGTTCGACTTGGAGGGCATTACCGCGACCGGCCCCGATCGGACGTTCACCGGCGAGGAGAGCATCGACGTCGGCGGACGGGAGGTCCGACTGATCCAGGTCGGACCGGCGCACACCCCCGGCGACGCGCTCGTGCACGTCCCCGACGCGCGCCTGCTCTACGCCGGCGACATCGTGTTCGTCGGCGGGACCCCGATCGCATGGGCCGGGCCCATCGAACGGTGGATTGCGGCGCTCGACCTGATCCTGAACATGGACGTCACGACCGTCGTCCCCGGCCATGGCCCCGTCAGCGGCAAGACAGAGGTGGCCCGGATGCGCGAGTACCTGGTTTTCGTCGAGGAGGAGGCGCGCCGACGTTACGAGGAGGGGCTCGACGTCGACGCCGCGATCGACTCAATCGACCTCGGTGAGTTCGCCGAGCTCCCCGAGTCCGGGCGACTCGCGCAGAACGTGCTCAACGTCTACCAGCAGCTCGACCCCACCGTGCCGCGTCCGGACCGGCTGCACGTGTTGACGAAGATCGCGGTGCTCGAGGGGTTCCCTGACGTCGCCCCCGCCACGGGCCGGCAGGCCTGACTGACCTCACCTCAACCCCCGGCAGGGGTCGAGGGCGAGTGGGGCGGCCCGAGGAGCCTGAGGCCTTCCTGTTCCGCCAAGGCGGCCGCCGCGGCCCGTGAGCCGACGTGCAGCTTGCCGAGGATGCGTTCGACGTGGTGGGCGACTGTCCGCTCGCTGAGGTGGAACCGCCGGGCGATGGCGAGGTTGGAGTGACCGTCGCAGATCTTGTCGAGGATCTCCAGCTGGCGGTGGCTCAACCCGTGCGGCGCCGCGACCCGGTTTGTCGACACGGTCACGCCCGCGCGCACCTGCCTGACCCGGACGTGGTGCCATGCCCCGGTGCGGTCCAGCCAGTGATACGACCGGTCCGGGGCGTGCGTGCCGTCGGCGGCGACGACGGCACGCAGCGCTTCCAGCAGGGCCGTTCCCTCCTCGGGTGCTCGCCCGTCGACGGGCTGGGCGCTCCCGTCGCGGCGGATGAGCGTCACGTTCTCCGCGTCCGGGAGCAGAGCCGCCGGTGAGCCTGGGAACGCTGGCATCTCCTGGCACGCGGCGAGGAGCGTGTGGCAGCGGTGCAACAGGCGCATCGCCGCGGCGGAGGGCAGGCAGCGGGCTTCGGTGCTCATGTGGAGATCGCCGACGTACCGTCCCCTTCTGGTGACCAGCCGCAGCGAGACGCCGCCGCGATATCCCTCCGGCAGCAGGAACTCGCGAGCCGTGCACGTGGTCGCGTAGTCGAACTCCAGGTCCTGCCAGGAGCGCAGGGGCCGCGCGCGGTCGGCGGCGATGGCCCGGTACGCGGGATCGTCGCGGTGGAAGGCGTTCGAGACGACGTGGTCGACGATCTGGGGCGAGTAGCCGCGCACCGCCGCGACGCGGTGCCGGCCGGCCTGCCGGTCCCATCGGGTGATGATCCCGGCAGGCGCCTCACCGAGCGTGGTGAGCAGTTGGAGCAGCCTCGGCGCCGGGTCCGCCCCCGCCCGCGTCTCGGCGGCGATCTCCGCGAGCTCCAGCCCGAACTCCTCGCTTCGCGTCTCGTCGGTCGATGCACTCACGGCTACCTCCCCGGGGATGTCGAAGTCTCCCCCGGGTTGCGCCCCCGCGACAAGACGGGCCACGCATCAAGCGGCCGCGTGCACGCCGGGTCGCCGCCCGTTCCAGGGCCGCGCCCGTTCGAGCTGACCGGCGAGGGCCAGCAGCGTCGACTCCTCGCACAGGTCGGCCGCGAGCTGGACGCCGATCGGCAGGCCGCCGGAGGTCGCACCGAGCGGGAGGCTGATCGCAGGCGCGCCAGTGAGGTTGAACAGCGGAGTGAACGACACGACGTCGAAAATCCTTCGGGTCCATTCCTCGTGGCCGAGCGCGCTGTCGTCGGCGTCGAGATACCCGAGCGGAAGGGGTGGCGTGTTCGTCGTGGGGGTCAGCAGGACGTCGTAGCGAGTGTGGAACTCGCCGAGCACCCTGCTGATCCCGTTGACGATCGAGAACGCCTCGCCCAGCTGCAGCACGCTCAACCTCCGCCCGTACTCGTATCCGGCGAGCACGCTGGCCTCGAGCGTGTCGGGGCCGGGTGCGAGCCCGGACAACGCGCTCGTGGCGTGCACGGACTCGGCGACGAAGCCCGCCCACAGGCGGCAGTTGGCGGTCAGGAACTCCTCCCAGTCGAAGCGAGGGCCCGCCGCCTCGACCCGGTGTCCCAGCTCCTCCAGCGTCCTGGCGACCCCCTCGACCACCGCGACGACCTCCGGATCCACCTCCGTGCCCGCCCACGACTCGGTCTGCACGGCGATGGTGAGCGGGGTGGGATCGCGCTCGAGCTCGGCGGCGAACGGCCGGACCGGATCCGGCAGCCGGTACTTCTCCCCAGGCACCCACCCGGCGACCTCGTCCAGCAGCGCCGCGCTGTCCCGCACGGTCCTGGTCACGACGAACTCCGCCGCGCACCCGTACAGTGCCTCCTGGAAGTCCGGCGCGAGCGGGACCCGGCCGCGTGTGGGCTTGAGCCCAACGAGGCCGTTGAAGGCGGCGGGGATGCGAATCGATCCGCCGCCGTCGTTCGCGTGGGCGACAGGCACCGCGCCTGCGGCGACGAGGGCGCCGGATCCACCGCTCGACCCACCCGCGGACCGGGTCACGTCCCACGGGTTGCGGGTCGGGCCGTGCACGACGGGCTCGGTGTTCGCGTTGTAGCCCATCTCCGGTGTCGTGGTCAGTACCGTGGTGGCCAGGCCTGCCCGCCGGAACCGGGACATGAGCTCGGTGTCGTGCGGAAAGGTCACGCCCTTCTCGCCGGTCAGGCGGCTGCCCATGCGGGTCGGCAGCCCGGCGGCGTGGCACACGAGGTCCTTCAGGCCGAAAGGCACGCCACCGAACACGCCCGCCGCCTCGTAGGCGAGAGGTTCCGGCCACGGCCCTTCGGCGACGCCACCGATCCGCGGCCGGACCTTCTCGATGGCCGCGCTCGCCGCCGCGTGCACCTCCTGGGCGGACACGTCGCCGGACCTGATGAGCTCGGCGAGCCCGGTCGCGTCGTGCGCTGCATAGTCCTCGATGTTCATGGGCAGACTCCTCGACAGCACGAGTGGATGTTCGCGTGTCCTAGAGCCAAACGCTCGCCCAGCTTTCCGGGCAATGGGCAGAACTGCCCCATTTACAGCTCGCCCCGCTCGACATGCGCCAACCCGCCGCATCCTCACGGGCAAGAAGCGCCCGACTGGGACGCAACTGAGGCAAGAATCGGGTTAACACTTCCTGGGCGGCGCAAGGAGTACTCGAAAGGTTTCCCTTCCGGGCGCCTTGGTACTCCACGTTGACGTATTCGTGCCGTCGAAGCATTCAGCATCAATCCCGGACATGGAAGAAGACACGGATCTGCTGCAACCGATGCTCGATGAGTACGAGGAATTGTACGGACGGGGCGCACGGACCACCGATTGTCCAGCAACCCGACTCGACCGAACACGCGGCACACACCAGGGTCTCCGAATTCGGCGCGCGGCGCAAAAGCCCGCGGAGTGAGCGTTCCAGGATTCCGGACCATCGCTGGCCGGCCGGGTCCCTTGCCGTCACATTGCGGCGACCGGATCGGTAGCGGGGAAGTGGCAGGCGACCGGGTGGCCCGTGCCCCGCTCGAGCAGCTCGGGTTCCTCGGTGCGGCATCGGTCCTGTGCTTTCCAGCACCGGGTGTGGAAGCGACAGCCCGGTGGCGGGTTCAGCGGCGACGGCACGTCCCCGGTCAACACGATCTCGCCGTTCTCGGCGTCGTCGCGCCAGTCCTCCACGCTCGGTGCCGCCGAGAGCAGCGCCCGCGTGTACGGGTGCTCGGCATGCTCGTAGATCTGCTCGGTGTCACCGGACTCGACGATGGATCCGAGATGCATCACCGCGACCCGGTCCGCGAAGTGCCGCACCACGCCGAGATCGTGAGTGATGAAGAGATAGGCCACGCCGAGGTCGCGCTGCAGCTCCCTCAGCAGTGTGAGCACCTGCGCCTGGATGGACACGTCGAGCGCCGACACCGCCTCGTCGCACACGATCAGCCGCGGACGTACCGCGAGCGCCCGCGCGATGGAGATCCGCTGTCGCTGGCCGCCGGAGAACTGGTGCGGGTAGCGCTCAGCGTGACCGGGGTTGAGCCCGACGCGTTCCAGCAACCGGGCCACCTCGGCGTCCCACCCGTCCGGCTCGACGATACCGGGGTGGATGCGCCACGCCTCGCTGATCAGCTCCCGCACCGTCATCTTCGGGTTGAGCGAGGCGTACGGGTCCTGGAACACCAGCTGCACCTGCCGCCGCAGGTTCTTCAGCTCACGGCCCTTGAGTCCGGTCACGTTCCGGCCGTCGAAGCGCACCTCGCCGGAGAACGGTCGCAGCAGGCTCACGACCGCTCGGGCCACCGTCGACTTGCCGCACCCCGACTCGCCGACCAGGCAGACCGTTTCACCCGCGCTCACCGACAGGCTCACGCCTGCGACGGCGCGGACTTCGTTCCGCCTGCCCAGCAGGCCGTGCCGCGACCGGTATCCGGCGACGAGATCGACAAGCTCAAGCACCGGCGTGGTCGACTGCTGCTCCACGGGCGAGCACCTCCTCCGCGTAGTGACACGCACTGGACCTGCCGGGTGCGAACTCGCGCAGGTCCGGCTCCTCGGTCCGGCACCGCTCGCGGGCGAACGGGCACCGGGGGTGGAACGCGCAACCGGTGGGCAGCGCGGTGATGTCCGGCGGGTACCCGTCGATGGGCCGGATCTCCCGGTTGCTGTCGCGAGCGGACGGGCTCGCGTCCAGCAGACCCAGCGTGTAAGGGTGGGCAGGCGCTATATAGACATCGGCCACGGTGCCCGACTCGACCGCCTGGCCCGCGTACATGACGACCACCGACCGTGCCGTCCTGGCGACCACGCCGAGATCGTGGCTGATGATGACCATCGCGAGACCTTCGCGCTGCCGGTGCCGCAGCAGCCGCAGGATCTGCGCCTGCACGGTGACGTCCAGCGCGGTGGTGGGCTCGTCCGCGATCAGCAGCCGCGGCTCCAGCGCGAGCGCCATCGCGATCATCACGCGCTGACGCATGCCACCGGAGAACTCGTGCGGGTACGCGCCGACCCGCCGTGCGGCGTCCGGGATGCCGACCTCGGTCATGGCCTCCACCGCGCGCCTTCGTGCCTCGTCGCGGCGAAGGCCGCGGCGGCGCCGGAACATCTCGGCGATCTGGTAGCCCACGGTCAGTGAGGGGTTCAGCGCGCTCAGCGGATCCTGAAAGATCATCGAGAGCTGCTCGCCCCTGAGCGCGCGCAGTTCCCGCTCGCTCATCGCGCTCACGTCCTCGCCGGCCCAGCGGATCTCACCGGACTCGACGCGGGCCTGTGCCGGCAGCAGCCCGAGCACGGCCAGCGAGCTGAGGCTCTTGCCGCTGCCCGACTCGCCGACGATCGCGAGCGTCTCGCCCTCGCTGAGGCTGAACGACACCCCGCGGACCGCCCGTACGTCGCCGAACGCGACCACGAGGTCCGTCACTTCCAGCAGAGCGCTCATCGGACCACCGCCACCTTCGTGTTGTCGGAACCGTCCCTGGCCGAGTCTCCGAGGACGCCGACGCAGATCACCACGAGCGTCAGCGCGATCCCGGGAACGGCGGCGATCCACCACGCCGAGGCCAGGTAGTCGCGCCCCGCCGCGATCGTGGAGCCCCACGACGCCTGGTCGATCGGCACGCCGAGACCGAGGAAGCTCAGCGCGGCCTCGGCCACCATCGTCAGTCCCACCTGGACGGTCGCGGCGACCAGCAGCGGCTGCACGCACGACGGGTAGATGTAGCGGGCCATGATGCGCACGCTGCCGGCGCCCATCACCCTGGCGGAGTCCACGAACTCACGGTTGCGCGTGGACAGTGCGGAGCCGCGCACCACCCTCGCGAAGATCACCCAGCGGGTGACCGCGAGCGCGATGATGACGTTGGTGAGGCTCGGCCCGAGCGCGCCCGCGAGCAGGATCGCCAGCAGGATGCTGGGGAACGCCAGCTGCATGTCGCCGACGCGCGAGATGACCGTGTCCAGCCAGCCGCCGTAGTACCCGGCGAGCAGGCCGAGCACCAGGCCGATGAGCCCGCCGACCACCACGACGGTGACGGCGACCAGTAGTGAGATCCGCGACCCCGCGATCACCTGGGCGAACACGTCCCTGCCGAGCTGGTCGGTGCCCAGCAGCGCGAACGAGCCGTCCGAAAGGGTGCTGCCGGGCGGCAGGAGCCGGTCGGAGACGCCCGTGGCCACGCTGTCGTAGGGGGCGAGCATGGGGCCGAACACGGCGACGAGCACGAACAGTGCCAGCACGCCGGTGGCGGCCTTCGCGGCCTTCGACTTCATACGGTCTCCAGCGTGATCCGGGGGTCGAGGTAGAAGTAGAGGACGTCGACCGCGAGGTTGAGTCCGATGTAGAAGATCGCGATCAGGAGGATCGCGGCCTCGGCCACGGCGTAGTCGCGGTTGACGATCGACTCGATCATCAGTGAGCCGATGCCGGGCCACGCGAAGACCTGCTCGATGATCACCGCGTCGGCGATGAAGTTGCCGAGCACCAGCCCCAGCACCGTGACCACGGGGGTCAGCGTGTTGCGCAGGACGTGGACGTTGAACACCACCCGTTCGGAAAGGCCTTTCGAGCGCGCGGTGCGGACGTAGTCCTTGCCGAGCTCCTCGAGGGTCCCGTTGCGCACGAGCCTGGCGAGCCAGCCGAGGAACGGCAGCGCGAGCGTGAACGCGGGCAGCACCAGTGCCAGTGGCGTGCCGTCGGCTGTGGCGGGCAGGATGTCCAGCATCCGCGAGAAGATCAGCACCAGCATGATGCCGACCCAGAACGAGGGCAGCGCCTGGCCGGTGAGGGACAGGTAGGAGACGAGGCGGTCGACGGCCTTGCCGGTGTTGCGGGCCGCGTGCACCCCGAGCGGGAAGCCGATGAGCAGGGTCAGCGCGAGCGCGTAGCCGGCCAGCGTCAGCGTGGCGGGCAGGCGCTCGAGCACGTTCGCGAAGGCGTCGC
Organism: Prauserella endophytica; assembly: GCF_005146945.1. Taxonomy (GTDB): domain Bacteria; phylum Actinomycetota; class Actinomycetes; order Mycobacteriales; family Pseudonocardiaceae; genus Prauserella_A; species Prauserella_A endophytica. Next base: position 103,955 of record NZ_SWMS01000017.1, read on the forward strand.
CGCCGAGCCGCCACGATTCGCCGAAGTCCAGGCGGAGGACCTCGCCAAGATGGCGGAAGTACTGCGCCAGCAACGGGTCGCCGAGTCCGAGCTCCTGACGCTTGGCCTCCAGCTCTTCGGCCGTCGCCTGGCTGCCGAGAATGAGCGACGCCGGGTCGCCGGGAATGACCCGCAGCACCAGGAAGACGATCGTGATGGCACCGAAGACCAGGAACACCGACTGGGCCAGCCGGCGTGCGATGTAGATGATCACGTCATTGTGCTCTTTCCTGTCCGGCTCGAGTCGCGCACGACGAGCTCGGTCGGCAGTCGCCGCTTCTCCGTTGCGTCGTGGTCGTCCCGGCCCTTCATCCGCTGCAGCAGCAGGTCGACGGCGGTGGTGCCGATGTCGGCGGCGGGCAGCCGGACGGTCGTCAGCGGGGGATTGAGGTAGGCGGCGAAGGGGTGGTCACCGAATCCGCCGACCAGCACGTCCTCGGGGACGCGGAGGCCGGCCTCGGTGAGCGCCCGGTACACCCCGAGCGCGAAGTAGTCGTTGCCGACCATGATCGCGTCGGGGAGGTCACCGCCGCGCACGATGTCCTGCGCCAGGCGGTAGGCGTCCTCGGGCTCCCAGGGCAGGGCCAGTGACTCCCTCCGCCGGGTGGGCACCGAGCGCACGGGGTCGGTCCCGGCCTCGATGCCCGCTTCGGTCAGCGCCCTGCGGAAGCCGGTGGTGCGGTCGGCGACGGGCGAGATCGGCAGGTCCTCCTCCAGCAGGCACAGGGTGCGCGCGCCGCCGTCGACGAGGTGCCGGGTGGCCTCGTACGCGCCGTGCTCGTAGTCGACTCCGATGAAGTCGAGGTCAAGGGCGGGGAAGTCACGGTTGAGGCACACGAGCGGCACACCCGATTCGTTGAGCCGGTCCCAGTGCTCGCCGTCTCCCTGTACCGGCACCACGAGCGCGCCGTCCACGCCCCACCGCAGCAACGTCTCCGCCGCGGCCCGGTCACCGTCGGGACTCTCCTCGGTGACCAGCAGCATGAGCGAGTAGCCGTGCACGCGGCCGCGTTGCTCGATCGTGCTGATGAGCCTGGCGTAGAAGGGGTTCGACGGGTTGGTGATGACCAGGCCGAGCGTCATCGCCGACCCGAGTACGAGCGAGCGGGCCATGGAGTTGGGCACGTACCCGAGCCGTTCGGCTTCGGCCTTGATCCGGGCGCGGGTGTCCTCGCCGACACTGTCCTTACCGGTCAGTGCCCGCGACACCGTGTTGACCGACACCCCGAGCGATTTCGCGATGTCCTTCAGGGTCACCCGCCGTGACTCCATCCTTGCCCCTCCCTCAGGACGCCAGCGTCACGCCACGCAGATCGGGCTGGTTGCTGGCCGCCGGTTCGAACCCCTCGACGGTGCTGCGCAGACCGTAGGTGCTGATGAGCGCGGCGGGGAACATACCGACCGCGTCGTCCCAGACGATCTTGCATGCCCGACTGTAGAGCTCCTCGCGGCGCCCGCGATCGGAGTCCCGGTGCGCCTGCCGCAGGATGGTGTCGAGCTCGGGGTTCCGGTAGCCCATCCGGTCGGCGTCGGAGTCGTACAGCCTGCCGAGCGTGAAGTCGGCGTCTCCGGTGGTCACCGTGTTGATCTGGAGGTCCATGTCGAACTCCTTGGCGTTCAGCCGCCGCAGCCACTCCGCCTTCTCCACGTTCTGCGGCTCCACGGTGACGCCGATCTTGGCCCAGTCCGAGATCATCGCCTGCGCGAGCGCGTCGGCGAGCGGTCCCGTGTCGCTGAACCACATCAGTGAGGTGCGGAAGCCGTCGGCCAGCCCCGCGTCGGCGAGCTCGCGCTTCGCCGCGTCGGGATCGTGCCGGTAGGGCTCCTGCGGCGCGTGCCCGAACACGGTGGAGGGGATCGGCGCCGTCATCAACTCGGCGCCGTCGCCGAAGAGGTTCTTGACGATCCCGGCGACGTCCACCGCGCGCCACATGGCCCTGCGCACGCGCGGGTCCGTGAACGGCTCCCTGCCGCAGTTGAACCAGTTGAAGTAGTACGCGTAGCTCGGGATGGTCTCCAGCCGGATCTCATCGAGGCCCTCGAGCTCGCGAAGCTGGTCGGGCGGCACCGGCCACAGTGCACTCAGCTCCCCGGTGCGCAGCGCGGTGATCTGGCTGGAGGTCTCGGGGATGTAGGGGAGGGTGACGCGGTCGAGCTTCGGCTTGCCGCCCCAGTGTTCCACCGCGCTCAGGCGCAGCTCGTCGGACGGCGTGAATCCGTCGACCCGGAACGGCCCGCTGCCGATGGGCTTGCGGAAGAACCCCGGCTCGTTCATCTTCGCCGCGGGCAGGATGAACATCAGCGTCAGGTTCACCGGCATCGTGCCCAGTGGCTCGCTGGTGGTGATGCGCAACGTCGTGTCGGTCTCGGCCTCGACGGCGCTCACCGAGGTCCACAGCGCCGACTGCGCCGTCCCGGCGTCCTTCACGCGCTCCAGCGAGGCCTTCACGTCACCGGCGGTGAGCTTGCTGCCGTCGTGGAAGGTCACGTCGTCGCGAAGCTGGAACACCCACGTGTTCTCGTCGGTCTGCTCCCAGGACGTGGCCACACCGGGCACCAGCTTGTCACCGTCACGGCGGATCAGCGTGTCGTAGATCAGCCGCCCCGCCAGCAGCGTGCTCTCGTCGACGCTGCTGGGCCCGTGCGGATCGAGATCGTTGACCGGCTGCGCGAACGCCGCCTTCAGCGCGTTGGCGGCCGCGCCGCTGTCACCGCCGCCGACGCTGCACGCGGCCAGATAGGCGCTGGCGAGGCCGATGCCGCTGATCTTGAGGAAGCCGCGCCGGTTGTACGTGCTCACCATGTGTGTCTCCAATGCTCATTCTTTGAGCGTGAGGTAGATCTGAACCTTGACCGATCCTTCGTCCCCCTCGACGGATCCGCGGATCCGTAGCCATTGCCCGAACTCCCGCACGGGCCACGAGACCATCCCCTCGCCCTCGGCGACCTGTGGCGGGCACTCGGCGTCACACCAGTGCAGGCCGTCCGGGGAGACCTGCGTGGTCAGCACCACCTTCACGTCCGGAGCGGACGCGCGCAGCACCTGCACGAACCAGCGCGCCTCAGTGGCCCAGCCCGCCTCGTAGGGCTCGGTGGCGAACTCGCCCTCCAGCACGCGGTACCGTTCGAGGACGGCGGCTTGTGACTGTCGCATGTAGACCTACCAATCGACCGAGATCAGAACCGAGTCCAGGAAGAGGAAGTTCCTGACGTTGGTGTGGGTGCGGGTGCTGACGTAGAAGTTGAGCAGGTTGTCGAGCGAGTCGTAGCGCTCCTCGTACGCGGGCACGGGCACGTCGCGCATGTCGTAGACGCGGTCGTTGACCTGCAGCTCCACGTTGCGCTGCTTCTCGGTGTCGAGCTGCCAGCGCAGGTAGTGCCAGTTGACCTTGGTCGGCACCTCGTTGTAGCAGAAGGACTGCGGTTCGCCGAAGTAACGCCAGTCGTCGGGGTTCGGTGCGGTGAAGTCGTCGGTCGCGGCGAGCTTCGCCTTGCCCTCCAGGTGTTCCCTCGGTGTCGGCTCTGGCACCACCGGGTACATCCAGCGACGGGTGAACCGGTTCTCGAGGTCGGTGTTCTGGTAGCGGGCGACGCAGTGGTAGCGGACGCCGCGGTCGTCGCAGATGTCGGTGGCCACGGTGAACGCGCCGAACTGCTGTTCCGAGGGGTGGATGTTGCCGTCCCACTCGCCTGCGCCCGCCTGCTGCGCGGCGCCGTTCTCCTCCGACGCGGCCTCGGCCTTGTAGGTGAAGTACGTCTCGAACTGGACGAGGCCCTTCTTCGCCATGGTGAGCCTGCGGATCGCGACCGCGGTGTGGCCCGCGAGCGGCCGGGTGGCGACCTTGAGCGCGTAGGTGCCGGTCATCGCGCCGTGCGTGCCGACGTCGAAGAACGTGCACGAGCTCAGCTGCGGTGGCCGGAAGTCGCGCATGTGGTCGTCGACGGTGTCGAGGTTGCCCTCGCCGTCGTGGTTGCCGATCAGCTCGGTCCAGCCGTGCGTTCCCGAGTTGAACTGGTCGAACACGAGGATGCGAGAGAGCGGGTTGTAGCGGGAGAGTGCCGGGTCTGCGTCGAGCACGGCCCGGCGCAGACTTCCGGCGAGCTCGGAGTCGGTGATGTTGCCCAAAGGTGTCAGCTCCTGACGGGAGGCGGCCCACGGGAAGAGGATGAACGTTCACGTGAGCGCTAACTGAGATCGGGATGAACGTTAACTCCCGATGTCGCCCGAGTCAACGGTGTCGCTCAGCGAAACGTCGCGACCTTGACAGCGCTCGCCTGGCGGCCGTACGTTTCTGCTTCAGTCCCACCATTAACGTTAACTTTAACGTTAATTCTTCGCATTCCGAACTTCCGCCGAGACGTCATCGGCTGTTGGTGCTCTGTTCGCACTTCCCGGGCAAGGTCGCCCCGGACGAAAGGAATGATCGATGCGTGTAAAGGCACTGCTCACGGTGCTCACCGCGGCGGCGCTCGCGGTCACCGGCGCGGCGATACCCACGGCGGCCGCGGGCGCCGGCGAGAACCCGAGGCCGTGCGCCGACGCTCCGGCCGCCCCGGTACGGACCGGCGCGGTCTTCAACGATCCCGCGGCCGGTGACCCCACCGCGATCGTGCGGCAGATCTGCGGCCTGGTGAAGCAGGCCCCGAGCGGCTCGCGCATCCGCATCGCGCACTTCGTGATCTCGGGGGAGGCCGGAGCGGACTTCGCCGCCGAGCTCGTCAGGGCACACGAGCGTGGCGTCGACGTGCAGGTGGTGCTCGACGGCTGGCAGGTGACCAACCCGGCCGTCGGGGCGCTGCGGGACGTGCTCGGCACCGACGAGACGCGGCGGTCCTGGCTGCACGTCTGCACCGGGCTCTCGCCCGAGGGCAACACCGCCGCGTGCATCGGGACCAAGGGGCAGCACAACAAGTTCTACCTGTTCTCGCGCACCGGCGGACAGTCCGATGTGGTCGTGCAGTCCTCGGCCAACTTCACCGACCTCAACTCGACGACCTACTGGAACAACGCACTCACGCTCGTCGGCAACTCCAAGCTGTACCGGGCCTACGACTCGTACTTCGAGGACCTGGCCGCCGAGCGTCGTACCGACGACTACGCCCGCGTCACCGGTACGGGAATGCGTGGCGGCTCGGTGACGTCGTACTTCCATCCGTTCGCCACGCAGGACCCGGTCGCCGCGTTCCTCGACGAAGCCGGTTGCCGTACGGCCACCACGATCCGCATCGGGATGTCCGAATGGGACACCTACCGGATCGGGCTGGCCGAGCGGCTGGTGGAGCTGGCCGGTGACGGCTGTGACGTTCGCATCGTGCATGGCCTGATCGACGACGAGGTGCGGCGGCTGCTGGAGTCGCACCCGAACATCGCCTTGCGCGCGCTGGACGACGCCGCCGTGCTGCCCGGCCGGATTCACTCGAAGTACCTGCTACTCGAAGGCGAGTACGACGGCGAACCCGGCTCGAGGTGGGTGCTCACCGGCAGCCCGAACTTCAACCAGACCTCGTTGCGGCGCAACGACGAGGCGATGCTGAAGACCAACCTCGGCACGGTGTACGCGCAGTACGAGGACAACTTCCGGACGATGTGGGCCGCGGCGGGCTGAGCCGGTAGCCCCCCGGACGAGGCCGCCGCCGGCGAGGGCGGCGGCCTCGTCCGCGTCAGGGGCGTACCGCGTTGGCGACAGGCTCGCCGCGCATGAACCGGGCCACGTCGGCGGCGACCGTGCGGGCGGCGTTGTGGGCGGTCTGCTTGCTCGCGCCCGCGAGGTGCGGGGTGCTGACCACGCCGCGGGTGCGCAGCAGCCGGGAGGCCGGCGACAGTGGCTCCTCGGGATAGACGTCCAGGGCCAGCGCGAAGAGGTGGCCGGAGTCCAGCGCGTCGCATGCGGCGTCGTAGTCGAGCAGACCGCCGCGCGCGCAGTTGACCAGTATGGACCCTCGCGGCATGCGCGCGATCTCGGCCGAGGCGATGAGTCCCTTGTTCTCCGGCGTCAGCCGGGCGTGCAGCGACACGACCTGTGAGCGTGCGAGCAGCTCGGCCAGCTCCACGCTCTCGACGTCGCCCTCCGGCGCGGCGTACGGGTCGTGCACGAGCACGCTGGCTCCGAAACCCCTCAGGATCGCGGCGACCCTGCGCCCGATCGCGCCGTAGCCCACCAGGCCGACTGTGGCGCCGTTGAGTTCGAGACCCACCTGGTCGTACTGGTAGTAGTCCCCGCGCCAGACGCCGCCGCGCAGCTCGCCGTGGGTGTCGGGAACGCGCCGCGCCGCCGCGAGGATCAACGCGACCGTGTGCTCCGCCGTGGCGACCGCGTTGCGCCCCGGCGTGTTCGTCACCGTGACGCCGTGGCGGGCGGCCGCCGCCACGTTGGCGTTCACCGGACCGCCCCTGCCGACGGCGAACAGCTCCAGATCGGGACAGGCGGCCAGCACCCGCTCGGTGAGCGGCGCGAACTGGGTCACGCAGACGCGCACGCCGGCCAGCGCCTCGATCAGCTCGTCCTCGCTGCCCGAGGCCTCGTCCACCTCGGCCACGGGGTGGTACGGCTCGACCGGCCACGGCAGGTCCAGCGTGCGGATCTCCGGGTCGTCGCCGAGCTCGGCGCGCAGTGCGTCGACGAGCAGGGAGGTGCGGACGAAATGGTCGCCGGCGGCCAGGATGCGGACCGTCATCGTGTCTCCTCGATACGGGTGTTGAACTCGATCAGCGCCGCCCGGCCCGTACCGGTCCAGCGCACGGTGGTGATCGCGCAGTTGCGCACGACCGGGAACACGGTGCGATAGGTGGACAGTGGCAGGCCGAGCAGCCTGCACAGCACCAGGCGGTGCAGCGTGGAGTGACCGACTACCAGCACCCGGCCCTCCGGTGCCGCCGCGACGACGTCGGCGAGGCAACGTTCGGCGCGCTCGGCGGCGCGCACGGGATCCTCTCCGCCGGGAAGGTGAAAGGCGACCGGATCGGCCTGGAATGCCTGCCGGGCCTCGGGAAACCGCGCGGCCATCTCCTGGCCGGTAAGGCCCTCGCCCTCGCCGAAGTCGAGCTCGGTCAGCCGGTCGTCCACTGTGGCCCGCAGCCCGATCGCGCTTGTGACGGCCTTCGCCGTGTCCTGCGCCCTGCTCAGCGGTGACGCCCACATCGCGGTCAGCCCGGCGTGCGTGGCCCAGTGAGCGAGGAGGTTCGCCTGCTGCCGTCCACGCTCGGTCAGGGAGACGTCGGTGCGCCCGGTGTAGCGGTTGTCGTGGTGCCATACGGTTTCCCCGTGCCGCACCAGAACCAGGTCGGTCATCGTGTGCTCCGTTCTCGCGCGTGCCGGGTGAGCTCGGCAGGCAGCCAGCCGCGCTCGTGCAATGCGGCCACCAGCCTGAGGTAGCCGTCCGTCAGGACTTCCGCCTGCGCGGGATCCGGGTCGAGGACCTCGCGGGGCGGGTCGCCCGCCACGTCGGCGAGTGGGTTTCCCTCGGCACGGGCGAGTAGTGCCATGCCCGCCGCGGGGTCGGCGTCCTCGGGGACCGTGACCGGGCGGCCGAGCGTGTCGGCGCGCAGCTGGCACCAGTACCGGTTGCGCGCACCGCCCCCGGTGAGGCTCAGTGGGCCGTCGGCCGGCGCGCCGAGCAGGTCGAGGTAGTCGAAGCAGAGCCGCTCGGCGAAGGCGACTCCGCGAAGCAGGGCCGCGTAGGTGTCGATGTCGTCGCGCGGTTCGCCCACGGTGATGCGCTCAGCATCACTCGCGACGAACGGGAACCGCTCGCCGCGCGAGACGAGGGGATAGGCCGAGACCGTGGTGTGCGGGCGCGCCGCCGCCTTCGCCGTCAGCTCGCCGAGGTCCGCCCCGCCGAACTCCGCGGCGAGCACGCCCGCACCCACGCTGGAGGCCCCGCCGGGCAGCCAGTTGCCGTCGGGAGCGCGGTGGGAGTAGACCACACCCAGTGGGTCGTGGATCCGTTGTGGAGTGACGCCCTTGAGCACGAGCGTGGTGCCGAGGACGCTGTTCCACGAGCCGGCCTCGAAGGTGCCGGAGCCGAGCAGCGCCGCGCAGCCGTCGGTCATTCCCGCGATCACGGGCGTGCCGTCGGGGATTCCGGTCTCGCCCGCGGCCTCCCGGCCGATGCCGCCGAGCGGCGTGCCGGGGCGTACGACCTCGGGGAGGACGGCAGGCGGGATGCCGAGTTCGTCGAACATGCCGGCCGGCCAGCGTTCGGCGTCGAGGTCGTAGCCGGCCTTGAGCGCGTGGCTGGAGTCGACGGCGGTGGGCCGCCCCACCAGCCTGCCGGTGAGGTAGTCGGCCTGGTGGAGTAGGCGGACGTCGCGACGGGGTGTCCCGGCGAGGAGCCACAGCAACTTGGGCAACGCCCAGGATGCCTGTGGCCGGTAGCCCAGCCGCTGCCAGAGCGCCGTACCCGCGTCGACGACGCGCTGCGCCTCGGCGCCCGCCCGCGCGTCGTCGTACATCAGCCCCGGCGACACCGGCTCGCCGTCGCGATCAGCGAGCAGGATCGTGCCCGAGGTCGCGCACAGTGCGACGCCCCGCACGAGCCGCCCTCGGACGCCCGCCATCGTCTCGCGGGACGCTGCCGCGAGCGCGCTCCACCACGCGTGCGGGTCCTGTTCGTGCCGGTCGTCGTCGCGCGTGCCGCGCAGAGGATGCGATCCCGTGGAAACGGGTGTGCCCGTTCGATCGGCCGCCAGGCACCGCACGCTCTGCGTGCCCACGTCGATGCCGAGCCACACGGGCTCGAAGGTCTGCGTCATGCTCCCGGTCCGGTCGTCTCGCCGGCCCGCCAGCCCTGGGCCGCGATCTCGCGCAGTTCCAGGAACCGGCCGTACAGCCCGGTGTAGTGGCGCGCGCGGTCCGGATCCGGCTGCCAGTAGCTGGCCAGCCGCACGTGGCGCGAAGCGGCGGCCAGATCCGGCTCGGCTCCGGTCGCGACGAGCCCCGACAGAAACGCTCCCCGCGCGCCGACCTCCGTATCGGCCGAGCGGGCCGTCGGCACGCCCACGACGTCGGCGATCAACTGACACCACAGGTCGCTGACGGCGCCCCCGCCACACAGGCGCAGGTCACGCACGCGCGCCGAGGAGGCTGCGACGCAGTCGCGGATCACCAGCGACAGGCCCTCGAAAACCGCCCTCGCGAGGTCGGCGCGGTCATGTTCCAGGCTCAGCCCCCAGAACGTGCCCCTCGCGTACGGGTCGAGGAACGGCGCGCGCTCTCCGGCGGGGGAGAGGTAGGGCAGGAAGATCAGCCCGTGCGCTCCGGGCGGCGATCCGGCGGCCAGCGCGCCGAGTTCGCGCGGGTGCTCGAGCCCGAGCATCCGGGTGGTCCAGTCGAGCACCTCGGTACCCGCGAGGGTCGGGAAGGCGCGCAGCACGTCGGTGCCGTGGTCGAGCACGATCGTGAGGCCGGACGGCTCTCCCGAGGTGTCGACGGTGTCGTGCACGACCTCGGTGCACAGCGTGGTGCCGAGGATCGTGCACGCCTGCCCCGGTTCCGTCACACCCATCCCGACCGCCATCGAGACGACGTCGTAGGGCGCCAGGACCACCGGCGTGCCCTCGGCCAGACCCAGCCGGGATGCCGCTTCGCCGGTCAGCGGCGCCGAGCGGGCCGTGTGGTCGATGATCTCGGGCAGCAGCCGCGCGGCCCAGTCGAGGCCGAACAGGGCGAGGAGCTCTGGCGAGTAGGCGCGGGCACGTGGATCGAGGAACGGCACCGAGGCGTCGGAGAAATCGGCGCCCCGCACGCCGGTGCACCGGGAGAACAGCCACCCACCGCAGTAGAGCGCCGTGGCGGACTTCGACAGTCGCGCGTGATCGTGTTCGTGGAGCCATGTCAGGATCGCGTGCGGCAGACCGGAGAAGCCGAGCGAACCGTTGAGCTGGAAGGCCTTCTCGGCCGTTCCCGCGCGGCGCCATCCCTCGACGACCTCCGCGGCGCGGCCGTCGGACCACAGGATCGCGGGCCCGGTCGGCTCGCCGTCCTCGTCCACGAGCCAGCATCCGTCGCCCTGCGCCGTCAGCGCGACGAACCGGACGTCGTCGCGTGCGTGCGTGAGCACCTCTCGCACGGCGGCGACCACGGCCTCCCACACAGCCGCCATGTCCTGTTCGGCCCAGCCCGGCCGCGGACGCAGCACCTCGGTGGCGCGGCGGGACACGACGATCTCGGCTCCGTCGTCGCCGAACAGCACGGCCTTGATCATCGAGGTGCCCGCATCGACCGCGACCGCTGCCATGTCGATTCCTCCTGTCCGCTCCGCTCCCGCGCGGAGTCGTGATCCAGGAGAGCGCGTCATGGAGCCCGACACAACAGCAACGGGCAAGACATCGCGGGTTCGTGCGATGATCGCGTTAGCTCAAGCGTGCGTGACCAGTTGTCATCGCAGGTCGACCGGTGATCTGGCGTTGTCATAGCATCAGCGATCTAACATTTTCTCACACGGAGTCGGGAGGTGCCATGACGGCCGGCCGGGCGTCGTTGCAGTCCGAGCGCAGGCAGCGCATCCGCGAGCGGGTGAGCGGCGACGGCTTCGTGCGGGCCAGCGCGCTGGCGGCCGAATTCGGTGTCAGCCTCATGACGATCCACCGTGACCTGGAGGCGCTGCAGCGCGCGGGCTGGCTGCGCAAGGTCCGCGGCGGTGCCACCGCGGTGCCTTCCGAGGTCTTCCATGGCGACGTTGCCCAGCGCAGGGAGGCGATGGCGCCGACGAAACGGGCGCTGGCCATGGCCGCCGCGAGCGAGGTGACCGAGGGGCAGGTGCTGATGCTCGACGAGAGCACCACGTGCCTGCATCTCGCGGAACTGCTGCCCGAGCGGGCGCCCTTGACCGTCGTGACCCATTTCCAGCCGGTGATCACGATGCTGGCGGGAAAACCCGGCATCAGCCTGATCGCGCTCGGCGGCGAGTACTTCCCGGCCTACGACGCGTTCCTCGGTCTCTACACGGCCGAAGGCGTGTCGAAGGTCAGGGCCGACACGCTCTACCTTTCCACCACAGCGATCTCGCAGGGGCGCTGCTATCACCAGTCGCAGGCCACGATCCAGGTCAAGCGGGCGATGATGGAGTCGGCGTCGCGCCGGGTGCTGCTCGTCGACCACACGAAGTTCGCACGCCAGGGCCTCTACGCGCTCGCCCCGCTGACGGCCTTCGACCTCGTGCTGGCCGACGACGGGCTGCCGCCCGCAGAGCAACGCCGGATCCGCGACTCCGGGGCGGCGCTGAGGATCGTGCCCGCTCCGTCCTGAGCTTCCTCATCCGTGTGATCGAGCGCCGACGGCGTTCCGGCGACGTGTCCGCCGGGAGGTGCCCGCGGCGGAGACCCCGGAGTAGCCGTCAGCCGCGCCATCGACCTGGTGCGTGCGCACGCCGGGGCTGTCCACGCCCAGCGCTGGTCCCGCGGGCCGTGTGCCGTGTCGCTCCGGCGAGCGTCAGTCGTCGAGCAGCCGCCACGCGGTGAGGGCGAGCCGGGCGCGGGTCAGCCCGGCGGGCTCCGTGAGTTCGATGCCGAGCGCCTGCCCGATGCGTTCGAGCCTGCGGGCGACGCTGCTGTGGTGGAGGTGGAGCCGCTCGGATGCCTGGCGCAGGGATCCGGTGGCGCAGTAGGTGTCCAGGGTTTCCAGATCGTCCGGGCTGCCTGCCAGGCGGGCGATCGCGACCACGTCGGCGTTGCCTCGCAGGGCGTCGCGGCGTACCTCCGCGAGCAGCGCCAGCGACCCCAGCTCGTGGTGGTGCACTACCGGTTGGCGGCCGGTGGCGAAGCGCAGGGCCGTGCGCGCTTGGCACCAGGACAGTTCCGGGCTGCCGGTGGCGCCGATGCCCGCGTGGACGCCGGCTGGAAACCGTTCCGCGTCGAGGGTGGTGGCCAGGATGACGCCCACGCCGTCGAGCGGTGCGGCCTTCACCGGCCCCGCCGGGCAAACCAGGCCGCCGACCCGGTCGAGCGGCAACTCCGACCGGACGGCGGCGACGCGGACGGGCTGGTCGGCGGCGAAGCCGAGGAGCCGCAGCGCCCGGTTGCGGCCCGCCTCGTCGCTGTCGGCGCTGATCACGAGTTCGACGAGGGCGGGGTCGGCCATCGTGGTGCGGGCCGGTCCGTACCTTTCCACCACGGCCGCGGAGGCGATGGCGAGCCGGTCCAGCACCACGTCGTCGAGCGAGCTGGGCGTGGCCGCGCGTTCCAGCCACACCGTGCCGATCTCCTCGCCGTCCAGCGTGATCGGGACCGTGGTGGAAGCGGGCTTCGCCGGTTCGGGTGCGGGCCTGCCATCGGGTGCGTAGCGGATCACCTTCCCCTTGTCGTGCAGGCGGATCCCGGCCACGCACTCGGCCAGGTTCGCCGAGGCACGGGCGAGCGCGGGAAGGTCCACCCGCCTGCGCATCAGCGTGTCGTAGAACATGACGACACGAAGGGCCCCTTCGACGTGGGAATCCAGGTGCGACAGCCGCTGCGCCAGTGCCTCCATGGCCTCAGGATATGCGCGTTCGGTGCACGGCCAGGCCGGATCGCGCGACGGATGGCGGCTGCCCTCCGTGGGGCCCGGCCAAGAGGATGGTCGGCATGGATCCCGAACTGGAAGCATTCCTCGCGCTGTTCCCGAAGACCGACCTGACCGATCTGGAGACCTCGCGCAGGAACTTCGCCGAGCTGGCCGTCGCGGTGCCCGCTCCCGATCTCACGGACATGCAGGTCGAGAACCGCACGGTGCCCGCCGATCCGGACGTGCCGGTGCGGATCTACCGTCCGCACCTGGCGCAGGGCGCCATCGTCTGGATGCACGGCGGCGGCTGGGTCATGGGCGACCTCGACACCGAGCACCCGTGGGCAGCGCGGCTGGCGGGCCTTTCCGGCGCCGTGGTGATCTCGGTGGGCTACCGCCTTGCCCCCGAGAACCCGTTCCCCGCCGCGCTGGACGACACCTACGCGGTGCTGAACTGGACGGCCGAGCACGCCGCCGAGCTGGGTATCGACGCGGCGCGGATCGCCGTCGGCGGACACAGCGCGGGCGGCGGCCTCGCGGCAGGCGTGGCGTTGCGGGCGCGTGACGAGAATGGCCCGCCGATCCGGTTCCAGCTGCTCAACCAGCCCGGCCTGGACGACCGGCAGGGGACGTGGTCGGCGCGCAACTTCACCGGCACGCCCTGGATGAACCGCGACAAGGTCACCGAGGCGTGGCGGCACTACCTCGGTTCCGCTCCCGCCACTCCGTACGCCGCCCCGGCGCGGGCCACCGATCTGACCGGCCTGCCGCCCGCCTACGTCTCCACCGCGGAGTTCTGCCCGAACCGCGACGAGGACATCGAGTACGCGCTGCGCCTGCTCCAGGCGGGGGTGCCGGTGGAGCTGCACCAGTGGGCGGGCACGTTCCACGGGTCGCAGGCGATCCTGTCCGCCGAGGTGTCGCAGCGCCAGCTCGCCGAGCTCGGCGCGACCGTCCGCCGGGCACTGGCCGGCTGATGACCGCCACCGACCTCGCCGAGGCGAGGGCAGTGTCCACACCGGCCGCCGCCGAGGCGCCGCCGAGCGCGGCCCGGCTGCTGCGTCCTTTCGCCGGGAGTTTCGCGGCCGTGGTGGTCCTCCAGGTGATCGGCGCGGTCGCGGGCCTGGCGCCGTTGCTGGCGGTGGTCGAACTGGGCCGGACCCTGCTCTCGCCGGGGCCGATCGATCACGGCCACGTCTGGTTCGTCGTGCTCGCGGGTGCGGCGGGCCTGCTCGTCCGCCTGCTCTTCACGGCCGCGTCGGCGGGGATCGGGCACCTCGTGGACGACCAGGTGCAGTTGTCGTTGCGCCGGGCGCTGGCCGCGAGGCTGGGAAGGGTGCCGCTCGGCTGGCTCTCCCGCCGCCGGACCGGGGAGCTGGCGAAGGTCGTGGGGGACGACGTGAGCGCGGTGCACCCGTTCGTCGCGCACGCCCCCGGCGAGCTCGTCGCCGCGTTCGTGGTGCCGCTCGTGTCCCTGGTGTACCTGTTCACCGTCGACTGGCGGCTCACGCTGATCACGCTGATTCCGGTGGTGCTGGCGGTGGCGCTGGTGCCGCTGATGATGACCCCGGCGCGGCGGCGCGAGCAGGAGGAGTTCGACGCGGCGATGGGCCGGATCGCGAACTCGGTCGTCGAGTTCGTGCAGGGGATCGCGGTGGTCAAGGCCTTCGGTGGCGCCGGGCGTGCCCACCGCCGGTTCCTCACCGCGGCGGACGACTTCGGCCGCGTCTTCTTCCGGTGGGTGCGTGGTCTGTCCGAGGTCGCCGCCGGGATGCAGCTGGCCCTGTCGCCGCCGTTCGTGCTGCTGGTGGTGCTGATCGGCGGCACGGTCCTGATCACGACGGGTGGCCTGGCCGCGCCCGATCTGTTGCCCTTCCTGCTGCTCGGTCTGGGCCTGACCGCTCCGGTGGCGGCACTCGGCCACGGGTTCGACGACCTGCAGGCCGCCCGGCGCGCGGTCGGCCGGATCCGGGACGTGCTGGCGGTGCCGTCGCTACCGGAGCCCGTGCGCCCTGCCTCGCCGCGGGGGCAGCGGGTGGAGCTGCGGGACGTCCGGTTCGCCTACGAATCCGGACACGAGGTGCTGCGCGGCATCGACCTGGTGCTGGAGCCGGGCACCGTCACCGCGCTCGCCGGGCCGTCGGGCAGTGGGAAGTCCACTGTGGTCCAGCTGTTGCCCCGGTTCTTCGATCCCACACACGGTTCGGTCACGCTGGGAGGCGTCGACCTGCGCGAGCTCGGCAGCCGGGAGCTCTACCGGAGGGTTTCCTTCGTCTTCCAGGACACCGTGCTCCTGCGCGCGTCGGTCGGCGACAACATCGCGCTCTCGGCGCCGAACGCCGGTCTCGACGACGTGGTGCGCGCGGCCCGGCTGGCGAACGTCCACGAGCGGATCCTGGAGCTGCCGCGGGGGTACCACTCGGTGATCGGGGAGGACGCGGTCCTCTCGGGCGGAGAGGCGCAGCGGATCTCGCTGGCCCGGGCACTGCTCGCAGACGCGGCTGTCCTCGTGCTGGACGAGGCGACGGCGTTCGCCGACCCGCAGACCGAGCAGGCGGTGCGCCGGACCCTGAAGGCGCTGAAGGGCGAGCGCACGGTTCTCGTCATCGCCCACCGCCTGGAGACCATCGCCGACGCCGACACCGTCGTGGTGCTGGAGGACGGGACGGTCGCCGAGCGCGGCAGCCCCGCGGAGCTGCTGGCACGCGGCGGAAAGTTCGCGGCGTTCTGGCAGTCCCACCGACGAGGAGAGTTCCGATGATCCGCATGTTGCTGCGTGTGCTGGGTCCCGAGTACGCGAAGCCGGTACGCCGCACGGTGGCACTGATGACGATCACCGCGATCGCCGAGGGCCTTTCCTACGCGCTGCTGGTTCCCGTGCTGCGAGCGCTGTTCGGCGGCGATCCCGGTGGTGCCTGGCCGTGGCTGGCCGCGTTCGGCGGTGCGGTCGCGGTGTTCGCCGTGCTGCGTTACCTCAGCGACCTGTCCGGGTTCCGGGTAGGGACCTCGCTGCTGCTGGGGATGTATCACCGGCTCGGCGACCACCTGGCCCGCCTGCCCATCGGCTGGTACAGCGCGGCCCGGGTCGGTGAGGTGTCGGTGCTGGCCAGCCGGGGCGTGCTGGACGCGATGGGTGTGGCGGCGCACCTGCTGGCGCCGTTCGTCTCCGCCTGCGTGACGCCGTTGACGATCGTCGCCGTGCTGCTCGCTCTCAACTGGCAGTTGGGGCTGGCAGCACTGGTCGCCGCGCCGATCGTCGCGGCGATCCAGATCTGGACGGGACGCTCGATGGCGGCTCACGACGCCGAGCGGCACGAACGCGACCACGAGGCCGCCGGGCGGGTCATCGAGTACCTCCAGGCCCAGCCGGTGCTGCGGGCAGGCGGCCGGACCCACGAACGGTTCGAGATGCTCGACGACTCGCTGCGCGAGGTGCAGCGCGCGTCCCGTCGCACCCTGCTGTCGGCGCTGCCCGGCACGGTGGGCCTGACGCTCGCGGTGCAGGCCATGTTCACCGTGGTGCTGGTGCTGGGCACCCACCTCGCGCTCGGCGGGCACATCGGGGTGGCGGAGGTGCTCGCGATCCTGGTGCTGGCCGCTCGCTGTGCGGATCCGCTGCTGTCGTTGTCGGACATCGGGGGCAAGCTCCGCGGCGCGCGCTCCGAGCTCGCGAGGCTCGACGCGGTGCTGAGGACGGAACCGCTGCCGGAACCCCGTGACCCGGTCGAACCGGAGGGGCACGCACTGGAGTTCGACGCGGTCACCTTCCGGCACGGCGACCGCGTGGTGCTCGACGGCGTTTCGCTGTCGGTGCCGGAGGGACGGCGGCTCGCCGTGGTCGGGCCGTCGGGTGCGGGCAAGAGCACGTTGCTGCGGCTGCTCGCGCGGTTCCACGACGTCGACGCGGGTGCGGTGCGCGTGGGCGGCGCGGACGTCCGCGAGATCGAGACCGGCGAGCTGATGTCGCGGATCGCCATCGTCTTCCAGGACGTCTACCTCTTCGACGGCACGATCGAGGAGAATGTGCGGCTCGGTCGGCCGGGCGCGAGCGTCGCCGAGGTGCGCGCGGCGGCGAGCGCGGCGGGACTGGACGACGTGGTGGAGCGGTTGCCCGGTGGCTGGGCGGCGAACGTCGGGGAGGGTGGCGCGCTGCTGTCCGGCGGTGAGCGCCAGCGGGTCTCGATCGCGCGGGCGTTGCTCAAGGACGCGCCGATCGTGCTGCTGGACGAGGTGACCTCCGCGCTGGACCCGGTGAACGAGGCGGCGGTGCACGCTGGCATCGAGCGGTTGCTCGCGGGGCGGACGGTGGTGCTGGTGGCGCACCGGTTGCGGACCGTGCGGAACGCCGATCGGATCGTCTTCCTGGAGGGCGGCCGGGTCGTGGAGGAGGGCGGCCACGACGAGCTGCTGCGCCGGGGTGGTCGCTACGCGGAGTTCTGGAGGCTCGCCACGACGCCGGGGTAGGCGAGGGGGTCACCTCGCGGGGAGGCCGAGGGCCGCGCAGGCGGCGTCGAGTGCGGCGGTCCGCAGCTCGTCGACGGGCGTGTCGGCGAGCAGCACCAGGCAGTCGCCGAGCCCGCCGAGCGCCACGATCGCCCGTGCCTGGGCGGCGACGTCGGCGCCAGGGCCCACCAGCAGCGTGGTGAGGCGGCGACGCCAGTCCACGATGCGCTCGACGAGACCGAACTCACTCAGCGTCGGCAGGTCGCGCAGCATCAGGCCGGTGACGACACGATGGCGGTGGGAGACGTCGAAGTAGCGGCCGAGCAGCTCCCGCGGGTCCACCTCCTCGGCGGCCTCGTCCTCGGCGAGCAGGGCGTCGAGGTCGTCGGTCAGCGGCTGCAGCAGGCTCGCGACGAGCTCCTCGCGGGACGCGAAGTGGTAGTACAGCGCGGGTTTGGTTAGGCCGAGCCGGTCGGCGATCTGGCGCAGGCTCGTCTGCCGCACGCCCTGCTCGGCGAACAGCTCGAGCGCCACCTCCTGGATGCGCTGCCTCGTCCGGCTCGTCCTCGGTCTCGCCACGCGTCACACCCTAGTTCATTGACCGACCGGAAGGTAAACGGTTTACTTACCGGAAGGTCAATGAACGGGGGTACCGATGAACGTGCTGATCTCCGGGGCGAGCGTCGCCGGCCCGGTCGTGGCGTACTGGCTCGCGCGGGCGGGGTTCTCGCCGGTGGTCGTGGAACGGACGCCCCGCCCGCGGCTCGGTCTTGGCGGTCATGCGGTCGACCTCTTCGCGCCGGCCATGGAGGTGGCCCGACGGATGGGCATCGTGCCCGCGTTGCGCGAGGCCGCGCTCCCGCCGGCGACGATCCGGCTGGAACGACCGGGCAAGCCTGCCATCGAAACGGACCTGGCCCACCTGTCGGACGCGTTCGCCGAGGCCAACCACGTCGAGGTCATGCGTGGCGAACTGGCCTCGACGCTGCACGACGTGACGCGGGACGACGTCGAGTACGTCTTCGGCGACTCGATCCGGACGCTCGCCGAGGATGCCGGGGGAGTGGACGTCACGTTCGACAGCGGGCGCACGCGGCGGTTCGACCTCGTGGTCGGCGCTGACGGCCTCCATTCGAACGTGCGGCGGCTCGCGTTCGGGCCCGAGCGCGACTTCCTGCACCACCTCGGCGGCCACCTCGCGGTGTTCACACTGCCGGACCGCCTGGGGCTCGCCGGGCGGACGGTGCTGTACAACGCAGTGGACCGCGTGGTGGCGATGTACGCGGTGCCGCGCACCGGGCAGGCGCGGGCGGTGCTGCTGTTCCGCGCGGGCGAGCTGTCCTACGACCACCGCGACGTCGCCGAGCAGAAGCGTCTGCTGCGCAAGGAGTTCGCCGGTGCGGGCTGGGAGGTGCCCCGGCTGCTCGATGCCGTGGAGGACGCCGACGACTTCTACCTGGACGCGATCGCCCAGGTCCGGATGGACACGTGGACGCGCGGCCGCGTGACCCTCGTCGGCGACGCCGGGTACTCGCCGGGGCCCGCGGTCGGCGGTGGCACCACGCTGGCGATGGCCGCGGCGTACGTGCTCGCCCGCGCGCTCGCGAACGCGCGCGGCGACCACGCCGCGGCGTTCACCGCGTACGAGCACGGCGTGCGCGACTACGTGCTCCGCTGCCGCGAGGTCGCACCGCGCGTGCTGCGCAACGGCATCCCGCGCTCACCGGCCCACGTCGCGCTCACAGCGCTCTCGATGCGGCTGCTGCCACGGCTGCCCCGTGGCATCCGCCGCCGCGCGCTCGCGGGCGGGGCCAGCAGCACACTGTCGTCCTTCACCCTCCCCGGGTGAAGATGGACCCTCTGGGGAAGGGAGAACACGATGAGCTTCTGGATCTGCCGGACGTGCGCGGTGGAGCACGACGAGCGCGTGGAGGTCTGCGCGATCTGCGCCGACGAGCGACAGTGGGTGCCGGCCGATGGCCAGCAGTGGACCACGCTCGCGGAACTGGCGTCGGCGGGCCGGCGGGTCGACGTCGTGCCGCTGGAGGCGGACCTGTTCGGTCTCCGCAGCGATCCGGCGGTGGGCATCGGCCAGCTGTCGAAACTGCTGCGCACGCCGGAGGGTAACGTGTTGTGGGACCCGATCGGCTTCCTCGACGACGACGCCGTGCGCCGGGTGCGGGCGCTGGGCGACGTCGTGGCGATCGCGGCCAGCCATCCGCACATGTTCGGCGTGCAGGTGGAGTGGAGCAGGGCGCTGGGCGGCGTGCCGGTGCTCGTCTCCGAACCCGACCTGGAGTGGGTGGCGAGGCGCGACCCGGCGATCAAGCCGTGGTCGGGCACCGTCGAACCGGTTCCGGGCGTGACCATGACGCAGCCGGGTGGCCATTTCCCGGGCAGCGCGGTGGTGCACTGGGCGGCGGGCGCCGAGGGGCGGGGTGTGCTGCTGAGCAGTGACACCGTCTTCGCCAACCCGGACCGCGTCTCGGTGAGCTTCATGCGCAGCTACCCCAACCGCATCCCGCTGTCGGCCGGGGTTGTCGAGCGGGTCACGGCCCACCTCGAACGCTTCGAGTTCGACCGGCTCTACGGCAACTTCGACAACGTGATCGCAGAGGACGCCAAGGCGGTGGTGCGCCGGTCGGCCGACCGCCACATCGGCTGGGTCCGCGGCGACTTCGACCACCTGACCTGACGGGCTCCGGCTGCGGCTACTCGATGATCGTTCGCACCGGGGTGCCACGCTCGACGGTGCGGCTGACCGTGCACAGCTTGTCGTGGGACAGGGCGACCGTGCGCGGCAGCATCGCGCGCGCCGCGTCGCCCTGCTCGCCCTCGGGGAAGCGCACGTGGAACGTCACCGAGAGGTTCTCCATCCGGTTGCCGGTCTCGCGATCGGACACCTTGTCGCCGCTGACGGCGACGGTGAACTCGGTCGGCTCGGTCCGCCTGCTCGTGGCGACGTCGGTGTCGATGGCCGTGCAGCCGCCGATCGCGGCGAGCAGCAGCTCCACGGGGCTGAAGTCGTCGCCGCCGATGGGCAGGGTGCCGCCGCGGTCGTTGTGCGCGACGTAGCGTCCGGCGGAGACGCGCTCGATGCGGACGGACCTCTCGGATGTCGTCATGCCCCGAACCTACCGGCGAGGTCAGGCGTCGAGGCCCACCCAGTGCCGGGTGTCCTTCCGCCGCGCCTGCACCAGTGCCAGCGTCCCGAACAGCAACAGGATCCCGAGTCGCTGGCTGTTCGCCGGGCCCGTGCTGCTCGCGTACTCCGGCAGCGAGTTCACCACGAGCTCGGCGAGGACGATGACCAGCGCGAGGACGCTGCCGATCGAGCTCACCCTGACGCCCGTGGGTTTGCGCTGGAGCAGCAGCACGCAGCCGGCGAGGGAGAAACCGGCGCAGGCTCCGTAGAGCGCGGCGAAGAGCACCACCAGCAGCGGGTCCACCACCACCTCGTCCAGCACGCCGAACACACTCACGAACACCAGCAGACAGACCAGGCCGACCAGCCCGCCGAACACCACGGCCAGCACGGTGGATACCTTGCTGGGCCGGTACTCCGTTTGTTCCATGTCCGTTGCTCCGATGGTCAGGCACCCACGGCGCCGAGGAAGATCCGCCACTGGCTCTTGGCTATGTCCGCGCCCTCGGCGCAGATGCTCTGCGCCTCGGCGGCCAGCTGCGGTGGGGGCGAGGGCTTGTCGTTGAGTCCGTAGCAGGGCATCGACCCGGCGAGCTGGCCGACCGTGGAGCGGATGGCGCTCGCGGTGGTGAGCACCGCGCCGTAGAGCAGGTGCGCGTGTTCGGGGTTCCCCGCCGTCAGTGTCTGCGCCGTGGCGTCGGCGACGTCGGCCGCCGCCGACAACGCCGTGCCGCACACCGTGTCGGTCAGCGGCGTCTGGCGGGTGCAGCGGTCCAGGCTCTCGGTGCCGGGATGCGCGGCCAGCGCGGCCTCGTACGCATCCCGGATGTCGCGCTCGACGGGCAGCTCCTCCGGGGTGGGCGCCGGAGCGGAGGTTGTGGTCGTGGGCGACACGGCCACCGAACTCCGCGGGGTCGCCGCGTCCTGCCCGCCCCCGCACGCGGCGAGCAGAGTTCCCGTGGCGAGGGCGAGTGCGGCACGAATGGTCCATCCCATGTCGCCAAAGCTAACCGCGAGCACCGCTGAGTTGAGCGACCCTGGCCGGTAATTGCCACGATCCGAAGTGGACCCAACCGCAGTGAAGGCCACCTTCACTGCGTTCAACGCAGTGAAGGTGGCCTTCACTGCGGTCCGGGCGAGGCGGGGCACGCGGGCTGGGGCAGGCGGGTGTCAGTGGGACTCGCGGCTGACCTTCGAGCCGCTGGAGCCGCGGAGGAAGTCCAGGTCGGCGCCCGTGTCGGCCTGCCCGACGTGGTCGACGTAGAGGCGTTCCCAGCCACGGCGCGGGCTGGCGAAACCGTCGAGGGTGGCCCGGTTCGGCGTCCGCGCGCGCAGTTCCGACTCGGGCACGTCCAGGTCGATCCTGCGTGCCGCGGCGTCGAGGACCACAGGGTCGCCGGTGCGCACGAGCGCGAGCGGGCCGCCCGCCGCCGCCTCGGGGGCGACGTGCAGCACGACGGTGCCGTACGCGGTGCCGCTCATCCGGCCGTCGCACACGCGCACCATGTCGCGCACGCCCTCGGCCAGCAGCTTCGAGGGAAGCGGCATGTTCGACACCTCCGGCATCCCGGGGTAGCCCTTGGGTCCGCAGCCGCGCAGCACCAGCACCGAGTCGGCGTCGACGTCGAGGTCCGGGTCGTCGATGCGGGCGTGGAAGTCCTCGATGGAGTCGAAGACGACCGCCCGGCCGCGATGCCGGAGCAGGTGCGGGGAGGCCGCCGCCGGTTTGATGATCGCGCCGTCCGGGGCGAGATTGCCCCGCAGCACGGCGATGCCGGCCTCGGCCTGCACCGGCTCCGAACGGCGGTGGATCACGTCGGAGTCCCAGCTGCGCGCGCCGTCCAGATGGTCGGTGAGCGGCTTGCCGGTGATGGTCAGCGCGGTGGGGTCGAGCAGGTCCCGCACCTCGCGCAGCACGGGCAACAGCCCGCCCGCGCGGTGGAAGTCCTCCATGAGGTACTTGCCCGCGGGCTGCAGGTTCACCAGCAGCGGCACGCGGGAGCCGATGCGGTCGAAATCGTCGAGGGTCAGCTCGATGCCCAGCCGTCCCGCGATCGCGAGCAGGTGGACGACGGCGTTGGTGGAGCCACCCGTGGCGGCCAGCGCGACGATCGCGTTGTGGAACGACGCGCGGGAGAGCACGGTGCTGGGCCTCCGGTCCCGCGCGACCAGGTCCGTGACGAGCCTGCCGGTCTCGTGCGCGGACTCGAGCAGCCTGCTGTCGGGCGCGGGTGTGCCGGCCAGCCCGGGCAGCACCGTGCCGAGTGCCTCGGCCATGATCGCCATCGTCGACGCCGTGCCCATCGTGTTGCAGTGACCGCGGCTGCGGATCATCGCGGACTCCGAGCGCGCGAAGTCCTCGCGGTCCAGCGTTCCGCCTCGGACCTCCTCCGACAGCCGCCACACGTCGGTGCCGCAGCCGAGCGGCCTGCCCCGGAAGGTGCCGGTGAGCATCGGCCCGCCGGGAACCACGGCGGCGGGCAGGTCCACCGAGGCAGCAGCCATGAGCAGCGCCGGGATCGTCTTGTCGCAGCCGCCGAGCAGGACGACGCCGTCGACCGGGTTGCCCCGCAGCATCTCCTCGGTCGCCATCGCCGCCATGTTGCGCCAGAGCATCGCGGTGGGCCGCAGCTGTGTCTCGCCGAGCGACACGACGGGGAGGTTCAGCGCGATCCCGCCCGCCTCGTGGATGCCGTCCCTGACCGAGGAGGCCAGCTCGCCGAGGTGCGCGTTGCACGGCGTGAGGTCGGAGGCGGTGTTGGCGATCGCGATGTGCGGGCGCCCCGTGAAGGCGCTGCCCGGTAGTCCGCGTCGCATCCACGCGCGATGGATGTAGGCGTTGCGGTCGTCGCCCGAGTACCACTCCGCACTGCGCAACTCTGCTGCCATCCCACGCACTATGCCCGCTCGGAGACGATCTCGGGAAGACCCCGTGTAACGGGGGCGCGAACGGGGTAGGCGAGAGCAGGAGAGCCGGAACTCGACGTGACGAGGAGGCGCGATGAAGGAACACGAGATCGTTGCGGCGGTGCGCAAGACCGTGGGCCTCACCGACCCCGGGCACGCGGAGTCGGCGACCCGCGCCACGTTGTCGGTGCTCGGGCAGCGGCTCGCCGGGGGCGAACCGAAGGACCTGGCGGGGCAGTTGCCGCCCGCCATCGCCGAGGCGCTGCCCACCACCGGCGGCGCGGAACCGTTCGGCCTGGAGGAGTTCTACCGCAGGGTGGCCGAGGCCGAGGGGCGCGACTGCACCCAGGACAGCGCGCGGGAACATGCCCGAGCCGTGGTGGCCACGCTCAAGCAGGGCGTGAGCAAGGGCGAGTTCGACGACCTGGTCTCGCAGCTGCCCCGCGAGTACCGGGACGACCTGCTCTCCACCGCCCCCGTGCGGGAGCACCGCTGATGGGCGGGGCGGGATCGGTGCCCACCAACGACTCTGCCGAGCCGACCGCGTGACCGGCCACGAAGCGAGCCGGGGGTTCGCCGCGATGCCCGCCATCGTGCTCAACACCGCCGCCGACCCGGCGCAGTCCAAGGCGTGGCTCTGCGACGTGCTCGGCGTCGGCCCCGGTGACGTGGACTGTCACCTCGACCCGCCGCACGCGTACTTCGCGTGGCCCGGCGGCCAGGCGGAGCTGCGCGTCGACGGCGGGGGCGCTGGCGCGAGCACGGCGCACCTGCGGGTCAGCGGTGACGGCGACCTCGCCGCACGGGCGTTGGCCGCGCTCGCGGGCCAGGTGGACCAGAACCTCGACCCGGGCTGAAGCGGTTCACGGCATGGGCCCGGTACGCGCCGGACGGCGTGCCGGGTTCGGTCGAGGTCGAGCGCACCGTCGCCGCGACCGGGTGTGTGCACGCCAGCGAGCGTCGAGGAGCAGCTTGCGTGGGGGTTTCCACGCAGTGAAGGTGGCCTTCACAGCGGTGGCGGAACCCGCGTCCGGCCTTCGCCGAGGGAAGCGCGCAGCGCGGCCTGGCTCTTGAACAGCGTGCCCGCCGTGGGAATCTTGTTCGGTTCCGGCCAGGTTTCCTTGTCCCACAACGAGGAGCGCGTGAACGCCCGGCCACAGTGGACGAACAGCTCATCGACCTCCACCGTGATCGCCAGGTCCGGCGCTGTCCCGTTCACCGCGAGCCGCTCCAGGAGCGGGCCCTCGCGCACGATCGTTGCCGTGCCGTTGACCCGCAGCGTGTGGTCGACACCGGGAACGACGAACAGCATGCCCACACGTGCGTTGCGCAGGATGTTGCGCATGCTGTCCACGCGCCGGTTGCCGTTGCGGTCGGCGAAGGCGAGCGTCCGGCCGTCGCCGAGGACGAGCACGGTGCCGGCCGGGTCGCCACGGGGTGACACGTCGACGGACCCGTCGTCGGCGCTCGTGGCGAGCAGGAAGAACGGCGACGCCTCCAGGAACCGCCGCGACTCGTCGTCGATCCCGGCCACCGGTTTGTCGAGGATGACCTGCGCCGGCTCCTCGACCACGTCGCGCAGCTCGTCCTCTGTGGACACGGTCCGCCCGGCGTGGTGTCTGCCGATCGGCACGATCAGCGGGCTCGCCGAGACGGGGTCGGGCACGACCCGGCACGGCAGCCCGAACACCTCGCGCACCAGCTCCTCCGAGACCACGTCGGCAGGCGAGCCCCCGGCCACCAGGTCGCCGTCCTTGAGCACCAGCAGGTGGTCGGCGTAGCGGCAGGCGAGGTTGACGTCGTGCAGCACGGTGACGATCACGGTGCCCTCGCCTCGGTTGAGGTCGGCGAGCAGGTCGAGCAGCTCCACCTGCTCGGCCACGTCGAGCAACGTCGTCGGCTCGTCGAGCAGCAGCACGCCCGTGCGCTGGGCCAGCGCCATCGCGATCCACGCGCGCTGGCGCCAGCCGCCGCACAGCTCGTCGACGTACCGGTCGGCCAGCTCCAGCGTGCCGGTGGCCCGCATGGCCCCGGCCACGGCCTCGTCGTCGGCACCCGGACCGAGGCCGACGAGGTCCGCCACCGTGATGCCCTCAGGCGCTGACTGCGCGGGCGGCAGGAGGCCGAGCCTTCTGGCGACCTCCACGCCCGGCAGCGTGTGGATGGCCTTGCCGTCGAGGTACGTGGCCGCGGACCGCAGCGCCCGCTCGCGCAGCATGGCCGACCTGCCGGAGCCCTGAGGCCCGGCGATCACGGTGAAACCCGGCTGGTCCGGCACGTCGCGGTCAGCCCGCGAGCGCGTCGGCGAACATCGGCACCGTCTTGTCCAGCGCGTAGGACAGGCCGACCACCGAGGCGCTCGAAAAGGCCTGTGACACCGTGGGGTCGCTCAGCACCACGCTGCGCCCGTCCTTGACCGAGGGAATGTTCTGGTACAGCGGGTCGCGGGTGGCCTGGTCGGCTTCGACGCCGATGGGGAACAGCACGGTCAGGTCGGCGTCGAGCAGGTCGAGGCGCTCGCCCGAGATCGGTACCCAGAAGTCGTCACCGGCCAGCTCCTGCACGGTCGGCGAGTTGACGAACCCGAGCTGCTCCATGAACTCGACGCGGCCGTCGCCGTTGACGTAGGCGCCCCACGATTCGGAGGTGCGCGCGGCGATGGCCACCGTGGTGTCCGTGAACTCGGGGTGGTCCTGCGCGGCCCTCGCGAACTTCGCCTCGAGGTCGTCGTGCAGCTTCCTGGCCTGGTCCTGCTTGCCCAGCGCCTTGCCGATCAGGTCGAGCTGGTCCTGCCACGAGGTGAGGTAGGCGTCGGCGCCCTCGGGGACGCCCACCACGGGCACGCCGAGCTGGCTGAGGCGGTCGTAGCGTTCGCGGTCGCCGCTCGCGCGGGTGTCGAGGATGAGGTCGGGGTTCAGCCCGGCGAGCTGCTCCAGGTTCACTTCCATGGTGCCGAGCTGGGTCGGCGGGTTGGTGTAGCGCTGCTCGACCCACGGGCCGAGGCCGTCGCCGCCCACGGCGAGCCAGTCGCTGACGCCGACCGGCTCGACGCCGAGCGCGAGCGCCACCTCGGCATCGCTCCACCCGAGCGCCACCACGCGCTGCGGTGCCTTCTCGATCGTCACGTCGCCGAACTTGGTGTCGACCGTGACGGGGAAGCCGGTGCCGGTCTGTGCCTGGCCCGTGTCCTCGCCGCCCTCGTCACCGCCCGTCGAACAGCCCGCGAGCGCTACGAGCACACCCGCGAGCAGTACGGCGAGACCTCGACGGACCGGGGGCAGTGCAGTGCGCATGGCGGGTGGCCTTTCGCGGGACGGCTCTTAGCTGTGGCTACCCTAACTTCCGATCCTCGTTCTGAGTACGCCCGCTGCGATGACGACCGTCACACGAGCTCGGTCTTCAGCAGGGTCGTCACCAGCTCGGCCACCTGGTCGGTCTCGATCAGGAACCCGTCGTGGCCGTGCTCCGAGGTGAGCACCCACGGCTGCCCGGAACCCGGCAGCGCGGCGGCCAGCTCCCGCTGCTGCTCCAACGGGTACAGCCGGTCGCTGTCGATCCCGGCCACGACCGTGGTGGCCGTGACCCCGCGCAGGGCCGCCGCGGCGCCGCCCCGGCCCCTGCCGATGTCGTGGGTGTTCATCGCCTCCGCCAGGCGCAGGTAACTGTTGGCGTCGAACCGGCGGGCCAGCTTCGCCGCGTGATGGTCCAGATAGGACTCGACGGCGAACCGGCCGCCGGAGAGCGGATCCTCGCCGGGCTGAGGGTCGGCCCCGAACCGGGCGGCCAGCTCCGGCTCGCTGCGGTAGGTGAGGTGCGCGATGCGCCGTGCGACACCGAGGCCGCGGTGCGGCCCGTCGCCGTCCGGGGCGAAGTAGTAGTCGCCGCCCCGGAAACCTGGGTCCGCCCTGATCGCCGCGAGCTGCGCGGAGGTCCAGCCGATCTGGTCGGCGCTGGAGCGGGCGGGTGCGGCGAGCACGGCGAGGCGCCTCACGCGCTCCGGGTGCGAGACGCCCCACTCCAGCGCGCGCATGCCGCCCATCGACCCGCCGAGCACGAGCGCCCACGACGCGATGCCCAGCTCGTCCGCCAGTGCGACCTCGGCGGTCACGAGGTCGCGGATCGTCAGGCGCGGGAACCGGCTGCCCCACGGCAGGCCGTCGGGTGACGTCGAAGCCGGCCCCGTGCTGCCCTGGCAGCCGCCGAGCGCGTTTGGCGCCACGACGAACAGCTCGCCGGTGTCGAGCGCCCTGCCCACGCCGACCAGGTCGTCCCACCAGCCGGGGCTGGGATGGCCTGGTTGCGCCGGTCCCGCGACGTGGCTGTCGCCGGTGAGCGCGTGCAGCACGAGCACCGCGTTGGAGCCGTCGGCGGCGAGCTCGCCCCACGTCTCGTACGCGAGGCGGTAGCCGGGCAGCACGCCGCCGCGCTCCAGCGCGAGCGGCCGCGCCGAGCGGAACCACCGCCGCCGGCCGGGCGGGTCTCCCTCGCGCCAGGCGCCGCTGACCGGAAGGAGACCGCCCGTCCGGTCGGTCACAGCTTGTCCTTGGCCGCCCGGAAACCCGCCTCGAGGTCGGCCTTGAGGTCCTCGATGTGCTCCAGCCCCACCGACAGCCGCACGAGGCCCGGGGTGACACCGGTGACGGTCTGCTCGTCGGCGGTGAGCTGCGAGTGGGTGGTGCTCGCCGGGTGGACGATGAGGCTGCGCACGTCGCCGATGTTCACGAGCTGGCTGAACAGCTCGGTCCCGTCGACGAAGGCCCGGCCCGCCTCGACGCCGCCGCGCAGGTCGAACGACACCACCGCGCCCGCGCCCCTCGGCAGGTACTTCCGCGCCGCCGCGTGCCACGGGCTGGACGGCAGCCCCGCGTAGTAGACGGCCGCCACCTCGTCGCGAGCCTCCAGCCACTCGGCGAGGGCCTGCGCGTTGGCGACGTGCCGTTCCAGCCGCAGCGACAGCGTCTCGATCCCCTGCAGCACCAGGAAACTCGTCAGCGGGGCGATCGCGGCTCCGGTGTCGCGCAGCAGCTGCACGCGCAGCTTCGCGGCGAACGCGCCGGGGCCGAGCGCTTCCCAGTACCGCAGCCCGTGGTAGCTCGGGTCCGGTTCGGAGAAGTCGGGGAACCGCCTTGCGTGGGCGCCGAAGTCGAACGTGCCGCCGTCGACCACGATGCCGGCGATGGCGGTGCCGTGCCCACCGAGGTACTTCGTCGCCGAGTGCACCACGATGTCGGCGCCGTGCTCGAGCGGGCGCAGCAGGTACGGAGTCGGCACCGTGTTGTCGACCACGAGCGGCACCCCGATCTCGTGGGCGAGCCCGGCGACCGCCTCGATGTCGAGCACGTTGGACCGCGGGTTGCCGAGCGTTTCGGCGAAGAACAGCTTGGTGTTGGGCCGCACCGCGGCGCGCCACTGCTCCAGGTCGTCGGGATCATCCACAAAGGACACATCAATGCCGAGCTTGGGCAACGTGTAGTGGAAGAGGTTGTAGGTGCCGCCGTAGAGCGAGGCGCTGGACACGAAGTGGTCGCCGGCGCGCGCGAGGTTGAGGATCGTCGCGGTCTCGGCGGCCTGGCCCGAGGCGAAGGCCACAGCGGCGACCCCGCCCTCCAGCGCCGCGACGCGCTGTTCGAACACGTCCTGCGTAGGGTTGTTGATGCGCGTGTAGATGTTGCCGGGCTCGGCGAGACTGAACAGATCGGCGCCGTGCTGTGTGTCCCTGAACACGTACGAGGTGGTCTGGTAGATCGGCGTCGCCCGCGCTCCGGTCGCCGGGTCGGGGGCGGCGCCCGCGTGAATCTGCTGCGTCTCGAACGACCAGCCCGCCGCTGTCTGTGTCATGGAGGTCTCTCCCTCTGTGCTCGGAAAAAGCGCTTCGATGTCACAGTCAACCGATACCGGGCCGTGCGGCCCACCCTTTCCCAGCACTCGGAACGGATGCCGATTTCTCTTGGAAAGAAAGGAATTCCGGATAGCACGACCGGGTGAGCGAGGGCAAATTCCTTGCCTGTTGGCCCAAAGTGTGGAACGCGCTGCCGTGCCGGCGCACCCGCGGGCACAGTGGCCTCATGACAGAGCACAACCCGGGCGAACCCGAGCCCGCGCTGCCGGAGAGACCGAAGCGCACCAAGGGAATCCTGATCGGAATCGGCGCCGTGGTGGTGATCGCGCTCGTCGCCGTCGTGGTTCTCCTCGTGAGCGGAAGCGGCGACGACACCGCGTCCGGCGACCGCGTCACGGTACGGATCGGCACCACCGAGGCATCGTCCGAGTACTGGGTGGCGTTGCGGGAGATCGCCGCCGCCGAGGGGATCGACATCGAGCCGGTGAACTTCAGCGACTACAACCAGCCCAACCCCGCCCTGACGCAGGGCCACACGGACCTGAACCTGTTCCAGCACCTGCTGTTCCTCGCCAACCACAACACGGCCAGCGGCGACACGCTCACGCCGATCGCCTCCACCTATGTCGTGCCGCTCTCGCTGTACTCGCGCAAGCACGACGCCGTCGAGGACATCCCGAGGGGCGGCACCGTCGCGATCCCGAACGACCCGACCAACCAGGCTCGCGCGCTGCTCGTGCTGCAGGAGGCCGGCCTGGTCCGGTTGCGCGACGGCGGCACCGTGCTCTCCACCCCCGCCGAGATCGACGCCGCCGCGTCGAAGGTCACGGTCACGCCGGTGGACGCCGCGCAGACCGTCGCCGCGCTGCCGTCGGTGGACGCCTCGATCGTCAACAACAACTACGCGCTCGACGGCGGGCTCGACCCCACGACAGCGCTCTTCGCCGACGACCCGTCGAGCCCAGCCGCGGAGCCGTACCTCAACGTGATCGTGGCGAGGGCCGAGGACAAGGACGACCCGGCCTACCGCAGGGTCGCCGAGCTGTACCGCGACCCGAGGGTCACCGAACTGGTGCGGGCGGAGTCGCACGGCACCTCGGTGCTCGTCGACCGGCCCCCGGCCGAGCTGGAGAGGATCCTCGCCGAGCTGACCGCAACCGTGCGATCGGCGGCGCAGTGACCGCTGCGGCACCGCTGATCGAGTTCCAGGACGTCACAAAGACGTTCCGCACCGGCCGGGGCAGGCCGGTGACCGCGCTCGACGGCGTCACCCTCGGCATCGACGAGGGTGACGTCTTCGCGATCATCGGCTACTCCGGCGCAGGCAAGAGCACGCTCGTGCGGCTGATCAACGCGCTCGAGCCCGTCACGTCGGGCCGGGTGCTCGTCGACGGCACGGACCTGAGCACGCTTCGCGAGCGCGGGCTGCGGGAGGTGCGCCGCGGCATCGGCATGGTCTTCCAGCAGTTCAACCTGCTGCGCTCGCGGACGGTCTTCGGCAACGTCGCCTACCCGCTCAAGATCGCCGGCTGGGGCAAGGCCGCGCGGGAGAAGCGGGTCGCCGAGCTGCTCGGTTTCGTGGGGATCACCGACAAGGCTTGGCACTATCCCGGGCAGCTCTCGGGTGGCCAGCAGCAGCGGATCGGCATCGCGAGGGCGCTGGCGACCAACCCGAAGATCCTGCTCGCCGACGAGTCCACGAGCTCGCTCGACCCCGAGACGACGAGCGAGGTGCTGCGGCTGCTCAAGCGGGTCAACACGGAACTCGGCGTGACGATCGTGGTGATCACGCACGAGATGGACGTCGTCAGGGAGATCGCCGACAAGGTCGCCGTCCTCGACTCCGGCCGGGTGGTCGAGCAGGGGCCGGTCGCCGACGTGTTCGCCTCGCCGAAGGAGGAGACGACGCGCCGGTTCGTCGAGACGGTGCTGCGCGACCAACCGCGCGGTGACGACCTCGCGCGCATCCGTGAGCGGCACCGGGGGCGGCTCGTCGCCACGCGCGTCGGGGACGACCGGCGCATCGGGGCCGTGCTGTCGGACGCGCTCGGCAGGCACGGCGTGCGGTTCGAGCTGGTCTACGGCGGCATCAAGGAACTGGGCGGGCGCGCGTTCGGCGGGCTCACGCTGGAGCTGCTCGGCGAGGAGTCCGCCGTGGACGCTCTGGTGGCCGAGCTGCGCGAGGTGACCGAGGTCGAGGAGCTGGTGCCGTGAACTGGGACCTGCTCGGACCGGTGCTGCTCGACGCGATCGGGCAGACGCTGTTCATGGTCGTGGCGACGATGCTCGTCGGCGGTGTGCTCGGCCTCGGGCTCGGCATCCTGCTCTATACGACGCGGCCGGGCGGCATCCTCGCCAACCGCGTGGTGTTCACGGTGCTCAACGTGCTCGTCAACATCATCCGCCCGATCCCGTTCATCATCTTCATCACCGCGATCGGGCCGTTGACGATCAGCGTCGTCGGCACCCAGCTGGGCACCACGGCGGCGACGTTCGCGCTCATCGTGGCCGCGACGTTCGGCATCTCCCGCATCGTGGAGCAGAACCTGGTGACGATCGACCCCGGCGTGATCGAGGCGGCGCGCGCGATGGGCGCGAGCCCGTGGCGGATCATCACCACGCTGCTCGTGCCGGAGGCGCTCGCGCCGCTGATCCTCGGCTACACGTTCGTCTTCGTCGCGGTGGTGGACATGACGGCCGTAGCCGGGGCGGTGGGTGGCGGCGGGCTGGGCGACTTCGCGATCGCCTACGGCTACCAGCGTTTCGACTGGACCGTGACCGCGGTGGCCGTGGTGCTGATCGTCGTGCTCGTGCAGGCGGCGCAGTTCGCCGGGAACCGGCTGGCGCGCAAGGCGTTACGGCAGTGAGCCCCTCGGCGGGGTGGCGAACCAGTTGACGGCGAGGAACGAGCCGGGTTCCTCGCGGTCGGCGCCGATGAACGCGCCCGGACGGGATGTCGTCGACACGGTAGGTGATCCCCGTGGCGATCAGGCTCACGTCGCCGATCGTGTCACGGCGCGAGATCGGTCGCGGAGCGGAACGAGCCGTCCATGTAGAACGGCGTCGACGTGTGCTCGTGGGTGATCCGCCACGCGCCGTCGATCCGCCGCAGGCACACGGTCGCGCGGTACCAGAGGTCGAAGCGTTCCCCGGACCCGCTCGGCACGGCCGACATCCGGTTGAGGCTGTGGCAGAAGGCGACGTCGCCGTCCACGGTGACGTCGAGGTCGCGGACCTCGGCGTCCACCGGGCCGTCGAACGTCGCCAGCCACGCGCGCACCGCGTCCGCGTCGAGCACCTCGGCGCCGGTGTGCCGCAGCGGCGGCGCGAGGTCGAACCTCACGGTGTCCGGCGTGT
Organism: Prauserella endophytica; assembly: GCF_005146945.1. Lineage (GTDB taxonomy): Bacteria > Actinomycetota > Actinomycetes > Mycobacteriales > Pseudonocardiaceae > Prauserella_A > Prauserella_A endophytica. The sequence continues at coordinate 136,164 of NZ_SWMS01000017.1, forward strand.
AGCGGGCGACGAGCGTGTCGGCGTCGCCCGCGCGCAGCGCCGCGGTCTGCTCGGCGATCACGGCGCGGACCTCGGTCTCGGCCTGGCTCAGTACGGTGCTGCCCATCGGGTCCTCCTCGGTCGGGGCACCCTCCCGCGGGTGCCGCTCACGGGGTTGTAGAAGCCGAAGCGGCGATTTCGACATCCATCGGTGAGAGAATTCGCGAGAGTTCCGGGAGGCATCGGTGAAGTACGTGATCCTGATCTACGGCAACCCCGCGTCGCGCGAGATCTGGTCCCGGCTCACGCCCGACCAGCGGCAGGAGGGGCTCGGCGCGTACGCCGCGCTGGACGCCGACCTCGCCGCGTCGGGGGAGATGATCGTGTCCGAGGCGCTGGCCGATCCGGCGAGGACCACCCGCGTCACGGTGCGCGAGGGCACGACGCTGACGAGCGACGGCCCGTTCGCCGAGGCGAAGGAGCTGCTGGCCGGGTTCTTCCTGGTGGACTGCGAGAGCACCGAGCGGGCCGTCGAGATCGCCGCGCGGGTGCCGGAGGCCGAGCTCGGCCTCGTGGAGGTGCGCCCCGTGGTGGAGCTCGACGAGCTGGCGGGGTGAGCGAGCCCGTCGCCTTCGAGGGCCTGCTGCGCGAGCTGGCCCCGCGCGTCCTGGCCGTGCTCGTGCGCCGCTACGGCGGGTTCGACACGTGCGAGGACGCGGTGCAGGAGGCCTTGCTCTCCGCCGTGCGCCAGTGGCCTGCCGAGGGCGTGCCGGCCAACCCGATGGGCTGGCTGGTCACCACGGCGTCGCGCAGGCTGATCGAGCTGTGGCGCAACGAGTCGGCGCGCAGACGGCGCGAGGAGGTCGTGGCCGCGAGGGCGGTCCCCGAGCCCGAGCCCGCATCCGGCGTCGATGACACGCTCCCGCTGCTCATGCTGTGCGCCCACCCCTCGCTGACCCCCGCATCGCAGGTGGCGCTGACGCTGCGGGCGGTCGGCGGGCTGACGACCGCGGAGATCGCGCGCGCGTTCCTCGTGCCGGAGGCGACCATCGCGCAGCGCATCAGCAGGGCCAAGCAGCGCATCAAGGCCTCCGGTGGCGAGTTCCGGCTGCCGCCCGAGGCCGAGCGGTCCGAGCGGCTCGGCGCGGTGCTGCACGTGCTGTACCTCGTCTTCAACGAGGGCTACACCGCCAGCTCGGGGGAGACGCTGCAGCGCGTGGAGCTGAGCGAGGAGGCGATCCGGCTCGCCCGGCAGCTGCACGAGCTCGTGCCCGGCGACGGCGAGGTGGCCGGGCTGCTCGCGCTGATGCTGCTCACCGACGCGCGGCGGCCCGCGCGCGCCCGCGACGACGGCACGCTCGTGCCGCTCGCCGAGCAGGACCGTTCGCGGTGGAACGCCGCGCTCATCGCGGAGGGCACGGAGCTGCTCACCCGCACGCTCGAGCGGGCGCCGATCGGCCCATACCAGTTGCAGGCCGCGATCGCGGCGGTGCACGACGAGGCCGCGAGCGTCGAGGACACCGACTGGCGGCAGATCCTCACGTTGTACGACCTGCTGGAGAGCATCGCGCCGGGTCCGATGGTGACGCTCAACCGCGTCGTCGCGGTGGCGATGGTCCACGGCCCCGAGCGTGGCCTGCGCGAACTGGCGGACGCCGAAGGCGACCGGGCGCTGGCCGGGCACCACCGCGTCGACGCGGTCCGGGCGCACCTGCTCGAGCTGGCCGGCGACACCGACGCCGCGCGAGACCACTACCGGAGGGCCGCGCGCCGCACGCTGAGCCTGCCCGAACGACGGTACCTGGAGGCCCGCGCCTCCCGGTGAGACGCGAATCATGCTCGTTCCTTCCCCCTCCGCTGGTCGGCGGATTGCGCCCCGGGGGTGAACACAGGTTTACTTCAACGGGCGCGGTGAACAGAGGTTCACCGCCGTCGTGTGCCTGCCGAGGGAAAGGGGAGCTCAGTCGTGGCCGCAAGGTCGTCCGCCGGGTCGAGAGCCGCGATCGGGGTGCTCGCGTCGTCGGGCATCGTGGTGTCGCTGATGCAGACGCTGGCGGTCCCGCTGCTGCCGGAGTTCCCCCGCCTGCTCGGCACCACGCCCTCCAACGCCGCGTGGCTGATCACCGCGACGCTGCTGACCGGGGCCGTGTTCGCGCCGGTGCTCGGCAGGCTCGGCGACATGTACGGCAAGCGGCGCATGCTGCTCGTCGCACTCGCCGCGATGGCCGTTGGCAGCGCGCTCGGCGCCGTGAGCAGCGAGTTCGTGGTGGTGCTCATCGCGCGCGGCCTCCAGGGCGTCGCGATCGGCGTGATCCCGCTCGGCATCAGCATCATGCGCGACGAGCTGCCCCCTGAGCGGGTCGGCACCGGCATCGCCGTGATGAGCTCGACGCTGGGTGCCGGTGGTGCCGTCGGCCTGCCGCTGACCGGGCTCGTCGCCGAGCACGCCGACTGGCACTGGCTGTTCGCCGGTTCCGCGGTGTTCGCCGTGATCCAGATCGTGCTCGTGTGGCTGCTCGTGCCGGAGTCGCCGGTGCGCAGCGGCGGCCGGTTCGACGCCGTCGGCGCGATCGGGCTGTCGGCGGCGCTGCTGTGCCTGCTGCTGCCCGTGTCGCGCGGGACGGAGTGGGGCTGGGGCAGCCCGCTCGTGCTCGGCCTCTTCGGCGCCGCGCTCGTGCTCTTCCTCGCGTGGGGTTACTACGAGCTGCGCGTGCCCTCCTCGCCGCTGGTGAACCTGCGGGTGTCGGCGCGTCCCGCGGTGCTGCTGACGAACCTCGCCTCGGTGCTCATCGGCGTGGCGATGTTCGCCTCGTTCATGGTGAGCGCGCAGATGCTGCAGGCGCCGAGCGGAACGGGGTATGGCTTCGACCTCTCGCTCATGCTCAGCGGCGTCGCGCTGCTGCCCGTCGGCTGCGCGATGGTGGCGTTCTCCCCGCTGTCGGCGAAGATGTCGGCCCGCTGGGGACCGGCCGTCACGATGGTCCTCGGCGTCGGCGTGCTCGCCGTCGGCAACCTCGCCCGCCCGCTGGTGCACTCGCCGCTCGCCGGGGTGATCGTGGTGGTCACCGTCACCGCGATCGGTGCGGCACTGGCCTACGGCGCCGTGCCCGCGCTCATCATGCGCGCCGTGCCGATGTCGGAGACGGCTGCGGCCAACAGCCTCAACGCGCTCGCCCGCTCCATCGGCACCTCCACGTGCAGCGCGATCGTCGCCACGGTGACGGCGGGCATGGTGGTGCAGGTCGGCGGCCACGTCTATCCGTCGACGGACGCCTACACCGTCATCTTCGTGATCGCCGGTGGCGCCGCCGCGCTCGCCGGCGTGATCGGTCTGCTGACGCCGGGCCCGGGCAACGGCGCCGAGACCGCGACGGTGCCCTCCCGGGTGGCCGCCACCGCGGGCGGGTCGCGTTAGCCTTACGCGGTGTCCACTCCGGAACGCCTCGCCACGGCGGCTCGCGACGCCTTCCTGACCCGCGCCGCCGTGCTGCAAGCCGCCCGGCGCCGGTTCTCGCTGCACGGCTACGCCGACGTCAAGCTGCGGGACATCGCCGCCGACGCCGAGGTGAGCGCAGCGCTGGTGCTGAAGTACTTCGGAAGCAAGGAAGAGCTCTTCGCCGAGGCGTCCAGTTTCGAGGCCGACGCCGAGGTCCTGCTCGACTGCCCGCTGGAAGACCTCGGCGAGCACCTCGTGCGCACTCTGCTCGACTACCACGAGCGTACGCAGGCGGATCCCTTGCTGCGCGCGCTGTTCACGTCGTCCCGCCCCGGTGGCGCGACGTTCCGGGAGAACTTCGAGCGACAGTTCGTCGCCGAGCTGAGCCGTCGTCTGGACGGTCCGGAACCCAGGCTGCGCGCCGAGCTCGTGTGCGCGCATCTGATCGGCCTCGGCGCGACGCGCCTCGTGCTGCGCATCGGCGCCGAACCGCGCGAGCGCGTGATCGCGAGGACGGCGCCGCTGCTCCAGGGCTGGATCGACGGCACCCAGCCCTTCTAGGGCTCGGGGACGAGCGTGCCGAGGTCGATGCCGGGCCCGTTCTCGGCCTCGTCGATGTCCTCTTGAATGTCGGGCGCGATGTAGTCCGTCATCGGCGGGCGCGGCGCGGGTTCCATCGCCCGCTGCCTGGCGATGTCGTCGCTGTCGCCGTCGCCGGTTCCGGCGGCGGGCACGGCAGGCTCCGGCTCCTCGGCCACGGCGTCCCCGGCCACCGGCACGGGTGCCGCGGTCACCGGGGGCGGCGGGGGAGGCGCCGGCTTCGCGGAAGGTGTGGCGAGCAGCTTCAGCTCCCTGACCTCGTCCAGATCCCGCACGGCCACGACGGACTCCGGCACCGTGGCCTGCCGCGACGCGGGCGGCTCCGGCGTGGCGGTCTCCGTTGGCCAGAGCGTGATCGCGAGTGCCGCGGCGGGCACCGCGGCCGCGGCCGAGCCCAGCGAGATCCACAGCGTGCGCCTGCGCATGGACGTACACCCTTCGTGTCGTTGTGGCGCCGAACCTAGTGCCCCCGCCGGAAGTTCGCCGCATAATTCGGTGGATCCAGCTTCCCGCCGGCTGCGTTGCCGGTCCGCCCAAGTACGGCCCAGTACGAGGACGAACCGGCGCCTTGCCGGCGGAAACCTGGATCCACCGACTCGAGCAACAGACTTCCGGCGGAGGACACTAGCAGTCAGCCGTCCTTGACCAACTCGATGTCGGCGGTGGTGAATCGTTGGCGTAACGGGGCACTCACCGCGTCGTTCTGGTGAGGACGCGCAGCCCGATCCTCTCCGGCAGCCCGGCGAACGCGGTCAGCTCGTCGAGATGGTGCACGCCGGGCGGCAGGCCGCGGCCGAGCAAGGTGTGCGCTACGTGCGCGGCCACGAGCCCGGTGACGTGGCCCTGGGCGTTGCCGGTGAGCGCGTAAGCGACGCGATGTCCGTTGTGGACGGCCTCCGCGGCGACAGCGAAGCCGTCCGATCCGAAGTGGACCTTGCCCGCCGCGGCCGTGAGCGCCCGCAGCACGTCCAGCCTGGCCGCCAGGCGCAGCAGCCCGGTGCGCCGCAGGGCGAACAGCAGGGTCGTCAGCACGCGCGAGTCCAGGCACAGCCTCGTGGTCACGTCGGTGACGCCGAGCGTGCGCCGGAGCGTGTACTGGTCGGAGAACGGGAACGGGTGGGCCGTGCGGTGCCCGTACCCGGGCAGGAACACCCTGGCGGGGCCGCGGGCCGCTCGCTGCCGGGGCGCCACCAGCTGGGTGAGCGTCCAGCGCAGGGCGTCGGCACCGTGCTGCTCGCCCGCGCCAAGGAGAACGGTGACGTCGATGCGGTCGGCGCCGCCGAGGTCGCGGCACGCGCGCCCGGCGAGCACGTTGGTCAGGCCGGGTGCGAGCCCGACGCTGAGCACCGCGGTGGCGGCCGCTTCGAGGGCCGTCTCGGTCAGCTCCTCGGTGAGCGCCAGCAAGTGGTACGACGCGCCGACGTCCACCAGGTGCACGCCGTTGCTCAGGCAAGCGCGAGCGAGCGCGCCGTCGGAAGGCTCGACGCACAGCACCACCACGCCCACGCCGTGCTCGGCGAGCAGTCGCTCGAACCCCTTCACGTCGGTGACGTCGAGCCCCGCCGCCGTGGCCCCCACCTGGTCGGCGAGCGCGCGGGCCCGACCGAGGTCGCGTCCCGCGCACACCACCCGTCCCGGTGACCACTCCGCGAGCGAGCGCGTGACGGTGGCGCCGACGGCGCCGTATCCACCGACGACCAGAACGGTTCGCATGCGCCTACTCAACACGGGAGAGGGGCTCGGGTCAAATACGGGCAGGGGGTACTTGCAAATATACCCCCACGGGGTATAGTGGTGTGCGTTCGGCAAAGGGAGGTCGTCGTGGAGACACAGCAACACGCGCAGCACGAACAACACGACACACGCACGGTTCACTCCGGGCATTCCGGGCACGGCGACCACGCCGCGGTGTTCCGCGACAAGTTCTGGCTCAGTCTGGTGCTCGCGATCCCCGTGGTCGCGGCGTCCGGCATGATCGGCGACCTGCTCGGCTACGAGGTGCCCGGCTGGGCGAGCTGGATCTCGCCGGTGCTGGGTACGGTCGTCTACTTCTACGGCGGCTGGCCGTTCCTGTCCGGAGCGGTGGGGGAGCTGCGCGAGCGCAGGCCCGGCATGATGACGCTCGTCGCGCTCGCCATCACGGTCGCGTTCGTCGCCAGCGGGCTCACCACGCTCGGCATCGGTGACCTGGAGCTCGACTTCTGGTGGGAACTCGCGCTGCTGGTCGTGATCATGCTGCTCGGGCACTGGCTCGAGATGCGCGCGCTGGGACAGGCGTCGGGCGCACTGGAGGCGCTGGCCGAGCTCCTGCCCGACACGGCGGAGCGCGTGGAGGACGGTGAGGTCCGCCCGGTCGCGCTCGCGGACCTGCGTGTCGGCGACACGGTGCTGGTCCGCTCCGGCGGCCGGGTGCCCGCGGACGGCAGCGTGGTCGACGGCAGCGCCGAGCTGGACGAGTCGATGGTGACGGGGGAGTCGCGCACGGTGCGCCGCGACGTGGGCGACCGTGTGGTCGCCGGGACGGTCGCGACGGACTCGGCCATCCGCGTCCGCGTCGAGGCGGTCGGCGAGGACACCGCGCTGGCGGGCATCCAGCGGCTCGTCGCAGACGCACAGGGCTCCCGCTCGCGCGCGCAGGCGCTGGCCGACCGGGCCGCGGCGATGCTGTTCTGGTTCGCACTCGGCGTCGGGGCCCTGACCTTCGCCGTGTGGCTCGCGCTGGGCGACGCGACCACCGCCGTGGAACGCACGGTGACGGTGCTCGTCATCGCCTGCCCCCACGCGCTGGGCCTCGCCATCCCGCTGGTGATCGCGATCTCGACGGCGCTGTCGGCCAAGGCGGGCATCCTGGTGAAGGACCGGCTCGCGCTGGAGCGCATGCGCACCGTTGACGCGGTGCTGTTCGACAAGACCGGCACGCTCACCCAGGGCAGGCCCTCGGTCACGGCCGTCGTCGCGGCCGGTGAACACGAGCGCGACGAGGTGCTCGCGCTGGCGGCCGCGGCGGAACGCGACTCCGAGCACCCGCTGGCCCGCGCCATCGTGGAGGCGGCCAGCGAGCGTGGTGCCGTGCCCCCGGCGAGGGATTTCCGATCGCTGACCGGACGCGGTGTGGAGGCCACAGTGGACGGTCGCGCGGTCGCCGTCGGCGGCCCCGCACTGCTGCGCGAGCGCGGCGCCGAGCCGCCCGTGGAGCTGGCCCGCGAGACGGGGGAGTGGGCCGCGCGGGGCGCGATCGTGCTGCACGTGCTCGTCGACGGCGAAATCGCCGGCGCGCTGGCGCTCGCCGACGAGGTGCGGCCCGAGTCGCGCGAGACCGTGGAGAGGCTGCACGCCGAGGGCATCCGGGTCGTCATGATCACCGGCGACGCGCGCAACGTCGCGGAGGCGGTGGCGAAGGACCTCGGTGTGGACGAGGTGTTCGCCGAGGTGCTGCCCGCCGACAAGGACGCGGCGGTGAGCGAGCTGCGGCAGCGTGGCGAGCGCGTGGTGATGGTCGGCGACGGGGTGAACGACGCGCCCGCGCTGGCACGCGCCGACGTCGGCATAGCGATCGGCGCGGGCACCGACGTGGCCATCGAGTCGGCGGGCGTGGTGCTCGCCTCCGACGACCCGCGCGGCGTCCTCGCGACGCGCAGGCTCTCGGCGGCCAGCTACCGCAAGATGTGGCAGAACCTCACGTGGGCGACCGGGTACAACCTGCTGTCGGTGCCGCTGGCGGCCGGGGTGCTCGCGCCGATCGGGTTCGTGCTCCCGCCCGCCGCCGGAGCGATCGCGATGAGCCTCTCGACCGTGATCGTGGCCCTCAACGCCCAGCTGCTCCGCAGGCTCGACCTGCGCCCGGCGGATCGTGAGTGACGCTGCCTGCCCCGGCCCGCGAGTCGCGCGCTCAGGCCCGCGAGTCCCCCGCTCAGGCCCGCGAGTCCCCCGCTCAGGCCCGCGAGTTGCCCGCTCCCGACGCCGAGTTGCGCGTTCGGGACCGTACGGCCGCGAGGTTGTGCTTGGCTTGGCCCCATGCGCATCCCGCCTTTGGAACCCGTCGTCCGCGTTGTGACCGCCCTGCGTGCCGCAGGCCTGAACCCGGCGGTGGGTGGTTCGGGCCTGCTGGTGGCGCTGGGCCTCGCCGAGGTCGCCAACGACTGGGACGTCACGGTCGACGCGGACGCCGAGACGGTGAGGGAGGCACTCGACGCGGCGAGCCTGACCTACCGCGAGCTCGACCAGGGCCGGTACGTGATCGACGGGGTAGACGTGATGGTCAACTTCGCCCTGACGGGCCCTGCCGGTGTGGAAGCCCTGCCGACCAGGGTGACGGGAGAGTGGCAGGGCCTGCCGATCGGAGACCCGGAGGTGTGGGCGAGGGCGTACCGCCTGCTCGGCCGAGAGGCGAAAGCGGATCTGCTGGAGCGCTACCTCGAGAGCCGGGAGCACCAGATATAGTGCGACTCGCTGGGCCTGCCAGGCTGTCACCACGGGCTCAAGCGGGGAGCCGGAGCGCTCCCGGGGGCCGGTAGCTCAGTTGGTTAGAGCAGGGGACTCATAATCCCTTGGCCGCGGGTTCGAGCCCCGCCCGGCCCACCCTTCTGACCAGTTCAAACAGCATTCTAGCTCGAGCCTCAAGATCATCTGTCCATGGTTGTGTCCATGGGTGGATCGTTGACGTGGCCCTGGCTGTCGTCGGACGCTGGGTGTCATGACTGGGGCAGAGCAGGGGAGCGACCGCCGAGGCAGGGGCAACATCCGCCGCCGCGGTGGCTCGTTGCAGGTGCGGGTGTACTCGGGTGTCGATCCGGTGACCGGCAAGGAGATCTACCTGTCGGAGACCGTCAAGGGCACCGACAAGGCGGCGTACCGGCGCGCCGACAAGGTCATGACGAAGCTGCAAGCGCAGGTAGACAAGCAGCGCTCGCCGAGCACGGCCGTGACGTTCTCGTACGCCATCGACGAGTGGCTACGCACGGCGGATATAGAGCCGACGACGAGGCACGGCTATGTCGGCTACATCGAGCGCACCATTCGGCCTGCGCTGGGCGAGATGCCGGTGAACAAGCTCAGCGCGCGTAATCTCGAAACGCTCTATGGCGAATTGCGGCGATGCCGGGTGCGTTGTGATGGGATGCCGTTCATCGAGCACAAGGTTGAGGGCGAACACGACTGTAAGAAGGCGAAGTGCAAGCCGCACGAGTGCAAGGCGATGGCTCAGTCCACGGTGCGGCAGATCCACTCGATCATCAGTGGGGTGCTCAACGCCGCCGAGCGGTGGGACTGGATCACCTCGAACCCGGCCAAGGTTGCTCAGCGGCCGCGCCAGGCGCCGCCACAACCTGATCCGCCGTCGCCGGCGCAGGCTGCGCGGTTGGTCGAGAAGGCGTTCGAGCTGGACGAGGCGTGGGGCGCGCTGGTGTGGCTCGTGATGACCACGGGCATGCGTCGCGGTGAGGTGTGCGCTCTGCGGTGGTCCCGTGTCGACCTAGACGAGGGCATCGTCGATGTCCGCAGCAGTTACACGACGGTGCGCGGTGTGGGGAGGGAGAAGGACACGAAGACCCACCAGATTCGTCGCATCGCGCTCGACACGGAAACGGTCGTGCTGCTTCGCGAGCACAAAATTCGGTGTCAGGAGATGTTTGCGGAACTCGGCGCTAAATGGCAGGAGGATTCTTACGTCTTCGTCGGCATGCGGGGCGACGTGACGAGCCCGTATCCGCCAGATGCTGTGTCGAACCGATACAAGAAGATGGCTAAGCGGCTTGGGATAACGACACACCTGCACGCGCTGCGGCATTACTCCGCGACCGAGCTGTTGACCGCCGGCATAGATCTCCGAACGGTTGCGGGCCGCCTCGGACATGGCGGGGGCGGAGCGACAACCCTCCGGGTGTACGCGGCTTGGGTCGCTGCGGCGGACCGGAAAGCTGCGGAAATTCTCGGCTCACGAATGCCGAAGCGCAGACCCTCGAACTAGGCAACCAGGAGCTCCGTTGCGCAGGCCAAGGCCTGCTGATTGGCCGCATGTTCCGCCACAACGGCACGCAAGCACGCGGGCACGTGGCGATCACCAAGGCGTAGCCTGTGGCCCGTGGCTGAGGAACGTGGTGCATGGCAAACCTTCGGTGAGCGGCTGATCTACGACAACCGCTGGGTCAAGGTGGGCTTGACAGACGTGCAGGCTCCGAACGGAAAGCGCTGGGAGTACCACGTGGTGCACCTCGCGCGCATCGCCATCGCGCTGGTCGTCAACGATCGGCATGAGGCGCTCATGCTCTGGCGGTACCGGTTCGCCACGAAGCAGTGGGGGTACGAGTTGCTGGGTGGCCTCGTGGACGACGAGGAGGACTCCGCCGCGACCGCGGCGCGGGAGGCGGCCGAGGAGAGCGGCTGGCAGCCCATCGGCGAGGGCGAGCATCTGGTGAGCTTCGAGCCACTTCCGGGCCAGGTCACCGCGCCGATGGACGTCTACCTCTGGCGCGGCGCCGAGCGCATCGGCGACCCGACCGACACCGAGGAGGTCGGCCGCGTCGAGTGGGTTCCGCTCTCCCGCGTCAATGAGCTCGCTCAGCGGCAGGAACTGCTCGGGTCGGGCACCCTCGTTGCGCTGCTCTACTACCTGAACTCACAGCGATCGTGATCTACCGGTCGGCAGGATCAAGCCGCCCAGTCGTCGGAGATGCCGGTCGGACCTGATCTGGAGCCCAAGCTGCCGGGCCTGGCGTGCGTAGCGTTGGGCCTCGTCGCGGTCCCCGGCCGCGGCATGTGCGAAGGCGAGATCGACCATCATGCCCACCCTCGCGCGCACGAAGGCCGCAGGTAGCCGGGGGAGCGCGTCGGTGAGGTGCTGGATGGCCTCCGGTTCGCCCAGCTTCGCCAGTGCGTTGCCCCGCCAGCGGTCGAGGTGCGAGTCGCCGAGGAACAGGAACGGCAGCGACGGGTCATGCGGGTCCACCGGTAGGAGCTCGTCGGCGCTGTCGAACGCCCTGAGCGCCTGTGGGCCGTCACCTGCTGCCGCGAAGCCCTCGCCGCTCGCTGCGGTCAACCATGCCTGGAGCAGGGACGACACCCGATGTTCGCCAAGGGAGCGGGCGTGGTCGAGTTCCTCGACCGCGCTCGCGGTCTCACCGATGTCGATCAGCACGAAGGCCTGCTCGGCGAGCGCATGCGCCAAGGCGGTGGGCGAGCCGAACTCGCGGGCGGCCGCCTTCGCGCGCTCGTAGTGGCCCCAAGCTTGGCTGATGGCGTTTCGGTCGAGCGACACCCAGCCGGCGAGCGTGGACGCTTCCACGAGGACCTGCGCCAGCGCCTCCCGCTGACCTCGGGCCGTGCTGTAGCTGAGGAGGCCCTCGAGCTGCTTGATCAGGCTGTGGAGCTGGTCCAGCAGGGTGATACCACCGAACTGCCGGTCGACGCGTCGTGCGTTGTCGACCTGCTGACGGAACGCCTCGACAGCCCCCGCGTCGACGCTGCGCGCCAGCGCCAGCCGTGACCGCAGCTCGGCGACCTCGTCGTCTTCGTCGTCATCCGGGAACCCGAGCTCGCCGTTCGTCCGGCCGTACACGTCGCGGAACAGCCGTCGGTATGGCTCACTCACCTGCTCGTGGCCGTTCTCCCACCGGGAGAGCTTCGTCTTCAGGCTGGCCGGCTCCATGATCGCGAGACCCAGCGCGTCGGCGCGCCGAACCACCAGCGTGATGACGTCCGCGGCCTTGTACTCGAGCTGCTTGCGGACAGCCTGCAATTTGGTCGCGGCCATCAATTATCACCTCGGCGATAATCGTGCTGACCTGCGAAGTTAATTGTGGTTAACGGGCTCAGGGTTAACCGCCGCCACCTGCGAAGAATGCTTGCGCTGCCGTTTCCTGGTTTCATGAACGAAGACACCAAACGGCACCGGCAGCGCATCGGCGACCTACCGAGAGCGGCGGCGCAACGTCGGGTCGGTCAGGGCCGCGACATCAACGCTCATCGCGTCCAAGCGCTTGGTGATGTCGTCGAGTCGGCCTTCGATCGCAGCCAGCCGCGCGAGGATCTGATCGGTCGGGTCATCTCCGGTTTCCCCAGGGCGCAAAGGCTTTCGTCCGGCAAGTACCGCCGAGAGGTGGCCCGGATGCCACTCCAGGGCCAGGGACAGCGCCTCGAGTGTGCGCTTGCTGCGGCGCCGCTCCACGGTGCGGTGCTGGAGTTCACGCACGATCGCCTGCGAGACGTGCGAGCGCTCCGCGAGCTCGCGCTGGCGGAGTCCGAGCTCGTTCATGCGCTCGTTGATCGCCCGCGCGACTGCAGTCCAGTCCTCCGTCACCCATTCCTCCGTGGTCCGCCTCAGCGCCGAGATTAGCGCTCCACCACGAAGGCGCGAGGGCGCCTCGCGCAATTGGGTCAATACTATCCGTACATACGCTGATATTAGCGCATAATTGCGCTGAAACTATCTCGAAGGAATTCATTCATGGATACCCCTATGTCGAATGCCGGCAAGCCGGTGTTCTACACGGTCCGAGAGGCGGCACGGATCGTCCGTGTCGACCCGTCCACCCTCTACCGTGCCATCCGGGAGGACGCCTTCCCGGCTGTCCGAGTCCGGTACCGCTACGTCATCCCTGCCGCCGCGCTCGAACGGCTGATCAGCGAGGCAGCCGAGTCGGGACGGTGCGTCGACCCCGCCCGCATCGTGGCCGAGCGTCGTACCGCGCGCGAGGTTGCCCGGCTTGCCGGGGGTGACGCGTGGTGAACCAGGACGACTACGACGAGATCGCCGAGAGCCTCGACTATCTCGCGGATCTGCCCGACGACGTGCTCTGCGAGGTTGTCACCCGCGACGGCCTGTGTTTCTGGGCTTTCGACCGCGACGGCATGCCGGACCTGACTGGCGTGCCGGACCCGGACCGCGCGCTCGCGGCGGCCGCATGCGCCGGGTGCCCGGTCATCCAGGAGTGCCTCGAGCTGGAGCTCCGCGCCGCAGGCGCCGACACGGTTGGAATCTGGGGCGCGCTGGCCGACACCGATCGGCGCGAGGTCTACCGCGTGTGGAAATGGCGGCACATCAACCGAGGTGTGTGGGGAGAGGAGCTGCCGTGACGATCGACCTCACCCCTGAGCAGGTCATGGCCGGAGCGGGAGTACTGCTCGCTTTGGCAGTCGTCTGGCGGCTCGGTAGCCGACGGGCGCGTAAGGCCGCAGAGACCGCACGTGCCGGCGCGCGGGCGGTGTCACTTGCCGGACGTGTCGTGTTCATGGCGGCCGCGTTCGTCGGCGTCCAGTGGCTGGTGATCGTGAATCCAGGCAACACGACGTTGCTGGTCGTTGTGCTCGCTCTGCCCGATCTCCTCGCCGCCTACGTGCTGACGCGCACGTTGACGGTCACGTCGCTGGACACGACAAGGCGCCGAGGTGACCGCCGATGAGTGACCAGAAGCGGGGCAGGGAAAGGGTGGCCGCCTCCGGGCGGCCACCCGGCCGCACCACAATGGAGCCGCGGGCGTCCACCAGTGCACAGCGACTCGCACAGGAGGCAGCCGAGGCTGCGGAGCTGCGTTCGTACCAGGCAGATCCGGACGTCATTGCCTTGCGCGTCGAGAAGGTCCGCGCGCAGGTCGACCGCCTCTGCTGGGCCGGGATCATCCTTGGTCTGGCGTTCACCATGGCCAACGTCCAGTCGTTCGCGGCCGGCGACGCGGCCGCCTGGTCACTGCCGTGGCTCGCGGCGTGGCTGCTCGATCCCACCGTGTCGCTGGTGCTGCTGGCGATCCTGCGGGCCGAGCAGGTGACGGCGCGGTACCAGGTTCGGACAGGACGATGGGTTCGCCGCGCGAAGTGGTTCACCTTGGCGGCGACCTACGTCATGAACACCTGGGAGTCCTACGCGGCGGCTTCGTTGTCCGGTGTCGTGCTCCATTCGGTCCCGCCGCTGCTCGTGTTCGTGGCCGCCGAGGCGGTGACAGATCTGCGGGACAAGTTGACCGAGGCCGTGAACGTCGCGTTCGCGGAAGCCTTCTCGGTCACTCGGGGATCTGACCGGCCTGGTCGCCGCACTCCTCGCAAGCCAGCGCGGCGGAAACTGTTCCGCGACTACCTGGTGGAGGCTCGAGAGGCATGGACGCCGGATGTGGTCATCACCCCAGCATGGGTGCGTCGAGCGACTGGCTGCTCCCGAGGCTTGTCGCCTCGCGTGGCCGAAGCCCTTGCGCACGAGATCGCGCAGGGAGGCGAGCGCTCATGAACGCCCACGAGCCGGGTTCCATGAACGCATCCGCGACAGGCTCGTCCCTCGCGCGCGAGGGTTCACCGGAGTTGCAGCGATGTGAGTCCGTCCTGGACGGTGAGCTCGTCGAGGACCAACCGTTCCCGGCTGTGCGGGTCCCGTGGCGTCGTCGGCTGCGCCGGTGGTGGCACTCTTCCCCACGGGTGCCCCTCAGTCTGAAGACTCGTGCGCAGGCGGTGCAGGCGTTGAAGGACGGGATCGTTGCCGTCCTGCGCTCGCCCTGGCGGTTCGTGGGGGCGGTGGTGCGCGGACTTGTGACAGGCGCGCGGTTGTGGCGCCGGTGGATCACCGTACGGGACTATCGCGAGGCGGCAGAGGAGTCTCAGAAGCTTGCGGACAAGTTCACCGAGATCAGGGCGCTCACGTTGTTCCGGTGGAAGGTTACGGGTGCGGTACTCGTCGCTGTTACCTTGGCGATCTTCATCATCGCCGCCATCTACGGTGAGCGCCCGTTGCGGATAGTTGCCGCCGCGGCGTCCGTGGCGCTGGCCGTCCTCGGCAGGCGCAAGGACGGGAAGCCGGGACGCAAGCCGTCACTGGCGGGACCGCGCACCCTGACGTGGACCATGGACACCCAAGTCTTGGTCGACGCCTTCCGCGACGCGAAGCTGATCGGGAAGGACGAGTCGCTCCGTCTGGTCGAGCGGGCGACCCGGGTCGGCGACGGCTGGTCGGTCATCGTCGACCTGCCTGCCACTCGTAAGGCCGCAGACGTCGTGAAGCACCGCGAGGCACTCGCCTCAGCGTTGGCAGTCGACGAGATCCAGTTGATCGTGGAGCGTGTACGGGGGAACGGCGGGCACGCGGGCAGGGTGTCGATGTGGGTCGCCGACGAAGATCCGTACGCGACTCCGCCGCGGCGAACACCGTTGCTCGGGGTGTCGCAATGGGACGCGTGGCAACCGGTGCCGTTCGGCCGGGACGCGCGGGATCGCCGTATCGATCTGCCCCTGGTGTGGACCTCATTGCTCGTTGGCGCGATCCCGAGGCAGGGAAAGACCTTCGCGGCACGGCTTGCGGCCGCCGGACTCGTCCTCGATCCGCATACGAGGTTGTACGTCGCGGACTTCAAGGCAGGAAAGGACTGGGTCGCTGCGGAACAGGTCGCGCATCGCTTCCTCTCCGGTGACGACACGGAGCATGTGCTGGCGTTGAAGGACTGGCTCGTCGAGCTAGTCTCGGAGGTGCAAAGCCGGTACCGGCGCATGCGAGACCTCGATGACGAGATCTGCCCCGAATCCAAAATCACGCCAGATATGTCCAGGGATTCGGCGCTGAACATGCCGATCACAGCGATCTTCATCGACGAGGTCCAGGTTCCATTGGAGGACCGAACGCCCATCGACGTGCAGGGCAAGAAGCTCACCGCGGGCGAGTACATCGGGGAGTTGCTCACGTGGCTGGCGAAGAAAGCCCCCGCGGCCGGGGTCGTGCTCGTCCTCGCGACACAGCGGCCCGACTCGAAGACCATCCCGTCCGGGCTGCGCGCGGTGCTCGGCTCGCGCTTCGCACTGCGGGTGATGGACTGGCGGGACAGCAACATCGTGCTCGGAGAGCAGATGAACACGCGTGGCTACGACAGCAGCCGGCTGCTTCCCTCACACAAGGGTGTGGGCATCCTTCGTCCGGACGGCGAGACGCAGGCCGGAGCTGACGTCCTCGCGATGACGGTGCGGACCTATTACATGCCGGTGGAGGACTGGCAGGACATCTGCCGTCGCGGTCGTGCTCTACGGCTGGCGGCCGGGACACTCACCGGTCACGCGGCGGGCGAGGACGCCGCGTTGCTGCTCGACCCTGTAGGCGCCGCGAAGGCGATCGGCTCCGCGCCGGCGCCCGTCGACCTACCGGATCCGTTGGCGGCAGTGGTCGAGTACATCGAGGCCAACGCCGACGACCGTGAGTTCATACCAACCGCTGAACTCGTCGGTGCTCTCGACTTCGAGCCGAACGCGTTCGGGCGGCAGATGAGTGAGTACGGCTGTTCGTCCGAACGGAGAAGGATCACGACCGAGGACGGGGAGACGCGGCAGGTGCGCGGCTACCTGGTTGCGGACATCCGTCGAGCCGCTGCCGAGCAGGGCTGCGGACGTGGGTCGTAAGCCGTCACGAGCCGTCCCACCCGTCACGGCCGCCGTGACGGGTGGGAACAGGTGGCTACCTGCGAAAACAGCGCCAGTGACGCCTGTGACGCCACCGCCGGAAGCCGTCTCTGCGGCGCTCTGCGCGTAGCTGTCGAGGGTGATAGGGGTCGTCTGGACAGCCGTCACGCAGCGACGCAAGCAGCTCTGCGAGTGAGTCGAGCGTTTGGCCGATGTCGTCGATGCGTCGTTCGATCGCATCCAGACGGTTCGCGAGGTCGTCGTCTCCGGTCGTCATCGGCTGGTCCTCGGTGTCGTACCCCGGTGCTCGACCTGTCGCGGCAGCGGTAGTTCGGTCGGCTGGTGCCGGCTGCGGTTTCTGCGATGCCGACCCGGCATTCGACCCGTAGGGTGATGCGCGAACGGCCTGTGCAGGCGCCTTTCGCATCGTGGACATCCAGCCGCCGGAGGGAGCAACATCGAGCCGGGCTGGACGATGTGGCCGCAGACGGCGGTGTAGAGGCCCTCGTTTCGCCGTGGGCCGCGGGCGAACTCGATGTCGGTCACTGCGTGCTCCCGGCCATCTCGCTCGCAACGATGCCAGACGACGTGCAGTCTCCTGGTGGTCGTCAAGGCTGATCTCCCCGAATCCATGAATCGTCCTGAACAGTGACGATGATGTGTGTAAGACTAAAACCAGCTTGCCATCAGCGCAGGCGGAACGAGTACGACACGCACCAGACACGGGGCCGTCTTATGGGAGTCAATGGCAGCGGATCTACGGGAGCGAGCCACGGCGGTAGAGAGCCGCGCACCGTGCTCGAGCAGCAGATACGTGAGGTGCGCCGGGAGACGCTTCAGGAGTTCGTGGAGTTCGCCGAGCGCTTCGCCCGTGAGCACGGAGAGCAGGGAACCTTGAGTCTCCGTCACCTGGACCGCCTGGTGTCCGGTCGTGGTCCGAAGGGAAAGCCGCTGGGCAAGCCGCGACCGGCTACAGTGCGCCTGCTGGAGCGGATCTTCGGCGTGCCGATCGACGTGCTGCTGTCTGCCCCTGCTGAGCGACCGACGAGCGACGCGGGAGAAGCGGAACTGCTGACGAGGTTGCGGAGTGCTGCGCAGGTGGACGACGAGCTGATCGACCTGCTGCATGGGCAGCTGACGATGATCCGACGGCTCGATCGGCAGCTCGGAGCTGTCGTAGCGCACGAAGAGACGGCGACCAAGGTCGAGCAGGTTTCGGCGCTGCTGCGACACAGTCTCCAACCGGCTCGGCGTCGCCGCCTGGCGTCGCTGCTGTCTGAGGTGTGCACACTCGCTGGCTGGCAAGCACTTGATGCCGGGTGCCTGTCGACGTCGTGGCGCTTTTACGAGCGCGCGAAGACGGCAGCTCGGGAGTCCGGTGACCTGTTGTTCGAGGCACACGCGACGGCTGAACGGGCATTCGTGCTGATCGATCTTGGTCAAAAGGTCGAAGCTGTCCAGTTGCTGAGCGAGGTACGTAAGCGGGTAGGTCGCGTCCCAAGGGTCTTGCGTTCCTGGCTGGCTGCTGCTCATGGTGAAGCGTTGGCGGGAGCCAACCGGCGCACGGCTAGCTTGCGAGCCTTCGATGAGGCGGCGGCATTGCTCCCGGCTGGGGGTTACGACTTGGAGCGTCCATACGTGGCACACGGCGACGTTCATCTTGCTCGCTGGCGTGGGCACGCGTTGGCGCGTGTCGGTGAACCCGAGGCAGTCGATGTTCTGGCGGGTGCGCTGGACGACCTCGATCCGAGTTTTACGCGCGCACAGGTAGCACTACGGGTCGACCTTGCAACTGCGTTCGTGTATTCAAGGGATTTGGAAAGTGCGAGACACCATGTCGAACATGCCGTGGCACTTGCCGACGCCATCGGCTCGAACCGGCAGCTGAGGAGGCTGAGGAGCCTTCAGCTTGCCGGTTGAGTACGAGTCCTCTCGTCAGCCAAGTGTCGGCTTGCTGGTCGAATTCGGTGCTAACGCTCGAGCTGTCAACGGCACGTGAATCTTGAACACTTTTCGGCATCTGAATCCTGACCCCTCTGCCCGGCGTGTTGATGTTTACTCTTCGGTTGTGCTGGCGGCGGGGACGCGGCCGAGGTCGCGGTTCTTGAGCCGGTAGCTGTCGCCCTTTGAGGGCGATCACTTCGGCGTGGTGGACGAGCCGGTCGATCATGGCTGCGGTTATCTCGACTTCGATTTCCGAATCTTGCCGTTGACCTGGTATTTCGTGTCGTGGACAGGTGT
>NZ_SWMS01000018.1 GCF_005146945.1 Prauserella endophytica
CTCTCAGGCCGGCTACCCGTCACCGCCTTGGTAGGCCATCACCCCACCAACAAGCTGATAGGCCGCGGGCCCATCCCATACCGCCAAAGCTTTCCACCACCACAGATGCCTGCAATGGTCCTATCCGGTATTAGACCCAGTTTCCCAGGCTTATCCCAGAGTACAGGGCAGATTACCCACGTGTTACTCACCCGTTCGCCACTCATCCACCCAGCAAGCTGAGCTTCAGCGTTCGACTTGCATGTGTTAAGCACGCCGCCAGCGTTCGTCCTGAGCCAGGATCAAACTCTCCAACAATGCTGTCAAAGAAACCTGGCTATCAAACAACAATAGCCTCAAAGAAACCCACAAAAAAAGGGGCAAAACTATCAAAGACTACAAGCTCACAAACACACTGTTGAGTTCTCAAACAACACGATGTTGTATTTCCAGCTGTCCGGAGCATAAACAAACCCCGCCGTAAACCTTGCGGTTCATCTTGGGGGCTTGTCGCTCCGATCGAGGAACACCCACTCTACCACAACAGCGGGAGCTTGGTTCGTATTCCCCGGCCTGGTAACCCGCGCCCTGTGGTCTCCCACCGGCCCGGTCTCCCCGGCAACGAAGAAAAGATTACACCCCCCGGAACACCCCTCGAACAGGGGGGTCCCTGAACCGCGTATTCGCAGCTCAGGGACCCCCCTGGCCCGGCTCAGCGCAGGACGCGCACGCCGGCGAGGTTCCGCTTGCCCCGGCGCACCACGAGCCAGCGCCCGTGCAACGCGTCCGACCCACCGGGCCGCCAGTCCTCGGCGGTGATCTTGGTGTTGTTCACGTACGCGCCGCCCTCCTTCACCGTGCGGCGCGCGGCGCCCTTGCTGTCCACCAGGCCGCCCGCCACGAGCAGGTCGACGATCGTCGGCTCTTCCGCGAGCTTGACCTCCCCGGTGGGGATCTCGGCCAGCGCGGCGTTGAGCGTCGGCTCGTCCAGCTCGCCGAGCTCGCCCCTGCCGAAGAGAGCCTGGCTCGCCGCGATCACCTGACGCGTCTGCTCCTCGCCGTGCACGAGGTCCGTCAGCTCCTGCGCCAGCCTGCGCTGGGCGAGGCGAGCGGCCGGACGCTCAGCGGTGGCCGTCTCCAGCTCCGCGATCTCGTCCCTGCTCAGGAACGTCAGCAGCTTGAGGTACTCCACGACGCTCGCGTCGGGCAGGTTGAGGAAGTACTGGTACCAGGCGTACGGAGTGGTCATCTCCGGATCCAGCCAGACGTTGCCGCCGCCGGTGGACTTCCCCAGCTTGCGCCCCTCGGAGTCGGTCACCAGCGGAGTGGTCACCGCGTGCACCTGCGCGCCGTGCACCCGTCGCACCAGGTCGACCCCCGCGACGATGTTGCCCCACTGGTCGGATCCGCCGATCTGCAGTTTGACCCCGTGCCGCTCGTACAGCTCCCGGTAGTCGGTCGCCTGCAGCAACATGTAGCTGAACTCCGTGTAGGAGATCCCGTCGCCCTCGAGCCTGCGCTTGACGGTCTCGCGCGCCAGCATCGTGTTGACGGAGAAGTGCTTGCCGACGTCACGCAGGAACACGGGCACCGACATCGCGCCGAGCCAGTCGAGGTTGTTGACCTCGATGGGCGGCAGGTCCGCGTGGCCGAAGTCCACGAACTTCGCGAGCTGCCCGCGCAGCCGCTCGGCCCACTCCCGGACCGTCTCCTCGGAGTTCAGCGTGCGCTCACCGACATCGCGGGGGTCGCCGATCAGCCCGGTGCCCCCGCCCGCGAGCAGCACCGGCCGGTGCCCGGCGTTCTGGAAACGCCGCAGCACCAGCATCTGCACGAGGTGGCCGGCGTGCAGGCTCGGGGCGGTCGGGTCGAACCCGATATAGACCGCCAGCGGACCCGCGTCGAGATCGCGCCGCAGCGCGCCGAGGTCGGTGGACTGCGTGATCAGCCCTCGCCAGGCCAGCTCGTCAAGAATGTGCTCACTCACGCACCGGATTTTCCCCCACGCCCCGGTTCACCCCTCAGCCCGGGCACGAACCCGGCCGCCCCGCCGGTAGGTGCTGACCGCGGGCGACCCGTCGATCCAGAACCGCCAGGGGATGTCCATCGCCGCGGCCACCCCCACCCGGGGGCCGGTGCGGATCCGCTCCGGTGGCACGCGCGGACCGTCGAGCAGGCGCACGGACGCCTCCGGATCGGTGAGGTCGATACCGTTGTGGGCCCGGTCGACACCGAGCACGGACGTGAGCACAGCGGGGCCTTTCGCGACGGCCCCGTTGCCCCTCGCGGTCGGGCGGCGCGCCCTGGCCAGCTCGGTGCCCTCCAGCACTTCTCCGGCCCGCAGCAGCACCGCACCCGGCTGCCCGTCGGTGAGCCCGACGATGTTGGCGCAGAAGTGCATGCCGTAGACGAAGTACACGTACAGGTGCCCCGCCGGACCCCACATCACGTCGTTGCGCGGCGTGCGGCCCCGATAGCAGTGCGAGGCCGGGTCGTCGAGCCCGCGGTATGCCTCGACCTCGGCCAGCCGCACCCGCACGGTGCCCTGCTCGCCACGCGACTCCAGCACGCAGCCCAGCAGCCGCCGGGCGAGGTCGACGGGATCGATGGCGAGCTCGTCGCGCGTGAGCTGACGGCTCATCGCGGCACGGGCCCACGGGTCGGGAACGGCACGACTCCCCCAGCAGTGTCGGTCGGAAAGGCCAACCACCACTCTAGGAGCCCGCCGAGGTGGTCGATCACCCTGTCGCCCACGCCCGGTGCCCGGCCAGCCGCGCGACGAGCCGGTCGCGCTGCTCGGCGACCCGCGCCGGCGCCGTGCCGCCACGGGCGTCCCGCGAGGCCACGGAGCCCTCGACGGTAAGGACCTCGCGCACACTCGGCGTGAGAGCCGGGTGGATCTTCGCCAGCTCGTCGTCGGTCAGCTCGTCGAGTCCGGCGTCACGGCCCTCCGCGACCCGCACACACTCGCCCGCCACCTCGTGCGCGTCGCGGAACGGCACGCCCTGCCGCACGAGCCACTCGGCGATGTCAGTGGCGAGCGTGAACCCGGCCGGTGCCAGCTCGGCCAGGCGCTCGGTGTGGAAGGTGAGCGTGCCGAGCATCCCGGCGATCGCGGGGAACAGCAGCTCGAGCTGCTCGACGGAGTCGAAGACCGGCTCCTTGTCCTCCTGCAGGTCCCGGTTGTAGGCGAGCGGTTGCGCCTTGAGCGTCGCGAGCAGCCCGGTGAGGTTGCCGATCAGCCTGCCCGACTTGCCCCTCGTCAACTCCGCGACGTCCGGGTTCTTCTTCTGCGGCATGATCGAGCTGCCCGTGGCCCACGCGTCGTCGAGCGTGACGTAGCCGAACTCGGCCGTGTTCCAGATGATGACCTCCTCGGCGATCCGCGAGAGGTTCACCGAGAGCATCGCCACCGCGAACGCGAACTCGGCGGCGAAGTCGCGCGAGGCGGTGCCGTCGATCGAGTTCTCCACCGACGTGGTGAAACCCAGCTCCTCGGCCACGGCGTCGGGGTCGAGACCGAGCGAGGAGCCCGCCAGCGCGCCGGAGCCGTACGGCGACTCCGCGGCGCGGACGTCCCAGTCACGCAGCCTGCCGACATCGCGCAGCAGCGACTGCGCGTGGGCCAGCAGGTGGTGCGCCAGCAGAACGGGCTGCGCGTGCTGAAGGTGCGTACGGCCCGGCAGGACCGCGTCCGGGTACCGGTCCGCCTGCGCGACCAGCGCGTCGACGACGTCGAGCGTGCCCGTGACCACGCGGCGTGCCGCGTCCCGCAGCCACATCCGGAACAGCGTGGCCACCTGGTCGTTGCGCGAGCGGCCGGCGCGCAGCTTGCCGCCGAGCTCCGCGCCGGCGCGTTCCAGCAGACCGCGTTCGAGGGCCGTGTGCACGTCCTCGTCCGCGATGGTCGGCGTGAACGCGCCGGACGCGACGTCGTCGGCCAGCGTGCCGAGCGCGGCGAGCATCGCTTCCAGCTCGTCGCCGGTGAGCAGCCCCGCCCGGTGCAGCACGCGGGCGTGCGCCCGGGAGCCGGCGATGTCGTAGGGCGCCAGTCGCCAGTCGAAGTGGGTCGAGGCGGAGAGCGCCGCCATCGCTTCGGCAGGGCCGCTCGCGAACCGCCCGCCCCACAGGGCCACCGGCTGTCCGCTGTCCTTCTCGGTCACGCTGTCACTCTCTGTCGGAAACGGTCAGTTCTTGCTCTGCTGGCGCTTCGCCGCGATCTTGCTGGGCAGGCCCCACAGCTGCACGAAACCCTTCGCCAGCGACTGGTCGAAGGTGTCGCCCTCGTCGTAGGTCGCCAGGTTGAAGTCGTACAGCGACTCGTCGCTGCGCCGACCCGTCACGGTCGCGGTGCCGCCGTGCAGCACCATGCGGATCTCACCGGTCACGTGCTCCTGCGTCTTCGCGACGAAGCCGTCCAGCGCGTCCTTCAGCGGCGAGAACCACAGGCCGTCGTACACCAGCTCGCCCCAGCGCTGCTCGACCTGCCGCTTGAACCGGGCCAGGTCGCGCTCGACGGTGACGTTCTCCAGCTCCTGGTGCGCGGTGATCAGCGCGATCGCGCCCGGCGCCTCGTACACCTCGCGGCTCTTGATGCCCACCAGCCGGTCCTCGACCATGTCGAGCCTGCCGATGCCGTGCGCGCCGGCGCGGGTGTTGAGCTCCTTGATGGCCTCGAGCATCGTGACCGGCTTGCCGTCGATGGCCACCGGCACGCCCTTGTCGAACGTGATCACCAGCTCGTCGGGCGCCTGGAAGTGGACCGTCGGGTCCTGGGTGTAGGAGTAGACCTCCTTCGGCGGCGCGTTCCACAGGTCCTCGAGGATGCCCGTCTCCACCGCGCGGCCCCACACGTTCTGGTCGATCGAGAACGGCGACTTCTTGGTGACGTCGATGGGCAGGTCGCGCTCCTCGGCGTAGGCGATCGCCTTCTCCCGCGTCCACGCGAAGTCCCGCACCGGGGCGAGCACGTCGAGGTCCGGCGCGAGCGCGCCGATGCCGACCTCGAATCGCACCTGGTCGTTGCCCTTGCCGGTGCAGCCATGCGCGACGGTGGTGGCGCCGTGGTACTTGGCGGCCTCGGCGAGGTGCTTGACGATCACCGGCCGCGACAACGCCGACACCAGCGGGTACCGGTCCATGTACAGCGCGTTGGCCTGCAGCGCGGGCAGGCAGTACTGGTCGGCGAACTCGTCGCGCGCGTCGGCGACGACGGCCTCGACGGCGCCGCAGTCCAGCGCCCGCTTGCGAATGGTCTCGAGGTCCTCGCCGCCCTGGCCGAGGTCGACGGCCACCGCCACCACCTCGGCGCCGGTCTCCTCGGCGATCCAGCCGATCGCCACCGAGGTGTCGAGCCCGCCCGAGTACGCGAGCACCACCCGGTCAGTCATGGTTGTTCTCCTCACTACCGTTTACGTCCGAAGTAGACGATCGCTGCGCCATCGCGGCGAAGCGGCCTGCCAGGTCCTTGCCCGACAGCGGTTCCCTGGCGATCACCGCCACCGTGTCGTCGCCCGCGATCGAGCCGACGACCTCCTCCAACGCCGCCCTGTCGATCGCGCTGGCCAGGAACTGCGCGGCCCCCGGCGGGGTCCGCAGCACCATGAGGTTGCCCGAGGCGTCCACCGAGACCATCAGCTCGGCCAGCAGCCGCGACAACCGGGACGTACCGCCCTGCACGCCCCGCACCGGGCTGCCGTCCTCGGGGATCACGTACACCGGCGCACCGGAGTCCGCACCCCTCAGCTTCACCGCACCCAGCTCGTCGAGGTCCCTGGACAAGGTAGCCTGCGTGACCTCGATGCCCTCGGCGGCCAGCAGTTTCGCGAGCTCTGTCTGGCTGCGGATGGCCATCGTGGACACCAGCTCGGTGATCCTGGCCTGGCGCGCCGCTCGACTCATCGTCGGTCCACCTGGTCGAGCAGCCAGACGAGCAGCGCCTTCTGCGCGTGCAGGCGGTTCTCCGCCTCGTCCCACACCGCGCTCGCCGGGCCGTCGAGCACCTCGTCGGTGATCTCCCAGCCCCGGTGAGCGGGCAGGTCGTGCAACACGATCGTGTCCTCGCCGGTACGGGCCAGTAGCTCGGCGTTGACCTGGTACGGCCGGAACGGCAGCACCCGGTCCTTCCCGTCGTTCTCCTGGCCCATCGACGTCCACGCGTCCGTGGTCACCACGTCGGCGCCGTCCACCGCGGCGTGCGGGTCGGTGAACACCTTCGCGCTGCCGCCCGTCTCCGCCGCCCGCTTGGCCACCGCGTCGAGCACCCACGGCGCCGGATGGAAGCCCTCCGGCGCCGCGACCCGCACGTGCAGCCCCGCCGTGACACCGCCGAGCAGCAGCGAGTGGGCCATGTTGTTGGCCGCGTCACCGAGGTAGGTCAGGGTCAGCCCGGCGAGGGTGCCCTTGCGCTCCCGGATCGTCTGCAGGTCGGCGAGGATCTGGCACGGGTGGAACTCGTCGGTGAGCGCGTTGACCACCGGCACGCTCGCCACCGACGCGAAGGAGTCGATGCGGGCCTGCGCGAACGTGCGCCACACCACCACGTCGACGTAGCGCGACAGCACCCGCGCGGTGTCCTCGATGGTCTCCTCGCGGCCGAGCTGCATGCTCCGCCCGTCGACCACCACCGGGTGCCCGCCGAGCTGCGCGATGCCGACCTCGAACGAGAACCGGGTCCGCGTCGAGTTCTTCTCGAAGATCACGGCGACGGCCTTCGGGCCCGCCAAAGTGTCCCGGTAGGGCTGCTTCTTCAGCTCGTCGGCGAGGTCGAGAACCTGGAGCTGTTCCTCGGGGCTCAGGTCGTCGTCGCGGAGGAAGTGGCGAGGCATGTCAGTCGGTGTCCTTCGTGGTGGTGGAGTCGAGCGCGCCGGGCAGCGCGGCCAGGAACTCGTCGGCCTGCTCGTTGCTGAAGATCAGTGGTGGGGCGAGCCGGATGACGTCGGGCTGGATCGGGTTGATCAGCAGGCCCGCCCGCTGCGCCGCGGCGGCGACCTTGGCCGACACCTGCTCGCGCAGCAGGATACCGATCAGCAGGCCCGAGCCCCGGACCCCGCCGATCAGCGGATGGCCGAGCTTCTCGACGCCGGCCGCGATCTCCTTGCCGAGGCCGGATGCGTGTTCGAGCAGCCCGTCGGCGGCGATCGTGTCCAGCACCGCGAGCCCGGCAGCGCAGCACACCGGGTTGCCGCCGAACGTCGTGCCGTGCTGACCCGGCTCGAACAGCGACGCGGCCTGCCCGACGGCGATGCACGCGCCCAGCGGCAGGCCGCCGCCGAGGCCCTTCGCCAGCGTGATGACGTCCGGGACGATGCCGGCCCGGTGGAACGCGAACCAGCTGCCCAGCCTGCCGATGCCCGTCTGCACCTCGTCCACCACCAGCAGCGCGCCGTGCTTCGCCGTGATCGCACGGGCGGCCTGCAGGTAGCCCTCCGGAGGGACGACAACGCCGTTCTCCCCCTGGACGGGCTCGACGACGAACGCGGCGGTCTCACCGTCGACGGCGGCCTCCAGCGCGGCGACGTCACCGAAGGGAATGTGCTCGACGCCCGGCACCAGCGGCTCGAACGGCGTGCGCTTGCCAGGCTGGCCGGTGAGCGACAACGCGCCCATCGTCCGGCCGTGGAAGCCGCCCTCGGTGGCGATCACCTTCGTACGGCCGGTGCGCCGGGTCAGTTTGAGCGCGGCCTCGACCGCCTCCGCCCCGGAGTTGCAGAACAGCACCCGGCCGTCACCGTCCACACCGGACAGATCGAGCAGCCGCTCGGCCAGCTTGAGCGCGGGCTCGTTGATGTAGAGATTGGATGTGTGACCGATCGTGGAGATCTGCCGCGTCACGGCCTCCACCACCGCGGGGTGCGCGTGGCCGAGCGCGTTCACGGCGATGCCGGTGAGCAGGTCGAGGTAGCGGTTGCCGTCGGCGTCCCACACCACGGCGCCCTCACCGCGCTCCAGCGACAGTTGCGGGGTGCCGTAGTTGTTCATCATCGCGGCCTGCCACCGCTGCTGCTTGTCCTGGTTGGACACTACGCTCCCCCTGTCTCCTGCGGCAGGACCATCGTGCCGATGCCCCGCGACGTGAAAACTTCGAGCAGTACCGAGTGCGCGATCCGCCCGTCGATCACGTGCGCCCTGCGGACACCGCCGTTGATCGCCCGCAGGCACGCCTCCATCTTCGGGATCATCCCGCTCGCGAGGCTCGGCAGCATTTCCTTGAGCCGGTCGGCCTCGATGCGGTCGATCAGCGACGAGCGGTCGGGCCAGTTGGCGTAGAGGCCCTCGACGTCGGTGAGCACCACGAGCTTCTCCGCGCCGAGCGCCGCCGCGAGCGCACCCGCGGCCGTGTCGGCGTTGACGTTGTGCACCACGCCGTCGACGTCCGGCGCCACGGTGGACACCACCGGGATGCGGCCCGCGTTCACGATGTCGAGCACGGCGTCCGGGTTGACGCTCGCGACCTCGCCAACGAGCCCGACGTCCACCTGCTCGCCGTCGACCGTTGCGTGCTTGCGCTCGGCGGTGAACAACCTGCCGTCCTCGCCGGAGATGCCGACCGCGTACGGCCCGTGCGCGTTGATGAGGCCCACCAGCTCGCGGCTGACCTGGCCCACCAGCACCATCCGGACCACGTCCATCGTCTCGGGGGTGGTGACGCGCAGGCCGCCCTTGAACTCGCCCTCGATACCCAGCCTGCCGAGCATCGCGGTGATCTGCGGGCCACCGCCGTGCACGACCACCGGCCGCAGCCCGGCGATGCGCAGGAACACCATGTCCTGCGCGAACGCCCGCTTGAGGTCGTCGTCGATCATGGCGTTGCCGCCGTACTTGATCACCACGGTCGCGCCGTGGAACCGCTGCAGCCACGGCAGCGCCTCGATCAGCACGCCGGCCTTCTCGGCCGCCGTCGCCAGCCGCTCGTCGGCGGGGACCAGTGATTCCGCGCTGTTGCCGCCCGTCATGTCGAGTACGCCGAGTTCTCGTGCACGTACGCGTGCGTCAGGTCGTTGGTCCAGATCGTCGCCTTCTCGGTGCCCGCCTTGAGGTCGACGACCACGCTCACCTCGCGCCCGGTCAGGTCGACCTTGTCGCGGGGCTCGCCCGGCTGGCCGTCCTTGCAGATCCACACGCCGTTGAACGCCACGTCGAGCGCGTCGGGCTCGAAGGCCGCGCTGGTGGTGCCGACGGAGGCGAGGATGCGGCCCCAGTTCGGGTCCTTGCCGAAGACGGCGGTCTTGAAGAGGTTGCTGCGCGCGATGGCGCGGCCCACCTCGACGGCGTCGTCCTCGGTCGCGGCGTTGACGACCTCGATGGCGATGTCGTGATCGGCGCCCTCGGCGTCGCCGAGCAGCTGCTGGGCGAGGTCGTGGCAGACCTCGGTGAGCCGTGCGGTGAACTCGGCCTCGTCCGGCGACGCCCCGGAGGCGCCACTGCACATGAGCAGCACGGTGTCGTTGGTGGACATGCAGCCGTCGGAGTCGAGCCGGTCGAAGGTCACCCGCGTGGCGGCTCGCAGCGCGCGGTCGGCTGTGTCGGCCTCCACCTGCGCGTCGGTGGTGACGACCACGAGCATCGTGGCGAGCGCGGGCGCGAGCATGCCTGCGCCCTTCGCCATGCCGCCGATGCTCCAGCCGCCGCCCTCGCGCAGGGCCTCCTTGCTGCGGGTGTCGGTGGTCATGATCGCCTCGGCCGCGGCGGGTCCTCCCGCCGCGGAGAGCCCGGCTGCGGCCTCGGTGATGCCGGCCATGAGCTTGTCGGCCTGCAGCTGCTCGCCGATGAGGCCGGTGGAGCACACGACGACGTCGATCGCGCCGATGCCGAGCTTGTCGGCCACCAGCTCCGCCGAGGCGTGCGTGTTCTGGAAGCCTTCGGGGCCGGTGTAGCAGTTGGCTCCGCCTGAGTTGAGGACGACAGCCCTGGCCTTGCGGCCCTGCATCACCTGTTCGCTCCAGAGCACCGGGTTGGCCTTGCAGCGGTTGGTGGTGAACACGGCGGCGGCGACGTCGGAGGGTCCGTCGTTGACGACGAGGGCGACGTCGGGCTTGCCGCTGGCCTTGAGGCCCGCGGTGACCCCGGCGGCACGGAAGCCCTGGGGGGAGGTGATCGTCATGGCGCGACTCCTACGGCCGGAAGTCCCGTGGTCTCGGGCAGCCCGAGCGCGATGTTCATGGACTGGACGGCACCGCCCGCGGTGCCCTTGGTGAGGTTGTCTATGGCGGCAACCACGACGAGGCGGCCCGCGTCGGCGTCGACGGCCACCTGCAGCTGCACGTTGTTGGAGCCGACCGTCGCCGCGGTGGTGGGCCAGCTTCCCTCGGGCAGCAGCTGCACGAACGGCTCGGCGTCGTACGCCTTCTCGTAGGCGGCCCTGACGGCGGCGAGGTCGGTGTCGGCCGTGAGCGGGGCGCTCGCGGTGGTGAGGATGCCGCGCGGCATGGGCGCGAGCACCGGCGTGAACGACACGGTCACGCGCTCACCCGCGACGAGGCCGAGGTTCTGGGCGAACTCCGGGGTGTGCCGGTGGGCGCCGCCGACACCGTAGGCGCTGGCCGAGCCCATCACCTCGGAGCCGAGCAGGTGCGGCTTGAGGCTCTTGCCAGCGCCCGACGTGCCGGTGACGGCGACGACCGTGACCTCGGGCTTGACGAGCCCCTCCGCGAACGCGGGCACGAGGGCGAGCGTGCCGCCGGTCGGGAAGCACCCGGGGACGGCGACGCGCTTGGCTCCCTGGAGCTTCTCGCGGGCGCCGGGCAGCTCGGGCAGGCCGTAGGGCCACGTGCCCGCGTGGTCTCCGCCGTACCAGCGCTGCCAGTCGGCCGCCTCGGTGAGGCGGTGGTCGGCGCCGAGGTCCACCACGAGCACGTCCGGACCGAGCTGGGCCGCGAGCTGGGCTGAGTGCCCGTGCGGCAGCGCGAGGAAGACCACGTCGTGGCCGGCGAGCTTCTCGGGGGTCGTCTCAGCGACGACCCGGTCCGCGAGCGGCACCAGGTGCGGCTGATGCCCCCGCAGCGGCGTGCCCGCACTGCTCGCGGCGGTCAGTGCGCCGATCTCGATGTCCGGGTGGGCGAGCAGCAGGCGGAGGAGCTCCCCGCCCGCGTATCCGGTGGCACCGGCCACCGCAACCTTCACCGTCATGCGAATGATTATGCATGATGACGCAATATCAATCAAACGGGTTCCCGTGAGCCCGCGGTGACGGCTCCGTTCGCGCCGGTTCGCGGCAGAGGGGCCGTTCTTGTCGGTGCCCGGTCCTACGGTCGCAGGAGATCAACGGCAACGACAGGTGGGGGCATGATGACCGGGCACGCGGACCGAAGCCGGTGGGAGAGGCGGGCTGACGATGACGCATCCGTTGGTACGAGCCGTGCGGGACGGGCTAGCCGAGCTGGCCGACCCTGCCAAGGCTCCCGACATGCGGCGGTACATGAAGTCGGAGCTGCCGTTCCGTGGGGTGCCCAAGCCCGCCAGGGAGATCCTCGGGCGCAGGCTGTTCGCGGAGCATCCACTGCCCGACGTGCCGGTGTGGGAGTCGGTGGTCCGGCAGCTGTGGGACGAGGCGGCACACCGGGAGGAGCGGTACCTGGCCATCGACCTCACGGGGCACCGCGCCTACGCCCGCTGGCAGACGCCGGAGCGGCTGCCGCTGTACGAGCACCTGATCGTCACCGGGGCGTGGTGGGACTACGTGGACGAGATCGCGATCCGCCGCGTCGGTCCCATCCTGCGGGCCGACCCGGCGACGGTGTCACCGCTGATGCGCGCGTGGGCCCACGACGGCGACCGGTGGAAGCGCCGCACCGCGGTGATCTGCCAGGTGGGGTCCAAGGAGGCCACCGACCCGGACCTGCTCGCGCACTGCGCGGAGGCAAACGTGGGTGACCCGGACTTCTTCCTGCGCAAGGGCATCGGGTGGGCGCTCCGCCAGTACGCCCGCACCGACCCGGACTGGGTCCGCGCGTTCGTCGCCGACCATCCGGGGCTGTCCCCACTCTCGCGGAAGGAGGCACTCAAGCATCTGAGCACCACCGCGTAGCGGCACGAGCCCCGGCGACCGCCTCGCCGCGGGCGCGGCCTCAGCCGCGGGCGCGGCCTCAGCCGCAGGCGCGGCGTCAGCCGCAGGCACGGCACCAACCACGGGCGCGGCACCAACCGCAGGCGCGGCGTCGGCCGCAGGCACGGCACCAACCACGGGCGCGGCCTCAACCGCAGGCACGGCACCAACCACGGGCGCGGCACCAACCGCAGGCACGGCGTCAACCACGGGGGCGGCGTCAGCCGCCGTGCCCACTCAGCCGCGGAGGACGGCGCCGAACCGCTCCGCCGCGGCGGCGACGGCGGCATCGCGGGCTTGCGTCGCCTCCTCGACGGTGAGGGTCCGGTCGGGTGCGCGGAAGCGCAGCTTGTACGCCAGCGAGCGCTTGCCCTCGCCCACCTGCTCGCCCGTGTAGGTGTCGAACAGGGTGACGTCCTCGATCAGCTCGCCCGCGCCCTCGCGCAGCGAGGCGGCCAGGTCGGCGGACGGCACCTCGGCGTCGGTCACCAGCGCCACGTCCAGCAGCACGGGTGGGAACGGCGAGATCGACGGCGCGGGCCGTGAGTCCCGCAGCGGCACGGCGTCGAGGTCGAGCTCCATGGCCACGGTGCGCTTGGGCAGGCCGAGCGCCTCGACGACCTTGGGGTGCAGCTCACCGGCGTGGCCGACCGCGACGTCGCCGACCAGGAGGCGGGCGCAGCGGCCCGGGTGCCACGGCGGCAGGTCGGCGGCCTCGGTATGCAGCTCGACACCGCCCGCCTCGGCGATGGTGCGGGCGGCCTGCACGGCGTCGGCCCAGTTCGCGGTCTCGCCGTCGCCCCACCAGCCGGAGCGGCGGCGCTGGCCGGTGAGCACCACGGCGACGTGCTGGGGCTGGTCGGGCACGGCCCGCTCCAGCGCGGCCAGGTCCTCATCGCTGGGGCGAGCCGCGACGCCGGGGTCGGGCGCGGCGGCGCGGCCCTCGCCGGGCAGCACCACCTGGCCGATGTGGAAGAGCGCGAGGTCACGGAACCCGCGGGAGATGTTGCGCTGCAGCGTCTCCAGCAGACCGGGCAGAAGGGAGGTCGCCAGCTGGTTCTTGTCCGCCTCGAGCGGGTTGCGAACGGTCAGGCCGCGCCTGCGAGCGTCGTCGGCGGGCAGCCCGAACGCGTCCCAGACCGAGGCCGGGACGAAGGGGAAGGGCAGCACCTCGACATAGCCTGCCTCGGCGAGCGCACGGGACACCGTTCGACGGCGCCGCTGCGTCTCGGTGAGGCCACGGCCCGCGGGTGCGGGCGGCAGCGTGGACGGGATGCTGTCGTAGCCCTCGAGCCGCAGCACCTCCTCCACGAGGTCGGCGGGCTGCGCCAGGTCGCCGCGCCAGCTCGGCGGCACGGCCGTGACGAGCGCGGTGCCGTCGTCGCCGGTGCCGACGGCCACCTTGCAGCCGATCTGCGTGAGGCGGCTGACGGTCACGCCGCGCTCGTAGCGCACGCCGGCGACCCGGTCGGGCAGGTTGATCGGCATCGTGATGGCCGGCGTCGGCGGGACCTCGCCCACGTCGGTGCGGCCGGGCCGGATGCTGCCTTCGCCGTACTGGCGCAGCAGCCGGGCGGCGCGCTCCACGGCGACCGCGCACAGCTGCGGGTCGGTGAAGCGCTCGAACCGCTTCGCCGCCTCGGAGAAGAGCTTGTGCCTGCGCGCGGTGCGGCTGATCGACGGCGGGTCCCAGTGCGCGGCCTCGAGCAGCACGTCGGTGCTGTCCGTGCTGATCTCGGTGCTCGCGCCGCCCATGGTGCCCGCCAGCGAGATGACGCCGCTGTCGTCGGCGATCACCACGTCATCGGGGTCCAGCGCGCGCTCGGCGTCGTCCAGCGTGACGAGCTTCTCGCCCTGCCGGGCCCTGCGCACCACCAGGTCGCCCTTGATGGAGCCGGTGTCGAACGCGTGCAGCGGGTGGCCCAGCTCGAGCATCACGTAGTTGGTGACGTCGACGGCCAGTGAGATGGAGCGCATGCCGGACAGCAGCAGCCTGCGCCGCATCCACCACGGCGTCGGGGCGCCGGCGTCGAGACCCGTCACGCGGCGCAGCACGAAACGGCGGCAGCCCTCCGGATCCTCGATGTGCACGGGCCAGGCCTCGCCCTCGGCCTCGGGCACCTCGATCTTGGCGGGGTCACCGAGCGGCACGTCGAGCGCACAGGCCAGCTCGCGGGACAGTCCGCGGATCGACAGCGCGTAGCCGCGGTCCGGCGTCGGAGCCAGCTCCAGGACGGTGTCGTCGAGGTCGAGCACCTCGCGGGCGTCGTCGCCGGGGCTCGCGGTGCCCGAGGGCAGCACGAGAATGCCGGTGTGGTCCTCGCCGAGGCCCAGCTCCCTGGCCGAGCAGATCATGCCCTCGCTGACGCGGCCGTAGGTCTTGCGTGCCGAGATCGTGAAGTCGCCGGGCAGCACGGCACCCGGGAGCGCGACCACCACGAGATCGCCCTCGGCGAAGTTGCTGGCTCCGCAGATGATCCCGTTGGTGCGCGGGCGGGTCGGGTCGACCTCCTCGGCGTCCTCACCGGCGGCGGCGTCAGCGGTGTCGTCGTCGGAGTCGGCGTCGTCGTCCGCCTCGTCCAGGTCTGCGTCACCGACCTCCACCCGGCAGTACCGGATGGGCTTCTTGAACTCGGTGAGCTCCTCGATCTCGACCACGCGGCCGATCACGAGCGGACCGGTGACCGTGCCGAGCGGCTCGACGCCCTCGACCTCGATGCCGATGCGCACAAACGCGTCGACCAGCGCCTCGGTGGTCACGTCGTCGCTGAGCTCGAGGTGCTCCTTCAGCCAGCTGACGGGGACTCGCACTACGCCACTCCTTCTTGCGGGACACCGGCACCCGGTCGGCGCGCATGACCGGCTTCGCGATTGTCAGCCATTCACGCCTCCGTCCCGAAGGGAAGGGTGAACCGCACGTCGCCCTCCACCATGTCGCGCATGTCGGGGATGCCGTTGCGGAACTGCAGCGTCCGCTCGAGGCCCATCCCGAACGCGAAGCCCGAGTACACCTCCGGATCGACGCCACAGGCACGCAGCACGTTGGGGTTGACCATGCCGCAGCCGCCCCACTCGACCCAGCCCGCGCCGCCCTTCTTCTCCGGGAACCACACGTCCACCTCGGCCGAGGGCTCCGTGAACGGGAAGAAGTGCGGGCGGAACCGCGTGCCGGACTCCTCACCGAAGATCGCCCTCGCGAACGCGTCGAGCGTGCCCTTGAGGTGTGCCATCGTGATGCCCTTGTCCACGGCTAGCCCCTCGACCTGATGGAAGACGGGAGTGTGCGTGGAATCGAGCTCGTCGGTGCGGAACGTCCGGCCGGGGCAGACGATGTAGACCGGCAGGTCACGGTGCAGCAGCGCCCTCGCCTGCACGGGCGAGGTGTGCGTGCGCAGCACGAGGTTCGAGTCGTCGTCGCCGACGTAGAACGTGTCCTGCAGCTGCCGCGCGGGGTGGTCCTTGCCGAAGTTCAGCGCGTCGAAGTTGAACCACTCGGCCTCGAGCTCTGGGCCTTCGGCGACCTCGTAGCCCATTCCGACGAAGACGTCCGCGACGCGCTCGGCGATGGTGGTGATCGGGTGCCGGGCACCCCGGGGCACCCGGTCCCACGGCAGGGTGACGTCGACGGCTTCGTCCCGCAGCACGCGCTCGTCCCGCTCGGCCTGCAGCGCGGCGAGCCGGGCGTCGTAGGCGGCCTGGACGGTCTGCCTGGCCTCGTTCACCCGCTTGCCTGCCTCGGCTTTCCGCTCCTTGGGCAGCGAACCGATCTCGCGGCGGGCGAGCGACAGCGGCGCCTGGTCGCCCAGGTGGGCCGGCTTCACCCCGGCCAGCGCGTCCAGGTCCGCGGCGGCGGCGAACTCCTCCTCGGCCGCCTTGACGGCGGCATCGAGCTTCTCGGAGGCGAGCGGGTCCACCTGCGGGGACTCTTGCTTGTCGAAGGCTTCGGACATGGCTCCTCGGCGTCCGCAGACGGTTCTGGAAGCACCACGCAGGCGCGAGCGAACGTGGGCAGAAGGACGTTAAGATTCTAGGTGATCCGGGTTGGCGGCCCGGCGGTCACCCTCGGTCAGGGCTCGTTCCGCAACGCGCTCGCGTAGAGACAGACGGCGGCCGCGGTGGCCAGGTTGAGGCTCTCGGCCTTGCCGTAGATCGGCACCTTCACGACGGCGTCGGCCGAGGCCAGCACGTCCTCGGGCAGCCCGTGCGCCTCGTTGCCGAACAGCCACGCCGTCGGCGCGGCCAGGCCAGGCGCCGAGCGCAGGTCGTGGTCCGCGTAGCCGTGCGCGGCGACGGTGCGCAGCCCCGCCCGTGAGCACGCGGCCAGCACTGCGGCGACGTCGCGGTCCCTGGCGACAGGGAGGTGGAAGAGGCTGCCGGTGGAGGCGCGGACGCACTTGCCGTTGTGCACGTCCACCGCGTCGCCCGCGAAGATCACCGCGTCGGCGCCCGCCGCGTCCGCGGCGCGGAGCACGGTGCCCGCGTTGCCGGGGTCGGCGATGCCGACCAGCACGGCGACCAGGCGTGGCGTCCCGGCCAGCGCGATGTCCACTCCGACGGTGACGGTGTCGCACACGGCCACGAGGCCCTGCGGCGACACGGTCTCCGACAGCAGCTCGGCCGCCCGCTGGTTGATCGGCGACACCCGGGGTGCCTGTTCGAGCAGGTCCGGGTGCCTGGCCGCGGCGGCCTCCGTGGCGAACAGCTCGTGCACCCGCCCGTACCGCAGCGCCTCGCGAACGGACTGTGCGCCCTCGGCGAGGAAGCGGCCCGCCTCTTCGCGGCCGGACCGGGTCGTCAGGCGCCGAGCGGCAACGACCCGGGGCGTCCGGTGCGTGAACACCGTGACCTCCCCGGGTCGGTCGTCACCGGCGATCAGGCCGACTTCTTCTCTTCGGTGTTGACGTTCTGCTTCGCGAGCTCGGCGAGCGAGGCGAACGCAGCGGCGTCGTTGACGGCGAGCTCGGCCAGGATCTTGCGGTCGACCTCGACACCGGCGGCCTTGAGGCCCTGGATGAACCGGTTGTAGGTGATGCCGTTCTGCCTGGCGGCGGCGTTGATGCGGGTGATCCACAGCTGCCGGAAGTCGCCCTTGCGGGCACGACGGTCCCGGTAGGCGTAGTTGAGCGAGTGGAGCGTCTGCTCCTTGGCCTTGCGGTACAGCCGCGAACGCTGACCGCGGTAGCCGCTGGCCAGTTCGAGAGTTGCGCGACGCTTCTTCTGGGCGTTCACCGCCCGCTTGACGCGTGCCACGGGTCCATCCTGTCGTTCAGGGGGCGCGCCCGGGCGCCCCGGTGGTTACGGCGGGTTCGTCGGGAGGTCAGCGACCGAGCAGCTTCTTGATGCGCTTGACGTCGGCGGCGGCGACCTCCGTGGTGCCCTCGAGACGGCGCGTGACCCGGCTGGACTTCTTCTCCATCAGGTGGCGACGGCCCGCCTTCTGGCGGCGGATCTTGCCGGTGCCCGTGACCCGGACACGCTTCGACATCCCGCTGTGAGTCTTGTTCTTCGGCATTCTTTCCTCTTTCAGACGGCAGCACACCGAGAACCGGTGTGCTGCTGTGCGTGCTCTCGGCCGACGCTGGCCGTCACGACTCGGCGGACTCGGTCTCCTTGGCCGCCTTCGACTTTGCCTTAGCGTTCTTGTGCGGCGCCAGCACCATGATCATGTTGCGGCCGTCCTGCTTCGGCGACGACTCCACGAAGCCCAGCTCGGCGACATCGTCGGCGAGCTTCTGCAGGAGCCGGAATCCCAGCTCGGGCCGCGACTGCTCCCGTCCGCGGAACATGATCGTCACCTTGACCTTGTTGCCGGCCGCGAGGAAGCGGGACACGTGGCCCTTCTTCGTCTCGTAGTCGTGCTGGTCGATCTTGGGACGCAGCTTCTGTTCCTTGATGACAGTCAGCTGCTGGTTCCGGCGGGACTCGCGGGCCTTCTGCGCGCTCTCGTACTTGAACTTGCCGAAGTCCATGAGCTTGGCCACTGGCGGCCGTGCCTGCGGGGCCACCTCGACGAGGTCGAGGTCGGCCTCCTGGGCGAGCCGCAGCGCGTCCTCGATGCGGACGATGCCGACCTGCTCACCGTTCGGTCCCACGAGGCGAACCTCGGGAACACGGATGCGCTCGTTGATGCGCGTCTCGGAGCTGATGGGGCCTCCTTGGTCCAAATGTCGCTGTTCTCGTTTCGACCCTGGTGCCCACATACCACGGGCCCCGGTCACACGTACTCTTCGTACTGGTGTGCGGGGCCCTCGATCCGATCGGTGCCTGGTCGTACCAGGCGTTCCGCCTGCGCCGATACGGATGAACCGCTCGTACGCCGCGGGACCGGACCCGGCCGCCTCGTCGTGCTGGCGGCGACTCGGGTGGGAGCGGGGCTCCACTTGCGGCCCCCGATCGCTCGGAGGCTGGTCGCTCGTGGAAGGGTACCAGACGTGGTGGACAACGCTTCTCAGCAGCCCGAAAATTCCCCGGAGGACCGCGAGCTCCGGGACATCCCGAGCGTCGAGGTCATCAGCAGGGCCGCCGTCATGCTGCTCTCCGCCGCCGCCGAACGGCTCGGTCTCGCCGACCCCGACCCCGAAACGAGCCCGCACCGCGACCTCGACGAGGCCCGGAGGCTGATCACCGCCCTGGCCGGGCTGGTCACCGCCTCCGGCGAGTACCTCGGCCTGCACGCCGCGCCGCTGCGCGACGGCCTGCAGTCCCTCCAGAAGGCGTTCCGGGAGGCCTCCGCGGTGCCGGACGCACCTGGCCAGGGTCCGGGCGAGAAGTACACCGGCCCGGTTTACTGAACTACCCGTCGAGCACGGCCAGCGCGTCGATCTCCACGAGCAGGCCCTCGGGCAGGCCCACGTACACGGTCGTGCGGGCGGGGTACGGCTCGGGGATGAGCGCGTTGTACGTCTCGTTCAGCTCGGCGAAGTGCGCGGTGTCGGTGAGGTAGACGCGCATCATCACGACGTCGGTCATGCTCGCGCCCGCCTCGGCGAGCACAGCCTCGAGGTTGGCGAACACCTGCCGGGTCTGCTCGGCGACGCCGCCGGGCACGACCGTCCCGGTGGCCGGGTCGATGCCCACCTGACCCGCGAGCTGCAGGATGTTGCCCTTGCGCTTCGCCTGCGAGTACGCGGCGACGGGCTTGGGGGCGGCATCCGTGCTGATCGCACCGTTCGTCATCGGCTGGTTCCTCCCTGTTCGTTCCTCGACCATCCACATCGGATGGACGCTTCCTCCGCGGCCGCCAGCAGGTCGGGGACCAGTGCCAGCAGGCCGTCGATGTCGAGCAGCACCGTGGGCACGGACAGCGACAGCGCGGCGAGCACCTCGCCGCGGGCTCCGCGCACCGGTGCCGCGATGCAGTGGATGAAGTCCTCGTGCTCGGTGGCGTCGAGGGCGTACCCACGTTCGGCCACGCGCTCCAGCTCGGCGAGGTAGGAGTCGGCGTCGGTGATGGTGTTCGCCGTGAGCGCCGGGTAGCCGAGCGAGCGGGCGAGCTCGTCGCGCCGGGCCGGGGGCAGCGCGGCGGCCAGCACTTTGCCGACAGCCGTGCAGTGCAGCGGCGCGCGCTTGCCGACGCGCGAGTACATGCGCACCGCGTGGTGTCCCTCGAACTTGTCGATGTAGACGACCTCGCCGTCCTCGAAGCTCGCGAGGTGCACGGTGTGGCCGGTGCGCTCGTTGAGCGCGGCCAGTGCGGGTTCGGCGCCGCGCCGCACGTCGCGCTGTTCGAGCGACCGGTTGGCGAGGTCGAACAGCGCGCTGCCGAGCCGGTAGTGCCGCGCGCCCTCGCGGTGCACGAAATGGTGCGACTCGAGCGTGCGCAGCAGCCGCAGGACGGTGGACTTGTGCACACCGATCTCCTCTGCGAGCTGGTCGAGCGTCTTCGGCTCGCCGGCCAGGGCGGCGACGAGCGTGAGCGCGCGGTCGAGGCTCTGGCTCATCCGCGCACCTCCCCGACGGTCAGCCGCGCCGCCGCCCACTCCGGCTCGGCGGCGCGCAGCAGCGTGGCCACGACGTCGGGGGGCAGCGGCGTGCTCACGTCGTCCCTGGTCAGCAGGGTCGCTGCGGCCTGGAGGTGCCCGGCGCGCAGACTGGTGCGGGCATCCTCGCCGCGGAGTGTGGCCGCGAGGAAGCCCGCCGCGAAGGCGTCGCCGGCACCGACGGGCTCCACCACGTCGACGGCGAGAGCGGGCTCGAACACCGGCGCCCGCCCGCGTTCCAGCAGCGTGGCGCCGCGCTCGCCGTGCTTGACCACCACCGTGGCCGGCTCGGGCAGCAGCGCGCGCAGGCGCGCGGGCTCACCGGTCCCCCACACCTGCTCGGCCTCGTCCTCGCCGGTCAGCACGAGGTCGGCGAGCGCGGCGAGGCCGGCGACCTCGCCGGGATCGCGGCCCGCCCACAGCGTCGGCCGCCAGTTGACGTCGAACGACACCAGGCGGTTTCCGCGCGGCGCTTCGAGAAGCGCGCGGACGAGCTCGTGGCAGGCGGGTGAGAGGGCCGGGGTGATGCCGGAGAGATGCACCAGCCGCACGACGGAAAGGTCCACTGTGGACAGCAATTCGGGACCCATCGCGGACGCGGCCGAGCCCGCGCGGTAGTAGCGCATGACGGTGCCGGAGTCGCCGTTCTCCTTGACGTAGAGGCCGGTCCGGCGCGCGGGATCGGTGCGGACGCGGCTGACGTCGACCCCCTCGGCGGCGAGCTCCGCGAGTAGCGCCCTGCCGAAGGCGTCGTCGCCGACCGCTCCCGCGAAGGCGCTCGGCACACCCAGCGCGGCCAGCGCGCGGGCCACGTTGGACTCGGCGCCGCCGACGGTCCGGCGCCACGTGCGCACCTCGTGGGCGGGCCCCGGCTCGGCGGGCACGAACACCGCCATCGCCTCGCCGACGCACAGCACCTCGACCACGTGTCCCCTCCGAATCCGGCCGTTGACCCCGCTGCGGGAGCGATGCTACACCTTTCGAATGCGTTCTACGCAATGAGCATTGCACATTATGCAACATGAGCCTGCGACGCTGGACACCTCCGCACTGCGCGCCCTCGGCGAGGAGCCGCTCGGCTGGCGGTTCAAGGCGCTGCCCTCGGCGTGGGAGGGCCGCCCGCTCGCCGAGGCCGCCGCGAGCGGTGCGAGGCTGTTCGACGACGGGTTCGTCGGCCCGATCGTGGTGCTCGACGCGGCGGCGCTGGAGCACAACATGCGCGCGATGGCGGACTGGTGCGCCACGCACGGCGTCGCGCTCGCCCCGCACGGCAAGACCACGATGGCGCCGCAGCTGTTCGCCCGGCAGCTGGAGCACGGCGCGTGGGGTATCACCGCCGCCAACGCCAGTCAGCTGCGTGTCTACCGCGCGTTCGGCGTCTCGCGGGTGCTGCTGGCCAACCAGCTCGTGGACCCGGCCGCCCTGCGCTGGCTGGCCGCGGAGCTCGACCGCGACCCGGGGTTCGAGTTCTGTTGCTGGGCCGATTCCGTGCGCGGCGTCCAGCTGATGACCGAGGCGCTGGCCGGCACCCCCCGGCCCGTCGACGTGCTCGTGGAGCTGGGCGCGAGCGGCGGGCGCACCGGCGTGCGCGACCGGGAGACCGCGCTCGCCGTCGCCGCGGCGGTGCGCGACAGCCCGGTGCTGCGGCTGCGCGGCGCGGGTGGCTACGAGGGCGCGCTCGCCCACGACACCGGCGCGGAGGCGCTGGCCCGCATCACGTCCTATGTGGACGATCTGCGCGCGCTGACCGCCTCGCTCGCCGAGGGCGGCTACACCACCGAGGACGAACCGCTGATCGTCACGGCGGGCGGCAGCGCCTACTTCGATCTCGTGGCCGAAGGACTCGCCAGCGGCTGGGGATCAGGCCTCTCCGTGCTACCCATCCTGCGCAGCGGCGCCTACCTCACCCACGACGACGGCTTCTACCGCACGATGTCGCCGCTCGGCGCCGCGCCACGGGTCGAGGGCACACCCTTCAGGCCGGCGCTCCGGGCCTGGGCGCAGGTGACGTCCCGGCCCGAACCGGATCTGGCCCTGCTGACCCTCGGCAAACGCGACGCGTCGTTCGACGAGGGCCTGCCCGAGCCACAGCTGCACCGTCCGCGCGGCGGCGGCCTGCGGGAGCTGACCGGCCACCCGGTGAGCAAGCTCAACGACCAGCACGCGTTCGTGGCGCTGCCGCCGGGCTCACCGTTGGAGGTCGGCGACTGGGTGGGGCTCGGGCTCTCGCATCCCTGCACGGTGTTCGACAAGTGGCCGGTAGTCCCCGTGGTCGGCGAGGACGGAGAGACCGTGGTCGACCTGGTCCGCACCTACTTCTAGGAGGCCGAGATGGACACCGTCCTTCGTGGCGCGCGCATCGCCGACGGCACCGGCGGCGAACCGTACGAGGGCGACGTCGGCATCGCCGAGGGCCGCGTCGCCGCACTCGGCGAGCCGGGGTCGCTCACCGGTTCCCGCGTGATCGACGGCACCGGGCTGGTGCTGGCGCCCGGGTTCATCGACATGCACGCGCACTCCGACCTCCAGGTGCTCGCCGAGCCGGGACACCTCGCCAAGATCTCGCAGGGCGTCACCACGGAGGTGCTCGGGCAGGACGGGCTCTCCTACGCTCCCGTCGACGACTCGACACTCG
This sequence comes from Prauserella endophytica, assembly GCF_005146945.1. GTDB lineage: Bacteria > Actinomycetota > Actinomycetes > Mycobacteriales > Pseudonocardiaceae > Prauserella_A > Prauserella_A endophytica. Next base: position 22,637 of record NZ_SWMS01000018.1, read on the forward strand.
CCGCGCTGCGCGCCCAGCTGGCCGGGTGGAACGACGACCCGCCCGGCTTCGACTGGAACTGGCGCTCCGTCGGCGAGTACCTCGACCGGCTCGACGAGGGCATCGCGGTGAACGCCGCGTATCTCGTGCCACAGGGCTCCGTGCGGATGCTCGCCGTCGGCTTCGAGGACCGGCCGGCCACCGAGTCCGAACTGGACACGATGCGGGGGCTCGTCGCCGAGGGCATGGCGCAGGGCGCGTTCGGCCTGTCGTCGGGGCTCACCTACACGCCCGGCATGTACGCGGACACCGACGAGCTCGTGGCACTGTGCGAGGTCACCGCCGAGCACGGCGGGTACTACAGCCCGCACCACCGTAGCTACGGCGCGGGCGCGCTGGAGGCGTTCGGCGAGATGGTGGAGGTGTCGCGCCGCTCGGGCTGCCCGCTGCACCTGGCGCACGCGACGATGAACTTCTCCGTCAACAAGGGCAGGGCCCCTGAGCTGCTGGCATTGCTGGACGACGCGCTCGATGACGGCTGTGACATCACGCTCGACACCTATCCGTACCTGCCGGGCGCCACGTACCTCTCCGCGCTGCTGCCGAGCTGGGCCGCGGAGGGTGGCCTCGACGCGACGCTCGCGCGGCTGTCCGATCCGGACACGCGCGAGCGGATCCGCGCCGAGATGGAGGAGACCGGCTCCGACGGCGCGCACGGGGTGCCGATCGACTGGGACGCCATCGAGATCAACGGCGTCCGCGCCCCGGCCAACGCGCATCTCGTCGGGCACAGCGTCGCCGCCTCGGCGACGGCGCAGGGCCGCGCGCCCAGCGACCTGTACTTCGACGTGCTGCGCTCCGAGCGGCTCGGCACGTCGTGCCTGATGCACGTGGGGCACGAGGAGAACGTCCGCGCGATCATGCGGCACCGCACGCACACCGGCGGCAGCGACGGCCTGCTCGTCGGCGACCGCCCGCATCCGAGGGCGTGGGGCACGTTCCCGCGCTATCTCGGCCGGTACGTGCGCGAGCTCGGGGTGCTCTCGCTCGCGGAGTGCGTCGCCCACCTGACCGGCAGGGCCGCCAGGAGGCTGCGGCTGCCCGACCGCGGGCTCGTCCGCGAGGGCTACGCCGCGGACCTGGTGCTGTTCGACCCGGAGACCGTCGCCGACACGGCGACGTTCGACCAGCCGAGGCAACAGGCCCAGGGCATTGCGTACGTGTTCGTCAACGGCGTCGCCGCGATCGACGACGGCCGTCCCACCGGAGCCCTCGCGGGCGGCTCCCTGCGCTCCTCCGGGAGGACCGTGTGACCGGATTCGTCGACTGGCTGCAGGAATCCACCGCGGGCCTGCTGACGCTGGCCACGGTGTCGATCGCCGTGCTACTGGTGCTGATCATCCGCGTGAAACTGGAGCCGTTCATCGCGCTCATCGTGGTGGGCCTGCTGACGGCGCTCGCGGCGGGCGTGCCCGTGGGCACGCTCGTCGGGTCGGCACAGGGCGCCTCGGACTCGCTGCTCGAGTCCGGTTTCGGCGGCGTGCTCGGGCACATCGCGGCCATCATCGGGCTCGGCACGCTGCTCGGCGCGGTGCTGGAGAAGTCGGGCGGGGCGCAGGTCCTCACCTCCGCGCTGCTGCGGGCGTTCGGCGAGAAACGCGCCCCGCTCGCGATGGGCGTCTCCGGGTTGATCTTCGGCGTCCCCGTGTTCTTCGACATCGGCATCTTCGTGCTGGCACCGCTGGTCTACGTCGCGGCGAAACAGGGCGGGCGCTCGATCCTGCTGTACTGCCTGCCGCTGCTCGCGGGGCTGTCGGTGACGCACGCGTTCCTGCCGCCGCACCCCGGACCCGTCGCCGCGGCGGGGCTGCTGGGCGTGGACCTCGGCTGGGTGATCCTCATGGGCGCCATCGCGTGCCTGCCCGCGTGGTTCCTCGGCGGGGTGCTGTTCTCATCGTGGATCGGCAAGCGCATCGACGTCCCCGTGCCGGAGGAGATGCTGGCGGCGTCGCGGCAGGAGGGCCCCGGCGCCGCGAAGGACGCGCCCTCGCTGCGGCTGGTCGCGCTGATCATCGCGGTGCCACTCGTGCTGATCCTGCTCGGCACGTTCGGCAGCATCCTGCTCGCCGAGGGCTCCCGGCTCTCCGGCGTCGCCACGTTCGTCGGCACGCCCGCCGTGGCGCTGACGATCACGGTGCTGCTGGCGTTCTGGCTGCTCGGCACGCGGCGCGGCATGACGGCGAAGGACCTCGCCGAGCTCTCCAGCGTCGCGCTGCGGCCGGTGGCGATGATCCTGCTCGTGGTGGGCGCCGGCGCGTTCTTCGGCACGGTGCTCGCGGAGACGGGCATCGGCGACGCGGTGGCGAACTCGCTCGACTCGGCGGGGCTGCCCGTGATCCTCGCCGCCTACGTGATCAGCTGCGGCATGCGCATCGCGCAGGGCTCGGCGACGGTCGCGATCGTGACCACCACCGGCATCATCGCGCCGACCGTGACCCAGCTCGGCTACTCGCAACCCCAGCTGGCGCTGCTCGTGGTGGCCATCGCGGCCGGGTCGATCATCGCCTCGCACGTCAACGACGGCGGGTTCTGGATCGTCTCGCGCTACTTCGGGATCTCGGTGCAGGACACCTTCAAGACGTGGACGGTGCTGGAGACGATCCTGTCGGTCGTGGCCTTCGCCGTGGCCGCGCTGCTGATGGTGTTCGTGTCGTGACGGCTCAGGAGACGGGCGAGTACCGGACCTCGGGCCGGCCGACGCTGCCGTAGTGGGGCTTGCGCTCGGCGAGGCCGTTGTCGGCGAGGTACTCCAGGTACCGCCGCGCCGTCACCCTGGATACCCCCGTCGCCGTGGCGACCGCGGCCGCCGAAAGGCCGTCACCCGTCTCGGCGAGCACAGCGCTGATCGCGTCGAGGGTGGCCCCGCTCATGCCCTTCGGCAGCGAGCCGTGGTCGGGCGTGCGCAGGGTCGCGAGCATCCGGTCGACGTCGGCCTGGCCGCTGACCTCGCCCGGCTTGGCGATGTGCTCGCGGAACCGGGCGTAGCGCTCCAGCTTGTCGCGCAGCGACGCGAAGGTGAACGGCTTCAGCAGGTACTGCACCACGCCCGCCGACACCGCTGCCCGCACCACCGCGAGGTCGCGCGCCGAGGTGACGGCGATGACGTCCACCTGCGTGCCCGCGGCCCGCAGCGCCTGGCACACGGCGAGGCCGTGGGTGTCTGGCAGGTAGAAGTCGAGGAGCACGAGGTCGACGTGGTGCCGCCCGCAGAAGCGCACCGCCTCGTTACCGGAGTGCACCACGCCGGCGACCGTGAAGCCGGCCACGCGCTCGACGTACTGCCGGTGTGCGTCGGCGGCGACGGGGTCGTCCTCCACCACGAGCACGTTGATCATCCGGTCACGTTCCTTCCCGCGGAACCGTAACAGCCGCTCACCGCAGCGGAATCCGAACCGTGAAGACGGCCCCGGGATCGTTGGTGACCTCGACGGTGCCCCCGTGCCTGCGCACCGCCTGCCCGACGAGCGCCAGCCCGAGGCCCCGGCCCGTCTCACCGCCGCCCGGCTTGGTGGACCAGCCCCTGCGGAAGATGTCCGACGCGGCGTCGTCGGCGATGCCCGGCCCGGTGTCGGCCACCCGCAGCAGCAGCTCGTGCTCGTCGGAACACACGGTCACGGTCACCCGGGGCGTGCGCTCGCCCGCCGTCTCGATCGCCGCGTCCACCGCGTTGTCGACGAGGTTGCCGACGATGGTCACCAGGTCGCGGGGGTCGATGTGCGGCGCGGTGTCCTGCATCGCGGTGTCCTCGGTGAGCACCAGCTCCACGCCCCGCTCGCTGGCCTCGCTCGACTTGCCGAGCAGCAGCGCGGCGAGCACCGGTTCCGCCACGGCGCCGACGACCCGGTCGGTGAGCTGCTGCGCGGTCTCCAGCTCCGCCGTGGCGAACTCGACCGCCTGCTCCACCTTGCCGAGCTCCACCAGCGACACCACCGCGTGCAGCCGGTTCGCGGACTCGTGTGCCTGCGAGCGCAGCGACTCGGCAAAGCCTCGCACAGTGTCCAGCTCGCCGGTGAGGCTCTGCAGCTCGGTGTGGTCCCGTAGCGTCACGACGTTGCCCATCCGGTCGCGCGATCGCACCGGCATCGTGTTGACGAGCAACACCCGTGTGTCGGTGACGTGCAGCTCGTCACTGGCCGGTTCGCTCGACACGAATGTCGAGACCAGCCCGGGCGCGAGCCCCAGCTTCCCGACGGGCTTGCCGCGCACGGTGTCCACGTCGTCGGGCAGGCCGAGCAGTTCGCGGGCCGCGTCGTTGCACAGCACCACGTGCCCGTCACGGCCGACGAGGACGAGCCCCTCGCGCACCGAGTGCAGGATCGCCTCGTAGTACTCGAACATCCGGCTCAGCTCCGCCGGCCCAACGCCCCGGGTCTGCCTGCGCAACCGCGCGCTCACGAGGTAACTGCCCGCGACACCGACCACGAGCACCCCGCCCGCGACCGCGAGCACCGGCGGCAGGCGCTCGCTCAGCTCCTTCGAGATCGATTCCACGGTGATGCCGACCGCGACCAGCCCCACCACGCTCCGGTCGTCGTCGAACACGGGCGCGACGGCGCGCACCGACGGGCCGAGCGTGCCCGTGTAGGTCTCGGTGAACAGCGTGCCGCGCAACGCGGGCCCGGTGTTGCCGATGAACCGCCTGCCGATCAGCGCCGGGTTCGGGTGCGTGTAGCGGATGCCGTCGCGGTTCATGATCGTGATGAAGTCGACGCCCGTGTCCGCCCTGACCCGCTCGGCGAAGGGCTGCAGCTCCGCGCTCGGCTCGGGTGCGGCCAGCGCGTCGCGCACCCCGGGCGAGTCGGCCAGCGTCGCGGCCACCGAAACGACCTCCTCCGCGGCCTTGTCGTCGGTCGCCTGCGCGGCGTCGAGGTAGGCGAGCGCGGCCCCGCCGCCGACGAGCAGGCCCACCAGCACGAGCTGCAACACGAGCAGCTGACGGGCGAGACTCCAGCGCCGGGCGGAGGAAAGGGACGACGGCACGCGCACCGCCACATGACATCACAGTCGCGGCGAACGAAATGAACACAACCGTGACCCTCACGCGGCCGGTGCCGATAGTCGTCCTGACGCAAACCGACCCGAGGAGGCAACGATGCCTGAACCGTCCACGGCGGCAGGCCAGGCCCCGAAGCGCCGCGACCGGATGCACTACCTCTACCTCGCGGTGATCGCGGCGGTGGTGCTCGGCGTGATCGTCGGGTTCGCCTTTCCCGACCTCGCCGCGGAGCTCAAGCCGCTCGGCAGCGGCTTCGTGTCCCTGATCAAGATGATGATCAGCCCAATCATCTTCTGCACGATCGTGCTCGGCATCGGCTCAGTGGCAAAGGCCGCGAAGGTCGGCAAGGTCGGCCTGCTCGCACTCTGCTACTTCCTGCTCATGTCCACGTTCGCGCTGGCGATCGGGCTCGTGGTGGGCAACATCCTGCACCCCGGTGAGGGCATGCGGCTCGACCCCGCGGACGCCGCGGCCGTACAGGAGCAGGCAGCCGAGGGCGGCGAGGGCACCGTCGACTTCCTGCTCGGCATCATCCCCGAGACACTGGTGTCGGCGTTCACCGAGGGCTCGGTGCTCCAGACGCTGCTCGTCGCGCTGCTGGCCGGGTTCGCGCTGCAGAAGATGGGCGGCGCCGGCCAGCCGATCCTGCGCGGCATCGAGCACATCCAGCGGCTCGTGTTCCGCATCCTGGCGATGATCATGTGGGCCGCACCGGTCGGCGCGTTCGGCGCGATCGCGGCCGTGGTCGGGGAGACCGGCTGGGAGGCGCTGCGCAGCCTCGCCGTGATCATGATCGGCTTCTACCTGACGTGCCTGGTGTTCGTGTTCGCCGTGCTGGGCGCGGTGCTGTGGTTCGGCGCGCGGATCAACGTGTTCAAGCTGCTCGGCTACCTCGGCCGCGAGTTCCTGCTGATCGTGTCCACGTCGTCGTCGGAGTCTGCGCTGCCGAGGCTCATCGCGAAGATGGAGCACCTCGGAGTCAGCAGGCCGGTTGTCGGCATCACGGTGCCGACGGGCTACTCGTTCAACCTCGACGGCACCGCGATCTACCTCACGATGGCGACCCTGTTCATCGCGACCGCGCAGGGCAGCCCGCTGGGCGTCGGCGAGCAGATCTCGCTGCTGGTGTTCATGATCATCGCGTCGAAGGGCGCGGCGGGCGTCAGCGGCGCCGGCATCGCGACACTGGCCGGTGGGCTGCAGTCGCACCGCCCCGAGCTGGTCGACGGCGTCGGCTTCATCCTCGGCATCGACCGGTTCATGTCCGAGGCCCGCGCGCTGACCAACTTCGCGGGCAACGCCATCGCGACGGTCGTGATCGGCTCGCTGACGAAGGAGTTCGACCGGGAACAGGCGCATCGCGTGTTCTCCGGACAGGACCCGTTCAACGAGGCTACGCTGGTGGATGATGATCATAAGCCCACGGCCGAGAGGGAACCGGTGAGGGAACCGGCGCCCGTCTAGAGCTGTCCGGGCCGGCGTAGCTCCACATCCCCCGGCCGGCCCGGTGGAATCCCAGCACACTGGGGTTCGACCGACCGCCAGGTCTCGCCCGTGATCGCGGGCCGGACCTGGCGGTCCACGCGTTTCCGGGGTCTGGTCATCGGCCCAGCAGGGACCGCAGGCCATACAGGCCCCGGCGCATCATCACCGCGTGGTTGACGCGGAACACCGGGTGGGCGACGGGCGAAAGCGCCCGGAGCAACGCCTTGCGCACCACCACCTGCTGGGCGATCTCGAGCCGCGTGCCCTCGCTGTGCTCCCGGACCAGGCCGGTGAGCGAACCCTCCAGGTCACCGCTGAGCGCGACGCCGAGCCGCCCCGCGCGCTCGTCCTCCTCCACCCGCGTCAGCCGTAGCCGCAGCGCGAACGGCAGGGTGGCGCGGCACACGACCTCGGCGGTGCTGTCGTCGACCCGGGTCACCGATCGCACGTCCGGCCACCACGCCGGATAGCTCCCGAGGTCGACGAGCGTGGCGAAGACGGCTGGTGCGGGAGCCCGGATCGTCCAGTCGGTGCGGAACCGGTATCGGGTCAGCGGCACGCTTCCAGTATGCCGCCGACCCCGCCGTGGTTCAGTCCGCTCAGGCCAGCACCGGCTTGAGGAACTGGCCCGTGTAGCTCTCCTCGGTGTCCGCGACCTGCTCCGGAGTGCCCTCGGCGACGACCATGCCGCCGCCGGACCCGCCCTCGGGGCCCATGTCCACGATCCAGTCCGACGTCTTGATCACGTCTAGGTTGTGCTCGATCACGATCACCGTGTTGCCCTTGTCGACCAACCCGTTGATCACGCCGAGCAGCTTCGAGATGTCCTCGAAGTGCAGGCCGGTGGTGGGCTCGTCCAGCACGTAGACGGTCTTGCCGGTGGAGCGCTTCTGGAGCTCGCTGGCGAGCTTCACGCGCTGCGCCTCGCCACCGGACAGCGTCGGCGCGGGCTGGCCGAGCCGGACGTAACCGAGGCCGACGTCCACGAGCGTCTGCAGGTGCCGGTGGATGGCCTTGATCGGCTCGAAGAACTCGGCGGCCTCCTCGATCGGCATGTCCAGCACGTCGGAGACCGTCTTGCCCTTGTAGTGCACCTCGAGCGTCTCGCGGTTGTAGCGGGCACCCTTGCAGACCTCGCATGGCACGTAGACGTCCGGCAGGAAGTTCATCTCGATCTTGATGGTGCCGTCGCCCGCGCACGCCTCGCACCGGCCGCCCTTGACGTTGAACGAGAACCGGCCCGGCTGATAGCCGCGGACCTTGGCCTCCGTGGTGGCGGCGAACAGCTTGCGCACGTGGTCCCACACGCCTGTGTAGGTGGCCGGGTTGGAGCGCGGCGTCCGCCCGATCGGCGACTGGTCCACGCGCACGAGCTTGTCCACGTGGTCCAGGCCGCGCACCCGCGTGTGCCTGCCGGGCACCTGGCGCGCGTTGTTGAGCTTGTTGGCGAGCACCGTGGCGAGGATGTCGTTGACCAGCGTCGACTTGCCCGAGCCCGAGACCCCGGTGACGGAGATGAGGCAACCCAGCGGGAACGACACGTCGATGCCGCGCAGGTTGTGCTCGCGCGCGCCCACGACCGTCAGCTGGCGCTTCCTGTCCACCGGCCGCCGGATCGCGGGCACCTCGATGCCGCGCCTGCCGGAGAGGTAGGCGCCGGTGAGCGACTCCTTGTTGCGCAACAACTTCTTGTACGGTCCGCTGTGGACGATCTTCCCGCCGTGCTCGCCCGCGCCAGGGCCGATGTCGACCACCCAGTCGCTCGAGCGGATCGTGTCCTCGTCGTGCTCCACGACGATCAGCGTGTTGCCGAGGTCACGCAGCCTGGTCAGCGTCTCGATGAGCCGGTGGTTGTCGCGCTGGTGCAGGCCGATCGACGGCTCGTCCAGCACGTAGAGCACGCCCACGAGCCCGGAGCCGATCTGCGTCGCCAGCCGGATGCGCTGCGCCTCGCCACCGGACAGCGTGCCCGCGGCGCGGTCGAGCGAGAGGTAGTCGAGACCGACGTCGAGCAGGAAGCGCAGCCGGGCCTGGATCTCCTTGAGCACGGCGCCCGCGATCATCGCCTCGCGGGGACCCAGCTCCAGGTCGTCGAGGAACTCCGACGCTTCCGCCACCGACAGCGCGCAGACCTCGGCGATGGAGCGCTCCCCCTGCTCGGCGTGGGCGAGCGTGACCGCGAGGATCTCGGGCTTGAGCCGGCTGCCCTGACACGCGGGGCACGGCACCTCGCGCATGTAGCCCTCGTACCGCTCGCGCGCGTAGTCGGACTCGGTCTGCTCGTGGCGCCGCTCCAGGAACGGGATGACGCCCTCGAAGTTCGCGTAGTACGAGCGCTGCCTGCCGTAGCGGTTGCGGTAGCGGACGTGCACCTGCTCGTCCACACCGTGCAGCACGGCCTTCTGCGCCTTGGCCGGCAGCTTGCGCCACGGCTGGTCCATGCGGAAGCCGATGGTCTCCGCCAGCGACTCCAGCAGCCGCTCGAAGTACTCGGCGCTCTGCCCGCCCGCCCACGGGGCGATGGCGCCCTCGGCCAGCGACAGCTCGTCGTCGGGCACCACCAGCTCGGGGTCGACCTCCTTGCGCACACCGATGCCGGTGCACTCGGGGCACGCGCCGTAGGGCGAGTTGAACGAGAACGAGCGTGGCTCCAGATCCTCGATCGCCAGCGGGTGGCCGTTGGGGCAGGCCAGGTTCTCGGAGAAGCCGCGGATGCGGTGCGGGTCCTGCTCCGGCAGGTCCACGAACTCCAGCTCGACCAGCCCGTCGGCGAGCCGCAGAGCCGTCTCGACCGAGTCGGTGAGCCGCTGCTTCGCGCTGGCCTTGACCGTGAGCCGGTCGATCACCACCGCGATGTCGTGCTTCTCCTGCTTCTTCAGCTTCGGCGGGTCGGTGAGCGAGTACACCGTGCCGTCCACGCGGGCGCGCGCGTAGCCCTGCTGCTGGAGGTTGGCGAACAGGTCGACGTACTCGCCCTTGCGGCCGCGCACCACCGGCGCGAGCACCTGGAACCGGACGCCCTGCTCCATGTCGAGCACCTGGTCGACGATCTGCTGCGGCGTCTGCTTGCTGATCGGCTCGCCGCACTGCGGGCAGTGGGGCTTGCCCGCGCGGGCGTAGAGCAGGCGCAGGTAGTCGTAGACCTCGGTGATCGTGCCCACCGTCGAGCGCGGGTTGCGCGAGGTGGACTTCTGGTCGATCGAGACCGCGGGCGAAAGGCCCTCGATGAAGTCGACGTCCGGCTTGTCCATCTGGCCGAGGAACTGGCGGGCGTAGGCGGACAGCGACTCCACGTACCGACGCTGGCCCTCCGCGAAGATCGTGTCGAACGCGAGGCTCGACTTGCCAGAGCCCGAGAGGCCGGTGAACACGATCATGCTGTCTCGCGGCAGGTCGATGTCGACACCGCGCAGGTTGTGCTCGCGGGCGCCGCGAACTACGAGGCGATCAGCCACCCGAAGGTCCCTTCACTGGTCTGTGGAGTGCCGGGCGTCGAAGCTGACACTCGGCCGCCACCATGCTAGGTCGCACCACCGACAGAAACCGCCGGCTCGGAATCCGGCCGGACCGGTGCCGCGAGGGCGGGCCCCCTCCTGCCGGGGCGCGAACCGGTGAGCACACGGTACGCCGGTCGTTCGACGAGGACGGTCACGAGCCAGCCCAGCACGACCGCGAACGCGACCACCAGCACCAAGCGTAACCACCACGCCGAAAGACCCGCCTCCGAGAGGACCCTGGCGAGCTGGTAGCCCAGCGCCTGGTGGACCAGGTAGACGCCGAAGCTGATGCCGCTCAGCCACGCGACCGGCCTGCGCAGGCGCCGCAGCCCCGGCAGGTCCCAGTCGGGACCCCTTGCCGCGAGGCACATCAGTCCGAGCATGACTGTGAACCCCGCCACGGACTCCGGCCGGGGCTCGCTCGTCCGGAACGCGTGCAGCACGATCACGGTGAGCAGCATCCCCGCGAGGTGAGGGGTGGAGAGCCTGCGCCGCTGCCACAGCCAGATCGCGAGGCCGACCGCGAACAGATGCGCGTAGAAGAGGCCGCTCGCCGTCGGCAGCACTCCGATGACCAGGCTCAGCACGGGCGACGCCGCGGCGATCGCGAGCACGGTCCACAGCGCGGTGTGCGGCCGCACCCGGTGGTGGAGCCGGGCGCGCCAGAGCAGCGCCGCGCCCGCGAACGCGAGCACCTGGATCGGCATCGTCCACCACGAGCCGTCGATGCGGTGGTACGGGTCGGGGTTCCACAGGTGCAGCAGCGTCCCGTGGAGCAGGAGATCGTTGAGGTCGGGGACGTGCCACGGCGGCAGCGTGCCGGGTGCGGGCTCGTCGGGCACGGCCGGCGGCGCGAACAGCAGGCCGAACCAGCCGGGCCGGTGCTCCCAGCCGTTGAACCCGACCACCAGCAGGCGCGCGGAGACGTAGGTGACCGCCAGCGCGAAGAAGTACGCGGGCAGGATCCGCGCGAGCCGGGCCCGGAACCACGTGCCCGCGTCGCTCCGGCGCAGCGTCGGGCCGATGAAGTAGCCCGAGAGCACGAGCAGGGTGACTGTGCCGAACGGCACGTTGAGGGAGAAGGGATAGGGCTCGATGCCCGGCACACCGGCGGCCACCCCGGTGACGTGACCGGTCACCACAAAGGTGATGGCGATCACCCGGATGAGGTCCCAGCTGAGCCGCCGCGACGACGCGCGGTGAGGCCGCGGGGAGCTCGTCACGAATTTTCCTCGTTGCCGGTGATCTTGTTCAGCGCACACTAACGGGCTGTGCGGGCGCGCCCTCGATCGGGGCGCGATCACCTACTACCGTGTGCCGGGTGAACGTCGTTGAGGAGTACACCGGCCACGTCGAGCCGGGGGGCGACGCCGCCCGGCGCACGCTCGACGCGCTGACCATCACCAAGCTCTCGGTCGGCCCCATGGACAACAACGCCTACCTGCTGGTCTGCCGGGCCACGAACGAGGCGCTGCTGATCGACGCGGCCAACGACTCGGAGCGGATCTCCGACCTCATCGGGCACGGTCCCGACCGCCCGGCGCTGCGCAAGATCGTCACGACCCACCAGCACCCGGACCACTGGCAGGCGCTGGGCGCGGTCGCCGGCGCCAACGGTTCCTACACGGCGGCCCACCCCGCGGACGCGGACCCCCTGCCGGTGCCCCCGGACTACCTGCTCGAGCACGGCGACACCATCACCGTGGGCGACTGCACCCTGGAGGTCATCCACCTGCGCGGCCACACCCCGGGCTCGCTGGCGCTGCTGTACCGCGACCCGGCGGGAGTGCCGCACCTGTTCACCGGCGACTCGCTGTTCCCCGGCGGGGTCGGCAAGACGAACTCGCCGGAGGACTTCACGTCGCTGCTGAACGACGTCGAGGAACGGATCTTCGGGCAACTGCCGGACGAGACGTGGTTCTACCCGGGCCACGGCGACGACTCGACCCTGGGCGCGGAGCGCCCGAAGCTGGCGGAGTGGCGCGAACGCGGCTGGTGAGGACTGCGCGGTCGGGAGCCGGCTGGGCGCTACGGGCCCCGCCTCCCCGCCAGCCGGACGAACGGGTCCGAGCCCGCTCGATGAGGCGACCGCTCACACGGCGACGACGTGGACCATGCTTTCCAGACCCTTGAAGTCGTTCGCGTTACGCGTGTAGAGGGCAGTCCACGGGAAGACGCGATCGCGGCGATCATCAGATCAAGGCGGCGAGGCCGTGGACCCCGGTTCGCGGCGAGGAACAGCGCGACCAGTGTTCCGTACCGGGCGGCCGCCTCACCGTCGAACGGCAACGGAACGAATTCGACGATGGCGGCACCGAGCTGCTCGTTGCGAGCCGCGCGGACAGCGGGGTCCTTCGCCCTCGCCACACCGTGGTGCAGCTCAGCCATGGTGACCGCCGTGAGTTCCGGGACCTTCGGCAACACCGCGGGGTCGAGCTGATCGAGGTCTATCTAAGTACAGGTGTCCAGCACACCTGCTTCGTGACGCTCAGCCACGGCTTCGATCCCACGGATCGTCCCCGCCCGCCCGATCATCGTCACCGAAGGAGGCATCGGCTTCCTCGCGCAGCTGCGCGACATCGACGCGCGGCAATCGTCGGTGTCGTTCGACCAGTTCCTCGGCGGTGAACCGACGCCTGCGCGTTACCGGGCGCAGCTCGGCGACCTCTTCGAGCGCGATGCCGTCCATCTCAGCCGACGGAAGATCGAGTATGTCAGCGAGCAGATCGGCAGCCGGCTCACCGACCATCCGGCACCCTCAGCCCGCTCGCCGCGCCAGTGAGCGGATCGTGCCCGTGCCAGGGCCTGACGGGAGGAACGCGAACACCGTCGACGGGATCGCCGATTCCCGCAGCCTGCGCAGTTCCGGTTCTTGGTAGCGCACACACTTGTCGTGCCACTCCCGGATTCCCGCCATCCAGTCCTTCAGGCCGTCCGCGTGGCGCGTGAGGATCTCCCGCACCGATGCGTCGACGTCGTGCTCCTCGAACAGCGCGGGCAGGCCCTCCGCGACAAGGGTTTCGAACTGCCTCATGCGCTGTTCCATCAGCTTCGCCACGAGGTCGCGGGCGCGGACGCGGTCGGTGTTCAGGAACTTCTCCACCACCAGCACCATGTTGTGCACCTCGCCCTCGTACTCGACTTCCTTCTGGTACGAGTACAGGTCGTTGGTGAAGCACGCGTAGTCCTGCGCCGACGTTTCCAGCTCCCGCAGCACACTCGTCTGATACAGGTGCGCGGGCACCTCGTCGGCGTGCGCGAGCCGCGCGAGCCCGATCGTCATGTCCGAGCCGAACGTCCTGCGCCGCATCTCGACGTAGTCCACTGGGTCCGGGATCCGGTTCTGCGCCTGGTTCCGCAACTCCCAGAGCCAGCTCGCCGTCATGTCCTCCACCGCCGTGCGGAACTGCCTGCGCGCGAACTCCGGCATCGGGCCCGCTGTGCGCCGCCACAGGTCCGCGAGCCCGCGTTCGAGCGCGTTCGCCGGTTCCGGGGTCTCGCCCGCGTCGAGCGGCATGAACACGGACAGCCGGTCGTTGCACGCCTTCGCCGCCGCGAGGTGGCGGCCCGCGCCGAACACGACCGGGAAGTAGTCGTCGCCGTAGGTGCCCCAGGCGAGCCAGTCCGACGAGAGGTACAGCTGCTCGGGGCTCGCGTCGGCGTGGATCATCGACGCGCAGTGCGCCAGGTCCAAGCCGCGGAACCGGCGCTCGTCCCACACGCCGCCCGCCTCGACGCCGGGCACGGAGTCGAACATGCCCATCCGGCGCGCCCAGCCGACCGCGTACTCCCTGGCGTCGTCGAGGTGGGGACTCATGCGGAACGGGTACGGCAGGTACAGCTCGGGCAGCGGCAACGGCCCGGTGGGCGTGAACGGCACGTGCGAGTGGGCGCTGACCCTCGGCCGCACGCCGGGCGCGAGGTTGATCCCCGACGTGCCGAGTCCACTGGGCCCGAGCCCGGCGCCGCCCGGCACCTCCTCGTTCATGTACCTGCTCGACATGGCGTGCCACTCGTGCCCGCCCGCCTGCCAGTCCTGCAACCCCTTCGCGTAGGCGAGCACCGCGGTCTGCTCGTGCGGGGCCGCGCCGTGCTCGGCCAGCAGCGCCGGGATCTCGGTGACGGCCGTGTTCTCGAACTGCTGCAGCCGTGAGGTGAGCAGGTCGTTGACCAGCTCGGCCGCCTCCTGGGTGGAGCAGTCCAGGAACCGCTCGAACACGAGCACCGCGTTGGAGTTCTCGCCTTCCTCCTGCACCTCGCGCTGGTAGGAGAACAGGTCGTTGCGCAGGTGCACGGCGTCGGCGAACGTGTCGGTGAGCACCTGCAGCGGCCGGGTTCCCGCGAGCCCCGGCGGGATCTCCGCGCGGGCGGCGTACTCGATGAGGTTCGCCGACCACGGCGCCCCGCCGACCCGCCGCCGCATCTGGATGTACTCGATGGGGTTGGCGATCCGGCCGCGGTCGATGTTGTCCAGCTCCCACATCGACTCGACCATGAGGTTGTGCGTGCTGGTGCGGAACCTCCGCCGCCAGGCGGGTGACATCGCGGGCACGGTCCGCTCCCACAGATCCCTCAGCCCGGCCTCGGCCGGGTTCACCGGTTCCGGCGGCTCCTCGCCGTCCTCGGTCATGAACAGCTCGAGCCGATCGAGGTAGGTCTTCGCGCCGTCGAGGTCGCGGGAGTACTTGAACTGTTCGAGGAAGTGGTCGTCGAAGAAGAACACCCAGACGTACCAGTCGGTGATCAGGTCGAGCGCGGGCCCGTCGCAGTCGGGATGGGTGTACGCGCACATGAGCGCGTAGTCCATTGCGGCCAGGTCGTCATCCGTCCACACGAGACCGCCGCCGGGTTTCCCGGTGTCGAGCATGCCCATCCGTCGCGCCCACTCCGTGCTGTGCGCCCTGGTTCCCTCCAGGTTCGGGTTGATCCGCGCGGGATAGGGCAGGTAGAAGTCCGGCAGCGTGAATGCCTGCATGAGCGTTCCAACTCCCTCGGGGCCGACTGCGGTGCTGCGCTCGCCCTCGACGCTGACAGCCCGCCGTCACGGCGGGCTACGTCCGCGAGGGGGAACCGGCGGAACCGTCGGAGGAACCGGAGCGGACACGCTGCGTAGCCCACGGCGCGGTGAGTCGTTTCCAACTTTCGATGGGTTGCCGTCAACGCTTCACGGCCACCAGCCTGAGTGCATGGGTTCGACACGCCGCGTGCCGGCCGCACTCGCCGGTCTGGTCCTCCTGCTCACCGTCACCGCGCCCGCGAGCGCCGGGGAGTCGCCCTCGTCGGTGTACGAAGTGGACACGGCGAACGCCGCGCAGCGCACGGAGATCGCCGCCACGGGCGTGGACGTGCTCGGCGCACGGGACGGCACGCTGACGTTCGTCGCCGACCCCCAGCAGGCCGAGGAGCTGCGCGCGGACGGGTTCCGGATTCAGCGCGTCGGCGAGGCACCCACCCGGGTGGCCGACGCGGCCGCGCCCGCCGACTTCCCCGCGGGCGACGAGGGCTACCACACCTACGCCGAGGTGACAGCCGAGCTGGATCAGGCCACGCGCGACCACGGTCACATCGCGCAGCTCTCCAGCGCGGGCGAGTCGTTCGAGGGCCGCGCGCTGCACGTGCTGAAGATCAGCGACAACGCGGCGCAGGACGAGGACGAGCCCGAGGTGCTGTTCACCTGCAACCAGCACGCGCGCGAGCACCTGACCACGGAGATGTGCCTGCGCATCGTCCAGCGTTTCACCGACGGCTACGGCAGTGACGCGAAGGTCACCGAGTTCGTCGACAGCCGCGAGATCTACGTGATCCCGACCGTGAACCCCGACGGCGCCGAGTACGACATCAGCGGCGGCCAGTACCAGGGCTGGCGCAAGAACCGCCAGGGACAGGGCACCGACGTCAACCGCAACTGGGGCTACCGGTGGGGGTGCTGCGGCGGGTCGAGCGACGACCCCGCCGACGAGACGTACCGCGGCACGGAGGCGTTCTCCTCCCCCGAGGCGAAGGCGGTGGCCTCGTTCGTCGACTCCCGCGTGGTCGGCGGCACACAGCAGATCACCGCGCACATCGACTTCCACACCTACTCCGAGCTCATCCTCTGGCCCTACGGCCACACCACGGACGACACCGCGGAGGGAATGAGCCCGGAGCAGGCGAAGCGGTTCTCCGACGTCGGCACCGAGATGGCGAGCAGCAACGGGTACACGCCCCAGCAGTCCAGCGATCTCTACGTCACCGACGGTTCGATCAACGACTGGATGTGGGGCGAGCACCAGATCCTGAGCTTCACCTTCGAGATGTACCCCGCGGACGGGAGCGGTCTCGACGGCTTCTACCCGCCCGACGAGCAGATCGGCCCGCAGACCCAGCGCAACGACGGCGCGGTGGACATCCTGCTGCGCGAGGCGGGCGAGACCAGCTGAGTCCTACTCGGACTTGCCGGCCTTGCTCTGGTCGTTGCTGAGCCACTTCTCCGGGCGCATCCGCACCAGGATCGAGCTGTCGCCGAGAGCGCCGTCTACGTAGGCGACCGCGTCGGCCTCCGGGAGATACCGGCGGGTGATCGCGAGCGCCTGCTCCCGCGTGGGCGGCTCGTCGATACCGACGACGGGTCCCTCGGCGGTGACGTAGCGGTAGGGCCACTCCTCCGACTGCGCGACGAGGCTGAACCGGCCCGCCTTACGGATGTTGCGATCCTTGACGGTGTCGCGATCCATCCAGAGCAGCACCTCGCCGTCCACGTAGTCGTACCAGATCGGCACGGCGAGCGGCGCGCGTCCGTCCCGCTCCACCGCGAGAACCCCGACGTGCACCCCGGACAGGAACTTCTCCCGCTCGGCTGCGGTCATCACCAATGACATTCCGGTTGTCCCTTCGGCTCCCCATAGCTGGTCATCGTCGCCAACACGGGGAGCCGGGGAAACATTCCGCCTCAGGAGTACGCGCTCGCGAGTTGCTCCGCCCGGTCGAACGGCGACCAGTCGACCTCGCGGCCGTCCAGCTGCGCGACCATCACCTCCAGGCCCGCGTGCCACCCGGCGCCGGCCGGGGCGAGGATGTCGCGGTCGCCGACGACGTTGGTGAACACCACGTGGCAGCCGCCGTCGCCGTCAGGAGACAGCTCCCAGCGCAGAGTCTCCTCACCCCACGTGAACTCCAGCAGCTTCGGTGGATCTGCGCGCAGCACTTCGCCCTCGGTGACGTGTCCGGCGTCCGTGCCGTAGCGGCGCACCTGCTCGGGAGTGACGGCGAACCGCAGCCGCGCGCCGGGGCGCAGGTCGAACTCCACGACGGCGGGGAACCACGAGCGCAGGTGCTCCTGCTCGGTGATCGCCCGCCAGACCTTCTCGGGCGCGTGCCGCACGTGCCGCTCGAAGCGCAGCGCGTACCGCCCGTCGCCGGTCTCGTGCACGGTGCCCAGCTCCAGCTCGGTGGCGTAGCCTCGGCGAAGCCGCTCCGTGCGCTCGGCGGGCCACGGGCAGCGAACGTCGCCGTACAGCGCGGCGAAGAACAGCTCCAGGTGCGTCTGCCACGCCGCGAGCGCGGTCGCGCGCAGCTCGGCGAGCCGGGCCGGCACGGTCTGCGTCAGCACGAGCCGCGTGCCGACGGGCTCCTGCTCGCGCAACTCGAACCGCACGCGTCCTGCGGGCGCACCGCCGTGCAGCCAGGTGTACTCCACGACACGGCCCGCTTCGGCGACGGTCACCTCGCCCGGATCGAGGTAGCCGTGCGTGAACCGCACCGGAACCGGCCCGCCCGCCTCGGGCTCGTCGCCCTCGGCCAGTGTCCGCCAGACCGCGGCGGGCGGCTGGACGAGATCGCGCTCGAACCACAGCTCGCACCCGTCGTCCCGCGTGCGCACCTCACCGCGGCCGAGGCCGAACTCCTCGACGTAGCGCTCCGCGCGGGCGAGGAACTCCGGTTCGGGCGCGGGACGTCCGTCGAGCCGCGCGCCCAGCAGGTCGAGGCACGCGTCCCAGCCGGGGGCCTGGCGCGCCACCGAGGGCACGTCGCCGGTGGTGCCGCTTCCGCTGAGCGTGTGGCTGAACAGCAACCGGCAGCCCGCTCCATCGGGCACCAGCTCGAAGCGCAGCACCGAGTCCGCCCACCGGAAGGCGTAGACCTTCGGCGGGTCGAACTCCAGCACCTCGCCCTCGGCGAACGCGCCGCCGAGGTCGTGGCGTTCCTCGCCGAAGCGGAACCGCATCGCCGCGCCGATCGCGGGCTCGGTCTCGATCGAGGCGGGGAACCAATGCGCCGACTCGGCGGGGTCGGTGACCGCGCGCCACACCTTCTGCGGCGCGTGCGTGAGCCGCCTTTCGAAGCGCAGTACGGGTTTCCCGGCGACAACGTCCATTGTGCCCAGTGGATCGAGTTCGCCGAGCGTGGCGCCGAGCGCGTCGAGACAACCCAGCCAGCCCTGGTGCATCTGCTCGGCCCACTCGTCGTCGGCGAAGAGGTGCCGGAACGTCAGCAGGCAGCCGGCCCCGTCGGGTTCCAGGTCGAACCGCGCGTGGTGGGTGCCGGTCTCGGCGTCGAACTCGTCGAACGCGAACACCGACGCCTCGGCCAGTTCGGTGATCACCGCGCGGACCTCGGTGCCCTCCTCGTCGCGGAACCGGATCGCCCCGCCGACCCGCAGGTCCAGCTCGACCGCTGTCAGGGGGTACCACCGGCTCAGGTGCTCCGGTTCGGTGAGGGCTCGCCACACCTTCTCGGGCGGATGCCGCAGCCTGCGCTCGAACCGCAGCTCCCAGCGGTCGCCCACCCGTCGCGCCACGTCGTTCACCGGTCGTCCTTTCGCTCGTCGTCGGGCATCGCGTCGAGGTGCCGCTCCAGCGCGTCGAGCCTGCCAGCCCAGAACCGCCGGTAGGGCGTGAGCCAGGCGTCGATCTCCAGCAGGGGCTCGGGGCGCAGGCGGTACCAGCGGCGCTGGGCGTCGTGCCGGACGTCGACGAGCCCGGCCTCACGCAGCACCTTGAGGTGCTTGGAGACGGCTGGCTGGGTCAGCGTCAGCCGCTCCACGAGGTCGCCCACCACACGTTCCCCATCGCGTAGCAGGTCGAGGATCTCCCTGCGCCGCGGCTCGGCGAGGATCTCGAACGTTGTTGCCACCCGAGTAATATAACCAAAGGGGCATATAGAGGCAATGGGTTGGTGCCTGTTACCCACTGCAGTGAAGGCCACCCTGCCTGCGTTGAACGCAGTGAAGGTGGCCTTCACTGCAGTGCTCAGGTGCCCCGCCAGTCGGCGTGGAGCCTGCGGCACGCCACGAGCTCCACGGCGAGCAGCACGCCCACGGCCTCAGCCGCCAGCAGCCCGATCAGCACCAGCAGCTGGGTCACCCCGGCCTGCACGGGCCCCGCGCCGCCGAGCAGCACGCCGACGAACGCGCCGGGCAACGTCACCAGCCCGACCGTGCGCGTCTGGTCCAGCGGCGGGATGAGCGCGTGACCGGCGGAGGGACGGCAGATCTCCAGCGCGGCGGCCCGCTGCGGCAGCCCGAGCGCGAGCGCGGCCTCGTACTCGCCGTAGCGAGTCCGCAGCTCGTCGACGGCGCGGCGCGCGGCCTGCGCGGTCGCCGTCATCGTCCCGCCGATCACGATGCCCGCGATGGGCACCACCGCGATCGGCCGCAACGGAACCACACCCGACGCCAGCACCAGCCCCAGTACGGGCACCACCCCGCCGCCGAGCGCGAGCGCCACCCACGCCACGTTCCGCGGCGCCCCGATCCGCCGGGCCGCCGTCACGACGGCGACCGTGAACATCAGCAGCACGAAGCCCGCCGTGAGCCAGCCCGAGCGCAGCACCGCCACGATCACGAACGAGACCGCGGCGAGCTGCACGACCGCGCGTATGCCCGCCACCACCACGTCCCGCCATGAACCGAGCCCGCCGAGCCACACCACCACCGCCGCGAGCGCGAGCAGCAGCGCCAGCACGACGGCCAGCGCGGGACCGGCGACGACAGCTCCATCAGCCACGAGAGAGATCGTCGCCCATCCCGGCACTAACCTCGACACCGTGACGCACAACGAGCCCGCCGAGCCCGAGTACCCGCAGTCTCGTTTCCAGCCGCCGCCCGGTGCCGCCCGGATCCTGCTGATCCGGCACGGCGCGTCAGCCGCGGCCCGCGAGAGCGAGCCGTTCCCGCTGGTCGGCGGCCAGGGCGACCCGCCACTCGCGCCGGACGGTCACGAACAGGCGAAGCGGGTGTGCGACCGGCTCGCGGACGAGCCGATCGCGGCGCTCTACGTCACCACCCTGCGCCGAACCGTCGAGACGGCGGCGCCGCTCGCTGAACGCCTCGGCCTCAGGCCGTCCGTGGAGGAGGACCTGCGCGAGGTGCATCTCGGCGAGTGGGAGGGTGGCCTGTTCCGCAAGCACATCGCGGAGGGCCACCCGGTGGCGCGCAGGCTCGCCGAGGAGCAGCGCTGGGACGTGATCCCGGGCGCGGAGTCCAACGACGCGTTCGCGGCGAGGGTCGGCGGCGCGCTGAACCGGCTCGCGGCCGCGCACCCGGACGAGCAGATCGCGGTGTTCACCCACGGCGGCGTGATCGGCCAGGCCATGGCGCTGGCGAGCGGAGCCCAGCCACTGGCCTTCGCGGCCGCCGAGAACGGCTCGATCTCGGAGCTGGTGGTAACCGGGGAGCACTGGCTGGTGCGCCGATTCAACGACCAGGCGCACCTGGACTAGTGCCCCCGCCGGAAGTTCGCCACATGATTCGGCGGCCCAGCTTCCCGCCGGCTGCGTTGCCGGTCCGCCCAAGTACGGCCCAGTACGAGGACGAACCGGCGCCTTGCCAGCGGAAACCTGGATCCACCGACTCAAGCAACAGACTCCCGGCGGAGGGCACTAGCTCGCATTTCAACCGTCTCCGTGGTTCCTCACGCGAGGATGCGGATCGGGTTCTCCAGGAGGGCGCGGAACTCGGCGAGCCACCGGGCGGCGACGACGCCGTCGACGGGCCGGTGGTCCACCGACAGCGTTACGGTCATCGTCTTGCGGATCGCCACCTCACCCTCGACGGCGACGACGTCGTCCCGGACGGCGCCGACCGCGAGGATGGCCGAGTGGGGCGGGTTGATGATCGCCGCGAACTCCTCGACGTCGAACATGCCGAGGTTCGAAACGGTGATCGAACCACCCTCAAGGTCCCGTTGCGTTAGCGCGCCGTCCTTGGCCTTGCGGGCCTGCTCCCGGATCTCGGCCGCGATCGCCGACACCGACTTGTGAGCGCAGTCGCGGATCACCGGCGTGACCAGCCCGCCGTCCGTGGCCACCGCGACGGCGACGTCCACGCCCGCGAGCCGGTGCACCGACTCCGGCGTCCACACCACGTTCATGTCGGGCACGAGCTCGTGGGCCTTGGCCACCGCCTTCACGACGAGGTCGTTGACCGAGACCTTCGAGGAGCCGTCGAGCTCCGCCCTCAGCTCGGTGAGCCGGTCGACGAAGCAGCGGGCGCGCACGTAGAAGTGCGGGGCGGTCCGCTTGCTCTCCGTCAGCCTCGCCGCGATGGCCCTGCGCATCCGCGTGTGCGGCACCTCGTCGAACTCGGCACGCACCGGCGGCGCGCCGTTCACCGCGGGATCCACGACCGGCGCCGGGTCCGTCGTCACGGCCACGGGAGCAGCCGCGCTCTCGGCGGTTTCAGCGGCCTTCATCGCGGCCACCACGTCCTTGCGCACGATCCGGCCGCCGGGCCCGGTGCCGTGCAGGTCCCGCAGCCGCAGCCCCGCCTCCTTCGCCATCTTGCGCGCGAGGGGGCTGGCGAAGATCCGCTCCGTCGTCGCCGCCGACCGCTGCCGCGGTACCTCCCGCGCGGGCGCCTCCTCGACGGGCGCCGGCTCGGTCCCGACCCCGAGCCGCGCGAGCTCGGCGTCCACATCGGACACCTTCTCGTCGACACCGGCGACCACCGCGATCGGGTTGCCGACCTCCGCCCGCACCGACGCCCCGGCGAGGATCCGCAGCAGCCTGCCTTCGGCCTCGGCGGTGATCTCGACCTGCGCCTTCTCCGTCTCGATCACGACGAGCGGGTCGCCTTCCCGGAAGGTCGCCCCTTCGTCGATGCACCAGTTCGACACGACTGCGTCGGCGGACGCCGCGGCAACCGCCGGCATGTTGAGGAGTTCGGCCACGTCGCTTCCCTCGAGTAAATCGGTTACGGGACGGCGTTACTGCGCGATCTTGGTCAGCGTCTCGACCACGTCCGGCGCGCGCGCGATGGCCGCCTGCTCGAGCACCTTGCTGATGCTCGGCGCCGCCTCACCGCCGTGCACGCGCTGCACCGGCTGGTCGAGCCAGTCGAAGAGCCGGCGCTGGATCTCGTCGGCGAGCCAGGCTCCGTAGGACGTCCCGGCGGCGCCCTGCTCGACAATCACGACGTTGTTCGTCTTGCGCACGCTCTCGCCGATCGTGTCCCAGTCGAGGCTCGCTCGGTCGAGCCACCGCAGGTCCACCACCTCGACGTCGATGCCGTCGAGCTGTCCCGCGGCCTCCAGCACGACGTTCGTCATGGCCGAGTAGGTGAGCACCGTGAGGTCGGTGCCGGGGCGCTTGACGCTCGCCCTGCCGACGGGCAGGCAGTAGTCGAGATCGTCGGCTGGCCCGGGGCCGACGGCCTTGTACAGGTCGACGTGCTCGATCACCAGCACCGGGTCGTCGCAGGTGAGCGCGCTGTTCATCAGGCCCACGTAGTCGAAGGGCGTCGACGGCGCGACGATGCGCCAGCCCACGGCGGTGGCGAAGATGCCGGCGGGGTCCATGGAGTGCTGCGAGCCGTACCCCGCGCCCATGGCGATCTTCGTCCGCAGCACGAGCGGCACTTCGATGTCGCCGCCGAACATGTGCCGCACTTTGCCGATCTGGTTGAAGACCTGGTCGGCCGCCACCCAGACGAAGTCCGCGTACATGAGCTCGACGACCGGCCGGAACCGGTTGTCGACCGCGATCCCACCCGCGAGCCCCGCGAACGCGTTCTCGCAGATCGGCGTCCCCAGCACCCGGCCGGGGAACGCCGCCGCGAGCCCCTTGGTGGCGCCGTTGGTGCCGCCGCCGAGCTTGTGGACGTCCTCACCGAGCACCACGATCCGGTCGTCGGTGAGCATCCGCCGATGCATCACCTCGGGGATGACCTCCATGAACCTGCGCTGGACGACCTCGCCGTCGAACGCCTCGTCGTCGACGACCCGCGCACCCTCGAACTCCTTGAGGTCGCTGCGGATCCCCACGTCGACGAACTCCGGGTCGGGCCACAGCGCGGGCCTGATGCGCTGCTCCCCCCGCTTCCCGCCGGGCAGGGGCTCCAGCAGCGCGGCACCGATCTCCTTGAGCGCGTCCTTCGCCTGGCCGAGGAACTTCTCGCAACCCGCCTCGGTCAGCAGCTCGCGCTCGGCGAGCCGCCGGATCATCGCATCGAGCGGGTCGCGCGCCTTCCACTCGGCCTCCTCGTCCTTCGTCCGGTAGCCGAAGGCACTGCCGGGGAAGGGCCCGTTCTGGTGGAAGTACCGGTAGACGTCGGCCTCGATCAGGGTCGGCCCGTGGCCCGCGCGCATGTGCTCCACGGCCTGCACCATCGCGAGGTGGACGGCGAGCGGGTCCATGCCGTCGACGCGCCAGCTGCGGATGCCGAAGCCGGGCCCCCTCGCCGAAAGCCGGCTCTCCCCTGTCGCCTCCTCGACCGTCGTCGCCACGGCGTACTGGTTGTTCTCGATGAAGAAGCACACCGGCAGCCGCCACGCCGCCGCGAGGTTGAACGTCTCGAGTGCGGCGCCGATGTTGACCGCGCCGTCGCCGAGAAACGTGACCGAGACGGCGTCGTCCCCGGCCTGCCTGCTCGCCCAGGCGAACCCGGCGGCCTGCGGCACCGCACCGCCCACGATCGCGTTGGTGCCCATCGCCCCGGCCTCGCGCCAGCGCAGGTGCATGGAGCCACCCCGGCCACGGCAGTAGCCCTCCGCCAGGCCGCAGATCTCGGCGAGGGTGCGGCGCAGCATCGCCTTCAGGTCCGGCCGCAACGTCTCCTCGGGGTCGACGCCGTCCGGGGCGAGGTAGCCGAGCGCCTTGGACAGGAACTGGTGATGTCCCCGGTGTGAGCCGTTGATCGTGTCGGCGGGCCGCAGCGCGAGCACGGCGCCAGCGGCGCCGCCCTCCTGCCCGATGCTGGAGTGCGCGGGTCCGTGCACCAGGCCCTTCCTGGCGAGGTCGAGGACGTATTCCTCGAAGACCCGGATGAGGGCGACGTGGACGAACAGGGTCTTGAGCAGGGCCGGATCGGCCTGCCGCCAGTCCTCGTCGGTCGCCCTCAGCTCTTGCCAGCCGGAGGCCGCGTGCAGCTCCGTGTACTCGGGCATCGCTCTCCTCCACCGAACAGCGTCACAGCGTCTCAGCGCGACGTTTCGCTACACGAATCTATAGTTTCAAATTACAGTAGCGACGCCCTGTACGTCCCGCAAGGGACCGCCCGGACGGCACTTCCCATCCCGTGACCGTCGGACCCCGCAGGCATCATGAAGGCATGTACCGCGAGAGCCCCGCGCCCGCGCACCTGCGCGACGCCGTGCGCTGCCTTTGGCGCAGCAGGGTGACGCCGGGCAAGCGGATCGTGCCGGACGGCTGCGTCGACCTGATGGTGGCGGGCGAGCGGGTGTTCGTCGCCGGACCGGACACCCGGCACTGGGACACGGAGCTGCCCGGCGGCACCCTCGTGCACGGCATCCGTTTCCGGCCGGGGCACGCTCCGCGCGCGCTCGGCGTGGCGGCCGCGGAGCTGACCGACCAGCGGGTGACGCTCGCGGACCTGTGGGGCACGCGTGGAGCGGTCGTCACCGACCTGCTGCTGCACCGGCCCACCGCGCTCGGCGACGTCGTCGCGGGCCGGCTGTCCGCCGAGCGCGACCCGCTGCTGGAGACGCTGCTCGCCCGCCTCGACGGCGGCGTCGCACGGGTGTCGGAGGCGCTCCACGGGCTCGGCGTCGGCGAACGCCAGCTGCGCCGCCGGTTCACCCTCGCCGTCGGCTACGGGCCCGCCACCTACCTGCGCGTCGCCCGCTTGCAGCGTGCCATCGCGGGCAGCCACGCGGCCGCCGACCTCGCCTCGCTCGCGGCCACGGCCGGATACGCCGACCAGGCGCACCTCTCCCGTGACTGCCGCGACCTCACCGGCTCCACCCCGCGTGCCTACTTCCGGCTCACCGGCGCGCGGGCGGCGTGACCGTTCCGTTCAAGACCCCGGGCGCGCCGTCCTGCCATGCTCACGACATGAGCACACCGCCACTCGAGCGCGCCCGCGCCTTCCTGCTGACCCACGCCAGACTGCTGGAACGCCGCCTCGCCGAGCTGTGGCTCGGCACGCCGACCCCGGCGACGGCGTACGCGGTGCTCGATGCGCTCGCGGCCTACCGCAACCCCGACGGCGGGCTCGGGCACGCCCTCGAACCAGACGCGCGCGGGCCGGAGAGCCAGCCGCTCGCCGTCGACTTCGCACTCGAGGCCGTCGAGCAGGTGCTGGACTCGCCCACCGGCGCCGACCCGGCGGTCCGCGCGAGGGTCGCGGAGTTCGCCGCGAGCCTCGTGCCCTACCTGGAGTCGGTGGCCGCACCCTCCGGCGGGCTGCCGATCGTGCTGCCCTCGATCGCCGCGTACCCCAGGGCCTCGCACTGGGGTGACGGGCGGTTCCCGCCCGGGCTCAACCCGACGGCGGGCATTGTCACGCGCCTGCGCCGCGCGGGAGCGAAAGGAGCGTGGCTCGACGCCGCCGACGACTTCTGCCGCGCCGAGATCGACCAGCTCACCGACCTCGACGGGCACAGCGCGCTGAACGTGCTCCACTTCCTCGTCCACGCCCCCGACCAGGACTGGGCCGCAGGCCACCGCGCGGAGATCGGCGGCCGCCTCGGCGACCTGCCCCATTTCCATCTCCACCCGGGCGAGGGCTACGGGCTCACCCCGCTCGATCTGGCCCCGCTGCCGGAGGACCCGCTGCGTGAGCTGGTCCCCGCCGACGCCATCGCCGCCCACCTCACGGCGCTCGCGGGGGCCCAGCAGCCCGACGGCGGCTGGCCGGTCTCGTGGGAGCCGCCGGGACCGGCGTCGCTGCTGGAGTGGCGCGGCGTCGTGACGCTCAAGGCCGCGCGCGTGCTGGCCGCGAACCCCTGACGAAGCGGACCCTGGACGTCTCCGGAGGCGAGGGGCAGACTGAGACGATCGTCTACCGCAGGTGTTTGACCATGTGCGTTCGGTATTAATGACGGTGAGATCTCGCACAAATAGGACCGAGGAGCGCACGAACCCGCACAGGCGGGCTAGTCTATGCGCATGTCTGTCGCGCTAGAGAACGTCCTCGCCAAGGCCGGCCTCCGGGTCAGCTCGTCGCAGTTCTTGGCACTGGTGGAGGAGGCGGCACGACGACTTTCCCCGCCGAACCCGGAGCCGGCGCACTACTTCTCCGCCGAGCAGCAGGAGGCGCTCAGCGACGTGGGGCTGGACCTCGCCTCGCACCGCCAGGGCGAGACCGACTACCGCGCCCGCAGCGTGGCCGAGCACGCCGTGCTCGCCGACTCGGCCCTCACGGTGCTCGAGGCGGCCCGCAGGCTCGGCGTCGACGACAGCAGGATCAGGCACCGTCTCAAGGAACGCAGGCTCACCGGCTGGAAGGACCAGGGCGGCTGGCGCCTGCCCGCGTGGCAGTTCACCGCCACGAGCGTCCTGCCGGGCATCGAGACCGTGCTGCGTGCCGTGCCCGAGGACGCGCCCGCGCTCGTCGTCGCGGCGTTCATGAGCACCCCGCAGTCCGACCTGGTGATCAACGGCAAGCCCGCCACGCCTCGGCAATGGCTGCTCGCCGCGGGCGATCCGGAGCCCGTCGCGCAGCTCGCGACCACGCTCGGCACCCCGGCCTGAACACACAGCGAGAGCACGAGGAGACGGTTAGTCACGCTCCATGGCAAGGCTGCCACTACCACCCGCGCGCGCGGTGCTGCTCAACGAGCTGCGCAGGAACGAGGACATCGTCGCGGTGCACCCGGCCACCCGCCTGGTCCGGATCTTCACCGCACGCGGCAACCACCCGCAGCGCTGGGACACCTTCCGCTACACCGGCCCGCTGCCGCACGGCCGCTTCGACCCGCAGCAGCCGCGGCACGGCGAGCCCGTGCACGACCCGCACAACGGCGTCCTCTACTTCGGACTCTCCGTGCGCACGAGCATCGCGGAGGTGTACCAGACCACGTCCACTGTGGATCGCAAGACGCGTGGCCCGCACCTGGTGGTCGTCCGGCCGTCGCGGACCCTTCGCCTGCTCGACCTCTCCGGCCTGTGGCCCACGCGGGTCGGCGCCTCGCAGGAGATCTCCAGCGGCCCGAAGAAGATCACCCAGGCCTGGGCGAGGGCCGTGCGTGCGGCGTTCGGCGACCTCGACGGCCTCTGGTACCGCTCGTCGATGGACTCCGGCGCACCGGCCATCTGCCTGTGGGACCCGCCCTCGGGTGGCGCGCTGCCGTCGTCGCCCGACGTGCTGCTGCCGCTTGACCACCCGGGTCTCGACGTACCGCTCAGCCGTGTCTGCCAGGAGCTGAACTACCTGATGCTCAACTGACCGGCAGGTGCCGGCTCCACCAGTCGAGCACTGCCTCGAAACGCTGCAGGCGGTGCCTGGGCTTGCCGGAGCGGGTCAGCTCGTGGCCTTCGCCGGGGAACAGCAGGAACTCGGTCTCCGTGCCGTTCTTCCTGAGCGCCACGAACATCCGCTGTGCCTGCTCGAGGGGGCAGCGCCAGTCCTGTTCGGAATGCACTACGGCGAACGGGATCCGGATGTCGGCGGCGTAGGTGAGCGGGCTGCGCCTGCGCTGTTCCTCCGGATCGGCGCCCACGTAGTTCTCGGTGAAGAACCAGCCGATGTCGGAGCTGCCGGAGAAGGAGTCCCACGCGTTGACGGCCCGCTCGCTCCACGCGGCGCGGAACCGCTCGCCGTGGTGCGACGCGAGCCAGCCGGTCATGAACCCGCCGTAGGATCCGCCCATGACGCCGACCCGCCCGGAGTCCACATCGGAGCGTTCCAGCGCCGCGTCGAGCAGGGCCAGCAGGTCGTCTGCGTCGACAGTGCCGAGCGCCCCGATGACGGCGCGCCCGTGGCTTTCGCCGTAGCTCGCCGACCCCCGCGGGTTGGCGAGCACCACGGCGTAGCCGGCCGATGCGTACACCTGCGCCTCGTCGAAGAGACTCCACTCGTAGGGCGCGAACGGTCCGCCGTGTATGACGAGCAGCACGGGGTGCGGGCCCTCACCATCGGGCAACACGAGCCAGCCGTGCACGGGGTATCCGTCGGGCGCGGTGGCGGTGATCTCCTCGGCGGGCCGGATGCCGCTGTCGCGCAGCGGCGCGGAGAAGTCGGTCAGCGGACGCGCCTCGCCGCCGGTCAGCAGCACGACCTCGCCCGCGTCGGCGGGCCCGGCCTGCACGAGGACGATCGTGTCCCCGTCGACGGCGAAGCCACGCACGGCGGCACGCTCACCGGCGAGCAGCTTGAGCCCGGACAGCTCGACGCGGTCACCGTCGCGCGGCACCGAGCGCAACTCCGCCGCGCCGCGGTTGCGCACCACCACGAGCACACCGTCCTCGTACGGAGCGGGCTCGCCCACCGGGGCGCAGTCGACGGTCTCCGTGTCGGTCAGCCTCCTCGGCTCCTCGCCGGAGGCGGCGGCCCACAGGCCGGTGTTGCGGGCGACCTCGGAAAGCCCCTCGAACTCGAAGCCGTAGTAGAAGATCGTGCCGTCGGCGGCGACGGAGGGGTGCGCGGCGGTGCCCCTGGTGCGCACCGCGAGCACCGGGTCGCCGCCCTCGGCCGGGACCGCGTACAGGTCGGTGTGCAGCGTCTCGGTGCGGTCCCAGT
Source organism: Prauserella endophytica (assembly GCF_005146945.1). Lineage (GTDB taxonomy): Bacteria > Actinomycetota > Actinomycetes > Mycobacteriales > Pseudonocardiaceae > Prauserella_A > Prauserella_A endophytica. The sequence goes on from NZ_SWMS01000018.1 coordinate 51,549, forward strand.
CGCGCGGGGCGACGACGAGCACCGACTCGCCGTCGGGTGTCCACGCCGGATCGGAGACGTCGGCCTCGCCCGCGGTCAGCGGTGAGGACTCCGGCTCGGGCGCGGACGCGTCCACCACGAACAGGCGCTTCGGCCGGTCGCGGACAAATCCGATGTCGTCGATGCGGTAGTCGAACCGCGTGATGCGGCGCGGAGCCTCCTCGGCAGGCTCGGGGGCGTCGTCCTCGCCGGGCAGAGGGGTGCCGTAGCGGCCGGGCTCCGGCACGCGCGCGGTGAACGCGATGCGCCGCGAGTCGGGTGCCCACACCGGTGCGTCCACGCCGAGGGGAAGCTCGGTGAGCCTGCGCGCCTCGCCGCCCGAGACGGGCATGACGTGCAGCTGAGGGCGGGAGAGCGGCCCGGACCTGCCGGTGCCGCGAAGGAAGGCGACCCACTGACCGTCCGGCGAGACGGCGGGTGCGCTGTCGCGCTCTCCGTGGGTCCAGGGGGTGTCGGCGCCGTCCGGCCCGATCCGGCGCAGCGAACTCCGGTAGGAGTTGCCTGCCAGATCGGGCCGAGACAGCGCGACCAGGATCAGGTCGCCGGCGAGTGCCGGCCTGCCGGGAACGGCGAGCAGTTCGAGGTCAACGGGACGCACGGCCCCGACACTACCCGATCCTTAGCAGAACTAACGGTTATTTCTCGGTCCGCGAACCGGCTTCCTGCTCCGTGTGGTCCTGACCCTCGAGCTCGTCCTCGCGCTTCGCCCGCTGCTCGGGCGCCTCGGCCTTCAGGTTCATGCCCCCGGCGCTCGCGGCCTCGGGGTCACGCTTGGCCTTGCGCAGGCTGAGCAGCGTGGTGGCGGTCAGGACCGCCACGATGAAGCCGAGCGACATCCAGTTGTTGATCTCCAGCCAGGCCGGGGTCACGTGGTACTCGTGCAGCGCGTGCAGCACGAGCTTGAGTCCGATGAACCCGAGGATGATCGCCAGACCGTAGGACAGGTAGACGAGCTTGTTGACCAGACCGCCGAGCAGGAAGTACAGCTGCCGCAGCCCCATCAGCGCGAAGGCGTTGGCGGCGAACACCAGGTAGGCGTCCTGCGTGATACCGAAGATCGCGGGGATCGAGTCGACGGCGAACAGCAGGTCGGCGCTGCCGATCGCGATGATCACCACGAACATCGGCGTGATGTAGCGCTTGCCGTCCTTCTTGACGAACGAGTGGTGACCCACGTAGTCGTCGGTCACCGGGAAGATCTTGCGAACCCAGCGCGTGACGGCGTTCTCGTGGTACTCCTCGTGCGCGCCGCTGTCGCGGACCATGCTGACGGCCGTCCACACGAGAATGGCGCCGAAGAGGAAGAAGATCCACACGAACTGCGCGATCAGCGCGGCACCGACCGCGATGAACGCACCGCGCATCACCAGCGCGATGAGAATACCGATCAGCAGGACCCGGTGCTGGTGGATCGCCGGGACCTTGAACGACGACATGATCACCATGAAGATGAACAGGTTGTCGACCGACAGCGAGTACTCGGTGATGTACCCGGTGAAGAACTCGACCCCAGGATCGTGCCCACCGAACACCCACACCCCGATGCCGAAGAGCACGGCGCACGAGACGTAGAAAGTCACCCAGCGGGCGGCCTCGCCTGTCGTGACCTCGTGCGGCTTGCGGTCGACGATCACGAGGTCGATCGCGATCAGGACGAGCAGCCCGCCAATGGTGGCGAGCCACAGCCAAAAGGGCACCGTCATCTAAAGAATCCTCCGGTTAGCGGAATAGTGGCCACTACCCGGAGGTCTCTCCCACCGGACGCACCGGCCGACGGCGCCGGGTGCCCCAAGGGACAGCCGTGTTGACGACGCCGTCGCGAAGGAATACTTCCCTCCACAACGCCTCCATCATCGCGGGTCGCAGTCCGGAAAGCCAGCCACGATCACGCACGTCACCTTGCTTGCATGCGTAACTTCGGTCACATCGGGCAACCCTGTGAACCTAGCGCGGGATGCCCCGCGGACGTTCTCAGCAAACGCACCATAATGTGAACGCCGTGCCCCGAACACTCGAGCTACGCGGCCGTCGCGGCCGCCTGCTGACGATCTTTCTCGTGGCCGCGGTGCTGGCCACGGGCGGCGCGGTCTGGCTGACCAGCGGCGACGAGCCCGCCCGGTTCCACACCCAGGACGCGACCATCGACGTCGCCGCGGCGCCCGGCTCACCCGAACGAGTCCAGCTCGACGTGACGCTGTACCTGCCCGAGCGGACGCCGGCACCAGCCGTGCTGCTGCCGCACGGCTTCGGCGGAGACAAGACGAGCGTGAGCCGCGACGCGGGCGAGCTCGCCGAGCGCGGCTTCGTGGTGCTGACCTACTCGGCCCGCGGCTTCGGGCACAGCACAGGGCAGATCTCGCTGAACGACCCCGACTACGAGGTGGCCGACGCCGCCCGCCTGGTCGACCACCTGGCGAGCCTGCCCGAGGTGCTCATGGACTCCGACGGCGACCCGCGCGTCGCCGTCACCGGCGCCTCCTACGGTGGCGCGCTCGCGCTGATGCTGGCGGGCACGGACCGGCGGATCGACGCGATCGCGCCGGTGATCACCTACAACGACCTCGCGCAGGCACTGCTGCCCAACGCCGCGACCAGGGACGACGTCCAGGCGGGCACGCCGTCACCGGGCGCGTTCGGCGACGACGGTGTCCTCAAGCGGGCGTGGGCGGGCACGCTCTTCGCCGCGGGCCTCGGCGTCCCCTCCACCTCCGGTGGCACCGGTCCCGACGCCGTCGAGCCCGGTGACGAGGTGGACAACGACGACGTCGGCACCGGTCCGGCCTCGGCGGGGGCATCGGCCCCGGCCGCCTCGGGCGGCGCGCGGCAGCCCCCGGTCGCCGCGCCGCAGTCGGGCACGTGCGGCCGGTTCACCCAGGCCGTGTGCGCCGCCTACACCGACGTGGCCACCGACGGGCGCGCCTCCGACCGCACGGTCGAGCTGCTGCGCCGCCTCTCCCCCGCCTCGGTCACCGGCGACATCACCGTGCCGACGCTGCTGGTGCAGGGTGAGAACGACACGCTGTTCGGGCTCGACCAGGCCGACGCCAACGCCCGGCAGATCACCGAGGCCGGGGGCACGGTCTCCACGATCTGGTACACGGGCGGCCACGACGGCGGCGGGCCGGGACCGCAGCTGCGCGGCAAGATCGCCGACTTTCTCAGCTTCCACCTCACCGGCGAGGGCGAGGATCCCGGAACGCCGTTCACCTACGACGTGCAGGGCGCGCTGCGGGCCAACGGCGCGCCGTCCGTGCGCAGCGTGCAGGCGGCCGCGTACCCGGGGCTGACCTCGGGCACCACCGAGCGCCGCGCCATCGAGCTCGCCGGAGATGAGCAGACGGTCGTACGCCCACCGGGCGGTACGCCCGCCGCGGTCAGCGGCATCCCCGGCCTCAACCGGGTGGTGGCGGGCTCCTCGCGGTTGTCCGGCCTGTTCTCGGTGGACCCGCCCGGCCAGTCGGCGGTGTTCGCGTCGCGGCCCGCCGGCTCGCAGCTGCTGCTCGCCGGCGCCTCGACCGTGCGGCTGCGCGTGTCGGCCGACGGCCCGGTGCCCGACGGCGGAGCGGTGCTCTTCGCCAAGCTCTACGACGTCAGCCCCGACGGCAGCCGGACGTTGCCGGGCAGCGCGATCGCCCCGATCCGCATCCCGGACCTGCCCGCCGACGGGTCACCGGCCGAGATCACGGTGACCCTGCCCGGCGTGGTGCGGCCCATCGAGGCGGGCCACTCGCTGCAGCTCGTGGTCGGCACCACCGACCAGGCCTACGCCACCCCCACCGAGCCCGCCGCGTTCAACATCTCACTGGTCGAGGGCTCGCCGCTGTCGGTACCGGTGGTGCCGGGCAACACGGTGACGTCCGGCTGGCCGGTCGGGCAGCTGCTCGGCATCGCGGGCACTCTCCTCGCCGCCGCGCTGGTGGCCGTCGTGGCCGCGCTGCGCCGCAAGCGCTCGCACAGGGTGGACCCGGAGCTCGCCGAGACACCGATGGTGATCGAGGGGCTCACGAAGTCGTACCCCGGCGGGCTCACCGCCGTGGACGACCTCTCCTTCCGCGTCGAACCGGGTCAGGTGCTCGGCCTGCTCGGCCCCAACGGCGCCGGCAAGACCACGACGCTGCGCATGCTGATGGGCCTGATCACGCCCACGAAGGGCGAGATCAGGGTGTTCGGCTACCGCGTCACGCCCGGAGCTCCGGTGCTCTCCCGCATCGGCTCGTTCGTCGAGGGCTCCGGCTTCCTGCCGCACCTGTCCGGCGAGGCCAACCTGCGGCTGTACTGGCAGGCCACCGGGCGGCCCGAGGAGAAGGCCCACTTCAGCGAGGCGCTGGAGATCGCAGGCCTCGGTGACGCCGTCCACCGCCGGGTGCGCACCTACAGCCAGGGCATGCGGCAGCGGCTCGCGATCGCGCAGGCGATGCTCGGCCTGCCAGAGCTGCTCGTACTCGATGAGCCCACCAACGGGCTCGACCCGCCGCAGATCCACCAGATGCGGGAGGTGCTGCGGCGCTACGCGGCGACCGGGCGCACGGTCGTCGTGTCCAGCCACCTGCTCGCCGAGGTGGAGCAGACCTGCACGCACGTGGTCGTCATGCACCGCGGGCGGCTCGTGGCCTCGGGCGAGGTGCACGAGATCGTCGCCGCGGGCGGCGAGGCGACGTTCCGGGTGGACAACCCGGAGGCGGCGGCCGAGGCGCTGCGCGCCGTCGGCGGAGTGTCCGGTGTGGACATCGAGGGCACGCTCGTGCACGCCGACCTCGACGGGCTCGCCCGCTCCGAGGCCGTCGCGGCGCTCGTGCGGGCCGGGGTGTCCGTGGAGCAGGCGGGGCCGAGGCGGCGCCTGGAAGACGCGTTCCTGCAACTGGTCGGGGAAGGTGGTGAGGGCAGCTCATGAGCAAGGCGAGCAAGCCCGCCGAGGAGAACGCGCGCCTCGACCACGGCGTGCACACCGACCCGGCGGCGCTGGACGAGCTGACCGACGCGGCCAGCAGCGAGACGACCGAGGTCGGCGCCGACGGTGCCGTCGCGGGGTACAGGGCGAGCCGCACCCTGCGGCTCGGCGTCGAGCTGCGCAGGCAGCTGCGCAGGCGGCGCACCCAGCTCGTGCTCGGGTTCGTGGCGCTGCTGCCGTTCATCCTCGTCGTGGCGTTCGAGATCGGCGACGCGAACCCGAACAACCGCTCGGGCGGCTTCATCGACCTGGCCACGGCGAGCGCGCCGAACTTCGTGGTGCTCGCGATGTTCGTGTCGGGTTCGTTCCTGCTGCCGATGATCGTGGCGCTCTACTTCGGGGACACCATCGCGAGCGAGTCGTCGTGGTCGAGCCTGAAGTACCTGCTCGCGATCCCGGTGCCGCGCCATCGGCTGCTGCGGCAGAAGGCGATCACCTCGGCGCTGCTGTCGGCGCTGACGCTCGCGGTGCTTCCGGTGGTGTCGCTGCTCGTCGGCGTGCTCTGGTACGGAGCGGGAGACGCGATCAGCCCGACGGGAGACTCGATCTCGTTCGGGCAGAGCGTGGTGGCCATCCTGCTCGGCACCGTCTACATCATGATCCAGCTGGCGTGGGTCGCCGGTCTCGGGCTGCTGCTGAGCGTGTCGACCGAGGCTCCGCTCGGCGCGGTCGGCGGCGCGGTGCTGGTGTCGATCCTTTCCCAGATCCTCGACCAGATCACCGCGCTCGGTGACCTGAGGGACTTCCTGCCCACGCATTTCTCGTTCGCGTGGATGGACCTGATCGCCACCGACATCGACTGGACGGAAATGGCCAGCGGCGCGCTCTCGGCGGCACTGTATGCGACGATCTTCGGTCTGCTGGCCGCACGCCGGTTCGCGACCAAGGACATCACGAGCTAGGGGGTCCGGATGCCGTCGATCCACCTCGAACCCGAGGGTGACATCGCCGTGCTGCGCATGGAGCACGGCAGGGCGAACGCGCTCGACATCGCGCTCTGCCGCGAGCTGAGCACACGGTTCGAGGAGGTTGCCGAGGCGGGCGGCTTCCGGGCCGTGGTGCTGACGGGCACCGGCGGCGTGTTCTCCGCCGGGGTGGACCTGAAGCAGATCGTCGAGGGCGGCGCCCGGTACGTGGCGGAGTTCCTGCCCGCCCTTTCGGACGCGTTCCTGAGCGTGTTCGACTTCCCGCTCCCCGTGGTCGCGGCGGTGAACGGGCACGCGATCGCGGGCGGTGGCGTGCTCGCCGCCGCGTGCGACCACCGCGTGCTCGACGCGGGGCACGGGCGCGTCGGCTGGACCGAGCTGCTGGTCGGCGTGCCGTTCCCGCTCGTGGCGATGGAGATCCTGCGCTGCGCCTACGGCTCGGCGCGCCTGCCGGGGCTCACGTTCACCGCGGGCACCCCCTCCGGGGAGGAGGCGCTGGCGCTCGGCCTGGTCGACGAGCTCGCCGAGGCCGGCCGGGTGCTGCCGAGAGCGCTGGAGGCGGCCCGCGCGCTGGGCGCCGTGTCCCCGGCCGCGTTCGCGCACACGAAGAACCAGATCCACCGGCCGTACAACGAGCGCATCGGCGAGCAGCGCGCCGCCGACGACGCGAGGGTCGAGCAGCTCTGGTCGGCGCCGGAGACCCTCGCATCGATCGGCGACTACGTGCGCTCGGTGCTCGGCTAGGCCATCGCTGCGGCTCGGCAACGGTCAGCCCCACCGGTACTCGAGGAGCTTCCCGTCGAGGGCCACGACCCCGTCAGCCAGAGCCTCGTCTTCGCGGCGACGGCCGCCGGGCGGCTTCCTGCTTCGTCAACATGGCGCCGGCCGTAGTGCCGTTACGTTGCGCCGGTCTTCCGGCGAAGGGGCGGATCCTCGAGCCGGGTCACCGCACGCGGAACTCGTTGCCCTCCGGGTCCTGCAGGACCAGACACCGTCCCGTGGCGTCGTGCACCTCGCGCAGCACCGTCGCCCCGCCCTGGGTGAGCACCGCTGCGCGCGCCCGCACCTGCTCCCAGCCCTGCTCCGTGCCGGGGCGCGGTGCGCTGGCGTTGACGTCGATGCGCACGCGGTTCTTCACCGTCCTGCCGTCCGGCACGCGCTGGAACAGCAGCCGCGGCCCCTTGCCGGCCGGATCCACGACGGCGGCCAGCAGGCCCTCCTCCCCCGGCCCCTCCGGTTCGACCTCGTAGTCGAGCGCGAGCGCCCAGAACTGCGCGAGCCTGCGCGGGTTGGCCGCTTCGAAGGTCACCTGCACGCCGAGTGCCATGTGGACAAGTGTGCCCCGGGGGCACGGACGATTTCCGGCGTAAACTTCGCCGATCAACAGCTCGCACACGGCCCACCCCGGCAAGGAGGCCGCCATATGTCCCGCCCAGTCCACTTCGAGATCTACGCGAGCGACCCGGAACGCGCGATCACGTTCTACGCGACGGTCTTCGAGTGGTCGTTCGAGAGATGGGGCACCAACCCGTACTGGCTCGTGTCCACGGGCGAGGGGCCCGGCATCGACGGCGGGCTCACGCAGCGGGACGGACCGGAGCCGGCGAAGGACGCCCCGCTGAACGCGTGCCCGCTCACCATGGACGTCGAGCACCTCGACGCCGCGCTCCGGAACGTGGAGCAGGCGGGCGGCACCATCGCCGAGCCCCGGCGCGCCATCCCCGGCGTCGGCTGGGTCGCCTACTGCCGGGACACCGAGGGCAACCTGTTCGGGCTCATGGAGAACGACCCGAGCGCGGAGTGACCCTGCCCCCTACTTGACGCCCGCGGCGTCCATGCCGCGCATCTCCTTCTTCAGCTCGGCGATCTCATCACGCAGCCGGGCGGCCAGCTCGAACTGCAGATCGCGTGCGGCCTGCATCATCTGGTCGGTCATCTGCTGGATGAGGTCGGCCAGCTCCGCGCGCGGCATCGTGCTGACGTCGCGATCGGTGAGCACACCCGAGCTGCGCACGCGGTCGCCCTGCTCCGGCTTCTTGCCGCGCGACGCGTTGCGCCCCGAGCCACCGACCGCGATGCCCTCCTCGGAGTCCTCGGCCTCGGTGTAGACCCGGTCGAGGATGTCGGCGATCTTCTTGCGCAATGGCTGCGGGTCGAGGCCCCGCTCCTTGTTGTACGCGATCTGCTTCTCGCGCCTGCGGTTGGTCTCGTCGATCGCGTACCGCATCGAGTCGGTGATCGAGTCGGCGTACATGTGCACCTGGCCCGACACGTTCCGCGCGGCGCGGCCGATCGTCTGGATCAGCGACGTCCCGCTGCGCAGGAAGCCCTCCTTGTCCGCGTCGAGGATCGCCACGAGCGACACCTCGGGCAGGTCGAGCCCCTCCCGCAGGAGGTTGATGCCGACGAGCACGTCGAAGTCGCCGGAGCGCAGCTGCCGCAGCAGCTCCACCCGGCGCAGGGTGTCGACCTCGGAGTGCAGGTACCGGACCCGGATGCCGAGCTCCAGCAGGTAATCGGTGAGGTCCTCGGCCATCTTCTTGGTCAGCGTGGTGACGAGCACGCGCTCGTCCTTCTCGGCCCGGGTACGGATCTCGTGGACCAGGTCGTCGATCTGGCCCTCGGTCGGCTTGACGACCACCTCGGGGTCGACCAGCCCGGTCGGACGGATGACCTGCTCGACGAACTCGCCGCCGGCCTGGCCCATCTCGTACGGTCCCGGCGTAGCCGAGAGGTACACCGTCTGCCCGATGCGGTCGGAGAACTCCTCCCAGGTCAGCGGCCGGTTGTCCAGCGCGCTGGGCAGCCGGAACCCGTGCTCGACGAGCGTGCGCTTGCGGGAGGCGTCGCCCTCGTACATGCCACCGATCTGCGGCACCGTCTGGTGCGACTCGTCGATGACGAGCAGGAAGTCGTCGGGGAAGTAGTCGAGCAGCGTGGCCGGAGCCGAACCGGCCGGGCGGCCGTCGACGTGCCGCGAGTAGTTCTCGATGCCGGAGCAGAACCCGACCTGACGCATCATCTCGATGTCGTAGCTCGTGCGCATGCGCAGGCGCTGCGCCTCCAGCAGCCTGCCCTGCTTCTCCAGCTTCGCGAGCTGTTCCTCGAGCTCCGCCTCGATGCCCTGGATGGCCTTCTCCATCCGTTCGGGGCCCGCGACGTAGTGGGTGGCCGGGAAGATCCGTACCTCGCCGACCTCGCTGACGATGTCGCCGGTGAGCGGGTGCAGGTAGTACAGCTTGTCGATCTCGTCGCCGAAGAACTCCACGCGGATCGCGAGCTCCTCGTACGCCGGGATGATCTCGACGGTGTCGCCGCGCACCCGGAACGTGCCGCGCGCGAACGCGAGGTCGTTGCGCGTGTACTGCACGTCAACCAGCGCCCGCAGGAACGTGTCGCGCTCCACCTCCTGCCCGACCTCCAGCTTCGCCGAGCGGTCGAGGTACGACTGCGGGGTGCCGAGACCGTAGATGCACGACACGCTGGCCACCACGATGACGTCGCGCCGCGACAGCAGGTTCATCGTCGCGGAGTGCCGCAACCGCTCCACGTCGTCGTTGATCGACGAGTCCTTCTCGATGTAGGTGTCGGTCTGCGGAACGTAGGCTTCCGGCTGGTAGTAGTCGTAGTAGCTGACGAAGTACTCGACCGCGTTGTTCGGGAACAGCTCCCTCAGCTCGTTGGCCAGCTGCGCCGCGAGCGTCTTGTTCGGCGCCATCACCAGTGTCGGCCGCTGCACCCGCTCGATCAGCCACGCCGTGGTGGCCGACTTGCCGGTACCCGTGGCGCCAAGCAGCACGACGTCCTTCTCGCCTGCCTTCAGCCTGCGTTCGAGCTCGTCGATGGCCGCGGGCTGGTCGCCTGCGGGCCGGTAGTCGCTGACCACCTCGAACCGGCCGTCCGACCGCGGGATCTCGGAGACGGGCCGGAACTCGGAATGCGCCAGCACGGGGTGTTCGGTTGCGAAAGCCACGTTCCCCAGGGTAAGCGCAGCCACCGACAATTCCCGCCCGGCGGCGGAGAACCCGCTAGGAGGCGCGGACCAGCCTGGGCGGCAGGTTGCGCGCCGACACCGCGAGGCACGTCTCGCACGGCATGCCGGTGAAGCCGGAAAGCAGCTCGGCCTGGCCGGGCAGGATCTCCTCGCCGCAGAGGGCGGCCAGCTCGCGGGGCGGTGTGCCGAGGGCCGGGTCCGGTGCGGGCACCAGGTGACACACGCGTCTGGTCTCGCCGACGACACCGCGCCGCAGGCGGACGACCATCACCGCTTCACCTGGTTCTTGCACTACGGACCCCATATCAGAAGAGTAGGGGCTCGCCAGGGCTGACGCTTCGTGCCACCCGACCAATGATCGCCGACACGACTGGTCCGGCAGACCGAAGAAGTGTCTCACGACGGGCCTGCCCTTCCTGCCCGGATCTGCAGTGAAGGCCACCATGCCTGCGCCCACCCGTCTCCCCCCACCACCCAAACGGAGACGCTGCGCGCCGCTGTGTTCGATTCCACGCAGTGAAGGTGGCCTTCACTGCGGGCGATGCCGGGGCGAGGAGGATCATGAGCGGCGGGGCAGGACGGCGGCGCCGAGCCGGTGGCACAGGTTGAGGGCGAGCTCGACGTCGAGCCGGTTGTCCGTGACGGGCCTGCCGAGCAGCTCCACGGCCTTGCGCACGCGGTACTGCACCGAGTTCTTGTGCATCAGCAGCCGCGCCGCGGCGGCGGTGTAGCTGCTGCCCGTGGCGAGGAAGACCCGCAGCGTCTCCCGCAGTCGTTCGTGCTGGTCGTCGTCAACCGCGAGCCCCCTCAGGGTGTCCTCGACCCACATCCGCGCCGCCGAAAGGTCCGACGCCATCAGCGCGAACGCGCCGACGTCACGGAACGCTAGTACCCGTTCACAGCCCTTGCCCGCGGCCACCGCGAGCGCGTGCACGCGCGCGGCCTGCCGGTGGGTCCGCCGGAACCCGTCGAGGTCGCGGCCAGGGTCGCCCACCGCGAGACGCACGTCGGCGTCACCCGCGATCGCCCGCTCCAGCGCCTCCGCGGTGGGCACCTCCGGCTCCCTGACCGGCAGCCACACCCACGCGCACAGCTCGTCGTTGGGCACGAACAGCGGCCGCGCGTCGCGCGCGAGCTGCTCGGCGAACCGGCCTGCCAGCGCCTCCAGCCCGCCCAGCGGGTCGATCGGGTGCGCGTTGTCGGGGTACCAGACCACGAGGCCGACGTGGTTGCCGCGCAGCCGGTAGCCGAGCGCGGCCTCGCTGGCGCCGATGTCAAGGCCGTCCTCGTCCAGCAGGGCGCGCACCCGTGCCGCCCGCACCGCGCTGCGGTTGAGCAGCCAGTTGTCGCGCTCCTCCTCGTAGGCGGTGACGACCTGCTGGGTGACGCGGTCAATGAACGTGAACGCGCCGGACAGCGCGTCGCGCATGGCGACGCCGAGCACGTCCACCTCGCGGATCTGCCGGATGCCCTCGTCGATCGCCTGCTCCAGCACCTCCATCTGCCCGAGGTAGTAGGCGCGGATCAGGTCCACCACCGGGGTGCCGCGCTGCGCGAGGCGGCGAGCGTACTCGAGCGCGGCGGCGGGTGCCTCGACGCGGGCCGGGTCGATGCCGTGCATGAAGATGCGCACCGCGGTGTCGATGTTCTGGTAGACGCTCGCGGAGAGCAGGCTCACCATGCCCTCGTCGTCGTGCACGAGGTGCGGCAGCTCCCGTTCGTAGAGGCTCACCAGCTCGGCCGTGACCTCCGCGGCACGCTCGTTGAGCGCCGCGGCGATCCGCGAGAGCCTCTCCGAGTGGCCGGCCGCGTCCTCCACGTGATCACTCTAGGGTGTTCGCTCGCCCTGTGGGAGCGAACCCCGCAAGATGGCAGCATGCATCCGCCGAAGCGTGAGAGGTTCGACGTCGCCGCACGCACCAACACCGATCCGAAGGGGATCGTCCGGGAGGTGGAGGAGTACCGCCGGACGCCGTTCGGCCTCTACCTGGCCCGCCCCACGCCCGGCCGCGAGCAGTTCCACTACCTCGAGTCGTGGCTGCTGCCCGCGCTCGGCTTGCGCGTGACCGACTTCTGGTTCAGTCCGGGGCACGAACGCGACCAGGACTTCTACCTCGACGTGGTGAGCATCGAGACCGAGGGCGACACGTGGCTGGTCACCGACCTCTACCTCGACCTGGTGCTGCGCAACGGCAAGGGGGTCGAGGTGCTCGACACCGACGAGCTGCTCGCGGCGGTCGCGGGCGGCATCGTGCCGCGGGGGCAGGCGTGCCGCGCGCTGGAAACCACCTACGCGACCGTCGACGCGCTCGCCAGCCACGGCTACGACCTCGCGCGCTGGTTGTCCACTGTGGACATCTCGCTGACCTGGCGGCGGCATCCACCGAACGGTTGATGCCGGCTGCGCCTGTGGGTGGACCGGGGTATGGCCGCCGGGACGATCCGGACAGCGCCCTTACCAAGCGATGCTTGGCCCATGCCCATCATCGACGTGCAGAACCTGCACAAGCGCTACGGCGACAAGGTCGCCGTCGAGGACGTCTCGTTCACGGTCGAGCGCGGGGAGATCTTCGGGATCCTGGGGCCGAACGGAGCCGGTAAGACCACGACCGTCGAATGCATCGAGGGCCTGCGCAAGCCCGACGGAGGCACCGTCTCCGTGCTGGGGCTCGACCCGCGGCGCGACACCGCCGAGCTGCGCCAGCGGCTCGGCGTCCAGCTGCAGGAGAGCGAGCTGCCGGAGCGGATGAAGGTGCGGGAGGCGCTCGACCTCTACGCCTCCTTCTACCGCAACCCCGCGAACCCGGACGAGCTGCTGGACATCCTCGGCCTGACCGCCAAGCGCGACTCCGCGTACAAGAAGCTCTCCGGCGGCCAGAAGCAGCGGCTCTCGATCGCCCTTTCGCTCATCGGCAACCCCGAGGTCGCCGTGCTCGACGAGCTCACGACGGGGCTCGACCCGCAGGCACGGCGCGAGGTGTGGGACCTGATCGAGCACGTGCGCGCGGGCGGCGTGACGATCGTGCTCGTCACCCACTTCATGGAGGAGGCCGAGCGCCTCTGCGACCGGCTCGCTCTCATCGACTCGGGCAAGGTCGCCGCGATCGACACCCCGGCAGGGCTCGTCGCGGGCGTCAACGACGAGCAGCGGATCCGGTTCCGGCCTTCGCGGCCGATCGAGGACTCGGTGTTCGCCGAGCTGCCCGAGGTCCGCAGCGTCGAGCGCCGCGGAGCGCAGCTCGTGATCACCGGCACCGGCAACGTGCTGCACGCGGTCACGTCCGTGCTGGCGCGCAGGCAGATCATCGCCGGTGAGCTGCGGGTGGACCAGGCCAATCTCGACGACGCGTTCGTCGCGCTCACCGGCCGGAAACTGGACTGAGGGGAAGAAGGACATGTCCGCACTGGGCAAGATGACCGCCAGCGAGACCAGACTGTTCCTGCGCGATCCCGGGGCCCCGATCACCGTGGTCGGGATCCCCGTGGCGCTGCTGCTCGTCTTCAGCCTCATCCCCGGCGCCAGCGAGCCGAACGCCGAGTTCGGCGGCAACTCCGTGATGGCCAACCTGATCGCCCCGCTGGCCGTCGCGATCCTGCTGGGGATGCTCGCACTGACGATCTTCCCGGCCTTCATGGCGACCTACCGGGAGAAGGGCGTCCTGCGCAGGCTCTCGGCCAGCCCCGTCTCACCGAGCACGCTGCTGATGGCCCAGCTGATCGTCAACCTCGTCGCCGCGCTCGTGGTGGTGCTGCTGGTCGTGGTGATCGGCACCGCCGTCATCGGCATGGAGGCACCGGCCAACCCGCTGGGCCTGACGGTCTCGATCGTGCTCGGCACAGCGGCGCTGTTCGCGATGGGCCTGCTGATCGCCGCCGTGGCGCCGACCGGCCGCGCGGCCGGCGCGATCGGCTCGGCGGCGTTCTTCCCGATGCTCGCGCTGGGCGGCGTGTGGGTGCCCAAGGAGCACCTGCCGTCGTTCTTCCAGGGTGTGGCGGACGTGTTGCCGATGGGCGCCACGTACAACGCGTTGCGGGAGACGTGGGCAGGCGGCGACCCGCAGCTGCTGCAGCTCGGCTCCCTGGTGGTGTTCACCGTGGTGTGCCTCGTGCTCGCGGCGCGGTTGTTCCGCTGGCAGTGACGGGGGACGGCCATGAGCGGCTCGTGGCTCCTGAAGAGCGTCACCGGCGATAATCAGCCGGTGCACGACTGCGACGAGCCGCGATCGGCCTTCCTGACGACCGCCACGGACTCGCCGTGGCGGCCGTGGGTGCACCGGCTCGAACGCGTCATGCCCCTCGTCCTCCTCGGTCTGGCGACCTTCTTGAGCCTCCTGCAGGACCAGCCGTGGGAGCGGCGGTGGGGCACCCTCGCGCTGGTGGGCGTGGCGCTGTGCTGGGTACTCGCGACCGACACGTTCCTGCCCCGGCGCTGGCGCGAGTCGACCCCGGTGCTCGTGGTCGCCTTCGCGGGGCTGCTCACGATCGCGAGCGTGCTGATGGCCAGGGACCTGCTGTTCCTGATCTTCCTCATCACGTGCTTCTTCCGTGCGATCGTGCTGGGCCCGATGCCGCTGGTGCTGCTCGGGCTGACGGCGACGTCAGCGCTGATCAACAGCCTCGGCTCGGGCGGACCGCTGCAGGCGCTGCGCGAGTGGCCCGTCCCGTACCTGGCGATCGTGCTCATCCAGACGCTCGCCATCGGCGGCGGACTGGAGGTGTCGCGTCAGCTGGTGCGGCAGAACGAGCAGCGGCGCAAGGCCGTGGCCGCGCTGGAGGCGGCGCTGGAGGAGAACGCGGGACTGCACCGCCAGCTCCTCGCGCAGGCGAGGGAGGCGGGGGTGCTCGACGAACGCCAGCGCCTCAGCCAGGAGATCCACGACACCCTCGCGCAGGGCTTCACCGGGATCATCACGCAGCTGCAGGCCGCCGAGGAGGCCCACGGCGATCCGGCGGAGCGGCAGCGGCACCTCGACGCCGCGTCGGCTCTGGCCCGCGAGAACCTGCAGGAGGCACGGCGTGCGGTGCACGCGCTGGGCCCGGAAGCGCTCGACGGGGGCGCCGGGCTGCCCGAGGCGCTCGCCGGCGTGGTGCGCCGGTGGTCGCAACGCTTTGGCGTGCCCGCGGAGTTCACCACCACCGGCACCCCCGGCCCGATGCACCCGGAGATCGAGGCGACGCTGCTGCGGATCACGCAGGAGGCCCTCGGCAACGTCGCGGAGCACGCGAAGGCCGGCCGGGTCGGGCTCACCCTGTCCTACATGGAGGATCAGTTGACACTCGACGTGCGCGACGACGGGGTCGGTTTCGACCAGGACCGCCTGCGCCGCAACGGCAACGGGTACCGGGGCTTCGGGCTCAGCGGCATGCGCCAGCGAGTGCAGCGGCTCGCCGGATCGCTCGTGGTCGAGTCCGAGCCGGGCGGCGGCACCGCCATCTCGGCCACCGTGCCCGCCATCCCCTTCCAGGAGTCCCGATGACCGCGTTGATCAGCCTGCTCATCGTCGACGACCATCCGATCGTGCGCGACGGCCTGCACGGCATGTTCACGCGGGAGGCCGGCTTCGAGGTGCTCGGCGAGGCGGGTGACGGCGACCAGGCCGTCACGCTGGCCGAGCGGCTGCGCCCCGACGTGGTGCTCATGGACCTGCGCATGCCGGGCACGGGCGGGGTCGCGGCCATCGCCGAGCTCGCCAGGCGCGGCAACCCGGCGCGAGTGCTTGTGCTGACCACCTACGACACCGACTCCGACGTCGTGCCCGCGATCGAGGCCGGCGCGACCGGCTACCTGCTGAAGGACTCGCCACGCGACGAGCTGTTCCGCGCGGTGCGGGCGGCCGCCCGTGGCGAGTCGGTGCTCTCCCCCGCCGTCGCGAGCCGCCTGCTGGGGCGAGTGCGCGCCCCCGCCGAGGAGCCGCTGAGCCAGCGCGAGATCGAGGTGCTGGAGCTGGTCGCGCGCGGATGCACGAACAAGGAGGCGGCGAAGCGGCTGTTCATCAGCGAGGCGACCGTGAAGACACACCTGCTGCACCTGTACGCGAAGCTCGGCGTGAAGGACAGGGCGGCGGCCGTGGCCGTCGGCTACCAGCGCGGTCTGCTCTGACCGGGCTACGCCTCGGGGACGCTGATCAAGGAGAGCATGACGCGGTCCTTTCCCGGGGCGTGCTCGAAGTACGGCTCGAGCACCTCGAGGAGCCGTTCGCCGATCGCGGCGGCGTCGTCCTGGTCGACGTAGATCGCGACCTGCCGGTAGTTCAGCTGGTCGTTGCGGGTGTAGAGCTCGCCACGTTGGACGAGCCGGTCGAAGCTGCCCGCCACCTGAGCCAGCATCGTGAGCATGGCCTCCCGGTGCTGCTCGACGGTCATGGCCTGCGCCTCGTCCTCCCCCACACCGGGAGTGGTCTGGTGGAAGGTCACGGTCCGTTCGGTCGCGCCCCGCACGCGCCGTTCCCGGACCACCGTCAGGTATCCGGCGTCGATGAGCGCGGCCACGTGCCGGTAGAGGGTCGTGGACGGAACCTCGGGAAGCTCGCGCTTCAGGTCGGTCGTGGTCACTTCCCGTCCCATGACGTGCTGGACGATGCGCCAGCGGACGGGGTGGAGCAGGAGGTCGGCCGTCGGAGTGCCGGAGTTGCCCACAGTGTCACCGGTCCCAATGGTAGTATTGTTCCCACAGGTGGAAATATTACTGTTGTTCCCATCCGGAGCGTACGCGTCAGCCGAAACGGAGGCCTCGCCATGGCCACGACAGCAATCAGGGACAGCCGCCTCGTCATCCGGTTCTCGTGGTGGGAACGGCTCCTGGTGCGGCGAGCCACGTACGAGACGCCGCTGGCCGCTGTGACGGAGATCGAGGTCCGCGACCGCTGGTCGCCGGTGATCGGAGCGCGCGCGGGCCTGATCGTCACCGGGCTGCTCAAGGTCGGCACCTGGAGGTCCCCTGGCGCCGTGCGGCTCGTGTGCATGAAGCGGGGCCTGCCGACCCTGCGGGTCGTGCTCGACAGAGGACGATCCGGTGGCGGTTTCGACGAGTTGCTCATCGGCTCCAGTCACGCCCGTGAGACGCAGGCCGAGTTCCGGGCCACCCGTACCTAGGGGCGTGCTGAACAGCCCCGCCCGTAGCGAGCGGCGATCCAGAAGGCGGTGTCCCTGCGGGACACCCGCCACCCGAGCCCCGCAAGGCGGAGGGAAGCCCTCGCACCGGGTCGTACTCGGGCTTTCTGGCAACGCGGCGAGGGCCGTCTGGGCGTCGCGCAGTAGGGCAGCGGTTGCTCGGCGCACGCCTAGGGGCCGTCGGCGCTCCACCCGGTGCGCGCGGCCCACTCCTCGGCCCGCTTGAACCCGGCGTCCACCCACGCCTGCTTCTCCAGTGCGTAGCCCTCGGTGGTGCCGTCCTCGGAGTGCGCCCGCGCGAGCCTGCGCTTCTCCTCCGTGTAGGCGGCGACCTCGTCGGGGTTGGCCCGCAGCCAGTCGCGGAAGAGCAGCGCGAGCCGCCACGCCGGTCCCCGCACCGAGCGCACGTGCAGGTTGACCATGCGTGCCGGATCGGCGTTGTGGTGGAACCGCTTGTGCCACAGGTGTTCCGGCGCAGCCCCGCCGTCCTGCGGGAAGTCGAACCAGGCACCTTCCGCACGGACGAAACCGGCCTCGGACAGCGCGTCACTGATCGCGTCGGCATCGTCCAGTGTGGACACCGTCAGCTGCAGGTCGAGCACGTCCTTGGCCATGAGCCCCGGCACGGCCGTCGACCCGATGTGGTCGGCCCGCACCAGCCTTTCCCCCGCGACGAGCCGGATGCGCGCGAGCGCCCGCTCGGCCTGCGCCGGCCACGTCTCGTCGTGTTCCACCAGCCGCGGCGAGCGCGGCGGGCGCGGCTTGCGCAGCCGCACGTTGGCCTCGAAGGGAACGAGGCGGTCGGCCCACAGCGCGTCGACCTGCGCCAGCACGATGTCGCGGGTACCGCTGTTGTCGAGCCACACGTCGGCGGCCGCAAGCCGCTGCTCCCGGCTCGCCTGCGCGGCGATGCGCGCGCGGGCGTCCTCCTCGGCCATGCCCCGCGACTCGACGAGCCGCCGGATCCGCACGTCCTCCTCGGCGTCGACCACGAGCACGAGGTGGTAGTTCGGCGCCATGCCGCCCTCCACGAGGAGGGGGACGTCGTGGACCACGATCGCGTCCGGCGCGACCTGCGCCATCAGTTCCACCGTGCGGTCGCGGATGCGCGGGTGGACGATCGCGTTGAGCCGCAGCCGCGACTCCTCGCCGGTGAATGCCTTCGCGGCGAGCGCGGCACGGTCGAGAGCCCCGTCGGGTCCCAGGATCTCCTCGCCGAAAGCGGCGACGAGCTCCGCGAGGCCCTCGGTTCCCGGCTCGACGACCTCCCTCGCGATGCGGTCGGCATCGATCAGCACCGCCCCGTGCTCGGCGAGCCGCGCCGCCACGGTCGACTTGCCCGCCCCGATTCCCCCGGTGAGACCCACTCGCAGCATGCCTGCATTCAATCAGGCCGCGCGCGCATGCTGACTCTCAGCCAGCAACCCGATCGTGACGCAATTAGTTAGGGTGACACGCCGCGTGCTTACGACGATTCCGCTCATCGGTTGCGTACGGTGCCGGGCATAGGCGGTCGCCCACCCGGAGGAACGATGCCAGCCAGCAAGTACGTGGGGAGACACCGGCTCGGTACGCCCGGGCTGGTGCACTGCGTCATGCATCGTCCCGTGGCGGTCGCGCTCGACGAGTACCGCAGGAGCTGGCTGACGGCGCTGCTGGTTCCCGCCAAGCACAGCCTCGCCGGCCTGCGCCGTCGCGCCCGCGCCGCCGCCCACGAGCGCGCCTGGGCCCCGGCGACCACGTAAGGACCAACCCCTCAGCGGCCCGTATCCCGACAGGGATGCGGGCCGCTGCTTTTGTCAGCCCCGGCGGACTGCAGTGAAGGCCACCTTGCCTGCGTTCAACGCAGGCAAGGTGGCCTTCACTGCAGATGGGCTACGTCAGAGTGGGGGCACGGAAAAGGCGGTGGCCCCGGTCCGTGCGGACCGGGGCCACCGCCCTTACTCAGCTAGCTGCCGGGCTGCGGCTCACGCACCGCCGGAGAGCTTCTCGCGCAGAGCCGCGAGCTGCTCGTCGCTGGCCAGCGTGCCGCCGCTGCTCTTCGAGCTCTGGTCGGACTGGCCGCCCGAGGTGTAGCTCTGGTCGCCACCCTCGACGCCGGTCGCGCCCTCGGCGACCGCCGCGGCGTTGGCCTGGGCCGCCTCGGCGACCTGGCGCATGTGCTGCTCGTAGCGAGCGTGGGCGTCGGCGTACTGCTTCTCCCACTCCTCACGCTGCTTCTCGTAGCCTTCCTGCCACTCCTGCGTGTCGGGGTCGAAGCCCTCGGGGTAGATGTAGTTCCCCTGCTCGTCGTACTCGGCCGCCATGCCGTACTGGGTCGGGTCGAACTCCGAGTCCGGCGTGAAGCCCTCGTTCGCCTGCTTCAGCGACAGCGAGATCCGGCGACGCTCGAGGTCGATGTCGATGACCTTGACCATGACCTCGCCGCCGACCTGCACGACCTGCTCCGGGATCTCCACGTGGCGCTCGGCCAGCTCGGAGATGTGCACCAGGCCCTCGATGCCCTCCTCGACGCGGACGAACGCGCCGAACGGGACGAGCTTGGTGACCTTGCCCGGCACGATCTGGCCGATCGCGTGGGTGCGGGCGAACTGGCGCCACGGGTCTTCCTGGGTGGCCTTCAGCGACAGGGAAACGCGCTCGCGGTCCATGTCGACGTCGAGCACCTCGACGGTGACCTCCTGGCCGACCTCGACGACCTCGCTCGGGTGGTCGATGTGCTTCCAGGACAGCTCGGAGACGTGCACCAGGCCGTCGACACCACCGAGGTCCACGAAGGCACCGAAGTTGACGATCGACGAGACGACACCCTTGCGGACCTGGCCCTTGGCGAGCGCGTTGAGGAACTCGCTGCGCACCTCGGACTGGGTCTGCTCCAGGTAGGCCCGGCGGGACAGGACCACGTTGTTGCGGTTCTTGTCCAGCTCGATGATCTTGGCCTCGAGCTCGCGGCCCACGTAGGGCTGCAGGTCGCGCACGCGGCGCATCTCCACCAGCGAGGCGGGCAGGAAGCCGCGCAGGCCGATGTCCAGGATGAGGCCGCCCTTGACGACCTCGATGACGGTGCCCTTGACCGGCTCGTCCTTCTCCTTGAGCTCCTCGATCGTGCCCCAGGCGCGCTCGTACTGGGCGCGCTTCTTGGACAGGATCAGGCGACCTTCCTTGTCCTCCTTCTGCAGGACGAGGGCCTCCACCGCGTCACCGACGGCGACAACCTCTGCCGGGTCGACATCGTGCTTGATGGACAGCTCACGGGACGGGATGACGCCCTCGGTCTTGTACCCGATGTCGAGCAGCACTTCGTCGCGATCGACCTTGACGATCGTGCCTTCGACGATGTCGCCATCGTTGAAGTATTTGATCGTCTTGTCGATTGCAGCGAGGAAGTCTTCCTCCGTCCCGATGTCGTTGACGGCGACCTGCTGCGCCTGCGCGGGGGCACTCGGGGCGGTGGTGGTGTCGATGGTCATTAGGTGGGTTGCTCCGGTAGCGGATTGTGTTAGGAGATCTGCGGTTGCGTAGCGCATCGATGGGAACCAAGGCGACTACGATGCAATCGTTCACCCACGAACGGCCGCGAGCATCACCTCGAGGTGCGCGACCCTGACCACCCAGCGTTTGCCACTGAGCCGAAGGCAGCGCGAACCCACTGCGCTAGAGAACATCGTACGCGGCGCGCGGCGCAGGGCACAATCAGGGTCCACCGACGATCACCGTCCCGTCCGGCAGGGAGGATGAACCCGTGTCCACACCCTCTCCCGCCGACCGCCACGAGCGCGCCGAGCAGGCCCTCGGCACCGCCGGTGTCGCCTACCGCCCCGTCGGCTCCGCCGAGGCCGTCACGGCCAATTCGGCCTGGTGGGACGCGGACGCCGACACCTACCACGCGACCCACGGCGAGTTCCTCGGCGAGGCCGACTTCGTGTGGTGCCCCGAGGGGCTGCGCGAGGCCGACGCGCGCCTGCTCGGCGACGTCGCGGGCGCCGACGTGCTCGAGGTCGGCTGCGGCTCGGCGCCGTGCGCGCGCTGGCTGACGGCGCAGGGTGCCCGCACCGTGGCGCTCGACCTCTCGGCGGGCATGCTCCGGCACGCCCGCGAGGGCAACGCGCGCACCGGGCTGTATCCGGCCCTGCTGCGGGCGGGCGCCGAGCAGCTGCCGCTGCGGGACGACAGCTTCGACCTCGCGTGCTCCGCGTTCGGCGCCGTGCCGTTCGTCGCTTCCGTCGACGCCGTGTTCGCGGAGGTCGCGCGCGTGCTGCGGCCCGGTGGCCGCTGGGTGTTCGCGGTGACCCACCCGTTGCGCTGGATCTTCCCCGACGACCCCGGACCGAACGGGCTCACCGCCACGCAGCCGTACTTCGACCGCACGCCGTACGTCGAGGTGGACGAGGACGGCGCGGCGACCTACGTCGAGTACCACCGCACGGTCGGCGACTTCGTGCGCGCGCTCGCGGCAGCCGGATTCCGGCTGGTGGACCTCGTGGAGCCGGAGTGGCCAGCCGGGCACACACGCACGTGGGGGCAGTGGAGCCCGCTGCGCGGCAAGCTCTTCCCCGGCACGGCGATCTTCAGCGCGGTGCTCGATCCATGACCGGCTTCGCGGCGCTCGACCCGCTGCTGCCCGAGACCGTCGATCCCGGCGCGGGCGAGCGGCTCACGGCGTCGCTGCCGGACGGCCGCGAGGTCGAAGGCGTGCTCTACCGGGCCCGCTACGAGGGCTGGGCGAGCCTGTGGCACAGCAGGCGGACGTGGGAGCTGGCGCCGCTGGACGCCGGGCTCGGCGGCGAGGCGATGTCGGCGCTGCTCGGCGCGCTGCGCCAGCGCCTGGCCAGGGAGTCGCCGGGCCCGGACTCGGCGTGCACGGTGACCTGGCCGAGCCTCGACACCGGTGTGGTGCCCGCGCTGCTGCGGCACGGGCTCACGCCGAGCGCGGTACTCGCGGTCCGCGAGCGGGCACCCGTCCCCGAGGTGCGGGCGGGCGGCGTCGACGTGCGGGCCGCGACCGAGGCCGACGCGGAGGACCTCGCCGGGCTGTGGCTCGACGAGCTGCGCTACGCCACGCTCGTGGGCCCCGCCGTGGAGCGACCCGACGCGGCCCGACGGCTGCTGGCCGAGCTGCGCAGGACGCTCGCGCGAGGCGAGCCGGTGTGGCTCGCCGAGGCCGAGGGCGTGCCCGTCGGGCTCGCCGTGTGCGCTTGGCCTGCCCCGGCGCCGGACCGGATCGCGAACGGCCTGTGGGCCCGCGTCGGCACGGTGTCGGTCGCGCCGGAGGCCCGCGGCACCGGCGTCGGCCGCACACTCATGGCGACCGCGCACCGCGAGCTGCTCGCGCGGGGCGCACACGGCACCTACCTGTTCTACAGTCCGCACAACGCGTTGTCGTCGGTCTTCTGGCACCGGCAGGGATACCGTCCACTGTGGACGATATGGGAGGTCAGACCGGCTTCGGCGTTGAGCTAGCGAACGAAAGAGGGGGAGCAGATGAGGGAGGGAACGGACCTGGTCGCCGACCAGGCCGCGAGATTCGCCGCGATCGATCCACTGCTGCCGGTGATCACCGAGCCACCCGA
The DNA here is from genome assembly GCF_005146945.1 of Prauserella endophytica. Taxonomy (GTDB): domain Bacteria; phylum Actinomycetota; class Actinomycetes; order Mycobacteriales; family Pseudonocardiaceae; genus Prauserella_A; species Prauserella_A endophytica. Next base: position 74,136 of record NZ_SWMS01000018.1, read on the forward strand.
TGGCGAGACGCTCGTCGCCACGCTGCCCGACGGCGGCCGCGTCACCGGCGTCCTGCGCGTGACGTTCACGAAGCCGGGTGCGCCGGAGGCGGTGTGGTCGGCGCTGGAGGCGTGGGAGCTGACACCGCTGATCGGCACGCGCGGCGTCGAGGGGATGGACGCCGTGCTGCGCGCGTGCAGGGCGCGGCTGGACAAGGAGTCGCCTGGCGAGGACTCGTCGTGCCTGGTGGCCTGGCCGAGCCGGGACGCGGAGGCGACGCGGGCGCTGCTCGACCACGGGCTCGTGCCGCTGTCGGCGCTCGCCGTGCGGACCGGGGAGCAGCCGCCCGCCGCGGGGAACCCGGACGTCGCCGTGCGCACGGCGGAACCGGGCGACGTCGAGGCGATCGTGCGGCTCGAGTGCTCGGCGGTGGACTACTCGAGCCGCGTCGGCAACCTGCGTGTGCGGCAGGGCACGGCCGAACGACGGCGTGCCGCGCTGGCCGAACAGCTGGCCGAGGGGGCACCGGTCTGGCTGGCCGAGCTGGACGGCGAGCCGGTGGGCGCGGTCGACGGCGGCTGGGCCGACGTCGAGCGCGGCACGTGGCTCGGCACGGTGCTGCCCGAGGGGCGGTGGGCGTTCGTGCGCAGCCTTGGCGTGGGGCCGCGGGCGCGGGGGCTCGGCGTCGGCCGGACGCTCATGGCCGCGGCGCACGCCCGGCTGGGCGAGGCCGGGGTGCGCGGCACGTACCTCTACTACAACCCGCTGAACCCGCTGTCGTCGGTGTTCTGGCACCGGCAGGGCTACCGCCCGCTGTGGACGGTCTGGGAGGTTCGTCCGGCCTCGCTGTTGCGCTGAGCACCCGGCGTGGTCGCACTGGGCTGAATGGCCTAATTTTGCACTGACGAGTCAGTTCAAAAGGAGGCCTCATGCAGGTGGTCGCCGATCGGGTCTCACTCGACGGCCCGCACGGCACGCTCTTGCCGGAAACGTCGCTCACGGTGTCGAGCGGTGAGTTCGCGGTGGTCCACGGCGACCCCGGCACCGGGATCACGGCGTTCGGCCTGGCGCTGGCTGGCAGGCTCCACCCGACGACCGGCACGGTCACCGTGGACGGCGCTGCCGATCCCGGCCGCCTGCGTGAGCTGGTCGCCGTGGTGGACTCCCCCGGCGTCAGCGAGCCGGATGAGATGCTGCCACTGCGCGTTGTGGTGGCCGAGGAACTGGCGCTGGCGGGCAAGCCCGCCAGCCCGGCCGCCGTCACGGACTGGCTGGCCGGGCGCGACCTCGCCGCCTACGCCCGCACCCGCTTCGAGAACCTGTCGGCCGAGCCGCGCACCCGCCTGCTGACCGACCTGGCCGCGAGCAGGCCGAACGTCGGCATGCTCGTGCTCGACCGCCCCGACCGGCACACGAGCGACGTGGACTCCTGGTGGATGCTCGCCCACGAGCACGCCGAGCGCGGCCGCGCCGTCGTGGTGCTCACCGCGACCCTGCCCGTCTCCGCACTGCTCACCACACCCGCCCGCATCGGCAGGCTCGACCAGCCCGCCCCGCAACGCTGCCAGGAGGAGCCGGTCCCGTGAACCCACTGCGTATCGCGTCGGGAGAGCTGCGCAGGCTGACCAGCGGGACACTGCCCAAGCTGGCGGTCGCCGCGCTCGTGCTGGTCCCCCTGCTCTACGCCTCGCTCTACCTCTACGCGAACTACGACCCCTACGGCAGGCTCGACAAGCTGCCCGCGGCCGTCGTCAACGCCGACACCGGCGCCAAGGACGCCGACGGGCAACAGCGTGACCTCGGCAAGCAGGTCACCGACGAGCTGGTCTCCTCGGGCAGTTTCCAGTGGCACCAGGTCTCCGCGAGGGACGCCCGCGACGGCGTGCGCGACGACGACTACGCGTTCGCGATCACGATCCCGGAAGGCTTCTCCTCGGCGCTGCTCTCCAGCGGCGAGCTCGACCCCCGCCGGGCCGCGATCACGCTGACCACCAACGACGCCAACAACTACCTCTCGCGCACGATCGCCGACCAGGTGGCCGAGCAGATCCGCGACACGATCGCGAAGCAGGTCGGAGAGGAGGCCGCGAACCGGTTCCTGGTCGGCTTCTCCACCATCCACGGCCGGACGCAGGAGGCCGCGGGCGGCGCGTCCCGGCTGGCCGACGGCGCGAACCGGTTGCTCGACGGCCAGCAGGAGCTGGCGAACGGGGCTCAGCGACTCGCCACGGGCAGCACCCAGCTCGCGACGGGCCTCACCACGTTGCGCGGCAGCACCGAGCAGCTGCCGCAGCAGACCCGCCGGCTCGCGGACGGAGCCACCCAGGTCGCGACGGGCAACGCTCAGATCGCCGCGCTCGGCTCCGCGCTCGCGACCACCTCGGCGAACCTGCGCAGCGACCTCGACGGCGCCACCGGCCGGCTGGCGCAGCGGCTGCGGGACGGCGGGCTGTCGGAGCCCGAGGTGCGGCACGTGCTCGGCGTCGTCGGCGAGCTGCGCACCCCGCTCGACAACGCCAACACCCAGATCCAGCAGGCCGCGGGCCAGCTGAACACGCTCGCCGACGGCTCGCGGCAGGTCGCCACGGGCGCCGAGCAGCTCGCCGCCGCCGCGCCCCAGCTGGCCACGGGCATCGCGAGCGCGTCCGACGGCGCGAACCAGCTCGCGGGCGGGGCGGCGAGCCTCACCGACGGCGAATCGACCGCGCTCACCGGCACGCGAGAGCTGGCCGACGGCGCCGGGCAGCTGCGCGACGGGCTCATCGAGGGCCTCGAGCAGATCCCGAACGCCGACAAGGACACCCAGCGGGCCACCGCCGCCACGATCTCCGACCCGGTCACGATCAACTCGGTCGGCCTCGCCTCGGCGGCCACCTACGGCGCCGGACTCGCCCCGTTCTTCCTCGCGCTCGCCACGTGGATCGGCGCGTTCGTGCTGTTCCTGCTACTGCGGCCGTTGTCCACGCGCGCGCTCACGGCGGGCGCCTCGCCACTGAGGGTGGCGCTCGGCGGGTGGCTGCCGGCGGCGGTGCTCGGCATGGCGCAGGTGCTCGTGCTGTTCGCCGCGGTGACGTGGCTCGTCGGCATCGACGTCGCGAAGCCGGTCGCGGCCATCGGCTTCCTGCTGCTGGGGTCGCTGACGTTCACGGCGATCCTGCACGCGCTCAACGCGCTCTTCGGCGCGGTGGGCAAGTTCCTCGGGCTCGTGCTGCTGGTGCTCCAGCTGGTCACCGCCGGGGGCACGTTCCCGTGGCAGACGATCCCCGACGCGCTGCACCCGCTGCACGTCGTGCTTCCCATGAGCTACGTGATCGACGGGCTGCGGCACCTGCTCTACACCGGCGCCGCGACACGGCTCTGGCCCGACATCGCCGTGCTGCTCGCGTGGCTGGCGGGTGCGCTGGCGGTGTCGGTGTTCGCCGCGCAAAAGCGTCGCGTGTGGACGGTCCGGCAGCTGAGACCGGAGCTCGCGCTGTGAGCCCGCGCGCGGAGGCCACCCGGCGCAGGCTGTTCGAGGCCACGATGCGGCTCGCGCGCAGCCGTGGCCTCGTGGCGGTGACGGTGGACGAGATCGCCGCCGAGGCCGGGGTCGCCAAGGGCACCGTGTACTACAACTTCGGCAGCAAGGACGGTCTCGTCGAGGCGCTGCTGCGGTACGGGGTGGACCTGCTGGCCGAGCGGTTGCGCGCCCCGGCGTCCGACCCGGACCCGATGGCCGGGCTCGCGGCGATGGTCGACGCCGCGCTGGTGTTCATGAGCGAGTATCCGGGCTTCTCGCAGATCCTGGTGAGCGAGCTGTGGCGAGCGCCGGGGCGGTGGCAGGCCACCCTGCTGCCCCTGCGGGAGAACATCGTCTTGGTTCTCGAGGACCAGCTGCGGCGGGTGGCGGGGGCCGGACGGTTCCCTCAGGGGGTGCCGCTCCGGACGGCGGCCGCGGCGCTGTTCGGCACGCTGCTGGTGGTGGCCCTCGACTGGCTCGTGTTCGAGCCGGGGCGCAGCCGCGAGGAGGTGCGCGACGCCGTGCTGGCGCTGCTCGCGGCCCGCGCTCAGTGACCGTGCACGGGCCTGCGCTCGCCGAGCTGGTGCAGCGAGGATGGCCGGCCCTCCAGCGCGCGCTCGACGGCGTAGAGCACGCCACGCCCGATCTCGTCGTGACCGAGCGGCCGGGGGGCGGCGAGCTCGGAGACAGAGCCGAGCAGCACCTGCTGCGTCGGATGGCCGAACAGCACCGGCTCCGGATCGTCGGGCACCACGGCGAGGTCCGCGAGCGAGCGCACCTCGACGAAGGGCGCCGTGGCGGTCAGCAGTGGTTCGACCGCGCCGAGTACCGAGCGCCGGTACGACTCGTGTACCCACACCACCAGCAGCTCGGCAGGCGCCGTCAACGCCTTCTCCGCCTTGTGGGCGAGCTCGCGCGGGCGGTCCCAGTGGGCCTCGACCCAGATCGCCTTGCCCGCGCCGACGCGGTCCTTCCTCAGGCCGCGGGACCACCTCGGCGGGCGGGCCGCCCCGTCCGCGGCGTCGTCGGTGGCAGGCAGCGGGACGTAGCGCCTGCTTGGTGAGACCACTCGCCAGCCGTCGAGAGCGAGCTCCTGCACCACGACGCTGAGCATGCCGCTGCCGGCGAGGACCAGCGCGTTGCGGGCTGTCATACCCGCAAACCTACCCCTTTTCCGCGGATTTCAACCGGTGCCGATCACCGGAAAAGGCGTGCAATTCCCAGTTCTTGGCCCCCTGCAAACGAGAAACCGCGTCAGTGCGCCGCGTCGTTCCAGGACTGGCCGAAGCCCACCGACACCTCCAGCGGGACCGCCAGCTCGTAGGCGGCACCCATCTCCTTGCGCACCAAGGCTTCCACGCCCTCGTGCTCACTGTCGGCGACCTCCAGCACGAGCTCGTCGTGCACCTGCAGCAGCATCCGGCTGCGGAGGTCCGACTTGGCGAGCGCGCGGTGGACGCCCAGCATGGCGACCTTGATGATGTCGGCCGCGCTGCCCTGGATCGGCGCGTTGAGCGCCATCCGCTCGGCCATCTCACGGCGCTGCCGGTTGTCGCTCGTGAGGTCGGGCAGGTAGCGGCGGCGGCCGAAGATCGTCTCCGTGTACCCGACCTTGGCCGCCTTGTCGACCACGCTGTGCAGGTAGTCCCGCACGCCGCCGAACCGGGCGAAGTAGTCGTCCATCAGCCCGCGCGCCTCCTCGGTGGAGATGCGCAGCTGCTGGGAGAGCCCGTAGGCGGACAGGCCGTAGGCGAGGCCGTAGTTCATCGCCTTGATCTTGGCGCGCTGCGCGCCGGTGACCTCGGTGGGCTCCACCGAGAACACACGCGCGGCGGTGGCGGCGTGGAAGTCGAACCCGGACTGGAACGCCTCGATCAGCTCCGCGTCGCCGGAAAGGTGCGCCATGATGCGCATCTCGATCTGGCTGTAGTCGGCCGTCATGAGCTGGGTGTAGCCGGGCCCCACGACGAACGCCTCGCGGATGCGGCGGCCCTCGTCCGTCCTGATCGGAATGTTCTGCAGGTTCGGATCCACTGAGGACAGCCTGCCGGTTGCGGCGATGGTCTGGTGCAGCGTGGTGTGGATGCGGCCGTCGTCGGCGACCGACTTGATCAGGCCCTCGACCGTGGTCCGCAGCCGCGTCGCGTCCCGGTGCTCGAGCAGGTGCTGCAGGAACGGGTGCTCGGTCTTCTCGAACAGCGTCTGCAACGCATCCGCATCGGTCGTGTAGCCGGTCTTGGTGCGCTTGGTCTTCGGCATGCCCAGCTCGTCGAAGAGCACCACCTGCAGCTGCTTGGGCGAGCCGAGGTTGATCTGCTTGCCGATGACGGCGTAGGCCTCCTCCGTGGCCTGCCGGACGCGGTTGGCGTAGTGCGCCTCCAGGGTGGTGAGCTGCTCGAGATCGACGGCGATGCCCGCAGCCTCCAGGTTCGTGATCACCCCGAGCAGCGGCAGCTCGATCTCCGCGAGCAGGGGCGCGCCGCCGATGGCGGTGAGCTCGTCGGTGAGCGCGCCGGCCAGCTCGGCCACCGCGCGGGCACGGACCAGCTCACCGTGCACGATCTTGGTCTCGCCGTCCGGGTCCTCCGCCGTGTCGAGCAGCGACAGCTGCCCGTCGTCGGCGGAGCCCTCCGAGCGCAGCTCGCGGTGCAGGTAACGCAGCACGAGGTCGGCCAGCTCGAACGAGCGCTGGCCCGGCCGCACCAGGTAGGCCGCGAGCTCGGTGTCCATCGTCAGCCCCTCGACGCGCCAGCCCCTCGCGAGCAGCGCGTGCAGCGGCACCTTCAGAGCGTGCCCCACCTTGCGGGCGGCCGGGTCGGCCAGCCACGCGGTGAGCGTCTTCTCGTCGGCCTCGTCCAGCTTCGTCACGTCGAGGTAGACGCCCTCGCCGTCGGGCGCGGACAGCGCGATCGAGCGCAGGTCCGCCGACACCGACGCGCCGGTGGTGCGGAAGGCCAGTCCCGTGGGGCCCGTGTCGCCGGCGTGCCGGGAGAGCCAGTCGGCCAGCGCACCGGGCTGCAGCGCCCCGCCGCGGATCTCGAAACCCTCGTCGGCCTCCGGCTCCGCCGCCGACAGCGACGCGAACAGCCGGTCGCGCAGCACCCGGAACTCCAGCTCGTCGAACAGCCGGTGCACCGCGTCGCGGTCCCACTGCTGCACCCGCAGGCCCTCGGGCACCGTCTCGAGCGGCACGTCCCGGACCAGCTCGGTGAGCTGCCGGTTGAGCAGCACGGAATCGACGTGCGAGCGCAGCGCGTCGCCCACCTTGCCCTTCACCTCGTCGATGCGGTCGACGAGGTCTCCGAGCGTGCCGAACTGCTTGACCCACTTGGCCGCGGTCTTCTCCCCCACGCCGGGGATGCCGGGCAGGTTGTCCGACGGGTCGCCGCGCAGGGCGGCGAAGTCGGGGTACTGCGCCGGCGTGAGCCCGTACTTCTCCTCCACGGCCCCGGGGTCGTAGCGCACGAGGTCGGAGACGCCCTTGCGCGGGTACAGCACGGTCACGGAGTCGGTGACGAGCTGCAGCGCGTCGCGGTCACCCGTACAGATGAGGACCTCGTAGTCGTCGGCCGCCGCCTGGGTGGTGAGCGTGGCGATGATGTCGTCGGCCTCGTAGCCCTGCTTCTCCAGCACCGGGATGGCGAGCGCGGCGAGGATCTCCTTGATCAGCTCGACCTGGCCCTTGAAGTCGTCGGGTGTGGTCTGCCGGTTGGCCTTGTAGTCGGCGAAGGTCTCCGACCGGAACGTCTGGCGCGAGACGTCGAACGCCACCGCCAGGTGCGTCGGCGTCTCGTCCCGCAACAGGTTGATGAGCATCGAGGTGAACCCGAACACCGCGTTGGTGACCTGACCGGTCGACGTTCGGAACCGGTCCGCGGGCACGGCGAAGAACGCCCGGTACGCCATCGAGTGACCGTCGATTAGCAACAGCCGGGGTGTGTCGTTCGCTACTGAGGTGTTTTGCTTCGGGCTCACGACCGTGAGTCTAGGGTGAGCCTCTGACAGCCCCGCCTTGTGTCGAACTAGGAGCTTTGAGTGACCGAGCACGTGTCAGAAGAGGAGATCCGCGAGCAGCTCGCGGGCATCAGCCCGGAGATCGCGGAGCAGCAACTCAACGACAAGGTCGGTCTCACCTTCACGGAGCTGAGCCCAGAGCGGGTCGTCGGCACGATGCCCGTCGCGGGCAACCTCCAGCCCTACGGTCTGCTCCACGGCGGCGCCAACGCCGTGCTCGCCGAGGCGTTGGGCTCCACGCTCGCGGCCCTCAACGCCGGGGCCGGGCGGGCCGCGATGGGGCTGGAGCTGTCCTGCACGCACCACCGGGCGGCGATGAAGGGACTGGTGACCGGTGTGGCGGTGCCCCTACACGTCGGCCGCAGCACCATCACATCGGAGATCACCATCACCGACGAGTCGGGCCGCCGCACCTGCACCGCCCGGCTGACGTGCATCGTCCGGGACCGGCCGCCGGCCTCCTGAGAGAACCGGCGGGCCTGGCGTCGAGACGGGTTCAGGCACCGGCACGCGTGAACGTCACATGCGTGACTCCACTCGGCGAGGACGTGGCCTCGACCTGGTAGTCCTTCTCGACGGCCTCCAGCCCGTCCCAGAGGCGCACGCCTCGGCCGAGCACGATCGGGACCACCACGATGTGCAGGTGGTCGATGAGCCCGGCAGCGAGGAAGTCGCGAACCACGGTTGGACCACCACCGATGCGCACGTCCTTGCCGCCCGCGGCCTCGCGGGCCGTTTCGAGCGCCTTGACCGGCGACGCGTCGAGGAAGTGGAACGTCGTGCCGCCCTCCATCTCGATCGAGGGGCGAGGGTGATGGGTGAGGACGAAGACCGGTGTGTGGAAGGGCGGGTTGGGGCCCCACGCGCCCTTCCAGTCCGGGTCCTCGTGCCAGCCGGGGTGGCCCCACTTGCCTGCGCCCATGATCTCCGCGCCGATTCCCGGATCGTGCTGTTCGACGAAGGCGTTGTCGACGCCGCGGCTACCGCCGGGCTGCCACCACCGGGTGGTGAACATCCATTGGTGCAGCCGGTCCCCGGCGTGACCGAAGTGTGCGTCGTGACTCTGCCCCTCACCGGTGCCGAAGCCGTCGAGGGAGATGGCGAAGTTGTGGACGCGGGCGAGTGACATGGCTGCTCCTTCTGTGGCCGGAGGTACTGGTTTCCGCTCGCCTGGATGGACCACCGGCAAGCCGGAAACTCATCGGTTGCCGTCTCGATCGCCCTGACCTGCGGGTAACGTCTAGCTCGGCACCCATACCGACAGGGCAGGCAGGCACCGCACCCCATGGACCTCGACCTGGCGCAGGTCCGCGCCTTCGTCCTCACCGCCGAGCTGCTGAACTTCAGCAGGGCGGCCGAGCGGTTGTTCCTGTCGCAGCAGGCCCTTTCCAAGCGCATCGGCAGGCTCGAGGACACGCTCGGCGTCCGGCTGTTCGTCCGGACCAACCGCTCGGTTGAGCTCACCGCCGACGCCCAGCGGTTCCTGCCCCGCGCCCAGGACCTGCTGCGCGCCGCCGACGCCGCCGTCGCCGTGCTCGGCACCGCCGACGCGCCCGTGCGCCTCGACCTGCTCGACAACCGGCTCTCGCCGATGTTCATGCTGCGCCGCCTCGCCGCTCGGGACCCAGGGCTGCGGGTGGAGCGCAGCTGGCGGCGAGGGCTGGCGAACACGCTCGATCCCCTGCTGCGCGGCGAGGTCGACGTGGCGTTCGGCCGCGTCCACGACCTCGGCCGCGAGCTGCCAGCCGAGCTGGACCACCGGCTGGTCCGGCTGGAACCGCTCGTCGCGCTGCTGCCGCCGGAGCACCCGCTCGCGGGCGGCGACGTGGTCCGCATGGCCGATCTCCGGTCCGAAGGCATCTGGCTGCCTTCGCTCGCCGGGCCCGTCGAGTGGCTGGCGTTCCTGCGCCGGATGAGCGAGAGCCTCGGCGTGCCGCTCGACGACTCCGGGGTCAGCTTCGACCTGCGGCACACGCTGGAGCAGACCCGCTACGGCCCGCCGCGCGTGACGCTGGCCGGTGCCGACATGGAGCTGGCTCCAGACCTGAACCTGCGGGTGCTGCCGTTCGAGCCCTCACCGCTGTTCCCCTGGTCGGTCGTGTGGCGCAAGGGCAGGCAGCGCCCCGCCGTCAGCAAGCTGCTCGCCCTCGCGGGTCACACGAGCCGGGCCGAGGGCTGGTGCGACCACGACCCGGCGCGAACGTGGCTCCCCGACGCCCCCGCCTCGGCGAGGCGGTCGTCATAGCCGCCGCTGGAACCACTCGGTGAACTCGGCGTCGGCCACCGCCGCGTGCGGCGTCTGCGGCGCGGGCTCCAGCCCCGGCTCCTCGGCGAGCGCGTGCTCCATGCCGGGCACCACGACGAGCCTGCCGCGCTCGCCCAGCTCGCGGTACAGCGCCTCGGCGGGCTCGCGGAAGGCGACGTCGTCCTGCTCGCCGACCACCAGCAGCACGTCCGTGCCGAGCTCCCCCGCCCTGCGGACGAAGTCGAACCGCTCGGCCACCGCCCGCGAGCGCTCGCTCCAGTGGTAGGTCACGCCGAACCGCCGCGCGTTCGCCGCGACCACCGGCGCCAGCTGGATCACCGGGCTGACCAGCGCCGCCGCCGCGACGGGAACCTCTGCCCTCGCGAGCACCTCCAGCGCGACGGCCGACCCCGCCGAACCGCCCGCGACACCGATCGGCGCCTCCGTGATCGGCAACTGCTCGCGCAGCGCCTCCAGCGCGGCCGGCAGCTCGGCCGCGGCCTGGTCGGTCACCGGCTCCGCGATGTTGAGCACGTAGTCCTCGCCCGCCAGCCGGAAGAACTCGTCGGGCCCGCCGGGGAGCGGCCGTTCCCCGGACATCGGCAGTCCGAAGTAGACGCGCCACGCCGGCACCCCCGACATCGGCAGGGCCGAAGCCATGGCCCGCTCGCTGCGCGGCGCGTCCATCAGGTGCCACGTCACGACGGCCGGGGCCGGGCCACCGGTGCCCTCGGGGCGCAGCGCCACGTACGGCACTCCGGCGGCGACACCCTTGATCATGGCCGAGGTATCCATGGTTCCTCCTGTTGTCTTTCCCGTGTGAGAACAAGCAAACCGCCTGCTCAACGCCCCGTCCAACAGCTTTCGCGGTGCCCGTGACAACCTGCGGTTGTGATCGGGACCGGCCGCCCGCCCGCGGCCGCACCGGTCACCGATAGCCTGGCCAGATGGAGCAGGACAACGTCGGAGCGACACTCGACGAACTGGTGCAATGGGCGGACAAGGCGCTGCGGGAGCCTCCCGTCGACACCGGCCACGCGGAGCTGGCGTTGCGGCTGCTCTCCGAGGAGCTGGGCGTTCACGACCTCGCACAGCTGCGGCCAGGACACCTGGCCGAGCTGCTGCTCGGCGTGTACCAGGAGGCCGTCGAACCCGGGCACGAGGCGGACGCCGTCGTCGCGCTCCACCACCTGCTCACGTTCGCGGGCGACACCGGGCGGCTCACCGCCGAGGACGTGACCGCGCTGCGGGAGGAACTGGACTACATCGAACCGGAACTGGGCGCCGTCGCGGACGTGGACCTCAGGGAGGCGTACGGCCTTCCCGACCGCATCGGCCCCCTGCGACTGCCCACCGAACCGGAGCTCGCCGAGGCCGCGCGGCGGACAAGGGTGCTCGACCGCGCCAAGCGGCTCGCGCTGTGGTGCGGCGAGGGCCGCGCGACCTTCGAGTCCGTCGGCCTCGGCGCCGAGGACCGCGCCGCCGCCGCGAGCGAGCTCGGGGAGTCCGAAGAGGACATCATCCAGCTGTACCTGCTGGCCGAGGACGTCGACTTCATCATCCCCGGCCCCGAGGGCACACAGGTCGGCGAGGCCGTCGACGCCTGGCCGGAGGGCAGTGACGAGGACGTGCTGGACACCTGGGACCGGGCGCTGGCGGCCGTGCTCGCGTGGAGCCTGCTCACCGACGCCGACCGCGCCGGTGAGGACGGGCTGGACTTCGAGGGCGCGGGCGCGTGGTTCATGCCGCTCTTCCTCTCCCGCTACCGCGGTCTGCCGGTGGCCGCGATCAGCGAGATGATCTTCGAGCTCGCCACCACGGAGCTGGTCGCCGACGACGCCCGCGCCCGCTGGGACGCCTGGGTCGCCGAGCACGGCGAGCCGGCGGAGGTCCTGCTCCGCCGCCTCACCGAGCTCGGCGCCGTGGAGATCTCCGACGGCGTCGCGCGCGCCACGCCGCTCGCGGTGTGGGCCATGCGCGACGAGCTGATCGAGTCCGGCGTCGAGGTGCCCCTGCTGCCGCCGGCCGAGGAGCTGTCGGCGGCCGACCTGCTCGAGCTCGCTCTGTCTGGAATGGACGGTGAGCTGGAGGCCGAGATGGAGGCGTGGCTCGGGCGGCGCTCCGGCGACGCTGCGGCCGCGGAGTTGCTCGCGGCCGCCGCCGAGGGCGGGGCGCCCGAGCGGACGATCGCGGCAGGGCTCATCCGGGAGTGGATCGGCGCCGAGGCGGAGGCGCAGCTGCGCAAGGCACTCGACGTGCCCATGCTCCGGCGGCACGCCAAGGCGTCGCTGGAGCTGCTGCTCGGCCCGCACCCTGACTTCGCGGCCACCGAGGAGGACGGCGCGTGGCTGCTCGTCGACGAGATCGCAGGCAGCGCGCACGGCATCGCCGACGAGGACCTGCCCGTCCTGCTCGGCGCGACGGTGCCGGCCGAGTACGCGGCGCTGTTCGACACGATGTGGCGGCTCGACCATCCCGACACGCACCGGGTGCTCACGCTGCTCGGCGAGCACCACCCGGACAAGGCCGTCGCGAAACAGGCCCGGAAGGCCGCCTACAAGGCAGCCGACCGAGCCCGCTCCTGACCTTGCCCCTACTGCACCTACTGCACCTACTGCACCTACTGCACCTACTGCAGTGAAGGCCACCATGCCTGCGCCCACCCGTCTCCCACCACCGCCCAAACGGAGACGCTGACGCGCCGCTGTGTTTGATCAACGCAGTGAAGGTGGCCTTCACTGCAGTAGGGCGCTCGGCTCAGGCGACGCCGAGGTAGGCCTCCTTGATCGACTCGTCGGCGAGCAGCTCCCTGCCCGTGCCCGACTTGACGATCGAGCCGGTCTCCAGCACGTAGGCGCGGTGGGCCCGCGACAGCGCCTGCTGCGCGTTCTGCTCCACGAGCAGCACCGTGGTGCCTTCCTTGTTGATCTCCGTGATGATCCGGAAGATCTGCTGGATGAACTGCGGCGCCAGCCCCATCGAGGGCTCGTCGAGCAGCAGCAGCTTCGGCTTCGACATCAGCGCGCGCCCGATGGCGAGCATCTGCTGCTCACCGCCGGAGAGCGTGCCGCCCGCCTGCGTGCGCCGCTCCGCGAGCCGGGGGAACAGCTCGAAGACGTGGTCCATCTCCGCGGCCAGATTCTTGCGGTCCTTGCGCGCGTAGGCGCCCATGTCGAGGTTCTCGTGAACCGTCATCCCGGGGAAGATGCCCCGGCCCTCGGGTGCCTGCGAGATCCCTCGCACCACCCGCAGGTCGGCTCGCAGCCGCGTGATGTCCTCACCCGCGAACGTGATCGTGCCCGCGGAGACGGGCCGGATCCCGGAGATCGCGCGCATCGTGGTGGACTTGCCGGCCCCGTTGGCCCCGATGAGGGTGACGATCTCGCCCTCGTTGACGGTGATCGTCAGTTCCGAAACCGCCTTGATCCGTCCGTAGTGGACGGACACGCCGGAAAGCTCAAGCAATGTCATCGTCGGGAACTCCCAGGTAGGCGGCGATCACGGCGGGGTTCTCCCTGATCTCGGCTGGCACGCCCTCGGCGATCTTCTTGCCGAACTCCAGCACCACGATCCGGTCGGTCACGCCCATCACGAGCTTCATGTCGTGCTCGATGAGCAGCACCGTGTACCCGTCGTCGCGGATCTTGCGGATCAGCCCCATCAGCTCTTCCTTCTCGATGGGGTTGAACCCGGCGGCGGGCTCGTCGAGGCACAGCAGCTTGGGCTCGGTCGCGAGCGCGCGGGCGATCTCCAGCCGCCGCTGGTAGCCGTACGGCAGGTTCTTCGCCTTGTCGGCGGCCCGGTCGACGATGCCGACGAAGTCGAGCAGCGCCATGGCCCGCTCGATCGCCGACTTCTCCTCCCGGAAGTGCCTCGGCGAGCGCACGAGCGCGCCGATGACACTCGTCTTGTGCCGCGCGTCGGTGCCGACGACCACGTTCTCCAGCGCCGTCATCTCGCCGAAGAGGCGGATGTTCTGGAACGTCCTGGCGATGCCGCGCCGGGTGATGTTGTGCTTGGCGAGCTTGCCGAGCGGCTTGCCCTCCAGCAACACCCGGCCGGATGTCGGCCGGTAGACGCCGGTCATGGCGTTGAAGCACGTGGTCTTGCCGGCGCCGTTCGGGCCGATGAGGCCGAGGATCTCGCCGCGGCGGATGCCGAACGACACCGAGTCCAGCGCCGTCAGGCCGCCGAAGCGCACGGTCAGGTCCTCGATCTCGAGCAGCGTCTGCCCGACGTCGACGGCCATCTCACGGTCGGAGGCGACGACCTCCGCGACCTCGGCCTCGTGCTCGGCGAGCTCCGCCTCGGTCATCTGCTGCAGCTCGGCGACGAGACCGCCCTCGGCCTTCACCTCAGGGCCGTTGCCGTTCTCCGGCTGGGTCATCACACGCCCCCGTTCCGGTCCGTCGACACCGACGTGTCGTGACTGATCTGCTCGCCCCGGCCCAGCAGGCGTTGGTACGCCTGTCTCCCGTAGGTGAGCAACCGCTGCCGCGCGCCGAGCAGGCCCTGCGGACGGAAGATCATCAGCACGATCAGCGCGAAGCCGAAGATCAGGTACCGGTACTCGGCGATGCCGAGGAACCTGGCCGGGATGTAGGCGACGATGATCGCGCCGAGTATCACGCCGACCTTGTTGCCCGACCCACCGAGGATCACGGCCGCCAGGAACAGCATCGACGTCACCACGTCGAACTTCTGGTTGTTCACGAACGCCAGCTGGCCCGCGTACAGCGCGCCGGAGAGGCCACCGATCGCGGCGCCGATGACGAACGCCCAGATCTTGAACTTGAACGTGTTGACGCCCATGATCGCGGCGGCGTCCTCGTCGTCGCGGATCGCCACCCACGAGCGGCCGACGCGGCTGCGTTCGAGGTTTCCGACGAGCACCAGGATCACGATGATGATCGTGACCGTGAGCCAGTACCACGGCGTGCCGTCGGTGTTGTTGAAGATGGCCGTGCCGTCGGCGTGCGTGCCCGGCGGGTGCCCGACCTGCTGGAAGCCCTGGTTGCCGCGCAACGGCTCCAGGTTGTCCGCCAGCAGTCGCACGATCTCACCGAAGCCGAGGGTGACGATGGCGAGGTAGTCACCGCGCAGCCGCAGTGTCGGCGAGCCCAGGATGACACCGAACACCATGGTGATCGCCATCGCGATCGGCAGCACAGCGAGGAACGGCAGCTTGGTGAGGGCGGAGTCAGGGCTGGTGAACAACGCGGCGACGTACGCGCCGACCGCGAAGAAGCCCACGTACCCGAGGTCGAGCAGGCCCGCCTGCCCCACCACGACGTTCAGTCCGATGGCGATCAGCGCGTATCGCGCCACCTCGAACATCGCGATCGGGAAGTCGTAGCCGGGTTCGGTGGTGATGATGGGCGGGTTCAGCACCGGCAGCGCGTAGATGAACACCACCAGCGGGATCATGATCGCCCACTGCTGGAACCGGTTGAGGTTGTTCCACCACTCGCCGAGCGAACGGCGGCCGGTGGTCGTCGGCGTCCTGGTCGTCGTGGTGGTCATACCCGCGCCTTTCCGAGGGACTCGCCGAGGATGCCGGTCGGGCGGAACATCAGGATCAGCACGAGCAGCGCGAAGGCGACGACGTCACGCCATTCACCGCCGAACAGCGACTGCCCGTAGTTCTCCATCAGCCCGAGCAGCAGCCCGCCGAGCAGCGCGCCGCGCAGGTTGCCGATGCCGCCGAGCACGGCGGCGGTGAACGCCTTGATCCCGAGCAGGAAACCACCCTGGTACGCGGCGCCCTGCGGGATCTTCATCATGTAGAACAGCGCCGCGGCGCCGGCGAGCAGACCCCCGATGAGGAACGTCGTCATGATGACGCGTTCCTTGTTGACGCCCATGAGGGTCGCCGTGTCGGGATCCTGTGCGACGGCGCGGATGCCACGGCCGAACCGCGTTCTGTTGACGAACGTGTCGGCGACCAGCCAGAGCAGGATCGACGCCAGCACGATGATGATCGTGATGTTGGTGACGCTGGCGCCGAAGATCTCGAAGACCGGTTCGGGGCGCAGCAACCGGATGGCCTGCTCCGGGTTGCCGCCGCGCCAGATGAAGATCAGCTGCTGCAGCACGAACGAGGCGCCGATCGCGGTGATCAGGAAGACCAGCCTGGGGGCGCCGCGGTTGCGCAACGGGCGGTAGGCCACGCGTTCGAGCACGACGGCCGTCGCGCCGGACGCCAGCACCGCGGCGAGCAGCGCCAGCAGCAGGAAGCCGACCAGTTCGAAGATCGCGAGCTCGGCGGTGGGGCCGGGCCGGAAACCGAGGGCGTAGAAGGTGAACCACGTCGCGTAGGCGCCGTAGATGAACACCTCGGAGTGGGCGAAGTTGATGAGCTTGAGCACGCCGTAGACGAGCGTGTAGCCGAGCGCGACGAGCGCGTAGATGCTGCCCTGCGCGAGCCCGTCGACCGTGTTGCTCCAGAACTGGTCGATCAGGCCCTCGACGTCGAAGCTGATCAGGCTGTCACTCTGCGCAAGGTACAGCGAGGACAGGTGGTGATGAATGGACAAGTCGTTCTCCACGTGGGGGCCGGGGCGCGCGCCGGCGGGATCGGCCGCCGGGCGCGCGCCCCGACAAGGAAGTGCGTGACCCGGAGATCAGCCCTTGGGCTTGATCTCGGTGTTGCGGACGATCTGACCGTTCTCGACCTTGTAGGTCCAGACGGTGCTCTCTGCCAGCTCGCCCTTCTCGTTCCACTTGAAGCTCTTGGTCAGGCCCTGTCCCTCGTAGCCCTTGACGAACTCGAGCATGCCCGCGCGGTCCTTGACGCCCGAGTCGATGCCCTTCAGCAGGATCGTCGCGAGGTCGTAGCCCTCCGGGGAGTACGTGCCGGGCGCCCTGCCCCCGGACACCTGCTTGTAGCCCTCGTTGAACTCGGTGAACTGGTCGGCGGGAACGCACGGGCACGTGAAGTACACGCCCTCGGCCGCGTCACCGGCGCCCTTGACGAACTCGTCGTCCTTCACGCCGTCGGGGCCGACGAACTGGGCCTCGACACCGGCGTCGAACAGCTGCTGCGCGAACGGCGCGGCCTCCTGGTAGTAGCCGGAGAAGAAGATCGCGTCCGGGTTCTCGCCCTTGATGCTGTTGACGACCGCGGAGAAGTCCGTCTGCTTGGTCTTGATCTGTTCCTGGCAGCTCGCCTTGTCACCGAGGCGATCGGTGATCGAGTTCGCGAGGCCGATGCCGTACTCGGAGTCGTCGCGGACGACGCAGACGGTCTGCGCGCCCAGCTCCTCGGTGATGAACTGCGCGGCGGCGGGGCCCTGTGTGTTGTCGTTGCCGAGACCGCGGAAGAAGGTCTTCCAGCCGTTCTCGCTCAGCGCGGGGTTGGTGGCCGACGGTGTGACCTGCACCAGGCCGGCGTCGTCGAAGATGTTGCCCGCGGCCTTCGACTCGCCGGAGAACGGCAGGCCGACGACGCCGATGATGTCCTGCGTGTTGACGATCTGCGTGACGATGCCGGGAGCGCGGTCGGGGGTGCCCTCGGTTTCGAACTCCTGCAGCTCGACCTGGCAGTTCGGGTTGTTCGAGTTGTGCCGCTCGATGGCGACCTTCACGCCGTTGAGGATGTTCTGCCCCAGTGCGGCGTTCGCGCCGTTGATCGTGCCCGCGTAGGCCAGCTTGGTGCCGGCGTCGCAGGTGGCGTTGCCGTCGCCGGCGGGGTCAGCGGCGTTGGCTGCCTGAGCTGGTGCGCTGGCCTGCGGCTGCGAACCCGTGTCGTCGCCACCCCCGTCCTCGGTGCGCGCGGCGCACGCGCCGAGAACCAGCGACGCCGTCGCCGCCAGCACCACAACCCGCCCAAAGCGTGCTCTTGACACATTTCCTCCCGATGTCCTTCAAAGACGCAGGAACGCGACCCCACCCCGAAAGGTCGAGACCTGACTGGGCGATGAAGTTAGCCGCGCGTCAGGTGATTGCACAGCAACCGTCAGCCGTTGTATCCACATCGTGACGGTTTCAGGGACGGTTAGCCGACAGCTCAGGCCCGATCGAAGCAACGCGACAATCAGGTCTGTACCAGCGGTAGTCAACGAGCGCACTTGCGATGCGATCTCCCCAGCCCCTGCCACCCCGTGTCCCCTTCTCGAGTGAGAGGAACCGTACAGCACGCGAACCAGCCGAAAGTCGCACTCGGCGGCCGACCCGCCAGCCGGACCAGCACCATCGCACAAAAGCACCCCAGGCTTGTGTTCTACATCACAAGCCTGGGGTGCTTTTGTGTCCGGGCGGGCCGGTTACTTGGCGATGTTGTCGACGACGGCCTGCGCGACGGCCTTCATCGTGGTCCTGCGGTCCATCGCGGTGCGCTGGATCCAGCGGAAGGCATCGGGCTCGCTGAGTCCCTGCTGGCTCATGAGCAGGCCCTTCGCGCGGTCGATCAGCTTGCGCGTCTCGAGCCGCTCGTTGAGCCCGGCGACCTCGGACTCGAGCGCCTGCAACTCGGCGAACCGGCTGACGGCGAGCTCGATGGCGGGCACCAGGTCACGCTTCGCGAAGGGCTTCACCAGGTAGGCCATGGTTCCGGCCTCGCGGGCGCGTTCCACCAGGTCACGCTGGCTGAAGGCGGTGAGGATGACGACGGGCGCGACCCGGTCACCGGTGATCTTGGCGGCTGCCTCGATGCCGTCGAGCTTGGGCATCTTGACGTCGAGGATCACGAGATCGGGCTTGAGATCGGCGGCGAGTTTGATAGCTTCTTCCCCGTCGCCGGCCTCGCCGACCACCTCGTAGCCTTCCTCGCGCAACATTTCGACGAGGTCAAGCCGGATCAGTGCCTCGTCCTCCGCGACGAGCACACGACGCTGCGGTGCGGTGACAACACCGTTGGCCTCGGCCTCGGTAGCCGCTTCGGTCACCGGGGTCCTCCTGGGCGATCGACGGGATGTGAATACGTGCGGCGTGCCGCGGTTCCAGGTTACCGGTGAACGGCGTATCCAGAGAGATGGCGTTCGCCACGTGCGGTGATCGCCGCGTTGGCACATCGGACGAAACATTCCCGTGGTAGCCCGAATGCCGGGGCCCGTGCGACGGCGAGTAAAGTTCGGGGCCCAGGCCCCCGTAGCCCAATTGGCAGAGGCACACGACTCAAAATCGTGCAAGTGTGAGTTCGAGTCTCACCGGGGGCACCCTCCAAGGACACCCGAGCTCGGCCTTCTTACCAGGGCAAACCCCGTGAGGGACCGATCTTGTGCTGCCTCACTGTGTCTCGCTGTGCCCCTTCGCCATCCGGTGTCACTGAGTGCCCGCCCATTCGGCCCACCTGGGCCGACGGCAAGCAAGCAGCAAGCCAGGTCGACACACACGCGTGCCGGAGGTCGTAGGGGCGGCGCCTTGCGTGTCTTCTCCTGCACCCGCGCCACTATGGATTTCCAACGCGGCCGCCAGTGAGGTGCCGGTGTCGTTCCAAGTGTCGAACAGCAGCCGTAAGCGGTCGAGGACAGGGACTGGCCATCCGGGTTCCGCGGGGACAGCCCCGCACAGGGTGCCTTACCTTTCCCCGCTCGGTCGGCGTACTTCGGCGGCTCGGTTCATCCGAATGCCCAACAAGAGTCCCAGGCCGATCATTCCGATGGCCAGACCAAGGTGCAGCCAGTTGTCAGCGTTGTTCAGGGGCACGAAGTTGGCCGAAGAGTCGTGGTCGATCACGAGCCCGTAGATCCAGAGGACCAAATAGATCACGCCCCCGCCGATGAGGAACGCTCGCGAGCCGGATGCGCTGCGCGCCAGGGCGAGACCCACGACGCCGAAGAGAAGATGCACGATGTTGTGCAAGATCGAGACCTTGAAGACACCGAGGAGCATGGCCTCGGATTCGTGGCCAGCGAAAGTCATAGCGTCATAATTCGTGGTCACACCTGGAATGAACCCCAGGATGCCCACCAGTAGAAAGACCGCGGCCACGATCGCCGCCGTCCTCCGCAACATCACACCCAGGTTGCCCCCGAGCTGCTCTTGTCGACCGGTCATGTCCGTTCCCTCCACATTCTGGTCTCGAGCGAGTGCCCAATGCGAGGCGTCCTACACCTGTGCCGCGCCAGCAGTCACGGCGGCAGACCGGGTCGAGCCCGGCTCGGCGTAGGCGGCGACGTCCTCCTCGCTGTCGAACGCCGGGATCCCGTCGGCCGCACCCAGGCTCATCAGCACGAAGAGGCCGACGTAGCCGAGTCCTGCGGTCGGCACCCAGGTCACCGTGATCATCACCGTCGACGGTGTACGTGCCGCGGGTGCCGCCCAGCCTGGCGGGTGCGCCCGGCTGCCGAACCTGCGACCACGGTCGCGGGGGACCTGGGTCATCCTCGGGCGGTTCACGATCGGGTGCCCACCACCCTCATGGTCGCCGCGGGCGAGGGCATCGTGGCCAGGTGCCGTGGCCAGCAGAGCACGCGGCCGCTCCCACCAGGTGTCCTCGCGGCTCGACGAGCTGATCCGGAACGCGATGCGAGCGGGTCAGTCCTCTGTGGACGACTGCCCGGTGATGGCCGCGACGGCCTTCTTCCTCGCCGGTTCACCGACCTCGGGCAGAACGAAGTTGCGCGCCCGCAAATACGCCATGAGATCGGGGTCCGGCGCGATCGCGTGCTCACGCAGGTAGTAGCCCACCGACCCCGGCCACACCCACACGCCGTCGGTGCGGAAGTTCAGCGGCACCGCCGGCTCGCGGTCCGGCGCGAACGCGTCGGTGTCGTAGCTGCGGGCGGCCATCACGACGGGCGCCTTCGTGAGGTAGTCGAGCGCGCGGTCCCGCTCGGCGGGCGGCAGCGGTGGCCGGTTGACGACGGGCCTGCCGTCGGGGTCGAGCCCGTCGTAGACGCGGGGCTGGCGCAGCCCGTACTCGTCGGCTGGCCGGTCGCCCGAATCCCCCCTGGCCCGCTTCGTCAGCCACTCCGGGACGAACTGGTCGGCCCTCGGGAAGAACCGCAGCTCGTCGGCGAAACCGATCGGCGGCGGCACGCGCCGCCAGCCCGGCTCCTCGTCGATCACGAACTCCGTGCGAGGAGGACCGCCCGGCACGAAGACGAGCGCGGCCGCCAGCCACGTGCCGCGACCAGGCTGGTACATGCCCGTGCGCAGGGTGCCGAGCAGCTGCACCGCCGGGGGCGGCGGCTGCAGGGGCACCGGCGTGCCGTCGGGCCTGGTGACCACGACGTCTGCCTCGATGTGCCTGCCCGCGGCGCGGTACTCGACGCGCACCTGCCGCCAGCCGGGCGGCAGACCGGCGGTGACCGCCTGGCCGATCTGCCCAATCAGCTGTTGCCGCTGCTGCGGGTTCAGCGGGCCCGGTGGCTGGCTCATCGGGTACTCCTAACCCTGCAACCCGCGCTGGAACCAGTCGGGCATGTTCTCCGGCGAGCGCGGGAAACGTTCCTGCTCGCGCTGGAAGTGCTCCCGTTCCGGCGCCGACGGAAACGACGGCAGGTCGTTGTAGTTGTACTTCACGGAGAACGTGTCGGGCGGATCGATGATCAGGCGGAACGAGTACCAGGTGCCCACGTCCTGGGTGTACATGCCGCTCCGCAGATCGGAGAACAGCGGTGCGAGCGTGCGCGGCGGCGAAAGCCTGACCACACGGCCGTCGGCCAGCATGGCGCTCGCCCCGACGTTGACCTTTCCGCCCAGCGTCAGGTAGTCCATGATGATTCGCTGCCAACCGGAGGGGGCTTGCTCGAGCACGACCTTGGTCGCCTCACCGAGCAGGCGGTACTGCTCGTCCGGCGGCATCGGCGTCGTCATCCTGGTTTCGTCCTCTCGCCTCGTCCAGTGTCCCGCGTACCTTAGGACACCGCGTTGGACGCGTTGTCCTGGCCCGCCTCGTCGATCCGCTGCCGCAGCCAGCCCGGAACGTGCTCCTCCGACCTCGGAAAAGCCGCCAGGTCATGGGCGAAAACCCACGGTGGGACATCGGGAACCCACGCCGGGTCCTCGTCCAGGTTGAAGGAGACCTCGGGCTGCCCGCCGGAGGTGAGCACGAACCTCGCGGAGAACCACGTACCCCTGTCCTGCTCGTACATTTCCTTGCGCAGCGCGGAAATCTCGTCCTCCATGGAGCGGGGCGAGATGTCCGGGGTCGACCCGTCCGCCATCGTCACGGCGAACTCGGTCTGCACGACGGCCGCCAGAGCCCAGACGGAGAAGACGATGCGCCGCCAGCCTTCGGGCGCTTCTTGCGTGAGCCGCGCGAAGATCGCCTGGATCGCGTCGTCAGTCGTCGCCATAGTGCTTCACCTTCGACCAGTCGTCGACCGGCATGTTCTCCGGCACGTTGATGAACTTTCGCTCGAACACGCGCACCCTCGGCTCGCCGGTCTCCGGGTCGGTGTCCTTGACCCGCCAGCGCATGGTCTCCTCGACGGCCATCCCGTCCTCGGTCCGCCGTGGCACCGAGACCTCGAGCAGCTCGACGTCGGCGCCGGACGCCTGAGCGTACCTCGCGATCTGCTCTTCCTGATGCCGCCACGACTCCGAGCGATCCACCTGGTCCCAGCCGTCCCTGGCGTTGCCGCTGTTGGACGCGGCCATCTGACCGTGCATGTTGCCGTAACCGCCGGGACCGCCGCCTTCCGTCGGCATGAGGTGGCCGCCCGCCCAACGGATCTTCCGGTACGCGGGTTCTTCGGCGTTCTTGTACGCGTCGCGCCCCTCGTTGCCGGCGCGGTTCTGGGCGGCCTGGTCACGGTAGTTGTCGTTGGACGGCCCGTAGTCCGGCTGGCCGCTCATCTTCTCCGTCTGCGCGCGCTCGTTCGTCTCGAAGTGGATCTTCTTGTCGGGATCCCGCCAGTTGTCGACCTCGTACTTGCACTCCGGCAGCATGTGATTGAAGTCCGGGTTCGTTCCCGCCTTGATGTCCGCCTTCTCGGCGTCGGACATCCCTTCGATGTCCTTCCAGTCGGCGTCCGTGTCGTACTGCCTTCCGGGCGTCAGTTCGACCCACTTGATGTCGCCGTTCTCATCGGTGTAGAACCTGGTGCTCGCGGCGACTTCCCCGTTCTTTCCCTTGTACTCGACCGGGATCTCCATGTTCGGCTTCAGCTTGCCGGTCTCATCGAACAGCTCCGGGTGGTCCCGCAGAGCCCGCGGGATCTGGTACCTCTCGGACGGCTCCGCGTTCTTCGGCGGGAACTGGTTCCTGCTCGGCATGTCGGTCTGGATCGTGCTGCTCGGCGACCGCGGCGGATCGTTGTACGGGTTGTCCGGCGGTCCGGCAGCGGGATTGTCGCGGCCGGGGCGGTCGTAGTCGACGATCGGCGCGTGGTCGGCGTGACCGGGGCGGTAGAAGTCCGGGTCGTCGGAATGGACCTGGTAGTCGCCCCACTCCTCGTCCAGGTTCGCATGATCCTCACCGCGAGCCTGCGCGCTGTCGACGTCGATGTCCTGCTTGTCGGCATCGGCGGTGTGCGGGGTGAAGGCATCGTCGCTTCCACTGGAGGTCGAACCGTCCGGGCTGTGCACCGACCATTCGCCGTTCGGCGGGATCCTTGGCCGCACCTGTCCGTCCGGGCCGACCTCGTAGTCGGACGAGAACACCCGGCCGTCCGAGTCGGTCCACGCGGGCTTGTTCGGTGCCAGCACCTCGGTGTCCAGCTCGCGGGACAGGCGCTGGGCGAAGTCGTTGGAGCCCGCGTCGCAGCCGATCAGCCGGATCGGCCTGCCGTCGTAGTCGCCGTTGCGGCGCAGGATGTCCGCGAACTCCTCGGGCGTGTAGAGCTGGTTGCCGATGCGGGCGTGCCCGTCGGGAGTGACGTGCACGTCCGCCGTGTAGCGGCCGTCCGGATCGGGCTGCACGCGGTGCGGCAGATCGCCCATCTCCGGGTCGTTCCGGTGGAACGACGTGCCCGCCGGAGTGGACTCCGCGTGCCGCTGGTTCACCTCGTCCGGACCGAGCTTCTCCGGGTCGTGGTGGGGCGGCGTGTTCGGGTCGGCCGCGTCGTCCGGACCGCGGTTCCCGTTGTTGTCCGGGGTGTGCTGCCCCGGCTGGCCGTTCGGGTGCGACGGCCCTCCGTCGGGTGGCTGGGTGCCGGGCGGAGGGGTGCCGTGGTGCGACGGCGCCGAGTGGGCCGGGCTGTTCGGGCCGCCGGGGCCGAACCCGCGGGGTGCCGCCTGCGGCGGGGTGTTCGGGCTCGGCGGGCTCGGGCGGCCCCCCGGACCGTCCGGCCTGGCGGCGGGAGCGTCCGGGGTGCGCGGGGAGGGCGCGCCGGGGCCGCCCGCGGGACCGCCCGCAACCGGGGTGCCCTGCTGTCCTGAGGGAGAGGAGCCGCCGCCGTCGGGACCGCGCTGCGAGGGCACCGCCGACGGGCCCGCGTCCGGGGTGCGCGGCAACGTGCCGCTGGGCTGCGCCGACGCGCTCGTGGACGTGCCGGAGTCGTGGTGGGCGCTCGGCGACGGGCCGCCCGAGCCGCTGTGCGGCGCGGGGCCGCTGCCGCCCCCGCCGGTGTGGGTGCCCGGCGACGACGGCGAGCCCGACGGGCTGTCCCCGCCGCCGTTCGGGGTCGGAGACGGCGAGCTGTGCGAGGGCGACGGGGAGGAGGGCGGCGCGCCGCCGCCGTCGGGGTTCGGAGTGTTCGGCGTGTTCGGGGTGCCCGGTGTGTTCGGGGTGTTCGGCGTGCCCGAGGCATCCGGCGTGCTCGGCGTACCCGGAGTGTTCGGAGCACTCGGTGTGTTCGGCGTGCTCGGCGTACCCGAGGCATCCGGCGTGCTCGGGGTGCTCGGCGTACCCGGACTGTGCGGAGCGCTCGGCGCGCCCGAGCCATCCGGCGTGCTCGGCGTGCCCGGGGTGTTCGGAGTGCTGTGGCCCGCGGGCGGCGTGCTCGTCGTGGTCGACGGGGAGTCGCTCGAACCGCTCGACGACGGGGAGTCCGCCCGGCTCTGGTAGCTGGAGGGAGAGTCGGTGCTCGACCCACCGTTCGACGACGGCGAGTTCGTGGTCGTTCCGCTGCCGGACGGCGAGTCGCTGGACCGGCTCGACGGGGAGCCACCGTCGCCGCCCGCGTCCGGACTGCTGTCGCCGGGGCTGTCGGTGGTGTTGCCCGAGGACGACGAGTCGCTACCCGAACCGTTGCGCGTGCTCGTGGACGGGGTGTCGGTGGTGGTCGCTCCTGTGTCCGAACCGGATCCTTCAACATCCGAAGAGGACGATCCACTGTCCGAAGAGGACCCGCCGTCCCCGGAGTCCCCGCCCGAACCGTCGCTGGAGTTGCCAGAGTCCCCGCCATCGGAACCACCGCCGTCGGAACCGCCGCCGGACCCGGAACCGGAACCGCCTCCGGAACCACCACCGCCCGGCGTGTCGACATCCGGGCCGCCGCGCTGCAGGAAACCACCAGGAGTGATGTTCCTCGTGTTGATCACGTCGAGGCCGGTGACCTTACCCGCGATCTTGCCGCTGACCTTGAGGATCTTGGCGAGGATGTCGCCCAGCTTGCCCAGCAGCGGCGAGACCTTGCGAATGGTCTCCAGCAGCTTCTTGAGCAGCTCGGCGATCTTCGCGCCCCACTTCGAGATCGCCGTGACCGCCTGCGCGACCACCACGGGCGTCCCGAAACCCAGCGAGAACACCGTCTCCAGCACCCAGGCGATCAGCTTGCCGACGAGGTCGGCGATCAGGTCGCGCACCGTCTCCCTGACGAAGCTCACGACCTCGCCGAAGATCATCACGACGGTGCTGATCGACCCGGCGACCGAGGCCGCGCCCGCGATGGTCTCCTCCTGCTCCTTGCAGGATTCCCGGTAGGAGTCGGCGGCGGCGCCGGTCCAGCCGGTGGTGCCGTTCGCGACGGCGTTCGCGAACGAAACCTTGGTCTCGTCGAGATGCGTGGCGACGTTGCTCCACGTCTCCGAATAGGACTGGATCACCGGCGGGTCACCGCACACCGAGTCCAGCATGTCCTTGAGCGGCTGGATGTGCTCCATCAGGAACGACGCGACCGACGACATCAGCCAGCCGAACGGGTCGATGGCGGCCGCGGCGCCCTCCGCGGCCAGGCCCAGCACGCCGAGACCACCCTCGACCCAGTTGCCGTCCTTGATGCCGTTGAACGTGTCGATCGCCGACTCGGCGATCCCGATGCCGCCCGCGTAGCCGTAGTCGCCGTTGCCCGACGTCAGCGGACCCGGGCCGTCACCGTCCTGCGGCGCGTCCGCGACGAGCGAGTTCCCCTCGGGCATCAGACCTCACCGCCCTTGAACGCGTCCGTGACGCTGTCCTCGGTCCCCTGGTAGGTCTCCGCCGCCTTGCGCACCTTGTCGGCGGTGGCCTGCATCGCGCTCACGGCCTCCTTGAGCGCGTCGATCCCGTACTGCTCCACCGGGTCCAGCAACATCCGGAACGGCTGGCAGAGGATCCCGTAGGCGTCGGTCGGCATGCTGACCGTGTTCGCGGCGTCGACCGCCTGGTTCAGCTGGTCCGTGCAGCCGTCGAGCTGCGCGGCGTGTGCCGTCAGGTCCGAGCCGAGCTCGAAGCCACCGCCGTCTGGCATGGTTCCCCCTAGTCAAGCCGATCGGTCAGGACAGAATCGAACGCCCGCCGAAATCGTCGTCATCGTCGTCGGCCGGCCGCCTGCGTGGCCTCGCCTGCGGCTTCGGCGGCATCGCGGGCGGCGGGCCCTGGCTGGGCGGCGGCGCTTGCGGACGCGGCGGCTGGGCCGGTGGCTCCTCGTCCTCGGGTCCGAACCGCATCTCGCGCTGCGGCGGCTGCTGCGCGGGCGGCTCGTCCTCCGGCGGCTCGGGGAAGGTCTTCTTCGCGTCCTCGAAGACCTTGTTGGCGGCCTGGTCCTCCGTGCCGATGGTCTCGGCCATCGTCTGCTGGAGCAGCTCGGGAATCCGCGACTGCGCGGTCTGCACGGTGCGCATGATCTGCATGGCCACCTCGGCCATGCGCTTGCCCTGCGCGCTCTCCGCGATCGAAAGGTTGGTGAGCAAGCCCTTCGCGTTGATGGTCACCTCGATGGTGTTGTCCGGGGAGCGCTCGGTGACCGAGAGCTCCTGGACCCGCGAAGCCATCGCCTGGTAGCGCTGTGCCTGCTCCTGGATGCGCCGGTTCCAGTCGTCGACCATGCGCTCGCTGGCCTCGATGCCGTCCGGCATGTGCATCCTTCCGTCGTGCGCGTGCTGACTCCCCATAGTGACGGTGGCGTCCCCCGTCTGGTTCCGGCTCGCGCGGATTCTGCCCGAACAGCGCAAGCATAGAACCTGGTCCGGACCTCGGTCTCACCGATCAGGTGACTGCCGTCGGACGCCCGTTGTTCCTAGGTTGATTCGTGTGGGCGCGCTGCATCGGAGGACCGGACCGGCTCCCCGGCGCGGCCGCGACGCGGCCGGGACCTTCCTCACCCGCTCGCCCGGCGTGCCCGCCGACCTGCCCGCCTACGTCTTCGGCGAGGGCTTCTACGCGCGGCTGGCCGACCGCCTCCTCGGCGACCTGCCGTGGCACCGGCGCGTGCTGCGCGGCCACCGCCTGTGCACCCTGCTCGACGGCCAGTCCGCGAAGCTCGATCCCGCCGCCTACGCCATGCTCGCGCAGACGCCGGTGCGCGATGCCTTGCGCGGGCTCGGTTTTCCGCCCTTTCTCGCCGACACCCTCGGCGACGACACGGCACTGGGCGCGCACTGCATCCTCGGCGGCATCCACCGGCCCGACCTCGGCGCGACGCTGCGCGTGCTGATCGCGCTGGTCTGCCCGGAGCTCGGAGCCTGCCCCGCCTGCGTCGCCGTGCACACGACGTTCGCCTCGCCAGGGCTGCTCCAGCGACTGCGTGTACTGGCGGGGCACGACCGTCAGCAGGCGCGATCGAGGATGGGGCGGACGAGGAACGGGCGGTAGCCGAGGCTCGACGGCAGCGGGACGTGTTCGAGCGCGCCCGTCGGCAGGTGGCAGCGGACCAGGCCCGAGAATCCGCGGACGGCTCGCAGGCCCTCGGCCGTGAACAGCGCCGTGTGCCGGTCCTCCCACACCGGCCCGGTCGGCACGCTCGTGCCGGTCCGGGTGCCCTCCGGCAGCGCGATCGCCGTACGGGAACCACTGCCGGGCTCGATGGTCTCCAGCGTCGGCGGTGCGTACCGGCAGGTGTGGACCAGCTCGCCCCCGGGCACCAGCTGGACGGGTTCCCTCGGCGGCAGCCGCAGCCGCGTGCCGCCGGGCGTGAGCACGGCCAGCTCGTCCCCGTCGACGATCACGGCAGCGCCGCTCAGCGCGTCGAGCTGGACGTACTGCACCGGCAGCGGCTCCGGTCGCTCACCGGGCACCCAGCGGAACGACTCGCCCAGTCGCGTGTAGAACACCGCGCCGCCGTGGACCCCGTGGACGCGGGTGCCGAGCTCGTCCTGCCGGGGCAGGCTCGCCACGCTCCCGTCGGCGAGATTCACGACGTGCACCTGGTCCTACGAGCGGCGGCCGACGTGCGTCTCCGTGCCGGCCACGAGCCTGCCGTCGGCACTGCGGGCCGGATGGCTGCCGACGTCGGCGGGCAGCCGCTCGGCCTCGCCGTCCCAGCGGACCAGCGTGCCGGCTCCCGCCGTGGTGAAGACCGCGATGCCCCGCGGCGTCTCCCACGCGGTGTAGAGGTGGCGCCCCTCGGCCTTGCCCAGCGGGAGCGGATCGCCGCCGCGCCACACCACGACCGTGCCGTCGGCGGCGACCATGCCCGCAGCCGGTGGCCAGCCGGGCGTGCTGACCGGCTCGGTCTCGTGCCGTGGGGGCGTCCAGGCCACCGAGCGCGCCCGTTCCGGTGGCCGCCTCGGCACGGCGGTGACGGTGCCGCCGTCGACCGCGACCAGCCGGCCTGCCACGGCGTGCTCCAGCAGCGCGGGCAGTTCCTCCTCGGGCAGCAGCAGCCGCTCGGCGAGACCTTCGGTGCGCGCCGGGTCACTCCAGACCGCGACGGACACGAGGTCCGACGCCGCCCGGAGGTAGCGTTCGCGCCCGTTGCCGGACAGCGCCGGCCTGCCACGGCGGAGCCAGCGCGGCGGCTCCTGTGTCGTCGGCGCCGGCCAGAACTGGACGAGCCAGACGTCCCCTTCCTCGTCCTCCTCGGCGGGACGGCGCGAGACGCGCGCCCGGAACGGCCCCCGCGCGCCGAGCTCCAGCGCGCCGTCGTAGGTGCCGCCCGTCAGCAGGCCCAGCGCGACGGCCCCGGCGCGGCTTCGAAACGGGGTCTCGACCACGTCCTCCCACTCGTCCCCGGCCGCGGGCGGCTCGGCGTCGTGTGCCTCCAGCCGCACGGACTGGTACGGATCCCCCGCGTGGCCGTGCA
Source organism: Prauserella endophytica (assembly GCF_005146945.1). Lineage (GTDB taxonomy): Bacteria > Actinomycetota > Actinomycetes > Mycobacteriales > Pseudonocardiaceae > Prauserella_A > Prauserella_A endophytica. Next base: position 103,145 of record NZ_SWMS01000018.1, read on the forward strand.
ACCAGCCGTCGCCGGCCGTCGCGATCGTTCCCGCGAGCGCCTCGGTGGCCAGTTCGCCGAGCAACGCGTTCTCGTGCTCTGGCGACGACTCCCCGCCCGCGGGCCATTCGTCCCTGACCACGACGGTGCCGTACTCGGGCAGGTACTCCGCATCCTCGTGAACCCCCAGCAGTGCCATGCCGGGACGCTAACAGCACCCTCCGTCAATCCCGCTCCGCGTCGCTGTGCGGGTGCAGCGGCGTGCCCGCGACGGCACAGTGCACGCGCACCGGGCTCGTCTCCGGCTCCGGCTCGCGCCCGCGCAGCGCGGCCGGGACTCCGATGACGGCGATGACCGCGCCCGCGAGCAGCAGGCCCGCGCAGATCAGCATCGCCGTGCGGTAGGCGGGCGCGAGCGCGACGGGGTCGGTGAGGCTGCCGGTGCCCAGGCCCGCCGCGAGCGGCAGCACCGCGACGGCGAGCAGCCCGGCCGCGCGGGCCACCGCGTTGTTGACGCCGCTGGCGATCCCGGCATGCCGGTCGTCGACCGAGCCGAGGGCCGTCGCCGTCAACGGCGCAACGGTGAGCGAGAGGCCCAGGCCGAGCAGGACCACCGGTGGCAGTACGTCACGCAGGTACGACGCGCCGGCGCCGATCCGCGCGAGCAGCACGAGCGCACCCGCGCACACCACCGGGCCCGCGGTCATCGGGATCCGGGGCCCGATGCGCTGGGCGAGCGCACCGGCGCGCGCCGACAGCAGCAGCATCAGCACGGTCACCGGCAGCAGCGCGAGCCCGGCATCGAGCGGCGGGAACCCCGACACCACCTGGAGGTTGAGCACCACCAGGAAGAACACCCCGCCGAGCGCCGCGTAGACCACGAAGGTGACCACGTTGGTGGCGGAGAAGGCGCGGGAGCGGAAAATCCCCAGTGGCAGCATCGGGTGCGCCGAACGCCACTCCACCACGACGAAGCCCGCCATGCCCGCGACGCCGAGGCCGAGGCTGCCCAGGACCACCGCGGAGGCGGGGCCCAGCTCCGGCCACGCGGTGAAGCCGTAGGTGAGCCCGGCGAGCCCGAGCGCGCCGAGCACGGCCCCGGTCGCGTCCAGCCCGCCGACCGCACCGGGATCCCTCGTCTCCGGGATGTGCCGCACCGCGACGGCACACACGAGCAGCGCCACCGGCACGTTGATGAGGAAGATCAGCCGCCAGCTCGCGATCTCGACGAGCCAGCCGCCCAGAAAGGGGCCCAGCGCACCCGCGACACCGGCGAGCCCCGACCACGCCCCGATGGCCTTCGCCCGGTCGTCGGGATGGAACGACGCCTCCAGTATCGCCAGCGCTCCGGGCGTGAGGAGGGCGCCGCCGACGCCCTGCAGCAGGCGGGCGGCCACGAGCATCCCGACCGTCGGCGCCACGGCGCACAGCAGGGACGCCACGGCGAACCAGGCGACGCCGAGCAGGAAGATCCGCTTGCGGCCGAACCGATCGCCGAGCGAGCCGCCCAGCAGGATCAGCGCGGCGAGGCTGAGCGTGTAGCCATTGACCGTCCACTGTAGAGCGGCGGTGCCCGCGCGGAGGCTCTCGCCGATGTCCGGCAGCGCGATGTTCACCACCGTGGCGTCGATGAACGTGAGCCCGGAACCCAGCACGGTCGCCAGCAGTACCCACCGGCCCGCGGCCTGCCCGTAGCGCAGTGCGGGCGCGCTCGCGCCACTCGTCGTCATGAGGGCTCATGGTCGTCTCCGGCACCTGGACGTGCAAGACGCCGCGGTTGCTGTGGGTTCCCTGGGAGAACCCCGTTCTGACCGCTGTCTGACGACTTCCTGACAGCGCCGCGGCACGCTCGCGGCAGCGACCACGACGACGAGGAGAGCAATCGGTGACCACAGCAGCGTCCAGACGTTCCGTGCTCGGCCTGCTCGCCGCGGCACCGCTGGCCGCGAGCGCCGTCACGGCGGCGCCCGCGCGGGCCGCGGACCTTCCCCGCGTGCCCGGGCAACTGCGCCCAGGCGGCGCGTCCGACCGCCCGGCCAAGCCACCTTCGTCGAGGTCTACCCGGACCTGGACTGGGTGACCGTGGTGCTCGCCAACGTCGACAGCGCGGTCTCGCCGATCGTCGACGCCGCCAGCCGCGTCCTCACCGCCGAGCCGCCCCGGCGTCGGGGTCAGCGGCTCGCGCGACGCGCCGCCACGGCCGCGCGGGCGTCCTCGTGCACGAGATCGGCGTTGATCGCCGCCGCGGCGCCGACCCCGGCCGCCGCCGAGGCGATCACCTGCGCACGCGGGTCGGCGACGTTGCCCGCCACCCACACGCCGGGCACCGACGTGGCGCCCTGCGCGTCGGCGGGGACGTAGGTGGCGATCACGTGGCCGCCGACCTCCAGCTCCGCCGTCTCCAGGCCCAGGCCCGCGAGCACGCCGGCGCGGGCGGTGGCGCGCGGGGCTACGGCGAGCGCCTCCCTGGCCACGACCTCGCCCGAGCGCAGGCGTACCCCGGTGAGCCGGTCGCCGGTCACCTCCAATGCCGTGACCTCTCCCTCCACGACGGTCACGCCGACCGCGTCGAGCTCCTCACGCTCGTCGGCGGAGAGCGAGGGAGCCGTGTGCGTGAAGAGGGTGACGTCGTCGCTCAGCTGCCGGAACAGCAGCGTCTGGTGCATCGCCATCGGTCCGGTGGCGAGCACGCCGATCGCGCGGTCGCGCACCTCCCACCCGTGGCAGTACGGGCAGTGCAGGACGTCCCGACCCCAGCGTCCCGCGAGCCCTTCGACGTCGGGCAGCTCGTCGGTGAGCCCGGTGGTCACCAGCAGCCGCCGCGCGAGCACCTGCCCGCCGTCGGCGAGCCGTACGCGGAAGCCGCCATCTCCCAGGGCTTGCGCCGAGGACACCGTGCCGCTCACGAGCTCGCCGCCGTACGCCTTGAGCTCGGCACGGCCCAGCGCGAGCAGCTCGCCGGGCGGCGTGCCCTCGCGGCCGAGGTAGTTGTGCACGCCCTCGGCGGGTGCGTTGCGTGGGTCACCCGCGTCGACCACCAGCACCGAACGGCGCGACCGCGCCAGCGTCACGGCGCCGCCGAGCCCCGCGGCGCCGCCCCCGACCACCACCACGTCGTACTTCTCGTTCACCTGCGAATCCCTCCACTCGTCCTCTTCCGGCACTATGCGCCCAGTCCGGCGAGAACGACAAAGGAAATTGCCAGAACAGCAAACGCTCAGGCTCGGGCGGCCCAGCGGCCGTCCTCCCGGCTGATGCGCACGGGGTGGTCGAACGTCTTGGTGACGTTGTCGCTCGTGAGCACCTCGCCGGCGGCGCCGATGGCGAGCACGCGGCCCTCGCGCAGCAGCAACGCGTGCGACGTGCTCGCGGGCAGCTCCTCCAGGTGGTGGGTCACGAGCACGGTCGCGAGCCGTGGGTGCTCCCGGCGCAGCGCGTCGAGGCTCGTGAGCAGCTGTTCGCGGGCGGCGAGGTCGAGTCCGGTGGCGGGCTCGTCGAGCAGCAGCAGCCTCGGACGGGGCAGCAGCGCCCTGGCGATCAGCGCCCGGCCGCGCTCCCCCTGGGACAGCACGGGCCAGCGCGCGTCCCTCCGCGTGGCGAGGCCGAGCATGCCGATCAGCTCGTCGGCCCTCGCGACCTGTTCCGGCGTGGGCTGCCAGCGCGGCACCGGTTCCGTCGTGTTGGTCAGCCCGGTCAGCACCACGTCCCGCAGGCGCAGTGGCGAGGTCAGGGGGTGGCGCGGGTCGACGTGACCCACGAAGGTCCGCAGCGTCCGCAGGTCGACCTTGCCGAGCCGGTGGCCGAGCACCTCCACGGTCCCGCGCGTGGGGTGGGTGCGCGCGCCGAGCAGGCCGAGCAGCGTGCTCTTGCCCGCGCCGTTGCCGCCGAGCAGGGCCCAGTGCTCGCCGGGCTCGACGGTGAACGACACCGATCGCAGCAGGTAGTTGCCCTGGCGCACGAGGTCGACGTCGCGAACGTCCAGCACCGGCCCGGTGCCCTCCGGGTGCACGCTCACCGCTCTCCCACCGCCGCCCTGATCGCCGACAGCACGCTCTCCAGGTTGTCCACGGTCGCCGCGACCGCAGCGGCCGCGTCGCCGCGTTCCAGCGCGGCCAGCAGAGCGGTGTGCGCGTGCGCGACGTCGGGCAGGTTCTCCTCGTGCCGCACCATTTCCGTCAGCGCCTCGAACAGGACCGGCCGCACGGCGGTGAAGAGGCTGAGCAGCAGGGCGTTGCCGGACAGCTCCACCACTGAGCGGTGGAACTCCAGGTCGGCGGCCACGAACGCGGCGGCGTCGCCGCCTGCCAGCTCACCCCGCCGGTGCAGGCCCGCGCGCAGGCGCTCGACGTCCTCCGGGCGCACCCGGTGCGCCGCGAGCCGCGCGGCCTCCACCTCGAGCGCCCTGCGGACCTCGTACACCTCGAGCAGCCGCGCGCGCCGGACGAGCCGTCCGACGTCGACCACGCCGGCCCCCTCGTCCGGCGGGTCGGCGACGAACGTGCCCGCTCCGTGGCGCACGACCAGCAGCCCGTCCCGCGCGAGCAGCCGCACCGCCTCCCGCACCGACGACCGGCCGACGCCCAGCTCGGCGGCGAGCCGGACCTCGTTCGGCAGCCGTTCGCCCGGCCGCCACTCCCCGCTCCGCAGCCGATGGCGCAACAGGTTCTCGACCTGTGGCACCACCGGCCCGTGCCGCAGCACCGGCGCCTTGGCCACGCGCCACCTCCCCCAAATGATCGCCGGGGCCGACCCTAACAAGGGTCAGCAGAGGTCTGAGGACCTGCCGGGCCGAGGTGGGACGCCCGTCACGCCGCTAGCCGGCCTCGCCGGACAGCAGAGCCTCGCCGGGAGCGGTGACGTGGTGGACGACGGCGCCGCCGTGTCTCGTGCTGTCGGCCAGTCCCGACTCCCCCAGCGCGGCGACCCGCTTGCTCGCGGCGCCGGCGGACGTGCCGAGGCGGACGGCCGGCGCGCTCGCGCTCAGCGGCGTGGTCAGCGCCCGCAGGCGGCCGGCTCGGCGTTCGCCCGAGCAGCGGGACGGGGCACCGGCCCCGCGACGGCCGTTCCCCGCCGCCGCCTTCGCCCGCCGGGTAGATGGGCACCGGGCGGCAGGCCGTGGTCGATGACGGTCACGGGGCGTCCGGCGCATCCCCTCGACGGCCAGCACGGCGCGTAGTCACGGAGGACCCGCTCCAACCCGTGCCGGGCTGGCGACGGAGACCAACCACTGCCCCGTTTTCCGTGGCGGGCGCCACAATGAACGGTTCCCGCGCACTTCTCCTCCCTTTCCGAGAAGCGTGGTGACCGGGATGCCCACACCGTGAGACCGATTCCCCCACCCATTCACGGTGACTTAGCCTGGCAGGTGATTTTCCTACAGTGACGCCGGTTTTGGAGTGCTCGTGTCGGCAACGACGGACAAACTTTCAGCACGTGATTTTCTCCTGAGATCACCGACCTCGTGCGCGGCGCCACAACCGGCTCCAGAGGAACCGGTCCGGGCGGCACCGCTCGTGATCGCCGGCGCACTCGCCGTGGGGCTCAGCTGGTACGTGTGGGCGGTGCACGGCCAGCGCTTCGGCGCGCTGCTCATCATCGGGCTGTTCCTCGGCGTCGCGCTGTTCCACTCGCGCTTCGGGTTCACGTCGGCATGGCGGCAGCTGATCTCCGTCGGCAACGGGGACGGCCTGCGTGCGCACACGCTCCTGATCGGGACGGCGACCACGCTCATCGCGCTCATCGCCGCCTCCGGCGCTGGCCTCTTCGGCGCCGGCCCGGACCTGTCGGCCGGCTCGATCGGGCTGCCGCTCTTCCTCGGCGCGGCGGTGTTCGCGATCGGCATGCAGCTCGGCGGCGCCTGCGCGTCGGGAACGCTGTTCGCCGTCGGAGCGGGCCAGTCGACCATCGTGCTGACCCTCGGCGGGTTCATCGTGGGCTCGGTGTTCTACACGTGGGCGTTTCCCGCGTTCGACGGCTGGCCCGAGGTCGAGGGGGTCCTGCTCTCCGACCACGTCGGCTGGTTCGGCTCATGGGCCATCACCATCGTTGCGCTGCTCGCGATCGTGGTCGTGACCAGGGTGGTCCAGGCCAGGCGCACACCGCCGCCGGTGGGCGCCGTGCCGACGGCCCGTGGTTTCGCGCGGGTGTTCCGCGGCTCGTGGCCGATGCTCGCCGGCGCGGTGGTGCTCGGTGTGCTGGCCGCCGCGGTGGTGCTCGTCTCCGGCGGCATCTGGGGCGTCACGACGGCGTTCGCCCTGTGGGGCGCCAAGCTGCTGCAGCTGTTCGGCCTGCACCCGGAGACGTGGGAGTTCTGGCAGCAGAGCAGGTACGCCACGATGCTCGAGGGTCCGATCTGGACGGAGAAGACCAGCCTCACCAACATCGGCATCATCCTCGGCGCGGCCGTCGCCGCGTCGCTGGCCGGCACCTGGAAGATCCGCGCCGAGATCCCGTGGCGCACCGCGCTCGCCGCCGTGCTGGGCGGCATCCTGATGGGCATCGGCGCACGCATGGCGGGCGGCTGCAACATCGGCGCCTACCTCGGCGGCATCTCCACCGGGAGCCTGCACGGCTGGCTGTGGGGCCTCTTCGCGCTCGGCGGCACCTGGCTCGGCCTCAAGCTGCGTCCCCTGTTCGGCCTGGCGACCCCGAAGCCCACCGACAGCGCCTGCTGACCCGCTGACGAAAAGGCCCCCAAGGCCACCTTTGTTGCGTTGAACGCAACAAAGGTGGCCTTGGGGGCCGGGTGCCCGCCGGTGCTACCGGCTGAGCGCGGCCTCGATGGCGTCGACGATCTCGGCCGACTCGGGCTCGGTGCGGGGCCGGAAGCGCGCGAGCACCTCGCCGTCGCCCGCCACGAGGAACTTCTCGAAGTTCCACTGCACGTCGCCCGCGGCGCCCTCGGCGTCGGGCACGCGCACGAGTTCCGCGTAGAGCGGATGCCTGCCGTCACCGTTGACCTCGATCTTCTCGAACATCGGGAAGCTCACGCCGTAGGTGGCCGAGCAGAACTGGGCGATCTCCTCGGACGTGCCCGGCTCCTGCCCCATGAACTGGTTGCACGGGAAGCCCGCCACCGAGAAACCGCGGTCGGCGTAGCGCCGCTGGAGCCGCTCCAGCCCCTCGTACTGCGGCGTCAGGCCGCACCGGGATGCCACGTTGACCACGAGCAGGGCCTTGGCGCCCAGTCCGCCCAGCGTCGCGGGGTCGCCGGAGAGGGTGCGCAGTTCGATCTCGGAAACCGACATGATCCCGACCCTACCCGCAGCGGTCAGCGGGCTCGCCCCTCCTTGAGCCGCGCGATCGCCTTGTCGATTCGGCGCCGCCGCGTCTCCGGCTTCTTGGCACCCTCGATGCCGAGCACGTGGAACCGCTTGTCGCTGTAGGAGATCCCCTCGAAGAACCGCTTCGCCGCGGGCTCGTTCTCGAGCGCCTCGGCGAAGTCGGCGGGAAGCTCCACCTCGCGCGGCGCGGTGTCCGGCTCCACGTCGACATCCACCTCCTCCCCCGCGGCGACCCCCGCCTTGCCACGGTTCTCCGCGCTCAGCGGAAGCATGAACCTGCCGTCCATGACGGCGACCGTGCTGCGGTAGGTGTGCCCGCCGACCGTCACGCGCACCCTGGGCTTCTTGCCCGACCCCAGTGCCGCGACGACGTCGGCGGGCAACTCGAGACCGGTCGCCGCCTTGCCACTGAGCAGGACCGTGCTGCGGAACCTCATCGACGCCTGCTGTGCTCTTGGTGCCACCAAGCGTCGCTCCGACAAACAAATTTGTCAAGACAGCGTGTGTGTTCGGCTGTGCGCCAGCACGGCCTGATGGTGCTCGATGACGATCACGTGTGCCGTCACCGACGGCGCGGACGGCCGCCGACTCGCGGCGCGCCGCCCCGGCGACAGGTGTGTCCGATGGGGACTGACCTCGACGACGAAACCGTCCCCTGCCTGGAGCAGGAGCCGGCTTCGCGCTCGCCGGGCCGCTCGACGGGATCGAGGCGCGTTGCCCGCGCGGGACTGAGCGTCCGTCGTCCGGTGGACAGCCGGTTCCGTCCTGCGGTCGTCGTCGCGGTGTGCGGGGCCGCGCGACGATCGGGCCATGGACGCACTGAGCGTGTCCCGGCGGGCGGCGTCGCCGCCCCGGTTCGCCGGGGGCCCCGTGGGCGTGGTCGTCGCGGTGCAGTTCGCGGTTCTCACCGCGCTGTCGGGCCGCTACGGGTTCCACCGCGACGAGCTGTACTTCCTCGCGGCCGGCGCGCGGCCCGCGTGGGGCTACGCCGACCAGCCGCCGCTCACGCCACTGCTCGCGCGGCTCTCCGTGGAGCTGTTCGGCAGCACCCCGGTGGGCCTGCGGGTGGTGGCGAGCGTGCTCGGCGCCGCGACGGTCGTGGTGGTGGCACTGGTGGCCAGGGAGCTGGGCGGCGGCAAGGGTGCACAGGTGCTCGCGGCCTCGGCGACGGCGCTGTCGGCGTTCGGGCTCGTGGTGTCGCACATGCTGTCCACCACGACCGTCGACGTGCTCATGTGGACGGTGCTCGGGTTGCTGACGCTGCGGCTGCTGCGCACCGGGGACGGGCGCTGGTGGGTGGCCATCGGCACCGCGGCAGGCATCGCGCTGGAGAACAAGTGGCTGGCGCCGCTGCTGCTCGTGGCGCTAGGGGCCGGCGTGCTCGCCGCGGGGCCCCGGTCGGTGCTGCGGAGCGGCTGGCTCGCCGTGGGCGTGGCGGTGGCCGCGATCCTCGCGGCGCCGGCGATCGCGTGGCAGGCGGCGCACGACTTCCCGCTGCTCGGAGTGGCGGCGGGCATCAGTGAGGACGACGGCGCTGGCAACCGGATGCTGTTCGTGCCGATGCAGGTGGTGTACCTGTCGCCCGTGCTCGTGCCGGTGTGGGTCGCGGGGCTCGTGCGGCTGTGGCGGGAGCCGGAACTGCGCTGGGCGCGCGCTCTCGCGGTGGGCTACCCGGTGCTGGGCGCGGTGCTGCTCGTGCTCGGCGGGAAGCCGTACTACGCCGTGCCGGCGCTGTTCCTGCTGACCGCCGCCGGAGCCCCGGCCGCGCTCCGCTGGCTCGGCACGGGCAGGTACGCGGCGCGGCGGTCGGCGGCCGGGGCGCTCGCCGTGGTGGGTGCGGCGATGTCGGTGGTGGTCGCCCTGCCGGTGCTGCCCCCGGCCGCGCTCGGTCCGGTGCTCGCGATGAACCCGGAGCAGGGCGAGCAGGTGGGCTGGCCGGAGTTCACGGCCACCGTCGCGGGCGTGTGGCACAGCATCCCGCCCGGGGAGCGTGCCGGGGCCGTGATCCTCACCCGCAACTACGGGCAGGCCGGCGCGATCGAGCACTACGGCCCTCGGCACGGCCTCCCGCGCGCCTACTCGGGCCATATGTCCTATGCGGACTGGGGGCCGCCGCCGGAGGAGAAGACCGGCCCGGTGGTGCTCGTCGGCGCGCCCGGCCCGGCTGCCGACGTCCTCACCGGCTGCCGCGTGGCCGCCGTGCACGACAACGGTCTCGGCCTCGGCAACGACGAGCAGGGCACGCCGGTCCGGCTCTGCGACGGACCGCGTGCCCCGTGGCCGCAACTGTGGCCGCGCCTGCGCCACCTCTACTGACGCGGGCCCATCGCATCGTCCAGCTCCGCGACCAGCCGGGCCTTCGGCCGCGCGCCCACGATCGTCCGGACCGGCCGCCCGTCCCGGAACAGGATCAGCGTCGGCAGCGACATGACCTGGTACTCGCGCCCGGTCAGCGGGTTCTCGTCATTGTTGATCTTGCGGATGGTCAGCTCCCCAGCGCGCTCTGCCGCGAGCTGTGCGAGCACCGGCGCGATCATGTGGCACGGCGGGCACCACTGGGCCCAGAAGTCCACCAGCACGGGCCCGGGGCGCTCGAGCACCTCGGCGCGGAAGGTCTCGTCGGTGATGGCGAGGACCTCGCCGCTCACGTCAGCCGTCGTCATCGGCTCTCCAGTTCGTCGGGTGGTTGCGCGCTGCCGGGCACGACGCACGGCAGCGGGTGGCGCGCGAGCGCCGACGCGAGCTTGGCGACGAGGCCGGAGCGCACCTCGCCTAGCTGGGCGAGCAGCGCGTCCACCTCGGCGATCTTGCGTTCGTAGACCTCGATCGAGTCGGCGCACGAGTCGCCCGTCTCGTGCCCGGCGCGCAGGCAGTCGACGAACGGTCTCGTGTCGTCGAGGCTCAGCCCCACGGCCTGCAACGTGAGGATCTCGCCGACGAGCCGGACGTGTTCCTCGCCGTACTCCCGGTAGCCGTTCGCGGCCCTGGGTGCCGTGAGCAGTCCCTGCGACTCGTAGAAGCGCAGTGCCCTGGTCGTCGTCCCGGCCCGCCGGGCGAGCTCGCCGATTCGCATGAGAGCGAGCCTAAGGATTGACGTCAGCGTCAAGGCAACCTGGAATGTGCCTCAGCTCACACAACTAACGCGGCCGGTTCGGGTCGAAACCGCCCGAGCGGCTCCGACTCCTCAGCGTGACCCGGACAGCCGGACAGCGAAGGAGAACGACGATGAGCAGGATCTCGAGCTTCCTGTGGTTCAACGACCAGGCCGAAGAGGCCACCGAGTACTACGTGTCCCTCGTACCCAACTCGAAGGTCGGGAAGGTGACCAGAGGCCCCGACGGCAAGGTCCTGGTCGTGAACTTCGAGCTCGACGGCCAGCAGTTCGTCGCGCTCAACGGCGGACCGCAGTTCGCGTTCACGGAGGCCTTCTCCATCTTCGTCACGTGCGACTCGCAGGCCGAAGTCGACGAGCTGTGGAACACGCTCACCGAGGAAGGGGAAGAGGGACAGTGCGGCTGGCTCAAGGACCGCTACGGGCTGTCCTGGCAGATCGTGCCCGTGAGGATGCTCGAGCTGCTGAACGACCCCGATCCCGCGCGCGCCAAACGGGCCATGGACGCCATGATGGGCATGCGCAAGCTCGACGTGGCCGAACTGGAGGCCGCGGCACAGGGCTGACGCCTGGCACCTGAGCACCTGAACGGCTCGCTCACCCTCGGCACGGTGATCCTCGGTGCCGACGATGTCCCCGCGCGATCCGGTTCTGAACGGCCGTGCTCGGCTTCGTCCCGCGCGACGAGCCCGACGCGACGTGGGCCGCGCTGGTACCGCCCGGCCGCCGCGGCACCGGGATCGCGCTGGGGCGCGGCGCGCGCATTTCCCACCGATCGGCGGATTTGACCTGGAGCGCGCTCCAGGACCTAGCGTGACGGGAGGATTTGTCTACGGGTAAGGGGATTCCTCATGGAGCTCGGTTTCCACGTGCCGAACTTCGAGATCGACGGCGGCAACACCGCCATCGCCGGTGAGCTGGCGAGGGTCGGCGCCGCGGCGGACAACTCGGGGGCCACCTGGCTGTCGTTCATGGACCACTTCTTCCAGATCGAGCCGGTCGGCCTCCCGGCCGAGGCGCACATGCTGGAGGGGTACACCACGCTCGGCTACCTGGCCGCGCACACCTCACGCATCGACCTTGGCCTGCTCGTCACCGGCGTGACCTACCGGCACCCTGGCCTGCTCGCCAAGATCGTCACCACGCTCGACGTGCTCTCCGGGGGACGGGCCGTACTGGGCATCGGCGCGGCCTGGTTCGAGCGCGAGCACCTGGGGCTCGGCGTGCCGTTCCCGCCGGTCGCCGAGCGGTTCGAACGGCTGGAGGAGACGCTGCGCATCTGCGGACAGATGTGGGACCCCGGGAACAACGGACCGTTCGAGGGCAAGCACTACCGGCTGGCCGAGACGATCTGCTCGCCGCAGCCGGTGCGGCGGCCCCGCGTGCTCATCGGCGGGGGCGGGGAACGCAAGACGCTGCGCCTGGTCACGCGGTACGGGGACGCGTGCAACCTGTTCGCGTCCTCCCCCGAGGCGGTGGAGCACAAGCTCGACGTGCTGCGCCGGCACTGCGACGACGTCGGCCGCGACTACGACGAGATCCGCAAGACCGTGCTCGTCCACGATCCACAGCCGGACGACCGTGACGAGTTCGTGCGCGCCATGGTCCCGTTCGCGAAGCTGGGCGTGCACGCCGCGATCGTCATGCCTCCCGGCGACGCACCCGCCGCCTGGATCGACCGCGTGGCGCCCGTGGTGGGGCAACTGGCCGAGCTGGGGTAGCCACGGCTGCGAGCCGGTGGCCACCACCGGCTCGGATCGCCGGGGTGAGTGCCGGAACGCCGCGAGTTCCTCACCGGGCCGCGTAGTTCGGATCGAGCGCGGCGGCCGCGGGAGCCCAGCCCATCCGGCCCGGCGCCCAGCCGTGCTCGAGCGGCACCCAGAAGAAGAACGTGATCTTGCGCTGGGCGAACAGCCACCCGCCGTCCGAGGTACGGACCATTCGGTCGGTGTACCGGCCTGCGGCCACATGCGGTTTGCCCTCGACCACGCACGGCTGGTACAGCCAGGTCTCGCCACTGGCCGTGTCACCGTCCACAATCACCGTTTCGTTGGCGCTGAAGTGCCACCATGCCGTCAGGGCGCCCTCCTGCAGTCCCGCGAAGAACGTGCGCAGCTCGGCCCGGCCACGGGCGGTGGACAGACCCACGAACGCACCGTCCTCGGTGAACAGCCCGGCCAGCTCCGCCCAGCGCCCGTCGTCGAGGTACTGGCAGTAGCGGGCCCGCAGCTGGCCGATCTCGTGGACGTCCTCGAGCCTGCGCACCCTCGCCAGCAGCTCCGCGTCGGTCATCGCCCGGCCCCCTTCCCGCTCCGCGCCGGGGGAAGCTCGGCTTCGAGCAGCGCCAGCGCGTAGCGGGCATGCTGCTCACCGAGGTCCTGTTTGGACAGCCGACCGCCCGGCCGGTACCACGTGGCGATCGCCGAGCACAGCGACACGATGTTGCGGGCCGCGTCGTCGGGGTAGGGCGTGCGGAACTCGCCGTCGCGCACGCCGTCGGCCACGATCCGCTCGTAGATGTTCTGCGTGCTGTCCCTCGCGGCGACCACGCCCTCGCGCGCCACCCCGGCGAGGTAGCGCACCTCGCTCAGCGCGACGAGCGACTCGACCTGGTGGTCCACGACGAACGCGACGTGTGCGGCGATCGCGGCGCGCAGCCGGTCGGCCGCCCGCTCGCCGGCTCCGCTCACGGCCTCGGTGATCCGGGCCAGTAGTTCGTCGTTGGCCAGCCGCAACAGCTCGGCCAGCAGCTGCGACTTGGCCGGAAAGTAGTTGTAGAGGTTGGACAGGCTCGTGCCGGCGCCCCTGGCCACGTCCCGCATCGAGGCGCCGTGGAAGCCCTTGGCGCCGAACGCCTCCAGCGCGGCGCGCAGGATGGCGACCTCGTTGGCCCGGCTGCCGTCGCGAACGAGACCTGGAGAACGACTGTTCATGTCCGCAGGCTATGGGCACGGCCGGTAGTGGGTCAAGTACCAGGTCACAGGGTTGACGAATCGAGAACATAGTGTTTTCGTAAGAACGATCGTTCGTATCATTGAGGCACTGGCCGCATTGGAGCGCCATGACCACCCACCGGTACTTCGAGGACTTCGAGGTGGGGCAGCGATGTTCGGGCGAGCCCCGGCAGCTCTCCGCCGACGACCCCTCCGACCTCGGCCACTTCGGACCCGACGCGCTCACCGCGCTGTTCGAGCAGTCCGGCGGCCTGCTCCTCGACGCGAGCTGGCACTACCGTGCCCCCATCAGGGCCGGCAGCACACTGCACTTCGAGCAGACCGTCACACGCTGCCGCCGCACGCGGGGCGGCGAGAACGGCGTCGTCACCCGGCACGGCGTGCTCGTGGACGAGCACGGGCGCACGGTGCGCGAGGGCAGCGCGACCGTGCTCGTGCCCGCACGGGGCGAGGGCCCCGACCCGGTCGGGCGCGCCTTCTGCACCCCGGCCTGGGCCGAGGCGCTGGCCGCCCGGCTCGCCGGGGACGACCGGTTCGCCGCCGCCACCGAGACCTGGGACGGCACGATCGGCCTTCGCTGCGGTGAAGACGAGGTGCACCTGCGCGTGTACTGCGGCGCGGTGATCCAGGCGGCCAGAAGGACACCGCACGGCGCGACGTTCACGCTCGGCGCGAGTGAACCGGCCTGGACGGAGCTGCTCACGGGGCCCGACGGCGACTTCGTGCGCCACGCCATGACCGGGCTGTTCGACGTGCGGGGCAGCGGCTACGAGTACCTGCGGCTGACGAAGGTGCTCGCGCTGCTCGTCGAGCACGCGCGCGAACTGGCGGCCGAAGGTGGTGCGGCATGATCGAGGCCGCGTACACCGACATCGGCGGCACACTGTCCTATGTAGAGCAGTCGGGTACGGGACGACCCGTGCTGTGCCTGCACACCGCGGGCCAGAGCGGCGTCCAGTGGAGGCACACCACGGCCGCGCTCGCCGCGCTCGGCTACCGCGTCGTCGTACCCGACCTGCCGGGGCACGGCCGTTCCGAGCCCGCGCCCGGCGGCCCGGTGACCGACCTCGGCGACTACGCGGCGTGGTGCGAGACGCTCATCGGCGCGCTCGGGCTACGGCGGCCGTTCGTGGTCGGATGCTCGATCGGCGGCAAGATCGCGCTGGACCTCGCCGTGCGCATGGGCGAGCGGCTCGCCGGCGTGGTCGCCATGGCCGCCGAGGCCGGGCCGGGACACATCGGCCTCGCCGGACTGCGCAGGGAGCTGGAGGACGTCGCCGCGCCGAGCCGCGCCGACCGCACCCACCTCGGCACGCTCGCCGTCGTGGGAAGGAAGGTCACAGCCGAGCGGGCCGGGCTGATCGCGACGATGCACCGCAGGGAGGACCCCGCCGTCTCCACCTCGGACCTCCTCGGGTGGGGCACGCACGACGTGCGCGCGGGGCTCGCCCGCGTCCGCTGCCCCGTGCACGTCGTGGCGGGCGCCGACGACCTGTGGCTCGACCTCGCCGCCGTGCGGGCGACCGCGGCCGCCGTTCCCGGCGCGCGCTGCACGATCCTCGACGGCATCGGCCACTACCCGATGGAGGAGCTCGAGGACTTCGCCGCGACGCTGCACGGCTGGCTGAGCGGGCTGGGAGGCACCCGATGAGATTGCTGGAGCTGCTGTCGGATCTCGTCGCGCGCGACCCCGGCGCGGTGGTGGCGATCGACGCCCACCCTGAACAGCCGGTGCGGGTGACGCGCAGGGAGCTGTGGCAGCGCACGCTCACGCTGAGCGCCGGCCTCCGTGAGGCGGGCGTCGGCCGGGGCGGCTGTGTGGCCGTGTGGCTGCCGAACTGGTCGGACGCGCTGTGCTGGCAGTTCGCCGCCGCGTCGCTCGGCGCGCACGTGATCGGCGTGAACACCCGGTACAACGTCGACGAGGTACGTCACGTGCTGGAGCGCGCGCGACCGTCGGTGGTGGCGCTGGCCTGCGGGTTCCACGGACTCGACCTCGTAGGGCGGCTGCGCGAGGCGGTGGGCGGGGCCGGCGCTCCGGCGCCCGCCGTGGCCGTCGTCGCCGGGCCGCACGGCACGGCACCGGCCGACCTCACGCCGTACGACGTCGGCGCGGGCGCGTGGGTCCCGTGCGGGCCCGCCGAACAGCCGGAGCCGGTGGGCGCCGACGAGCTGGCCGTCGCGTTCACCACCTCCGGCTCCACGGGCAGGCCCAAGCTGGCCGCGCACAAGGAGTCCGCCGTGGTGGACCACGCGCTGGCCGACGCCGAGGGCATCGGCATCCGCGACGGAGACGTGGTGGTGTGCGTGCTGCCGCTTTCGGGCGTGTTCGGTTTCAACACGGCCATGGCGGCGATCGCGGGCGGAGCCGCGTGCCTGCTGGAGCCGGTGTTCGACGAGCACGCCGTGCTGGGCGACATGGCACGCTGGCAGTCGACGCACCTGGTGGGCGGCGATGACCTGGTCGGCAGGCTCGCGGCGGCGTGGCAGGCCGAACCGCGCCGGCTGCCGTCGTGGCGGTGGCTCGGGATCGCCGACTTCCTCGGCCGGTCGCGGGAGCTGGCCGAATGGGCGCTGCGCGAGTTCGGCACCGTGACCACCGGTGTCTACGGCTCGTCCGAGGCGTTCGCGCTCACCGCGTTCTGGCCGAGGGACGAGCCCGCGCCCCGGCGCTGGCGTGGCGGTGGACGGCTCGTCTCGCCGCGCATCGAGGCCAGGATCGCCGACCCCGGCACGGGACGCCCGCTGCCCCCGGGGCGACAGGGTGAGCTGCAGCTGCGCGGGCCCAACGTCGTCGACGCCTACCTCGGCGACGACGACGCGGCCGCGCGCGCGTTCACCGCCGACGGCTGGTTCCGCACCGGCGACCTCGCCGAGCTCGCCGACGACGGGGCGTTCACCTACGTCTGCCGGATGGGCGATGTGCTGCGGCTGCACGGTTTTCTCGTCGACCCGGCGGAGATCGAGCGGCGGCTCGCCGAGCACGACGCGGTGGACGTGACGAAGGTCGTCGGTGTCCGCGGCGCGGACGGCGCGCAGCGCGCGGTCGCGTTCGTGGTGCCGACCACGCCGGGTGCCGTGAGCGAGGAGGAGCTGCGTGCGTGGTGCGCGCGGTCGCTGGCGAGGTTCAAGGTCCCCTCGGCGATCGAGCTGATCGAGCGCATGCCCACGACGTCGGGCACGAACGGCACCAAGATCCGGGCGGCCACGCTGCGGGAGTGGGCCCGGCAGCGCCACGGCGGAGGGTGGCCAAACACGTAACCCATCGGTTACGCTTTTCCCGTGGAGGTGGCAGGCGCGATCGCGGACCCGGTGCGCCGGGAGATCCTGCTGATGCTGCGCGACGGCGACCTGACGGTCGGCGAGATCGTGGCGCGGTTCGACATCAGCCGTCCGGCAATCAGCCGCCACCTGCGCGTGCTCAGGGACAGCGGCCTGGTGCACGCCGAGACCACGGGCAGGCAGCGGCGCTACACGCTCGACGTGGCACCGCTGACCGAGCTCGCCGAGTGGCTCACCCAGTTCGACAACGGCAGCCGCTGGCAACGGCGCTTCGACGCGCTCGAGACCGAGGTCCACCGCACCCGGCGAGAACGGCGGCAACGACGGGAGCGTCCGTACACGGCCGAACTGTCCAAGGAGGACACCGCATGAGCCCGACACCCACCGGCAGGCTCCTTCGCACCGACGAGGGTTACGAACTGGTCCTCACGCGCACGTTCCGCGCGCCCATCGACGACGTGTGGGCCAGCGTCACCGAATCCGACCGCACGGCACGCTGGTTCGGACCGTGGCGGGGCGACGCGGCGCCGGGCAACGCAATCCAGGTGCAGCTGTCCGCCGAGGACGGCGCGCCGTGGAGCGACGTGCGCATCGACGCCTGCGAGCCGCCCCGCCACCTGACCGTCACGCTGACCGACGAGTCCGGCGGCTGGCGGCTGGAGCTGCGGCTCACCGAGCACGAGGGCATCACGACGCTGCGGTTCACCCAGCAGCTCGACTCCGTCGACGGCGTCGGCGACATCGGCCCCGGCTGGGAGTTCTACCTCGATCGGCTCGTCGCCGCCCGCGACGGCTCAGCGCTGCCGGACTTCGACGACTACCACCCCGCGCAGAAGGCCTACTACGAGTCCGGGCCCGGACTCTAGCCTGGAGCCATGCGGATCGTGTCGCTGCTGCCCGCCGCCACCGACATCGTCGCCGAGCTGGGCAGGCTGGAGGACCTCGTCGGGCGCACGCACGAATGCGACTGGCCCGCCGAGGTGGCGTCGGTGCCGGTGGTCACCGGCGACGAGATCGGCGCCGACCTCGGCAGCAGGGAGATCTCCGCCGCGGTCGGCGGTGCCCACCAGGGCTCCGCACTGTACACAGTGGACATCGAGCTGCTCGGCAGGCTCGCGCCGGACGTGGTGCTGACCCAGGACCTGTGTGACGTCTGCGCCGTCTCCTACGCACAGGTCTCGGCCGCCGTGCGGGTGCTGGAGTCCGGGCCGCGCGTGTTCAGCCTGGAGCCGCGCACGCTGCCCGAGGTGCTGGACTCGCTGCGCGTCGTGGGCGAGGCGCTGGGCTGTGCCGACGTCGCCGAGCGGCGGATCGCGGCGCTGAGGGAACGGCTCACCGCGGTGCGGGCGCGCGTCTCCGGGCGGCCCCGGCCGAGGGTGGTGGCGATCGAGTGGCTGGACCCGCTGTGGCCCGCGGGCCACTGGGTGCCCGAGCAGATCGAGGCGGCGGGCGGCACGGCGCTGCTGGCCCGGCCCGGCGAGCACACGAAGCCGATGTCGTGGCGGACGGTGCTCGACGCGCGGCCGGACGTGCTGCTGTTGCTGCCATGCGGGTTCGCGCCCGAACGCACCCTCGCCGAGCTGGACCTGCTCACCGGGCAGCCGGGCTGGGCGGACCTGCCCGCAGTGCGAACCGGCGCGGTGTGGGTGCTCGACGGGCCTGCCCACTTCAACCGCCCCGGCCCGCGCGTGGTGCGCGGCGCCGAGGTGCTCGCCCACGTGCTGCACGGCGTCGAGCCACCGGAACCGGTCACCACGGCGGAGGCCAGGAAGATCGGGAGCGCACGGTGACCGCGATCCGAGAGCTGCAGGAACGGGCGGCCCGCGCGCTGCCCGCCGAGCAGGTCGAACGTGCAGGCGAGTGGTGGCTGCGCCACACCCCGGGGGCGTCGTGGTGGGCGGGCTCGGTGCTGCCTCACGGCCATCCCGGGGCGGACGACCTCGCGCGCCGGATCGCCCGGGCCGAGCGGTTCTACGGCGAACGCGGTGTCACCACGCGGTTCCAGATCGGCCCCGGCGCATGCCCCGACGGGCTCGACGCGGTGCTGGCCGAGCGCGGTTACCGCCGCGCGAGCCCGATGTCGCTGCGGACCGCGCCGGTCGCGCGTGTGCTGGACGGCGCCGACGGCCCGCTCCGCGTGCACATCGAGAACACCCCGACGCCCGCCTGGTTCGCCGCCTGGCACGCCGTGCACGGCGACGGCGGTGACCCGCGCCCCGACTGGGACCTGCTCGCCCGGCTGCGGCAGCCGAGCGCCTACGCCGCCGTGACCGACGGCGCCGAGGTGATCGCCGTCGGGCGCGCGACCGCCGACACCGGCTGGGCCGGGCTGTTCGGCATGGCCACGCTGCCCGAGGCCCGGGGCAAGGGCGCGGCCCGCGCGGTGCTCGCGGGCCTGGCCCGCTGGGCGGCCTGCCAGGGAGCGAGCGACCTGTACCTCCAGGTGGAGCGGGACAACGGCGCCGCCGTGCGGCTCTACGAGCGCGCCGGCTTCACCGAAGCCTGCGCCTACCACTACCGCGTCGCGAGCTGAGCGGGCAGGCCGCTCACGCGGCACCGGCGCCGGACAGCCCGGCCCTGCTCAGCAGCCGCTCCGCCCGCAGCACCACCGGCCGGTCGACCATCGTGCCCTCGTGCACCCCGACCGAGCCCTGCTCGGCGACGGCCAGCACCTCGCGGGCCCAGCGCAGCTCCTCCTCGGAGGGTGCGAGCGCGGCGTGCACCGGCGCCAGCTGCCGAGGGTGTACGCACAGCTTGCCGGTGAAGCCCAGCTCGACGGCGTGCTCGGTGTCGGCGACCAGCCTCGCCTCGTCGTCGAGCTTGGCGGTGACGCCGTCCAGCGGCGGCGCGCAGCCCGCACCGGCCGCCGCCAGCACGAGCGTGGAGCGTGCGGTGGCGAGCGCGACGTGTGAGTCGGGGTCGACGCCGAGCTGCGCGGCGAGATCGATGCTGCCGAACGCGGGCCGCACCGCGGCGGGCGCGGCGCAGATCTCGCGGGCCCGCAGCACCCCGTCGGCGGTCTCGATGAGCGGCACCACACCGGTGCCCGAGCCGAGCACCGCCGCGGCGGCGGTGACGTCGCGCGCGTGCTCGGCCTTCGGCAGCATCACCACGGTCGCGAGCCCCGCGAGCGCGGCGAGGTCGGCGTCGTGGAACTCGGTGTCGGCGCCGTTGACGCGAACGACCGCCGTGTTGCCCTCGGCAAGCCAGGCACGGACGTGCTCACGCGCGGTGTCCTTGTCGTCCGCGCCCACGGCGTCCTCGAGGTCGAGCACCACACCGTCGGCGCCTGCTGCCGCCGCCTTCGCGAACCGGTCCGGCCGGTGCCCCGGCACGAACAGCAGAGTGCGCGCGGACGCGACGTCGTTCAACCGCATCGAGCATGTCCCTTCACGTGTCACCGATAGCCAGCGCGGTGAACGCTACGCGATGTCGGTGACCCCGGAATCGCTGTCCACCGCGCTCACGGAGGCTGGACGCTGGTCGTCCGGACGCGCACCGATCGATCGTTGTTCCCCGTCCGCCCGGACCCTCCGGTCGCGGGGAACCCACCACCGCCGGGAGGGCCCGGCGAAGACCGGAAACTCAGCGCAGCGGCGCGGTCCAGGTGAAGCGGGTGCCGCCGCCGTCCCGCGCGGCGAGCACCAGGTCGCCGCCCCGCGCGCGGGCGCGGGCGCGCAGGTCGGCGATGTCGGCGGAGGCGTCGGCGCTTCCGGCGCCGTCGTCGGCGACCTCCACCACCACGTCCTCGCCGACCCGCACGTCGACGGTGATCCAGTTCGCCGAGCCGCCGCGCAGCGCGTTGGCGAGCCCCACGCGCAGCGCGGCCTCGACCTGGCTGCTCAGCTCAGGCGGCACGAGCGTGTCCACCGCACCGCCGAGCCGGATCGAGGGCGAGACGCGTGTGTCCTGGGTGAGGTCCGCCGCGATGTCGAGCAGCCTGCGGCGGAGACTCGCCGCATCCTCCCGCTCGCCGGAGGAGTGCAGGTCGAAGATCGACGTGCGGATCTCGCGCACGGTCCTGTCGAGCTGCTCCAGGGCCGAGGTGATCCGCTCCCGCGAATGCGCGTCGGCGACCCTGCGCAGCGTGCCCTGCAGCGTCATGCCGGTGGCGAACAGCCGCTGGATCACGTGGTCGTGCAGGTCGCGGGCGATGCGGTCCCGGTCGGCGAGCAGGGCGAGCCTGCGCTCGTCCTGCTGCTTGTCCGCGAACTCCAGCGCGACGGTGGCCTGCGCCGCGAACGACGACAGCACGGGCACCAGGTCGGAGCCGAACCGTGGGGCGCCCTTCGCCCGCGCGGCGAGCAGCACGCCGCCGGAGCCGCCCGCCTTGCGCAGCGCCGTGACCACGACGGGTCCGAACGTAGTGCCGAGCAACGTGGGTTCGGCCCGGGGCACCGCGCCGAGGTCGGCGACGAGCTTCGGCTCACCGGTGCGCAGCACGTCGCCCACCACGGGGTCGGCACCGGACACGGTGCCGCCGGCGAGCGCGTCGGCCCGCTCCCCCGCGGCGGCCACGACCGAGAGCGGGCCGCCTTCCCGGCCCAGCAGGATCAGCGTCAACGCGGCGCCGGAGACCTCGCCGGCGAGCTCGGCGATGAGCCGCAGCGTCTCGTCGGTGGTCGCATCGACGAGAATGGTCGCGTTGATCGTCCCGGTCGCCTCGAACCACCGCTCGCGCATACGCGAGTACTCGAAGAGCCGCGCGTTCTCCACGGCGACACCTGCCGCCGCGGCCAGCGAGCGGAGCACGATCTCGTCGTCGGCGGTGAACTCTCCGCCGCCCTGCTTGTCAGCGAGGTAGAGGTTGCCGAAGACCTCGTCGCGCACGCGGACCGGCACGCCGAGCACTCCCGGCCCGCCCGGCAACTCACCCAGCCGAGCCCTGGTGGCGGCGTCGACGCCCTCGTGCACGAACGTCCGGTGGTCACCGAGCACGGCCAGCGCGCCGGACCTGGCTCCGACCAGCCCCACCGCGACCTGCACGATCCGCCGCAGCGTTGAGTCCAGTTCGAGCCCGGCGCCCACGGCGAGCACGGACTCCAGCAACGCCTGCAACCGGTCGCCGGTCTCGCGCATCTCGGCGAGCCGGTGCTGGACGCCGGCGAGCAGGTCGTCGAGCCGCAATGCGGCCAGCGTGTCGGACACGGACCTGGGCCGGTGGGCGTCCGACTGCTCGGGTCTGGCAGACATCCTCGTCAGAAGCTCCCGCTCGGCACACGTGCTCCCGGGGTTGGCGGGAACAGGGGCGATCCCGTCAACGTAGCGATCGCGCCGTGGCCGGACAACACTTCCATCCGGACCAGTGCCACCATTCTCCGAACCGTACTTGTTTTTCACAAGCCCTGCCGCTAACGTGCGACCCGTCGCGAGTGGAACCGGAGGGGCGAGATGGCATCGGTACGGGTTCTGGTGGGCACGCGCAAGGGTGCGTTCGTGCTGACCTCGGACGGCACGCGGAAGAACTGGGACGTGCGAGGCCCGCTGTTCGGAGGCTGGGAGATCTACCACCTCAAGGGCTCGCCCGCCGACCCCGATCGCGTCTACGCGGCGCAGTCGGGCGGCTGGTTCGGCCAGGTGATCCAGCGTTCCGACGACGGCGGCACCACGTGGAACCCGGTGGGCAACCAGTTCACGTACGAGGGCGAGACCGGCACCCACCAGTGGTACGACGGCACGCAGCGCCCGTGGGAGTTCACGCGCGTCTGGCACCTGGAGCCGTCGCTGACGGACCCGGACGCCGTTTACGCCGGGGTCGAGGACGCGGCGCTGTTCCGCTCCGGCGACGGCGGGCAGACGTGGCAGGAGCTGCCCGGACTGCGCACCCACGAGTCGGGGCCGTCTTGGCAGCCGGGCGCGGGCGGCATGTGTCTGCACACGATCGTGCAGGACCCCCGCGACGCCGACCGGCTCTACGTGGCCATCTCCGCCGCGGGCGCGTTCCGCACCGACGACGCGGGCAAGACGTGGCGGCCCATCAACAAGGGCCTGCGCTCGGAGGGCATCCCCGACGACGACGCCGAGGTGGGCCACTGCGTGCACCGCCTCGCGATCCACCCGTCCCGCCCCGACGTGCTGTTCATGCAGAAGCACTGGGACGTCATGCGCAGCGACGACGGCGGCGAGCACTGGTACGACATCGGCGAGGGCCTGCCCACTGACTTCGGCTTCCCCATCGACGTCCACGCGCACGAGCCCGAGACCGTGTACGTGGTGCCGATCAAGAGCGACTCGGAACACTTCCCCCTCGACGGCAGGCTCCGCGTGTACCGCAGCCGCACCGGCGGCGGTGAGTGGGAGCCGCTGACCAAGGGGCTGCCACAGGAGAACTGCTACGTCAACGTCCTGCGCGACGCGATGGCCGTCGACCGGCTCGACGACTGCGGGATCTACTTCGGCACCACGGGCGGCCAGGTCTACGCATCGGCCGACGGCGGCGACAGCTGGGCGCCCATCGTGCGGGACCTGCCCGCCGTGCTCTCGGTGGAGGTGCAGACGCTGCCATGATCCGTGTCGTGCTGCCCACCCACCTGCGCAACCTCGCACGCGTCGAGGGCGAGGTGCGGCTGGAGATCGCGGGGCCCGCGACCGTGGGCACGGTCCTCGACGCGCTCGAGGAGCGCTACCCCATGCTGCGCGGCACGATCCGCGACCACGTCACCCACCAGCGCCGCGCGTTCGTGCGCTTCTTCGCGTGCGAGGAGGACCTCTCCCACGAGCCACAGGACACCCCGCTGCCGCCCGCCGTCACCGAGGGCGGCGAGCCGCTGCTGGTCGTCGGCGCGATGGCCGGGGGCTGAGCCCCCTCAGCGCAGCGTGACCGGCAGGTTCTCCACGCCGTAGACGATCGACACCTTGCGGAAGGTCAGCTCGTCGGGGTTCACGGCCAGCCGCATCTGCGGGAAGCGCCGCACCAGCGCGGGGTAGGCCGACCGCAGCTCCATGCGCGCGAGCTCCGCCCCGATGCAGCGGTGGGCGCCGTAGCCGAACGCCAGGTGCTTCGCGGGCACCCGGGTGCCGTCGAAGCCGCCCATGGCCTGGCCGAGCACGTCGTCGCGGTTCGCTCCGGACAGCGACACCACCACCATGTCGCCCTGCTTGATCGTCTGGCCGCCGACCTCCACGTCCTCGCGCGCGAACCGGGGGAACGCCACCTGCACCACGGTCAGGTAGCGCAGCAGCTCCTCGACGAACGGGCTCACGGACTCGTCGTCGTCGCGGACCCTGGCGAACGACCCGGGATCCTGCAGCAGCACCAGCGCGCCCAGCGAGAGCATGCTGGCCGTGGTCTCGAACCCGCCGGTCAGCACACCGTCGGCGAGCCCGGCGAGCTCCCGGTCGTCCACCTCGTCGCCGTGCTCCTTGATGATCATCCCGAGCAGCCCGTCGCCGGGGTTCTTCCGCTGCTCACGGACCACGCCGAGCAGGTACTCCAGCGACTCCGAAATGGCGCCGAGTGAGGCGCCGGCGCCGCCGAAGAGATCGAACCGCGCCACGGCGAGGTGCTGGAACGCGTCGCGTTCCTCGTAGGGCACGCCGAGCAGCTCGCAGATCACCAGCGACGGGATCGGCAGCGCGAACTCCTCCACCAGGTCCACCGGCCCGTCGGCCTTCGCCATCAGGTCGAGCCGCTCGTTGACGATCTCCTCGATGCCGGGCTTGAGCCGGGACAGCCGCCGCATCGTGAACTCCGGCGTCAGCAGGCGGCGCAGCCGGGTGTGCACGGGCGGGTCGGCGAAACCGAGGCCGCCGGGGTTCTCGTCGGCGCCCTCCGCCTTGCCGACGAGGTGCTCGAAGTCGTTGCTGAACGACTTCGCGTCGCCCAGCACCGCCTTGGCCTCCTCGTAGCCACTGACCAGCCAAAGGTTCAGGCCGAACGGCACCGGCAGCTTGGTCACCGGGGTCTGCTCCCTGGCGCGGTCGAGCTCAGGCACGGGGTCGAGCCCGTCGCGCTTGAGCGGCATCAGCGCGGCGTCGGGCAGGATCGCGAGCTTCGAGAGGTCGAGACCCTTCTTCTGTGCCCTGGCCAGGTATCTACGCGTGACCCAAGACACGATGCGTGTACGGAGATTCCCCACAAAACCGACGTTACCAACTGCTCAGCCGCCACCGCAGGCGGATCGGCCACGTCGGACGCCGTCCAATTCGGACCCTGGGTAACGTCTGCGCGGTGAGGTTCGGCATTTTCCTCCTGGCAGGCCGGTTCCCCGGGCAGGACGACGCGGGGGCCCTGCTGCGCACGGCAGAGGCGGTGCGCGCGGCCGAGGCGGCGGGCTTCGACGACGCGTGGATCGCCGAGCACCACTTCATGTCCTACGGCGTGTGCCCCTCCGCCGTGACGTTCGCCGCCCACGCGCTCGGCGGCACCAGCCGCATCACGCTCGGCACCGCCGTGAGCGTGCTCTCCACCGCACACCCGGTGGCGCTGGCCGAGCAGGTCACGCTGCTGGACCGGCTGACGGGGGCCGTTTCCACCTCGGCGTCGGCCGCGGCGGGCCATGGGTGGACCTGGAGGTCTTCGGCACCGGGCTCGACCGCTACGAGCACGGCTTCGAGGAAAGCCTGGACCTGCTGCTGCGCGCGCTCACCGAGGAGCGAGTGAGCGCGGCCGGCGAGCGGTTCGCGTTCCGGGAGGTGGCGATGGTGCCGAGGCCGGCGGCCCGCCCGCCGGTGACGGTGGCCTGCACCTCCCGGCCGACGGTGGAGTTGGCCGCGGCACGCGGGCTGCCGATGCTGCTGGGCATGCACATCGGTGACGACGAGAAGGCCGACCTCGTGACCTGGTACGAGAAGGCCGCGGCCGAAGCGGGACGGGACCCGGCCGGGGCCCGGCACGTCTCGGCGATGCTGTGTCACATCGCGGACGACCGCGCGCGAGCGGAACGGGAGCTCAAGGAGGCGATGCCGGGCTGGCTGGCCGAGGGCCTCGCCGGTTACGTCCGGGTTGACGGCCGGCCCAGTGCGCCGCGGGACCCGGACGCCTACACGGACCTGCTGTGCTCGCTGCACCCGGTGGGCAGCCCCGCCGACTGCGTCTCGCGGCTGCGCGCGAGCGCCGAACGCACCGGCATCGAGCACGTGATCCTGATGGTCGAGGGTTCCGGCTCCCGCGAGCGCACGCTGCGCACCATCGCGCGCCTCGGCGCGGAGGTGCTGCCCGCGCTGCGCGGGAGCCACCCGGCGGGTTAGCAGTCGCGCAGCTCGGGGCTCTGGTTGAGCAGCTGGCCGCGCACGGAGATGAAGTCGCGGTAGGTGTCGCTGTCCACGGCGGCGGTGCGGAACGCGGCGACCCGGTGGCAGTTCTGGAACGCGAGCTTGACACCGAAATGCCGCTCCAGCCCGCCGCGGATGGCGTCGGAGGCCAGCGCGCGCAGCAGCTGCCCGCGCTCGGCCTCGCTCGGCGGCGGCGTGGTGTTGTCGGCGAAGGGCTCCCTGCCCGTCTCGAGGTCGGCGACCACGCCCGAGACCACCTGCCACGCGTAGGGCAGCGACTCACGCACGCAGGCGACGAACTCGGCGTCGTTCACTTCGCCTCGTTCGGCGCGGTCCAGCAGCTCGGTGGGCACGTTCAGCGACATGTGTCGGCCTCCAGGCTCGTCGGCAGTCGGGTAACCAGCACCTATCAGTGCTACTGGTGATGATCATCGTTTGCAAGAGAACGGCCCCGCGACCACCGGGAAGGAGGAGCGCTCCCCAAGGCCACCTTTGTTGCGCTCAACGCACCAAAGGTGGCCTTGGGTGCGGTTGGTCACGGGTGCATGCGGGCGCCCTTGAGGATCTTGTCGACGGCGTTGCGGGGGCCGTGCACGGCCAGTCCCACCAGGTCCAGGTCCGCCCTCGGCACCGCGCGCACCGCGGCGCGGTTGTCGCGGTCGTCACCCGACGCGAACATGTCCGAGGTGAAGATCGCCAGTTCCATGCCGCGAACGAGCGCACGCGCGTGTGCGCTGGTGAGGACCTCCTTGGAACCGGCGAACACGAGGACCGGCTGGCGGAACATCGGCAGGTACGGCGTGCCGTCGGCGTCGGCGTAGGGCTCACTGATCAGCCCGGGGTCGGCCGCGGCGATGGCGCTGGAGAGGAACGCGCACACGTTGAGGCCCTGCCAGCGCGCCAGGTCGTCCCTCAGCAGCACGGCGATCTTGGTGTCGAAACGCATGCCCCGAGCATCACCGCGCCCTCCACCGCCGGTCTTGTACGTTCGGAACACGGGGCCGCCGCCCGCTGACCCCGACCGCAGTGAAGGCCACCATGCCTGCGTTCAACGCAGTGAAGGTGGCCTTCACTGCAGTTGGACCGGCTTCACCAGCGGCGCCTGGGCTCGTTGCGCCGGCAGGTCCGAGGGTGGCCTCGGCGTGGGCGACGGGGGGCGCGGCGCCGACACCGGAATGGGTGCGGCCGCCCGGAGCACCTCGTCCTCCTCGTCCAGCGGCTCGGTGAACGGAGTCGCCTCCGTCAGCACCTCACGAGCGGTCCGCAACTCGGCCGCGATCCGGCTGCGCAACTTCTCGCATTCGCGGGTCCTCGCGGTCGCGTCGGCGAGCAGCCGCTCGGCCTTCGCCCGCGCCGCCACCTCCCGTTCCTCGATGAGCCGCATGGTCTCCTCGCGCCGTTCGGCCATCGCGACGGTGAACTCACGCTCCGCCTCCTGCCGCCTGCGAGCCGCCTGCTCGTCGAGCTCACGACGCCGCCGCTCCGCCTGCTTCGTCATCGCCTCGACGTCTGCCTGCGCCTTGGCCATCAGCTCGCGGTGCTCGGTCTCCATCTGCCGGCGGCGCTCGTCCAGCTCGGCGAGCATCCGGTCGTAGCGCGACCGCAGCCGCTCGGCGGCCTCGTGCGCGGCGGCCCAGCTCTGCTCGGCGAGCCCCCGCGCGTTCTCGACGATCTCGTCGGCCTCCTCGTGCGCGAGCTCCACCATGCGCAGCAGGCGTTCCGAGAGCCCGTCCGACTCGATGGGGCTGCGGCTGGCGCGCTCGAGCCGCTCACGCAGCTCGTTGTTCTCGCGGCGGACCGCGTCCAGCTCGACGGCCAGCTTCTCGGCGGTGTCGGCCGCGGAGTCGCGATCCGCGGTCAGCAGCCGGATTTCCTCTTCCACCGCCCGCACATATCCTTCGACGCGCCCACGCTCGTAGCCGCGCCAGGCGAACTTGAACTCGGTGCGAACCGGCAACACACCACTGCGGCTCTCCGTGATCGTCATTTGCCACCTCCGCGTCTGTCACCCGTTGTCGCACACCGTGTTCCGAATCGGACTCGAAGCCTGGACGAAATTTTTCGCCTGGCGTACTAAGGAATTGTGAAGCCCGCGGGCGCCGCGGTGAAGCCTCTGTCGAGGGTTTTCCGCGCGAACCACGGACAAGCCGGGCGATCGCCGGTGCGACCGCCGTTGCGGCAGTCCCGCGAAGCCGAAGGAGCGGATGTGGACACGCTCGAGCTGACACACTCCGACTGCCTCGCGCTCGTTTGTTCCCATGGCCGCAGCCACACCGCCTTGATCGCGATCGACGGTGGGCGGCCCCAGCCACTGGCCTGCTTCGTGCGGGAGAGCGGCGACGTGCTGGTGCCCACCGGCTCCGATCCGTCGCTCACGCGCTCCGCGACGGGCAGACCCGTGACGATCTCGTTCGGTGGCGAGCATGCCCCGTGGGCGATCACGGGTGTCGGTCTCGCCCGCCCGCTGGGTCACCACGACCGCCCTCGCCTCCACCACGCGCTCGCCATGCGCTACGCGTTCGACAACGGAATCCTGGTCCGCGTGGCCCGCCTGTCCGGGCACCGGCTCACGGACACGGCGCCCGTTCCGGCGCAGCGCGACGGGACGGCGGCGCCCGCGCCGCCTCAGCGCCGGGCGAGCCCCGGTGCCCCGTCGAGGCGGTAGTCCAGCAGGTTGTGCACGTGGACCACGCCGAGCACGTGCTCGGCGAGCCGCTGCGCGAGCTCGCCCTCAGTCCTGCGTTCCACCTCGCCGGACATGGTCACCACGCCCCGGTCGACGTTCACCTCCACCGCGCCGTCGGCCACCGCCAGCGCACGGCCGAGCACCTCGTGCCGGATCTCCCGCCGGATGTCCTCGTCGTCCCTGACGAACGCCTTGAGCAGGTCTCCGCGCGTGAGGACACCCGCGAGCGTGCGGCCCTCGAGCACGTACAGCCTGCGCACCCCCGACCGGCCGAACTCGCGCGCGGCCGCGCCGAGCGAGTCCCGGACGTCCAGCGCGTACACGGGCGTGATCATCAGGTCGAACGCCCGCGTCGCCCACGACTTCTGCCACCGCTGCCGGGCTCGCCTGAGCACGAGCGAGGGCGGCTTGCCGTCCCCCTCGCCGAGCTGCTCGTGCTTCAGCACCAGGTCGCTCTCGGAGACCACGCCGAGGAGCACCCCCTCCTCGCTCACCACGGGAACGGCACCGATGTCATGGCTGACCAGCAGCTCCACGAGCGTCGTGAAGTCGGCATCCGGACCGACCGCGATGACCTCGCGGGTCATCACAGCACCCACCGTGGTCTGGTACATGGCCGACTCCTCACTGGCCCTTGGGGGCCCTGGTCGACTCCACCGTCTTGGGTTTGCCCGTGCCGCGCTAGGGCCTTCCGGCCTTGCCTCCCCCAGCGATTTCCACTACCACCCAGTCAGGATCGGAGCAGTTCCCGCCGAGCCTTGTCGTGCAGTCTCGCACCGCGTTGTCACCGGTCGCAACGGTCGGCGGCCGCGGCAAGCGGGTTCACCTCAATGGGTCAGCGGAAAACGGGATCACGAACTCAGCCGTTCACCAGTGCGACGACGAAGAACGCACAGGCCACGAGTGAGGCGAGCATTCGGACGTGGTTCCACCGGGTCCACGCGGGCACGTAGCGGGCCCAGAACTCGGCCCCCTCGGCGCTGTCCGCGTCCACCCGCATCAGGGTGTCGTTGCGGGGAATGTGCACCACGCGCGTGAGAACGAAAGTACCGGCGACATAAGAAACGCCGCCCGCGAGCAGCCAGGGCCCGCCGTCGGCGAATCCGCGCGCGATGGAAAGGACCACGACGGCCACCGACAGTAGCGCGGTACCGGCGAACACTCCCAGGAACACCGGGTTGAGCACGGTCCGGTTCACCGACTGCATCGCCGCGGCCCCCTGGGCGGGTGGCAACAGCGCGAGTGCCCGCATCACGAACGAAGAGAAGGCGAAGAAGACACCCGCGACGAGGCCGGTGCCGAGCACGGCGAGCAGCGTCAGAGCGAAGAGCGGTCCAGCTGTCATGAGCCCAGTCAACCGGCACGGCGGCGGCGAGCCCATCGCCGACACGCTCGACTCCATCCGCCCCCGTCTCAGCGGCTGAGAACGCACCCAAGGGCACTTCAGTCGCGTTGACCGCCACCAAAGTGCCCTTGGGAGAGTGTCACGCCGAGAAGAAGGTGACCTTGCCCGAGCCGACCTCGTATACGGCGTAGCCGTCTCGCAGCTCGACGAAGCGGGCCTGGCCGTGGACGCGCACGTCGCCGGCCTGGTCGGCGGGCACGTGCACTCGCGCGACCACGTTGACCGGCAGGTCCACCTTCAGGGACACGCCGTCGCCGATCCGCCGCCAGTCGACGCCGACCATGCCCCGCTGCACGGGCATCTCACCGGCCGCACTGTCCACACCGGACTTCGGCGGCCGGATGGTGACCTCCGAGCCGGCTGGAGCCGAGGGCGTCACGCCGAGGATCGTCCGCTGGATCTCCACCAGTGACGTCGCTCCCCACGGGTGGGAGTGGCTCTGCCCCGTCTCCGGCGCGTCCCACGACTCCCAGGTGAACGTGCCGCCGCGCGCCAGGATGTTGGCCCAGCCGGGCGAGTCGGCGTCGGTCAGGCGCTCGACCACGTCGTCCGGCCTGCCCGCGAGCGCCTGCAGCAGCCGGTGCGCCGTCATCGGCCCCATGCGCATCCCGAGGTTCGCCACGTACTCGCTCACCGCGGCGCGGTCTTCCTCCGGCACGACGCCGAACGACAGCGCGTAGGCGTTCGCGATCTGCGAGGCGTGCGTGCTCGCCGAGCCGTCCCCGCGCAGGCCGTCGTGGTAGACGCCGTCGGCGCGGCGGAGCTTGGCGTTGATCGCCTCGGTGAGGGTCGCCGCATCGGCACGCAGGGTCTCACCTGGCTCGCCGAGCTCCTCGGCCGCGCGAGCCGTCGCGTTGAGGACGTCGACGCCGAGCACGTTGATCACGGTTCTCGCCGCGGTGCTCATGTCGTGGCCGTAGCGCATGGTCGCGGGCCAGTCGATGATGCCGTAGCGGTACTCGCCCGAACCGCCCTCGAGCTGCGTGACCAGGCCGGTCGCCGGGTCGATGTACCGGCGCACGTAGTCGGCCACGGCCCGCATCACGGGGTACGCCTCGGCCAGGATCCGCTTGTCTCCGGTTCGCACGTAGTAGTCCCAGATCCAGCCGGGGAACATCTCGGTGTAGTCGGGGATGTCGCGCTTGCCGTCGCCGTTCGGGTAGACGGCGTTGAGCCGGCCGTCGGGCCAGTACCGCGCCTGCGACTCGATGAACTGGCGGATCGCCTGCCGCGTGAGCGTGCGCTCGCCGTACCCGGACATCGTGGCCAGCGAGATGTCGGCCGTGTCGCCGAGGAACTGCCCCCTTCTCCCTGGTCGGCGTGTCGAGGAACTGCTCCTGCGAACCGTATAGCGCCGAGCGCCGCATCAGGTCGAACGCGGCGTCCACGCCGGGGTCGGAGCTGCGCAGCCAGGCCCGCCGGTCGTCGTCCACGGCCGTGTGCTGCACGACAGCGCTGATCTCGGCGGACGGGTCCTCCACCTCGAGATAGCGGAAGCCCATGTACGTGAACGACCGGAACGTCTGGTCGCCGTCGCGCTGCGTGTGGCCGTAGGCGAGGTTGGTGTTCTGGTTGTCGTCGCTGTCGCGCGAGACCGTGCCGTCGGGGTTGAGCACGTAGCCGGCGTGCATCGCGACGTGCCTGCCCTGCTCGCCGTCGCGGAAGCGCACGATGGGCGCGGCGGGGATGACCTTGCCGAAATCGGCCACGAGCGTGCCCGACTCCAGGCGGGTGACGCTCACCGGCTCGACGGTCTCGAACTCCAGATCGGTCTCCTGCGCCTGCAGCGACGTGAAGACGCCCGCGGGGTGCGTGCCGAGCACCTGGGGCGACTGCCACGCGGAGGCGTCGAAGCCGGGCCGGTCCCAGCCGAGGGGCTCGGCGGTGGCGTCGAACTCCTCGACGTAGTCGCCGCCGTCGCCGTTGCGCTTCGGCGCGGGCAGCCACGGTCCGCGCGTGACCTGCCAGCTGCCGTCGGACACCACCGTCCGCGTCGTGCCGTCTGCGTGGTCGACCTCCAGGCGCAGCAGCATGCCCGGCTCACCCGCCGGACGGCCCTGGCCCCGCCCGTACCAGTGGTACTGCACACCGACGACCGCCTTGCCGCCCGCACGGAGCTGCCTGGTGACGTCGACGGCGCGGTAGTAGCCGGCGTCGGGGCAGGCGAACGCGCCGCCCCTGTCGACGACCGTGCCGTTGACGTGCAGGGCGTACTGATGGCTGGCCGCGATGTAGACCCGGGCGCGCACGACCGGCGAACGGCCAAGGGTGAACTCCTTGCGCGCGAGCGTGTAGTCGTCGGCCTCGGCCGTGGTGCGGCGAATCCAGCTCGCCTGCCAGTCGCCGTCTCGCAGGCCGGTGTCGAACGCCGCCTGGCGAGCCCACGGCGAGGGCTTGCCGGTGCGGTCCCACGTGCGGACGGTCCAGGTGTAGCCGGTGGCCGGAGCGAGCTCGGGACCGGCGTAGGCCACGTACTCCTGGCTGCCGGAGGCCACGCGGCCGCTGTCCCACACGCGCTCGCCGTCCTTGCGGACCACGATCTGGTAGGCGGTCTGGATCTCACCGGGGTCGCGGTCGACGGGCCGCCAGCCGAACAGCGGAGCGCCTTCCACGTTGAGGGGACGGTCGCGGTCCCCCACGGTCAGGTCGACGGGGGTGCCGGGAGCGTGACCACGGGGTGCGGCTGTGCTCGCCACGACGGCGGGTCCGGCCGTAGCCAGCCCCGCCACCACGGCGAGCACCGCCGTACCGCGCCGGAGATATCGATGCCTCAACGAACGCCTCCTCCTTGAAACGTTTCAGCGCGAAACCGCTTTCAGACGTTATGCGCGCTGGCAGGAGGCGTCAAGACCGGACGGTCACGGCACGAGGGACGGAGGTGGCGGCCGCACGCCGTTGAGCGGCCACCACCGCTCAGGGCCGCGCGGCGACCGCGAGGGGCGGCGCGGGTGAGCGCAGACCGAGCCGCTCGACCAGCTCACGGGTGGCCTTCGAGCGGTTGAACGTGTAGAAGTGCAGCTCCGGAACGCCCTCCGCGAGCAGCCGGGAGCACAGCTCGGTGACCACGTCGAGGCCCTCGGCGCGGAACGCCTTCGGGTCGTCCTCCAGCGGGGCGAGCCGGTCGACGAGCCAGGCAGGCGGGGTGGCGCCGGAGAGCTCGATCGTCTTGCGCAGGGTGCGCGGCGTGGTCAGCGGCATGATGCCGGGCAGCATCAGCGCCTCGCAGCCCGCGGCGGCGACGCGGTCGCGCAGCCGCAGGAAGTCCTCGGCCTCGAAGAACAGCTGCGCGATGGCGAAATCGGCCCCCGCGCGCAGCTTCCGGACGAGGTAGTGGGTGTCGGTGTCGAGGTCGGCGGAGCGCGGGTGCCCGTACGGGAACGCCGAGACGCCGACGCAGAAGTCGCCCAGCTCCCGGACGAGCCGCACCAGTTCCTCGGCGTAGTGCAGGCCCTGCGGGTGCGGCACCCACTCCCCCATCGGGTCGCCGGGCGGGTCGCCGCGCAGCGCCAGGATGTTGTGCACGCCAACCGCCGCGAAGTGCCCGATCACGTTGCGCAGCTCGGCGACGGAGTGGTTCACCGCGGTCAGGTGCGCCATCGGCACCAGCGTGGTGTCGGTGGCGACCCTGGCGATGTTGCGGATGGTGCCGTCGCGGCTGGACCCGCCGGCGCCGTAGGTGATCGACATGTAGGCGGGGTCGAGCGGCTCAAGCTCCCGGATCGCCCGCCACAGCACCGCCTCGTCGGGCTCGTCCCTTGGCGGGAAGAACTCCACCGAGAACGTCGGGCAGTGCGCACTCTTCAGCCGGTCGGCAACCCTTCGCACGAGGCACCTCTCTCTCAGTTCCGGTGCGACCGCAGTGAAGGCCACCTTGCCTGCGTTCAACGCAGTGAAGGTGGCCTTCACTGCAGCTGGGCTCAGTAGCGGTAGTGGTCCGGCTTGTAGGGGCCCTCCACGTCGACGCCGATGTAGGCCGCCTGCTCCTTGGTCAGCTTGGTCAGCTTCACGCCGAGGGCGTCGAGGTGCAGCCGGGCGACCTTCTCGTCGAGGTGCTTCGGCAGCACGTACACCTGCTTGCCGTACTCGCCGGGCTTCGTGAAGAGCTCGATCTGCGCCATCACCTGGTTGGTGAAGCTGTTGGACATCACGAAGCTCGGGTGCCCGGTCGCGTTGCCGAGGTTCAGCAGCCTGCCCTCCGACAGCACGATGATCGAATGCCCGTCGGGGAACCGGTACTCGTGCACCTGCGGCTTGATCTCGACCTTGGTGACGCCCGGCGTCTTCTCCAGGCCCGCCATGTCGATCTCGTTGTCGAAGTGGCCGATGTTGCCGACGATGGCCTGGTGCTTCATCTTCGCCATGTGCTCGGCGGTGATGATGTTGAAGTTGCCGGTGGTGGTCACGAAGATGTCGGCGGTCTCCACCACGTCCTCGAGCGTGGTCACCTGGAAGCCGTCCATCGCGGCCTGCAGCGCGCAGATCGGGTCGATCTCGGTGATGATCACGCGCGCGCCCTGCCCGCGCAGCGACTCGGCCGAGCCCTTTCCGACGTCGCCATAGCCGCAGACCACCGCGACCTTGCCGCCGATGAGCGTGTCGGTGGCGCGGTTGATGCCGTCCACAAGGGAGTGCCGGCAGCCGTACTTGTTGTCGAACTTCGACTTCGTCACCGAGTCGTTGACGTTGATCGCCGGGAACAGCAGCTCCCCGGTCTTGGCGAACTCGTAGAGCCGGTGCACGCCGGTGGTGGTCTCCTCGGTGACGCCCTTGATGCCCTCGGCGATCCTGGTGAACCGCTTCGAGTCGGCGGCCAGCGACGCCTTCAGCGTGGACAGGATCACCCGGTACTCGTGCGGGTCGTCCTCGGTGGCCTCTGGCACGGCGCCCGCCGCCTCGAACTCGACACCCTTGTGCACGAGCAGCGTGGCGTCGCCGCCGTCGTCGAGGATCATGTTCGGGCCCTGGTCACCGAACTGGAAGAGCTGGTCGGTGCACCACCAGTACTCCTCCAGCGTCTCGCCCTTCCACGCGAACACCGGCACGCCCTCGGGCTTCTCCGGCGTGCCGTTCGGGCCCACCACGACCGCGGCGGCCGCCTCGTCCTGAGTGGAGAAGATGTTGCAGGACACCCAGCGGACGTCGGCGCCGAGCTCCCTCAGGGTCTCGATCAGCACGGCCGTCTGCACCGTCATGTGCAGCGAGCCCGCGACGCGCGCACCCTTCAGCGGCTTCGAGTCCGCGTACTCCCTGCGAGTCGCCATCAGGCCCGGCATCTCGTGCTCGGCCAGCCGGATCTGGTGCCTGCCCGCCTCGGCCAGCGTCAGGTCGGCGACGGCGAACTCGAGGCCGTTGACCTTCTGCAACTTCGCGTTCATGAGATCCTTTCCTAGGTGTTGAAGTACTTCGCTTGCGCGTGGTGGGCAACGATCGCGTCGGTGGACTGCTCGGGATGCAGCTGGAACTCCTCGGACAGCTCGACCCCGATCCGCTCCGCTCCGAGCAGTTCCACGATCTTGGCCCGGTCCTCGAGGTCCGGGCAGGCACCGTAGCCGAGCGAGAACCGGGCGCCACGGTATCCCAGCTTGAAGAACTCCCGCACATCGGCCGGATCCTCCGCCGCGACCGACGAACCCGAGGAGAACAGCAGCTCCTGCCGGATCCTCCGGTGCCAGTACTCGGCGAGCGCCTCCGTCAGCTGCACGCCCAGCCCGTGGATCTCCAGGTAGTCCCGGTAGGCGTTCTTCGCGAACAGGTCGCCCGCGTAGTCCGCGATCGGCTGGCCCATCGTCACCAGCTGCAACGGCAGCACGTCGACCTGCCCGGTCTCCTCGGCCTTCTTCCGGGAGCGGAAGAAGTCGGCGAGGCAGAGTCTCCTGTCGCGGCGCTGCCGGGGGAACGTGAACCGCAGCCGCTCCGGCGCGTCCGGCTCGTCCTTGTCGAGCACCACGAGGTCGTTTCCCTCTGAGTAGCACGGGAAGTAGCCGTAGACGAGCGCGGCGTGCTGGAGGATGCCCGCGGTGGACAGCTCGTCCACCCACGCCCGCAGCCGTGGCCTGCCCTCGGTCTCCACCAGCTCCTCGTAGGAGGGCCCCTCCCCCTTCTTCGCACCGCGCAGGCCCCACTGGCCGAAGAACGTGGCGCGCTCGTCCAGCAGCGAGAGGTAGTCGTTGACGGCGACGCCCTTGACCACCTTGGAGCCCCAGAAGGGGGGTACCGGCACGGGAGCGTCGGCGTCCACATCGGACCGGGTCGTGTCGTCGGCCGACGGCTCACCGCCCTGGGCGGCCTTGCGTTTCTCGGCGATGCGCAGGGACCTCTCGTGACGGGCCTTGCGCTCGGCCTTTCTCGCCTCGGCCTCGGCGTCCTCCTCGGGGGCCTCCCCTCGCTTGATCGCCATCAGGCGGTCCATGAGGTGCAGCCCCTCGAAGGCGTCCTTGGCGTAGCGGACGTCACCCTCGTAGACCTCGTCGAGGTCGTTCTCCACGAACGTCCTCGTCAGCGCGGCACCGCCGAGCAGCACGGGGTACTTCTGCGCGACGCCCCTCGAGTTCATCTCCCGCAGGTTGTCCTTCATGATCACCGTGGACTTGACCAGCAGGCCGGACATGCCGATCGCGTCGACCCTGTGCTCCTCCGCGGCCTCCAGGATCGCGTTGATCGGCTGCTTGATGCCGATGTTCACGACGTCGTAGCCGTTGTTGGACACGATGATGTCCACCAGGTTCTTGCCGATGTCGTGCACGTCCCCTTTGACGGTCGCGAGCAGCAGCCTGCCCTTGCCGCCGGAGTCGTCTTTCTCCATGTGCGGTTCGAGGTAGGCGACGGCGGCCTTCATCACCTCGGCCGACTGGAGCACGAACGGCAGCTGCATCTGCCCGGAGCCGAACAGGTCGCCGACCACCTTCATGCCGGCGAGCAGGTTCTCGTTGATGATCTCCAGTGGCGGCTTCTGCTCCATCGCCGCGTCGAGGTCGGTCTCCAGCCCGTTGCGGTCGCCGTCCACGATGCGCCGCTCCAGCCGTTCGAACAGCGGCAGCTTCGCCAGCTCCTGCGCGCGTGAGGCCTTGCTCGACGACGCCGTCTTGCCCTCGAACAGCGCCATCAGTTTCTGCAGCGGGTCGTAGCCTTCGGACCGGCGGTCGTAGACCAGGTCGAGCGCGACCCGCCTCGGCTCGTCCTCGATCTTGGTCATCGGCAGGATCTTCGACGAGTTCACGATCGCCGAGTCGAGCCCGGCCTCCCGGCACTCGTTGAGGAACACCGAGTTCAGCACCTGCCGCGCCGCCGGGTTCAACCCGAAGGACACATTGGACAGACCGAGGGTGGTCTGCACGTCCGGATGGCGCCGCTTGAGCTCGCGGATCGCGTTGATCGTCTCGATGGCGTCCTTGCGGACCTCCTCCTGCCCGGTGGTGATGGGAAAGACCAGGCAGTCGATGATGATCGCGGACTTCTCGAGACCCCAGTTCACCGTCAGGTCCTCGATCGCGCGCTCGGCGACCCGCAGCTTCCAGTCCGCGGTGCGGGCCTGGCCCTCCTCGTCGATGCACGTGACCACCACGGTCGCCCCATGCTCCACCGCCATCTCCATGACCCGATGGAACCGGCTGCCCTCGCCTGCGCCGTCCTCGTAGTTCACGGAGTTGATCGCGCACCGGCCGCCGAGGTGCTCG
Organism: Prauserella endophytica; assembly: GCF_005146945.1. Lineage (GTDB taxonomy): Bacteria > Actinomycetota > Actinomycetes > Mycobacteriales > Pseudonocardiaceae > Prauserella_A > Prauserella_A endophytica. The sequence goes on from NZ_SWMS01000018.1 coordinate 140,732, forward strand.
AGGCCGGCCTGCACCACCTCGGCCTCGGTGGAGTCGACCATGATCGGCAGCGTGGACGCCGTGGCCAGGCGCGAGGCCAGCTCGCGCATGTCCCTGGTGCCGTCCCGGCCGACGTAGTCGACGCACAGGTCGAGCAGGTGCGCACCCTCGCGGGTCTGCGCCTTGGCGATCTCCACGCAGTCGTCGTAGCGCTCCTCGAGCATCGCCTCGCGAAAGGCCTTGGAGCCGTTGGCGTTGGTGCGCTCGCCGATGTTGAGGATCGATGCGTCCTGCTGGAACGGCACCGACTGGTACACCGACGACACCGAGGGCACCACCTCGGGCGTGCGCCGCCTCGGCGGAAGGTCCGCCACCGCCTCGGCGACCGCGGAGATGTGCGCTCCGGTCGTGCCACAGCAGCCGCCGACGAGCCGGGCGCCGAACTCGGTGACGAACCCGGAAAGCGCCTCGGCCAGCTCCTCCGGCTGCAGCGGATACACCGCGCCGTTCGGGCCGAGCTCCGGCAGCCCGGCGTTGGGCATCACCGAGATCGGCACGCTCGCGTGCTGGGCGAGCACGCGCAGGTGCTCGCTCATCTCGGCGGGGCCGGTGGCGCAGTTCATGCCGATCAGGTCGATGCCGAGCGGCTCCAGCGCCGTGAGCGCGGCGCCGATCTCCGAGCCCACGAGCATCGTGCCCGTGGTCTCCACCGTCACCTGCGCGATGATCGGCACACGCCTGCCTGCCTGCGCCATCGCGCGCTTGGCCGCGATGATCGCCGCCTTGGTCTGCAGCAGGTCCTGCGAGGTCTCCACGAGCACCGCGTCGACCCCGCCGTCGAGCAGGCCCAGCACGTTCTCGACATAGGCGTCGCGCAGCGCCGCGTACGGCGCGTGTCCGAGGGTGGGCAGCTTCGTGCCCGGCCCCACCGAGCCGAGCACGAAGCGCGGTTTGTCCGCTGAGTGATACTCGTCGGCGGCCCGCCGGGCCAGAGTCGTGCCCTTCTCGGCGAGCTCCCGGATGCGGTCGGCGATCCCGTACTCGCCGAGGTTGGCGAGGTTGGTGCCGAACGTGTTCGTCTCGATCGCGTCGGAGCCCGCATCCAGGAAGCCCCGGTACACCGAGCTCACCACGTCGGGCCGGGTCTCGTTGAGGATCTCGTTGCAGCCCTCCAGCTGGGCGAAGTCGTCCAGCGTGAGGTCGTGCTCCTGCAACGCGGTGCCCATGCCGCCGTCGGCGACCAGCACCCGCTGCTCCAGCGCGGCGAGAAACGCACTCTCCATGCTCACACCCGCAGTTTCGACTCGATCTCGGCCGCGGCCTCGCTGCCGTAGGTCTTGGCGATCCGTTTGGAGAAGTCCCCGCGGTCCAATGTGTACTCCTGGGTGCCCACGGTCTCCAGCACGATCGCCGCCAGGGTGCACCCGGCCTGAGCCGCCCGCTCGACGTTCAGCTTCGCGTGCAGACCCCAGAGGAAGCCCGACCGGAACGCGTCGCCCACGCCGGTCGGGTCGGCCTCGTCGGTCACCTCGTGTGCGGCCACGGTCACCGGTTCGACGCCCTTGCCCTCGATGCGCACCCCGTCCGGGCCGTGGGTCTGCACCCACAGCCCCACGCGGTCGCGCACGTCCTGCTCCGACCAGCCCGTCACCCGCAGCAGCAGCGACGTCTCGTACTCGTTGGTGAACAGGTACGACGCGCCCTCCACGAGCGAGCGCACGTCCGGCCCGTCCATCCGCGCCAGCTGCTGCGACGGGTCGGCGGCGAACGCGAACCCGCGCTGCCGGCACTCCTCGGTGTGGCGGACCATCGCGACCGGGTCGTTCGGCGCCACCACCACGAGGTCGATCCCGCCGAGCCGGTCGGCCACCGCCTGCAGCTCGATCTCGCGGGCCTCCTCCATCGCCCCGGCGTAGAACGAGGCGATCTGCGCCTGCGTCTCGTCGGTGGTGCACAGGAAGCGCGACGTGTGCCGGGTCTGCGACACGTGCACCGACTTGGTGTCCACGCCGTGGCGCTCCAGCCACGACCGGTAGTCGTCGAAGTCGGTGCCCACCGCGCCGACCAGCACCGGCGACATGCCCAGGCTGCCGAGCCCGAAGCAGATGTTCGCCGCGACACCGCCACGCCGGATGTCGAGCTGGTCGACGAGGAACGACAGGGACACCTTCTCCAGCTGGTCCGCCACGAACTGGTCGGCGAACCGGCCTGGGAACACCATCAGATGATCGGTGGCGATGGAACCGGTCACGGCGATGCGCATGAGCGGGGCACACTCCTCGGGTAGGTAGAACAGGACTGCCGGGGTCCGGCGAGCGGGACTACGCCTTGGCGGCGTCCTTCAGCGCGGGCGCACGATCCGTGCGCTCCCACGGCAGGTCCACGTCCGTGCGGCCGAAGTGCCCGTAGGACGCCGTCTGCGCGTAGATCGGCCGCAGCAGGTCGAGGTCGCGGATGATCGCGGCGGGACGCAGGTCGAACACCTCGGCGATCGCCGCCTGGATCTTCTCCGGCGCCACCTTCTCGGTGCCGAACGTCTCCACGAACAGGCCCACCGGGGCCGCCTTGCCGATCGCGTATGCCACCTGGATCTCCGCCCGGTCGGCGAGCCCGGCCGCGACGATGTTCTTGGCGACCCAGCGCATCGCGTAGGCCGCCGAGCGGTCCACCTTCGACGGGTCCTTGCCCGAGAAGGCGCCACCACCGTGCCGTGCCATCCCGCCGTACGTGTCGACGATGATCTTGCGCCCGGTCAGGCCCGCGTCACCCATCGGACCGCCGAGCACGAACCGGCCCGTCGGGTTGATGAGCACCTTCGGCTCCTCGGCGGCGAGGCCGAGCGAGACGATCTCCGGCTTGAGCACGTTCTCCGTCAGATCGACCGCCAGCATCTTGTCCAAATCGATACCTTCGGCGTGCTGGCTGGAGATCACCACGGTGTCGAGCCGCACCGGCTGGTCACCGGCGTACTCGATCGTCACCTGCGTCTTGCCGTCCGGCCGCAGGTACGGGATCGTCCCGTTCTTGCGCACCTCGGTGAGCCTGCGCGACAGGCGGTGGGCCAACGCGATCGGCAGCGGCATCAGCTCCGGCGTGTCCGAGCACGCGTAGCCGAACATCAGCCCCTGGTCACCGGCGCCCTGCTTGTCGAGATCGTCGAGCGCGTTCTCCAGCCTCGACTCGTACGCCGTGTCCACGCCCTGCGCGATGTCCGGCGACTGCGACCCGATCGCCACGTTCACCCCGCACGAGGCCCCGTCGAAGCCCTTCGAGGAGGAGTCGTAGCCGATTTCCAGCACCTTCTCGCGCACCAGCGTGGGCACGTCGACGTAGGCGTCGGTCGTGACCTCACCGGCCACGTGCACCTGACCGGTCGTGATCAGGGACTCGACGGCGACCCGGCTGCGCGGGTCGGCGGCCAGCATCGCGTCCAGAATGGAGTCGCTGATGGCGTCGCACATCTTGTCCGGATGGCCCTCGGTCACCGACTCGCTCGTGAACAACCTTCGATTTGCAGTCACAATGCTTCCTTTTGCCGTGGTTGCCGTGGGGGAAGGGAATTTCGGGACTCAGGCGCGGGTGTGGAAGATTCCCCACGCGAGGTTGCCCGCACGACCGCCTTCGACCCAGTTCTTCAGTCCGATCTTCATCCGTGTCAGATATTCCGTACTAACGCTGCCGGAGAGGTCGTCGTTACGTCGCTCGGTCTCCTCGAGCACCCGCCCGTAGTGGGTGGCGAGCTGCGGGGTGTGGTCCTCGAAGTCGACCGAGGACATGCCGAGCCGGTTGAGCTCGCGCCGGTAGAACGACGGCGAGCCCATCGAGTCCAGGTGGAGCCGGTCCAGGATCGGCCGAAGTGCCGCCTTCTCGCAGCCGTCGGAGGCCATCGGGTCGGTGAAAATGAACTGACCCTTCGGCTTGAGGACCCTGGTCACCTCCTGGAGGACGCGGATGCGGTCGCCGCTGTGCAGCATCGCGTCCTGCGACCACACGACGTCGAACTCATTGTCCTCGAACGGCAGGTCCTCGAACGAGCCGTCGACCACGTCGATCAAGTGTCCGAGCCCCTGCTCCTCGCTGAACCGCCGGTTGCGCTCGTTCTCGACCTCGCTGAGGTTGAGACACGTCACCGCGCAGCCGTAGGTGGCGGCGAGGTAGCGCGCGGCGCCACCGTATCCCGAACCGATGTCGAGCACGCGCATGCCCTCGGTGAGGCCCAGCTTGCCCGCCATCCGCTCCACCGTGCGCCTGCTCGCGGTGGCGATCTCCTCGCCGGGCGAGTCGTAGAGCCCGACGTGGATGTCCTCGCCGCCCCAGATGTGGAAGTAGAAGTTGTCCGCGTCGTCCGAGTTGTAGTAGTCGCGTGCCACGTTGACCGCGGCCGAGTAGTTGCGGGTGTCCTCGTCGGCCTCCAGGTACCGCTTCTCCGCGACGTGGATGAAGAAGTCCGGATCATCCGCGCTGAAGGTCTCCTGGAAGTCGCCGTAGGTTTCAACCCGCTGGAACCCGACCTCGCGCAGCAGGCGGCGCGTGTAGTCCTTGCGCAGCGGGAACATGTTGAGGTGGTACTGCGAGCTGTCCGGGAACTGGTAGCGGAACCGCGCGAGACCCTCGTCGACGTACTCCGGCTCCGCGGTCACCTCGTCGCCGCAGTAGTAGTACGTGTGCTTGCTGCTGAACCCACTGTCCAAAATGGAGTCGTAGTTGCGCTGGTCAAGGATCAGCACGCCGTCGTGCTTGAGCACGGCGTAGAACTCGGCGAGCGCCTTGCGCCGGTCGCGTTCGGAGAACAGGTGGGTGAACGAGTTCCCGAGACACACCACGGCGTCGAACTCACCGTGCACGTCGCGGTTGAGCCAGCGCCAGTCGGCGTGCACCACCCGCAGGATGTGCCCGCCGTACTCGAGCCCGTTCTCGAACGCCTTCGCCAGCATCTCGGCGCTGCCGTCGACGCTGACCGTGTCGAAGCCCTCCTCGACGAGCCGCACGGAGTGGAAGCCCGTGCCGGTGGCCACGTCGAGCACCGACTTCACGCCACGGGCCTTGAGCAGGTCGATGAAGAAGCTGCCCTCGCTCTCGTAGCGCTTGCGCCAGTCGATCAGGTCGTCCCACTTCTCGACGAAACCCTTGACGTACTCGTTGGTGTAGTGGTCGGTCTCGCGCACGGTCAACGGATCGGCACCGAACTCCTGCGCGGGGTGCGCCTCCACCCGGCTTCTCTCCGCGGTGCCAGCCGGGTCCAGGTGCGTTCGGCCGGCTGTCGATTCCGTCATGCGCGCTGCCTCCTAGGTCACGGCTCGCTTCGAAAATTGTCGGAAAAAGGGCGCACGAAATTGAGCAGGCCGGACCGGCAAATCGCCGTCAGTCCCGATATCGACCCGCGGCGCGCTTTTGAGCGCAGCCAGGCACCGGGCCCGTCAAGACCCGTTCCCTTCACCCCGACTCGGCGGGATTGCAGCACATCGGCGCTGATCTGAGCAAACCGCCTGAACTCAATCTATTGATCGGGACCACACACGATCAATGCGTCGATTGCGTGACGTGCGTTTTCACCCCATGTATAACGCCAAGGCACGCATTCCGTACCGGTGGGCGCTGCGCGCACACGCCCCCCGTGCCTCGGGAAACCGGTATACCGAGTGGTAGAGGCGTTGCGCGGGCACACGACCGCACACCCCTTGACAGCTTCGCCAAGCGGTTTGTGTGCCAAGTAACAGAGCAACCCGTTTGGAGCAGCGAACACTACTCAAGGTTGCCCTGGGTCGATGTTCGGCGGGTTTTCTAGTCCACGCGCCTGACAAGTACCCCGCCGGCTGAGTTCGTAGCGTATTCAGCAACTGGTTGCGTAATGATCAACGATCCCCGCCGCGCGCACCGCGGGTGCCGACGCCGACACCGAAGGTGTACCACGGTGCCGGGGCTCTCAATCACCGGCAAGCCGGTGCACGGCCCCGCGAATGCGCGCGATTACCGGCGGGGCCGCGTTTTTCGGGGTACTCACGGGGAATCGGCACATCGGAAACGCACACCCGCACCGGAGGCTTTCCCAGAACCACCCGGATCGCCCCCGGCGGAAAACGCTCGAGGAAGAGTGCAGCCAAGCCGCACGCGAATCCGCAGTGAAGGCCACAGTGATGATGTGTGTGGGCGGGATCCCGGCACTCCTGACTCGGAAGGCCACCGA
>NZ_SWMS01000019.1 GCF_005146945.1 Prauserella endophytica
CCCGCTCCCGCACGCGAGTCCCCCCGCTCCCGCACGCGAGTCCCCCGCTCCCGCACGCGAGTCCCCCGCTCCCGCACGCGAGTTGCGCGCTCAGCGGTGCCGAACGGGCAACTCGCGGTCAAGAAGCGGGGACTCGCGGGCTCGAGCGGGGAACTCGCGGGCTCGAGCGGGGGACTCGCGCGAGCGGGAGTGCACGACTCGCGAACGCCGGTTCCGGTCAGATCAGGGTCAGCGGGTCCAGCTGGATGCGGACGGGGTCGGTTTCCTTGCGGGCGTTGCGCAGCGCGTTCACGGCGTGCGCCGCCGCGGCGAGTCCCCGGCCGTGGGCGCGCGGCACCCGCACGAGCGCCCGTTCCCGCTCGGCGCGGCCGTCCTCGTCGACCTCCCCCACCGGCACCGGGCCGAGCACCTCGGCCTGCTCGGGCAGGGTGATCTCGTCGAGCAGCGCCGCGACCGCCTCCGGGGTGCCCTCGAAGCTCGCCATCCGCACCGCTGGCGGGAAGCCCAGCTCCTTGCGCTCGGCCAGCTCCAGCTCCGCGTGCCAGCCGGGGTCCCAGCGCACGAGCGCCTGCACCGGAGCGATCCCGGCGTCGGCGCCCACCACCACCCGGCCGCCGTCACGGGCGGACCGCACGAGCGCTGCGGCCGTCATCCACCGCCGCAGCGTCTCCTCCGCCGCGCGCAGGTCCTGCCTGCCCAGCAACGCCCAGCCGTCGAGCAGCAGCGCGGCGCCGTAGCCGCCCTCGGCCACCGGCTCGGCGCCGGGCGTCGCGACCACGAGCGAGGGCTCACCGGGCACCTGGGGCAGCACCTCGCCCGCGCCGGAGGTCCGCACCGGCACGCCGGGAAACGCCCTGCCCAGCTCCTCGGCGGTCCGCTTGGCGCCCACCACGACGGCCCGCAGCCGCCCGGAACCGCACGTCGCGCAGCGGAAGCTCGCGTCGGCCACCCCGCACCACCGGCAACGGGGCGTCCCGGCCTCGCCGCCGCCCGGGAGCATGAGCGGCCCCGCACAGCGGCGGCACCGCGCCGGCGAGCGGCAGTGCCCGCACGCCAGGCCGGGCACGTAGCCCCGCCTCGGTACCTGCACGAGCACGGGCGCGCCTGCCGCCAGGCCCGCGCGAGCGGCCTCGAACGCGACGGCGGGCAACCGGGCGGCGCGGGCCGCCTCGTCGCGGGCGACGTCGAAGTCCTCGCCCGTGGGCGTCACGCGCGGGGCGCACGCCCGCAGCTCCTCCCGCGCGGCGACGATCGGGTGCGCCCACCCGGACTCCACCAGCAGCTGCGCCTCTGCGGTCCTCGCGTACCCGGCGGCGAGGAACGACGCCTTGCTCGCGTGGGCGCGCAGGATCAGCACGTCCCGCACCTGCGGGTAGGGCATGTGCGGGTCGGCGTGCAGGTCGTCGCCGTCGTCCCACACCACGAACAGCCCCGGATCGGTGACCGGGGCGAACATCGCTGCCCGCGTGCCCACGACGATGCGCACCGCGCCGCGCAGCACGGCGAGCCAGCGGCGGTAGCGCTCGGCCGGGCCGAGGTCGGCCGACAGCGCGACGACGGCGTCCTCCCCGGCGAGCGCGGCACAGGCCGCCCGCAGCCGGGCGACGTCGCGGTGGTCGGGCACCACCAGCACGGCGCCCCTGCCCCGCGCGGCGACGGTGGCCGCCAGCTCCGCCAGCCGCGCCGGCCAGTCCTCGCCCGGCAGCGCCTGCCACACGGCGTGGCCGACCCGGCCCGCGCTCAGCGCGCCGGTGAACCCGGGGCCCCACGGGTAACGCCGCCAGCCCGCGACGTCCGGCGGTTCGGGCGCGGGCGCGGGCTCCCGCGGCGGTTCCGCCTCGACCTTGGCGTGCCGGGGCGGCAGGGCCAGCCGCAGCACGTCGATGAGCGTGCCGCCGTAGCGCTCCGCCACCGACCGGCACAGCGCGGCCAGTTCCGGGGGCAGTACCCGCTCGCTGGAGGTGACGCGCTCGAGGAACGCGAGCCGGCCCTGGTGCTCGGTGGTGTCGCCGCGTTCGAGCAGGAAGCCGTCGACGAGCTGGCCGGCGAACCGCACGCGCACCCGGCAGCCGGGCACGGCGGCCTCGTCGAGCTCCTTGGGCACGTGGTAGTCGAAGGTCCGGTCGAGGTGCGCTAGCGGCACGTCGACGATCACCCTCGCGACCGGCGCGGTCTCCGCGGGCTCCCGGCGGCCCTTGCGCGAGGCCGCCGCGCGCTTGCCCTTGGCGGGCTTGGGCTGCGGCAGCTCCCACAGCGGGGTGGTCTCGGGACGGCTCACGCCGTCTTCTCTACCAGAGCGGTTCAGCGGGGCTGCTTCGCGTCGAGGCGCCGGGTGAGCAACGTGAACATGGGCTGCTCGACCCACCGCGTCAGCGCCCAGCCCAGCAGGATCGCGGTGACGACGAACGCGGGCACCCAGCCCCACCACGGCACGCCGAGGTCGGCGAGGTGCCTGGCGACGATCGTGCCGATCACGTAGTGCATGAGGTACACGCCGTAGGAGATCCCGGCGAGCCAGCTGATGGGCTTCGCGAGCCGGTTGAGGCCGGGCAGGTCCCACGCGGGCTGGTAGGCGGCCACGCAGATCAGCACGAGCGCCACCGCGAACGCGATCACCGAGTCGCCGGGCGGCGGGTGCTTGTCGTGCGCGACGATGACCACGCCGAGCATGCAGTACAGCTGCGCGAAGCTCATGCGCCCCTTGGACCAGCGGTAGATCGCCACGCCGGCGATCAGCAGGTGCGCGCGGTTGAGCCCGGTGCCGTCCATCATCATGCTCGCCCACGGCGCGACCTCGCCGGGCCGCATGAACAGGTATCGCACGGCGAGCGGGACCAGCAGCACCGCCCACATCACCAGGGTCGCGTTCCGTCCCCGCACCTTGCCTTTCCAGGCGAGCAGCGCGATGGCGGTGAACCCGCACACCTGCACCGGCACGGTCCAGTGCGACAGGTCGATGTACTCGACCGACGGCAGCAGCGTGTGCACGAGCGCCAGGTTGCCGACCAGGTCGCCGTAGGACGGGCGGGGGAAGCCCTCGGGATGCAGCACGATGCTGACCAGGAAGATCACCACGACGGCTACCCAGAACGCGGGCAGCAGGCGGGCGAGCCGCCGCAGCCACCAGCGCAGCGGCGTCCCCCTGCCGATCGTCATCGCCGCGAAGTAGCCGGAGATGACGATCAGGATGGACGCGCCGAACGGGAAGTCCATCTGCAGCGACCCCGGCGGCATGTCGAAGCCGGGCAGGGTGTGCGGCGCGAGGAACGTCGCGTGGAAGGCCAGCACGGCCACGATTCCCAGGACACGGATGGCATCCCAGCTGATGTGCCGCGTGCTCTTGGGCTTCGCCGCCCCGGCGGTCTGTTCCCCGGCCCTTGGCGACGCCGCGACGTCCTGAGTGTCCACCACGAGATCGGAAGCCTAAAGGAAACCCGTCAGTAGCCGACCACCGGGGCGGGCACCGGGTCAGGCGCCCACGGCGCTCCGGAGGGCGTCCGCGCGGTCGGTGCGCTCCCACGGGAGGTCGAGCTCGGGACGGCCGAAGTGCCCGTACGCCGAGGTCTGCGCGTAGATCGGCCGCAGGAGGTCGAGGTCGCGGATGATCGCCGCCGGGCGCAGGTCGAACACCTCCGTGATGGCGGCCTGGATCTTCAGCGGGTCGACGTGCTCGGTGCCGAACGTCTCCACGAACAGGCCCACCGGGGCCGCCTTGCCGATCGCGTATGCCACCTGCACCTCCACCCGGCCCGCGAGGCCAGCGGCGACCACGTTCTTGGCGACCCAGCGCATCGCGTACGCCGCCGAGCGGTCCACCTTCGACGGGTCCTTGCCCGAGAACGCGCCACCACCGTGCCGCGCCATCCCGCCGTAGGTGTCCACGATGATCTTCCGACCGGTCAGGCCCGCGTCACCCATCGGGCCGCCGACCACGAACCGGCCCGTGGGGTTCACCAGCAGCCGCAGGTCGGAGGAGTCGAGCTCCACCCCGGCCAGCACGGGCGCCACCACGTGCTCGCGCACGTCGACGCCGAGCATCTTGTCCAGGTCGATGCCGTCGGCGTGCTGGCTCGACACCACCACGGTGTCCAGCTTCACCGCCTGCTCGCCCGCGTACTCGATGGTCACCTGCGTCTTGCCGTCCGGCCGCAGGTAGGGCAGCACGCCCTCCTTGCGCACCGCGGCGAGCCGCTGCGAGAGCCGGTGGGCCAGCGCGATCGGCAGCGGCATCAGCTCCGGCGTGTCCGAGCACGCGTAGCCGAACATCAGCCCCTGGTCGCCCGCGCCCTGCTTGTCGAGATCGTCGAGCGCGTTCTCCAGCCTCGACTCGTACGCCGTGTCCACGCCCTGCGCGATGTCCGGCGACTGGGAGCCGATCGCCACGTTCACGCCACAGGAGTTGCCGTCGAAGCCCTTGGCCGAGGAGTCGTAGCCGATGTCGAGGATCCGCTCCCGCACGATCGTCGGGATGTCCGCGTACGCCTCGGTCGTGACCTCGCCGGCCACGTGCACCTGGCCCGTCGTGATCAGGGTCTCCACCGCGACCCGGCTGCGCGGGTCCTTCGCCAGCAGGGCGTCCAGGATCGAGTCGCTGATCGCGTCGCAGATCTTGTCCGGGTGCCCCTCGGTCACCGACTCCGACGTGAACAGCCTACGGTTCGACGCGGTCACGACGTCCTCACATCCTCGATCGACAACGGCACGTGGGCGAATGCCCGCTGTGAGCCTACTGGCGATGGGCGCGGTGGCGCACCAGCTCGGTCACCGCGTCCCACACTGTGGCCGCCAGCAGGGACTTCGCGCCCAGCGGGATCCGTTGCTCGGTGCCGTCCGCGCTGAGCAGCCAGCCGGTGTTCTCCTCCATCTCGAAGGCCTTGCCCTCACCGACGGCGTTGACCACCAGCAGGTCACACCCCTTGCGCTTCAGCTTGGCCCGCGCGTGCTCGAGCACGCTGCCGTGCTCGTCGCCGGTCTCCGCGGCGAAGCCGACGATCACCTGGCCTGGCCTGCGGGCCTCGACGAGCCCGGCGAGGATGTCCGGGTTGCGGACCAGCGAGATCGTCGGGTCCGGGCTGTGATCGGTCTTCTTGATCTTGTGGTCGGCGGTGTCGGCGGGCCGGAAGTCGGCGACCGCGGCGGCCATCACGACGACGTCGGCGGTGCTCGCCGCCTCTTCCACCGCGGCGCCGAGCCGGCGCGCCGTGGAGACGTGCACGACCTCGGCCCCGGCGGGCTCCGGCAGCGCCTCGGTGTGGGCGGCGACGAGTGTGACGTCGGCGCCGCGCTGGGCGGCGACCCGCGCGAGCGCGTAGCCCTGCTTGCCCGACGAGCGGTTGCCGAGGTGCCGCACGGGGTCGAGCGGTTCGCGTGTGCCGCCCGCCGACACGACCACGCGCAGGCCCTCGAGATCGCGGGGCAGCGCGTCGGAACGGGCCAGCAGCAGGCGCGCGACGTCGACGATCTCACGTGGGTCGGCGAGCCTGCCCTTGCCGGTGTCGACGCCGGTCAGCCGTCCCGAGTCGGGCTCGGTGACGACCGCCCCGCGCGAGCGGAGCAGCGCCACGTTGTCGCGCGTGGCGGGGTGCTCCCACATCTCCGTGTGCATCGCGGGGAAGAACGCGACGGGGCACCGTGCCGTGAGCAGGGTGTTGGTGAGGAGGTCGTCGGCAAGACCGTGGGCCGCCCTGGCGAGCAGGTCGGCGGTGGCGGGCACGACGAGCACGAGGTCCGCGTCCTTGCCGACGCGGACGTGCTGGACCTCGGGCACCTCGGTGAACACACCCGTGTGGACGGGATGCCCGGACAGCGCCTCGAAGGTGGCCGCGCCGACGAAGTTCAGCGCGGCCACGGTGGGCACCACCCGCACGTCGTGCCCGGACTCGGTGAGCCCGCGGAGCACCTCGCACGCCTTGTAGGCCGCGATACCGCCACCGACGCCCAGGACGACCCGCGGTTTCGAGCTCACCGAGGCGTTACTCGCCTTCGGTGTGCTCGAGCAGACCGGCGTGGATCTCGCGGAGCGCGATCGACAGCGGCTTCTCGCGGGGGCCGGGCTCGACGAGCGGGCCGACGTACTCGAGCAGGCCCTCGCCGAGCTGCGCGTAGTAGTCGTTGATCTGACGGGCGCGCTTGGCCGAGTAGATCACCAGCGCGTACTTGGAGCTGACCTTCTCGAGCAGGTCGTCGATGGGCGGGTTGGTGATGCCCTCGAGGTGCTCGCTCTGAGGACCCAGGGTAATCGAGGTCACTGACTGTGCTCCGAATCGTCGAAAGACTTGTTTTCGCCGGTTACCAAGTCTAGCAATCGGCGCGCGGCGACCTGCACGTCGTCGTTCACGACCTGCTCGTCGAACTCCGCGGCGGCCGCGAGCTCACGCTCCGCTTCCGTCAGCCGGGCCCGCACGGCTTCGTCGTGCTCGGTGCCGCGGCCCGTGAGCCGGTCGACGAGCACGCCCCACGACGGCGGCAGGAGCATCACGAGCTGGGCCTCCGGCATCGCCTGCCGCACCTGCCTCGCGCCCTGCAGCTCGATCTCGAGCACGGCGGGCCGTCCCGCGTTCAGCGCGGCCTCCACGGGCGCCCGTGGCGTGCCGTAGCAGTTGCCCGCGAACTCCGCGTGCTCCAGCAGCTCGCCCTTGGCGACCATGGCGTCGAAGGTCTCGCGGTCGATGAAGTGGTAGTGCTCGCCGTCGACCTCGCCGGGCCGGGGCGCGCGGGTGGTCACCGAGACGCTGAAAAACACATCGGGGTTCAGCCGCCGCAGCTCGCCGACGACGCTGGACTTGCCGACCCCGGATGGTCCCGAAACGACGGTGAGCCGGTGCCGGGCCGTCTCAGCCGGCACCGGCTCACCAGTTGTCACTCGGCCGCCGCGTACGCCGGCCTCGATCGAGCCGCGGTGTCGCCGCTCGCTCACTCGCCGCTGAACTCGGCGAGCAGCGCCTTGCGCTGCCGGTCGCCGAGGCCGCGCAGGCGACGGCTGGTAGCGATCTCGAGCCGCTCCATCGTCTGCTGCGCACGCACCTTGCCCACGCCCGGCAGGGCCTCCAGCAGCGCGGAGACCTTCATCTTGCCGAGGACCTCGTCCTCGTCGGCCTGCTTCAGCACGTCGGCGAGGGTCGTACCGCCGCGCTTGAGCCGTTCCTTGAGCTCCGCGCGGGCGCGACGGGCGGCGGCGGCCTTCTCCAGCGCCGCAGCACGCTGTTCCTCGGTGAGCTGGGGAAGTGCCACGTTTTCCTCCGGTGTTACTCAAATTCTGGGTGGGTGTGGCGACCGTACCCACCCTTGACCTGGACCCACAATGCGGGGGTGGGCGCTGACCGCGCCGCCAGGACGCTGGATGACGGCCTGGCGGACGGTGCTGTCGCGCCGCGACTGGACGCCGCGGCACGGCCAGAGACGACCCTACTCACAAATGGTCGCGCGGTGTCAGCCCGCGACCCTGCGAATGCGTTTCCCGGTGCGGCGCCGACACCCCCGCCTGCGCCACGCCGCTTACCCTAGTGCAAGATCAACATACGGTTCGACCAGGGCGGGAACCGGGCGCAGACCCTACTTGAGCACGCGGTTCAGCTCATCGGCCGTGCGCAGCACCGCGGCACGCAGCGCCGCCGGATCCGGGCCGTGTTTCAACAGAGCCCTCGCCGAGGCGGGCAGCACGTTCGGCAGGCTGTCGCCGAACAGCGGCGCGAGGTCCCGCGCACCGGCGCCCTGCTCACCGAAACCCGGAGCCAAGATTGGCCCGTTCAGCCCAGCGAGATCCAGCTCGCCTGGCAGGTTGGTGGCCCCGATGACAACGCCGACGGCGCCCAGCGGAGCGACGCCCGCGTTGCGCGCACCCGCATCGTCCACAACGGACTGCGCAACCGTGCGACCACCCGTGTCGGCCCGCTGCAGGCCCTCGCCCTCCGGGTTCGAAGTCCGCGCGAGCACGAACACGCCCCGCCCCGTCTCCCCGGCCAGCGCGAACGCGGGTTCGAGCGCGCCGAAGCCGAGGTAGGGCGACACGGTGATCGCGTCGGCCGCGAGCGGCGAGCCCTCGCCGAGGTACGCCAGCGCGTAGGCGGCCATCGTGGAGCCGATGTCGCCGCGCTTGACGTCGAGCAGGACGAGTGCGCCCGCCTGGCGCGCGCACTCGATCACCCGCTCCAGCACGGCGACCCCCTTGGCGCCGTGCGCCTCGAAAAGCGCCGACTGCGGCTTCACCACCGCCACGTGCTCGGCGAGCACCTCGGTGGCGCTCAGCGCGAACGTCTCCAGCCCGCGCGCGTCGGCGGGCAGGTCCCACGCCCGCAGCAGCTGCGGGTGCGGGTCCACGCCCGCGCACAGCGGGCCGCGCGCGGCGACGGCGCGCCGCAGCCGCGCCCCGAACCCCTCAACCACGCCGGCTCCTCTCCTCCGCGACGTCCGCAGTGAAGGCCACCTTCACTGCGTTGAGCGCAGGCATGGTGGCCTTCACTGCAGGTGGGTACTCGGTCACGATCCGACCCGCAGGGACGCCTGGAGCTGCTGCAGTGAGCGCACCCCCAGGTCACCCCGGATGAGGGCCTCGATGCCGTGTACGGCGGCGGCAGCGCCCTGCACGGTGGTCACACACGGGATTCCCCTCGACACCGCCGCGGTGCGGATCTCGTAGCCGTCCACGCGGGGCCCGCTGTTGCCGTACGGGGTGTTTATCACCATGTCGACGCCGCCGTCGAGGATCACCTCGACGATGTTCGGCTCGTCGGCGGTGCTGCCCTGGTAGTGCTTACGCACCACCGTGCACGGCACCCCGTTCCGGCGCAGCACCTCGGCCGTGCCCGACGTCGCGAGGACCTCGAAGCCGAGGTCGGCGAGCCGCTTGACCGGGAACACCAGCGAGCGCTTGTCACGGTTGGCCACCGAGACGAACACCTTGCCGCTCGTCGGCAGCGAGCCGTAGGCACCGGCCTGCGACTTCGCGAACGCGGTGCCGAAGGACGTGTCGACGCCCATCACCTCGCCCGTGGACTTCATCTCGGGGCCGAGCAGCGAGTCCACGCCGTGGCCCTCGGGCGTGCGGAACCGGTGGAACGGCAGCACGGCCTCCTTGACGGCCACCGGCGCGTCGACGGGCAGGTGCCCGCCGTCGCCGTCGGCGGGCAGCACGCCGCGCTCGCGCAGGTCCTTGATCGACGCGCCCGTCATGAGCAGCGACGCGGCCTTGGCGAGCGGCACCGCCGTCGCCTTGGACACGAACGGCACCGTGCGGGACGCACGCGGATTGGCCTCCAGCACGTACAGCACGTCGTCCTTGAGGGCGTACTGCACGTTGAGCAGCCCGCGCACGCCCACGCCGCGCGCGATCGCCTCGGTGCAGCGGCGCACCTCCTCGAGGTCCGTGCGGCCCAGCGTGATCGGCGGCAGGGCGCACGCCGAGTCGCCGGAGTGGATGCCGGCCTCCTCGATGTGCTCCATCACGCCGCCCAGGTACAGCTCCTCGCCGTCGTAGAGGGCGTCGACGTCGATCTCGATGGCGTCGTCGAGGAAGCGGTCCACGAGCACCGGGTGCTCCGGGGTTACCTCCGTGGCGCGCCGGATGTAGCCCGCGAGCGACGCCTCGTCGTAGACGATCTCCATGCCGCGCCCGCCGAGCACGTAGGAAGGCCGGACGAGCACCGGGTAGCCGATCTCGTCGGCGATCCGCTTGGCTCCCTCGAACGACGTCGCCGTGCCGTACGCGGGGGCCGGGAGCCCGGCCGAGGTCAGCACCTCGCCGAACGCGCCCCGGTCCTCCGCGAGGTGGATCGCCTGCGGCGGGGTGCCCACGATCGGCACGCCCGCGTCGGCCAGCCGCTGCGCGAGCCCGAGCGGGGTCTGGCCGCCCAGTTGCACGATCACGCCGGCGACCGTGCCCGACGCCTGCTCGGCGCGCACGACCTCCAGCACGTCCTCGAACGTCAGCGGCTCGAAGTACAGCCGGTCGGAGGTGTCGTAGTCGGTGGAGACCGTCTCCGGGTTGCAGTTGACCATCACGGCCTCGAACCCGGCCTCCCGCAGCGCCAGCGCCGCGTGCACGCACGAGTAGTCGAACTCGATGCCCTGCCCGATGCGGTTCGGCCCGGAGCCGAGGATCAGCACCTTCGGTTTCTCCGGCTGCGGGGCCACCTCCGTCTCGGCGGCGGGATCGGCCTCGTAGGCCGAGTAGTGGTACGGCGTCCTCGCCTCGAACTCGGCCGCGCACGTGTCGACGGTCTTGAACACCGGGTGCACACCGAGGCGGTGCCGCAGCGCGCGCACGCCGTCCTCACCGGCCAGTTCGGGCCGCAGCGCGGCGATCTGCCGGTCGGACAGCCCGGTGCGCTTGGCGCGGCGCAGCAGCTGACCATCCAGCACCGGCGCGTCCCGCACCTCCGCGCCGACCTCGCCGATCAGCGCGATCTGGTCGATGAACCACGGGTCGATGCCGCTGGCCTCGTGCACCTGCTCGACGGTGGCGCCGAGCCGCAGCGCGCGCTCGACGGCGTAGAGCCTGCCGTCGTGGGCGGTGCGCAGGTCCTCCAGCGTCGACTCCAGCGTGGCGCCCTCCGGGTCGGGCTGGGTCCAGAAGCCGACGCGCTTGGTCTCCATCGAGCGCATGGCCTTGCCGAGCGCCTCGGGGAAGCTGCGGCCCAGCGACATGGCCTCGCCGACGCTCTTCATCGTCGTGGTGAGCATCGGGTCGGCGCCGGGGAACTTCTCGAACGCGAACCGGGGCACCTTCACGACCACGTAGTCGAGCGTCGGCTCGAAGCTGGCCGGGGTCTCCCCCGTGATGTCGTTGCTGATCTCGTCGAGCGTGTAGCCGATCGCGAGCTTCGCGGCGATCTTGGCGATCGGGAAGCCGGTGGCCTTCGACGCCAGCGCCGAGGAGCGCGACACGCGCGGGTTCATCTCGATCACGACCATGCGCCCGTCGCGCGGGTTGATCGCGAACTGGATGTTGCAGCCGCCGGTGTCGACGCCGACCTCGCGCAGCACGTCGATGCCGACGTCGCGCATGTGCTGGTACTCGCGGTCGGTCAGCGTCATGGCGGGGGCAACGGTCACCGAGTCACCGGTGTGCACGCCCATCGCGTCGACGTTCTCGATCGAGCACACCACCACGACGTTGTCGTGGCGGTCGCGCATCAGCTCGAGCTCGTACTCCTTCCACCCGAGCACGCTCTCCTCGATGAGCACCTCGGTGACGGGGCTCTCCTCGAGGCCCAGCGACGCGAGCCGCTCGAGCTGCTCGTCGGTGTGCGCCATGCCGGAGCCGAGCCCGCCCATCGTGAACGAAGGCCGGATCACCACCGGAAGGCCCACCTCGGCGACGGTCTTGCGCACCTCGTCCATGGAGTGGCAGACGGCGCTGCGCGGCACGTCGCCGCCCACCGACCGCACGATGTCCTTGAACTTCTGCCGGTCCTCACCGCGCTGGATCGCGTCGATGTCGGCGCCGATCAGCTCCACGCCGTACTTCTCGAGCACCCCGCGCTCGTGCAGCGCGACCGCGGTGTTGAGCGCGGTCTGCCCGCCCAGCGTGGCCAGCAGCGCGTCGGGGCGCTCGGCGGCGATGACCTTCTCGACGTAGTCCGGGGTCACTGGCTCGATGTAGGTCGAGTCGGCGAACTCAGGGTCGGTCATGATCGTCGCCGGGTTGGAGTTGACGAGGCTCACGCGCAGGCCCTCGGCGCGCAGCACGCGGCAGGCCTGGGTGCCGGAGTAGTCGAACTCGGCGGCCTGCCCGATCACGATCGGCCCGGACCCGATGACGAGGACGTGCTCGATGTCAGTGCGTTTGGGCATTACTTGCTTTTCTCCATCAAGGTCACAAACTCGTCGAACAGCGGGTTGGCGTCGTGCGGACCGGCCGCCGCCTCGGGGTGGTACTGCACGGAGAAGGCGGGCACGTCCTCGCACCGCAGGCCCTCCACCGTGCCGTCGTTCGCGCAGTAGTGGCTCACCTTGGCCGTGCCGAACGGCGACTCGAACCGCTGGCCAGGCTCGCCCTCGAGCGCGAAACCGTGGTTCTGCGCCGTGATGGCCACGCGGCCGGTGTCGGCGTCGAGCACCGGGACGTTGATGCCGCGGTGACCGAAGCGCATCTTGTAGGTGCCCAGCCCCAGCGCGCGGCCGAGGATCTGGTTGCCGAAACAGATGCCGAACAGCGGCACCTGCCTGCCGAGCACCGCCCGCGTCAGCTCGATCGCGTGTGTCTGGGTCTGCGGGTCGCCGGGCCCGTTGGACAGGAACACGCCGTCGGGCTCCACCGCCAGCACGTCGTCCAGCGTGCTCGCGGCGGGCAGGACGTGCACCTCGATGCCGCGCTTGGCCATCTGGCGGGGCGTGTTCGACTTGATGCCGAGGTCCAGCGCGGCGACGCGGTAGCGCCGCTCGCCCTCGGCGGCCACCACGTAGGGCTTCTCCGTGGTGACCTCGCCGGCCAGGTCGGCGCCCTGCATCGGCGGGCTCGCGAGCACCTGGGCCACGAGGTCGTCGGTGGACGCGAGCGCGTCACCGGAGAAGACGCCCGCGCGCATGGCGCCGTGCTCCCGGATGTGCCGGGTCAGCGTGCGCGTGTCGATCTCGGCGATGCCGACGATGCCCTGCGCGCGCAGCTCGTCGTCGAGCGTGCGCTTCGAGCGCCAGTTCGACGGAGTGCGCGCCGGGTCGCGGACCACGTAGCCGGCCACCCAGATCCGCGAGGACTCGTCGTCCTCGTCGTTCCACCCGGTGTTGCCGATCTGCGGCGCGGTCTGGACCACGATCTGGCCGCGGTACGACGGGTCGGTCAGCGTCTCCTGGTAGCCGGTCATGCCGGTGCAGAAGACCGCCTCGCCCAGCGAGCGCCCCTGCGCGCCGTAGGCCGTGCCCCGAAAGATCCGGCCGTCCTCGAGGACGAGCGCGGCCGGCGTGCGAGTGCCGCTCATACCTGGGCACCTCCCTTGACCTGGTTGATCCACTGTGGATAGACCGCGAGATCGTCCCCGCGGAACCCGGTGTCGAGCTCGACGTCGTCGGCGCGCCACGTGAACACCAGAAGACTGTCCGTTCCCATCACCTTGCCCGCCATCCCCTTGGCGGTCTTGACGTCCACAATGGACTCGCGGGGGATCCAGAAGCTCACCGTACCGGCGCGGTCCACCTCGACGCCCTCGTCGTACAGCCGCAGCACGGCCGGGCCGCGCAGGCCCACACCCCGCGTCACCACGCGTTCCTGCCAGTGCCCCGCGTTGGTGGTCGCCACGTAGAGCCCCTTGGCTGAGAGCAGCGGCTCGCCAAGGTCCTCCGGCACCTCGGGGAAGGGCGGCACGCGCACGCTCTGCGCGCGGGCCTGGCGTCGCCAGCCCCGCCACATCCCGTAGACCCCGAGCGCGAAGAACGCGATGACCAGCAGCGTCAGCAGAAGCCTCTCCATTACCCAATCTTCCCTTCGCGCGACGTGATCCGCCCGCGCAGCAGCGTGGCGCTCACCACGGCGGGCAGTCGCAATCCCTCGTACGGTGTGTTGGCGGCCACGCTCGCGAGCTCGGCGCCGCGCACCGTCCACTCCGCGTCCGGGTCCACCAGCACCAGGTTGGCAGGCTCGCCGACCGCCAGCGGCCTGCCCTGGTCGGGCAGGCCCGCGATCTCGGCTGGCCGCTCGCTCATGACCCTCGCCACCCCGCGCCAGTCGAGCAGGCCGGGGCGCACCATCGTCTCGGCCACGATCGACAGCGCGGTCTGCAGGCCGAGCATGCCCGGCCTGGCCGCCGCCCACTCGCAGTCCTTGTCCTGCACGGCGTGCGGGGCGTGGTCGGTGGCCACGCAGTCGATCACGCCGTCGGCCAGCGCCCGGCGCATGCGCGCCACGTCGGCGTCGGCCCGCAGCGGCGGGTTGACCTTGTTCACCGGGTCGTAGGTGGCCAGGCGCTCGTCGGTGAGGAGCAGGTGGTGGGGCGTCACCTCGGCCGAGACGTCGATGCCGAGGCCCTTGGCCCAGCCGAGGACGTCGACCGTGCCGGTGGTGGAGACGTGGCAGATGTGCAGGCGCGCGCCTGCGTGCCGGGCGAGCACGCAGTCGCGGGCGACGATCGACTCCTCCGCCGACGAGGGCCAGCCGGTGTAGCCGAGCCGCGCCGCCCGCTCTCCCTCATGGGCCTGGGCGCCGACCGTGAGCCTCGGCTCCTCGGCGTGCTGCGCGACGACCACGCCCAGCGCCGTCGAGTACTCCAGCGCCCTGCGCATGAGCAGCGGGTCCGCCACGCAGTGCCCGTCGTCGGAGAACAGCCGCACCCCGGCCACCGACTTGGCCATCGTGCCCATCTCGGCGAGCTTCTCGCCCTTGAGCCCGACGGTGACCGCGCCGACCGGGTGCACGTCGACGAGGCCGACCTCCCGGCCACGCCGCCACACGTGCTCGACGACCACCGCGTTGTCGGCGACCGGGTCGGTGTTGGCCATGGCGAACACCGCGGTGTAGCCGCCGAGGGCGGCCGCGGCGGAGCCCGAGTCGATCGTCTCGGTGTCCTCTCGGCCCGGCTCGCGCAGGTGGGTGTGCAGGTCGACGAAGCCGGGCAGCAGCACCTGCCCGTCCGCCTCGATCACCTCGGCGTCCTCGCTCGCGGTGACCGTGCCGATCGCGGCGATGGTGCCGTCGGCCACGTGCACGTCCACCGGGTCGCCCTCGCCGTAGAGCCTCGCGCCCCTGATGACGATCTCGCTCACTGTTCTCCCTCTCCGGCAAGCAGGTGGTACAGCACGGCCATCCGCACGTGGACCCCGTTGCGGACCTGCTCGGTGATCGCCGACTGCGGCGCGTCGGCCACGGCGGAGCCGATCTCCATGCCGCGCAGCATCGGACCGGGGTGCAGCACCACGGCGCCCTCGGGCAGCAGGCCCAGCCGCGCCTCGTTGAGCCCGTAGGCGATCGAGTACTCGCGAGCGGACGGGAAGAATCCGCCGTGCATGCGCTCGGCCTGCACCCGCAGCATCATCACGGCGTCGAGCGCGGGCAGCTCGGCGTCGAGCTCGTGCGACACGGTCACCGGCCACGATCCGACGCCGACGGGCAGCAGCGTCGGCGGCGCGACGAGCACCACCTCCGCGCCGAGGGTCGCGAGCAGGTGCACGTTGGACCTGGCGACGCGGCTGTGCAGCACGTCGCCGACGATCGCGATCCGCCGGTCCTTGAGCCCGCCGAGCCGCTCGCGCAGCGTGGCAGCGTCGAGCAGCGCCTGTGTGGGGTGCTCGTGGGTGCCGTCGCCCGCGTTCACCACCGACGTGCCGACATCGGCGAGCCAGCCGGCCAGCCGGTGCGCCGCCCCCGAGGCGGGGTGCCGGACGATCACGCAGTCGGCGCCCGCGGCCGAGAGGGTGAGCGCGGTGTCGCGCAGCGACTCCCCCTTGCCTACCGACGAGCCGCCCGCCGAGACGTTCACCACGTCCGCGCTCATCCACTTGCCCGCGATCTCGAACGACACCCTGGTGCGGGTGGAGTTCTCGTAGAACATCGTGATCACCGTGCGGCCGCGCAGCGTCGGCAGCTTCTTGACCTCCCTGCCGAGCAGGGTGCGCTTGAGCTCGTCGGCGGTGTCGAGGATCGCGGTGGCGGCGTCCTCGGCCAGGCCGTCGGTGGTCAGCAGGTGCTTCATCGGCGTTCCCCCAGCAGCACGGCGTCGCGGTCGTCCACGTCGGACAGCAGGACCGAGACCTCCTCCGAGCGGGAGGTGGGCACGTTCTTGCCCACGTAGTCGGCGCGGATCGGCAGCTCGCGGTGGCCTCGGTCGACCAGCACGGCGAGCTGCACCACCCGGGGCCTGCCGTGGTCCCGCAGCGCGTCGAGCGCGGCCCGGATGGTGCGGCCGGAGAACAGGACGTCGTCGACGAGGACCACGACGCGGTCGTCGATGCCGGTACCCGGCAGCTGCGTCTGTTCGAGCGGGCGGGTGGGCTTGCGCCGCAGGTCGTCGCGGTAGAGCGTCACGTCGAGGGCGCCGGTGGGCACGTCGACGCCGGAGAACTCGCTGATCCGCGCGCCGAGGCGGGTCGCGAGCGGGATGCCGCGAGTCGGGATGCCCAGCAGCACGGGCGGGATCGCGCCCGTCGAATCAAGAGCGGTCTTCTCGATGACCTGATGGGCCATTCGGGCGATGGTGCGCGCGACATCCCCGGCCGAGAGCAGCTCGCGCTCAGCAGCCGGTTCCGTCGCGCCACGTGGGCGTGGCGCCACGGTGGACCTCCTTCCCCGCCTCACTGGACGGGTCCTTAAAGGATGTCGATTCCCCTGGTTAGGCGGGAACCGCACAGACAGTAGCAGGTGAGGCTCGTCATCCGTTCGGGTGGTGCGATCGGGTGCGAGAACCCCCAGCCAGGGATGATCTGCTTGACCTGGTGACGACTACGAGTAACCATTACTCTGAGTATTCGACTCACGAGTTCCCTGTCGGTCATCCGGGCCGATCTCGGGACGAGGAAACGGAGAACCACCAGATGGGCGATTACGCCAAGGCGCTCGGGGCCAAGCTCCGCGGTATCCGCCAGCAACAGGGCTTGTCCCTGCACGGGGTCGAGCAGAAGTCCGGCGGCCGCTGGAAGGCGGTCGTGGTGGGCTCCTACGAGCGTGGCGACCGTGCGGTCACCGTCCAGAAGCTGGCCGAGCTCGCGGACTTCTACGGCGTCCCGGTGGTCGAGTTGCTGCCCGAGGGCCGGGTTCCCTCCGGCGCCGAGCCGGCCACGAAGATCGTGATAAACCTCGAGCGGCTGCAGCAGCTGCCCGCCGAGAAGGTCGGCCCGCTGGCCCGCTACGCGGCGACCATCCAGAGCCAGCGCGGCGACTACAACGGCAAGGTACTGTCGATCCGCACCGAGGACCTGCGGTCGCTGGCGATCATCTACGACATGACGCCCGGTGAACTCACCGAGCAGCTGATCGACTGGGGCGTGCTGCCGCCCGAGGCCCGCCCTTCCAAGGAAGACTGATCGCCGCCGCGCGGTCGTGAGCGGGAGACCCCTCGCTCACGACCCGGCGGTGACGGGTGCCTAGAGCACCGCCCTGAGGCGGTCGGCGATGTTGCCGATGCGGCCGAGCACACCGTTGACGAAGCGCGGCGAGTCGTCGGTGGACAGTTCCTTGGCCAGCCCCACCGCCTCGTCGATCGCGACCGGGTCCGGCACGTCTGCCGACCAGAGCATCTCGTAGACCCCCATCCGCAGGATCGCGAGGTCCACCGGCGGCATCCGGCTCAGCGTCCAGCCCTGCGCGTGCTCCGCGAGCAGCTCGTCGATGCGCTCGCGCCGCGCCGTCACACCCTCGACCAGCGAGATCGTGTAGTCGCTGATCGGGTCCACGTCCACGGAACCGACGCGGTCGGACAGCAACGTCACCGCGTCGGCCTCCCGCTGCGCGGCCTCGTACAGGAACTCCACCGCGCGGCGGCGGGAGGCGCGGCGCCCGATGGGCGCACGCCGGGAAGGGCTCTCCGAGGTCACCGGGCTTCTCACGCGCGGCCGAGGTAACGGCCGTCTCGGGTGTCGACCTTGACCTTCTCGCCGGTGCTGACGAACAGGGGCACCTGGATCTCGGCGCCGGTCTCCAGCGTCGCCGGCTTCGTGCCACCGGTGGAGCGGTCGCCCTGCAGGCCGGGGTCGGTGTGCTGGATGACCAGCTCGACCGAAGTGGGCAGCTCGACGTACAGCGGCTGACCCTCGTGCATCGCCACCTGCGCCTCTGTGTTCTCGAGCAGGTAGTTGGCGCCGTCGCCGACGGTCTCGCGGGGGACGTTGATCTGGTCGAACGTCTCGCCGTCCATGAAGACGAAGTCGGTGCCGTCGTTGTACAGGTAGGTCATGTTGCGGCGGTCCACCGTCGCGGTGTCGACCTTGGTACCCGCGTTGAACGTCTTGTCCACGACCTTGCCGGACAGCACGTGTTTGAGGGTGGTGCGCACGAAGGCACCCCCCTTGCCGGGCTTGACGTGCTGGAAGTTCACGACCGACCAGAGCTGGCCGTCGAGGTTCAGCACCAGGCCGTTCTTCAGGTCGTTGGTGGTGGCCACGGGTGTGAGTTCTCCCTGTGATTCGGTGGGCCGCGTACTAAACGACCACGAGTTCCTTGCTGGTCAGGGTGAGGAGCTCGGGAGTCCCCTCCCGCACGACGAGCGTGTCCTCGATGCGCACGCCACCCCGGCCGGCGAGATACACGCCCGGCTCGACGGTGACCGCCATACCGGCGGACAGTGTA
Source organism: Prauserella endophytica (assembly GCF_005146945.1). Lineage (GTDB taxonomy): Bacteria > Actinomycetota > Actinomycetes > Mycobacteriales > Pseudonocardiaceae > Prauserella_A > Prauserella_A endophytica. The sequence goes on from NZ_SWMS01000019.1 coordinate 18,206, forward strand.
CCGGCGCCGGTCGCGGCGAGACTGGGAGCCTCGTGAATCTGCAGGCCGACGCCATGGCCGAGACCGTGCGAGAACTCCTCGCCCCGGCCCGCCGCGACGATCACGTCCCGTGCCGCGCCGTCCACCGCGGCCACCTCGGCTCCGGGCACCACGGCGGCGCGACCCGCGGCCTGGGCACGCAGCACGAGCTCGTAGAGCTCCCGCTGCCAGTCCGCGGCGGTGCCGAGCACGACGGTGCGCGTCATGTCCGAGTGGTACCCGTCGACGGTCGCCCCGAAATCCAGTTTGACGAAGTCGCCGGCCGCCAACGGCGTGTCGGCAGGCCGGTGGTGCGGGATCGCCGAGTTGGCCCCCGCCGCGACGATCGAGGTGAACGACCGGCCCTCGGAGCCGTGGTCGAGCATGCGGTTCTCCAGGTCGCGCGCCACCTCCCGCTCGGTGCGGCCCGCGCGCAGCCCGCCGTGCTCGATCAGGTCGGCCAGCGCGCGGTCGGCGGCGGCGCACGCCCGGCGCAGCGCCTCGACCTCCGTCTCGTCCTTCACCGCGCGCAGGCGCTCGACCAGGCCCGGCGCCCGGTGCAGCTCGACATCGTCCGCGGCCTCCACGAACACCGCGTGCTGTTCGACGCTGACGTACTGGCTCTCGAAGCCGGTGCGCGCGTAGTCCTTCGCCTTCGCCGCGGCGCGGGCCAGCAGGGTCACGGCGCTCGCCCGGCCGAGGACGCGCTCGAGGTCGGGCACCTCCGCGGCGGCCTGGGTCGTGTAGCGGCCGTCGGTGCAGAACAGGGTCCGGTCGTCGTCATCTGCGTGCACGAGCAGTGCTGCGTTGGAGCCGGTGAAACCCGTGAGGTAGCGGATGTTCAGCAGGTCGGTGACGAGTAAGGCGTCGAGGCCCTGGGGACGGAGCAGGTCACGCAGCGCCTCCCTGCGGGCGGCGCGGATCTCGGTCGCGGTGCGGGAATTCTCGGCCACGGGCCAAGCTTAGGACTCGACCTCACGATACTTGCGGTTACAGTGGGCCGATGCCGTCCTGGGTTGTTCGCGGACTCGGCATGGCCGTGCTGCATGCCGCCGCCACCGTCGCACTCGCGAAGATCGCGGTCTTCCAGCCGACCGAGTCGACCACCGTCACCGCCGTCGTGCTCGCCCTGCTGGTGGGGGCGGCCGCGCTGTGGAGCGCGCTCGACGCGTGGCTCGGCCTGGTCGACGCGGGCCGCACCTGGTTCATCGCCGCGCTCGTCGCCGGGCCGGTCGCCGGCGTGCTCAACGTCGTCGGCCGCGCGGCGTTCGTGGACCAGACCGGGGTCGGCGAGCTCGGTTCCGCGCTGACCGGAGGCGCCGCCTTCACGGCGTTGCTCGTGCTCGTGCCAGCGGGCCTCGGCCTGCTCGTCGGCGGGAAGCTGCACACGACCCGCGAGGACGCCGGCGCCGACGCCGACTCTGGCCCTGACTCCGACGCCGGGGCCGCCGAGGAACCGGCGCCCCGGCCGCGGCCTCAACCGCGCAAGCCCAAGGTCGGCCCCGCCGGGTAGGCCTCCCACTCCGCCCGGCTCACCGGCTCGGCCGGTGAGCCGTTCAGCTCGACGACCTCGGCCGGCGTGACCGGCCACAGCGTGCCGTCCAGCAGGAAACCGGCTCCCAGACCGGGCGCCTCCACCGCCGGCGCCCCCGGCCGCAGCCGCACGTCCACCGGCAGCCGGTCAAGCACGGGCAGCCGCTCGTCCAGCACCACCCCCGCCAGCTGCTCGGCCACCGAGCGCCGGTCGACCCGCACCACCTTGCCGTCGGTAACCAGGTCCATCGTGCGCACCGGCGAGGGCATCGCGAAGCCGTCGAGCACGGCCAGCGCACGTTTCGGCTCTGCGCAGGCGTCCAGCCCGTGCAGGTCGAGCCCGTAGTGCCGCAGGTCCGTCGGCGCGTTGGCCCGGCCGATCACGGTCGCGTGGATGACGTCGATGGGCACCCGGCCACACGGGTCGTCGACCGAGACCGGCGCGTGACCGTCGGGCCTGCGCACCAGCCCGGGGCCCTCCTCCCACTCGTCGGGGATCGTCACCGGCTGGTACGGCGTCGCCGTGAACTCCCTGTTCCAGAAGGTGATCGTGGTGCCCTTGTCGGTCTGGTGCGCGATCGCGAAGGCGTCGAGCGCGTCGACCCACATGAGGTCGGCGCTGAAGGCGTCGACGAGGGAGTTGGTCCGCGCGGTCTCGGTGTGCGGCACCTCGGTGAAACCCTGCGGCCCCAGTGCCTGCACGCCCGCGGAGAACGTGGGGTCCTTGGCGCGCAACAGGAACTGGCCCGCGCCGTTCCAGCCCGCGGCACGGCCCGTGGTGTCGGTGAACATCAGGTAGAACCAGCCGTCTAGGTACACCGCGGCAGGCTGGCCCGCGCCGTAGGTGTTGTCGCGGTGGGTGTCGTGGGCGGGCCGGACGATCGGATCGGTGCCGGGACGCGTCCAGTTCCTCCCGTCGGTACTGGTCACGAGACCGATCGAGTTGCCGAGCGCGTGGCTGCCCGCCGCGCCGGTGTAGTACATGTAGTACGTGCCGTCGACCCGGATCACGGACGGATCGCACGTGTGCACCCCGTCGAACGCACCGGGGTTGCCGGAGAGCACGGCTTCCGGAATGCCGCCGCCAGGACCGGCGAACGGCCCGTCCGGCGAGCCGGCCTCGGCGTAGAGGATGTCGTCGCCCGGCGGCGCGGCGCTGCCGTACTGGCTGCACCACCACATGCGCGTCTGCCCGCCGTCCGACATCACCGTCGGCCCGTAGTTGTAGACGGCGTCCGCCCCGCCCGCGGCGACCACACCGGGGCTGGCCCGGTACCGGTCAGCCTGCAGCGGCACCTGCTCCTCGGTGGGTACGGGCTGCTCGGGACCAACGCCGATCCCCGGCTCCGCGCCCTCGGCCTGCGGCCGGGCGGTCCCCGCCGTGCACCCCGCGACCAGGGCGGCGCTCACCGTGACGGCGAGTGCCGCACCGGCGACACGTGCTCGACGATGCCGGGAGCGCATGCTGGCGGCGGACCTCCATCCCTCCCCCACGGCCGGAATGCCTCGGCCTGGACCCGCTCAGTCTACGGAACCCCTCACCCGAACGGGTGCAGACCTCGTGGTGTGGCAACGGGTTCCGCCTCGAATCCGTTGATGTTCTGCGGATACGCCGCGTAGCGCCCGGGACCGCCCGCGCGCGGGTAGGCGTCGGCGAACTGCGGCCGTGGGCCCGTGCCCGAGGAGCGCCGCCGTCAGCTCGTGGCCGATCTCGGCGGCCTCCCCCGGCAGCTCTGTGAGCGGCCGGAGCTCGACGAGGCCGATCGATCGCCTCACCGCCGAGCTCGATCACCCAGACCAGTGCACGTGCCCGGCCGCCCCGCGTACCCTTGCCGCCGCTCGATCATCCCCGCGACGCCGCCCCGCGGGAACCTGCTCAGCTCCGGTCGCGAACAGTGACGCCACCGCGCAGGCGTCCGATTCGGGCAGCCCGCGGCTCCTGAGCCGCGTGGCCCGCGAAACCGGGACCGCGGTCACCCTTCGTTGTCGGCCAGCCAGCGCAGGGCGAGGCGGTAGCCGTCCACCCCGAAACCGGCGAGCACGCCGGTCGCGATGTCGGAGAGCACGCTGTGGTGCCGGAACTCCTCGCGCCGGTGGACGTTGGAGATGTGCAGTTCGATCAGCGGCGCGGCCAGCTGAGCGGCCGCGTCGCGCACGGCGATCGAGTAATGCGTCCAGGCCCCGGCGTTGAGCACCACGGGCACACCGGCGTCGGCCGCCTCGTGCAGCCAGCCGACCATCTCGCCCTCGTGGTCGGTCTGCCGCACCTCGACCTCGAGCCCGAGCTCCTTCCCGGTTTCGACGCACAGCCGCACCAGGTCGTCGTGGGTGGTGGAGCCGTAGACGGACGGCTCGCGCTTGCCGAGCCTGCCGAGGTTGGGCCCGTTGAGCACCAGCACGTTCACAGGAACACGCCCCCGTCCTTGGCCTCGCCGCCCGCGAGCACGGAGTAGGCCCCCGCCAGCAGCGCCGGGTCGGGTCCCTCCATGCGGCCCGGCTTGGCGAGCCCGTCGAGCACGACGAACCGCAGCGTGCCCGACCTGTTCTTCTTGTCGGCGCGCATGCCGTCGATGAGCTGCGGCAGCGCGTCGGGGTCGTAGGAGGTCGGCAGCCCGAGCGAGCGCAGCACGGCGGCGTGCCGGTCCGCGGTCGCGTCGTCGAGCCTGCCGGCGAGGCGGGCCAGCTCGGCGGCGAACACGAGCCCCACGCTCACGGCCGCGCCGTGCCGCCACCGGTACCGCTCCCGGCGCTCGATGGCGTGCCCGAGGGTGTGGCCGTAGTTGAGGATCTCGCGCAGATCCGACTCGCGCAGGTCCGCCGACACGACGTCGGCCTTGACCTGGATCGAACGCCGGACCAGCTCACCGAGCACCGGTCCCTGCGTGTCGACGGCCGCGGCCGAGTCCTGCTCGATCAGCTCCAGGATGCGCGGGTCGGCGATGAAGCCCGCCTTGACGACCTCGGCCATCCCCGCCACCAGCTCGTTCGGCGGCAACGTCTCCAGCGTCGCGAGGTCGACGAGCACCGCCGAGGGCTCGTGGAAGACGCCGACGAGGTTCTTGCCCGCCTCGGTGTTGATGCCCGTCTTGCCGCCGACGGCGGCGTCCACCATGCCGAGCAACGTCGTCGGCACGTTCACCAGCCGGACGCCCCGCATCCAGGTGCCCGCGACGAACCCGGCGAGGTCGGTGACCGCGCCGCCGCCCAGTGCGACGACGACGCCGCGCCGGTCGAGCCCGATCTGGCCGAGCACGTCCCAGCAGAAGTCCGCGACGCGCAGCGCCTTGCCGTCCTCGGCGTCGGGGATCTCCACGCGGTGGGCGTCGAGCCCGGCACCGGCCAGCTCCTCGCGGACGGCCTCGGCTGTCGTCGTGAGCGTCGGCGGGTGGATGAGCGCCACCTTGGACGCGTCACGCACCGTCTCGGTGAGCTCGGCGAGCAGCCCACGGCCCACCACGACCTCGTACGGCTGGGCGGTCTTGACCTCGATACGGACCGGGTCGGTGGTCATCGTCCTCCTCATCGGGATCCGGTCGGCGGCGCGGTGACCCCGGCCTGCCGGACGCGGGTACGCATTGTCACTCCGCGAACGACTCCTCGGCGCCGTCGCGCCCGGACTCCTCCGCCAGGCCGGCCAGCCGCTCGGCGATCACGGCCGCGACGTCGCGGGGTGCGCGACCGGTCGTGTCGACCTCGATCGTCGCGACCGAACGGTAGATCGGCAGCCGCTTGTCGAGCAGCTCCTTGTACGTCGCGCGCGGGTTCACCCCGGCCAGCAGCGGGCGCGCGGTCGACAGGCCGGTGCGCTGCACGCCCTCGGCCATGCCGACGTACAGGAACACCACGGTGTGCTCACTCAGCCGCTTCCGCGTGATCTCCGACAGCGGCGCCCCTCCGCCGAGCGCGTAGACACCCGAGTGCCGGCCCAGGCCGGCCGCGACGATCTCCTCCTCGATGGCCCTGAACGCGGGCTCACCGTCGTTGGCGAAGATCTCGGCGATGCGGCGGCCCGTCTCGGCCTCGAGGTCGGCGTCCGCGTCGGCGTAGGCCACACCGAGCAGCCCGGCGAGCAGCGGCCCCACCGTACTCTTGCCCGAGCCGGGCGGGCCGACGAGAACAACAGGGCCGCGTGTGGTCATGCTGGTCACGGTAGCCTCCGCGCTCGGACGCCCGCCCTCGGCCTCCGCCGTCGCGTTACCGGTCCCACCACGCCTCGAGCCCGGCCAGGTAGCTCTCGACGTTGCGCTTGGACTCGGCCAGCGAGTCGCCGCCGAACTTCTCCAGCGCCGCGTCGGCCAGGATCAGCGCCACGACCGACTCCAGGACCACACCCGCCCTCGGCACCGCGCACACGTCGGAGCGCTGGTGGATCGCCACGGCCGGCTCGCCGGTCTCCACGTCGACGGTGGAGAGCGCGCGCGGCACGGTCGAGATCGGCTTCATCGCGATCCGGACCCGCAGCGGCTCGCCGTTGGTGATACCGCCCTCCAGGCCGCCGGCACGGTTCGAGCGCCGCGTGACGCCCTTCGGCCCCTTGCCCCTGTCGATCTCGTCGTGGGCCCTGCTGCCCCAGCGCCGCGCCGTCGTGAACCCGTCGCCGACCTCTACGCCCTTCATCGCCTGCACGCCCATCAGCGCGCCGGCCAGCCGGGCGTCCAGCCTCCGGTCCCAGTGGACGTGGGAGCCCAGGCCCGGCGGCAGTCCGTACGCGATCACCTCGATCACACCACCGACCGTGTCACCGGCCTGCCGGACGGCGTCCACCTCGGCGACCATCGCCTGCGTGGCCTCATCGCCGAAGGCTCGGACGGGGCTCTCGTCGATCGCGGCGAGGTCACCCGGCTCCGGCAGCGGCCCCTCGGGAGCCTCGGCGGCACCGATGGACACGACGTGGCTGACGATCTCGACATCCAGCAGCTGCCGCAGGAACAGCCGCGCCACCGTGCCCAGCGCGGTGCGCGACGCGGTCTCCCGCGCGCTGGCCCGCTCGAGCACCGGACGTGCCTCGTCGAAGCCGTACTTCTGCATCCCGGGCAGGTCAGCGTGACCGGGCCGGGGCCGCGTCAGCGGCTCGTTGCGCGCCAGGCCCTCCAGCTCGGCGGGGTCGACGGGATCGGCCGCCATGACCTTCTCCCACTTCGGCCACTCGGCGTTCTCGATCTGGACCGCGATCGGGCCGCCCTGGGTACGACCGTGCCTGACGCCTCCGACGAACTCGATCCGGTCGGTCTCGAAGCCCATGCGGGGGCTCCGGCCGAAGCCGAGTCGCCGACGGGCGAGCTGCTCGCTCAGGTCGGCGGTCGTGACCTCGACTCCGGCGACCATGCCCTCGAGGATGGCGGCCAGAGCGGGCCCATGTGACTCACCTGCGGTTATCCAGCGCAACACGTACCGAATCCTGTCACGAGGCGCCGATCTTGCTTCAGCTGCCCACAGTCACCTCCGCTCCCGCCTCCAGCCCGGCGCCCGGGAACAGCGTGATCAGGCACGTGACGGCCAGCAGGCCGGGACCGTGCGGGACTCCTCCGCGCCACCGGCGCACGCGGAGCAGAGCCGCCGCTCCGGCCAGCACCAGCGTGGCCACCGCCGCCGTGCAGGCGGCGACCACGAGTGCCGGCCAGCCCGTCGCGCCGAGCGCGCCACCGAGGCTGCCCGACAACTTCACGTCGCCCGCTCCGAGCGCGGCCGGCGCGACGGCGTGTACCAGGGCGTGGACTCCCGCGAACAGCACGGCGGCCGATGCCGCCCTGACCGCGAGCGCGCCTTCGGGTCCCGCCGCCGCCGCGACGCAGACCGCGGCGCCCACCAAGGGATACGCGGGCACCGTGAGTGCGTCGGGAAGGCGCCGGTGACGGAGATCGGTGAGCGCGAGCGGGACGGCCAGCGCGGTGACGACGAGCGGCACGGGCAGCCACCAACCGGGCATGCCGTCCGCCGACCACCGCCAGGCCACCACGGCCCACAGCGACGCCGTGCCGCCCGCGCACCACCAGATCGGCACGGCGGCAGGGCGCCGCGTTCGGCCCAGCACCCTGCTCGCGGCCCAGCCGATGACGAGGCCGGCGACGGCGAAGATCAGTCCCCAGTACACGCCTTCCAGAGTCGTGGCCGGGGACACCGGAAGGCAAGGAGTAACCGGAGTGAGTACTCCGCTCGCGCGCGGGTGCGGCCGATCTCACCCGTTCGCCGTAACCACACGGGGGCGTCCCACGGGGGCCCTCCCCGGGCATGCCGCGCGGTCCCGGGCGCACAACTCGCGGTCCCGAGCGGGCAACTCGCTGCCGAGCGGGCAACTCGCGGACTGGAGCGGGCAACTCGCGGGCTGGAGCGGGCAACTCGCGGTCCTGAGCGGGCAACTCGCGCGCTGGAGCGGGCAACTCGCGGTCCTGAGCGGGGGACTCGCGGGCTGGAGCGGGGGACTCGCGCAGCGTCAGCCGGAGACCGGGAGGCGGAGGAGGGCAGGGCCGTCCGGGAGACGGATCTCCAGTGCGTCGATGTCGGCACGCCGGAGCGGGGTACCGATCGACAGCTCGGCGGTGTCCTCGGGCACCGCGTACCAGCTCGCCAGCTGGCGCACGGTGCCGTCGGCCCGCACGGCGACCAGGATGTAGTCACCTCCCCTGCCACCGCGGTAGCTGCACGACATGTCCACTCGCGTGCCCCAGTCCGCCTCGGTCAGGTTGACGCTCGCCTGCACGGGGTAGGCGCCGAGCACGGTCATCTCCTCCCGGGGCGGCTGCCCGCCGGGCAGCACGAGCGCGAGCACCAGCGCCGCGCACGCCGCCACCGCCGCGCCCACGGCCGCGAGCGTCGTCAGCACCCGGCGCCGCCGCTGCCGCCGCACCGTCACCAGCAGGGCAGGCAGGAGATCGGGCGGTGGCGGTTCCGGGTTCAGGTGGGCCACCACGTCGGCCTGGGCGAGCAGGCCGGGCAGCCCGGCCAGCTCCCGCACCGAACGCGCGCACGAGTCGCAGTGCGGGAGGTGCTGCTCGAACGCGGCACGGTCCTCGGGCGCGAGCGCCCCGAGCACGTACGCGGCATCGAACGCCGCGAACGCATCGGCTCGCGTGCCGAACGCGTCGTTCACCGGGTCACCCCCTTCTCCTCGAGCACCAGCCGGAGCGCGCGCAGGGCGTAGTGCGTCCGCGACTTGACCGTTCCCTCCGCGATTCCCAGCTGAGCCGCCGCATCGGCGACGGACATCCCCTGGAAGAAGCACAGCAGGAGCACCTCACGATGCCGAGGAGACAGCTCGCCGAGCGCGTCGGCCACGAGCCAGCCCTGCACCGCGCGCTCGGTGTCGTCCGGCACCGGGAACTCAGGCACCGGGTCCGTCGCGACCTCGGAACGGCTCGTGGCCGAGCGCCAGTCGTCGATCGCGATCCGCCTGGCCACCGTGAACAGCCAGGCCCTCGCCGAGCGCTGAGACTGGTCCAGCACCGTGGGATGGCGCCACGCCCGCAGCAGGGTCTCCTGCACGACGTCCTCGGCACGGCCACGGTCCCCGCTCGTCAGGCGCAGGGCGTACGACCACAGTGCGGCCGCGTGCTCGTCGTGCAACGCCCGCATCAACTGGGGCTCGGCCTCATCGCTCACACCCGCCCGCTCTCCCTCGCGGTCGCCGTGGTCCTCCGGGGCACCAGCAGCGCGAGGCCGAACACCACGCACGCGACCTCGGTGACGACGCCCCACAGCTCCTCCTGGGTGGCGAACTGCTCCTGCACCCCGAAGAAGCCGACCGTCAGCGACAGCACGTAGGCCCCGAGCGTCGCGAGCCCGAAACCGACCGCCGCCAGCGCGGGCAGCCAATGCCGCCACAGCAGCACGGCGATCGCGATCACGACCCCGGCGATGACGTTGACCAGGAAGAGCGGGCCGACGACGTCCGTGTTGCGGGCCCAGTCGAGCCAGACGACCCAGTGCACCCATGCCGAACCGAGCAAACCGAGCGCCACCAGCACCCGCAGAATCCAGCCGACCATCGCTCCACTCCCAAGCCCGCTCCGCCGATCAGTGACGACCTCTCTGTCAGTGACACGGGGCAGCGCCCGTTCCGGTTCGACGTCGCGCTGGATTGAACCGAACCGGCGGCGGCCTCGTGTCCAGAAGCATGACTGCCCAATCTCACACCCGCCGCACCGTTCTGACCACCGGTGCCGCCGTAGCCGGAGCAGCCGCCGGAACCGTCGTGCTCGCCGCGTGTGGTGACGGAGAAACCGAAAGCCCGCCCACCGAAGGAGGACAGCCGTCGAGCGCGGCCCCCGCGGGCCAGCGGGTCGCCGCCCTCAACGACGTGCCCGTCGGCGGCGCCACCACCGTGAAGACGCCTGACGGTCAGGACGCGATCATCTCGCGACGCAGCCAGAACGAGGTCGCCGGTTTCAGCGCCGTGTGCACCCACCAGGGCTGCGCGGTCGCGCCGGAGGGCGCCGAGCTGGTGTGCCCGTGCCACGGTTCGCGGTTCGACGCGTTCACGGGCGAGGTCAAGAACGGACCGGCGAGCGAACCGCTGCCCGCCGTCAAGGTCGCCATCGAGCGGGACCAGATCGTGACCGCGTGAGCGCGGTCGCCCAGTGGCGGGGATGCCTGAGGGGGTGGGGCATCCCCGTCTCCCGTCGGCGCCTCAGCCCGCCCAGGTGAAAATCGCGTCGCCCGCGGCCACCGCCGAGCCGAGCCGCAGCCCGGCGAGCGCGCTCTCCTGAGCGTCGAGCGCGATGACGGGCACGATCGGCGAGTAGCCCGCCGCCGCCACGGCGTCGGGGTCCCAGCCCACCACTGGCTGTCCCGCGCGCACCTGCTCGCCCTTCACGACGTGCAGGGTGAACCCCTCGCCCTTCTGCTTGACCGTGTCGATGCCGAGGTGCACGAGCACGGCCCGGCCGTCCTCGCCCGCGACGACGAACGCGTGCGGATGCAGTGTCACCACCGTGCCGTCGAGGGGGGCCACCGCGTCGGCCCGCCCTCCCTCCGGCCGCACCGCGAGGCCGGGACCCACCATGGCCTGCGCGAACACCGGGTCCGGCACCTCGGTCAGCGCCACGGTCGTGCCCGCGACCGGGCTCTGCACGGCCAGGCTCACATCAGGTCCTCGATGTCGCTGGCGATGGTGTCGGCCTCGGGGCCGACGATCACCTGCACGACGTCGCCGACCTTCACCACGCCGTGCGCGCCCGCCTGCTTCAGCGCGGGCTCGTCGACGAGCGAGCCGTCTTCCAGCTCGCAGCGCAGCCGCGTGATGCATCCTTCGATCTCGATGATGTTGTCCGCGCCGCCGAGCGCCGCGAGGATCTTCGCCGGCCTGTCGTCCGCCATGGCGGTCTCCCTGGATCTGTTCGGTTACGGAGCACGAACCCGTAACGGTGGTTGACACCCGGTCGGGTAACGGAGCATTCTGCCCCATCAACAAATGGTCTAGACCGGAACGTACCAATCTTCGCCCGTCGACGCGAGCACCGGAGGTGCCGATGGACTCGATGACCGGCGCCTCGCCCGACCGCGTCGTCGACGGCCCGACCCCCAAACACACGCAGCTGCGCGAAATACTGCGCCGGATGGTGGAACGCGAGCTGCCACCCGGCTCAGCCATCCCGTCGGAGCGCGAGCTCGCGGAACGCTACGACGTGTCCCGGCTGACCGTGCGCACGGCGATCGGCAAGCTCGTGGACGAGGGCCTGCTGTCCCGGGTGCGGGGCAAGGGCACGTTCACCGCGGCCGGGCGTATGGAGCTGCAGCTCTACCTGATGTCGTTCACGGCGGACATGCGGCGCCGCGGCCTGGTCCCGACGACCAGGAGCCTCGGCGCCGCCAGTGAGATCCCGCCCCCGTCGACGGCCGCCGCACTCGGCCTCGCCGGGAACGAGGAGGCGCTGGGGATCCGGCGGCTGCGGCTGGCCGACGGGGTGCCGCTGGCCGTCGAGCGCGGCTGGTACCACCCACGTGCCGTGCCGGGGCTGCTCGGCCTCGACCTCACCGGTTCGCTGTACGCGCAGCTCGCCGAGCACTACGACATCCGCTTCGACCATGCCTGGCAGACCGTCTGGGCGGAGTCGGCGGACCGGGAGACCGCGCGGCTGCTCGGCATCCGCACGGCGGGCCCGCTACTGGTCTTCCGCCGGATCTCGAGCATGCGCGGGAAGCCGGTGGAGGACATGACGTCCTGGTACCGGGGAGATCAGTACCAGGTGACCATGAAACTGGACCGGAACTCCCCGGATTCCGGCCCCCTTCCGGAACATGGAGGACGCTCATGAGCGCCACCCCCTCTGCGGAGACGAAGGGCAAGGGCAGGCGGCTGGCGGGACTGCAACGCTTCGGGCGCAGCCTCATGCTGCCCATTGCCACCCTTCCCGCGGCAGGCCTGCTGTCGCGGCTGGGCCAGGACGACATGCTCGGCAGATGGTCGGCCACCGAGGACATCGCGAAGGTGCTCGCCGCGGCGGGCGGTGGGCTGTTCGACTGGCTGCCGCTGCTGTTCGCGGTGGGCATCGCCGTTGGCTTCGCGCGCAAGGGGGACGGTTCGACGGGTGTGGCCGCGGTCGTCGGCTTCGTCGTCTTCAGCAAGGTCGTGCAGGTGTTCGCGCCGATCAACGAGCTCGAAGGGTTCTCGGAGGGCTGGTACCTGCAGCCCATCCGCTGGCCGTACAGCGTGCTCTCCGGCGTGATCGTCGGTCTCGTGACCGCCGTGCTGTGGCAGCGGTTCTACCGCATCAAGCTCCCGCCATACCTGGCCTTCTTCGGCGGCAGGCGATTCGTGCCGATCATCAACTCTTTCGTGCTGCTCGTGCTCGGCGTGGTCTTCGGGCTGATCTTCCCCGCCATCGACGCCGGCATGCAGAACCTCGGCGAGGCCGTGACCGGTGACGCCGTGATCGGCGGCGGCATCTACGGGTTCCTGAACCGGTTGCTCATCCCGGTCGGCCTGCACCAGCTGATCAACGTGCCCGTCTGGCTGATCTTCGACGGCGGCGACATCAACAACTTCTTCGCGGGCGACCCCAACGCGGGCGCGTTCATGACCGGCTTCTTCCCGATCTTCATGTTCGCCCTGCCCGCCGCGGCGCTGGCCATCTGGCAGACCGCCCGCCCGAGCCAGAAGAAGATCGTCGGCGGGATCATGCTCTCCGCCGCGCTCACGTCGTTCCTCACCGGTGTCACCGAGCCCATCGAGTTCGCGTTCATGTTCGTGGCCTGGCCGCTGTACCTGATCCACGCGGTGCTCACGGGCCTGTCGCTGGCGCTGGTCAACGCGCTGGACATCCACCTCGGCTTCTCGTTCTCCGCCGGTGGCATCGACTTCCTGCTCAACGCGGGGGCGCCCGCCGCGAGCGGTGCGCTGTGGCTGATCCCGATCGGCCTGGTGTACGCGGTGATCTACTACCTGCTCTTCAGGTGGGTCATCACGAAGTGGAACCTGCGCACGCCGGGCCGCGAGGAGGACGAGGAGAGCGCGGCGGCATCCGAGGGCGCGCCCGAAGCCACCGAGAAGTCCGAACCCGCCGACAAGTCGGCCCGGTCCTGACGGGAGCGCGAAACATGCCGCAACAACGGGTCACGGTGGCGAGCAAGGTGGGCCTGCACGCGAGGCCCGCGGCCCTCGTCGCGAAGGCCGCCGCCGCGCAGCCGGTCACGGTGACGATCGCCAAGGACGGTGGGGAGCCGGTGCCCGCGGGCAGCGTGCTGAACCTGATGACGCTCGGCGCGGCGTTCGGGGACGAGGTGGTGATCGCCGCCGACGGCACCGGTGCCGAGGAGGCCGTCACCGCGATCGCCGAGCTGGTGGCGACCGACCTCGACGCCTGAACCACTCCTGAGCGGGCCCCCTCCGGTCGCCGAGGGGGCCCGCCGCACGCATGGGACACCGCCACGCCGGGTACCCGGGACACATGGAACGACGGGAAAGGCAGCGGCCTCGCACCCGCGAGGAGTACGCGCGGGGCCTGCCCGACTACCACGACCCGACCGGTGGCTTCGGCGGTGCGGCACCCGCCTACAGCGCGTTGACCCTGCGGATCGTCCTCGCCGCGGTCACGGTGGTGCTGTGCGCGGGCGCGGCGGTGCTCTTCGCGGTCAACGGGATCGTGTGGGCCACCGTGCTGTTGTGCGTGCTCGCCGTGGGCATGGCCGTCGACCTCGGCTGGGTGATCCACCGCAAGCGACGCGGGGAACCCGGCTGAACCAGGCGGGTCAGCACATCGAGGAGGGCCGGACGAGCTGATGCGACAACCAGCCACCACGAGCCAGACGTACACCGACCGCCGGGACGCGGGCCGCAGGCTGGCCGGGCTGCTGAGCGAGCGCGACTGGGTGGAGCCCGTCGTGCTCGGCCTCGCCAGGGGCGGCGTGCCCGTCGCGGCGGAGGTCGCCGCCGAGCTGGACGCACCCCTCGGCGTCGCCGTCGCCAGGAAGATCGGCGCTCCGGAACATCCCGAGTTCGGCATCGGTGCCGTCACGGCACACGGGCCCGCGACCTTCGACGACCGCAGTGTGCGGGCGCTCGGGCTCGGCCCCGGCGACCTCGAGGAGGCCTGCGAGCGCGAGCGGGCCGAGGCACAGCGCAGGGTCGACCTCTACCTGCAGGGCCGGGAACCCGAGCGGGCCGAGGGCCGCGACGTCCTGCTGATCGACGACGGCCTGGCCACGGGCGTCACCGCGACGGCGGCGCTGCGGGCGTTGCGGGCCGACGGTCCGCGCAGGCTGATACTGGCCACGCCCGTGTGCGCGGCGGAGGCGGCCGAGGGGCTGCGCGCGGAGGCCGACGAGGTGGTGTGCGCGCTGCGGCCGGAGGGTTTCCGCGCGGTGGGCCAGTGGTACGACGACTTCGGCCAGACCACCGACGACGAGGTCCTCGACCTGCTGGCGAAGGGGGCGTGAGCGATGACCGTGCCCTTCGCCGTCGAGACCGAGGACGCGGCTCTGCCCGGCGATCTCACGATGCCCGCCGACGCGATCGGGGTGGTCGCGTTCGCGCACGGCTCGGGCAGCTCCCGGCACAGCCCGCGCAACGTGGCCGTGGCCAGGACGCTGCAGGACCAGCGGCTCGGCACACTGCTGTTCGACCTGCTCAGCCCCGACGAGGAACGCGCCGACGCCGCCACGGCCGAGTTGCGCTTCGACGTCGAGCTGCTCGCCGGACGCCTGGTAGACGCCGTCGACCGGCTGACAGAGGACGACCGCACGCACGGACTGCCGATCGGCCTCTTCGGCGCGAGCACCGGCGCCGCGGCCGCGCTGGTCGCGGCGGCGAGGCGGCGGGAGCACGTGCGCGCGGTGGTGTCGAGAGGTGGCAGGCCCGACCTGGCGGGCGACGCGCTCGGCGAGGTCGACTGCCCCGTGCTGCTCGTGATCGGCGAGCGGGACGAGCAGGTACGCAGGCTCAACGAGCAGGCCGCACGGAACCTGCGGGCGCCATACGAGATCGAGATCGTGCCGGGCGCGACCCACCTGTTCGAGGAGTCCGGCGCGCTGGAGCACGTGGCCGAGCAGGCCGGGGCCTGGTTCGGGAGGCACCTCGCACGTTCGTAGGCTGGGGGCCATGGACAGTGTGCGGTTGATCGAGCGATGGCCGGTGGACAACGTGGCGACGGCGGTAGTGCGCGCCGACGGCAGCGTGCTGGGCAGCCACGGCGACACCGGGCGGGTCTTCCCGCTCGCGTCGGTCACCAAGCTGTTCACCGCCTACACGACGCTGATCGCGATCGAGGAGGGCGTGGTCGAGCTGGACACGCCCGCGGGTCCCGAGGGCGCCACGGTCAGGCACCTGCTCGCGCACACGGCCGGCCTCGGCTTCAACGAGCACAAGGTCTACGCGCCTCCCGGGCAGCGCAGGATGTACTCCAGTGCGGGCTTCGAGCAGCTCGCCGACGCGCTCACCGAGCACTCGGGCATCCCGTTCGCGGCCTACCAGGACGAGGCGCTGTTCCAGCCGCTGCGGATGAACAGCACGAAGTTGAACGGCTCGCCGGGAGCCGACGCGGAGTCCACTGTGGATGACCTCGTGCTGTTCGCCGCCGAGCTACAGCAGCCGAAGCTGCTGGCGCCCACCACGCTCGCGCGGGCGACCGAGGTGGCCTTTCCCGGGCTCACCGGCGTGCTGCCCGGGTTCGGCCACCAGAAGCCCAACGACTGGGGCCTCGGCTTCGAGATCCGCGACCACAAGAGCCCACACTGGACGGGCAGCCTCAGCTCCCCGCGCACGTTCGGCCACTTCGGACAGTCCGGAACGTTCCTGTGGGTCGACCCGGACGCCGGCGTGGCATGCGTGGCGCTGACCGACCGCGACTTCGGGCCGTGGGCCGCCGAGGCCTGGCCCGCCTACACCGACGCCGTGCTCAGGGAACTGGCATGACGCGGATGGGCTCGCCCGCCTGATAGGCGGCGATGTCCTCCACGGCGTCGCGGTAGAACACCTCGTACACCTCACGTGTCACGTACCCGATGTGCGGCGTGAGGACGGTGTTGGGCAGCGACCGCAGCGGGTGGTCGGCAGGCAACGGCTCCTGGTCGAACACGTCGAGCGCGGCACCCCCGATCCGCCGCTCCCGCAGTGCCTCCACCAGCGCGTCCTGGTCGACGATCGGCCCGCGTGAAGTGTTCACGAGCCATGCGTCCGGCTTCATCAGGGCAAGCTCGCCGGCGCCGACGAGACCCCGCGAGCGGCTGCTCAGCACGAGGTGGACGGTCACGATGTCCGACTCGCGCAGCAGGTCCTCCTTCGACACCGCCGTCACGTCGTGCTCGGCGGCCTTCTCGGGCGTGAGGTTCTGGCTCCACGCGATCGTGCGCATGCCGAACGCCTGCCCGACGCGGGCAACCTTCGCACCGAGCCTGCCGAGCCCGAGCAGGCCCAGCGTGCGGCCGTGCAGCCCCGTGCCGACCCCGACCTGCCAGCCGCCCTCGCGCACCGACCGCTCCTCGACGGGCAGCCCGCGCACCGCCGCGAGGATCAGCGCCCACGTCAGCTCCGCGGCCGGGTGCGGCAGGTACCCGGTGTGGCTGACCACGATCCCCCGCTCGGTCGCCGTCTTGATGTCGATCGAGGGGTTGCGCGGGCCGCCGGCGCTGACGATCAGGCGCAGGTCCGGCAGCCGCTCCAGCAGCTCGGCGGGGAACGGGGTGCGCTCGCGCATGGCGACCACCACCTCGAACCCCGCGAGCCTGCGCGCGAGCTCGTCCCGGTCCCGGATGTGCTCGGTGAACACCTCGATCTCGGCATCGAGCGAAGCCCAGTCCGCGAGGCCGAGCGCGACGTTCTGGTAGTCGTCGAGGATCGCGATCTTCATGGGCGTCACGCTAGGGCACAGCCACCTCGACGTGCACCAGGTGGTGGTCGGAGGCGTCGTTCAGTCGCGCCAGCTCCGAGCCCGGCACCGGCCAGAACACGCCGTCACTCAACGGAAGCAGGCCCCGCGACGGCAGCACGTAGTCCACGCGCAGGTTGCCCGGCGCCTCGTCGTTGAAGTCGGCCGTGTCGAGCCACGGCCTGCCCTCGTGTCCGGTGTTGGCGCCGCCCTGCTGCTCGGCCGCCACGGCCGCGCCCAGGCTGGCCGGCTTGGTGTCCTGGACGCGGGGCGCGTCGAGCAGCTGCCGGGCGGCGCTCGCGACGCTGTCGCCGTCGAACGGGTCGGCGTTGTAGTCGCCCGCGATCACGAACCGCTCGCCCTCGCGCAGCCCACCGCGTCCGCCCGCGTCGTCGTAGATGTACCCGCCCTTGCCGGGGGTGACGTAGTCGGCCCAGAAGCGGATCTCGTCGTGGTTGCGGGTGCCGTTGCGGTCCTCGGGGCCGTCGAAGGTGGGCGGCGTCGGGTGCGCGACGAGGAAGTGCACGGTGCGCTTGCCCACGCGCACCGGAACGTCCCAGTGCGACTTCGACGACAGGCGCAGCACGTCCAGCGCCTCTGGCGAGTACCAGTCGGCGGGCTCCGGCGTGGCCGGGTCGTCGGGCAGCAGGGCGCCGGGCATGTCCTGCCAGCGGAAATGCTGGAACGTGCGGACCTTCGCGGTGTCGATGGGGTACTTCGAGAGCACGAGCATCCCGTACTGGCCCTCGAACACGCCGAAGCCGTGCGCGTCGTTGCCGCCGCCGACGGTGCCGTCGCGGTCGAGGTCGAAACCGGTGGGCACCCCGGTGTTGACGGGCGCGGTGTAGGCGTACGGGTAGTCGATCGGCCGCGCGCCGTTCTGCCCGACCTCCAGGTAGTTGTCGCGGAACGCGTCGGCGGCCGCGTTGCCCGGCACGTAGTCGAACTCGTTGACCAGCAACACGTCCGGTCTGCTCCGCTGGATCACCTCGGCGACCTCACGCGCCTGCGCGTTGTCCGGTGTGGACAGATCCGCGAGCAGGGCTCCCTCGGAGCCGCGGTTGAGCGAGGCGTTGAACGTCGCGAACTCGGCGCTCGCGCCGGGCCGGGGCGTGGCCGAGGCGGGCGCGGCGGTAACGGCCAGCACCACGACGGCGAGAACGGGCAACCACCCGCGAGATGTGCGCACTTGTGTCTACCTCCCAGTCGCGCTCACCCTACGGGCACAAGGTGAACGGCGGGGAGCGACTTTCGGACGATCAGTCCAGCGGCAGCGGCAGAATGCCGCCCGTCGCCTCACGCAGGGCATCCCGCATCGCGGTCTTCGGCGCCGCCCGCCCCGTGAACTGCTCCACCTGGCCGAAAGCCTGGTGCAGCAACATGTCCAACCCGGTCGCGACCCGGCCGCCGCGCGCGGCGACGGCCTCGGCGAGCGGCGTCGGCCACGGGTGGTAGATCACGTCCAGCACGCAACCGACGGCGGCCAGCTCCGCCAGGTACGGGGCGACCGCGTCGGGCGGCACCGTGTTGACGAGCACGTCGGTGTCGCCGGTGACGGCGGCGAAGTCCACGTCGGACCAGCGCAGCACCTCCACAGCCAGTCCGGCGCGCTTCGCGGCCGCCGCCGACTCCTCGGCCCGCGCGGGCTCCCGCACGACGAGCCGCACCAGCTCCAGGCCGAGCGCGGCGAAGCCCGCGACGGCCGCCGCGGCGGTGCCTCCCGCGCCGAGCACCATCGCCGTCCGGCCCTCGGTGTAGCCACCCGCGGCGCGCAGTGCACCCACGACGCCGTCCACGTCGGTGCAGTCGGCGCGCCAGCCACCCGAGGGCAGGTGCACGAGCGTGTTCGCGGCGCCCACGGCGGTGGCCCTCGGCGTGGCCTCGTTGGCGAGGTCCAGCGCCGCGCGCTTGCCCGGCATCGTCACCGACAGCCCCGCCCACTCGGGACCGAGGCCGGACACTAGGCCGGGCAGGCTCTCGGCGTCGGCCTCGATCCGCTCGTAGGTCCAGTCCGGCAGGCCGAGGGCCGCGTACGCGGCACCGTGCAGCACCGGCGAGAGCGAATGCTCCACCGGTTTGCCGAGTACCGCCGCGCGGCGGGGGCTAGAAGACACCACGGGCTATCGCGTCGTCGCGGTTGCGCAGGTGCTCCTGGTAGTCGACCGAGAAGCACGAGAGCCCGTTGGTCTCGCACTTCACGAAGTACAGCCAGGGCCCATCGGGGGGCTCCTCCGCCGCGGTGATGGCGTCCAGGCTCGGCGCGGCGATCGGTGTCGGCGGCAGGCCGCGGTTGCGGTAGGTGTTGTACGCACCCGCCCGCGCCCGGTCCGCGTCGTTGGTGCGCACCTCGGGCTGGTGGAGCACGTAGTTGATGGTCGAGTCGAGCTCGAGCCGCATGTCCTCCGCGAGCCGGTTGTGCAGGACCCTGGAGACCTTCCCGAAGTCGTTCGCCACGGCCTCGCGCTCGATCAGCGACGCGATGATGAGGATCTGGTACGGGCTGTAGCCGGTCCGCCCGGCCGCGTCGGGCAGCCCGGCGGCCTGCATCCGCAGCGTCGAGGTCTTGAGCACCTCGCCGAGCAGCGTCGCCGCGTCCCAGCCCGGCTTCACGTCGTACACACCCGGCGCGATCATGCCCTCGAGCTTGCGGCCCGGCTCGGCCCTCGCGGCGTCGGCTGCGGCCCATTCGGGCACGCCCAGCTGCGCGAGGTCGGCGGTGTCGGCAAGGCGCCGCAGCTCCTCCGCCGGGATGCACGTGCTCTCGCCGTTGAGGTCCGCGCAGGAGGCCTGCGACAGCAGCGAGAACACGCCGGGGGTGACGGAGCCGTCGGGCTGCTGGATGTCGTCGAGCTGGGTGCCTGCCCGCAGCTGCAGCTCACCGACCCTGGTGTCCGGCGCCACGAGGCTACTCACCGCGCTCGCGCCCGACATCTTCGTCTTGAGCACGTAGTAGCCGGGCTGCACGCCCAGCACGCGCTCGTCGTCCGCGCTCGCGTCGACGAACGCCTCGGCGCTCGCGACCACGTCGAGCTCGTTGAGCTTCGTGGCGATGGCGCGCGTCGAGTCGCCTTCCTCGACATGCAGGAGCACGTCGTTCTCGCCGGTGCCCTCGTAGTCCTCGAAGCCGAAGCCGAGCAGCTCACGCGCCCCGTAGTAGGCACCCCCGGCGAGCAGGACGATCACCGTGAGCGCGGCGAGCCAGCCCAGAAACCGCTTGCGGCGCTTGCGCGGCGCCCTCGGCTCCGGCCGGTCCTCACGCTCGTCCTCGAAGTACTCGGGGACGGCCCGCTCGTCGTCCCCGTCGCCGTACTCGTCGTGGATGTCCTCGTCGAGCAGGTCGTCGTAGTCGCCGTACTCGTCGTAGTCGCGGTAGTCCCGGTCGCCGAAGTCGAGGCCGAGCACCTCGGTGGGGTTCTCGTCCGGCGGCACGCCCTCGTTGGGCGAGCGCCTGCGGCGGGCGGGCGGCCGGGGCCTGCGCTCGGGCACCGCGCCCCTCGGCTCCCCGGGACGCGGCGCGGGGCCTGGCTCGGGTGCGGCGTGCCGCGCCCGTCGGGCGGGCGGGCGCCTCGGCACCGGCGGGTCGGAGGGCAGCGGGCGCTGGGGCGGCTCCGCCGCGGCCTGGCGCGGGGGCCGGGGCGGGCGCTCCGCCTGCGGGGACCGCTGGGCCGGGCGGAGGCGGCGCCTGCCGCCGGGACCGTCGTCGGGGGTGCTCATGCCGGACCGGCCTCCCTCGCGATCGCCGCGCCGCGCGCGTCGAGCCAGCCCTGCAGGATC
Source organism: Prauserella endophytica (assembly GCF_005146945.1). Classification (GTDB taxonomy): domain Bacteria; phylum Actinomycetota; class Actinomycetes; order Mycobacteriales; family Pseudonocardiaceae; genus Prauserella_A; species Prauserella_A endophytica. The sequence continues at coordinate 38,827 of NZ_SWMS01000019.1, forward strand.
TCGACGGCGGCGGCCTGGTCCACCACGGCCCGCTGCTTACGGCCCTTGACGCCGCGCTGGGACAGCATGCGGCTGGCGCTCACCGTGGTGAGCCGCTCGTCCGCGAGCCGCACCGCCACGGGGGCCACCCGCTCGGCGAGCCTGCGGGCGTAGTCCGCGGCGGTCTCGGCCGCCGCGCCGTGGCGGTCGGCCAGTGTCCTCGGCAGTCCCACGATCACCTCGACCACCTCGTGTTCGGCGACAAGCCGCGCCAGCTCGTCGAGATCGGTGTCGTCGTCCGCATCACGCGACAGGGTAGCGAGCGGGCTCGCCAGGATGGGCGCGGGATCGCTGAGGGCCACACCCACCCGCACGGACCCGACATCGACGGCAAGCCTGCGGCCGGCCCCGGGATCCTGCTCCCCGGGCCGGTCCGGACGGATGTCGCTCACCCCGAGGCGAGGGCACCGCGCAGCGCCGCGATGGCCTGGTCGATGCCCGCGGGGTTCGTGCCGCCGCCCTGTGCCATGTCCGGCTTGCCGCCGCCGCGACCGCCGACCGCCTCGGCGAACGCGGGCACCAGCTTGCCCGCCGCGAGCCCCTTGTCTCGCGCCGCAGCGGTGGTGGCGACGACGAAGCTCACCTTGCCGTCGGCGGGGGCGAACAGCGCCACCACGCCGGGCCGCGAGCCCAGCCGGTTGCGGACCTCACCCGCGAGCGCGCGCACGCCACCCGCGTCGACGCCCTCGGCGAGCTGCTCCGCGACCAGGGAGACACCGCCCACGTCCTGCGCCTTCTCCGCCAGCGACCCCGCCGAGCCGAGCACCTGCCGCGTGCGAAGCTGCTCGATCTCCTTCTCGGCGTTGCGCAGCCGCGAGAGCACGTCCTCGATGCGGGAGGGCAGCTGGTCGGTCGGTACCTTCAGCGTTCCGGCCAGTTGTGAGACGAGCAGCTGCTCCTTGCGCACGTGCCTCAGCGCGTCGGTGCCCACGAGCGCCTCGACGCGGTGCACGCCAGAGCCGATCGACGCGTCGCTGACGAGCTTGACGAGGCCGAGCTGGCCGATGCGGCCGACGTGCGTGCCACCGCAGAGCTCGCGCGAGTAGTCGCCCATGTCGACCACGCGCACGTCGTTGCCGTACTTCTCGCCGAACAGGGCGACCGCCCCGAGCTCGAGCGCCTTGTCCTTGGTGGTGACGTAGGACTGCACCTCGACATCGGTCTGGAGGTAGTCGTTGACCTCCTCCTCGACCTCGGTGAGCACGTCGGCCGACACCGAGCCGGGCGTGGTGAAGTCGAAGCGCATGCGGCCCGGCGAGTTCAGCGAGCCCGCCTGGGCGGCGCGCTTGCCGTAGGCGCCGCGCACGGCCGCGTGCACGAGGTGCGTGGCCGAGTGCGACCGCTCGATGGAGGCGCGGCGCGTGGCGTCGACCGACGCCGTCAGCTCGGTGTCGAGGCCGACCTCGCCCGCGATCACCTCGACGCTGTGCACGAACAGGCCGGGCACGAGCTTCTGCACGTCGAGCACCTTCAGCTCGACGCCGTGACCCAAGAGCGTGCCGGTGTCGGCGATCTGGCCACCGCTCTCGGCGTAGAACGGCGTGCGGTCGAGGATCAGGCCGGCCCGCTGCCCCTCGCCGACCGAGGGCACGGGCACGCCGTCCTGCAGCAGCGCGAGCACGCGCGAGGTGGCCTGGAGGTCGGTGTAGCCGAGGAACTCGGTCTCGCCGTGCTGCTCCAGCACCTTGCGGTACTCGGAGAGATCGCCGTGGCCGCTCTTGCGTGCCGCGGCGTCGGCCTTGGCCCGCTGCCGCTGCTCCTCCATGAGCGTGCGGAAACCGTCCTCGTCGACCGAAAGGCCCTGCTCCGCGGCCATCTCGAGGGTCAGGTCGATCGGGAAGCCGTAGGTGTCATGCAGCTGGAACGCCTTGTCCCCGGCCAGGATGTCGCCGCCGGAGCGCTTGGTCTCCTCGGCGGCGAGGTCGAAGATCTTCGAGCCGCTGGTGAGCGTGGAGAGGAAGGTCTCCTCCTCGACGCGCATCACGTCGCTGATGCGGTCGAAGTCGCGCGCGATCTCCGGGTACGACGGCGACATCGCGTCGCGCACCACCTTGGCGAACTCCGGCAGCACCGGCTCGTGCACGCCGAGCAGGCGCACGGAACGCACGATGCGGCGCAGCAGGCGCCGCAGCACGTAACCGCGCGCCTCGTTGCCGGGCGTGACACCGTCGGTGATGAGCATGACGCCCGAGCGCGCGTGGTCGGCGATGACGCGGAAGCGCACGTCGTCGGTGTGGTTCGCACCGTAGCGGCGGCCGGAGAATTCCTCCGCCTTGGTGATCACCGGGCGGACGAGGTCGGTCTCGTAGACGTTCTCGACGCCCTGCAGCAGGTACGCGACCCGCTCGACGCCCATGCCGGTGTCGATGTTCTTCTTCGGCAGCTCACCGACCGGAGGGTGGCCGTACTTCGGACTCTGGTCGCCTCGCACGTCCTGCATGAAGACGAGGTTCCAGATCTCCAGGTAACGGTCCTCGTCGACGACGGGGCCGCCCTCGCGACCGTACGCGGGGCCGCGGTCGTAGTAGATCTCCGAGCACGGGCCGCCGGGGCCGGGCACGCCCATGTCCCAGTAGTTGTCCCTGCCGTCGCGGGCCTGGATCCGCTCGGACGGGATGCCGGCGATCTCCCGCCACAGGCCCGCGGCCTCGGAGTCGTTCTCGTAGACGGTGACCCAGATGCGGCCGGGGTCGAACCCGAAGCCGCCGTCGTCCTGCGAGGTGGTGATCAGCTCCCAGGCACGTGCGATGGCGCCTTCCTTGAAGTAGTCACCGAACGAGAAGTTCCCCGCCATCTGGAAGAACGTGTTGTGCCGCGTGGTCTTGCCGACCTCGTCGATGTCCCCGGTGCGCACGCACTTCTGCACGCTCGTGGCACGCGGGTAGGGCGGCGGCACCTCGCCGAGGAAGTACGGCTTGAACTGGACCATGCCCGCGTTGACGAACAGCAGGGTCGGGTCGTCGAGGATCAGCGAGGCGCTGGGCACCCTGGTGTGCCCGTGCCCCTCGAAGTAGTTCAGGAACCGCTTGTTGATCTCGTGTGTTTCCACTGGTTTTCCTCTGGGTGAGGCTCGGCGGCACCGGATCGGGCGCGAGCCTGGTTTCGGGGACGGCGGTGACGGCGGGGAGCGCGGCGAACGACGCCGCTCAGCTCTCCGCCCGGGGCGCTCGCCGGGCGCGCGACTCGGTGGCGGCGTGCCTGCCGCCCGCCGCCGTGTACCTCGTGGCCTCGGTCCTCCCCGGAAGGCCCGTGCGCCGCTCCACGATGTCGCTCAGCTCCTGCTCCCGCTCGCTCATCCCGGCGCGGACGTCCGCACCGAACGCGCCGATGGCGCCCGCCAGCTCCCGCACGGCGTCGCCCAGGTTCGAGGCTAACCCCGCCGGAGTGGCTTGACGAGCCGTTTCGGTCGCCTTACGGGAGAGGGCGACCCCGGCGGCGACACCCATGCCGAGCCAGAACAGCCGCCTCATCGCTTGCTCTTCCTGCCCCGGCGCAGCGTGTGCTTGCCGTTCTCGGCCTTGCCCTTACGGCGCGCGCGCACGGCCTTGGACAGTCCGTAGGACAGCGCGGCGGTCTTCACGAGGGGGCCGCCGAGGGTCGCGGTGAACACCGACGACAGCGCCGACACGTTGCCCGAGACGGCCTGCGCGTTGGCCGTGATGCCGTCCACACGCTCGAGCTGCGTGTTGACATGCGTGATCGTGTCGTTCGCGCCGTGCAGCAGCGGGTCGGTGTTCTCGTGTGCCTTGCGGATCGCGATCGTGGCCTCGTCCAGCGTGCGGCCGAGCTTGATCAACGCGATCGCGAGGAACAACACCAGCAGCACGAATGCGCCAGCGGCGATCAGTGCGGCGATCTGCCCTGCCGACACGTGCCCTCCTCCAGGATCGGTGGCGACGTCGATGTGCGGGTCAGGCTACCGTGCGTCGTCGGCCCCGGCCGTGCGACCCTGCCGCGCGTCCGCCCTGTCCCGGCTCACGACTCCGCGGTACAGCGCCGCCATGTCGTCGTCGGCGTGGCCAGCCTCCGCGGCGGCCGCGAGGTGCCGCCGGGCGGCGCGCACCCCGGCGAGATCGGCGTCGCCCTCCTCGGCGAGAACGAGGTCGGCGTCCTTGAGCGCGTGCCGCACGGCGAAGCTCAACGGGAACTGCCCCGTGATCATCGCCTCGCCCTTGACGTGCGCGTAGCCGGCGTCGAGCGGGCCTCCCCCGATGGCTTCGAGGAACAGCTCCGGGTCGAGGCCGAGCTCACGCGCGAGCGCCACGCTCTCGGCCGTGGCGTTGGTCAGCGCGAGCACCCACGCGTTGGCGACGAGCTTGAGCCTGCTGCCGGCACCCGTGTCACCGACCCAGAGGGTGCGGCTGCCGACCGCGTCGAACACCGGCTCGCATCGTCCCCGAACGTGTGCCGGCCCTGAGCCGAGGACCACGAGCGTGCCGTCCTCGGCGGGTTTCCTGGTGCCCAGCACGGGCGCGTCGGCGAAGTCCACCCCGGCCGAGGCGGCCAGGCCGGCGAGGGTCTCCGTCCACGCCGGCCCGATCGTGCCCATCTGCAGCCACACGGCAGCGGGGCCGAACGAATCCAGCACGGGCTCGACGGTCTCGCGCGTGGCGGGACCGTCGGCGAGCATCGTCACCACCACGTCGGCTCCCCCGACGGCCGCGCGTGGTTCGGTGACCAGGTCCCCGCCCAGCTCGGCGAGTGGCTGCGCCCGGCCGACCGTGCGGTTCCACGCCCGCACGGGCAGGCCCGCTTCGAGCAGGTTCAGCGCCATCGGCAGCCCCATGGTGCCCGTGCCGAGCACGGCGACGACCGGTTTGCCCGTCATGGTCCCTCCTTCGCCGGATCAGCCTCCCCTGATGGTGCGGCGCAGCCGCGGCACCCGCTCGGCGAGCGTGCGCTCGGCGCCGCGCTGGGTCGGTTCGTAGTAGTCGCGGCCCACCAGTTCGTCCGGCGGGTACTGCTGGGCGAGCACTCCCTCGGCCACGTTGTGCGGGTAGCGGTAGCCCTGCGCGTTGCCGAGCTTCTCCGCGCCCGCGTAGTGGCCGTCCCGCAGGTGCGGGGGCACCGTGCCGACGCCGCCGGAGCGGACGTCGGCCAGCGCGCTGTCGATCGCGGTGATCACCGCGTTGGACTTCGGCGCCGTGGCGAGATGCAGCGTCGCCTGTGCCAGCGCGAGCCTGCCCTCGGGCATTCCGATGAACTGCACGGCGTGCGCCGCCGCGACCGCTGCCTGCAACGCGGTGGGATCGGCGAGCCCGATGTCCTCGCTCGCGTGCACGACCAGCCTGCGCGCGATGAAGCGCGGGTCCTCCCCCGCCTCGATCATTCGGGCGAGGTAGTGCAGCGCGGCGTCGGCATCGGAACCGCGGATCGACTTGATGAACGCGCTGATGACGTCGTAGTGCTGGTCCCCGTCGCGGTCGTAGCGCACCGCAGCCTTGTCCACAGTGGACTCCACGGTGGCGAGCTCGATCGTGGGGCTGCTCGTGGCCGAGGCCGCGTCGGCCGCGGCCTCCAGCGCGGTGAGCGCGCGCCGCGCGTCACCCGCCGCGAGTCGCACCAGGTGCGCCGTCGCCTCGTCGGTGAGGGTGAACTCGCCGCCGAGGCCGCGTTCGTCGGCGAGGGCGCGGCCCAGGAGGTCCCGGATGTCGTCGTCGGTGAGCGGGCGCAGCTGAAGCACGAGCGAGCGCGACAACAGCGGGGAGACCACGGAGAACGACGGGTTCTCCGTGGTGGCGGCGACGAGCAGCACCGTGCGGTCCTCGACCGCGCCAAGCAGCGCGTCCTGCTGGGTCTTGGAGAAGCGGTGGACCTCGTCGATGAACAGCACCGTGTTCTCGCCGTTGTAGCGGCGGCGCCGCTTGGCCTCCTCGATGACGCCCCGGACCTCCTTGACCCCTGCCGAGAGCGCCGACAGCGCGACGAAACGCCGGCCCGTCGCCGTCGACACGAGGTTGGCGAGCGTCGTCTTCCCGGTGCCCGGCGGGCCGTACAACAGGACCGACGCAGGGGCCGCGCCCTCGACCAGCCTGCGCAGCGGCGCGCCCTCCCCCAGCAGGTGCTGCTGACCGACGACCTCGCCGAGGGTGCGCGGGCGCATCCGCACGGCCAGCGGAGAGCCGGGCGGCGGGGGCGGCGGCTCCGAGACCGCGACGGGCTCCGGCGGCGGGGCCACGTCCGGGTTCACCGTGAAGAGTTCGTCTTGGTGCACACCTCGACGGTAGCCGCGAGGGCCGACATCCGGCGCGCCCCCTCGGCGCGTGGGTTCAGTGCGCCGCCGCGGGTGCGGGCAGCTCGGCCGGGCTCTCCTCCGCTCCGGCCGGACGGCGGCGCCGCTCGGTGGCGGCCCGCAGCATGATCCCCGCGGCGTAGGGCATGAGGTCCCGGCCCCGCCGCCACAGCCACGGGATGCCCTTGACCACGAGCCAGCCGACGTGGTCGAGCGCGCCGATCTCCTTGCCCCCGGAGCAGACCAGGCTCACCGGCGCGGGCACCGCGTACCCCGCGCCGGCGAGCAACTCCCCGAACCCGCGCGCGAGCAGCCGGTGCCCCAGCTCGGACGGGTGGAGCCGGTCGACGCTCCACGAGGCGAGCTCGTAGGTCCCCGGCACGGCGTCGAGATCGAGACACGGCACCCCGTGCCGCACCACCACCTCGTCGATGGCGGCGTTGAGCGCGTCGATGCGGGCCCGCAGCGCCCGGTGCAGCGAGCGTGGCAGCCGGAACACCCGGCCGTGGTCGTGGTACCTGACGGGCAGCACGAGCGCCCCGGCCGCGGCCAGTTCGGTCAGCACGTGGTCGAGATCGGCGGCGATCCGCCGGGGCGAGAAGTCGGAACGGAGGGTGTCGTTCATGCCGACGACCAGCAGCGCGACGTCGGGCCGGTGCGCGAGCGCCTTGGGCAGCTGGTCGGTGCGGACGCAGGCCATGCGCGCGCCCGTGAAGGAGCAGTTGAGGTACCCGGCGGGTTCGATGCCCAGAGAGTCGGCGACGAGCGGGCCCATCCCGCGCCAGGCGCCGTCGGGCAGCGGGTCGCCGAGGCCGACGGCAGTCGAATCACCGAGCACGACGAGGCGCCGTGCCCGCACCGGCGGGGAGGGCTGTGGGGTCTCGGGGATTGCTGTCCTGGCCACGTCGTCGCACACCACGTGGACACCATCGGCCACCGAAGCTCACCAGCGGTGAGCCGCGGGTAACGACGCGTGGACGTGTCGAGGAATGCTCGGTGCCAGTGCCTAACGGAAGGCGGGGTACAGCGCGAGCTCCAGATCCGGCCCGAAGCGCGTGTCGAGCGCCGCTGCCACCCTGGCGGCGTGCTCCGCGACCGCGGTGTCGCACTCGCGGTCGCTGTGCTCCGCGTGCTCGGCGAGACCGCGCCACCAGGTGACCAGCGCGGCCGCGCGCCCGGTGCGCGAGGCGTTGCGCACGTCGGCGAGCCCGGGCACGTGCCGGCACGTCGCGTGCCACACGGCCAGCAGCTCGGTGTCGAGCAGGTACGCGGACAGCGTGTCCTCGTCGGCCAGGGCGGGCCAGAGGCCGACGACCTCGGCGCGCCACGCCGCGATCATCGCCTCGCTCATCCCCGCTGGCAGCGACAGCGGGTGCGAGGCGGAGACGAACGGCACGCGCAGATGAGCCGCGTCGATCAGCGCGCTGCGCACCCGGCCGTGTTCGAAATCGAGGAACCGCACACCCGCGCCGGTGACCAGGTTGTTGTCGGGCCACAGGTCCACCGGGCTGAACGCGCGGTAGCCGCCGGCTCGGATCTGCTCCGCGGCACGCGCGGCGGCCTCCCGCACGGCGTCGGGCGTCCGCATGCCGAAGGCCTGCTCCAGTAGGTGCGGGGTCTGTTCGGTGACGTCGCCCGGCGCGGCGCCCGCGTCGTCGTCCGGCGCCTCGCCGGTCCGGTTCCGCGGGTTGAGCCTGCGCAGCAGCGCGTTGAAGTCGGCCTCGCGGTTGGCCGTGCTGAAGTGCAGGCGCCCGAGCGAGCGGGCCCACGACAGCAGGGCCGTCTCGGCGGCGCGGCTGTCGCCCCCGCAGAGCTTGTCCTCGAGAGTCGGCATCCTCCCGAGGTCGTCGATCACCAGCACCCGCTGGTCAGCGCTGTGTGCCAGGAGCTCGGGGCACATCCGGTCCTCGGGGGAGAGCGCCGTGAACAGCTGGTAGCTCGCCGCCTCCCTGGCGAACGAGTCGTCCTGCCCCTGCCGGGCCGCACCCGGGTAGTGCTTGATCACCAGCGTGCGTGGCAGGGCGAAGGACGACGAGTCGACCCGGGCCCTGACCACGGTGGCGGGGCCGCTCCCGGCCAGGTCCTCGGCATCGATCAGAGTGATCGTGCTGCCGAACCGCTGGGCGAGCACCGCCTCGGCGGCGGCGACGGCGGCATCGACAGAGAGAAGTTCCGCTCCTGCACCGATCGGCGACTCATCGGTAGAGGAGGTGTCCACAGTCATTGGCTCCGACCCTACTAGTGAACGAGCAGCGGTGACCACAACGTCGGCGAGAACATGAAGATTTCGCGGGATTGTCCCTCAACCGTCCGACGGTGGTCGGGGCGACGCCGCGGAACGTTTCCTTCGTACCCGCGCCGTCCTCACCAAACCGCCGCGAGCGCGATGCCCAGGAGGTTCACAACGGACCGCCCTGGCCGAGGCGGACAGGGACCACTGTCCGAGCACGGCTGCGACCGCGGCGTAGCAGGCCGGGGCACATCTCCAGCTCGAGTGCGCCGGTGTGGTCGAGCTACTGCGGCAAAGCCGGGTGACGACCCCGTCCGAACTCCTGCTCGTAGAGCCCGTTGACGACCTCGTCGGCGGCCCCGCGCGCTGTCGGCCTCCAATGTCGCCCTCGGGCGAAACGGCGGTGCCCCACGGCACCACGTGGGCCGCCCCGGAGCGGCGCCGGAGCCCGCCGCCGGTACCGCGTCGGTGCGCCCCGGCGGGCAGACGGTCCTGAGTTGCGGCACCGGTGGTGCTGAGCTGCGGCACCGGCCGTCAGCCGCGCTGCTGCGGCTTCGCGTCCACCCCGGCTTCCTTGCGCTGCTCTGCGGTGATCGGCGCCGGGGCGCCGGTCAGCGGGTCGTAGCCGCCGCCGGTCTTCGGGAAGGCGATCACGTCCCGCAGCGAGTCCGCGCCGGCGAGCAGCATCACGATGCGGTCCCAGCCGAACGCGATGCCGCCGTGCGGCGGCGGGCCGAACTGGAACGCGTCCAGCAGGAAGCCGAACTTCTCCTGCGCCTCCTCCTCGGAAAGGCCCATCACCTCGAAGACGCGCCGCTGCACGTCACCGCGGTGGATACGGATGGAGCCGCCGCCGATCTCGTTGCCGTTGCAGACGATGTCGTAGGCGTAGGCCAGCGCGTTGCCGGGGTCGGACTCGAACTTCTCGATCCACTCCGGCGTCGGCGAGGTGAACGCGTGGTGCAGCGCCGTCCACTTGCCGCCGCCCACGGCGACGTCGTCGGTCTCGTCCGCGGCCTCGAACAGCGGGAAGTCCACCACCCACACGAACGACCACGCGTTCTCGTCGATCATGCCGAGCCGCTGCGCGATCTCCACGCGAGCCGCACCGAGCAGCTGCCGCGCGTCGTTGGGCTTGCCCGCCGAGAAGAACACGCAGTCGCCGGGCTTCGCGCCCGCCGCCTCGGCCAGATGATCCCGCTCGTGGTCGGACAGGTTCTTCGCCACGGGACCGCCGAGCGTGCCGTCCTCACCGACGAGCACGTACGCGAGGCCCTTGTGCCCGCGCTGCTTGGCCCACTCCTGCCAGGCGTCGAGCTGCCGCCGCGGCTGGTCGGCACCGCCTGGCATGACCACCGCACCGACGTAGGGCGCCTGGAACACGCGGAACGGCGTGTCGGCGAAGAACTCCGTCAGCTCGGTGAGCTCCAGACCGAACCGCAGGTCCGGCTTGTCCGTGCCGTACTTCGCCATCGCCTCGGCGTAGCTGATCCGGCGGAACGGCTGCGGCACGTCGACCCCGACGAGCTTCCACAGCGCGGTGACCACCCGCTCGCCGAGCGCGATCACGTCGTCCTGCTCGACGAAGCTCATCTCGATGTCGAGCTGCGTGAACTCCGGCTGCCGGTCGGCACGGAAGTCCTCGTCGCGGTAGCACCGGGCGATCTGGTAGTACCGCTCGAGCCCGCCCACCATCAGCAGCTGCTTGAACAGCTGCGGCGACTGGGGCAGCGCGTACCAGGAGCCCGGCCGCAGGCGTGCGGGCACCAGGAAGTCGCGGGCGCCCTCGGGCGTCGAGCGCGTCATCGTGGGCGTCTCCACCTCGATGAAGCCCTCGTCGTGCAGGACGGTCCTCGCCACCCGGTTGACCTCGCTGCGCAGCCGCATCGCACTCGCGGGACCGTTGCGGCGCAGGTCGAGGTACCGGTGCTTGAGCCGCACCTCCTCGCCGACCTCGAGCCGCTCGTCGATCGGGAACGGCAGCACCGCCGACTCGGACAGCACGTCCAGCTCCGTGACCAGGACCTCGATCTGCCCGGTCGGGATCTCCGGGTTCTCGTTGCCCTCGGGCCGCTTCGCGATCTCGCCGACCACCTTGATGCAGTACTCCGCGCGGAGCTGGTGCGCCCGCTCGGCCATCTCGCCCTCACGGAAGACGACCTGCGCGACCCCGCTCGCGTCCCGGAGATCGACGAAGATGACCCCGCCGTGGTCCCGCCGCCGGGCCACCCAACCGGTGAGCGTGACGGTCTGGCCAGCCTGCTCGACACGCAACGTGCCGGCGTTGTGGGTGCGAAGCACTTCGCAGGATCCTCTCGGAAAGCAGTGGTAGCGGTCTTGCCATCGGTGTGCAGCGGCGTTTCGCCGACGGCTCAGGTTAACGAACCGACCGGGGTCGGCCGCCACCAGGTTTCCCGAGTGCGCGGGCACCTAAAGCAGTGTCATCTGGTCTCCCTTCGTCCGGGTCGGCTCGCTCTCCCCACGCGGCATGCTGCCCTCCGGCCAGCCGGCTTCCTCATCCCCTGGCACGCCACGCTCCTCACCACCGGACCGGGGATCGAGCCCGTACCGGCGCAGCAGCGGCGTGACGCGTGCGGACAGCCACCGCCGGTACGCCGCGTTCACGTAACTGCCCCGCGCGTACAACTGCCGGTAGCGCGGCACGAGGTCCGGGTGGTGCTCCGCCAGCCAACGCGCGAACCACTCCCGCGCACCTGGACGCAGATGCAGCGGGATCACCGTGACACCCGTCGCGCCGGCATCGGCCACCTCCGCAAGGAGGCTCTCGAGCGCCTCGGTGGAATCGGTGAGCCCCGGCAGCACCGGAGCGAGGAACACCCCGCAGGGCAACCCGGCCTCCCGCGCCTTCCGCACGAGCGCGAGCCGCGCCCTCGGGCTCGGCGTGCCCGGTTCGAGGGTGCTCTGCAGGTCGCGGTCCAGCAATGCGATCGAGACCCCGAGGCCGACGGAGACGTCCCTGCCCACCGTGCGCAGCAGGGGCAGGTCCCTGGCCAGCACCGTGCCCTTGGTGAGGATCGAGAAGGGCGTGCCCGACCCGGCCAGCTCCGTGATGATGCGCGGCATCAGCTCGTACTTGCCTTCGGCGCGCTGATACGGGTCGGTGTTCGTGCCCATCGCGACGTGCTCGCGTTTCCAGCTCGGACGCCGGAGCTGAGCCGCGAGGACCTCGGGCGCGTTGACCTTCACGACCACCTGGGTGTCGAAGTCCCTGCCCGCGTCGAGATCGAGATAGGTGTGGGTGTTGCGCGCGAAGCAGTTGTGGCTCACCACCCCGTCGGCGATGAAGTCTCCCGTGCCCGTGGTGATGTCGAACAGCGGCCGTTCCACTCCCAGCGGCTCGACGGACACGACCCCGAGCCGCGCCCCCGACTTGATCGCCATTCCGTCGATGGTGCGTTTGCGGGTGTCCGCGGGATCGGTGGTGTGGAAGAAGCGCAGCCGCTCGGCGAGCCCGCCCGAGAGCCGGAGCACCCGCAGACCGCTGACCCGGCCCGGATCCTCGACGACGTGCGCGAAGTCGAAGCGCTTCAACGCGAGGCGCACCGTGTCGAGCACGTCCGGCGCCAGTACCGAGATCCGGACGATGCCCCGCGAGTGGCTGCCCTCGGCGTCGAAGATCCCGGCGAGGAAGCCCTTGTGCCAGTCCTCCTCCGGCACCATCGGCACGGCGGTATCCCTGGCACCGCCGTGCCACTGCGAGAACGACCGGATCCGGTCCAGCGCCTCACCGTCGGCCGGTCCCCGCCCGGCGCCTATCCCCTCCAGGTAACCCTCGCGGTATGCGCGCGACAGTTCCGGCTGGGCGGCGAAGCGGCCGACGCCCATGAGCTTGTTGCCGGTCGTGAGGTACGGCCTGCGCGCCGCGCCCTGCTGCGCTCCGGTGACGTGCTTCCAGCCACGGTTGGTGAGGAACCGGTGGTCGCCACTGGCGACGAGGCTCGTGCCGTCCTCCAGGTTGATCCGGTAGGCGGGCTTGATCGTCGACCAGTGCGCGAGCACGCGCGTAGGCACGTAGCGCCGGTAGTCGCCCTCCAGCCGCGTGCCGTAGATCTCCTCGCCGACCTCGAGCTCGGCCAACGGCTTCGTCCGGCCGTTCGCCAGCAGGATCTGCGTCTCGCCCGCGAGGCAGTAGGTACACGCGTGAGAACAGCCCCGGTACGGGTTGATCGTCCATCGGAACGGCACCCGCGACGCGTCGGGCACCTTGTTCAGCACCGAGCGGGCGTGGACCTCGTGAAAGGTCACGCCGGAGAAGTCCGGTGACCGCACGGAGCGGATCAGGCCGGACAGCCCGAGCAGCGCCTGCTCGGCGTTCCCGTCGGCTCGCTGGCCATCCCATCTCACAGACTTGATTCGAACACATGTTCGATGTAGTGTCAAGGCAACGCGCGGTCACCGGCGTCGGGCCGGACCCGCACAGGAACCTGGACGAGGGGATCTCGCGCGCGGCGAGCGCCCAGGTGCGACGGGGATCGGCACCCACGATCAGGAGAGGAGGTACGCGATGCCAACAGCCCACAGGGCGTGACCACACAAAGCCCGCCGCGATCGTCGGCATCGGGACGGGGAAGCGGCCTTCCCTGCCACACGGCTCGACGGAGAGGACACGGGACCACACGGCGCACGGGCATCGGACACCTCAGGCCCGCACCCGCGTTCCGGTCGATGGAAAGGCGCACTGCGACCGGGACCGGACCCAGTCCATCATGACGCCACAGCGCGCACGATGCGGATGGGAGTGACCGTGAGCTTTCTCGACGTCCGGACATGGCAGGGCCGGGTCTTCACCGGCTCGTGGGAGAAGGCCGATGGCGGTGAGACGACCGTTGTCGAACCGGCGACCGGCGAGGAGCTGGGCCGGGTCGGCGCCGCGTCGGCGACTGACGTCGCCCGCTCCGCGGCCGTGGCCGCGCAGGCGCAGCGCGACTGGGCCACGACGCCCTTCTCCGAGCGGGCCGCGATCCTGCGGCGGGCCGGTGGGCTGTGGAGCACGCACGCAGAGGAGCTGCGCGACTGGCTGATCCGCGAGTCCGGCAGCATCCCCGGCAAGGCTGACTTCGAGCTGCACGTCGCCGAGGGCGAGTGCTTCGAGGCGTCGGCACTGCCCTCGCACCCGCTGGGCGAGTTGCTGCCGAGCGAGGCGCCGAGGCTGAGCATGGCGCGCCGCGTTCCGGCAGGCGTGGTGGGAGTGATCTCGCCGTTCAACGCGCCACTGATCCTGTCCATCAGATCGGTGGCCCCGGCGCTCGCCCTCGGCAACGCCGTGGTGCTCAAGCCAGACCCGCGCACGGCCGTGTGCGGTGGGGTCGCGCTCGCACGCGTCTTCGAGGAGGCCGGGCTGCCGCCTGGGGTACTTCATGTGCTGCCCGGTGGAGCCGAGGTCGGGCAGGCGCTGGTGGAGGATCCGAACGTCCGCGTCATCTCGTTCACCGGGTCGACGGCCGCGGGCCGTGCGGTCGGCGAACTGGCGGGCCGTCACCTCAAGCGCGCCCACCTCGAGCTGGGTGGCAACTCGGCGCTGATCGTGCTCGACGACGCCGACGTAGCGGCCACGACGAGCGCGGCGGCGTGGGGGTCGTTCTTCCACCAGGGTCAGATCTGCATGACAACGGGCAGGCACCTGGTCCACGAGTCGATCTACGACGAGTACGTCGAGCGCCTCGCGGCGACGGCAGCCGGGCTGCCGGTCGGGAACCCGGCCACGGGGGAAGTCGCGCTCGGGCCGATCATCGACGAGCGGCAGCGCGACAAGATCCACGCCCTGGTGGGCTCCAGCGTCGACGCGGGCGCGAGCCTCGCGGCCGGCGGGGAGTACGAGGGGCTGTTCTACCGGCCCACCGTGCTGGCCGGGGCGAAGCCGAGCGTGCCCGCCTACGACCAGGAGGTGTTCGGGCCGGTGGCGCCGGTCGCGAGGTTCGGCACGATCGAAGAGGCCGCGCGGCTGGCCGCCGCGAGCGAGTACGGGCTCTCGCTGGGCATCCTGACCAAGGACATCGCCAAGGGCCTCGCGCTGGCCGACCGCGTCCCGACCGGCATCGTGCACATCAACGACCAGACGGTGAACGACGAGGCGCACGCTCCGTTCGGCGGGGTGCTCGCCTCCGGCACGGGCTCCCGCTTCGGCGGTGCCGCCGCCAACATCGAGGCGTTCACCGAGACCCGCTGGGTCACGCTGCGCGGAGACGTCGCCGGTTACCCGTTCTGAGCGCCGGCCACCGCGGGCAGGCTCGCCGACACCGCGTTCGCCGCGGCACGCACGAGGCCGCCGACCCGGTCGAGGTCGAGGCGGTGGGAGCGGCCCGTCACCGACAGGGCCGCCACTACCTCACCCCTCGCGCCGAGCACCGGGGCGGCCACGGCGGACACGCCGGGCTCGGCCTCCTCGCGGTTGATGCCGAGGCCACGGGCAATCGTGCGCTCGAGGTCCTGGTGCAGCAGGCCCGGCAGCACGATGGTCCTGGGCGTCAACCGGGGCAGGCCGGCGTCGACGACGCGGCGGAGCCGGTCACGGCCGCCCCACGCGAGGAACACCTTGCCGGTGGCCGTGCAGTGCGACGGCATCCGGCCGCCGACCCGGGAGCGGATGCTCATCGACTCGCGGCCGGTGAGCTTCTCCAGGAAGAGGGTGTAGACGTTGTCGGGAACGGCCAGGTGCACGTTCTCGTGGCTGGCCTCGTAGAGCTGCTCCAGGTGCGGCAGCGCCGCCTGCCTGAGCACCCGGTGCCGCGGCACGAGCTGGCCGAGCCGGAAGAGCTTCGTCGCGAGCCGGTAGTGCCCCGGACTCGACCGCTCAAGGGCGCCCCACTCCACCAGCTCTGCCAGCAGCCGGTGGGCCGTGGGTTTCGGCAGCCCGCTGCGCGCGGCGATCTCGGCAAGGCTCAGCTCGGGTTCGCCCGCTCCGAACGCGTCCAGCAATGACAGTCCCCGCGCCAGCACCGATTTCGGCGCCGGGCGGTCCGCATGGCGACTCTGCCCGCTCACGTGCGCGATGGTGACGATCACGACAGCCCGGATCAACCGGGGTTTCCACTGACTGAAAGCTTCAGGCGTCCGGCACGTGCACGCTGACCACCGCCGAGCGTCCGGCCCGCACGACTCCGAGAGCCTCCGCGAGCACGCCCTTCAACTCGCTCGCGGCGCGCACCGTCCGGCCCCACGCCCCGCCCGCGGCCTCGGCGATGCCCGGGAGGTCCGCCTCGGGCTCGAAGCCCACCGGGAAGTCCGACCGCTGGGCCGCCACCCCGTCCGGGTAGACACCGAGCGTGGACATTTTCGGCGCCTTCCAGCCCCGGTTGTCGAAGATGACCGTCAGGCTCGGAGTGCCGTAGCGCCGCGCCACCCACTGCGCCGACGACGGCACCCCGAACAGGTAGGATCCGTCGCCGATCAAGGACACGACCGTGCGCTCCGGCGCCGCCAGCTTCACCCCGATCGCCGCACCCGCCGACCAGCCGAGCGAGCCCCCACCGGAGCCGATCAGGGAGCCGGGCCGCGAGCGCCGCAGGTGCTCGCTGACCACCGGGTAGTTGGTGATCGCCTCGGTGAGCACGATCGTGTCGTCGTCGATGGCCTCCCGCACGCACGCCACCAGATACTCCGGCGTGATCACCTCCCCGTCCGGCTGCTCGCGCTCCACCTGCGAGCGGACCTGGCGGTGGTGCTCGGCGGCGGCACGGGCCGCGCGGTCGGCTACCACGTCGGCGTCCACGCGGCCCCGCACGTACCCGGTGAGCTGGGTGACGGCCGTGCGCAGGTCGGCCCTCGCGAAACACTCGGCCGGGACGTGCCACAGCGGCATCTGCTCCTTGAGCGGGTCGACGTCGACGACGAACAGCCGCGCGTCCCGCGAGGGCCGGTTCTTCACCGGGATCCACGGCACGTCGCTGCCGAGCACGAGCACCACGTCGGCGGCGGCCAGCAGCGGGTTGTCGCGCTGCTCGTTCCACTGGTATCCCCAGTGCAACGGGTGGTCGCCGGGGAAGTTCACGTGCATGGGCACCGACTCGAGCACGGGAAGCGCCAGCGTCTCGCACAGCTCCACGAGCCCCGGCACCGCCTCCGGGTCGCGGCCCAGATAGGACGTCACGGCCACGGGGTTGCGCGCCCCGGCGAGGGCGTCGCCGATCCGCTCGACCACCTCCGGCGCGAGCGCCGAGGGAGCGATCGGACCGAAGGAAGCGGGGTCGGCGTGCTGTTCGGGCGCGGGTGACTCCATCACCTCGCGCGGGCCGACGAGGTACACCGGCCCGGCCGGTTCGCTGCGTGCGAGCTGCAACGCCCGGTGCACGAGCTGCTTGACGTTGTGCCCGGTGCGGATCTCGTTGTCGTACTTGGTGTATCCGCGCACGATGCCGCGCTGGTCGTGCACGTCCTGGATCCACTGGATGAACTCGTTGCGGCTGCCCGGCAGCTCACCCTCCTGCGTGAACGGCGACGCGCCAGCGTAGAGCAGCACCCCGACGCGGCCCTTGGCCGCGTTGTGCAACATGCCGCCGATGTTCTGCGTGCCGCACTCCACGTGCACCACCACGGCCTGCGGCACACCGGTCACCTGCGCGTAGCCCTGCGCCGCCGACATGGCGACGCTCTCGTGGGGACAGATCACCAGCTCGGGCAGCTCGCCCAGGGTCCCGTCGGCCCGCGCCCGCGCGTACGCCTCGACGAGCCCCGGGTGGTCGCTGCCGAGGTTGGCGAAGACGTACCGGACGCCGCCCTCGTGGAGTGCCTCCAGGAAGGCCCTGCTCGTCGAATACCCGTTCACGCCATCACTTCCTCGCTGTCATCGGTGCTCCGCCGCCGGGGAAACGCCATCGCGACGAGGTCGTCGTACGGGATACCCCGCGCCTGCGGCCGGTTCCTGCCCACAAGACTGCCGAGCCACGCGCACAAGAACCCGGCCGGCACCGACACGAGCGCGGGCACCGAGAGCGGGAACAAGTGGTCCTCGCCGAGGACGTCGGGACCGATCAGCACCAGTCCCAGTGAAACCACCAGCCCGCCGACGAGTCCCCACGTCGCGCCGACGCGGTTGAAGCCCCGCCAGTAGATCGTCAGCAGCAGCACGGGCATCGTCGTGCTCGCCGCGATGGCGAACGCGACGTTGGCGAGGAAGGCCACGTTGAGCGATTTGGCGCCGAGTGCCAGCAGGATCGCCACAACCGAGATCGCCACCCCGGCCACGCGGCCGACCACGAACTGCCTGCGGCGGCTGACCTTTCCCTCGCGCATCGCGACGTTGTATAGGTCGTGCGCGACCGCGCCGGATGACGCGATGGACAGCCCCGCGAGCACGGCGAGGATCGTGGCCATCACGACGCCGACGACGATCGCGAACAGCAGGTTGCCGCCGATGATCTCCGCGAGCCGGGCCGCGGCGAGATTGCCGCCGGGGTTGTCGGCGAGGATCTGCTCCCGGCCCACCTCGCGCAGCGCCGCGTACCCGAAGACAGGCAGGGTGAGGAAGAAGAACGCGAACAGCCACATCGCGAACTGGGCCGAGTGGCGGGCGGCCCTGGCGTCGCGCACGGTCAGGAACCGGATCATCACGTGCGGCAGGCCCATGATGCCGAGCGCAACGCCGAGGTTGAGGGACAGGTTGTTCAGCCCCGCGGTGGTGTCGTCGTGCCGCGGCACGACGACCTCGCTGCCGAACTCGCGCTCCGCCTCGATCATCGAGCCGACGGGGTTCCAGCCGGTCCGCGACATCACGATGCCGAGCATCACCAGCACGGTCGCGATCAGCAGAACCGCCTTGAACACCTGGATGTAGGTGGTCCCGACCATTCCGCCGAGGAACGTGTAGACGGTCATGAGCGCGCCGATCAGCAGCACGGCGAGCGTGAAGTCGACGCCCAGCAGCAGTTGCGCGAGCAGGCCGGCGCCGACGAACTGGATGAGCATGTAGACCACGGACAGGATCAGCGACGCCACCGCGAGCACACCGCGAAGCAGCCGGCCGTCGAACCGCGCGGCCACCGCGTCGGCGAGGGTGAACCGGCCGAGGTTGCGCAGCGGCTCGGCGATCACCAGAAGCACCAGCAGGTAGGCCACCGGGATGCCCAGCGCGAGGTACATCCCCTCGAATCCGGACAGCGCCACCGCGCCCGTGATGCCGAGGAACGACGCCGCGGACAGCTGGTCGCCGGCGAGCGCGAGGCCGTTCTGCCAGCCGCTCACGCGCCTGCCCGCGATGTAGTGGTCATCGGTGTCGCGGTTGCGGCGCGCCGCGAAGCTGGTCAGACCAAGGGTGATCGCGACGATCCCGATCACCACGACGACGGCGAGGACGTTCATGACGCGCCCTCCCTTCGGTTGGCCCACCGGCAGTAGGCGTAGGCGCCGCCGAGCGGGAACAGGATCGCGAACGCGGCCGCCACGTAGCCGAGCCCGACGGGGCCGAGGTGCCCGTCGAACAGGGTCGTGAACGCGGTGAGGGCGGGAATCGCGAGGTACACCACGAGCGTGAGCGCACCGCCGGCCAACGCGATCCTTCTGCGCACCCGGAACTCGTGTCGCTCCGGGGGCCGCGGCGTACGCTCGTCCACGTCCTGCCTCCTCGCGTTCGGTGTACGCGGGAGGGTCGCGGGCGGGCGGCACGGGCGACAACGCGGCCGTTTCGCTCGCCGGAATCTGCCGGAGAGAAGCCGGGTGAGAACGGGACGGCGTGGCGGTGGCCCACCCCGGTCACGTCCGACCCCCAGCCGGACGTGACCGGCGGGACCGACTCCGTACCACGCCGCCGTCCGGACCCCGTTCTCGATCAGCTCTGACGCGGGGGCCTTCGGGACGGTTCCGGTGAGTTGGCGCAAGATAGGCCGGTGCCACGCGACATCTCCGACGACGACACCGGCCCCATCCGCCGGGTCCCCGCCGAGCCACGGGAGAACCGTCCCTCGGGTCCGCGCAGGCACACCGCCCGGCGCGCGACACCGGAGCGCGAATCCACGCGGCGGACCGCGCGACCGCGCAGCGCGCCACAGCGCCCTCAGGAGCCCAGGGAACCCGAGGAGCGCAGGGAACCCGCTTTCCCCGTCGGGCACGGCCACGGCCACGGACCCGCCGAACCCGCGTCCCGCCGGGTGAAGATGCTGCTGATCGCGCTGCTCGCCCCGCTCGCGCTGGCGACCGCAACCGGGGTGGCGCTGCTGTACCCGTGGGGAGAGCCGGCGGCGCTGGGCGCCAACGCGGTCGGCACGCCGGTGCACGGCGAGGTGACCGCGGCGGAGGCCGGGCCGTGTCTCGCGCCGGGGCAGGTCCAGGTGGGGGAACCGCCGCAGGGCGGCAGCGAGTGCCTCACCGTGGACGTCCTGCTCACCGACGGCGACGCCGAGGGCACTACCATCCGCAAGACGATTCCGCTCGAGCCGAGCACACCACGCTTCGCCGTCGGCGACGCCGTGGTGCTCGCCTACAGCGGCGCGCAGCCGGAGGACTCGGAGTCCTACCAGATCCAGGACTTCCAGCGCGGCACCCCGCTGCTGATCCTCGCCGGGCTGTTCGGGCTCGCGGTGATCGCGCTCGGCCGCTGGCGTGGCCTCGCCGCGCTCGTCGCGCTCGGGTTGAGCATCGTGGCGCTCGCCGTGTTCGTGCTGCCCGCGATCCTGCACGGCGAGAACCCGCTGCTGGTCGCGATCGCCGGCTCCGGGCTGATCATGTTCGTCACCCTGTACCTCACCCACGGCCTGTCCGCGCGGACGTCGGTCGCCGTGCTCGGCACCATGGTGTCCCTGACGCTCATCGGGATCCTGTCGGCGATCTTCTCGGCCATGTCGGAGCTGACCGGGCTCAGCGACGACACGTCCACGCTCATCGCCTCGCTCGGTCACGGCATCGACGCGCGCGGCCTGCTGCTGGCCGGGGTGGTGATCGGCGCGCTCGGCGTGCTCGACGATGTCACGGTGACCCAGACCAGCGCCGTGTGGGAGCTGCGCAGGGCGAACCCGTCACTGGGCTGGCGCGAGCTCTACGGCGCGGGCCTGCGCATCGGCCGCGACCATGTCGGGTCGGCGGTCAACACGCTCGTGATGGCCTACGCGGGCGCCGCCCTGCCGGTGCTGCTGCTGGCCTCGCTGTCGGGCGTGGGGCTCAGTTCGATCCTGGGCTCGCAGGACATCGCGTCCGAGATCGTCCGCACGCTCGCGGGCAGCATCGGCATCGTCGCCGCAGTGCCGGTGACCACCCTGCTGGCCGCCCTGATCGTCGTCCGGGAGGATCTGCCGGACCACATCAGCCCCGCGAATACCCTGTAGTCACACCAGCCCCACCGGCACGCCCCGCCTCCCCTTGGCAGCCGCCGGTGCGGTACGAAGTGGCGTGTCCAGGGCAACCTTCCCGGCTGGAGGCGCCATGTTCGGTTCAGCTCTCGCCAGCCCTCGCCGGGTGCTGGACACCGCGCTCCGAGCCGGCCGCGCCGCCCACGCGGCGATCGAGGCGCTGCCGAGGATCGCGGCGCTGCTCGGCGACCTGCGGGAGACGGGCGAACAGCTGGAACGGCTGTCGGTGTTCGCCGCCCAGGAACTGCCGGAGATCGTCTACCAGCTCGAGGCGATGCGCGCGCAGCTGACCGCGATCGAACGCCGCCTGACCACTCCGGGCGCGGACGGGCAGGCCGTCACTCCAGGGTCGCCACGAACCGGTTCACGGCGTCCATCGTGAAGCGCTGGACCAGCTTGCCGGACGGCGCCGCCGACGCGAGCCGGTAGAGCGGGCGGTCGGCCGCGGCGTCGCCGCGCGCCTCCGAGCGCAGCTGCGCGACGAGCAACTCCGAGAACACCACGCCGTTGGCGTCGATGTTGTTCAGCAGTGCGTCGGCCAGCCTCCGCAGCGCGAGGATGCCCAGCTCGCGACCACCGGTGCCGGCGTAGACGGCGAGGTCGATCTTGATGGCCTTGCCCCGCTCGGCGGCGTTGACCAGCAGACTCACCGTGCGGGTGCCGCGGACGTCGGAGACCAGCAGGTCGATGCGCCCCGCCGTGACGAGGTCGATGCGCCTGCTGCCCCAGTTGCGCACCACCACCGTCTTGCCCTCCAGCCACACCTGGCGGCGCGCGTTGTAGGACACGAGGTAGAGCAGCGGCAGCGCGATGATCCCGGCCACGACCAGCCCGGTCACCTGGCCGCCGATGAGGCCGGCGATGCCGCCGAACGCGGCCGCGAACAGAACGACGCCGACGAGCCCGGAAACCATGCGCTTGCGGCGCAGTGCCGCGTCGTCCCCGTAGAGCGGAATCCGGTCCGGCTCGGGACCCGGCTCGCGCTGGGCAGGTTCCGGTTCGGTCATGACATCCCCCCGCCGTTTTCCAGAAACGGATTCGTGGCCCGCTCGCGGCCGATGGTCGTGGTGGGTCCGTGCCCCGGAAGGACGACGGTGTCGTCGGGGTAGGTCAGCAGGGTACGCAGCGAGCTGGCGATCTCCCTGGCGTCGCCGCCGGGCAGGTCGGTGCGGCCGATGGAGCCCGCGAACAGTGTGTCGCCGGTGAGCGCGAGCTGCCCGCCCTCGTCACTGTCGAGCCGGAACACGGCTGAGCCGGGGGTGTGCCCCGGTGTGTGGCCGGTGGTGATCCGCAGCCCGGCCAGCTCGAGCGGGCCGTCGCCGAGTTCCCGGACGTCGCGCGGTTCGGTGAGGCTGACGGAGCCGAACGCGGCGGCGAGCTCCGGGCCGAGCCCCTTCAGCGGATCGGAGAGCAGCACGCGGTCCTCGGGCCGGATCCACACCGGGATGCCGTGCGCGTCGGCGATCTCGGCTGCCGAGTACACGTGGTCGAAGTGCCCGTGCGTGGCGAGCACGGCCGCCGGGGTGAGCCGGTACTCCCGCAGCGCGGCGTCGACACCCTCGCGTGCGCCCTCGCCGGGGTCCACGATCACACAGCCGTGACCGGCGTCGGCGGCCAGCAGGTAGCAGTTCGCCTGGAACGCGCCGGCCGGGAACCCGACGACGAGCACGAAATCCACCTCCGCGTTTGGGATCTGCCCCACCCTAGCCGCCCCTGTACAGGGTCCTCACAGACAGTGCCCATAGACTGCCGCCTACTGCCAGGCGGGTGACATCGAGAAGATCTGGGAGGGCAGGTGGCGACCAACCAGCAGCGCCGCGAGGCCGCGAAGCGCAAGCTCGAGCGGCAGCTCGTCCGCAGGGCCGAGCGGGCGAAGCGACGCAAGATCATCGGCGTCGGCGTGACCGTCGGCGTGGTGGTGGTCGTGGCGGGCCTCATCGTGGTGCTCTCCACCCAGGGTGGTGACAACGCCGCCGGTGAGCAGCCGAACGAGTCGCCGTCACCGGCGCCGTCGTCCGAGCAGATCGACATCCCCACCCAGCGCGTGCAGCCCGCCGCCAGGCCGGAGCCGCTGCCCAACCCGACCAACTGCGAGTACCCGGCCTCCGGGGAGCCCGCGAAGCCGGTGAACCCGCCGAACGGCCAGAACGTCTCCTCGCAGGGCACGGTGAACGTGACACTGCAGAGCACGGTCGGCGACATCCCGCTGACGCTCGACCGCGCGCTCGCGCCGTGCACGGTGAACAGTTTCGTCAGCCTGGCCGAGCAGGGCTTCTACACCGACACCTCGTGCCACCGCATCGGCACCACCGGCCTGCAGATGCTGCAGTGCGGCGACCCGACCGGCAGCGGCAGCGGTGGCCCCGGCTACGGCTTCGCCGACGAGACGTTCCAGCAGCTGAAGTACGGCCGCGGCATCCTCGCGATGGCCAACTCCGGCCCGGACACCAACGGCAGCCAGTTCTTCATGGTCTTCGGCGAGGCGCCGCTCTCCCCCGACTACACCGTGTTCGGGACGATCTCCGACGAAGGACTCGAGGTCATCGACGAGGTCGCGCGCGGAGGCCACGACGGCGCGTTCGAGCCGAGCCCCGGCGGCGGCAAGCCCAACACCGAGGTGAAGTTCACCGGCGTCACCGTCGGTTGATGCTGCTCGCGCACGTCAACGGAGCCCCGGCGACGGCGGAGCAGCTCGCCGTCCCCGCGGTGGTCAACTACGGCCACTTCACCTCGCTGCAGGTGCGCGACGGGCACACCCGTGGCCTCGAGTTGCACCTGCGCCGGCTCTCCGAAGGCACCAGGGTGCTGTTCGGCAGCGAACTCGACATCGCGCTGGTGCGGGAGTACCTGCGCCGCGCGGTCGACGGCGCCGGCGCCGTCACCGCCAGGGTCACGCTCTTCTCCCTCGCGGCCCCCGGCGGGCGGGTCGAGCCGGTGGACCCGGACGTGCTGGTGACCCTGCGGGCGCCGAGCGTCGCGTCCACCGCGCCGGTGCGGTTGCGCTCGGTGCGCTACCAGCGCCCGCTGCCGGAGGTGAAGCACGTCGGCACGTTCGGACTGCTGCACCACACCCGGGAGGCGAGGCTCGCGGGCTATGACGACGCGCTGTTCGTCGACGCCGGGGGCAACGTGTCCGAGGCCTCGATCTGGAACGCCGGGTTCTTCGACGGCGACACCGTGGTGTGGCCGCAGGCTCGACAACTGAGCGGCACGATGCGGCTGCTGCTCGAACGGGGTCTCGCGGCACTGGGCGTCGCGAGCGTCACCCGCCCGCTGCCGCTGGAGCGGGCGCGCGCCCAGCGCAGCGCATTCCTGTGCAACTCCGGCAACCCCGGCCAGCCCGTGTCGGCCATCGACGACGCGGAGCTGTCGGTGGACCCCGAGCTCACCGCGCTGCTGCGGCGCGCCTACGAGGGCAACCCGCTGGAGCGGATCTAGTGCCCTCCGGCGGAGAGCCCTAGCGGCCCAGGAACCCGGTCAGGGCCACGGTCAGCTCGACCGGACTGTCCTCGTGGACGAGGTGTCCCGCCCCGGGCAGGACCTCCAGCCGGGCACCGGGGACCAGGGCGGCGAGCTCCCGCCCTCTCGCGGCGGGGACCCACGCGTCGTCGGCACCCCAGCACACCAGTACGGGCAGGTCGATCGTGGCGTAGCGGTCCCGCATCGCGGTGGTGTACTCCGCGTCGGCCGTGCGCTGGGCGAGCTGCCGGTAGAACGCGCTGCCCTTCGTCGCCGAGCCACGGTGCGACGAGAGCATCCAGCACGTCCGGCCGCAGCTCCCGCGCGGCGGCCGAGCGGACGTACTCCCGCACGAGCGCGCGGTGCAACGCCGGGGGCAGCCGCTCGAACACGCCCGCGTGCTCGCCCGCCAGGCGGGAGAACGGGCTCCCCCACGGCCCCAGCGCGACCGCGTCGACGAGCGCGAGGCTGCGATAGGGCGCACCGTGCAGCAGGTGCGCGTCCAGCGCCACGGCCCCGCCCGAGTCGTGGGCGACGACGTCGGGCTCGGCGAGGCCCCAGTGCTCCAGCAGGTCCCGGAACACCTCGCCCAGCGCGGCGAGCGAGAGGTCCTGGCCGTCGAACTTCTCCGAGGAGCCGTACCCCGGCATGTCCCAGACGTGGACGCGGCGGCCCGTCAACGCGCGGGCGAAGCCACGCCAGACGTACGACGAGAACGGCGTGCCGTGCAGGAGTACCACGGGCTCGCCGCTCGGATCGCCGAAACGGTCCCAGCGCACGGTGCCGAGCCGGCTGCGCCAGGACTCACGCAGGTGCCACGCGTTCATCCCGCTCCCGTTCCGCTTGTCCCACCGGGCACGTCGCGTCGGTGGCGCAGCACTTCCGGTCGCACAGCCTGCACAGGTACTGGGCGTTGCCCACCTCGTCATAGAGCCGGGTGAGCAGCGTGGAGAGCAGCCGGTCGAGCGTCCGCTGGTCGTCCTCGTCCAGTACGGCGACGAGGTCGGTCAGGGGGCTCGCCCGCGCCGCGAGCACCTTCCGTGCCGCCTGGCTGCCCGCTCTCGTGGGGTGCAGCATCGTCATCCGGCTGTGCCACGGACTGGCCCGCCGCTCCACGAGGCCGTCCGCCACCAGCGAGTCGACCATGCGAGCCGCCGCCGACTGGGTCAGCCCGACGCGCCGCCCAAGCTCCGTCACGCTCAGGCCGGGATGGGCCGTCAGCGACACCAGCGCCGCGGCACCGCTCGCGCTGACCTTCGCGGCCTCGGTCGCGCCGCCGAGGGCCAGATCGGTCAGGGCGAGCGCGGTCGCGCCGAGCAGGTTCGCGGTCCGCCGGGAGTCATGCATCACTCATTACTACATGCATTACTCATGACTCGTCAAGCCGCCGGAACCCGACCGCAGTGAAGGCCACCATGCCTGCGCCCGCCCGTCTCCCCCCACCACCCAAACCGAGACGCTGACGCGCCGCTGTGCTCGATTCCACGCAGTGAAGGTGGCCTTCACTGCGGTCGGGCGGGCGGGCGGACTCGGTCAGCGGAAGGTGAAGTTCGGCGGGCGGCGTTCGAGGAAGGCGGCGACACCCTCGGCGTAGTCCTCGCCGTGCACGGCGGCGGCGCGGATCTCGTCCACTTCGGAGTCGGGTTCCGCCTGTCCCGCCACGATCTTCTCGATGATCCGGTTCATCCCCCGGATCGAGGCCTGCGAGCGCGAGCCCAGCGTCCGCACGAAGTCCATTGTGGACTCCTCAAGCGCACCGGCTGGGAACACCTCGTTGACCAGGCCCATTTCACGCGCCCGCACGGCGTCCACGAGCAGGCCCGACAGGAGGAAGTACCGCGCGTTCGCAGGCCCGACGAGCGACACGAGCTGGCGGGTGGAGTCGAAGTGGTAGACGATGCCGAGCTTGGACGGCGTGATGCCGAAGCGGGAACCCTCCGCGGCGAACCGGAAGTCGCTGGCCACCGCGAGCTGGCAGCCGCCCCCGATGCAGTTGCCCCTGATCATCGCCACGCTCGGTTTGCGCATGGACGCCAGCGCCGCGACCGCCGCCTCGACGGCCTTGTCGTAGGTGGCGCCGCCCTCCGCCGACGAGCGCAGGTCGCGGAACTCACCGATGTCGGCGCCCGCGGAGAAGTCCTCTCCCGCACCGGTCAGCACGAGGACCGTCACCGACGGATCGCGTTCGACCCCGGCCACGATGCCGGGAATCGCCGACCACATGCCGAAGCTGATGGCGTTCATCTTCTCCGGCCTGCGCAGCGTCAGCCGCGCAACCTCACCGTCATGCTCGAGCTCGATCCCGTCGGTCATGGATCCACACCCTAGGAGCCCGCGCGCGGGTCAGGAGGCGGACGTGACCCGGTACACGTCGTACACACCCTCGACGTTGCGCACGACCTTGAGCACATGACCGAGGTGCTTCGGGTCGCCCATCTCGAAGGTGAACCGGCTGACGGCCACGCGGTCGCGCGAGGTGGTGACCGACGCCGAAAGGATGTTCACGCGCTCGTCGGCGAGCACCTTGGTGACGTCGGAGAGCAGGCGGTGCCGGTCGAGCGCCTCCACCTGGATCGCCACGAGGAACACCGAGGACTCCGACGGCGCCCACTCGACCTCGACCAGACGCTCCGGCTGCTGGCGCAGGTCGTCGGCGTTGGTGCAGTCGGTGCGGTGCACGCTGACCCCGCCGCCACGCGTGACGAAGCCGAGGATCTCGTCGCCGGGCACCGGGGTGCAGCAGCGCGCGAGCTTGGCCCAGATGTCGCTCTCGCCCTTGACGATCACGCCGACGTCGCCGGCCCCGCGCCTGCGGGTGACCGTGGACGGAGTGGCCCGCTCGGCGAGCTCCTCCTCGGCCTCCTCCACGCCGCCGATCAGCGCGACGAGGCGCTGCACCACGTGCTTGGCGCTCGTGTGCCCCTCGCCGACCGCGGCGTAGAGCGAGCTGATGTCGCCGTGCCGCAGCTCCTTGGCGACCGCGCCCATCGAGTCGGCCGACACCAGGCGCTGGATCGGCAGCCCGACCTTGCGGACCTCCTTGGTGATGGCGTCCTTGCCGGCCTCGATCGCCTCGTCGCGGCGCTCCTTGGCGAACCACTGGCGGATCTTCGCCCGCGCCTTCGGCGACCCGGCGAACGACAGCCAGTCCCGGCTCGGGCCCGCGCCCTCGGCCTTGGACGTGAAGATCTCGACGACCTCGCCGTTCTCCAGCTTGCGCTCGAGCGCGACGAGTCTGCCGTTGACTCGGGCGCCGATGCAGCGGTGCCCGACCTCGGTGTGCACGGCGTAGGCGAAGTCCACCGGTGTCGACCCGACGGGCAGGGTGATCACGTCGCCCTTGGGCGTGAACACGAAGATCTCGCGCGTCGCGAGGTCGTAGCGCAGCGACTCGAGGAACTCGCCGGGGTCGGCCGCCTCCCGCTGCCAGTCGAGGAGCTGCCGCATCCACGCCATCTCGTCGATGTCGACGGCGTTGCCACTGTGTGTGCCCCTGGTCTCCTTGTACCGCCAGTGCGCGGCGATGCCGTACTCGGCGGTGCGGTGCATCTCGTGCGTGCGGATCTGCACTTCCAGCGGCTTGCCGTCCGGCCCGATCACCGTGGTGTGCAGCGACTGGTAGACACCGAACCGGGGCTGGGCGATGTAGTCCTTGAACCGGCCCGGCATCGGCTGCCACAGAGCGTGCACCACGCCCATCGCGGCGTAGCAGTCACGCACGTCCTCGACGAGGATGCGCACGCCCACCAGGTCGTGGATGTCGTCGAGGTCGCGGCCGCGGACGATCATCTTCTGGTGGATCGAGTAGTAGTGCTTCGGCCTGCCCTCGACCTTGGCTGTGATGCGTGAGGAGTCCAGCTGCTTGGTCAGCTCCCCGATCACCCAGCGCAGGTATGTGTCGCGGGACGGCGCGCGGTCGGCGACCAGGCGCACGATCTCGTCGTACTTCTTGGGCTGCAGGATCGCGAACGCGAGGTCCTCCAGTTCCCACTTCACCGTTGCCATACCGAGCCGGTGGGCCAGCGGGGCCAGCACCTCCAGGGTCTCCTTGGCCTTGCGGGCCTGCTTCTCCGGCGGCAGGAAGCGCATCGTGCGCATGTTGTGCAGCCGGTCGGCCAGCTTGATCACCAGCACGCGTGGGTCGCGCGCCATGGCGATCACCATCTTGCGGATGGTCTCGGCCTCGGCGGCGTGGCCGAGCTTGACCTTGTCGAGCTTGGTGACGCCGTCGACGAGCTGGGCGACCTTCTCGCCGAAGTCGGCACCCAGCTGGTCCAGGGAGTAGCCGGTGTCCTCGACGGTGTCGTGCAGCAGGGCCGCCACCAGCGTCGTCGTGTCCATGCCCAGCTCGGCGAGGATCGTGGCCACCGCGAGCGGGTGGGTGATGTAGGGGTCGCCGGACTTGCGGCGCTGCTCGCGGTGCAACTCCTCGGCCACGTCGTAGGCGCGCTGGAGCAGGGTCAGGTCGGCGTTCGGGTGGAGCTCGCGGTGGATCGCGGCGAGCGGCTCGAGCACCTGCTTCACGGACGCGGCACGCTGGGCGGTGATGCGCCGCGCAAGCCTGGCCCTCACCCGCCGGGTGGCCGAGGGCGCCCTGGTGGCGCCGCCGTTCGGGACAGGACGCGCGGGCTGCGCGGACGGTGCCGCCTGTGCCGGTTGCGACTCGCGCGCGTCACCGTCCGAATGGGCTGCCACGACGGAATCGAGCTCTTGGCCCACCCGCACCTCCAGCTCATCGCGCGGTTGTTAGACACCTAGCGTAACCCGCGGCGACGCCGGTCCGTGCCCTCCCCGGCTAGGAGCGCGCTGAACCACCGCTGCCCTACTGCGCGACGCCCAGACGGTGCCTCGCCGCGTTGTCGGAAAAGCCCGAGTACGACCCGGTACGAGGGCTTCCCTCCGCCTTGCGCGGCCGCCGTCTGGATATCGCCGCTCGCTACGGGCGGGGTTGTTCAGCACACTCCTAGAGCGTCCGCAGCGCGTGCACCGGCAGGCCCGCCAGCCTCGCCCTGCCGCCGAGGGCCGCCAGCTCCAGCACCACGGCGACGCCGGTCGGCTCGGCCCCCGCGCCCCTGATCAGCTCCGCCGTGGCGGCGGCTGTGCCGCCGGTGGCGAGCACGTCGTCGACGACGGCCACCCGCTCGTCCCCGGCCACGGACCCGGCGGGCAGCTCCAGGGTGGCCGTGCCGTACTCCAGCGCGTAGTCGACCCGGCCCGCCACGGACGGCAGCTTGCCCGGCTTGCGCACCAGCGCCACGCTGAGCCCGCGCGCGTAGCCGACCGCGGCGGCCAGCACGAAGCCCCGTGCCTCCACCGCGGCCAGCCGGTCCACTCGGTCGCCGATGACCTCGCCGAGCGCGTCGACCACCGCGGCGAACCCGGCCGCGCTGCCGAACAGCGGGGTCAGGTCACGGAAAAGCACCCCCGGCTCGGGGAAGTCAGGCACCTCCGCGACGAGATCCAGTGCCTCGTCGAGCTTCATCGCCTGCGCTTGCCCGTCGGCTTACCGGTGGGCCTGCCCGAACGCTGCTGCTGGCGCTTCTGCGCCGCCTTGGGATGCCTCGCCGGGACGCTGGCCGCCGCCGCGTACGCCTCCTCGCGGCGCAGCTCGGTGGCCAGTGCCTCGTCGTCGGCGGGGTCGAAGTCCTCGTCCGGCTCGCGCTCGGTCGCCTTGCGGGCCTGGTTCGCCCTGCGGGCGTGGACGCGCTCGGCCTGCTGCTGGTACTTCGGGTCCCGCATCTTGAGGAACACCAGCAGCGGTGTCGCCAGCAGCACGGACGACAGCACGCCGGCGAGCATGCCGGTCAGCTGCACGAGCGCGAGGTCCTGCAGCGTGCCGGCGCCCAGCAGGACGTAGCCGACGAGCAGCAGGCCGAGCACCGGCAGCAGCGCGATGATCGAGGTGTTGATCGAGCGCATCAGCGTCTGGTTCAGCGCGAGGTTGGCGGCCTCGGGGTACGTGCGCCTGGTGAGGTTCAGCAGACCGCGCGTGTTCTCCTTGACCTTGTCGAACACCACCACCGTGTCGTACAGCGAGAAGCCGAGGATCGTCAGCAGACCGATCACGGTCGCGGGCGTCACCTCGAAGCCCACCAGCGAGTAGACGCCCGCGGTGACCACGATGTCGTGGACGAGGGCGACGAGCGCGGCCACCGCCATCCACTTCTCGAAGTAGAGGATCAGGAAGATCGTCACCAGCACGATGAACACGCCGAGCGCGATCAACGCCTGCTGTGAGATCTCCCCGCCCCACGACGCGCTGACCGCGCTGTCGCTGATCACGGTCCGGCTCGGCTGCCCGCTGGAGTCCAGCGGCTGCAGCTCGCTGAACAGTGCCTGCTTGACCTGGGCGACCTCGTTGGCGTCGAGCGTGCTGGACCGCAGCTGGATGGTGGCCGCCTCGCCGACACCGACCTGCTGCGCCTCGGAGGCGTTCTGGCCGATCGCGCCCGAGAAGACCTGCTTCGCCTCGTCGGGGTCGATGGGGCCGTGCGCGCCCTGGGCCGGCAGCTGGATCTGGGTGCCACCCTCGAACTCGATGCCGAGGTTGAAGCCCTTGATGCCCATCGAGCCGATGCACACCAGCATCAGGATCCCGAAGGCGATGAACCACCGCTTGCGGTGCCCGACGATGTCGAACGCGCCGGTCCCCGTGTAGAGGCGGGTGAACACGGACTCCTTGCGGTCCTTCTCGGCCACGTCACGCCTCCTTCGCGGTCGCGCCGACATGGCTGGTGGACCTGCGTTTGGCCCCGAGTTTCTGCACGGCACCCAGTCCCGAGAGCTTCGGGCTCGACAGCCTCTTCGACTTGGCGATGAGCGCCACGAGCGGATGGGTCACGAGGAAGACGACGATCAGGTCCAGCACCGTCGACATGCCCAGGGTGAAGGCGAAGCCCTTCACCTCGCCGACCGCCAGCACGTAGAGCACGCCCGCGGCCAGGAACATGATCGCGTCGGAGGCGAGGATCGTGCGCCTTGCCCGCAACCATCCTCTCGGCACCGCGGAGCGGAACGTCCTGCCCTCGCGCATCTCGTCCTTGAGCCGTTCGAAGTAGACGACGAAGGAGTCGGCCGTGACACCGATCGCGATGATGAACCCGGCGACGCCGGCGAGGTCCAGGGTGAACCCGACCCAGCGGCCGAGCAGCACCAGCACCGCGTAGACGATCGTGGCCGACAGCACCAGCGACAGCACGGTCAGCACACCGAGTATGCGGTAGTAGAGCAGGCAGTAGATGAACACCAGCGCGATACCGATCGCTCCCGCGATCAACCCTGCCTCCAGCGAGGCGAGGCCCAGCGTCGCCGACACGGTCGTCGCGTCCGAGGACGAGAACGACAGCGGCAGCGAGCCGTACTTCAGCACGTCGGCCAGGTTCTTGGCCTCCTGCTGCGTGAACTGGCCGTTGATCTCCGTCTGGCCGTTGGGAATCGCCTCGGTGATGTTCGGCGCCGACACGACCTTGGTGTCGAGCACGAACGCGGCGCGCTGGTTGACGTTGGCGGAGGTGAAGTCGGCCCAGGTGTCGGCGCCACCGCTCTTGAAGGTCAGGTTCACGACCCAGCCACCGCGCTGCTGGTTGTAGCCGGACGTGGCGTCCTCGATCTCGGTGCCCTCCAGGAACACCGGACCCAGCACGTACTTCTCCGTGCCGTCCTCGTTGCACGTGGCGAGCGGCAGCCTCGGGTCGTCGTTGCCGACGAGGGGGTCGGCCGAACCGGGCCTGCACTGCAGCTGCGCGAGTGTCTGCGCCTGGAGCTGTTGCGCGGCGGCGACCGCGGCCTGGTCGTTCGGGTTGGCGGGCAACAGCGCCTGGTTCTGCCTGGCCTGCCTCGCCTCCTGGATCTCGGCGGCGGCCTTCTCCTCCGGAGTCTGGTCGTCGTCCTGCTGCTGCGCCGCCTGCGGCGCGCTGCCGCCGCCGTCGGCGGGCGGCTGGGACGGCTCGCCCGTCGGCGGCGCCGAGGACTCGGGAGCCTGCCCGGTGCCGGGCTGCTGCTGCGGGGCGGCACCGGCCGGCTCCGCGTAGATGACCTGGCGGAAGCCCAGCTTCGCCGTCCGGCCGAGGGTCTTGGCCTGCTCGCCCTCGTCGCCGGGCACGGTGATGACGACGTTGTTGCCGTCGAGGAGCACCTCGGCACCGCTCACACCGATCCCGTTCACGCGGGTCTCGATGATCTGCCGCGCCTGCTCCAGCTGCTCCCGCGACGGCTCGGAGCCGTCCGGGGTGCGCGCGGTCAGGGTGACCCGTGTTCCGCCCTGCAGGTCGATGCCCAGCTTCGGCGTCGGCTGCCGGTCACCGGTGAGGAACACCAGCGCGTACAGCGCGACGACGATCAGGACGAAAAAGCTCAGGTAGCGTCCCGGGCGGATCTGCCCGGCCGGTGGTGCCACGGTCGGTCGGTCTCCTCGAACTGGGTACAGCGGCTAACGGGTCGCACCGCACACGCCCGCCGCCTTCGTGAGACAGCGAACACACGCAGCACCGAGACAGTACTCGGTGCTGCGTGAACGCCGTGTTCGCCCCACGCCGGAGCGTGGCGCGCCGGCGCGGACGGGGTGGACCGCTACTTCTTGCCGTGCTCGAGCGGCGGGGCGACCTGCGGGCCCTTGGCGGCCTCGGTCTCCTTCTCGTCGGCCTCGGCGACCGTGGATTCCTCAACGACCGACGTGTCGCCCTCCTCGTCGGAGGCCGACTCGTCGTCGACGACCGGGTTGATCTTCTCCCGCACTGCCTGCCGCAACCAGGTGGTCACCACGCCGTCGGCGATCTCGAGGTCGATCGTGGTCTCGTCGCTGGTGTCGGCCACGGTCGCGTACAGACCGGAGGTGGTCATCACGCGGTCACCGGGGGCCAGGCTGTTCTGCAGCTCCTGCTGCTGCGCCATCATCCGCTTCTGCTTGCGCGTACCCATGATCAGGGGAATCGCGACGACGAGCATCAGCAGCAGCGGCAGGAAAAGGCCTTCCATGGTTCTCCATTCGGAGGACGCCGCCGGAAGCGAAACGTCCGAGTTTGTCTGAATGTGCCCTGTCGAGTGTGCCAGGTACCGCCGGGAATGCCAGCACCGCCCAGCACGCACACCTCGTGCATTCTCAGTCGAACAGGGTCGGCGCTGCCGCGTCAACCCCGGCGACCTCGGCCGGAGCCTGCAGCCCGAGGTGCTCCCACGCCGCCGCGGTAGCGACGCGACCACGCGGGGTGCGCGCGAGCATACCCGCGCGCACGAGATAGGGCTCACACACCTCTTCGACCGTCGACGGCTCCTCCCCCACGGCCACCGCGAGGGTCGACACCCCGACCGGGCCGCCGCCGAAGGACCGCACGAGGGCGGCGAGCACGGCACGGTCGAGCCGGTCGAGCCCGAGCTCGTCGACGTCGTAGACCTCCAGCGCCGCCCTGACCACCTCGAGCGTGCCGGTGCCGTCGGCCCGCACCTCCGCGTAGTCCCGGACCCGGCGCAGCAGCCGGTTGGCGATCCGCGGGGTGCCGCGCGACCGCCGGGCGATCTCGGCACGGCCGTGTGGGTCGACGGAGATGCCGAGCAGGTCGGCCGAGCGCTGCACCACCTGCTCCAGCTCCTCCGGCGAGTAGAACTCCATCTGGCCGGTGAACCCGAACCGGTCGCGCAGCGGACCCGTCAGCGCCCCGGATCGCGTCGTGGCGCCGACCAGCGTGAACGGCGCGATCTCCAGCGGGATGCTCGTGGCGCCCGGCCCCTTGCCGACCACCACGTCCACGCGGAAGTCCTCCATCGCGAGGTAGAGCATCTCCTCGGCGGGCCGCGCGATGCGGTGGATCTCGTCGATGAACAGCACGTCGCCCTCGGCGAGGTTGGAGAGCATCGCCGCGAGGTCGCCCGCGCGCTCCAGCGCCGGGCCCGACGTGATGCGGATCGACGCGTCGAGCTCGGCCGCGATGATCATCGCCATGCTCGTCTTGCCGAGCCCCGGCGGGCCCGAGAGCAGCACGTGGTCGGGCGGGACGCCCCGCCTGCGGGCGCTTTCCAGCACCAGGCTGAGCTGCTCGCGCACGCGCGGCTGGCCCACGAAGTCGGCGAGCTTGCGGGGCCGCAGCGCCGTCTCGACCTCGCGCTCGCCGGTCTGCGGCAACGCCGACAGCGCCGCTTCGTCGGGCTCGAAGTCGGTCATGTAACCATCGTCCATGGTGCCGGGTCAGCGCTTCCGGCCGAGGGTGGTGAGCGCGGCCCGCAGCACGCTGGAGGTGTCGGCCCCCGCGTCGGCCGCGACGACCTTGTCCACCGCCTGCTCGGCCTGCTTGGCGGCAAAGCCCAGCCCCACGAGCGCCTCCACGACCTCGGTGCGCACGGCGCTCGCCGCCGTGCCGCCGCCCGCGGCCGCACCGGAGGGCTCCGCGGCGAGCACCTTGTCCCGCAGCTCCAGGGTGAGCCGTTCGGCGCCCTTGCGTCCGATGCCCGGAACCTGCGTGAGCACGGTGATGTTGCCCTCGGCCAGCGCGCTGCGAAGCTTGTCGGGGTCGAGCACCGCCAGCGCGGCGAGCGCGAGCCGGGGGCCGATGCCCGAGACGGTCTGGAGCAGGCCGAACAGCTCGCGCGCCTCGGCGTCGGCGAACCCGAAGAGGGTCAGCGAGTCCTCCCGCACCACGAGCGAGGTGAACAGCCGCGTCTCCTCGCCCCTGCGCAGGGTCGCGAGCGTCGAGGGCGTGGCCTGCACGGCGAGGCCGACCCCGCCCACCTCCACCACCGCGTGGTCGAGCCCGACGGAGAGCACCTCGCCGCGCACCGAGGAGATCATCGCTTCGCTCCCAGCGTGTTCCCGCCCTGACCGGGCTTCTGCTTCGCCGCGGCGGCCAGCCGCGCGCGATGGGTCCTGGCGAGCTGCGCCGCCCGCGCCTCCGCCTCGGCCAGCCGCGCCCGCATCGGCTCCCGCCACAGGTGGCAGATGGCGAGCGCGAGCGCGTCGGCGGCGTCGGCGGGGCTCGGCGCCTGCGCGAGCTTGAGCAGCCGGGTCACCATGCCGGTGACCTGCGCCTTGTCGGCCCGGCCCGAGCCGGTGACGGCCGCCTTGACCTCACTGGGCGTGTGGAAGACGACCGGAAGGCCCCTGCGCGCCGCGCTGAGCGCAACGACCCCGCCCGCCTGCGCGGTGCCCATCACCGTCCGCACGTTGTGCTGGCTGAACACCCGCTCGACGGCGACGGCCTCGGGCCGGTAGGTGTCGAGCCACTCCTCGACGGCGTCGGAGACCTGGAGCAGCCTGCCAGCGAGGTCGGCGTCGGGCGGCGTGCGCACGACATCGACGGCCACACAGGTGACCGTGCGGCCGAGGCCGCCGTCCACGACACCGAGCCCGCATCGGGTCAGCCCGGGGTCGACACCGAGCACGCGCAACGGGCCTCCCTCTCGCCACGAACACCAGTTCGAGCACGAAGGCTACCCGCTGCGCGGCGAGGGGAGGACGAGGCGCGCCGGGTCAGGAGCAGCGCACGAGCGCCTGCACGGGCGTGTGGTCGGACGGGTACCGGCCCCGGAGGCGGAACGTGTTGATCGCGGCGGCGAGCACGTCGACGCGGGAGTTGGCGAGCACCCAGTCGATGCGGTTCGCGCCGAGCACCGGGTCCCGGTAGTTCGGGAACGTGCCCCACTCCGGCGTCAGCTGCCTGCCCGCCAGCCACGTGTCGGTGAGCCCGCCGTCGGTGACGAGGAGACGGTACGACTCGGAGCCGGGCGCCGGGGTGTTGAAGTCACCGGTGAGCACCACGGGCAGCGCGGGGTCGAAACCGGCGATCCGGTCGCGCACGAGGGCGGCGCTGCGCTGGCGCGAGGGCTCGGACTGGTGGTCGAAGTGTGTGTTGACGTGGACGAACTCGGTGCCGGTTCGGCGATCGGCGAAGCGCACCCACGTGACCATCCTGATCACGTTGTTGCCCCACGACTTCGAGCCGATCACGTTCGGCGTGTCGGAGAGCCAGAAGTGGTCCAGGTCGAGCGGTTCGAGCCTGCGGGCGTCGTAGTAGATCGCCATGAACTCGCCGCGGCCGCCGCCCTCGCGGCCGAGCCCGATCCAGTCGTAGTGCCCGGGAAGATCGGCACTCACCTGCTTCACCTGGTGGTACAGCGCCTCCTGGACGCCGAGCACGGTCGGTCGTTCCACGTCGAGGAAGCGCGCCAGCACCGGGCGCCGGTCGGTCCACGAGTCCGGCGTGCCGGGCGCGGCGTTGGTGTCCAGCCGGATGTTGAACGACATCACGTGCAGGTCCGCGCCCTTGGCCTCCCCGATCACGGCCTTGCCCTGGCCGGCCGCGTTCGCCGTCCCCGAGGCGAAAACGAGGCCCGCCGCGCCCACCACGCCGGCCAGCCCGAGCGCACCACGTCTCGACATTCCGCTCTGTTCCACGACATCCTCCTCACCTGCGGGCACGGTGCCCGGGAGGACTTTCGTGGCTGATCATGAGCGGCACCCGGCGCGCAGGCGAGCACGAGGAGAACGGGGGCCGAACTCCAGCCCTTGACTATCCGATGTGGACGGTCACGGTCCGT
This sequence comes from Prauserella endophytica, assembly GCF_005146945.1. Lineage (GTDB taxonomy): Bacteria > Actinomycetota > Actinomycetes > Mycobacteriales > Pseudonocardiaceae > Prauserella_A > Prauserella_A endophytica. Next base: position 75,602 of record NZ_SWMS01000019.1, read on the forward strand.
CGACGCCCGGCGTCCAGCTCTCCGGCCTGCCGGTCATCGTCAGCACGGGCTGCCACGCGGCGAACCCCTCCGGCGCGCTTTCCTGCCACGGCCAGTGACCCGCGGGCGTCGGCACGATGATCTGCACGGCGGGGAAGTCGCCGTCGGGGTAGACGAGGAACGCGCTGCCGAAGAACTCGGGGTAGTGCCCCGGCGCGACCTGCTCGAAGGTCACCGGCACGCCCTCGAAGAAATCGTTGTACAGCTTGCCGAACTCGAACTTCTCACCCGCGGCCGCGCGGTCGACGTAGGCGTCGAGAAGCACGGACGCGAACTCCGCGGGCAACCCGACGACCACCGCCTCCGGCACCTCGTGCATCGCCCACGCGCACACGGTGAAGGCGTAGCCCGCCCCATTTCCGTCCGCGGCCACGGTGATCACGGCGTTGCCGCGTTTCTCCGCTTGCGCGACGATCCACTCACGCAGTTCCTGGGCGTTGTCGTCGGCAACGGTTTCGGGCGTCACGGCGGCCATTGTGCCCCACGTCCTCGCGAAACCCCCAAGGGGTCAACGGAGACCCGGGCGGGAATCCCGGACCGCCGGACGTGACCCAATTCCTAGGCTCCGGCGGCCGACGGCGCCTACCATCGGCCGATCCGCACCCGAAACCCGGAAGTCCCCATGACCGACCCCACGCTGAAGTCCCCGCCGCCACAGGGCGGCGACGAGGACCTGCAGGACCAGATCCTTGCCGCCGAGCTCAAGCTCATGACCGGAGAGCGGCTCACCTCGACGGAGCAGCGTCTGCTCGCCTACACGGTGTTCTCCGGCGGCTGCTCCTCTTGCCCGCGCTGACGCGCGTCAGCCGACCTCGGCCATCACCTCGTCGGAAACGTCGAAGTTCGCGTAGACGTTCTGCACGTCGTCGCAGTCCTCGAGCGCGTCGATGAGCCGGAAGACCTTCTTGGCGCCCTCGGCGTCCAGCGGCACGTTGACCGATGGCAGGAAGTTGGCCTCCGCCGACTCGTAGTCGTACCCGGCCTCCTGCAGCGCGGACCGCACGCCGACGAGGTCACTCGCCTCGGAGACGATCTCGAAGCTCTCGCCGAGGTCGTTGACCTCCTCCGCGCCCGCGTCGAGCACGGCCATGAGCACGTCGTCCTCGGAGAGCTCGCCCTTGGGCATGAGCACGACGCCCTTGCGGTTGAACAGGTACGCGACCGAACCCGGGTCGGCGAGCGAGCCGCCGTTGCGGGTCAGCGCGGTGCGCACCTCGGAGGCTGCGCGGTTCTTGTTGTCGGTGAGGCACTCGATCAGCACCGCGACGCCGTTGGGGCCGTAGCCCTCGTACGTGATGTTCTGCCAGTCGGCGCCACCGGCCTCCTCACCGGCGCCGCGCTTGCGCGCGCGCTCGATGTTGTCCTGGGGGACGGAGTTCTTCTTCGCCTTCTGGATGGCGTCGTACAGCGTCGGGTTGCCGTCCGGGTCGCCCCCGCCGGTCCGCGCGGCGACCTCGATGTTCTTGATCAGTCTCGCGAACAGCTTGCCACGCTTGGCGTCGAGGGCGGCCTTCTTGTGCTTGGTGGTGGCCCACTTGGAGTGGCCGCTCATCTCTCCTCCAAAATCACTTCTCCTGCACGATGCCCACGAACAGCCGGTGCACGCGCTCGTCCCCCGTCAGCTCCGGGTGGAACGCGGTGGCGAGCACCGTCCCCTGGCGGACCGCGACGATCCTATCCGCAGCCGCCCCGGCGTCCCTGGTGTGCGGGATCCTGGCGAGCACCTCGACCCCGTCGCCGGTCTTCTCGACCCACGGGGCGCGGATGAAGACGGCGTGCAGCGAGCCGCCCTCGACACCGGTGAAGTCGAGGTCGCCCTCGAACGAGTCCACCTGGCGGCCGAACGCGTTGCGCCGTACGACGATGTCGAGCGCGTCGAGCTGGTGCTGGTCCTCGCGGCCGTCGAGTGCCTGCCTCGCCAGCAGGATCATGCCGGCGCACGAACCGAACGCGGGCATGCCGTCGGCCAGCCTGCCGCGCAGCGGCTCCAGCAGCTCGAACGTGTCCAGCAGGCGCGACATGGTGGTGGACTCGCCGCCGGGCAGCACCAGGCCGTCGACCTCGGCGAGCTCGCGCGGCCTGCGCACGGGCAGCGCGGTTGCTCCCGCCCGCTCCAGCATCGCGGCGTGCTCGCGCACGTCGCCCTGCAGGGCGAGCACTCCGATCACCGGTCGCTTCGTCGTCACGCAACAGCACCTTTCCAGGAACTCCCTGGTCAAGCCTACTGTGCGGAGGCTGGCTTCCCGTCAGGGCACCCCGAGCAGCCGTAGGATCGCGGCCGTGGCGGCCGCGGCGAGCACCACCACCACGAACGGCGCTTTGCGCCACGCCAGCAGCCCGCCGACCGCGACCCCGGCAGGCCGGGCGAAGCCGACGAACTCGTGGCCGTCGAGCAGCGCCGCCGTCGCGACCAGCGCGGCGAGGAGGGTCACCGCGGCGACGGCCATGAGCTTCTCGACGCGAGGGGACAGCTCGACCCTGGCCCTGAGCACCGGCCCGGCGAAGCGGAACGCGAAGGTCCCCGCCCCCAGCACGACGGCGGCGACGATGAGCGTGGCCGCGGAGATCACGACGCCGCCTCCTTCGCCTTCTCGGCGGGCTCGGCCTGCTTGCCGACGAAGCTCACGAGCACCCCGGCGAGCGCGAGCAGCACCGGCACACCCGCGGGCAGGAACGGCGCCGTCGCCAGCGCGATCACCACTCCGGCCAGCGCGGCCCTGCGGGTCGCCTGGTCCCTGAGGGAGGGCAGCACGAGCGCGAGCAGTACGGCGGGGAACGCGGCGTCGAGACCGAAGGCGTCGGTGTCGGCGACCACCGTGCCGCCGAACGCTCCGAGCACCACGCCGACGTTCCAGCAGACGAACAGCCCGACACCGCACGCCCAGTACGCGGCCCTGCGGCGCTCGGCGTCGCGCTGCGCCAGCGCGAAGGCCACGGTCTCGTCGATCATCAGGTGGCTGCCGACGATCCGCCTGGCCCAGCGGTCGCCGAGCACGTCGCCGACCGCGAAGCCGAACGGCAGGTGCCTGGCGTTGACCAACAGCCCGGCGACCACGGCCGCGATCGGGTTGCCGCCTGAGGCGACGAGCCCGACGAACATGAACTGCGCCGCGCCCGCGAAGACGACGAGCGACAGCAGCATCGGCAGCCACAGCGGCAGGCCGGAGCTCACCGTGATCGCACCGAAGGAGACACCGACGACCGCGTCGGCGAGGCAGACCAGCGCGATGTCGCGCGCGAGTCCGCGGTCCAGGGTTCGCCATATCGAACGCATCGCCTTCTATACTGAACGAGACCACTGCCGTTCGTCAAGGCGAACGACTCGACTCATGGAGCGAACGACATGTCGGAGAGCAGGGAGAACGGAGCACCACTCGCGGTGATCGCGGCGTCACTGCAACGCGAGCGCCGCCGCACCGGGCTGTCGCTGGCCGAGGTCGCGCGCAGGGCGGGCATCGCCAAGTCGACGCTCTCCCAGCTCGAGGCGGGCACCGGCAACCCGAGCGTCGAGACACTGTGGGCGCTGAGCGTGGCGCTAGACGTGCCGTTCGCGCAGCTGGTGGAACCGACCCGGCCGAAGGTGCAGCTGATCCGGGCGGGCGAGGGCCCGACGTTCCAGGCCGAGCGCGCCGACTACGTGGCGACGATGCTCAGCGCGTGCCCGCCCAACGCCCGCCGCGACGTGTTCCAGATCGTCGCCCAGCCGGGCAAACCGAGGGAGTCCGACCCGCACATGCCCGGCGTGGTCGAGCACGTGGTCCTGAGCCGGGGCCGCGCGCTCGTCGGGCTGCTGGAGGAACCCGTCGAGCTCGGCCCCGGCGACTACATCAGCTACCCCGGCGACCTGCCGCACGTGTTCGAGGCGCTCGAACCCGACACGGCCGCCGTGCTCGTCTCCGAACACATCTGAGTCACGCCTGCCTCAGGCCGCGCAGCATCGTCACCGCGAGCACGGCGAGGCAGGCCGAGAGCACCGCTGCGGCCACGGCCACGGCGCCGAGACCCGAGGTGAACGCCGTCCGCGCCACGTCGAGCACGTCGGCGGCTTGCCCTGGCGGCAGCTCCCGCGCCGCGGTGACGGCCCCGGCCAGTGTTCCCTCGGCGGCCTCGACGGCCTCCGAGGGCAGCCCGGCCGGGAGCGCCCCGGCGACCTGCCCCCGGTAGACGATCCCCAGCAGGCTGCCCAGCGTCGCGATCCCCAGGGCGATGCCCAGCTCCCCGCTGGTCTCCGACACCGACGACGCCGAGCCCGCCCGCTCCGGCGGGGCAGAGCCGACGACCAGCTCCGTGCCGAGCGCGCCGATGGGCGAGCAACCGAGGAACCCGACGACCAGGCCGACGACGAGCAGCGTCAGCCCCGTTCCGGAGCCCGCCGTGGCCAGCACGAGCCAGCCCGCCGCCGAGATCACCATCCCGGTACCGATCACGGCCGACGGGCTGAACCGGCGAGCCAGCACCGGAGCCAGCAGTGAACCCGCGACGATCGCGACGGCGGGCGTGACCAACCACAGCCCGGCCTCCAGCGGCGAGAGCCCCTCGACCAGCTGCAGGTACTGGCCGACGACCAGGTACACACCGCCCTGCATGATCATCCCGCAGAGCAGGATCCCCAGCGCGATGCTGAACGCCCTGTTCCCGAACAGCCGGAGGTCCAGCAGCGGGTCGGCGAGCCCGCGCTGCCTGCGGACGAACGCGACCCCGGCCGTGACGCCGACGATAACGGCGAGCAGCGCGCGCCACGACGGACCGTCGCCGGCGAGCTCCTTGAGCCCGTAGACGACGGGCAGCACGGCGGCCAGCGACAGGGCCACGCTCGGCAGGTCGAGCCCGCCCGACCCGCTGCCGCGGTGAGCCGGCAGCACCAGCGGTCCCGCCACCAGCAGCAGGAGCATCACCGGCACGCCGATGAGGAACACCGAGCCCCACCAGAACGCCTCCAGCAGGACGCCGCCGACCACGGGACCGAGCGCGGCGCCGCCCATGAAACAGCTGATGAACACGCCGATCGCGAGCCCGCGCTGTTTTCCGGCCGGGAACATCATGGTGATCAGTCCGAGCGACGTCGGCATGAGCGTGGCCGCCGCGATGCCGAGCAACACCCTGGCCGCGATGAGCATCTCCGCACTGACCGAGTAGGCGGCCACCACCGACGCGGCCCCGAACGCGGCGGCGCCGATGAGCAGCAGCCTGCGCCTGCCGATGCGGTCCCCGAGCCCGCCCATGGTGACCAGGAGCCCGGCGATGAGGAACCCGTAGCTGTCCATGATCCACAGCTCCTGGTTCGGCGACGGCCCGAGGTGGGCACTCAGCTGCGGCAGCGCGAGGAACAGCACCGAGTTGTCGATCGAGAGCAACAGCGTGGGCAGGCCGAGCACGGCGAGACCTGCCCATTCGCGACGGCCCGCTCTTCGCGGCGCCGTGATGTCCGTGGTCATGACTGTGACCCCCTTTTCATTACGATACGGCTCGTAATGTATCGGGTAGGATGTGTGCCATGCAATCCCCTCGCGAACCGGCGCGGGCGGGGCGGCCGCGGAACTCGCAGATCGACGCCGCCGTGCTCGACACGACCCTCGCCGTCCTCGACGCCTCCGGCTACACGCGCTTCACGCTGGAGGAGGTCGCACGCAGGGCCGGCACCACGAAGCCCGCGATCTACCGGCGCTGGCCGACCCGCCAGCACCTCGTCCTGGCGGCGCTCGCGCGGCGGCTCGGCGAGGTCGCGGTCCCGGACAGCGATTGCACCCTGTGCGACCTCGCGGAGTGCATCAGCGTGTTCGTCGCCGCCTTCGACCGCATGCCACCCGGCGTGCTCGGCCCGCTGCTGGCCGACTGCACGGCGGACCCTGGCCTGCGGGGCGACTTCATGACCATGCTGTTCGCCCCGCCCCGTGCGGCGGTGGAGCAGACGCTCACCCGCGCGATCGCCCGTGGCGACCTGCGCGCCGACCTCGACCTCGGCCTGACCCTCGACCTGCTCGGCTCACTCGTGCACTACCGAGCCCTGTTCGGGCACGCTGCCACGAGCGACGCCGAGATCGAGCGAGCGGTGGAGACCCTGCTGCAGGGCATCGCGACCGACTACCCCCGCCTGGTCGAGCACAGCAGGCAGCTGCAGGGCGAGCCGGAGATCCACCAGCTCCACCCTTAGTGACCCACCTACCCCGCCTAGCAGTGAAGGCCACCTTGCCTGCGTTGAACGCAGGCAAGGTGGCCTTCACTGCAGTCGCGCCCGGGAGCGAGGGGGTTACCAGCCGCGCTCGGCGAGCCGGTGCGGCTCGGGCACGTCGTCGACGTTGATGCCGACCATGGCCTCGCCGAGGCCGCGCGAGACCTTCGCGAGCACGTCCGGGTCGTCGTGGAACGTCGTCGCCTTCACGATCGCCTCGGCCCGCTTGGCCGGGTCGCCGGACTTGAAGATGCCGGAGCCGACGAAGACGCCCTCGGCGCCCAACTGCATCATCATCGCGGCGTCGGCCGGGGTGGCGATGCCACCGGCGGTGAACAGCACGACCGGCAGCTTGCCGGTGGCCGCGACCTCCTTGACCAGCTCGTACGGCGCCTGCAGCTCCTTGGCCGCGACGTAGAGCTCGTCCTCCGGCAGCGCGGTGAGCTTGCGCAGCTCCGCGCGGATCTTGCGCATGTGCGTGGTGGCGTTGGAGACGTCGCCCGTGCCCGCCTCGCCCTTGGACCGGATCATCGCCGCGCCCTCGTTGATCCGGCGCAGCGCCTCGCCGAGGTTGGTCGCACCGCAGACGAACGGCACCGTGAACGCCCACTTGTCGATGTGGTTGGCGTAGTCCGCGGGGGTGAGCACCTCGGACTCGTCGACGTAGTCGACGCCGAGGGACTGCAGCACCTGCGCCTCGACGAAGTGGCCGATGCGCGCCTTGGCCATCACGGGAATGGAGACGGCGGAGATGATGCCGTCGATCAGGTCGGGGTCGCTCATCCTGGCGACGCCGCCCTGGGCGCGGATGTCGGCGGGCACGCGCTCCAGCGCCATCACCGCGACGGCGCCGGCGTCCTCGGCGATCTTCGCCTGCTCGGGGGTGACGACATCCATGATCACACCGCCCTTGAGCATCTCGGCCATGCCGCGCTTCACGCGCGCGGTGCCGGTCTCGGGCAGGGCGGAGCTGGTGGACTGGGCGTCAGACACTGAGGGAGCCTTTCAGGACACAAAGGGGGTTACGGCTCCAGCGTACGTTCGACGTGGACCGCTGAAAGGTGCCAGTAGGCGGCTATCTCGGCAGGCCACTTTCCCCCGGTCGCCGCATGGCCTTGCCGGGCGTCCGCAACGGGTGTGTGATCGAGGGCACACCTCGACACCGACGTCGGCGCAAGGAGACCCGCGATGGCCGAGAAGCAAACGAAGAACGGTGACGCTGGGGCCGCGGTCGCTGTAGACGATCCCGGCAAGGTACGCAACGTGGTGCTGGTCGGACCCTCCGGCTCCGGCAAGACCACCCTCACCGAGGCCCTGCTCGTCGCATCCGGGACGGTGAACCGCGCCGGATCCGTCGTGGAGGGCACCACGGTCTGCGACCACGACCCCGCCGCCGTGCGACAGCAGCGCTCGGTGGGCCTCTCGGTCGCCCCGGTGGTCTACGGCGACATCAAGATCAACCTCATCGACACCCCCGGCTACGCGGACTTCGTCGGCGAACTGCGCGCGGGGCTGCGCGCCGCCGACGCGGCCCTTTTCGTCGTGAGCGCGGGCGAGGGTGTCGACCCGGCGACCGTGGCGCTCTGGGAGGAATGCGCCCAGGTGGGCATGCCGCGTGCCGTGATCGTCTCCCGGCTCGACCACGCGCGAGCAGACGTCGAGGCCGAGATCGCGGCGTGCCAGGACGCCTTCGGCTCCGGCGTCCTTCCGCTGTACCTGCCCGCGGGCGGCGGCAAGCAGGGCTTGATCGGCCTCATCACCCAGCGGTTCTTCGACTACTCGAACGGCTACCCGCCCGCCATCGGCGAGCCGGACCCCGCCGACCTGGAGCGGCTCACCGACGCCCGCAACGAGCTGATCGAGGGGATCATCGCCGAGAGCGAGGACGAGACCCTCATGGACCGCTACCTCGCGGGTGAGCCGATCGCCGAGGACACGCTTGTCGCCGATCTCGAGACCGCGGTCGCGCGCGGCTCGTTCCACCCGGTCATCCCCGTGTGCTCCGAGACCGGCGTCGGCCTGGCCGAGGTGCTCGACGGCATCGCCCGCGCGTTCCCGTCACCGCTCGAGCACGACCTGCCCGACGTGACCTCTCCCGACGGGGTGCCGCACCCCCGCCTCTCCCCCGACCCGAGCGGCCCGCTCGCCGCCGAGGTCGTGCGGACGGCGGTGGACTCCTACGTCGGCAGGGTCTCGCTCGTGCGCGTGTTCTCCGGGACGCTGCGGCCGGAACGGCCGGTGCACGTGTCCGGCCACGGCCTCGCCGAGCGTGGGCACGCCGACCACGACGCCGACGAGCGTGTGGCGCACCTCTACTCGCCACTGGGCGCTCACCTCCGGGAGGTTCCGTACTGCGTGGCGGGCGATCTGTGCGCCCTCACCAAGATCGGCTCGGCGGAGACCGGCGATACGGTGTCCTATCCGGACGACCCGCTGCTGATGCGGCCGTGGACGATGCCGGAGCCGCTGCTGCCGGTCGCCGTCGTGGCCAAGACCCGCAGCGACGAGGACGCGCTGGCCCGCAACCTGTCGCGACTCGTGGCCGGTGACCCGACCCTGCGCATGGAACGCAACCCGGAGACCAACCAGCTGGTGCTGTGGTGCATGGGCGAGGCGCACGCCGACGTGGTGCTGTCGCGCCTGCGCGCGGGCGGCGCCGAGGTGGAGACCGAGCCGGTGCGGATCAGCCTGCGCTCCACGTTCGCCGGCAAGGCGAGCGGCCACGGCAGGCACGTCAAGCAGTCCGGAGGGCACGGCCAGTACGCGGTGTGCGACATCGAGGTCGAGCCGCTGCCGCGCGGGGCGGGATTCGAGTTCGTCGACAAGGTGGTCGGCGGGGCCGTGCCGCACCAGTTCATCCCGAGCGTGGAGAAGGGCGTGCGGGCGCAGCTGCGCAAGGGGCTCGTCGACGACCACCCCGTCGTGGACGTGCGGGTGACGCTCTTCGACGGCAAGGCGCACAGCGTGGACTCCTCCGACGCGGCGTTCCAGACGGCGGGCGCGCTCGCGCTGAAGGACGCGGCGGCGAAGACGAGCGTGGTGCTGCTCGAACCGCTCGACGAGGTGCTCGTCCAGCTCCCCGACGACCACCTGGGAACCGTTCTCGGCGACCTGTCGTCGCGGCGGGGCCGGGTGCTCGGCACCGAGTCGGCTGGCGACGGCCGGAGCGTGATCCGCGCCGAGGTGCCGGCCACGGAGCTGCTGCGCTACGCCATCGACCTGCGGTCGATGACCTCGGGAACGGCGAGCTTCACCCGCCGCCACGTCCGCTACGACCCCATGCCCGAGAGCCTCGCCACCCGCTGACCCACCGGTCCCCAAGGCCACCTTTGGTGCGTTGAACGCACCAAAGGTGGCCTTGGGGGCAGTTGGTGTGCGCGAACCACAGTGCCCTTGGGGCCCAGGGCGCTCAGAACTCGAAGCCGCCGGGGCGGCCGTTGCGATCGGCGAGCAGGCCGGCCAGGGTCGCGATCGCGATCTCCGCCGGTGTGCGGGAGCCGATGTTGAGGCCGACGGGGCGGTGCACGCGCGCGATGTCGGCCGCCGGGACGCCGAGCGCTTCGAGCGCGGCCACGTGCGGGCCCTCGTGCCGAGGGTTGCCGAGCACGCCGATCCACCTGGCCGGCTGCGCCAGCGCGTCGCGCAGCACCTCGCCGAGCTCCTCGCGGTGGTGGTCGGTGACGACGATGTCGGCGGTCTCGTCGAGCTCCGGCACCGACGTGACGGCTCCGGCCGTCCGCGCCCGCTCCGGGTCCGGCTCCACGAGCACCGTGGAGAAGCCGAGGTCGTGCCCGTAGCGCAGCAGGTAAGCGGCGACGGGCGAGGCGAACACCGCCACCAGCGTCCGCTCGGCCGCACCGCCCTCAGCCGTGCCGTGCGCGACGTCGCAGGCTGGATCGGACTCCGGAGTCTGCGCCATACCGGCCAGTCTGGCACACCCGCGCGCTCAGCGAACCGAGCGCAGCCGCCCGTCCCAGCCCGCGTCCAGCAGCGACGGCAGCAGCTCACCGAGCTGCTCCGGGTAGACGACCTCAGCGGTCTCCCGCAGCTCCTCGGCGCTCCACCACCGGTGCTCGTCGATGGTGGCCACCTCGACCTCGTTGAACCCGGAGGTGTCCACGGCGACGTCGCCGTCCAGCTCCGCGAGGAAGAACCACTCCGTGCCGTCGTAGCGGCGCCCGGCGAAGCTGAACTCGACGCGCCGCCGCCACACGGGCCCCACGAGCCGCTCGGCGGGCGTGTCGAGCCCGGTCTCCTCCTTCAGCTCGCGGACCGCCGCGGATCGCAGGTCCTCGCCGTCCTCGATCCCGCCGCCGACGGTGAACCAGAACGACGAGCCCTCCTCTCCGGGATCGCGGCCGTTGAACAGCAGCACGCGGCGCCGGCCGTCGACGAGCACGACCCTGGCCGACGTGCGGGGCGTCGACGGCGCCGCGGCCGTGTCCAGTTCCGGCTCGGCGATCTCGAAGTACTCCGGCTGCTTCGCCTTCCCCGCGAGCTTGAAGTAGCGCACCTTCCGCCGCCGCCGCAGGGCGAGCGTGTCGCGCACGGCGTCGTTGTAGACCCGGCGCGCGATCACGACGCGGTGCTCGGCGTCGCTCAGCTCGTCGGCCAGCGGCGCGGGCAGCAGGCCACGGTCCACCTCGGCCAGCTGCCGGGTCAGCTCGTTCTCGGCCAGCTCCCGTTCCGGGCGCGGGGCCGACTCGGCGCCCTCCGCGGTCGCGCGCAGCACCCCGGCCTGCCCGGCGGGCAGCACGCTCGCCGCGACGGTCCTCGCGACCACGGCCCTGCGGGCGAGCGCGGCGTCCAGCGCCGCCCAGCCCGCGTCCATGCGCACGTGCAGCCGGTCGAGCCGGTTCGCGGTCGCCACGAGGAACAGGCCACCGGCCACGACGAGCACGGCCAGCACGGCGAGCAGCACGACGAGGGTGTTCACCTGGTCACTTCCTGATCGGTGCTGACCTTGCGCGGGTCGGCGGCGATCGCGGCCTCGTAGACCCGCAGCACCTGCTTCACCACCGTCTGCCAGTCGAACATCGCGACGCGCTCGGTGGCCGCCGCCGAGAGCCGGGCCCGCCGCTGGGCGTCGGCGAGCACCTCGCGCAACGCGGCGGCGAGCCCGGCCGGATCACCGGTGGGCGTGAGCAGCCCGGCGCGGCCGTCGTCGAGGACCCGGCGGAACGAGTCGAGATCGCTGGCCACCACGGGGGTTCCCGCTGCCATCGCCTCGGTGAGGATCATGCCGAAGCTCTCGCCGCCGGTGTTGGGCGCGCAGTAGACGTCGACGCTTCGCAGAGCCCGCGCCTTGGTGGCGTCGTCGACCTGTCCCAGCACGTCGATCCGCCGGGCGAGCTCGGGGCCCGCCTCGCGGCGCAGCGTGTCGGCGTCGCCCCTGCCGACCACGAGCAGGCGCAGCCCCGGCAGCTCGGGCACGAGCAGCCGGAGCGCGCCGAGCAACACCGCCATGCCCTTGCGCGGTTCGGTGTAGCGGCCGACGAATCCGATGGTGCCGCCCGCGCGCGGGTAGCCCTCCAGCGGCTCGGCGTCGGCGAAGAACCCCACGTCGACACCGTTGGGGATCTCCACGGCGTCGCCGCCGGAGTGCTCGACCTGGACCCGCCGGGCGAGCGCGGAGACCGCGATGCGCGCCGTGACCTTCTCCAGCAGCGGGCGCAGCACCGGCTGGAACGCCGAAAGGGTGCGCGAGCGCGGGGTCGACGTGTGGAACGTCGCCACGATCGGCCCGTCGGCGACCTTGAGCGCCAGCAGCGACAGGCTCGGCGCCGCGGGCTCGTGCAGGTGCAGCACGTCGAAGTCGTTCTCGCGGATCCACCGCCGTACCCGCGCGTACGACACCGGCCCGAACTGCAGCCGTGCCACCGAGCCGTTGTACGGAATGCCGAGCGCACGACCCGCCGGGTGCACGAACGGCGGCACTTCGGAGTCCTCGTCGGCGGGGGCGAGCACCGAGACCGTGTGCCCGCGCGCGATCAGCGCCTTGGCGAGGTCCACGACGTGTCCCTGGACGCCGCCGGGAACGTCGAACGAGTACGGACAGACGATGCCGACCTTCATGGGCTCACCCCGCGACGCGTGCGTGCTCGGTCAGGTCGCTCACCCAGAACTTCTGCAGCATGTGCCAGTCGGTGGGATGCGCCGCGATGTCCCCGGCGAAGACCTCCGCGAGCGCCTGGGTGGCGGGATGGATCTCGTCGCGGGCGTTCACGCGGATCCGGGGGTGGATGCGCACCGACCAGCCCCCGTCGGTGAACCAGATACCCACCGGCAGCAGCGCCGCACCCGTGCTCGCCGCCAGGCGCGCGGGCCCGGCGGGGAACCGGGCCTCCTCCCCGAAGAACGTCACGGGCAGGCCCGAGTTGCTCAGGTCGCGGTCCCCGACGAGACACACCACCTTGTTGTCCCGCAGCCCGCGCAGCAGCGCCCGGAACGACACGCTGCCGTCGGAGGGCACGACCTCGAACCCGAGCGACTCGCGGAAGGCGACGAACCGGTCGTAGAGCGACTCGGGTTCGAGCCGTTCCACCACGGTGATGAACGAGCCGAAGTGGTTCACCAGCCACAACCCGGCCACGTCCCAGTTGCCGCAGTGCGGCAGCGCGAGCACGGCGCCGTTGCCCTCCGCGAGCGCCGCGTCGAGGTACTCGGTGCCCGAGATGTCCAGGTGTTCGAGCACGGTCTTCGGAGCCAGCGAGGGCAGCCGGAACGCCTCGTGCCAGTACCGGGCGTAGGACCGCATCGCGCGTCGCGTGAGGTCGTCGAGCTCGTCCTGGTCGGCCTGCGGCACCACGCGGGCGAGGTTGCTGCGCAGCTGCCGTACACCCTTGCCGCCCCGGCGGGCGGCGAGGTCGGCGGCGAAGGAGAACACCGAAGCCGTCCGCTTGGCCGGAAGCTTCGGCACGAACCGCCAGCCCGCGGCGTAGCCGAGGTCGGCGAGCCTGCCCGCGAGGCCGCTCACGAGCGGGCCTCCCTCGCGCTCTTCGACACCGCCGCGATCCGCTGCAGGAGCGTGACGAGCGAGAGCGCGGCGAGCAGCCACTGCGAGACCTCGACCGAGTACGGCAGGCCGAGGCCTTGGAGGCCGGTGCCCACGAGCGCGATGATCAGCCGTTCCGCACGCTCCACCAGCCCGCCGTCGGCCTTGAGGCCCGTCGCCTCCGCGCGCGCCTTGACGTAGGAGATCACCTGCGCGAGCACGAGGCAGATCAGCGCGGCGGCCGCGACGCGCAGGTTGCCCTGGACGACGAAGGCCCACCACGCGATGGCGGCGAACAGCGCGCCGTCGACGAGCCGGTCGCACGTGGCGTCGAGCACCGCGCCGAACGGGGTGCTGCCCTTGGCCCTGGCCATGGCGCCGTCGAGCAGGTCGAGCATCACGAAGCCCCAGACCGTGAACGTGCCGGCCAGTAGCATCCCCTGCGGGAAGAAGACGAGGGCGCAGACGAAGGCGCCCGCCGTGCCGATCAGCGTCATGGCGTTCGGGGTGAGGCCGGCCCTGACCAGCGCAGCACCGATCGGATCGGTGACGCGGGAAACGGAAGCGCGAGCGAAGATGTTGAGCATCGGTCCTACGGGTGCAGGTTGCGCGTGGTCTGGTTGCCGAGGCAAACCCTATCGAGCCGCACCGAACCGACCTGCACGGATGCCCTGATGTCGGGTGTGATCCTCGCGCCGGTCGCCTCAGGTTCCGGCGGTGTCGCGCTCGAGGCGCTCCAGCTCCTCGGCCGCCGCGGCCGCGCAGCGGGGCGTTAGCTGGTCGATGATCGTGGCGCTGATCTCCCCGAGCTGCCGGATCTGCTCGGGCGTGAGCGGGTCGAACAGGCTGCTCCGGACGGCCTCGACGTGGCCGGGCGCCGCGGCCTCGAGCGCCTCCAGCCCGGCCTGTGTGAGGTGGGCGAAGGCACCCCGTTTGTCGGTCTCGCACGCTTCCCTGCGGACCCAGCCGTTGGCCTCCATGCGCGCGATCGCGTGGGAGAGCCTGCTGCGGGAGGACCGGGTGGCGATGGCGAGGTCGCTCATGCGCATCACCTGGCCGGGCGCCTCGGACAGCACGACCAGCAACTCGTAGTACGTGTGCGGCATGCCTGCGTCCTGCTGCAGCTGGGTCTCCAGATGTGCTCTGAGCATGCCGACGGCGGCCGAGAAGTCGCGCCAGGTGCGCTGCTCCTCGTCGGTGAGCCATCGCGGTTCGGACATGAGCCCATACTACCCCTAGTTGAGCACTCAACTAAACTCCGCTACATTGTTGCTTGAGGGCTCAACCAACGAGCTCCCCACGAACAAGGACCCCATTTCGAGAAGGAGCACCATGAGCGCCCCCACGACCGAGATCCCCGGCTACATCGTCGGAACCTGGACCATCGACGCCGTCCACTCCGACGTCACCTTCACCGTTCGCCACCTCGGCGTCTCGAAGGTGCGCGGCCGGTTCGGCGAGTTCGGCGGCGAGATCGTCACCGCCGAGAACATCGCCGACTCGTCGGTGACGGCCACCATCCAGGCTCACAGCGTGGACACCAACAACGAGCAGCGCGACGCCCACGTCAAGGGTGGCGACTTCCTCGACATCGAGCAGTTCCCGACGCTGACCTTCCACACCAAGGGCATCCGCGCCGACGGCGAGGACTTCCTCATCGACGGCGAGCTGACCCTGCACGGCGTCACCAAGCCGGTCACCCTGAACGCCGAGCTCGGCGGCTTCGGCGACGGCATGACCGAGGGCAGCAAGGTGCTGGGCGTCTCCGCCACCACCGAGATCAGCCGCGCCGACTTCGGCGTCGGCGCCACCATCCCGACCGCCGTCGTCAGCGACAAGATCAAGATCGAGCTGAACATCGAGGCCGGACTGCAGGCCTGAGCCCGGCTACCAGGCGCTCGCCAGCAGCTCGCGGGTCTCGCCCAAGAGCTGCGGCAGCACCTTGGTGTGACCGACCACCGGCATGAAGTTGGCGTCGCCGCCCCACCTCGGCACCACGTGCTGATGCAGGTGGGCGGCGATGCCGGCGCCCGCGATCACGCCCTGGTTCATGCCGATGTTGAAGCCGTGCGCGCCGGACACCGACCGCACCACCGACATGGCGTGCTGGGTGAACTCGGCGACCTCCACGGTCTCCTCCACCGTCAGCTCGGTGTAGTCGGCGACGTGCCGGTACGGCACGACCATCAGGTGGCCCGGGTTGTACGGGTACAGGTTGAGCACCGCGTAGACGCTCTTGCCCCGCGCCAGGATCAGCGCCGCCTCGTCGTCCATGTCCACGAGGCGGCAGAACGGGCAGCCCTGCGGCTCGTCACCCTCCGGCTTGTTCTCGCCCTTGATGTAGGCGAGCCGGTGCGGGGTCCACAGCCGCTGCAGCTGGTCCTCGACCCCCACCCCGTCCTGTGCGACGACCTCGGGCGCGCCGTCCTCACTTCCCAACGAGAGCCTCCAGCGCTTCGGCGGTCGGCGAGGCGTTCTCCCTGCGCCCGATCCAGTCCGCGATCGCCTCGACCGCCGTCGCCACCGGCACGCCGTTGACCTGGCTGCCGTCGCGGAACCGGAACGACACCGCGCCCGCCTCCACGTCCTTGCCGCCCGCCAGGAGCAGGAACGGCACCTTCTGCGTGGTGTGGTTGCGGATCTTCTTCTGCATCCGGTCGTCGCCGGTGTCCACCTCGGCGCGGATGCCCTTGGCCCGCAAGGCCTTCTCGACGCCGTAGAGGTGCTCCGCGTGCTCGTCGGCGATCGGGATGCCCACCACCTGCACCGGTGCGAGCCACGCCGGGAACGCGCCGGCGTAGTGCTCGGTGAGCACGCCGAAGAACCGCTCGATCGAGCCGAACAGCGCGCGGTGGATCACCACCGGCATCTGCCGGGAGCCGTCCGCGGCCGTGTACTGGAGCTCGAACCGCTTGGGGTGGTTGAAGTCGAGCTGGATCGTCGACATCTGCCACGTGCGCCCGATCGCGTCGCGCGCCTGCACGGAGATCTTCGGGCCGTAGTAGGCGGCGCCGCCCGGGTCGGGGACGAGCTCGAGCCCGGACTCCTCCGCGGCCTCGCGCAGGGTCTGGGTCGCCTCCTCCCACTCCCGGTCCTCGCCGATGAACTTGCCGCCCTCACCGCGGGTCGACAGCTCGAGGTAGAAGTCGGAGAGGCCGTAGTCGGCCAGCAGGTCGAGCACGAAGCGCAGCAGCGAGCGCAGCTCGCCCGGCATCTGCTCCTTGGTGCAGTAGATGTGCGAGTCGTCCATCGTGAGCCCGCGCACGCGCGTGAGGCCGTGCACCACACCGGACTTCTCGTACCGGTACACCGTCCCGAACTCGAACAGCCGCAGTGGCAGCTCGCGGTAGGACCGTCCGCGCGAGCGGAAGATCAGGTGGTGCATCGGGCAGTTCATCGCCTTGAGGTAGTAGTCCTCACCCTCGAACGGGATCGGCGGGAACATGGTGTCGGCGTAGTACGGCAGGTGCCCGGAGGTGTGGAACAGCCCGCTCTTGGTGATGTGCGGCGTGTTCACGAACTCGTAGCCGGACTCCTCGTGCCTCCGCCGCGAGTAGTTCTCCAGCTCGCGCCGGATGATGCCCCCCTTCGGGTGGAAGACGGGCAGCCCCGAGCCGATCTCCTCGGGGAAGGAGAACAGGTCGAGTTCGGCGCCGAGCTTGCGGTGGTCGCGCCGCTCGGCCTCGGCGAGCATCTCCAGGTAGGCGTCCTGGGCCTCGGCCGACTCCCATGCGGTGCCGTAGATCCGTTGCAGCTGCGGGTTCTTCTCGTCCCCGCGCCAGTAGGCGGCGGCGACGCGCGTGAGCTTGAACGCCGGGATGTGCTTGGTGGTCGGCACGTGCGGGCCACGGCAGAGGTCGCTCCACACGCGCTCCTTCGTGCGCGGGTCGAGATTGTCGTAGATGGTCAGGTCGCCGCCGCCGACCTCCATCACCTCGTCGGTGTCCACTTCGGACTTGAGGTCGACCAGCTCGAGTTTGAACGGCTCGCCGGCGAGCTCCTCCTTCGCAGCCTCGACCGACTCGACGACGCGGCGCGAGAACTGCTGGGAGCCCTTGATGATCTGCTTCATGCGCTTCTCGAGCGCCTGCAGATCCTCCGGGGTGAACGGCTTGTCGACGGCGAAGTCGTAGTAGAAGCCGTCCCTCACCGGCGGGCCGATGCCGAGCTTGGCCTCAGGGAACTGCTGCTGCACGGCCTGGGCGAGCACGTGGGCGGCGGAGTGCCGGATGACGCTGCGGCCGTCCTCGGTGTTGGCCGCGACGGGCTCCACCTCGACGTCGGTGGCCGGGATCCAGGCGAGGTCGCGCAGGGCGCCGTCGGGGTCGCGCACGACCACGACGGCGTCGGCGCCCTTGCCGGGGAGCCCGGCCTCCCGCACCGCGGTGCCCGCCGTAGTGCCTGCCGGTACCACCACGCGTGCGGCGGGTACGAGCTGGGCCGACGACGACTGGGACACGGTGGACTCCCTAGAACGCATGAACAGGTGTGTTTACCCGTTGATGCTATCCGCCGCGTCTGCGCCCCCTTCAGGTCAGGCGGCCGTGACGACCTCGTCGTAGTCGAGGCGGGGCAGCCGGTCGAACCACGGGTTCTCGCCGGGCCTGCCGACGTTCACCACGACGAGGGACTTCCACGGCTTGTCGGCGAAGAACTCGCGGTCGACGCCCTGGGCGTCGAAGCCGGTCATCGGGCCTGCGGCGAGCCCGGCCGCGCGCACGCCCAGGATGAAGTAGCCGACCTGCAGCAGCGCGTTGAACTCCGCGGTCCGCTCGCGCTGGGCGGCGTCGCTGAAGAGGTCCTTCGCGTCGGGCTTCGGCGGGAACACCTTCGGCAGGGTCTCGTGGAACTCGGTGTCGGCGGCCAGCACCACGGTCGCGGGCGCGCTCTCGGTCTTGGCCCGGTTGCCCTCGGCAAGGTGCGGCAGCAGGCGCTGCTTGCCCTCGTCCGTGCGCACCACCAGCGCGCGCAGCGGCTGGATGTTCATCGAGGTGGGCGCCCACTTCACGAGGTCGTAGATCGCCTGGAACTGCTCCTCGGTGACCGGTTCGGAGCTGAAGGAGTTGGCGGTGCGGGCCTCGCGGAACAGCAGGTCCTGCACGTCGGCGGGCAGCTGCAGCGCGTCCTGGACAGACACAGACGTCATCGATCGATCCCTTTCCATCGCGGGGTCTTGCCTGCCTGCGTCAACCTTGTTGAGCGCTTGACTATTTCGCGATGGTCTGTGGACTAGATCACGAGCTCCGTCCGCAGCCGGTCAGTAGGCACCACGACCGTAGGTGACGGCGCGCAGCGTCTTCCAGAGGATCACCATGTCGAGTGCGAGCGACCAGTCCTCCACGTAGCGGAGATCGAGCCGCACGCTCTCCTCCCACGACAGCTCGCTTCGTCCGCTGACCTGCCACAGCCCGGTGAGGCCCGGCTTCACGAGCAGCCTGCGGCGCACCTCGGGCGCGTACTGCAGGGTCTCCTCCGGCAGCGGCGGCCTCGGCCCCACGAGCGACATCTGACCGCCCAGCACGTTGAACAGCTGGGGCAGCTCGTCGAGCGAGTACCGGCGCAGCAGGGCGCCCACCCGCGTCACCCGGGGGTCGTTGCGGATCTTGAACAGGGGGCCCGCGCCCTCGTTGTCGCCGAGGAGCTTCTGCCGCACGCGGTCGGCGTCGGTGACCATCGTGCGGAACTTGAACATCGTGAACGCGTTGCCGTCGCGGCCGACCCGCTGCTGCCGGTAGATCACGGGGCCACGGTCACCGAGCTTGATCGCGAGCGCGATGCCGAACATGAGCGGCGCGCCGAACGCGAGGAGCAGTGCCGCCCCGCAGCGGTCCACGATCTCCTTGACCACGCGGCGGCCCCCCGTGAACGTGGGCGCCGCGACGCGCAGCAGCGGCATCCCGAAGACCCCGGAGACGTTGAGGCGGGGGCCGGCGATCTCCATCAGCACGGGGGCCACGACGAGCTCGGCCGACGTGCCCTCGAGGTCCCACGCGAGCTGCTGCAGCCGTTTCGGCGTCCAGTACTGGTCGGGGGTGACGGCCACCACACGGTAACCGCCCCGGCGCACATGCTCGGACAACTCGTCGAGGGTGCCGATCACGGGCACGCCCTGCACCTCGCCGCGGTCGCCGGAGCCTGCCGGGGTGCAGACGGCCTCGACTTTCCAGCCGACGTGCGACATCGCCCGGGTGCGCTCGATGAGGTCGTTGACCGTGTCGGCGCCGCCCGCCGCCATCACGGGCAGGAGGTACTGACCATGCCTGCGGAAGCGGTGCAGCAGCCTGCGCAACAGATAGCGCATGGGCAGGATCACCAGCGCGACGGTGGGCACCACGTAGAAGACCCACGGCTTGACCTCGAGCGCGCCCGCGAGCAGACCGCCGAGTGCCACGAGCACACCCGCGACCACGAGCCCCCTGCCGACCGCGCGGAACTCGTCGGCGCCTTCGCCGAGAACAGCCCGGTTCCACGCCCGGCACGCGGGCAGCGAGCACAGGATCGCGGCGACGGTACCGAGTGCGTGCGGCTCGTCGAACCGCTCGAAGCCACCGATCAGCAGGGCGCCGACCACGACCACGAGCATCGTGGCGAGCATGTCGGACAGGATGACCCACGACCGGTAGCGTCGCTCCCACGCCATGACGGGGCTGGGCGTCGCACGACCCGACCTGCCGTCGACGACGCGCAGGGAGCGGGAAGCCGGTCGGGAGCCGAGAGGAGGCAGGCCGCGCTCGGGCCCGGCCGACGGCCACACCGACTCTTCCATGGAGCCTCCCGCGTCATTCAGTTGTGGGGCCTCACGACACGCGTCCAGCGCCGAAATCGACTCCACAGAGTAACCAGCGTTGACACACACTCAGTAACCAAACGGGGAATACCTGCAGTGGTATCGGTCACGCTCGGCATGGTGTTACAAGGAGAGATCCCGGAATAACGTCCGTTTCAGCGACACCCGAGCATGGGGCATCCTTACGGATTAGTGACAATCAGTGATCATGGGTACGCCCCAACCAACTACCTAACGTAGTCAGTTGATCAATGACAGGACCCCGCTCCCGTCACTCCTTGTCCTTTGTGGACCAGGTCACAGCAGAGGTCCATGTCACCCTTGGAATGACGGCGGGCGGCCGGCGGTTGAAGAAGAGCGGGGCCGGGAATCCCGACCATGCCGCGGACATGGAAAAGGCCCGACATGGCTGCCGGGCCTGACCAGAGGGGAACTTCCGGTGGGCGATACTGGGATCGAACCAGTGACCTCTTCGGTGTGAACGAAGCGCTCTCCCGCTGAGCTAATCGCCCCCTCGCGGTGTGAAAGGAACTCTACCGGACGCCGTTCGGCACCCGGCAAACGGGTGGTCCCTAACCCCGCACCGTCCGCACAAGGGTCGGCACGCAGCGTAGAAGTGCCAGCTAGCGGGCATACCGCCAGAGGGGTGACGGTGCGAACGGGACGGAGGTCACCCACAACATTCGCGACACGGTTCTATCGTCCGCGAGGCAAACCGAGCAGTATGTACGCGTGAGCGATCACGGGGCCACGCACGGAGGCCGATGAGCCGAGAGTGATGACGAGACGGAGCCGATTGGGACACGGAAGTGTGATATCGGCCGAAACGGCGAGCGAGCCGGGGCGCGGCTGCGTCTCACCATCAGACTCGGCCAACCGGCCGGGAAGGGAGCAGAAGGGTAAGACCATGCGAAACGATCACGTGACGCTCCGGTCCACAGCGGTCTTCGACCTGCTGGCACCGCGAACGCCTCCCGTTCCGGTGAAGGTGGAGCTGCGCTACGACACGCGGGACCCGTACGCCGTCGTCGCGGCCTTCCGCACCGGCCGGGCCGGCTGGGTCGAGTGGGTCTACGCACGCGACCTCCTCGCCGACGGCCTGCTGGCCGACGCGGGCGACGGCGATGTGCGCATCCGCCCGTCGGTCGAGGACCCGGAGTCCGTTCTCATCGAGCTGAACTCGCCGTCGGGGCACGCCATGTTCGAGGCGTCGGCCCAGGAGCTCGCCGACTTCCTCGACCGCACCTACGACGTCGTGCTGCCCGGCAATGAGCACCTGTGGGTCGACGTCGACGACGCACTGACCCACCTCATTCCGAACGATCTGAGCTGATGAGGGCCTCGCGAAACGTTATGGACACCCCCAGTGCACACGGCGTTTCGGCGGTCCGATACAGTTCTCCACACACCACGACGACGGGGTGCGAGCCCCGGAGTCACGGAATGCGGACGTAGCGCAGCTGGTAGCGCATCACCTTGCCAAGGTGAGGGTCGCGGGTTCGAGTCCCGTCGTCCGCTCGGAAGTGCCCACTCGGGCCCGTACGGTGGAGTGGCCGAGAGGCGAGGCAACGGCCTGCAAAGCCGTGTACACGGGTTCGAATCCCGTCTCCACCTCGCGCGATTAGCTCAGCGGGAGAGCGCTACCTTGACACGGTAGAGGTCACTGGTTCGATCCCAGTATCGCGCACCACTTGTTTCCCCAGGTCAGACCCCCAACGGTGATCACCACCGGTGGGGGTTTCGTCGTTGCTGGGAGGCGAAATGGGAGGCGTTGATCTTGCCCTACTGTGTTCATGCCATCTGTGTTCACCACTGACGGCACCGGCGCCCTGTAACTGCAAGGTGACCAACGGCGAGCCGACCTGAGCACGCTGGACGAGCGTGGAGTGCAGTTTCGTCGCGCCGCCGCGAACCACCCACAAGATCGCGGACAGGTCCCACTCTGTTGGATAGGAGACGTCGGCCGACTGTAAGCGAACCGCCCCGACACCACGGCCCGGGAACGCCCCGCGCGCTGCGTGGCGGCTTTGGCTAGGGGCGAACGGCCCTAGTCGTGACTCGCGGGGGCCCGCACACTGGGGCGCGGTGCGGTAGACCGCGGGCGGAGGGGTCCATGCCGGTCGCGGGCCGATGCCATCCTTCGGGTAGCGCGGGGGTGCGCCCGATGGCCGAGCTGCGCAGCTGGACGTGGGGACTCCACGCAGCTGTGCAGCCCCGGACTCCAGTGTGGACTCGGGACACGCGAGTATCCCGAGCCGACTGGCCAGTCGGGTCAGAGGATCTGCGCACTCCATCGTTTCTCAGCACCCGGCCCACGCCGAACCACAACTGGTCGGGACGGCGGCCACTCGGAAGTCACCGAACGCGCGTGGCGTGGGCCGGTCAGCGGCATCCTCGACGAACTGGGGCTACCGACCGATCAACTCGAGTACGCACTGTTCTTGAGCAACATCATCTTCGACCCCGCGAGATCGGCGACCTTCGCAAGGAGGCAAAGCTCTCCCCGGCCGGGATCGCAGCGCTCCTGACGGCCTGCTACCTCGGCGCGCTGCGGGGTTGGTTCCAGGAGGAGAAACCCGAGGGCGTTCGCGGCCCCTGGCGGCCCGGACGGAACGGGTCCCGGAGGGCGATCTGGTCGCGCGGGAGCGTCACACCGAGCGCGCGCAACCGCTCCCCGCGCGCCCGCCACCGGTGGGCCGACCGGTGAAGCGGAAAGCCGAGTGTGATCGGCGTTGTCGAAGCCCAGGCCGATGGCTTCACCGCGGATGCGTTCGATGTCGCTAGCGGGCAGCCTTGCTCGCGGGGATATCTGCCCGCACGACGCAACGGCCCGAGCCGGGAATGAACCGGGCAGCGGGGTGGTTGTACGAGGTGGTCGTAGTTTTCAGTGTTCGTGTTTCCGCACGCTCGCGAGGAACGATGTTGCGGGCGCGCCGCTTTGCCTTCAGGGAACTGGAGCTTGCCGCGTCGAGGAACCGGCCAGGGGCACCACACGGTGTGGGCCTCGTATCCAGCCCTGTAAGGAGCAAAATTGACTCAGGGAACCGTCAAGTGGTTCAACGCGGAGAAGGGCTTCGGCTTCATCTCCCGCACCGATGGACCGGACGTCTTCGTGCACTACTCGGAGATCGACGGCTACGGCTTCCGTAGCCTGGAGGAGAACCAGCACGTGGAGTTCGAGCTGGCGCAGGGCCCCAAGGGCCCGCAAGCCACCCGCGTCCACGCCGTCTGATCCACCGGCAGATACCGTCTGCCGAGCAACGTAGCTGAACCGAGGGGCCGGCACCGGAGGTGCCGGCCCCTCGGTGTCTCACCGAAATGTGTGGGAGACGGCCCTCAGCGCCCGGCCATCGTTGCCGAGAAACTGGACCGAGGCCACATCGTCAGTGCCCTTGATCAGCTCCTCCGGTACGACTGGCGGCCTGTCACGGGATCGATCCCCCACCACGCTCGCACCCGCGGCCAAGGAATCGTGAGACCCACTCGAAGCGCTGTGGAACCTGAGTCGGGCGAACGTCCGCAAGGTTGCCGGTCGCGGGCGTGTCATTCGCCAGTACCGGCCTTCCGGTCGCCCGGGTCCACTTCGGACCGGAGCGTGAAGCTGACCAGGGCGGCCAAGAGGTACAGACCGGCGAAGGTCCAGATGATGACGGCCATGTTCGCGGTGCCGCCGAGCATCCCGGCGATCGCGGGGCCGACGAACGCGGAGAGCCCGGCCGCGAGAGTGTAGATCGCGAGCGAGCTGCCACGGTCGGCGAGCTGGACCATCCCCGGCATGAGCGCCGTCAGAGGAACGAAGCCCGAGAGGCCGACGCCGAAGACCATCCAGCACAGCAAGGCGACCACGAAGTTCGGCCCCACCGCCAGCGGTACGTAGTACAGCAGGAGCGCGCCCACCGCGCACATCACGCAGCCGAACCAGGTCACCGTGCGCCGCCAGCCGAAGCGGTCTCCGACGATGCCGAAGAGGAGGTTGGCGAAGATGTTCGTGGTGTAGACACAGGTGACCAGGAGCAGGTAGGACCCCTGCGAGAAGCCCACGGTCTGGGTGAAGAAGATCGGCGCGATCACGAACAGGGCGAAGTTCGGCGCGGTGTTGACCAGCCGGACGAAGGCGCCGGCGCTCACGCGCGGCTCGCGCCAGAGGATGGTGACACCACGGACGAGCTCACCGAGCGACGAGCGGCCCTCGGCGGTGTCCGGCCCCGCGTGGCGGAGGTCCCGCACCCCGGCCAGCGCGCACAGCGCACCGAGTGCGACGAGGCCCAACCCCACCCAGAACGTGCCGTACTCGCCGACCAGCGGGATCGATGCGCTCGCGGCCAGGGAGCCGAGAGTGGGCAGCCCGGCGCCGAATGCGAACCAGAACCAGCCCACGGAGGTGCCTCGCTGGTGCGCCGGGGTGGCCGCGGTGAGCCAGACCAGGAACGCGTAGGCGAAGAACGGGTAGCCGACTCCGCGCAGGCCGTAGACGACGGTCACGAAAAGCGCGGAGCCGCTGGGAATGGCCAAGCACAGCAGCACCGTTTCGAGCGACACCCACAACACGGCGCCGCCCAGCATGACGCGGCGTGGCCCGAGCATCGCCGAGAGGGTCCCGGCGAGCCACGATCCGATAGCGACGAAGACACCGTAGGTGCTGACGGTGGTGGCGACGTCGCCCTCGGCGAAGCCCTCTCCCACCAGGAAAGTGGAGAGGTAGTTGCTCTCTACCCCGTCGCCGATCATGAAGATCAGGACGCCGACGAAGCCCCAGACGAGCGGCCTCGGCAGGCCCAGCCGGTCGGTGAACGACGGTCGCGTGCCGGTGTCGGGGACGGGCGTGCTGGCTGACATGATCTCCTTCTTCCGTTGAAGGACAGGGGTGATCGCCGGAGCCTGGGCACGCCGGGGTCCGGTTGTGTTCGCCGGGTTCAGCGCGGTGTGCGCAGGCCCACGGCCGGCGACGGTGCGAGCGCGGCCCCGGCGTCGATGCGCCGGCCGATGGCAGTGGCCGCGAGTAGTGCCGCCCCGGTGGCGGTCACTTCGGGTTCGGTGATGACGTCGACGGTCTCGCCGGTGACGAGCCGCTTGATGTCGACCCAACCCCGGGATCTCGCCCAACCGCCCGCGGCGTAGACGGGGACGGCGGAGGGCAGGTGGGCCGCGATGTCCCTGATGGCCTCGCCGCCGAGGGCGGCCAGGGCACCGAGGACCGCCGATGCGCGCGAGACCGGGTCGGCAGGCGCGTCTTTCGCGTAGCGCGGCCGGGCTCCCCCGGCCGCGCCCGGCAGGAAGGCGGTGGAGTGGACGTGCTCGTCGGGCGTCAGGGTGCCGGCGATGAGGTTCCGCAGCGCGTCACCGACCGCGGGATCCTGCGATGCCCACGCCACGTTGCGCGCGAGCTCCTCGACCCGAAGCAGAGTCAGGCCCTCGCCGCGGATCGCCGGAGCCGTGTCGATGCGCGCGCCGGCGATGGCCTCCGCCGACCGCGCTTGTGTGACGACGACTTCGGCGGTGCCCATGGAGTCCACAATGGACCCTGGACTGAGCCGGTCGACCCCCCACGAGCCGACCGGGTGATCGTGGCCTCCGGCCACCACCACGGCGCCGGGCGCGAGCACACCGGCCTCCCGCAGCCTGGCGGACCGCAGTTCACCGACCACCTGGCCCGCGCGGACCACCGGCGGCAGCAGGTCCGGCGAGCCCAGCGTGGCGGCGACCCGCCCGTCGTCCCAGGTGCGGCTCGCCGTCCGCCACGCCGCGGTTCGCGCGGCGAGCGTGTCGCTGAGGAAGTCCCGCCCGGACCACCGGCAGGAGGCGAAGTCGGTGAGGGCGAGCCACATATCGGCACGTTCGGCTCCGGGGCGCCGGCGTGCCCAGGCCCAGCCGACGAGGGTGCGCGCCGCATCGGTCGCCACCCCGATGCCGTCCGAGGGGGCGAGACCGGGCGTGATTTCCTGCAGCAACGCACCGCGGCGTGGGTCGAACCAGGCGAGTGCGTGGTCGAGCGGCTGCCGCGACCGATCCACCAGGGCACCGTCCTCACCGACACCCGCCGCGCAGACCGCCTCGGCGGCGAAGCGGGAGCCGCAGGCCTCGAGCACCAGCTCCTCGAGCACGTCGAACAGTGCCAGCACGTCGATCGAGGGGTCGTCGGAGGCGCGCGGTGTGGGCCTGCGTACCCGCGCGACGATCCGGCCCTCGACGTCGAGAGCGACGACCTTGAGGTTCGTGCTGCCGATGTCGACGCCGAGGACGACACCAGAGCGCCGCGAGGGGGTACCCACGTTTCGCCATCTCCTTTGATCGACGTGGTGTCCGGTTCTCCGCTGGTCAGTCCGGAAAACTGACGCTCCGGGTGAGGGTGGCGATCTCCGAGAGCACCTTCTCCGCCACCGGACGTTCCCGCTGCCAGATGTTGCGGCCGACGATGACGCCCCTGGCCCCGGCGCGGATGGTCTGCCCGACCGCGTCGACGGTATCCGAGGGCTCTCCGGAGAGCGGGCCGCCGGCGATGACCAGGGGCACCCGCAGCTCGTCCACGAGCCGACGGGTGCGCTCCTCACCGGGGAAGGCGATCTTGATGATGTGCGCGCCGAGGTCGTAGGCGATGCGGGCGACCTTCTCCTCCTCGACGATGACCTCCTCGGTGCGAGGCGCGCCGATGAGCACGGGCTCGAGCACAAGCGGGATGTCCCAGGCGTCGCAGGCGGTCACCACCTTGCCCACGCGCTCGCACAGCGCGGCACGCTCGGCGTTGGAGATGTTCCACGGGAACAGCATCTTGACGGCGTCGACGCCCATGCGCACGGCCTCTTCGACGGTGGTGATGAGGCGATGCGAGCCGCCGCCGTCGAGCCGCGTGTAGTCGTAGTAGGTGTCGATGGTGAGCACGCGCGTCAGGTGCGGGTGACGTGCGAAGAACCGCTCGGTCTGCTTGACCTGGCCCGGGGTCAGCATGAAGCCCGTGACGTCGCTGTCCCCCCACGCGGCGAACGGGGCCGACGGCGTCTCCAGGCCCTCAATCCGGTTGAAGATCAGCCCGTGATCGACGGGCATGATGATCGCGACCCGGTCACTGGGCAGCGTGCGGCGCATCCGGTATTCCATGGACATCCCTGGTCCTGCTTCCTGTCTCGACCCACTACGACTGCATGTTGTACGTACAGTCTGTACTGTACGGACATTAAGCATTAGGGTGGGTCCGGTCAAGCGGCCGACCAGAAGGAGAGCAGCGGAGTGCGCCGTCAGATCCTCAACTCCCCCGACGACGTCGTCAGTGAGGCACTGGAGGGGCTCGCCCTCGCTCATCCCTCGCTGATCGTCTACCGACCCGATCCCGGCATTGTGACCAGGGCGGTCCCGGCGAGGAACAAGGTCGGTCTGGTCTCCGGCGGAGGCTCGGGCCACGAACCGCTGCACGCCGGGTTCGTCGGCACGGGCATGCTCGACGTCGCCGTGCCCGGCGCGGTCTTCGCGAGCCCCACGGCGCTGCAGGTGCACGAGGGCACGGTGGCCGCCGACTCCGGCCGTGGCGTCGTGCAGATCGTCAAGAACTACACCGGCGACGTGCTGAACTTCCAGATCGCCGGTGAGCTCGCGGGCGACGACGCGGTCCGCACCGAGACCGTGCTCGTGGCCGACGACCTTGCGACCGACACCGACGAGGACGGGCCTGGCCGCCGCGGAACCGCCGCCGTGCTCGCGATCGAGAAGATCTGCGGTGCCAGCGCGGAGGCCGGAGCCGATCTCGGCACGGTCGCCGAGCTGGGGCGGCGGGTGGCGCGCAACGCGCGGACGCTGAGCCTCGCGCTCAGCGCGGGAACGCATCCCGGCGCGACCACCCCGGCGTTCTCGCTCGGCCAGGACGAGGTCGAACTCGGCGTCGGCATCCATGGAGAGCGCGGAACCGGCCGGATCCCCTTCGCCGACGCGGACACGCTCACCGCGCGGCTCGTCGAGCCGCTCGTCACCGAACTCGGGCTGGCCAAGGGGTCCTCGGTCATCGCGATCGTCAACGGTCTGGGTGGCACGTACCCACTGGAGCTCCACGTCGCCGCACGAGCCGTACACCGAGGCCTGACCGGCCGCGGCGTCACCGTCGCGCGCTCACTCGTGGGCGGTTACGTGACCTCGCTCGACATGCACGGCCTCTCGGTGACCCTCCTGCCCGCCGACCCCGACCTCCTGCCCTGGTGGGACGCGCCCGTCCGCACACCCGCTCTGACCTGGTGAAGGAACCGCCATGACCACGACCTCCGCCGACATCCAGCTCGTTCCCGACTTCGGCAGGCTCTGGGTGGACACCCTGTTCGAGACGTTCCTCGACCGCACCGGCGCACTCGGCGAGCTCGACCGCCGCGCGGGCGACGGGGACTTCGGCACCAACGTCTCCTCCGCACTCCGCCGGGCGCGGCAGAGCATCGACGTCGCACCGCCCTCGGACTACTCCGGCTGGCTCACCGCGATCTCACGGGGTTTCCTCGGCACCGGCGGCACCAGCGGGCCACTGTTCGGGATGTTCTTCCGGGACATCGCGCGCTGCGCGGCCACCGGAGAGCCCACCCTTGGCGAGTTCTCCTCGGGACTCACCGCCGGGCTCGCGACCGTCCAGCGCTACGGCAAGGCGCAGGTCGGGCACAAGACGATGGTCGACGCGCTCGCGCCGGCCGCAGGCACGCTGGAGTCGGCGGTCGCCGCCGGTGCCGCGCCCGGGACGGCACTGGAGAAGACCGCGCGAGCCGCAGTGGGCGGAGCGCGCGGCACGATCGAGCTGATCGCGAAACGCGGGCGCGCCAGCTATGTCGGCGATGTCGCGCGCGGCGTGCTGGACCCCGGCGCCGCCGCGGCGGCGATGCTGCTGCAGGCCGCCGCGCTGGCCCAGGCGGGGCCCGGCGGGCGCGTCGACACCAGCTGGATCGACGGCTGAGACCGCGCCCGTGCGGACGGTACGGACAACCTAGAATCGGCTCACCAAGCCAGCCGAGCGGAGGGAGCCATGCGTCGTGGCGGCATCTGACGCCATCGATCGTCAGTCGTCGACGCCCTACTACCAGCAGCTCTCGACCGCTCTCCAACGACGGCTCGCCAACGGGACCATCGCGCGGGGGGAGCGGCTACCCAGCGAGAACGAGCTGTGCATGGAGTTCGGCCTGTCGCGGGCGACCGTACGGCAAGCGCTGCAGCACCTGGAGTCACGCGGGCTCGTCACCCGCATTCCCGGGCGCGGAGTGTTCGCGAGCGAACCGGCGACCGAACGGGGCTGGGTCATCCAGGGCCCCGAGGGCTTCCTGGAGAACGCGATCGGGCACCAGAACCGGTCGGTGACGACGACCGTGCTGCGCCACGGTCCCGCCGTGCTGCCCGACTACGCCTGCCGGGCGCTGCAGGTGCCTGAGGGGACGTCGGGTTTCGAGCTGATCCGGCTGCGTTCGCTCGACGGCGTGCCCGCGCTCTACAGCGTCAACTACAGCCCGCCCGCGCTCGTGCCCGTCGTCGCCGGGGCCACCGAGGTGCTGGAGGGGCGCGCTTCGCTCAGCGAGCTGCTCGCCGACGCCGGCTACACCTTGGGTGGCGCGCACCGCGCGATCCGCGCCGTGTCCCCGTCCCCCGAGATCGCCTCGGCGCTCGGGGTGCCGGAAACCGCGCCGACCCTGCACATCCGGTCGACATCGTGGACGGCGAGCGGGCAGCGCTACGACGTCTACGACACCTGGGTGCTCAGTGACGTCATCCCGCTCGAAGTGAACGTCAACACCACACGCCACTGAGCGATGTTGCGGGACCCGGGCGGATAATGATCCACCCGGGTCCCGCGGCCGGTTCAGGCCCTGCCCTCGGGCATGGGCGCGCCGACCTCCTGGAGCGTGCCGCCTTCCTCGACGATCCGCTGCGACTCAGCGGGTACGCGCAGCCACCGGACCGCGACCGCCGCCAGCACGTACATCGCCGCGAACACGATCGTCACCCCACCGGGACCGATGACGTCGAGGAACGCGGCGACGACCAGCGGCCCGACGAACGTGGCGGCGCCCGCGCCGAGGTTCAGCACGGCGATCGCGTTGCCCTTCTGCCCCGGCGCGATCAGCGACATGAGCACCGAGATCGGCGTGAACCCGGCAAGCGTGATCCCGAAGAAGGCGGCGCAAAGGACCGCCACCCAGTACTGCCCCACGTACTGGGGCACGAAGTAGAGGCACAGCGAGCTCACCGCACACGCCATGCAGCCGAACCACCGCAGCGTCCGGTGCCAGCCGAGCCTGTCGCTCAGGACCCCGAAGAACAAGTTGGCGAAGATGTTGGCCGCGCCCAGCACGAACACGAGCTGCAGCCAGCCCGACGTTCCGAAGCCGAGATCGTCGGCGAAGATCGTCGGAAGGAAGACGAGGAACCCGAACTGTGGAGCGGTGTTGGCGATCCGCACGAGACAGCCGATGCCCACCCTCGGATTGGTGAACGCGATGGCCACGCTGTTGCCGATACTGCGCCAGGTCGACACGCCGGGCGCGGCGAGCCGGCCGCCGCCGCGCGCGTGGCGGATGCCCACGAGCGACACCACGCCGCCCAGCACCACCAATACCAGTGACAGCCACAGCGTCGCGTACTCCCCGATCAGCGGCTGAGACCCGCTGGCCACCAGCGAGCCCAGTGTGGGAAGACCGCCGGTGAAGGCGAAGTAGAACCAACCAACGGCCGAACCCAGCCGATGTGCCGGGCTTCCGGCGAGGACCCAGACCAGGAACCCGTAGGCGAAGAACGGATACCCGAAGCCACGCAGACCGTAGGTCAGGAGCATGAGCGGGTAGTTCTCCGTCGGCAGCGCGACGGCGAGGAAGAGCACCTCGAGCACGCCCCAGATCACCAGGCCCAGCAGCATGACCCGGCGCGGCCCCCACACATCGGACAGTGCGCCGGACAGCCACGACCCCGCGGTCACGAGCGCGCCGTACACCGTGATGATCACGGCGGCCCTCGCCGGTGTCCCGGCCCCGTTCTCGGCAAGGTACGGCGAGATGTACCCCGACTCGACACCGTCGCCGATCATGAAGATCAGGAGGCCGACGAAACCCCAGGCCAGCGGTCGGGGCAGGCCGGCCCGCTCGATGAGGCCAGGCCTCCCGGCGGTGGCCTCGGTGACGTCATTGGATCCGGACATCGATGTCCCTTCTCGTGCGGTTCGCGCGGCTCATTGCTGCGGAAGGATCTGCACCTTGCGCGCCTGGTCCGACCGGGCCGCGTCGAGCGCGGCCGCGTAGTCGGTGAGGCCGAACGTGTGGGTGACCATCCGTGAGGCCAGCCCTGGCAGACCGGCCATCGCTCGTACCGCGTCGGGGTAGGCGGTCGCGAGCGACTGCGACCCCACCAGCGACAGCTCGCGGTCGAACAGGTCGTACGGAGCCAGGTCGATGGTCGCCGTGGGACTCACCACGCCCATCTGCAGCAGCGTGCCCCTGGCCGCGAGCCTGCCCAGCGCGTCGGCGACCGCCTGGGGGCTGCCGCTCGCCTCGACGACCAGATCGACGTCCCGGGTTGCAGCCAGCTCCCCCGGTGCGGCGACCTGGTCGGCGCCGAACTCCAGGGCCGCGGACCTCCGGATCGCGCTGGGCTCGACGACCTCGATCGACGCGGCGCCCTCCGCTCGGGCGTAGGCCACCGCGAGCAGGCCGATCGAGCCCGCGCCGTACACGAGCACGCGCTGCCCGGCGACCGGGCCGATCCGGGAAGCACCGTGCAATACGCAGGCGAACGGCTCGATCAGTGCACCGGTCTCATCATCCACATCAGACGGAAGGTGATACGCCACCCTGACCGGAACCCGCACCAGCTCCGCGCAGGCACCGTCCACGGTGACGCCGATGGGCACGAGATCGGGGCACAGGTTGGGGGCGCCGGACATGCACTGCGCGCAGCCACCGCACGCGACGTTCGGATCGACGCAGACACGGTCGCCCTCGGCGAAGC
This sequence comes from Prauserella endophytica, assembly GCF_005146945.1. Classification (GTDB taxonomy): domain Bacteria; phylum Actinomycetota; class Actinomycetes; order Mycobacteriales; family Pseudonocardiaceae; genus Prauserella_A; species Prauserella_A endophytica. The sequence goes on from NZ_SWMS01000019.1 coordinate 107,534, forward strand.
CCGAGACCCCCGGCCCCACGGACACCACGGTGCCCGCGAACTCGTGGCCCGGTACGACCGGGAACCTTCCGGTCGGGTAGTCCCCCGTGGCCAGGTGCAGATCGGTGCCACAGATCCCGACAGCGGCGGGAGCGACCACCAGTTCCCCGCTGCCCGGTTCCGGGTCCGGGAGTTCCCGCACCTCGATCGAGCCGGCACCGTCCAGGACAACAGCACGCATCCTCGCGTCCTCTCGACGTCGATCACGGCGGAGGCGGTACACCCCGGCCGGCGCCCTCCCGCGAAGCCTCACGGTGACGAGCGCCCCGGAAAGATACCTCGTAACGAACGCACTGTACAGACGTTACGTACTGTATAGACAATCTATCTTTGAGCTGCATGAACTCAGAGCAGAGTTCGGCGCAGAGCTACCTGACCGCCTCGACGAGCGGTCCCGGGCAGCAGTGATCGATGGCCTCGGGACGCGCCTCGGAGCCCCAGTGGTCAACGAGGCGTGTCAGCACCTGCCGGGCCGCGCGGGAACCCGCACAAGGGCGAGGAGGGCCAACGGCTCCAGGTGGCCCTCACGCGAGCAGCCGAAGCCGGCCGCGCTACGAGTCGTCGTCGCTGTCGGCGGCACGTGAGGATCCGTGTGCCGTTGACATGAGCTGGCGTAAAGGTGTGCCGGAACAGCGACAACAGGTTCCAGGTAGACACCGACGAAAGGCTGGATCAGTTCCCTCCGGAGGCACGTGTCGCAGGTTCAAACACACACGGAACCTGTTGGCGCCAGTTGGAGGCCAAGCCTGGGACGATTCTGGGAGAATCGACCTGCGCTGAACCGTATCGCGAACCACCTGTTTTCCCAGGTCATAACCCCAGCGGTGATCATCACCGGTGGGGGTTTCGTCATCGCTGGGAGGCGAAATGGGAGGGCGTTGATCTTGCCCTACTGTGTTCATGCCAGCACCGGCGCCCTGTAACTGCAAGGTGACCAACGGCGAGCCGACCTGAGCACGCTGGACGAGCGTGAAGTGCAGTTTCATTGCGTCGGCGCGAACCACCCACAAGATCGCGGACAGGTCCCACTCTGTTGGATAGGAGACGTCGGCCGACTGTAAGCGAACCGCCCCGACACCACGGCCCGCGAACGCCCCGCGCGCTGCGTGGCGGCTTCTGGCAAGGGGCGCCCCGGACTCCTGCGTGGGCTCCGGACACGCGAGTGTCCCGAGCCGGCTGGCCAGACGCCGTGCGCACTCCATCGAACCACAACTGTTCGGGACGGCGGCCACTCCGAAACCACCCAGAAGGACCAGCCCCGGGCTCGCGACGCCAACTGCAGCGTGAGCCGAGCCTGGACACGCCCACGGGAGTGAAACGGCGTGCTGCTGCGCCGAGCCGACCAGGGCGGCCCGGCCTGTGACCGGTACAGGGCGTGGGACGTCGCCCTCCCCTGCCGACGGTCAGGTACGCCAACTCGGACCGTTACGCCTGTCGATTCTTGTGTTGCTCGCCCGTCATCGCGGTGACAGAAGCGACCGTTGAGGGAGGATCACACCATGACCACGTATGTCGTCCTGCTGACCGGGGACGAAACCGCCTGGGAGAGGCTGACTGCCGAGCAGCAGGCCTCGGTGTTCGCGAAACATGAGGAGTTCGCGCGCCTGCTGGCGTCGCGCGGCCACCAGCTGACCGGCGGTCAGGAGCTGGTGCCGTCCCACACCACCAAGAAGATCACCAAGGCTGCCGACGGCGCGGTCATGGTGACCGACGGCCCGTACACCGAGAGCGTGGAGCAGCTCGGCGCGTTCTACCTCGTCGAGAGCGATGATCTCGATGATCTGCTCGACATCTGTGGGGTGCTGGCGGAGCCCGATGGTGCCATCGAGGTGCGCGCCGCGGTCGACCACGGCACCGGCACCGACTCCGGGGCCTGACCATTGACCGCGATGGAGCGGTTGCTGCGTGACGAGTGGGGCCGGTTGCTGGCCTTGCTCGTCGCGCGGTACCGCCGGATCGACCTGGCCGAGGACGGGCTCGCCGACGCCGTCGAATCGGCAGCTCGCACCTGGCCAATGGATGGAGTACCCGACAACCCCGCCGGCTGGGTGCTCACAACAGCACGTCGAAAGATCACCGACCGCCTCCGCTCCGAGGAGGTGCTGGTGCGCCGGATGCCGCTCCTCGTGGTCGACGCCAAGCTCGCCGCAGACTCACAGCGAGTGATGGCCGACCCCGGAGACGAACTGCTCGACGAGCGGCTGCGGCTGGTGCTGCTGTGCGCGCACCCGCGGCTGCCGCGCGAGGCGGCGGCAGCACTGACCTTGCGGCTCGTGCTCGGGATCCCCACCGCAGACATCGCCCGGCTGTTCCTCCTGCCCACACCGACGATGGCGGCGCGCCTGACCAGGGCCCGGCGCAAGCTGGCGGGGGCAAGCTTCACCGTCCCCGCACCGGCCGAACTGCCAGGCCGAGTGGCGATCGTCGCCGACATCGCATACCTCGCCTTCACAGCCGGATACGCGCCCGGTTCAGGCCCCGACCTGGTGCGCGCCGAGCTCGCAGGCGAGGCAATCCGGCTGGTCCGGGTCATCCGCTCGCTGCTTCCCGCAGCCAACGCCGAACTCGAGGCCCTGCTCGCGCTGATGCTGCTGCAGCACTCACGCCGGGCCGCACGCACCCGCGACGGGAAACTCGTGCTGCTGCCCGACCAAGACCGCTCACTCTGGCGGCACGACGAGATCATCGAAGCGCTCGGCCTTCTCGAGCCCCTGATCGGCGCTCCGCCCGCCCCCTACCTGCTGCAGGCGATGATCGCGGCAGAGCACGCCATCGCACCCACGGCCGCGCACACGGCATGGCGCCGGATCGTGCAGCGATACGACGAACTGCTCACCCTCGCCGACTCGCCCGTCGTCCGGCTCAACCGTGCGGTGGCGGTCGCCGAGGCGGAGGGTGCGAACGCCGGGCTCGCCGCGCTCGACGGCGTCGCGCTCCCCGGCCACCGGCTGCCCGCCACCCGCGCCGAGCTGCTGGCGCGCGCTGGCCGGACTGACGAAGCGTTGCGCTCCTTCGCGACCGCAATCGCGCTCTGCCACAACGAAACCGAACGCGCGCACCTGGAGGCCCGACGCGAGAGTTGGCTGGCTTGGCGCCCGGCATGACGCCGGGCGACAACGTACCCTGTCGGGCCGTGCCGGTCGACTCCGCCAGACCAGCCAAGGTTGTGAAGCCGCACAACGGCCTTCAATGCGTCCCCAGGATCCAGCAAGCCGCGATGAGCACCAATGCCCCGCGGGGCTCCGAAGGAGTTCCCGAACTGGTGAACTGGTTGACGGCACGGTCGTCGCCGGATCAATCACGCTCACTGTCAACGGCACGTGAATCTTGGCTTTGGCACGGTTTCCGTGGCTCTGGCGCACTTTCGGTGGTGGGTCGGGCGTGTCGGCGGCCGACGCAGGAGGTCGGCTTGATCAAGATCGTGCGTGATCGATGCGGATGTGCTGGTTGGGGCGGTGTTTTCGGGGTTGACGGCGTTGACGATCAACGGGATCGAGGACGCCGGCGAGGTGATTGTGGTTCACGCGTGCACCCGGGGCGGCGCAGTGCGATGCCCGACCTGCGGCACCCTCACCGGGCACGTGCATGCCTTTCATCAGCGGGTGCCGGGCGGACGTGCCCGTTGACGGGCGGCGGGTGCTGGTCCGCGTCACGGTGCGGCGGATGCGCTGTCGCGCGCAGGACTGCGCGAGGCAGACGTTCCGCGAGCAGGTCCCCGGTGTGCTGGAGCGCTATCAACGCCGCACGGTGCGATTGAGCGAGCAACTGCGCGGCATCGTCAGAGAGCTTGCGGGCCGCGCGTCGGCTCGGTTGCTACCCGTGATGGGAATCGCTGCGGGCAAGGACACTGCGGTGCGTGCGTTGTCGGGTATCGCCGTGCCCGAGCGAACGGTGCCGCGGGTGCTGGGGATCGATGACTTCGCTGTGCGTCGCAGCCGCCAGTACACCACGGTGTTGATCGACGCCGACAGCGGCGTCCGCATCGACGTGCTGCCCGGCCGTGGCGCGAGCGTGGTCACCGACTGGCTACGTAGCCATCCCGGCGTCGAGATCGTGTGCCGCGACGGATCGAACACCTACGCCCAAGCCGTCCGCGACGCCGACCCGGCCGTGCAGCAGGTCGCGGACCGGTGGCATCTGTGGCACAACCTGGCTGAAGCAGCGGTCAAAGAGGTCGCGGCCCACTCTGCCTGCTGGGCCGGAGCAACCGGTGTCCAGGACGGGCCGCGGGTTCGCACCACATCGAGCCCTGGCATCAGGTGCATGACCTGCTCAAGCAAGGTCACGGACTATTGGAGTGCTCCCGGCGGCTGAATCTTTCTCTGAACACTGTCAAGCGCTATGCCCGCGCCAGCGAACCCACTCGGATGCAGCGTGTGCCGAAATACCGCCCCACGCTGGTCGATCCCTACCGCGATCACCTCCGGCAGCGGCGTGCCGAGCAGCCTGGCGTGCCCGTGACACAGCTGCTGGCCGAGATCCGCGCACTCGGCTTTCCAGGCAGCGCGAACGTGCTGACCCGCTACCTCAACCAAAGGCCGCGCCGAGGACAAGCAACAACATCTCTCACCCCGGCGCGCGGCTCGCCTGCTGCTGGCCAGACCGGCCAAGCTCACCGACCGGCAACGCGAACGCCTCCACCACATCGCCGCCGCGTGTCCCGAGATCGCCGCTGTCCGCGACCTTGTCGCCGCGTTCGCCGCCCTGCTCACACCCGAGCAGACCAACCCCGCCAGGCTCCGGGCGTGGATGGACTCGGCGCGCAGCAGCGAACTACCGCATGTGCATTCCTTCGTCCGCGGCTTGAAACAGGACTTCGACGCCGTCAGCGCCGCGCTGAGCACGCCGCATCACAACGGCAGGACCGAAGGCGTCAACACCCGCACCAAAATGATCAAGCGGCAGATGTACGGCCGCGCCGGCTTCGAACTCCTCCGACACCGACTCGACGATCCAGGAGAACATTTGCGGCATGGCGGCCCAGATCGAACCCATCCGGTCGATGCGCTATGACATCACCCGGCAGTTCTCCGGGCCAGGCGAAGTCCTCCAGTAGCACGCCGTGAACGTGACCATGAAGGACGGAGCGCTCCTGCGCGTCGACGCCGCCGTGTACCCTTCCGCTTCGACAACGGCCTCGTCACCCGCATCGAAGAATACGCGAGCCTTCCCGACGCGACCTGACAGCGCCCGGATCGCCGGGTCAGGTCAGGCTCCCGTCAGCCGGATCGGGCCCCAGGCTTCATCGATGAAGCTGATCGTCAGGGTCTGACCGTCGACAAGGCGGGAAAGCACGCTCGGGTCGAGCAGCGCGTGCATGGAAAGGCCGTCGGTGAGCGCGACCAGTTCGGTGGCCAGGGTTTCCGACGACCGCACACTCGGGATGGACTCGTCGGCTTTGCACTCGTCGATGATCTGTGTGACGACTCCCCGCCAATTTCGCAGGTACTGCACGACTTCGTCGTGCGTTTCCTCGACGGCGTTGGTCTCCGCGTAGTAGTCGAGAAAGATCCGGGTAAGCGCGACCCGTCGTTCGTCGAGCGGCAATGTCGCCTCGATCGTTCCGTGCAGTTTCTGCAAAGGAGTGAGCGTCGAATCCTGGAGCAATCGCTTGAGCTCTTTTCCCTGCAAATGCGCGGCCCGCCGGAACGCGCCGAGCATGAGCGCTTCCCGGTTGTGGAAATAATGGTTGACGGTTCCTGTCGACCACCTCGCGCGCTCGGCGGCCGCCCGCGTAGTCACCGCCCGCGTTCCCCCCTCCGCGATGAGGGTGAGTACCGCATCACAGATCTCGTTCCTGCGTTGCTGGTGATCTACGATCTTCGGCATCTTCCGCTGTCCTCTTCGTCGTCCGAGTCTCGCCCATCACTGTATTCACGGCGTTGCCGTGGCCTCCGAACCGGCCACGGCAACGCCTCCTCTCGCCGCCGGCGGCCGGTAGCACCTCGTCATCGCATGCCCTCGCTCGTTTGCTCGGCCCCGGGGGACGCGGTGTCCCCGGTGTTTCCGCCGTCCCCGGTGTTTCCGGTGGCCGGGGCGCCCTTGACGATCAGCCAGACGCCGCGCGTGAGCAGCGGCAAACCGAAGACGATGAGCATTCCCCACGCACCGGCCGTGTATCCCTTGGCCACGAGATCGACGATTCCCGCCTGACTGATGACGATCGCGACGATGAGCGTGACCGCCGCGGTTACCGCGTTACCCTTGCGCGTCAGCGGCTTGCGGCCGAAGTCTTCGAGGTTCACGCTGACCCGGTTGAGCGCGCCCTGAACCAGGCCGACGGCTGTGGCCAGCAGTGTCCAGCCCACGAGCAGGCCGAACACGATGACCACCCAGGGGCCGTAGTCGGAGAGCATTCTCAGCCACGGTATTTGCGCGTCCAGTACGGCGGGGTCCGGATAAAAGGCCATGACCGCGAAGTAGGTGAGGAACAACGGTAACGCGATGAGCCAGCCCAGGTTGATCGCCGACCAGAACGAGTCCTTCCTGGCCCTGGCGAATCGCATCACCGGCATGGCAGCGGGAAAGATACACAGATACAGCGAGCCGTAGATGAGTCCGGAGGAGATCGAACTCCACGCCGTGGAGTCCGGGTCGAGCGGCGGCGCCGAATCCCGGAAGTTCGCGACAAGGTCGTCACCCTTCACCGTGAGAACCAGCACGGCGAACAACACGTACCCGACCGTGAGCAGGACGGTGCCCGTGGAGTTGAACCGCTCCACGACGGCCTGGCCGAAGAACAACACGACGGCGACGATCGCGACGAGTCCGACCGACGTGATCCATACAGGCACGCTCAACGTGTCCGCCATGATGCTGCCCGCCGCGCTGATGAGCACGCCGATGATCGTGACACCCAACAGGAGATACAAGAAGTCGTACACCCAGTAGAACGGGCCGATGAGAAGTTTGAGCAGACCCCTGTATTCGAAGACCCGGAATTTCCGGCACAGCTCGAAGACGAGATATGCGAAAACCGCCAGCAGCGCAAAGGTGCCGAGGACCGACATCCAGCCGAGCGTTCCGAATTTCGCCGCGTACTCCACGGTCTCCCTGCCGGTGGCATACGCGCCGCCGATGGCGACGGACTGGAATACGAGACCGGCGAGCAGGACCCGCTTGAAAAGACTCGGATTACCCGACGGATGAGAAATGGCCGACGACATAGGGGTCCTCCCAGAAGAATGGGAATAGAAAATTTGGGAATATATCGGGGTGCTTCTCCGCGGCTATTTACCGCGGAACTTAGGATTCCTCCTTTCCGCGAACGCGGACGCGCCTTCGCGTGCGTCATCGGATGTCCATACGGGTTCGGCGATCGCGCGCTGCCACGCCCATGCCTCGTGGTCGACCGCGCGGGAAGCGCCCGACAGAATCCGCTTGGTCGCGGTCAGAGCCAGGGGCGCGTTGCGCGCGATGGCCGAGGCCAGCTCGTGGGCCTGGCCGACGGCCTCGCCGCCGGGAACGACGCGGTTGACGATTCCCCAGCGTTCCAGGGTTTCCGCCGCCACGTCGGTTCCCGTGAGGGCCATCTCCATGGCCAGTGCGGCGGGGATGCGTTCTGGCAGACGGAGAAGTGACCCACCGTCGGCCACGAGTCCTCGGGTGACTTCGGGCAGCCCGAACCGCGCGTCGGCGGCGGCGACGATCAGGTCGCACGCGAGCGCGATCTCGAACCCGCCCGCGAGCGCGAACCCTTCGACGGCGGCGATCACCGGCGTCGCGGGCGGACGCTCGGCCAGACCGGCGAAGCCGCGACCGGGGATCTCGCCGACGTCGCCGCTGGCGGCGAACGCCTTGAGGTCCAGACCCGCGCTGAACATGCCGCGCCCGTCGGAAAGCGGGGCGCCGGACAGGACGATGACCCGGACGGCCGGATCGTCGTCGCAGCGGTCGAACTCGGCGCCGAGCTGCCAGGCTACCTCGGTGTTGATCGCGTTGCGAGCCTCCGGTCGGTCGATCACGACGTGCGCGACCCCGGCGACCCGGTCGTCCCTGCGGACGAAGTCCGGTGCCGGGGGCCGTGCGCGTACCGGTGCGCCGGAACGTTTCCCCACGAGGTCTCCCGGGCGACCGGCGAGCCGAACGTCTCCGACCCGGCCCACCGCCATGGGCTCACGGCCGGGAACAGTGACCACGGCACCGTGAACGCCGGGCTCACCCTCGACAACGATGATCGACCCGGTGGGCCATACGTACTTCCGCGCCACGGCGCCCGGAAGGGAGACCGGTTCCGGTGCACCGCGCAGGATTTCCCTGAACAGCACATCGGAACGGGCGAGGTCGCTCGTACCCACCACGACGGGACCGAGCCGGCCGGTGTTCCCGTGCCGGGGCGGCGGAGTGTCCCACAGCGGCTCCCACCATCCCGGATCGGTGGCCCCTCGGTTGTTGGGCAGCGACGACCAGTCCCGCTCCCGCGTGCCGACCAGATTCTCCGTCCGGATCGGTGTCGGCGTGGACGCGACCTGGATAAGCACCCCGTGAAGCTGATCCGGCGGCAGGAAGACCTCTTGCCAGTCCGGGAAATCGAGATCCTCTCGTGTGGTGGCGAACCCGGCGTCGTGCAGGGCGGAACGCACCGCGCGCAGGCCGGGGACGTTGAAGGACAGGTGGTGTGCCCGCTCACCGTGCTTGGCGAGAAACCGATGCAGGAAGCCGGAAGCAGCCGTGCTCTCGGGTGGATCCTGCGGCGTGGAGATCAGCTCCAGCCTGCCGCCGCAGATCTCGCCATCCGGCACATCGCCGAGATGCATGAGCAGGTAACGGAACTGAGGAAGGACGCCGCCGGTGAGAGGCTCCGCGCCGAACTCGGCCCTCAGCAGCCCGGCCGCGGCGAGAGGACGCCGGACCGCGATGCTCAGATGGTCGAACTCGAACCGCTCGGTCATGCCGGTGTCCCCCTTGCGGCCTCGTTCGCCGCGACGGCTTCCATGAAGGCCACCGGGTCCGAGGTGATCTCGCGCGCCGAACTTCCGCTTGCCCACGCCTCCGTACCCAGCAACGCCCTGTGAAACGGCAGCAGTGTCGCCTTCGGACCTTCCAGCACGAAATCGTCCAGCGCCTCGATCAGCCTCGCCGTCGCCTCCTCGCGGGTCGCCCCGTGCGCGAGCACCTTGGCCAGCAGTGAGTCGTAGAACGGCAGAATCCGCGTACCCTCACGCACTCCCGAGTCGACCCGGATACCCGGACCGGTGGGTTCCTCGTACCGGGTGATCGTGCCTCCGGCTGGCAGGAAGCCCTTGGCGGCGTTCTCGGCGTTGATCCGTACCTCGATGGCGTGGCCTTCGATCCGGACGTCGTGCTGTCGCACCGAAAGCTGTTCCCCTGCCGCGGCACGCAGTTGTTGCTCGACGATGTCGACGCCGGTGATCAGTTCGGTGATCCCGTGCTCCACCTGGATTCGTGTGTTCATTTCCAGGAAGTAAAACTCAGAGCCGGAATTCGCCGACGCGGCCACGAGCCCCTCGACGGTGCCTGCGCCGACATAGCCGACGGCCCGGGCCGCCTCGACCGCCTGCGCGCAGACCTGCCGGCGGAAGTCCTCGCCGAGCCCGGGGGCGGGAGCTTCCTCGACGAGCTTCTGGTGTCGGCGCTGGATGGTGCAGTCCCTGTCGTACAGGTGCACGACGTTGCCGTGCGCGTCGCCGAGGATCTGCACTTCCACGTGACGCGGGTCGGCCAGGTAACGCTCCAGGTACACCGTGCCGTCGCCGAAGAACCGCTCGCCCTCGCCCCGTGCTCCCTCGAACGCGGCGGGCAGCTCGACGGGCGTATGCGCGACGCGGAATCCCTTGCCGCCGCCCGCTCCGGACGCTTTGACGGCGACCGGATAGCCCACATCGCTTGCGGCGGCCAGGGCGGCATCCACCGAATCGACGGGATCCAGCAGGCCGGGAACGGTGGATATCCCCGCCTCGGCCATGATCCGGCGCGAGTTGATCTTCGAGCCCATCGCCGTGATGATCTCCGGCTGGGGTCCGACGAAGGTGATGCCCGCGTCGGCGACGGCGCGCGCGAACTCCGCGTTCTCCGCGAGAAACCCGTATCCGGGATGGATCGCGTCCGCTCCGGTCCGTGTCGCGGCATCGAGAAGGGCCGCCACGTCGAGATACGATTCGGCGGCCGGTGCGGGCCCGATACACACCGCGTCGTCGGCGAGCTCGACGTGCCTGGCGTCGCGGTCAGCTTCCGAATAGACGGCGATACTGGGAATTCCCAGCCGGTCGAGAGTGGTAATCACGCGGACCGCGATCTCCCCTCGGTTGGCCACGAGAACTGCGTCGAACATGGCGGATTCGCTCCTGGTCGATACGGGCTGCCGGAACAAGAAGGGCTGTCGGACAGGCGGGAACGCCTACTCCACCTCGGCGATGGTGTCGTCTTCTTCCACCGCCTGGCCCTCTTCCACGAGCAGCCTGGTGATGGTGCCGTCGGCCTCAGCCGTCACGGGGATCTCCATCTTCATAGATTCGAGGATGACGATCTCCTCACCCTGCTTCACGGTGTCCCCTGCCTTCTTCACGATCTTCCAGACGAGACCGTCGGCGGGGGCAAGCGATTCCGCTGCCATAGTGTGCTCCTTCGTGATCGGCGTTGTCAGGGACGGACCCGCCACTGCCGTTGTTGCGGGCCCAGGTCGGTCTGTACGCGGTGCAGAGAGGCGTTGAGGAAGTCGGCGACCATGACGCGCGTGTCACGGGGATCGATCATCGCCTCGACGCCGAACGCCTCGACGGTCCGCCAGGGATCCGCGATGTTCCGGAAGTTCTCGTTGATGGCGGCGCGATAGGCCTCGGGGTCGTCGGACTCCTCGATTTCGCGGGCGAAGCCCGCTTCGACGCCGCCTTCCACGGGCAGGTCGCCCCATTCGGCCGTCGGCCAGGCGATGCGCAGCGACAGCCCGTCGGGATCGGACGTCGCCGACACCGCCATGCCGTACGCCTTGCGCACCTGGATGGTGACGACGGGAACCTCCGCCTCGATGAGACTCTGGATGGCCCGCATTCCCCAGCGGACGACGTTGGCCCGCTCCGCATCGGGTCCCACCATGAATCCCGGCACATCCGCGAAGTACACGAGGGGGAGATGGAAGGTCGAGCACATGTCGACGAACCGGATCTGCTTCTCTGCGGCCTGCGCGTCCATCGCGCCCCCGAGATGCATGGGGTTGGACGCGATGATGCCGACCGGAATTCCGTCGATCCTGGCCAATCCGGTCGTCACGGCCTTGCCCCAGTGCTTGCCGATCTCGAAGAAGGAATCCACATCGACGATCGGGGTGATGATGTCCGTGGCCTTGTAGGGCCGTCGGTTGCTCGTGGGAATCCTGCCGAGAATCTCGTCGATGGGCCGGTCGACGGGGTCATCGGATGGCGTGCGCGGCGGCATCTGCCAGACGTTTTGCGGAAGGTAGGACAGGAATCGCGCCATCTGCTCGATCGCGTCGTCCTCGTCCGTGGCGAGATTGTCGATCGCTCCGGAACGCGTGGCGACCGCCGCGCCACCGAGTTCGAACTTGTCGACGGACTTGCCGAGCGCGCGTTCGACCAGCGGCGGGCCGCCCGCAAAGAACACGGAGTCCTTCGTCATGACGGAAAAGTGCGAGAGCACGGTGCGGCCCGCGGTCCCGCCCGCGGACGAACCGCTGACCATGGCCAGTACCGGCACTTCCCCGAGCAGCTCGTAGGAGCGGCCCCAGCTCAGTGACGACACCAGATAGGAGTGTCCTTTCTCGCCGGAGGCGGCGATGTCACCACCGATACCTTCCATGAACATCACGAGTGGGATCCGGTATTCATGCGCGAGGTCTTCGACGAAACCGCCGAGACCGCCCTTCATCCGGTCCAAATAGGTTTGCGGCGCCCCCGCGCGCACGGTGAAGTCCTCACCGCCGATCGCCACGTGGCGGCCCGCAAAGGTTCCCAGGCCCATGACATAGCTCGCCGGCATCTGGCTGCGGAGGTTGCCCAGCGCGTCGACATCGTCGTAGGTGGCGAACTCGCCGATCTCGTGGAAGGACGTGGTGGCTTTGGCCAGCCGCTCGCGAATGGTGAGCTGACCGCGGTCGTGTGCTCGCCGGATCCGGCGAGCGCCGCCGAGCTCACGGGCACGAGCGCGCCGCCACTCGAACTGGGCCAGCTTTTCCTGCCATTCGGGCGGAATCTCCGGTTTGTCGTTCGTCATGGATGGTCCTTCCTGGCACGGGCCGTACTGCTGCTAGAGGTCGAGCGTGTGGACGGTGGGCGCGACGCCGGTCGCTTCTTCGGCTTCGGCGACCGCACGCAGCAGGCGGTGTTTCTGCACCACCTGGGTTCCCGGTGAGCGCACGATGTTGGCCGCCTCGGTGAGCTGCAGGAACCTCGGCATCGCGTACGGGGCGACGTGATCGCGGCAGTACGCCTCGAATGCGGCGATGTCGAACACGGGGCCCGGGCCGTCCGGCTCCGCAGGAACGACGAACACCTTGATCTCCTGCTCACCGGAGAACTCGTCCGCCACGCCGACGGCCGCGCATTCCCCGACACCGGGCGCTTTGCGCAGGATCTCCTCCAGCTCGTAGGCGCTCACGTTCTCACCCCTGCGGCGGATGGAGTCGGACATCCTGCCGTGGAAGAACACGAACCCGTCCTCGTCCATGCTGGCGCGGTCTCCCGACCTGACCCAGAGGTCTCGCCAGGCGGTCGCGGTGGCGTCCGGCCGGTTCCAGTAGCCGAGCATCATCATGTGCGGAAACTTCGGGCGGTACACGAGTTCACCCGGCGTGCCCCGGGGCAGTTCGTGGCCGTGTTCGTCGTGGATCTGGACCTCGAAGCCGACGCTGGGCCATCCCGCGCCGCCACGACGCCGGCGATCGGGCGTGTCGTAGAGCGGGCCGTCGGCCTCGGTCTGGCCGTAGAGAGTGAGGACGTCGATACCGAGCCGGTCCTCGAAGTACTCGTAGGTTCCCTCCGGGATCGGCGCTCCGATGATGCGGCGCAGCGGAGTCCCCTCCGCAGCATGGGGCCCCTGGGCGCGGACGGCGGAGAACAGGAAGCCTACGGTCCAGGTCCAGGTGACGCCGAACCGGGCCACCTCGGGCCAGAATCCGTGTGCGGTGAACTTCCGCCGGATCGCGACCGATCCACCGGAGAGGATCACGGCCGAGAACACCACGTGGAAATCCACATGGAAGAAGGGAAGTACGAAGTAGGCGGTGTCTTCGGGGGTCAGACCCGCGACGTGGGCAATGGTGTGCCCGTGCGCGGCGGGGTACCCGGCCGGGAGCATGACGCCTTTGGACGGTCCCGTCGTACCCGAGGTGTAGATCAGCGAACACAACGTGTCCGGCGCGATGTCGCGCGCGAACCGGTCGAGGTCCTCGTCGCCGTCCTGGCCGGGTCGCGGAAAGTCCGCCACGGTGTCGAAGCGGCGGCCCACGCCGGGGACGGTGTCGCGCAACTCGGCGTCGAGCACGACGAGCGCGGGGTCGGCATCCTCGATGACCGCCGCCATCAGGTCGCCGGTCAGCTCATAGTTGACCGACACCTCCACCGCGCCCAGCCACCAGACGCCGTACTGCCACGCCTGTCGTTGCGCGGAGTTCCGGCACACGAGCGCGACCCGGTCACCGGCGGTGACACCGCTGCCGCGTAGCACCCGCGCACAGGCGCGGGCCCTGTCGGCGAAGTCGCGATAGCTCCAGGTGACGGCCGCGCCATCGGTGCCCTCCCAGTGCAGCAGCGCGGCGTCCGGGCGGATGGCCACCTGGTCGAGCAGGTCTGTCACCGGTGTGGACACGTGGTGACAGGTAAGCGGAAACTCGGGTTCACTGGCTTCCGGGTTCCGATGTGGACAGGAGAACACGGGTGGCCGGACACGGCTGGCCACCACCGTGGGACGTGGGCGCCGCACGGTACCGCCGAGCGAGGAGGACGCTGCTTCGCTCATGGGTGCCATTCACCTCCGTTGACGTCGAGTACTTGCGCGGTGATGTACGAGGCCGCTGGTGAGAGGAGGAAAGCCGTCGCCGTCCCGATTTCGTGCGGCAGGCCCATCCGGCTCAGCATCAGGCTGTCGAGCCAGGTTGCCTTGACCTCGTCGGGAACACCGGCGGTCATGTCCGTCTCCACCGGGCCGGGCGACACGCAGTTGGCCCGGATGCCGAACCGGGCGAACTCCAGTGCGATAGTCTTGGTGAGGCCGACGATTCCGGCCTTGGCCGCCGAGTAGTTCGTTTGCCCGTATGAACCGTGCCGCCCCGACGAGCTGGTGTTCACGATCGCACCACCGGCGGGGCGGCCGTAGGCATCCGTAACGACAGTGGACTGACCGGCCCTGTCCTCCACCGAAGGCGCCGCTATGAGCGGCCGCATCACCTGGCAACCGAGCCAGGTACCGCGCAGGTGGGTGTCCAGGACGCTGTCCCACATGGTGTCATCCATTTTGGACAGGGTTTTGTCGCGGGTGATGCCTGCGTTGTTCACCAGACCGGCCAATCTCGGGCCGAACTCCCGTGTCAACACGTCGCGTGCCTGCTCCCAGCTCTCTCGCGAGGTCACGTCGAGCACGACGGGCATGGCCTCGATCTCACGCGCCGTAGTCGTGATGGCTTCCTCATCGACGTCCGCGATCGCGACTGTCGCGCCGTGCGTGAGCAGGACCTCGGCGGTCGCGCGCCCGATGCCGCGAGCGGCACCCGTCACGAGGTAGGTCCTGCCCGCGTGGAGATCGGAGGGGGCGGGAAAACCGGGATGCCGGTCGGGGGCTGATCTGACTTGGTCGTCGGTCATGAGCGGCGGGCTTTCGTGTTGTGGGCGAAGGACGTGCGATGACGGTTCAGGACGCTGGCGGGGGCCGCTGTCCCGTGGCCCCTGGCCCGACCAGCACCACGTCGGTACCGCGCTGGACCACCTCACTACGGTGATTGGTGACCTCGACGGTGAACGTCACGACGCCGTGCCCCGGCTTCGATGTGCTGGGTCGCAGCCCGGAGACCGTGTTGACCACGGTGATCGTGTCACCCGGGTAGGCAGGAGCCTTCATGTCCCGGGCTTCCGAGAGATACGCTCGAACGTCCAGGTCGTCGTATCCGGGCGTACGCATGCCGGAACTCATCGCCAGTACGAGCAGACCGTGCGCGATCCGGCCGCGATACGGCGTGTTCGCCCTGACCCACTCCTCGTCCGTGTGGAGTGGATTGAAGTCACCACTGAGACCGGCGAAGTTCTGGATGTCGGTCTCGGTGATGGTGCGACCGGCGGACACGTACCGGGTGCCTTCGCGCAGATCGCCGAAACCAAGGCCGGCGGCACTGTTGTCGGTGTTCATGACATCCGCTCCACGATCATGGCCATTCCCTGGCCGCCACCGACACACATGGTGACAAGGCCGGTGCTCAAATCGCGGTCCTCCAACGCGGTGAGAATCGTGTTGGTGACGCGGGCACCGGTCGATCCGAAGGGGTGGCCGACGGCGATCGCGCCGCCGTTGACATTGAGTTTGTCCATATCGATGCCCAGTTTTCGCTGGCAGGCAAGAACTTGCGCGGCGAACGCCTCGTTGAGTTCGACAAGATCGATATCGCTGAGCCGCATTCCGGTGCGTTCCAGTACCGCGCGTACCGATTCGACGGGGCCGAGGCCCATGATCTCGGGGTTCAGCCCTGTGGCCGCGGTCGCGAGAATTCGGGCTCGTGGCGTGAGTCCGAGCGCCCGTGCGTCGTCCTCGCCACCGATGACGAGTGCGCTCGCCCCGTCGTTGAGCGGGCAGGCGTTTCCGGCGGTGACCGTGCCGCGCTCACGGAACACCGGCCTGAGTGCCGAGAGCTTGTCCAGGGTCGTCGCGGGGCGCGGGCTGTCGTCCGCCTCGACCACGCTGCCGTCGGCACGCGTGTACGGCGTGATTTCCCTGGCCCAGAAGCCGCTGTCCAGCGCAGCCGAGGTACGGCGCTGGGAGAGGTGTGCGTACTCGTCCTGATCCCCGCGCGAGACGCCACACACGTCGGCGACGTTCTCCGCGGTCTGCCCCATCGAGATGTAGACGTCCGGCAACTGGCCTTGCGTACGCGGATCGGTCCATTGTGCCGTGATGCCGGACTCCGCCTCCGCCGTCCGCGCACGAGCGGCGTCGAAGACGGGATTCATCGTGCCGGGGACGGCGTCGGCGTCGGAGTTCGAGTACGACGTGCACGACTCGACTCCCGCGGACACGACGAATCTCGCTTCACCGGCGACGATGGCGTGCGCGGCCTGGCGAGTCGTCTGCACGGACGAGGCACAGTACCGGTTCACCGTGACGCCCGGAACGTGGTCGAGCCCCAGGAGATTGGTCGCGATCTTGGCGATGTTGAAGCCCTGAACCCCCGCGGGAGAGCCGCAGCCGACGAGGACCTCGTCGAGAAGTCCTTCTTCGACGACGCCACTCACCGCGCCCAGCGCGGCACTGATGATCTGCGCGACCATGTCGTCGGGACGTTCGTTCCTGAGTGTCCCTTTGACCGCACGACCGATGGGCGTTCGCGCCGACGCGACGATCACCGGCGCTTGACCGCCCCCGGAGCCGAGAACACGTCGTGTTCGTGGAGAAGGGGTGTTCAACATCGGCACCTTCCTTCAGGGAGTTCCGTGTCGGTCATCGTCAGGGCACCGTTCGGGGCAAGGTCAATGTGGACCGTTCGGCGTCGGTGAGCAGCCGAGTCTCACGGGTCTCCGGTGCCCAGAGAAGGAAGACACACGTCATGCGGGCGACAATCGTGGTGTCGCCGCCGGAGTGGACACTCAGCGTCTCGCGGGTGCGCACGCTCTTGTTGCCGACGTGTTCCACGTCCACACCGAACTCGACGAACTCCGCGGAGCGGTTCAGCTCCGCGAGGTAGTCGATCGAGATGTGCGCGATCACGTAGTTCTGGGGGGCGCGCACGCCCAGCGTCTCCCCCAGCCAGCGGGTCCGCCCCTCGTCCGCCAGCGCGAGATATTCCGCATGGTAGACGTGCCCCTGGTAGTCGAGGTCGCGCCACCGCAAGGGAATACGGCAGGTGGAACTCGGGGAAGGTGAGCTGGGGTTCGAGCTGGCTGCCGGCTCGCCGGTGGAAGCGGCGGATCTCATGCAGTGTTGTCTCCCATGCCAGTGCTCGGGTCGTCCGATGTCGAACGGACCCTCGCGCGTGGAGTTATTTCGATCGGTTGATTTAGAATACATACCGGCGCCCGCTCTGACTAGCCCTTGCCGGACGGGAACGAAGCCGATCGCGTGATGGGGATCTCACGCCGCCACGACGGTCGGCCTACGCGGGTTCCTCATCGTGCTTCCCGGGCGTCACCGTGCCGGTCTCCCAGTCGGTGTCGTCCACGCAGGACAGCGCATGGGCACGGCGTCCTCCGGGTCGAGCAGTCGCTCGAAACCCCGCTCTCGCTCACGACGTAGAGCGCTCAGCGGGATCGTAGGAGCGGAGCCGGAGGCTGTTCGACACGAACAGCACCGACGACAGTGACATGGCCGCCCCCGCGATGAGCGGCTTGAGCACTCCCGCCGCGACCAGCGGGATGGCGGCGATGTTATAGCCGAACGCCCACGCCAGGTTGCCGCGCATCGTCGTGAGCGTGCGGTTGGCGAGGCGGCTGGCGTCCGAGATCAGGCGCAGGTCCTCACGAACGAGGATCATGTCCGCGGAGCGCACGGCGAGGTCGCTGCCCCTCGCGATGGCCATGCCCAGATCCGCGCTCGCCATCGCGGGGCCGTCCTTGATGCCGTCAGCGACCATCGCCACCCTCGCACCGCCTTCGCCCAACCGGTCGATCGTGCGCGCCTTTCGGCGGGCAGCACCCCGGCGAGTACCTCGTCGATGCAGATCTCCGCGGCCACCGCCCGCGCCGTGGCCTCAGAGTCCCCGGTCAGCAGCACCGTGCGAAGTCCTCTGCGCCGCAGGATCGCGACGGCCTCGGCGGCCGACGGCTTGATCCGGTCCCTCACCAGGAGAACACCTACACAACCCCTGAGCCAAAAAGCTTGACGCGCGACAAACTCACGAAATCGCGCAAGGCGACGCGGGTCCGTAACGCGAACGGTGTTTCCGGCGGTGTCGATTAGTAGGTCTCGGTCACCGGCCAGCGGTCAC
>NZ_SWMS01000002.1 GCF_005146945.1 Prauserella endophytica
ACCGCCGACTCGGTCACATCAAGAGCAACACCATCCACGGCACGCTTGAGCGCGCGACGCAGCGCGGAGGCTGACGGTTTCGGGCTCGGGCACGGGCTGCCCTGCGGTGCGGTGCGCACGAAGTGGGCCTTTCGCGTCGTCAAGAGGGTGGGTGTGCCGTGCTCATCGTGGGGTGGCGGGCGTTCGCTGCCGCAGTCGGGTGGTGTGCACGCCGAGGCCGTACGCGGCGGCCGACTCGAGCCCGGCGGGAGTGTCGACGTCGAGGCTGAGCGTCGGGTACTCGCCGGCCAGCCGCACTGCGCCAGCTTTCTCGTGCAGCCCTGCTGAACCCCTTCCAAAGGCGGGGTTCAGCAGGACGGGGTCCGCTGCGGCAAGGAGGGTCGTCCCGGTTCCGGACGTGTCGGTGACGAAAGCTTGTCCGCCGGTGTCTACGGCGATGCGAAGTGCGTCGTCGAGCTCCGCTGATCGCAACGCGGGCAGATCGCCCACGAGTGCGGCGCACGGATCGGCGCCGAACAGGCGTCGAAGATGGTCCCGGCCGACGCGAATCGCTGTGTTGAGACCCGGAAGGGGACCTTGAGCGCAGAAGTGACAGCCGAACCGGCGGAGCGCGCGCCGTATCTCCCTGTCGTCGGTGACGACGACGATCTCGCCGACGCTCGCGCATCCCCTGATGGCGGCCACCGTGTCGAGCGCGAAGGCCCGCGCGTAGGTCCTCGCGTCGAGTCCACCTCGGCGCAACCGGCTTTTCGCGCTGTTCAGCTCCTTAAGCGGTACGACCACGTTCCACATGCCGTCACCTCGATGGTGCTGCATCGGCGGCTTTCCCGAGAGTGCGCTGTTTCCAGGCGCCGTAGGCCGCTCCGGCGACGAGCAGAAGCGGCAGGAAGTTGATCCATGGGTCTTCGGTTCCCGTAACGCTGCTGAAATTGAGAATGATCAGTACCTCGCAGCCTGCCAGTGCCAGGCCGGCTATCGCCGGTGCGATCCGGGTCGCCCACAACGAGCCGTTCAGTCGTCCCCTGGCAGCGGCGACGATCACGCTGACGCAGACCGCTGTCATCAGCAGCACGATGCCGAGAGAGTTGTGCCCGGCGACCGCGGGCAGAAGCCCCGCGAACACCGACGTGCCGGTCAGTGCGAACGGCGCGAGGACCAACATGGTCAATGCGATCTGCGTGCAGATGCTCACGCGAGGCAGGTTTCTCGGTCCGTAGGCCCGAGACAGGGAATCCGGAAGCAGGGAAGAGCGGCCGAGCGAGAACAGGTACCGTGTCGCGACGGCGTGCATGGAAATCGCCGCACCGACGAGACTCGCCGTGACAACGAAGTAGAGAACCGGACCTGACCAGTCTCCGAGGTAGGTCACGAACACCGTGCCGAGGAGCGTGTCGGGGTTGGCGCGAGCGGCAGCCCCGACATCGTCGACCGCGGCTGTGACGGCCCAGGTGCCTGCGGCGTAGGCGAACGTGAGGGCGAAGAGCACGAGGTAGGTCGCTCGGGACACCATCTGCCGTGGCTTCTTCCCTTCCTCCCCGTACGCCGCCGCTGACTCGAAGCCGGTGAAGATCAGGACCAGCAGGGCAATGGAGAGATAGACCCCGTCGTTCGAGAGGGCCGCGGGTGACAGAACGTCGAACGAGAACCCGCCAGGATTCTGCACGAGAACCGCCACCACCAGTACGGCGAAGAGAGCGAACTGCGCGGCGCAGATGATACTGGTGAATCGGGCCAGGCTGGCGATCCCGCGAAGGGAGAGCGCCGCGACCAACATCAGGATGAGCAGAGTGTAGATCCACCACGGCAGGTCGATGCCTGCGTATGTCGCAAGGCCGATCCCGAGGAAGTGCCCGCCGAGGGCGGCGAATGCGGCGGCGGCGACGTTGTACAGGATGGTGGCGATAATGGCACCACTCGCCCCGATCGTACGACCGAGTCCGTGCGCGATATAGGCATACAACGCTCCCGCATTGACCACGGTTCGGCTCAGCGCGGTGTACGCGGTGGCGAAGAGCGTCAACACCACGGCGATGAGAACGATCACGAGTACGGTGCTCTGGCCGACGCCAAAGCCGAGGCTCAGCGCGATATTGGAGCTGAGGCTGGTGAGCGGCGCTGCGCCCGCCAGCACCATGATCGCCACACCCGTCGCGCCGATCGCGCCGCGTTCAAGCGAAGCGGTTTTCTCTGCGGACGAGGGCGGATCGAGCTTTTCGCTCGTCGGGGGATCGGGTCGCATGTGCTCGCCTCCGTTGGCTTGAAACACGCTGGGGTTCAGCACCGGAATTCCCGCCACGCACCGGACCCGGGCCCGGGTCATGTCTTCGAGAAGGGCGAGAATCCGACCTTGGTTCCGTGCTGGTGCGACTGCATTGGCCCGGCCCGGGGTCCGTCTGTCAACCTGTCCATGCGATGCCGGCGCGGTTGTGAACATATGGCCTGCGAGACTGATCGCGCATCGACCGATTCGCCAAACCGCGAGGACCCGCTTTTGTGCACCGAGCACACGCGGTCGCTCCCGGCCGGGATGATCCATCGACCACTCCTGATCGTCCGTCACCGGACAGGTCAGGGCAGCCGAGGCGAAGAAGGACGCTCCACCGAGCGCGGGGCCTCACTCGGGCACCGGCGCTCCAAGGTGGACTATCGCCGCGTGCGCACCCGCCCGCGGTCCCTGGCGCCCGCGGTCTTCTTCCTCGACACGCCTTCAGCCTCCAGCTGTGAGCGCATGCCCTCGAGCAGGAGCTCCAGTCCGAAGGCGAATCGCCCGTCGAAGTCGAGCAGGCGCTCAGCCGGGCTGGCCTGGAGATGCGGATGTTCATCAGCGCGGAGGACCTCCGCGAGGGTACCTACCTCACCACCGGAGGCCCCCTGCTGTTCGAGAGCCTCGCCCAGTACGAAGCAGAAGACCGAACTCGTGGCCCACAGTGCGCGTTCGCGAGCGAAACCGGCGTCCTGCATACAACCGACGAGGGTGTCGATGTACGTCAGGTTGTTTCGCTTTGCGGCGTAGTTGCCTCCGACGATGCGAGCACCGTCGCGCTGCGAGAGCAAGGCCGCCCGGAGGCCTGCGGCGAGGCTTCTGACCCGGCCAATCCAATCGGCGTTGTCAGTGTGGGCGTTCGACAAGGCCCTCCCGAGGATCGCCTCGGCCATCTCATCGATGAGTGCGTCCTTGTTGTCGAAAAGCCGATAGATCGTCGGAAGGTGCGCACCGAGGCTGGTGGCCAGTCGGCGCATCGTGAGTGACTCCAGGCCGCCAGCGTCGACCAGCTCCAGGGCCTCCTGCACGACCTGGTCCGCGCGAATCGCGGCCACCCCGTCTCGCGCGCGGCGCGTTGCCTCCGTTGACACGTTAACGATGTTATCACTACACTTCCCGGCCTATCCAGTAACACTGTTAACGAAGCGAGCCTCTAATGACGCAGCTCAGCGAACTGACAGCTGGAACACCCAAGCGGCAATCGCCGGCCTCCTCCCCGCTGGAAGTTGTGGCTTCCCAGCTCCGGTGGGAGGCGGAAGGCGTGGTCTCACTGCAGCTCCGGTCGCGAACGGGGGAGCGGCTTCCCCGGTGGGAACCGGGAGCGCACGTCGATCTCATTCTGCCGACGGGGATCGAGCGGCAGTATTCCTTGTGCGGCCCAGTCGATGACCCATCCTGCTATCAGCTGGGTGTCCGGCGAGAACGAACCAGTCGCGGTGGATCGGAGTACGTGCACGCTTTCCTGCGCCCAGGTCAGCCGCTACTGCTCAAAGGGCCACGGAGCAACTTCGGCTTCCGGCGAGCCGGGTCGTATCTGTTCATCGCCGGCGGTATCGGGATCACGCCTATTCTGCCCATGGTGCGTCAAGCCCAGTCCTGGGGCGCGGATTGGCAACTGCTGTACGGCGGTCATACCGCGGACTCGATGCCCTTCCTGGAAGAACTTCGTGAGTACGGTCCACGCGTGCGCGTCTTTCCTGCGGACACGGTGGGTCGCATTCCACTGACCGAGGTTGTCGCGCAGGTCCGGCCGGAGCTGGAGATCTTCGCCTGCGGCCCCGAGTCGCTGATCTCCGCTCTGAACGAGGCCACCGCGCATTGGCCCGCGGGCTCCGTGCACGTCGAACGCTTCAAGTCACGTCCGCGCGTGCGCTCGGAGGACACGCCCTTCGAGGTGGTGTGTGCGGCCTCGGGCAGGACTGTCGAGGTGCCGGCCGGCCGGAGCATCCTCAATGCTCTGGAGGAGGCGGGAATCCGGTCGGCGGCCTCGTGCCGATCCGGGCTCTGTGGCTCCTGCGACACCGCCGTGCTCGACGGCGTGCCCGATCATCGCGACGAGATTCTTTCCGAGAGCGATCGCGCCGCCGGTGATCGGATGTTCATCTGTGTGTCCCGTGCACGGACACCGCGGCTCGTGCTCGACCTCTAGTGCCCCCCGCCGGAAGTTCGCCAGGACGAACCGGCGCCTTGCCAGCGGAAACCTGGATCCACCGACTCAAGCAACAGACTTCCGGCGGAGGACACTGGATGCTCTTGTCCATTTTGCTCTCGCCAATCGGAGCAGTGCGAGGAGAACAGAGATGAAGACAGTCCACATCCCTGAGGGCCCGCCGAGCCCGGCCCGTACCGCGGCTGACTCGTATTCGCCGATCACCATGGAGCGAGTCCGCGAGGTGATCGGGTATCCGGAGCGGTTCATCGCGGAAAAGAAGGAACCGAAGCTGGGTGAGTTCACGGCTCGGTTCATCGCCCACAGCCCGTTCTTCTGCATGGCCACTGTGGGAGCCGACGGGTGGCTCGATGCGAGCCCGAAGGGGGATCCTCCCGGCTCGGTCAGGATTCTGGACGAGTGGACGCTCGCGATACCTGATCGGCCCGGAAACAAGCTTGCCGAGACCTTCGAGAACATCACCCACAATCCAGCGGTCGGCCTCGTGTTCTTCGTTCCCGGTCTCCGAGAGGTGATCCGGGTCAACGGTGACGCGTTCATCACCGATGACCCGGACCTGCTCGACATGCTCGGCGCGGACGGGAAACCAGCTGTGCTGGCGACGGTCGTCCGCATTCGCGAGGTGTTCGGCCAATGCGGCAAGGCGGTCATCCGGTCGAAGCTCTGGGAAGGTGACCAGCGGGGACTGGCCGACGCGGTGACGTTGGGCGGGGACTTCTACACCCTGACCATCGCAGAGAACGCCCGGAAGATGGCGGAGAACCTCGGCGACCTCGTCGCCGGCGGCCTTTACGACGTCATCGACGAGCACTACAAGCATCACCTGTACTAGTGCTCCTCGCGACTGGGTGAGCGCTCAGCCCCGCCTCACCCAGGAGCCAAGGACCATCAAGGTCTTCGTGCCGGTGACGGTCCCTGTGCGGCGCAAGGTGTCGATCACCTCCTGCAGGTGCGCGATGTCGCGCACACGGACCTGGATCAGGGCGTCAGGATCACCGGCGATGGTGTGAATGGCTTGCACCTCGGGCATCTTCGCCGTGGTCGCGACGATCTCGGTGACCTTGGTCGTGCCGACATAGCGCACCTCGGTGAACGCCTCCACACCCATGCCGAGCTTGGCGTGGTCGATCTGCACCGTGAAGCCCGTGATGACGCCGTTCTCGCGGAGCCGGTCGACGCGCCGCTTGACGGCGGCGACCGACAGCCCCAGCATCGGCGCCATCTCGGAGTAGCTCCGGCGCCCGTCCTCCTGCAGCAGCTTCAGTAGCTGCCGGTCGGCGTCGTCCACCTCGACCATCGCGTCGCTCATCTTGCCGCCAGCCATGCAAAGAGTCTCGGCGATAAGTCGCTTCTGGTCAATTTCTTTGCGTCCTGTGCCTGATCAATGGCTGATTGCTTGTGTCACGCGGCTCCTCCGGGTGTGATCGGTCGACCACCACCACGGCGTGAGGACGGAGCCCGAAGTGAGCACTGCGCGCACTGATGTGAGCCTCGACGACAAGTACGTCGCCGACGACGGCCGGGTCCTGCTCTCCGGGGTCCAGGCCCTGATCCGGCTGACACTCGAACAACGACGGCTCGACGAGGCGCGGGGCCTGAACACTCGTGTGTTCGTTTCCGGATACCAGGGGTCACCTCTGGGCGGAGTGGACCTGGAAATGGGACGCGCGAAGCGGTTCCTGGAGCCGGCCGGTGTCGTGTTCCGTCCAGGGGTCAACGAGGAACTCGCCGCGACCGCCGTTGCCGGAACCCAGCTTCTCGGGCAGCTGCCCGGTCGGCGGCATGACGGCGTCACCGGTTTCTGGTACGGCAAGAACCCGGGCCTCGACCGCGCGGCTGATGCCATCCGGCATGGCAACGTCGCCGGCACGGCCGCGTTCGGTGGTGCGGTGGCGTGGATCGGCGACGACCCGGCGAGCAAGTCCTCGACCGTGCCGAGCTCGTGCGAGCCGATGGCGCAGAGCCTTTCCATGCCTCTGCTGGCGCCGGGTACGGTCCCGGAGATCATCGAGCTGGGCCTGCATGCCGTCGCGATGTCGCGTGCGACCGGCCTGTGGAGCGGACTGAAGATCGTCGCCGATGTCGCCGACGCGTCCGCCACCATCAGCGTCGACGCACTGCGGCACGGAATTCCTCACCCGCCGCAAGCCGACCGGGGTGCCCCACCGACGCTGGTGGGCCCCGCATCGTTGGACGCGGAGCACGACATGCTCACCCGCCGGCTCGACCTCGCCCGGGCGTACGCCAGGGAAACGGGGCTCAACCAGGTCACGTTCTCCGCTCGGCGAGCCCGCCTTGGGATTCTGGCCTCGGGCACGGGATACGCCGTCGTCCAGCGTGCCCTCGACGACCTGGGGCTGGGCGAGGCCGAGCTGGAGGCGCTCGGTGTGCGGCTGATCCGGCTGGCGATGCCGTTCCCGGTCGACGCCGGCGCGCTGGCCGAGCTGACCTCCGGGCTGGAGGAGGTGCTGGTCGTCGAGGACAAGACGCCGTTCCTGGAAGGTCATCTCAAGGACGCGTTGTACCGGCGGCCGGACGCGCCGCGCGTCGTCGGGCGCCGTGACGAGCGTGACCGGCCCCTGCTGTCCGCGCGGGGAACCCTCGGCGCCGAGGACGTGGCACGGGCCTTGAGCACGCGCATCACCACCGTCGCGGGACCGGACGGGCTCCCCCCGAGTGCACAGTCCCGCCTGGCCGCGATGCGCCGGCGACGCGCGCGCATCGCGCTGCCGACCGTCTCGACGGCGCGCACGCCCTACTTCTGTTCGGGCTGCCCGCACAACACGTCCACGCGCACCGACGATGACACGCTGGTCGGCGTCGGCATCGGCTGCCACACGATGATCGCCCTCGACCAGAGTGGACGTGGCCACCAGATCGGGTTGACCCAGATGGGCGGTGAGGGCGCGCAGTGGATCGGGCTGGCGCCGTTCACCGACGACCGGCATTTCGTGCAGAATCTCGGTGACGGCACGTTCCACCACTCGGGTTCCCTGGCGATCCGCGCGGCGGTCGCGGCCGGAGTCACGATCACCTACAAGCTGCTCTACAACGATGCCGTCGCGATGACCGGCGGCCAGCGCGCCGAGGGCAGGCTCGCCGTTCCCGAGCTCACCCGGTTGCTGGCCGCCGAGGGGGTACGTCGCGTAGTCGTGACGACAGACGACCCCGCCCGCTACCGCGGCGTCCGGCTCGACCCCATCGCGACCGTCCGCCACCGCGACGAGTTCGCCGCCGCCGAACGTGAGCTCGCCGACGTCGACGGTGTCACCGTGCTGATCCACGACGACCGGTGCGCGGCGGAGGAACGGCGGCTGCGCAAACGCGGCCAGCTGCCCACGCCCGCGGAGAAGGTGGTGATCAACGAACGGGTCTGCGAGGGCTGCGGTGACTGCGGCGACGTGTCGACCTGCCTGTCGGTCCAGCCCGTCGAGACCGAGTTCGGCCGCAAGACCCGCATTCATCAAGCCTCGTGCAACTCCGACTTCTCCTGCCTGAAAGGCGATTGCCCCTCGTTCCTGCTCGTCGAGCCCCGGAGTCCCGTGTCGCGCGCGGTGCCCGAGCTGCCGATACGTCTCGTCGAGCCCGAGCAGCGGTTCGGCGGGGAAGGCGTGCTGATTCGCATGCCCGGAATCGGCGGCACCGGCGTGGTGACGGTGTCCCAGATCCTGCAGATGGCGGCCCACCTCGACGGCCAGTTCGCCGCCGGGCTCGACCAGACCGGCCTGGCGCAGAAGGGCGGACCGGTGGTGTCGGACGTGCGGATCGCCAAGGAACCCATTCGCGGGTCCGTTCGCGCGGCCCGCGGCACGGTCGACGTCCTGCTGGGACTGGACCTGCTCGGCGTCGCCGACGAGAGCAACCTCGCCACCGCGTGCCCGGACCGCACGATCGCGGTGGTGAGCACGTCGCTGGTGCCGACGGCGGCGATGGTCACCAACCGGGTGGCGCTGCCCGGCTCACCGGACGACGCCGTGCAGCGCATCGCCG
This sequence comes from Prauserella endophytica, assembly GCF_005146945.1. GTDB lineage: Bacteria > Actinomycetota > Actinomycetes > Mycobacteriales > Pseudonocardiaceae > Prauserella_A > Prauserella_A endophytica. The sequence continues at coordinate 8,424 of NZ_SWMS01000002.1, forward strand.
AAGCGACCCGTCACGAGCGGAACCTTTACCTGGACGCACAGCGGCTGGCGGAACTCCTGTTCGGAGACCACATGCCCACGAACATGTTGCTCATCGGCGCCGCGTATCAGCACGGGTGCATCCCGATCGCCGCCGAGGCGATCGAGCAGGCCATCCGCCTCAACGGCGCCGGGGTGGAGAAAACGCTCGCGGCCTTCCGCTGGGGCCGGGCCGCAGTCCTCGACGCCGAGGCGGTGGCCGCCGTCCTCACGCCGTCAGCGCGGGCGACCGTCGAGGTCGACGCCGCCTCGAAGGCGATCGTCGAGCACACGACGGCGGCACGCGGCGAGCTGGCGGACGCCCTCGCGAGCCGGGTCGCCGACCTGACCGGTTATCAGGACCGTGCCCTCGCCCGCCGCTATGCCGACGAGGTGGACCGGGTGCTGAAGCAGGCGACGCGGGTGGCCGGACCACAGGCCGGAGAGCGGATCGGCCTGGCCTACGCGCGGGGCCTGCACAAGTTGCTGGCGTACAAGGACGAGTACGAGGTCGCCCGGCTGCATCTCGACGGCGTGGAGAAAGCGCGCCGCGATGCCGAGTTCGGTCCCGACGCCAAGGTCTCGGTGCTCCTGCACCCGCCGGTTCTGCGCGCACTCGGCGTCAACCGCAAGATCCGTCTCACCCGCACGTCCGGCCCCGCGTTCCGCGCGCTGCGCGCTGGTCGCAGGCTTCGCGGCACGCGGCTGGACCCGTTCGGCTACGCCCGTGTCCGCCGGGTGGAGCGCCGCCTGATCGAGGAGTACCGGCAGCTGATGGGCCAGGCACTGTCCTATCTCGACGAACACAACATCGACCTCGTCGTCGAACTCGCGGAGCTGCCCGATGTCGTCCGCGGCTACGAGGAGATCAAGCTGCGCAACGTCGCCGTGTTCCGTGAACGCGCGGCGGCCCTGCTGAGCCGGATCGCGGCCGGCACACCCGCCGGAACCGAACGGGAACAGCCCTGAGAGCACCCACGGAGACCTTCATGACAGCCACGACATCCCACGAAGGCATGTCGATCACGTCGATCGAGTCCGCCAGCCACGAGGAGATCCGCTACTGCCACGACCAGCGGACGGGGCTGCGCGCCATCGTCGCCATCCACGACACCACGCTCGGCCCGGCACTGGGCGGGACCCGGTTCCGGTCCTATCCCGACGTAGAGAGCGCACTGGAGGACGCTCGCAGGCTCAGCGAGGGGATGACGTACAAGGCGGCGGTGGCAGGCCTCGACCTTGGCGGCGGCAAGGCGGTCATCATCGGCGATCCAGCGACCGTCAAGACCCCTCGGCTGCTCGAGGCCTACGGCCGGTTCGTCGACTCCCTCGGCGGCCGCTACATCACGGCGTGTGATGTCGGGACGACGTCGCAGGACATGGACGTGATCAGCGGGACCACCCGGCATGTCGTCGCCCGCACCGAGACGGCGGGCGGGCTGGGGGACAGCGGATACTCCACCGCGTACGGCGTTTTCGCGAGCCTGCGCGCGGCCGTCGCGTACTCGACGGGACAAGACGATCTCGGCGGCGTCCGCGTCGGTGTCGAGGGAGCGGGCAAGGTCGGTTCACACCTGATCGGCCTCCTGCTCGACGACGGTGCCTCCGTGCTGTTCAGCGAACCGAACGGCGAGGTACGGACGCGGCTGCTCGAGAGGCACCCCGGGATCACGCACACCGAGTCCGTGCTCGACGCGGACGTCGACGTGTACGCGCCGTGCGCGCTCGGAGCCACGCTGTCGCCCAGCTCTGCCGAGGCCATCACCGCACGGATCGTCTGCGGCGCCGCGAACAACCAGCTCGCCGACCCCGGCGTCGAGTTCCGGTTGGCCGCTCGCGGCATCGTCTGGGTTCCCGACTACGTGGCGAATGCCGGAGGCCTTGTCCAGGTTGCCGTCGAGCGCGCAGGCGGCACGCTCGGCCAGGCCCGGACGCGTATCGGGAAGCTGACCGGGTTCGTGGACGAGATCCTCCGGACGGCGGCCGCGGACGCCGTCACCCCCGGCCAGGCCGCGCTCCGGATCGCCGAGCGGCGCTTGCGCAAGGCGGCGTAGCGGCCCGCGACCTCAGCGCCGCGCTCGCCCTGTTCGGCACCGACGTCGGCTCGGTGCCACGACGGCGGCCGTCGATCCATCGAACTCCCCATTCTCGCCGGCGCCTCCCCACGCGGTCGTCCCGGCGTCGCTGCGTGCCGGACGGCGCCGACCGGTGTTCTGCGCCGCATCTGCCACGCGTGCACCGTGCACAGTGGTCTGTTCGCGGGTTCGTCGTCGTGGCCGAAGCGAAGGAACGGGGCTGGTTCCTAACGTTGGGGCAGGCCCGACGAGAGGACCCGGCAGGCCGCCCACACGACAGGAGTCTTTCTCATGACCTACCCCCTCCGCAGCCGGCTGGGAGTGTTGCTAGGCAGCACCACCCCGCCAGAACAGATCGGCAAGCTCGCCGCGGACGCGGAGTCCGCCGGGTACGGCGAGTTGTGGCTCCCGGAGGACTACTTCTTCCTTGGCGGGGTCGCCGGCGCCGCGATCGCTCTCGGCGCCACGACGCGGATTCCGGTGGGTATCGGAGTCGTCTCCTCGGTGGTCCGGCATCCGGCCCTGCTCGCCATGGAGATCGGGACGCTTGCGCGCGCCTACCCCGGCAGGCTGATCCCCGGCATCGGACACGGTGTTCCCGGGTGGACGGCGCAGATGGGGCTGACCCAGAAGTCCCCGATGAGCGCCCTGCGCGAAACGCTGACCGGTGTCAGAGCGTTGCTCAAGGGGGAGACGGTGGACGAAACCGGGCGGTTCGCCACCTTCCGGCAGGTCGCGCTCACGCACCCGGTCCCCGAGCCCGTGCCGCTGTTCACGGGCGTGCTCGGGGACAAGGGCCTGGAGCTGACCGGACGCCTCGCGGACGGACTGCTGGTCAGCGCGCTCGCGCCGGTGGAGTACGTGCGTGCCGCGCGGCAGAAACTGGACGCCGCCGCCGCTGCCGCCGGGCGCACCGAACGCATCACGATCAGCGTGCTGGCCGCCGCCAACGTCACGAGGGACCCGAGCCAGGTGGCCGCCGCGAGGGACGCGCTCAGGCCGGTGCTGGCCTTCTATCTCGCCGCGACCGGCCCCACGCCGTTGTTCGGCGCCGTCGGCGCCAACGAGCAGCTCGCGGACATGCTCTCCCGCGGCGGCCCAGAGGTCGTCGCCGCTGAGATGCCGGACGAGTGGCTCGACATCTTCGGCGTCGTCGGTGACCAGGAGGCGGCGCGGTCCCGCCTCAAGGAGTACCTCGACGCCGGTGCGGACAACGTCTCCATCGCCACCGTGGTCGCCGAGGGAGCGGACGAGACCCTCGCCGCCGTCGGCGAGCTGACCAGTGAGTTCATCTACTGAAAGGGCACGACATGAGCACTGACCTCGAACAGATCCTTGCCGTTCACCGGGGCTGGTACGAGTCGAACGTCGGGCTGGTCGCCGACGCGATGTTGCCGTACTTCCCGTCCGGGGACGGCTACCACCAGTTCAACACCAACGGCCACACCTACCACGGTGTGATGGACAAGCACCGGCTGTGGGTGAACGCGCAGAAGCTGGGCGTGAACATCACCGCGATCAAGGACGTCGCCGACCCCGACGTGCAGATCTTCGGCGACGTGGCGCTGCTGACGGCCGAGGGTGTGGCGGAGATGGTGCTGCCGACCCCCGATGGCGGGCTGTCGGAGCCGGCCCAGACGCCGTTCCGGGCGACCGAGTTCTACCGGCGCGACGACGGCAACGGGAAGCCGGAGTGGCGGATCTGGCACATGCACGCCAGCGTCGCCGACAAGGTGATGCCGAAGTACGGGACCGAATGACGATGGCGCTGGAAAGCCTCAGCGTCGACGGGCAGGCGGGCCGGCTCTCGGTGTTGCGCACCACCGACGCCCGGCACGGCGATCCGCTCGTCCTCATCCATCCCATCAACTCCGCCGCAGTGGTCTGGACCGATGTCGCCGCTCGCATCGATCGGCCCGTCGTGGCCCTCGACCTTCGCGGGCACGGCGGCTCGGTGGCGGAGGGACCGTTCACCGTCGAGGAGGGGTACGTGCCGGACGTACTCGCGGTGCTCGAAGGCCTCGGGCTGGACCGGGTGCATCTGGGCGGCGGTTCGCTCGGCGGCACGATCTCCGTGGCGCTGGCCGCGCTGTACCCGCAGCGGGTGCTCAGCGTGACGACGTTCGGCTCGACGCTCGGCACCGGGGTGCCCGCCGAGCAGATCGACGCGATGGTCGCCGAGCTGCGGGCCAAGGGAACCGCCGGCTACTTCGCCGACCTCGTCCCGCAGGTCGTGGGCTCCGCTCACCGGGGGTCCGCTCGGGTGCGGGAGGTGATGGAGGAGGCGGTCGGAACTCGTTCGGAAGCGGTGGTCGCCGAGATCCTCCATGGAGCCTTCGGGGCCGACATCCGGCATCTCGCCGGCAAGGTCGCCGCCACCGGTATCCCCGTGGTCGCGGTGGCGGGCACCGAGGACGTCACCTGTCCACCGGAGATGTCGCGAGAGCTGGCCGAGACCACCGGCGGCACCGTGACGACGCTGGTGGGGGTCGGTCATCTGCCGATGTTGGAGGAGCCAGCCCGCGTGGTGGAGATCCTGCGAGGAAACATCGCGGCGGTCGCGGGAGCGGCCTCGTGACCTACTCGATCGTCGCTCGGGACCCCGCCACCGGGGCGCTCGGCGTCGGCACGCAGACCCACTTCTTCGGTGTCGGCGCATTGCTGCCCTGGGCGGAGGCGGGTGTCGGCGCGGTCGCCACCCAGGCCTTCGTGAACGTGGGTCACGGGCCGCATGGGCTGGAGCTGTTGCGGGCGGGGGCTTCCGCTCCCACCACTGTGGACGTTCTGGTGGAGGGAGACCCGGACTCGGCCTATCGCCAGCTCGGTGTGGTCGACGCGCGGGGCCGGGTCGGCGTCCACACGGGCGCTTCCTGTGCGCCGCATGTCGGCAGCGCCCAGGGCGAGCAGGTGACCGTGCAGGGCAACATGCTCGCCGGCCCGGAGGTGTGCCGTGCCGCGCTGGCGGCGTTCGAGTCCGCGGAGGGTGACCTCGCCGACCGGATACTGGCCGGGCTGCACGCCGCGGAGGCCCGGGGAGGTGACGTGCGCGGTTCGCAGTCGGCAGCGTTGCTGGTGGTGTCGGGCAGGCGCAGCCCGACGCCGTGGAACGAGGTGCTCGTGGATCTGCGGGTCGACGACCACGCGGACCCGCTCGCCGAGCTGTCCCGGCTGCTGCCCCGTGCGCGCGCGTTCGGCGCCGTCGGCGGGGTGATGTTCGCGCGGGGCCTGGCACTCGGCCCCTTCGAGGGGGTCGGACCGGACGAGCTGGAGGACCGGCTGCGCGAGCTCGCGAACGCGGCCGAGGTCATCGGACCGGAGAACCGCGAAGCCGACTTCTGGCGCGCGGTGCTGCTGGCCCGCGCCGGGCGGTTCGAGGAGGCTGCCGCCCTTTTCGCCGAGGTCGTCGCGTTCCGGCCCGCGCTGCTGCGCTTCGCCGAGGGGCTCGCGCCGCTGGGCTTCCTCGACGACAAGGCGCTGGCGGGGCTCACCTCCGGTGCAGGGGATCGGGCATGAGCGCCTCGGCGGCCGCGGCAGCCGCGGGGGCCGTCGACGGCGCCCGGGTGACCGAGCTGGCGGCCGAGCTCATCCGGTGCGACACCCGCAATCCGCCGGGGGACGAACGGCCGGTCGTCGAGCCGCTGCGGGCGGTGCTGCGGGAGCTGGGCGCCGAGGTCGAGCTCGTGGAACCGGCGCCGGGCAGGCCGTCTGTGCTGGCCCGCATCGGTTCCGGCGATAGCCCCACTCTGCTGATCAACGGGCATGTCGACGTGGTTCCCGTGGTCGAGACGGAATGGTCGGTGCCGCCGTTCGCCGGGCAGGTGCGCGATGGGCTGCTCTACGGCAGGGGAGCCTGCGACATGAAAGGGGGGATCGCCGCGGCGTTGGAGGGCGTGCGGGCCTGTCGTGACGCCGGGGTGGTTCCCCCGTCGAGCCTCGTGTTCCACCTCGTCGCCGACGAGGAGACCGGCAGCCTGGTGGGGACCGAGGCACTGGTGGCCGCGGGGCTCGTGCGTGCCGATGCCGCCGTGGTTCCCGAGCCCAGCGAGCTGCGGGTGTGTGTGGCCGAGCGGGGCTCGCTGCTCGTGGAGATCGTCGTGCGCGGGAGGGCCGCGCACGGCAGTGATCCCGCCGCCGGGCACTCCGCGGTGGCCGACGCGGCGCGGATCGTTTCCGCGTTGCACCTGGTCGACTTCGGCGCACCGGCGCATCCGCTGCTCGGCTCGCCCACCTGCAACGTCGGGACCGTTCGCGGCGGAACCGCGGCGAACATCGTGGCCTCCGAGTGCCGGCTGCGGGTGGATCGCAGGGTCCTGCCCGGCCAGACGCGCGAGGAAGCGTTGCGAACCCTGACAGAGGCGATCGACACCGCGGGCGACTTCGACTACGACATCGAGGTGCTCGCGTTCGCCGAGGGGTCGGAGCTGGACGCGGGGCACCCGTTCGTGTCCGAGGTGCGGAAGGCGGCAGGTCAGGCCCCGGTCCGCGGGTTGTACCTGGGGACGGACGCGCGGTTCCTCCGCAACCAGCTCGGCATCCCGGCCGTCGTGTACGGGCCCGGCTCGATGACCGTGGCACACGCCGCCGACGAGCACGTCTCGGTCGCCGAGCTGGCCACCGCGGCGCGCACCTTCGCCAGGTTGTACGCGACCTTCCGCGGGGGCGGTTAGGGTTCCCGGATGGAGCAGGTGGCCGAGAGCGCGATCGACGACATCGTGCGCGGGGCCGTGCATTTCGGCAGCGGGGGCGGCGGTGAACCGCACCTGGGCCGGCAGTTGCTGACGGCTGCCGTCCGCCAGTACGGGCCCGTCCCGCTCGTGCAGGCCGGATCGCTCGCCCCCGACGCTCTCGTGCTGCCCGTGGTGTCCGCGGGCGCGCCGTACGCCCTGCTGGAGAAGGCGCACGGCGTCCACGAGGCGGAGGCTCTGCGTGCGGCGGTGGAGGCCAGGGCCGGGCGGGAATGCGCCGCGGTACTTCCGGTGCAGCTCGGCAGCGCCAACGTGGCCGTCCCGCTGGCGGTCGCGGCCCGGCTCGGTCTGCCCTGCCTGGACGCCGACCTGATGCGGCGGACGCTTCCCTCGATCGACATGACGCTACTGAGATTGTCGGGGCATCCGGTGCCGCCGATCACCCTCGTCGGCTGTACCGGTGCCCTGGTGGAGTTCAGCAGTGGTGACGGCGCCGTGCTCGGCGAGCTGCTTCGGGCTGTCATGCCCGGCCTCGGGCTGGTGGCGCTGGCCAGCGCCTACGAGGTGACAGCGGGGGCCTGCGCCCGTCTGGGAGTCGACGGATCCATCAGTGACTGCGCCAGGATCGGGGCCGCGCTCGGCGCCGTCTCGCCGGGAAGCGAAGCTGGGTATGCCCCGTTCCTGCGCGCCTGCGGCGGCCGCATGCTGTGCACGGCAACGGTGGCTGAGCTCGTGCAGCATTCCACCGACGGCTGGCCGCGTGGTGTCGTCTCCCTGAACACGCCTGAAGGCTTCGCACGGATCGACTTCCAGAACGAGAACCTGATCGTCAGCAGGTCTGGCACGGTGCTGGCGACCGTGCCGGACCTGATCTCCCTGGCGGACGCCGAGACGGGCAGCCTGTTGCAGACCACCGATCTCGCACTCGGTCAAGAGGTCCATGTCATCGCAGGCCCCGTCGATGACCGCTGGCACACGCCGGAGGGCCTGGACATGGTGGGACCGCGCGCGTTCGGCTACGCCGTCGATCCGGTTCGGTTCGACGGCACGGGCGACCTGACCGCGGCTGGTCCACGATGACGACCCCGGCGAGAACCAGGCTGCGGGTGGGTGTCGACGGAGTCCGAGCTCGCGCGGTGGCCGTCGACTCGGGAGGCCGGCTCGTCGCCGTCCACCGCGGGCGGCGAGGCGACCCGCCCGCGCGCGTGCTCGACGCGTTGTTTCGCCGCGGTCCCGGCATGGCACCAACGGACCGGGTGGTGGCGGTCCTGCCGGACCTCACGCTCGCCGAGTCGGCCCAACGGGCACGTGTCGGCGTCTTGCGCGTCGGCGCACCCGCCGCGACCGCTGTGCCGCCGCTGGCCGGTTGGACGGCGGAGCGGGCAGCTCTCGCCGGACCGGTGGCGATGGTGCGTGGTGGACACGAGTACGACGGCCGGGTCTCGGCGCCGCTGGATGTGCCCGCGGTGGCGGAGTTCGCGCGGACGTGCGCGGGAAAGGTCGACGCGATCGCGCTCACCGGAGTCAACGCGCTGGAGAATCCCGAGCACGAGCAGCTGGCCGCTGCGGTGATCGCCGATGAACTCGGGCCGGACGTTCCCGTGATGCGCGGCGCCGAGACGGAGGCGCTCGGGCTGCTGGAGCGAGAGAACACCGCGGTACTGGACGCGGCACTGGTCAGCGCCGCCCGCGTGCGCATCGACGAGCTGAGCGCGGCGGTCCGGGTTCACGCCCCTGACGCGGCGTTGTACCTCGTCCGAGGGGATGGCACGGTCCTGCCCTCGCTCGACGCGTACCGGCACGCGACGGCATGGCGGGGGGCCGCGCTCGGCGGGCTGCTCCACGGGGCGGCGCGGCTGGCAGGAGTGCCGTCGGCGATCGTCGTCGAGGCGACTGCCGGCCGGGCGGTGGTCGGGACCACGCTCGGCGGCCTGCTGCCGGATTCGGGACTACAGCGGGAGATCGACGGCATCCGGACCGGCCTGCGGGCGCCCAGGCTGACCGTGATCCACCGGCGCGACGCCGGGTTCACCGGAAAGGTGCTCGCGGCCATCGCCCGTGCGCGAGGAGGGCGGGACGAACTGCCGGTCGTGGTCGTCGGCGAGCGCGCGGAGGAGGTCCCCGACCCCTCGGGCATCGCGGCGATCAGACCCGGGGACGGCGATCTCGCCGCCGCGGTCGGCGCCGCGGTCGCGGAGGCGGCGGGCTCCGTCGACCGGATCTTCTGGCAGGGAACGGGTGGTGGGCAGGACTCGGTGACCCGCGCACGCATGCTGGCGTTGGACGCCGCGTTGCGCGCGGGCGCGGATCCACGGAAGCTGCGGGAGACGCCGGTGAGGGAGGCGCTGATGACGTACGTTCCGGTGCCGGCCGCGCGCCTACAGGTGACAGCCGTCGGACCGTTGCTGGAATCGGCCGATGTGGCGGCGGTGGAGCCGTGATGGCGTCGCCGTCCGTCAACCTCGGGCAACTACTGGATCTCGGCCTGCTGAAGCGCTACGAGGTGCTCGGTGGTGAGGCTGGGCTGCGGCGGCCCGTCCGGGTGGTCGTCGTCGGCTCCACCATCCACGAGATCTCCGAGCTCGCCGCGGGCAGCGTCGTGGTGTTCGGCCGCGAGCAGCTCACCCTCGACGATCTGGCGATGGACATCGCGATCCGGCTGGCCGGCAGCGCGGGGCTGTCGGGCATCATCGCAGCCAGGACCCCGCGTCAGGTTCCGCTGGTCACCCGCCGCCTCGCGGACCGGTTCGCCCTGCCACTCATCGGAGTCGACGACATCGCCCCGGCCGGCGTGGTGGCCGCTTTCGATCCGTACGTCCGGGCGCCGGAGATCGCGGGACTGAGGGTGCTGGGCGACGCGGCCCGCCGGTTCCAGCGCCCGCCCGCCAACGCGAACGCGCTCACCTCCTCGCTCTCGGCGACGCTCGGAGAGCCCGTCGCGCTCATCGACGCGGAATCCCGGTTCGTGGCGGGCGATCCGGAGGTGCACGCACTGCTCGGAACGTGCCCGACCGCTGAGGAGCTGGGCGGCCCGCACCCGGTCGCCGTGACGGTCCGCGCGGGCGAAGCGGACGTGCTGCTGCAACCGGTGCAGGTCGACCCCGCGGGGCTCGCGGTCTACTGGATCGCGGTGCGCCTGCCCGGTTCTGCGGCGGGGGTGCTGCTCGAACCGATCCGGCGGGCGGTGGCGATCGCGGCACTGTCCTTCGCCGTTCATGTGGCGGGGGACGCCGTGAGGGTGGAAAGGGAGCACCGGCGGCGGTCACTGTTGCTCAACGAGATCCTCGAACAACCCGACGACCCTGGCCGCCGCACGGTCGAGCGGGCCACCGCCCTTGGCTGGCGCCTTGCCGGCTGGCACACCGCCGTGCAGGTGCAGGTCTCCCACGCTCCCTCCGCGGTCCGGCTCTCGGCGCTCGGAGCCGAGCTGGAGGAACAACTTGCCGAGCGCGGCGTGACCGTGACCCTCGTGGAACGCGCCGAGGGGTGGGTGTTCTGGTCCACGGCCGAGGCGGAGGCCGACGCCGCGGACCCGGGACCGTTGACCAAGCGAGTCAACACGGCGCTCGCCGCGGTGGAGGCCGAGCATCCAGGGCTGCGGCTGTGCGCCGGGGTCGGCGGTGCCCACGCGGGTACGGCGGGTATCGGCCGGTCCGCCGACCAGGCGCGGCAGGCTGTGCTGCTCGCTCGCACGACCCGCCGCCCCGCCGCCGTCGAGCACATCGACGCCGTCAGCGCCAGGAGGCTGCTCGCGGGCTGGTACGGCTCGGCCCCGCTGCGCGGCGCCGCGGCCGACCTGCTCGCTCCGCTCCAGGACGCCGATCCGTCCGGGGAGCTCGTGCGGACTCTGCGGTGCTACCTGGACTGCCAGTCCTCGGCCAAAGCCGCGGGGGACCTGCTCGGGGTCCATCGCAACACCGTGATGCAGCGCATGGACCGCGTCACCCAGCTGCTGCCCGCGGACCTCGACGACCCCGACGACCGGCTTGCCGTGCACCTGGCGGCGCGTGCCGTCGACGTCCAATGGGAGGACCCGGCCTGACGAGGCGCACAGCGCGCGCGGCTCGCTTTCGGCCACCGAGCACGATGACCCGGCCCCAGCCGGCCGGTTGACTCCCGGATATGAACACGACAGACGGCGCCAACGCGCACATCACGGTGGGCTACAAGGCATCGGCGGAGCAGTTCGGCCCGCGCGAGCTGGTCGAGCTGGCCGTGCTGGCCGAACAACGAGGGTTCGACTCGGTCATGGTCAGCGACCATTACCAGCCGTGGCGGCACCGGGGCGGGCACGCGCCGTTCTCGATGGCCTGGCTCGCCGCGGTGGGGGAGCGCACACAGCGGGTCCGGCTGGGCACCAGCGTGCTGACCGCGACGTTCCGCTACAACCCCGCCGTGGTGGCTCAGGCCTTCGGGACACTCGGCGCCCTGTATCCGGGGCGAGTCGTGCTGGGCCTCGGCACGGGCGAGGCGCTCAACGAGGTCGCGGTCGCGAAGCTCGAGTGGCCGGAGTTTCGGGAACGGTTCGCGCGGCTGCGCGAGGCCGTCGAGCTGATCCGTCGGTTGTGGACGGAGGAACGGGTGACCTTCGAAGGGGACTACTACCGCACCGAGAACGCGACGGTCTACGACCGGCCGCCACTGCCCGTCCCGATCTACGTGGCGGCGGGTGGACCGCTCGTGGCGAAGTACGCGGGGAGGGTGGCTGACGGCTTCATCTGCACCAGCGGCAAGGGCATGGACCTCTACACGGAGAAGCTGCAGCCCGCGGTGGACTCCGGTGCCGGGCAGGCCGGCCGCAAGCCCGGTGACGTGGTGCGCTCGATCGAGATCAAGCTGTCCTATGACACCGATCCGCGGGCCGCCACCGAGAACACGAGGTTCTGGGCCCCGCTGTCGCTGACCCCCGAACAGAAGCACGGCATCTCCGACCCCGTCGACATGGAGAACGTTGCCGACGAGCTGCCGATCGAGCAGGTTGCCGGCCGGTGGATCGTCTCCACCGATCCGGAGGAGGTCGTCGAGCGGGTTCGTCCTTATGTGAACGCCGGTTTCACCGACCTGGTGCTGCATGCCCCCGGCGGTGACCAGGCCCGGTTCCTGGAACTGGCCGGGAAGGACCTGCTGCCCCGGCTGCGAGCCCTCGGCTGAACCACGACCGGTGTCGTCGCGGGCTGTTACGGCACCGTTCACCCGTTGCTCAGCGCACGGTCGAGGCATCGTCACGGTGCTCTGCGCCCACTGACGTCGTCGGATGCGGTACCTACCCTTGCTCCATCGCGGTTTCCGGTCCTGCCGCAGGGAAGGTGAGGTGGCTCGATGACGGTCGTGGACAACGTGGCGAGCGAACCGGCTGTCGCCGAGGGCCCTCCGCCGTATCTGGCCGGTGCGAAGGGGGCGGTGCGGCTGAGGCAGCTCATCGGTGCCCGCCGTGGCTGGCTCATGGTGGTGGCCCCGGCCACGGGAATCGATCGGCCGCTGGCCGGGGTCACGATCTGGGACCCGGCCAGGGCGCCGGGCCGGCATCAGCTGCTGCTGGTGGTCTCGTCCCACCCGACCGGCGACGAGCTCGCCGAGGTTCTGGCGGAGGCGAGCGCGGCTGAGTCCGCCGCGGTCGTGGTGCGGAGCGGCTGCCTTCCGCGAGAGTTCGACGTCGAACTGGCGGCGGGCCGGGCGGGGGTGCCGGTGCTGGCGGTCGCCGATGGGGTCAGCTGGGAGGAGATCGGGGCGCTTGCCCGTTCCCTCGTGTCCGCCGCCGGGTTCGGCGTGCGGGGCGCGACACCCACCGCCAGCGGACTCTACGAGCTCGCCGAGGGCGCGGCGCTCGCGCTCGACGGCGCGGTCGTGCTCACCGACGCCGGACTGCGCGTGCTCGCGTTCGCCTGTGGGGACACAGTGGACGATCTGACCAGCGAGACGATCCTGGCCCGGCGCGCCCCGAAAGTGCTGAGGGAGCGGCTCGTCCTCGCTGGGAGCGGGCGGAACGTCTCGCGAATCGAGGTGGCAGGGGCAGGTCCCCGGCTGGTCGCGCCGATCCTGGTCGGCGACCTCGTCGCCGGCCACGTGGTCGTGACGCCAGGCCCCGACACTCCCGACTGCGCCCCGCGCGTGGTCGGCGAGGTGGCGGCTGCCGCGGCCGCGTGGTTCCTCGACGAGCAGGCCGGGCCTGACGACGAGGACCTGGTCCGGGCCGAGCTGCTGCGCGGACTGCTGACCGGACGGGGCTCGCTGGAGGCGCTGACCGAGCGACTCGGCCGGCCCGCCGCCGCACGCTGGTGTCTGATAAGCCTGGGTGCGCACGGCGACGGCGAGACAAGGGCAACGAGCCCGGCTCGCGGCCTCACCCCTGACGTCGAACGGTTGCTGGCGCGCTGCGCGCGGATGCTGGATCCCAGTGCGGCCACCGCGGTCCTCGACACCGTGGCCTACGTGCTGATCCCACATTCGCCAGGGCCTGGCCCTTCCGTGTTCGCGGAGCGACTGCGTCAGCGCGCCGCGACGCCGGTCGGGGCGCCGCTGGTGGCCTGTGTCAGCCAGGCATTGGCCACGGGGGATGACGCCCGTGCCGAATGCCGGCTGCTCAAGCAAGCGGTGGCGGTGCTCGCCGCGCGTCCGTCGGCGGTCACCGCCGACCTGTCGGGACTGCGGCCACATGTGGTGATCGCCGAGCTGGCCGGCCTGGCCACCGAGTATCCGGGGCTGCTGAACGGCGCGCTCGATGTGCTACGCCGCGACGAGTCGCCCCGTAGTGCCGAGTACCTGGACACACTGCTGAGCTGGTTCGACGCCGGTTGTGACGCCACGCGCGCGGCCGCTGCCCTGCGCGTGCACAGGAACACGTTCCGCTATCGGCTGCAGCGCATCGAGCAGCTCTGCGGAGTCGACCTCGACGACGCCGTCCAGCGATTCACCCTCGAGTTGCAGGTGCGGCTCCTCGTCCTCCGTGGAGGCTGGTGAGCCCGTCGCCCAACTGCAGTGAAGGCCACCTTCACTGCGTCGAATCGACACAGCGGCGCGCAGCGCCTCCGCTTGGGTGGCGGTGGGAGACGGGCGGGCGCAGGCATGGTGGCCTTCACTGCGGTCGGGGTCGGGTGGCTCGCTCGACGAGTTCGACGAGGTGTTCGTAGGTGTGGCCGGTGGCGCGGGTCATGCCGAGCTCGCAGGTTCGGTTACAGGAGACGTGGGCGTCGTGACCGCCGGACTGCTCGGCGTTGCTCGTCAGTTCCGCCGCCTGCCGGGCGGTCGCCGACGCTGTGAGTTCGGGATGGAGTAGTCCCCGGTCGCCCGCGAAGCCGCAGCAGTTCCACTCGTCCGGCACGACGACGTTTCCGGACACCGCGGCGGCGACTGAGTACAGGTGGGTGTCGATGCCCAGCCTCGTCGCCGAGCAGGTGGGGTGCAGTGCGACGGAGTCGGCCTTGGCCGTGACGGTGAGGAGGGGCATGAGCGTGGTGGCGGTGAACTCGACGGCGTCGACGACCCGAAGTCGCCGGTATGGCTCGTCGCCGGTGCCGACCATGTGGCGCAGGCCTTCGGTGCAGGACGCGGCATCGGACACAACGGGAAGCTCGCCCTGCCGTGTCGCGTCCCAGAGTGCGGGGAGCACCTTGTCGGCCATCGTGTCGTAGCCGCGCGTGAGTCCCTTCGATTTCCATGGGGTGCCGCAGCACAGTGCGGGCAGGTCGTGCGGGGTGCCGACGGTGATCCCGGCGCGTTCGCACAGGCGTCGCAGCGCCTCGGCCGAGCCGAGCCCGGTGGTGCCGAACATCGTGCCGGTGCACGAGGAGAACAGGATGGCCGATGGCGATCGGCCCCGGTCACGCTCGACGCGACGGCGTTGGCCGCCCTCGGGCAGTTCGGGCGACCACAGCGGCACCGTGTCGGTTCCGGCGAGGACACGGGCGGCGTGGTTGGCCTTGGTGACCAGGGGCAGGGGCAGGCGGGCCGCGGCGTCGAGTGCTCGGGCGGCCGTCCGTGTGGCGAGGTCCCAGTGACGAGCCGCCACGGACCAAGCGGTGTCCGCGACTCGCCCGGTCTGCTCGGCGCGCAACCGTCGGACGAGGTCGCCGGTGTTGATCGTGACGGGGCAGGTGGTCTGACACATCCCGTCCACGGCGCAGGTCTGTGTCGCGTCGTAGTCGTACTCGGCCACCAGCGACTCGTACGTCGCCCGGTCGCCTTCGCGGCGGGCGCTCTCGATCTCGCGGCGCAGCACGATGCGCTGGCGCGGCGTGGTGGTCAGGTCACGGCTGGGGCAGACGGGTTCGCAGAACCCGCATTCGACGCACCGGTCGACTTCCTCCTCAACGGGCGGCGACGACTTCAGTGCCCGCAGGTGTGCGCCGGCGTCGTCGGAGAGCACGACACCTGGGTTGAGCAGCCCTCGCGGATCGCACAGGCGCTTGACCTCGCGCATCATGTCGTAGAGCTCGTCGCCGTACTGGCGGCGGACGAACGGCGCCATCATGCGTCCCGTCCCGTGCTCGGCCTTCAGCGAGCCACCTCGTCCGAGAACGAGGTCGACCATGTCGTCGGTGAACCGGGCGAACCGGTCGAGCGGAACGCCGTCGCCCAGCCGCTCGGTCAGCATGAAGTGGATGTTGCCGTCCTTCGCGTGCCCGAAGATCACGCTGTCGCGGTATCCGTGCCGGTCGAACAACGCGGTCAGCGCCTCACAGGTCGGCAGGAGCTCGGGGACCGGCACGACGATGTCCTCCAGCAGTGCGGTCGTCCCGGCGGGCCGCGCTTCGGCCACCATCGCGTAGAGCCCCTTGCGTACGTGCCAGTGCGCAGCGCGTTGTGCGGGGTCGGCCGACAGGGCCGCCGGCACGACGGTCGGGATCAGCTCTAGCGTTCGCCCGGCGGCGTCGACGAGACCGTCGGCTTCGGCGGCCGTATCAGCCTGGTACTCGACGAGCAGGGCCGCGTGCCGCTCGACCGCGAGGGCCTTGAGCGTCGCGTCGGCGCGGTCGGCGTTCTGGCCGACGCGGAGAGAGGTGGCGTCGAGCAGTTCGACGGTGGCCGGCCCGGTCGCCACGAGTTCGGGCAACGCCGCGGTGGCGGCAGCCAGGTCGTCGAACACGAGCAGCCCGGTTCGGGCGTGCCCGAGCAGGGGGACCGTGCGAAGGACGATCGACGACACGAACGCGAGCGTCCCTTCGCTGCCGACCACCAGGTGGGCGAGGATGTCGCTCGCGCTGTCGTGGTCGAGGAAGGAGTTCAGCCCGTAGCCCATCGTGTTCTTCATGGAGAACTGCCGCGTGACCCGGTCTCGGAGCACGGAGTCGCCGCGAAGCCGATCACGGAGCCGCAGCAGGCCGGCGTGAAGCTCAGGTTCTCCGGCCCGCAGCTGTTCGTCGGCGTCGGGCGCCCCGGTGTCCAACTCCGTGCCGCTGGGTAGCACCAGACTGAGGGATTCCAGGGTGGCGTAGCTGTTCGCCCAGGTGCCGCACGCCATCCCGCTGGAGTTGTTGGCGACGACGCCGCCGATCGTGCAGGCCACCTCACTGGCCGGGTCCGGACCCAGTTTGCGGCCCCACCGGGCCAGCCGCGCGTTGACCTGGCGGACGGTGGCGCCGGGGCCGACCCGGACGCGGGCACCGTCGTCGAGCACCTCGATGTCGCGGAAATGCCGCCGCGTGTCGATGAGAATGCCGTCGGTTCCCGCCTGGCCGGACAGACTCGTCCCGCCGGAGCGAAAGGCCACGGGTGCACCGGCCTTGCCGGCCGCGGCGAACACGCGGCCCACTTCTTCGGCGGTCGAGGCCATGACGACCGCGCGGGGTGTCAGGCGGAAATGTGACGCGTCGTGGGCGTAGGCGAGGCGGTCGGTCAGCCGGTCGCGGACCGCGGCCTCATCGCGTACCGCGCCGCGCAGCCACGCCAGCGTCTGAGGCCCGCTCTCGGTGGTCGGGGTCATCGGCTCCTCTTTCGTCCGGCGAGGTGGTCGGTTTCCCGGCGTAGCAAGGACTCCAGCCATCTCTCCCGTTCGGGTTCCATCCGCGATGCGATGGTCGCGATGCCCAGTGCCACGACCGGCTGACCAGTGCGAGCCGGCACCGCCCTGCTGATGCCGACGGAGTCGTCGACGACCATCCCGCGGTTGATCGCGACGCCGCCGTGTTCGCGGGCGTCCGCGACGAGCTCCAGGATCACCGAGGCGGACAGTGGCCGGTATCCCTGTTCGATTTCGGCTTCGTTGGTCTCGACGATCGCGGCGGCCTCGTCCGGTTCCATCGCTGCCAGGAAGGCCAGGCCGGCGGCTCCGACTCCCAGCGGCAGCCGGTCGCCGACCTGGAGCACGTGGCTGCGGATCGGCCATCGGCCCTCCTCGCGATAGACGCAGACGTGATGGTGCCTGCGGCGGATCGAGACGAAGGCGACGTCTTCCGAGACCGCCGCCAACCGCGTGGCGGCCGCGAGTGACTGTTGCTGGACGCCGTAGCGCGGTTCGGCGGCGACGCCCACGACGTAGGCCTCGGGGCCGATCCGGTAACGCCGGTCGGGACCTTGCTCGAGGTAGCCGGCTCGCAGCAGTTCGGAGAGCAACCGATGAGTGGTGGACTTGGCGAGGCCCGTCTCCTCGGCCACGGCGGCCACCGACAATCCGCCGCGTCGCTCCCAGGCGGCGATGAGCGAGAGCAGATCGAGTGCACGCCGCACGCTCTGCGATCCCTGCAGCGCTTCCGCACCTGCCCGGCGACCCTGCCGTTCCATGTTATGGAACGGCTTATGTCCCATTGTCACAGGCAGAAGCTAAAAGTGAAGCCATCGAATTGTCAAACTCCACATTATGGAACACCGAACTGGGCATACGCATCGGTTGATTGACGGGTTTCGTCGCGGCCTCGCACCGTCGGTGGCACTGAGGAGCTGCTTCAACGACGAACGGAGGCCTCCATGGGTGCTCCCACCATGACGACCGGCGGCACGGGGGCGAACCGTCCGGTGCCGGAGGGCCGGAGGGCGGCCGTCGTGGACTGCGATGTCCACGCCGTCCTTCCCTCGGCCAGGAGTCTGCTGCCCTACCTCGACGACTACTGGGCTGATCAACTGGTCGCGCAGCTGGCTCCGTACTACGAGCCCGGCTACCACCCGCCCTCCTCACCGATCGCGGAGCGGCCCGAGGTCACGCCCGGTCCGGACGGGCGTGCCGGCACCGCCGTCGACGCACTCGTCGCGGACGTCTTCAGCGACGGCGGGCCCGACTTCGCCGTACTGAACTGTCTTTACGGCGTTCAGCAGATCCACCAGCCGCGCCGGGAGATCGCCCACGCCCGGGCCCTCAACGACTGGATCGCCAGGGAATGGCTGGACGCTGACGACCGGCTCCGGGCCTCGATCGTCGTACCCCAGGGCACCCCCGACGCGGCGGCCGAGGAGATCGACCGGTGCGCGGCCGATGGCAGGTTCGCCCAGGTGTTGTTGCTCGGCCAGTCGGAACTGCCCTATGGCAGGCAGATCAACTGGCCGATCTGGGAAGCCGCCGAGCGCCACGGCCTGCCGGTCGCCCTGCACATCGGTGGGGTGTTCCGGCAAGCGCCGACCTCGGTCGGCTGGCCCGGAACCTACCTGGAGTGGTACGTCGGGCAGCAGTCGAACCTCGAAGCGCAGCTCGCCTCGATCGTCTCCGAGGGGGTGCTGCAGAAGTACCCGTCGACCCGGATCGTGGTCAGCGAGCTCGGGTTCGGCTGGGTTCCGCCGTTCCTGTGGAAGTTCGACAAGCTCTGGAAGAGCTATCGACCCGATGTGCCGTGGCTGACCGAGCGGCCGTCGGACCTCATCCGCCGTCACGTTCGCTTCACCACCGCACCCTCCGACGGCTTCGAGCGGCCGGGGGCGCTCGACCGCCTCGTCGACCGGCTGGGCTCCGAGGACATGCTCGTCTATTCCAGCGACTACCCGCACCGCCACCACTCCGCGCCGCGCGAGATCGAGAACGGCAGCTCGGATCCCGCGCTGATCGACCGGATCCGGCGGACCAACGCCTTCGACATCTACGGCCTGAGCGTCCACTCGGACCTCTGAATCGACGGAAGTGAGACCACGATGACCACAATCCAGGAGCGGCCGCGCGTGCTGGACCTGCCGGCCCCGAAGGTGACCACCGGCATCGCCGACGTCGACATCCACCCGGTGCCGCCGGCGGACGCGCTGACCGCGTACCTGCCCCGTCGCTGGCGGGAGATCGTGCGCGAGTACGGGGTCCGCACCACCAACGGTCTGTTCAACCTCGGCGAGTATCCGCAGCTTTACGGCGGCGCGATGCGGGCCGACACGTGGCCCGAGACCGGTTTCCCCGGCTCGGACCTCGACCTGATCCGCAAGCAGCTGCTGGACCTCTACGACGTGCAACTCGGTGTGCTGCAGTGCATTTCGCCCGGAGGGCAGGCCCTGAATCCCGCTTCCCAGGCACTGCGTCCCGAGCTCGCCGATGCCCTCACCCGCGCGGTGAACGACTGGCAGCTCGAGCACCTCGTCCGGCCGGAGCCCCGGCTGCGGGCCGCGATCTCGGTCGCCTTCGAAAGTCCCGACCTCGCGACAGCGGAGATCGACCGGCTGGGTTCGCATCCCGGGGTGGTCGCGGTCCTGGGGCTGAGCAAGACCCGCGACCCGCTGGGCAGCCGGAGATACTGGCCGATCTACGAGGCGATGATCGCCAACGGACTGCCGATGCAGATCCATCTCTCCCAGGGCGGCGGGAACCCGAGCACCGGCACCGGCTGGGCGTCGTACCACACCGAGTACCACGTGGGACAGGTACAGAGCTTCCAGTCGCAGATTCTCAGCCTGGTGCTGTCCGGGACGTTCGACCGCTACCCGGACCTGCGGATCATGTTCGTGGAGGGCAATGTCGCGCATTTCGTGCCGTTGATGCAGCGCCTGGACTACCACTGGGAGACGCTGCGCAGCGAGGTGCCCGACCTGCTGCGTAAGCCCTCGGAGTACCTCGCCGACCACATCTGGGTCTCGACCCAGCCGATCGACGAGCCCGACAAGCCCGCCCACCTGGTGGAGTACATCGAGGAGTTCGGCGCCGACAACGTGCTGTTCGCCTCCGACTATCCGCACTTCGACTTCGACGCGCCGGACGCGATCTTCCCACCCTCGTTCCCGGCGGAGCTGAAGGACAAGATCCTGCGCGGCAACGCCGTGCGCTTCTTCGGTCTGGAGGACGGCGCGTGACTCGCTACATCGTCGCCAACACCACGGACATCCCGCAGGGTGAGCGGAAGATCGTCGAGCTGGAGGGCCGCTCGGTGGGCATCTTCAACCTCGACGGCGAGTACTACGCCCTGTTGAACAGGTGCCCGCACGCCGGCGCGCCGCTCTGCGAGCACGGGACCGTCTTCGGAGTCGCGTCGGCCGATGGCCCGGACGCGCCGATCGACTACGAGCGGCAGCGTTCGCTGCGCTGTCCCTGGCACGCCTGGGAGTTCGACATCCGGACCGGCGTGTCGTTCTACGACCCTCGCAACGCCCGGGTGCGCAAGTACGAGGTCGAGGTCGTCCCCGGCTCTCCCGAGGACGTCGTCGACCCGGACGGCGGCCGTCAGGACGGTCCGCTGGTTCTCGAGGGCTACGCCGTCTCGGTCGAAGGGGACGTCGTTGTCGTCGACACGAGTCGTCGGCGGCCGGGGCGCACCCGCGACCAGGCCGAAAGACGCCGTCCGGCGGCCACCGCCTGACCGACCTCAGCGGAGGATCCATGATCGCCAATCCAACCCGGTCCACCGGCGAGCCGGGTGAATTCGTCACTGTCGTCACCGCGAAGGACATCGTCGCCGACAACGTCGCCGTCGTGGAACTCGAGCCGGCGAAAGGGGAGCGGCTACCCGCATGGACACCCGGTGCTCATCTCGATCTCGTGCTGGAGCCGGATCTCGTCCGCCAGTACTCGCTGTGCGGTGACCCGGAAAAGCCCGGCTCGTGGCGTATCGGCGTTCTCCGGGAGGCCGGCGGGCGGGGTGGCTCCATCCATGTTCACGACCGGGTCGAGGTCGGCGACAAGATCCGCTGCCGGGGACCACGCAACAACTTCCCGCTCGTCACCGCGTCCGAGTACGTCTTCCTCGCTGGCGGCATCGGCATCACACCGATCCTGCCGATGATCGCGCATTGCACGGCACGGGACCGTCCGTGGAGCCTCGTGTACGGCGGTCGCAGCCGTGGCTCGATGGCGTTCCTCGACGAGCTTGCCGGCTATGGCGACCGGGTCGCCGTCCGCGCGCAGGACGAGCACGGGCACATCGACCTCGCGGCGGCGCTGGGGGAGCCGCGGGACGGCGTCGCGATCTACTGCTGCGGACCCGCTCCACTGATCGCCGCCGTCGAGGAGCATTGCACCGCCTGGCCGGACGGGACGCTGCACGTCGAGCGGTTCCGTGCCGCCGAGAACGTGCTCGACGGGGAGCACACCGCCTTCGAGGTCGTCTGCGACTACTCGGACATGGTCGTCGGCGTGCCCGCCGGGCAGACGATCGTCGACGCACTCGCCGAGGCGGGCATCGAGGTCCCGACCTCGTGTCGCGAGGGGACCTGCGGCACGTGCGAGACGGTCGTCCTCGACGGCGTTCCCGACCACCGCGACTCCTATCTGAGTCCACAGGAACGCGCGACCAACGAAGTGATGACCCCCTGCTGCTCGCGGTCACTCACCCCGCGCCTCGTCCTCGACCTGTGACCCCGTCCGGAGATCGCAGAACCACTGCACGAAGGAGTCCGCTGACATGAGTGACCAGACGAGCACGCCGACCGGCTCGGCCGTGATCGTGGGTGGAGCCAGGGGCATCGGGCTCGCCGCCGTACGCCTCGCCGCTTCCCGCGTCGCCGCGATGACCGTGCTCGACCTGCCCGAGGAGGCTCCGCAGGTCAGTGAAGCCTTTCCGGGCGCGCGGTACCAGCGCGCCGACGTGCTGGATCCCGCGAGCCTGGAGAAGGGCTTCGCCCTCGCCGCCGGAAGCGGGCCGGTGACGAGCGTCTTCGTCCCGGCGGGCATCACGCTGCCAGCACCGCTGCTGCAGGTGAGCCAGGCGGACGCGCAGCGCTGCCTCATGATCAACGTCCTGGGGGCGGTCAACACGATCCAGGCGGCGGCGCCCCACCTCGCTCCGGACGCCTCGGTCGTGCTCTGCGCGTCGGTGGCCGCCTACACCGGCGGCGGCTACATCGGCGGACCGGTCTACGGCGCGTCCAAAGCCGCCGTCATCAGCCTGACCAAGGGTGCCGCGCGGGAGCTCGCACCGCGCAAGGTCCGGGTCAACTGCGTGGCCCCGGGAACCACCGCCACCGGCATGATCGGCGACGACCCGGACGTCCACGCGATGTTCGTCGAACGCTCCCTGGTCGGCAGGCTGGCCAGCCCTGAGGACATCGCCGAGGCGGCGCTGTACCTGTGGTCGCCGGCCTCATCGTTCATGACCGGCGCCGTGCTCGATGTCAACGGCGGAATCCGGCTCTGACCCGCCCCACCTGGAGGTTTCCATGACACAGCACCCGCATCTGACCGGCTGGGCGCACACGCGGTTCGGCAGGTCCGATCAACCGGACGTGGAGTCGCTGATGGCCGAGGTCAGCGCCACCGCCGTCGAGGACTCCGGGCTCATGCCCGCTGACATCGATGCCATCTCCGTCGGGGTCTACGGCACCGACACCAGCAACCAGCGGTTCGAGGCCGCACTCGTCGGCACCGGCGCGCCCGAGCTTGCCGGTGTCCCCGCCGTGCGTTCCGAGAACGCCTGCGCCACGGGCAGCGCCGCGCTCTACGCCGCGCTCGACATGGTCGAGGCTGGGCGGGCTCGCGCGGTACTCGTCGTCGGGGCCGAGAAGATGACCCGCGCACCCGCCGCCACGGTTACCGACGTCCTCCTCGGCGCCGCCTACCTGCCGACCGAAGGCAAGCATGGCAGCTTCCCCGCCGTGTTCGCCTGGCTGGCCCGCCAGTACGCCAGGCGATACGGCGACCCCCGTGACGCGCTTGCCCGCATCGCCGCCAAGAATCACCGCAACGGCGTGGACAATCCCTACGCCCACATGCGGCGCGATCTCGGCTACGAGTTCTGCGTGACCGTCTCCGACCGCAACCCGGTCGTCGCCCATCCGCTCCTGCGCACCGACTGCTCCATGGTCTCCGACGGCGCCGCCGCCGTCGTCGTGGCCAGCGCCGACGTGGCGCGCGCCGCCCGCCGCTCGGTGGTCGTGCGGGGGCGGGCACAGGCCAACGATCCGATGCCGCTCGCGTCGCGGCCGGATCCGCTCGCGTTCGGCGCGGCCGCCACCGCCTTCCGCGGTGCGCTGGACGAAGCGGGTGTCGTTCTGGCCGATCTCGACCTGCTCGAGACACACGACTGTTTCACCCTCGCCGAGCTCCTGCAGTACGAGGCATTCGGACTCGCCGAACCCGGCAAGGGAAGCCTGCTGTCCTCCGAGGGTCGCACCGACCGTGACGGCGCGTTCCCGGTGAACGTGTCCGGTGGGCTCAAGGCCAAGGGGCATCCCATCGGGGCGACCGGGGTGTCCCAGCACGTGATCGCCGCGATGCAGCTCGTCGGTGAGGCGGGCGGGATGCAGCTGCCCCTGGCCGAACGAGCCGCGGTGTTCAACATGGGCGGCGCCGCCGTCACCAACTACGCGACCGTCCTGGAGGCCAGTCGATGAGAACCCAGGTCCGTGCCGTCAACGTGGCGGAGATGCTCGCACAGACCGCGCGCAGGTCGCCCGAGGCAACCGCCGTGGTACACGGCCAGACCCGGTGGACCTGGCGCATGCTCGACCAGGCCGCCGACCGGGTATGTGCCGAGCTGCGGCGCCGGAGCGTGAGCCGCGGAGACTGCGTCCTGCTTCACGGCCACAACCACCCCGAGTACATCCAGTCCCTGTACGGAATCTGGCGAGCCGGCGCGGCGGTGGCGCCGACCAACGTCAGGCTCACCCCGGCGGATGTCGCGGTGATCGCAGGCGTCTGCCGGCCGGTGGCCATGATCGCCGCCGGGGGCTCGGAAGCGCACGTGGAGGCGGTGCGCGACGTGACGGGATTGCCGGGCGGCGTGCTGTGGCTCGGTGACGACGCCTCCTGCGACACCGTCGCCGCGCTGCCTGCCGCGTCACCCGAGCCGGAGACGGTCTACGTGGGCGACCATGCGTGGTACTTCTTCACGTCTGGCACCAGCGGGTCGCCAAAGGCCTCGATTCTGACCCACGACCAGCTCGGGTTCGTCACCACGAACCACGCCGCGGACCTCATGCCCGGCCTGTCCGAGACCGATGTCTCGCTCGCTGTCGCTCCGCTCTCGCACGGCGCGGGCGTGCATCTGCTGCCCCAGGTCGCCCGCGGCGCGGCGACGATCATTCCGGAGGGGCCGGGGCTGCGGCCCGAGGAGGTGTGGGAGCTGGTCGAGCGGGAGCGGGTGACCAACATGTTCACCGTCCCGACCATTCTGAAGATGCTCGCCGAGGACCCCGCGGTCGACAAGTTCGACCACTCCTCGCTGCGGCACGTGATCTACGCGGGCGCCCCGATGCTCAACGCCGACCGCGACCACGCGCTGGACGTCCTCGGACCCGTCCTCGTGCAGTACTACGGCCTGGGAGAGGTCACCGGCAACATCACTGTCCTCACCCCCGCCGACCACGGCCGGCCCCAACCACCCGAGTTCGAGCTCGGCACCTGTGGCAGGCCACGGACCGGCATGCAGATCGCCATCCTCGACGACGCCGGGACCGAGCTCGGGCCGGGGGAGATCGGCGAGGTCTGTGTGGCAGGCCCCGCCGTGTGCACGGGCTATCTGCGTAACGAGGAGGCGACGGCGGCCGCGTTCGACGGCGGCTGGTTCCACACCGGCGACCTCGGTGCCGTCGACGAGCACGGCTACCTCTACATCACCGGGCGCGCATCGGACATGTACATCTCCGGCGGGTCCAATGTGCACCCACGCGACATCGAGGAGAAGCTCGTCGCTCACCCCGCGGTCGCCGAGGTCGCCGTGCTCGGCATGCCACACGCGAAATGGGGCGAGATCGGGGTCGCGGTCTGGGTGCGCGAGCCCGATCACGACACCGACGACGCCGGGCTGCGCGACTGGCTCGAGCCCAGGCTGGCCCGGTACAAGCTGCCCCGCCAGTTCATCCGCTGGCCGGAGTTGCCCAAGTCCGGCTACGGAAAGATCGTCAAGCGCACCATTCGCGATCAGCTCTTCGCCGCAGGCTGGACCGCGCCCGACTGAGCATTCCCGCCAAACCGACCTCGTCCCGCGGGCAGCCACGAGCGGCCGCTGGGCGGAGGCGCACGCCCGCAACACGCGAAAAGAGGTTTCCGTGAGCAATTCGTCAACGTCGACGACACTGCCGGCCGCTCGCTGGCGGCGAACAGGCCTGCTGCTCTTCCTCGTCTATCTGGTCGCCTTCGCGGAACGGGCGAACATCAGCGTCGCCGCACCCGCGATGAGCGCCGACCTCCACCTCGCCGCGACCGCGACCGGTGTGGTGCTTTCGGCGTTCTTCTGGGGCTACATCCTCACTCAAGTGCCCGGCGGCTGGCTCGCCAACAAGATCGGTCCGTCCAAGGTCATCGCCGGCGCACTGCTCTGCTGGGGTGTGGTGTCGATCGGCCAGGCACTCTCGGATTCCACCACGGCGATGATCGTCTGGCGGTTTCTGATGGGCCTGTCCGAGGGTGTGGTCTGGCCCGCGTTCGCGGTCATGTTCGTCGTCTGGTTCCCGCTGCGCGAGCGAGCTCGTGCGGCAGGCCTCTCACTCTTCGCGCTCCCCGCGTCGTCGATCGTCATGGTCCCGTCGGCGGGCTGGCTGATCGAGACCTGGGATTGGCGCGTCATGTTCGTGGTGCAGGGCCTGCCCGCGTTCGTGCTGGCGTTCGTCGTGTTGCGCTACCTGAAGGACTCGCCCGAGCAGGACGCCAGGCTGTCCGAAGTGGAACGAGACCACATCCTCGCGACCCGCGCCGAGCGCGCGACCGGGGCCGAGGCCGCCTCGTTCTGGACGGTGCTGAAGTCACCGGCCGTGTGGGCCTGCTGTGTCGTGTACTTCCTGTGGTTGACGGGTTTCTACAGTTTCGGACTGTGGTTGCCCACCGTGGTCGGGCAGCTGTCTTCCCGCGGGATCGGCGCCGTCGGGCTCCTGTCCGTCATCCCGTTCGCCGTCGCGGGTGTGGCCATGCTGCTGAACTCGCGGGCCGCCGATCGTTCGGCGCGCCCGAAATCCTGGTTCGTCATTCCGCCACTGGTCGTCGGTGGCATCGCACTGTTGCTGCAGCAGCTCCTGCCCGCCACGCTGGGCGTTCAGCTGACGCTGCTGGTCGTCACCGGAATCGGTGTGTACGCGGCGTTCGGACCGTGGTGGGCGTGGGCGCTGCAGTACATCGCGCCCGAACTGGCGGGCCAGGCCAGTGGGATGATCAACCTGATGGGCAGTCTCGGTGGTGCTGTCGGCCCGGTGATCGTGGGATTCGTAGCCACCGAAGGACACGCCGCGAGTGGGCTCTACGTCTTGGGTTTCTCCCTGCTAGTGGGGGCTCTCGTCGCGTCCGGCATCGCCCGCCTCGCCCCGCGCAACCGGGCGGCCACCACCCTCGCCGGTGCTGCGCGGGCGAAGCCCACGTTGCCCGAGCGCTCGGGCGAGGTTTCGCAGCGGTAGTCACCGTCCCTCCGGCGACGGCCTCGCGGCTGCACCCGAACAGCTCCCGGTGAGCCGGTCCCGTTGCGGTGTGACACTGAGGTGCTCGCGTGTTCTGTGCGCACGGGGAGCATCCGGCTCACCTGTTCGCGCAGCGGGCGACGTCGTCCAGAGTCGTGCTCGCAAGTCTCGAGCGCGTGAGGCACTCGTGGCGGGACTCGAGCTCCGGTGACACGAACGCGATCGGAGGAGGGGCTGGTCGAACGCCTTCGACCAGCCCCTCCCTCCTTCGGGCCACCCGGATCGGCTATCAGCTCGGCTGGATGGCGAAGAAGGTCCGGTCAGCTCGACGTGCCCACCTGCGGTGCCGCGTCGACGCTCTTGGCCGCGGGGTTCCACCCGATCCGGTCGATGCCGGCGACCTCGTCGTCCTCGTCCACACGCATTTTCATGACGGTGCCGAGCAGGGATACCAAGGCGAAAGCGGACAGAGCGGCGACCGCGACGGTGACGACGACTCCGACGAGCTGCCACCAGAGGGTGATCTGGGCGTGCTGGAACCCGTAGGCTCCGTCGAGGCCGAAGTAGCCGCCGGTGGGTGTGCCCCAGGCGAGCAGGCCCACCAGCAGGCCGCCGACGATTGTGGCGCAGGCGAGTGGGAAGACCTTGGCGTCGTCGATCCCCCGGCGGTTGACGAAGTTGTAGACCACCAGGACCACGAGCGGCCCGGTAGCGGAGACCAGCAGTGTCTCCCACGGTTGGAAGACGTCGAAACCCGTGGTGTTCGCGACGTAGCCGGCCAGGGGCCCGAGCAGGGCGTGAGTCGGGTTGCGGGTGGAGTGGGCGATGACCGCGCCGACGACCCCTCCTCCGACCATCGAGATGATGACGTTCGCGTAGACGAGTCCGAGTCCCGAGGTGGTCATGGAGACGCCGTAGAAGGCTTCGCCCGGGACGATGAAACCACAGCCCATCACGATCAGGGGAGCGGCGAACAGCAGGACCACGATCCCCAGCGCGGCCAGCGGGATGCTGTTGGGTGCCCAGGTGGTCTGCTGGCCGGGCTTGGGGAAGAGCCCGACGCGTGGTCGGAGTCTGATGGTGAGTACGAGCCCGAAGATCCCGGCGAAGATGTAGGAGGTGTACGCCCCGACGAAGTCGTGCAGACCGGCGTTGGTGAGCGGGCTGGTGGAGCCCCAGGTCAGCCACAGCAGGACGGGGTAGAGCACACCGCCGACCACGGCGCAGATCACGTAGTAGGGGGCGCTTCGGATCCGTTCGGATGCGCTGGTGTGCAGCAGCGCGCACACGAAACCGCCATAGAGGGCGAGGAAGGCGAAGAAGATCTGTGAGTTGCCCACGCCGGGGGCGACGGCAGGGTCGATGTTGTGAGCGTAGTTCCGCAGCAGCGCGCCGCCGAACCACCAGTCCTTGAAGGCCTGCACGAGGCTGCCTTCCACACCGAGGGCAACGTAGTACTGGTAGTTCCACAGAGCGAAGCCGCCGACCATGAAGGCGAGGGTTCCGATGGTGAACCCGACGAGCTTCTGGACACTGGTGGAGAGCACGTTCTGCCGCCGGACGAGGCCGGAGTCGATCAGGATCAGGCCCAGTAGCGCGAGGATGATGGCGGTCGAGGACAGGATGTAGAGCAGGTTCTGGGTCAGTGCGTCGCTGTCTACCTGGTCCGGGAACGCCGCCGCCAGCACCGTGGTGGGAGTCATCTTCTCACCCCTTCAGGTAGGTGTGCAGCGGGAACGCCCGGTAGCGCAGTCGCGGCAGCGTCTCGACCGTCACGAAGCCCGCCGGGGCGGAGATGACGTCCGGGATCCGGTTCACCAGCTGGGTGCAGGTGGTGACCTGGGTCGGGACCGTGCCGTTCGAGAGCACGAGGTCGGGCTCGCCCTTGATCTCCCACTCGTTGATGTCGCCGTCGTCGGGGCCGTAGACCCGCCCGGACATCTCGAAGTTGAACGCCGGGCCCTCGGCGGTGAGAATCTCGTCGACGTCGGTGAAACCGATGACCTGGCCGGCCGGGATCTCCCGCTGTAGGGCTTTGGAGAACATGGTCTGCTGGGCAACGTCGGGGCGCGTGGTCGTCGTAACGGACTTGACGGTCAGGCCGACGTCGGCGACCAGTGCGTCGAGGACGTTGCGGCCGAAGCTCGGCGGGCGAGTGGCGCCGTCGAGCCAGGCGTGGAACTCCTCGACGGTCTTGCCGACCTGCTGGTCACCGGCGACCTCGGGGCCGTAGTCGTCGACGTTCCAGCTCGCGTGGCCGACCACCGAGTCGATCCGGTGCGCCGTGCCCATCATCATGGCCACGATGTTGACCCAGTAGGTGTCCTGATGGCCGGTGCCGGTCAGGGTGGCGCCGGTGCCCTTGGCGATCTCGTCGAGCTCGCGCGTGATTTCCGGCGAGGTCGCCCAAGGGTGCAGCGCCTCCTCTGACAGGGTGACGGCGTTGACGCCGTGCTCGGCACACGTCCGCAGCTGCTCGACGGCGTCGGCCATGTAGCTGTTGACCGCGATCACGGCGATGTCGGGACGGGTGCGCTCGAACACCTCGTGCGGGTCGTTGCTGACCTGGACGTCGAGCCGCCTGCCGAGACCGGTGAGCTCGCCGAGGTCCTTGCCGACCTTGCTCTCACTACGGGAGATCGCACCGACGATAGTGACCCCCTTCTCGAGCAGCATGCGGGTGGCGATGGTGTTCATCGCCCCGACGCCGTAGACGACTGCCTTGATACTCATTCGTTCGCTCCTTTTCCTTCGTCCTGAGTGGACTCCGGGCCGGGGTCGGGCCCCTCGCCCGCGAGCAGCACCTCGTCTGCGAACTCCCGGTGCACCGCATCGAGGTGGTCCCACCTCGCGGCGACGATGCGGCGCGTGTCCCAGGTCGGCATCTTCTGCTGCTGGAACCGGGTCATTCGCTCCGGATCGACCTCGAAGACGTGCTCGAAGCGCTGCACGACCTGGTCGGTGACGCGTTTCGGTGCAGGCGGCACCTGCTCGGCGGGCACGTAGCGGCCGAACCGGTAGTCGTCGCCGCTCATGACCGGTGTCCGTCCGAGTAGGCCTCGTCGAGGCTCTGTTTCCCGGGGTTCATGATGTTGTGTGGGTCGAGCGCTCGCTTGATCGCCTTCATGACCTCCCAGGACGCCCCCATCTCGGTCGGGACCAGCTCGGCGTCGCCGGCGCGCGTGGCCCCGTGGCAGGACGACATGGAGCCACCGTGGTCGATGGCGACCTGGGCGATCTCTTTCTTCAGGGACACGAAGGCCTGCCAGGAGTACTCGTCCATGCGGTCCTCCCAGAGGCCCATGTCGATCTCCAGGAGGATGTCTCCCCAGGGCTTGTGTGCGGCATTGGTGTAGGCGAACGCGCCCCAGTCGTCGAAGATCTCGTACTGCTCGCAGTAGCGGCGGGCGATCGCATGCCACTTCCGCAGAACCTCGGGCACCTCGCTGTAGGGGATCGCCGCGTCCTCGCAGTGCCACGACATCGGGATGACCTTGCCGTTCTTGTCGCGACCGTGCAGGGGATTGGCGTAGCGGTCGTGCCGCGCGGCCCAGTCACCCGAGGCGATCTCATCGCCGATGTAGCGCCCGCCCAGGCTACGGCCAAGCTTCATGACCACGTCGCGGGCCGGCTCGACCTCGACCCTGGTGCCGAGCAGCGACACCGCGCAGACCGCCTTCACCCACGCAGGCTGGACGATGTAGGCCTCGTCGTCGCGGCGCAGGTAGTCGACCTTCTCGGGATCGAAGAGCATGACCCCGGCCAGCGTGGCCAGCCCGCTTTTCGCGAGCTTGGAGAAGGTGCGGTATGCGGTGTCGTAGTCCTCGAAGAGGAAGAACGCGGCGAACTCGGTCTCCGCGCGCGGCACGAGCTCGAGGGTGGCCTCGGTGACGATGCCGAGGGTGCCCTGATGGCCCATGAACAGGTGCTTGAGCTGATAGCCGGTCGAGGACTTGCGGACCTTGCGACCCCCGCCGTCCCCGACCTCGATGACCTCCCCGGTGGGCAGCACCATCTCGAAGGAGATCACCAGGTCGCGGGTGTGGCCGTAGCGAGCTCCCAGCAGCGATAGCCCGGACGTCCCGATGCGGCCGCCGACCAGGGCGCACGCGTAGGAGGCGGGGTCGTCGGGGTAGATGACCCCGTGAGGCCTGAGATGCCGGTTGAGGGTCTGCATGTTGATGCCGGGGCCGACGGTAACGGTGTTGTTGACCAGGTCGATCTCCTTGACCTGGTCCATGCGCTTGACGTCGACCAGGATGCCGCCGCGCATGGGGACCGCGCCGTCGGCCAGGCCGGTGCCGCCCGCACGCGGCACGATCGGCACCTTGAGCTCGTTGGCGAGCTTGACGATGCGCGAGACCTGTTCGGTCGTGCGCGGTAGCACGACGACGTCGGGCAGGAACTCCTCCCAACGGTGCACCGGGAAGGGCGCCGGGACCCGGGCGCGGTTGAACCGGCTCGAGCGGCTCGTCAGGACTGCTCCGGGCTCGTCCAGGATCTCGTTGAGCCTGTCAACGACCTCGTTGCCGAGGCTGGCGGTGACGGTCATGCCCGGGTCCTCCCGCCGACCTCGATGCCAGCGGACTCGGCGACGAGCTCGATGATGTCGCGCACCTCGATACCGGCCTCGTCCCCGGCCGCGGTGAGTGGGCGCTCGGACCAGACACAGGCGCTGACGAGCAGGTCGACGTCCAGCTCGGAAGCCTTCTCCAGGCGGCGACGGCTGATCTCGGCGGTGATCTCGGGCTTCTCGATGGGCAGCCCACCCCCGCCGCCGGAGCAGTAGGACCACTGGGTGACCCGGTCGACGTCGCGGAACTCCAGGCCAGGGATCGCGCGCAGGATCTCGCGAGGCGCCTCGTGGATGCCCTTGCGCTTGTTGAGCCGGCACGGGTCGTGGTAGGTCGCGACCCGCTCGATGGGCTTCACCAGCTCGAGGCGCCCGTCGCGGATCAGCTCGGCCACCAGGTCGATGATCTGGACGACCTCGAAGTCGAACTCGTCACCGAAGTAGGCCGGGTAATCCTCGGTGAAGTGAACGTAATCGTGCGGCTCGATGGCGATGATCCGCTTTACCCCGGAGCGGCGCCAGTCATCGACGTTGTGGCGGGCGAAGCGCATGGACTGCTCGACGTAACCCATTTCCGCCGCGGGGCCCCCACAGCACCACTGCTCGTTCATCAGGCCGAACTCCACGCCGGCCTTCCGCAGGATCTGCGCGGTGGCACGCGGTACCGAAGTCCGGTAGTAGGCGGCCTCGCAGTCGACGAACATGATCGTGTCGCCGCCGATGGGGATGTCCAGGCCCGCGGCCCAGTCACGCACCTGTGCCTGGCCGTTAGGCTGCTCGCCCTCGACTCCCAACACCGGCTCGTTCTTGAGCTCGTCGGTGAGCCTGTTCCAGACCTTCCACTTCTCGCGGTCGAGGCCCTTGTCGACGAGCATCGCCCGCATGGCACGCACGACCTTCACCGTTTCGGTGCGGGCGCGGTAGAAGTCACCGACCATGAGGGTGTTGGGACAGCGCACCTCGCAGCCGCCGCATTGCGTGCAGTGCACGTAGTCGTCGGCGACGTCCTCCACGCTCAGGTGGCCCTTCTCGAGGCCGATGACGTTGGCGTGGAACGCTGTCGGGGTGTGGTTCTCGTTGCGGGTCACCTGGGTGACCGGGCAGACCTCGCGGCAGAACTTGTGACCGGACGAGAAGCACCCGGTGGCGTTCTCGTGCCAGCGCTCGACGAAGGCCTGCTCGATCTGGCCGAGGTGGGGCATCGCCAGGTCGACCGCGCGGTCATCGCCATTGGAGCCGCGGGGTCCGTGGTCGTCGGGGGCGCGTCCCGGGGTGGTGTCGTCGCCCGATGTGGACGGCGTGGGCTCGGGATCGGTGGTCGTGGTCGCTTCGGACCGCGCCGCGGCCTGTGTCACCTGCTTGTCGCTCACGTGCGTGTACCTCTCAAGCGCTCTTGGTCATGACGTGCTTGATCCGCGTGTACTCCTCGAGGCCGTACACCGACATGTCCTTGCCGTAGCCGGACTGCTTGAAGCCGCCGTGGGGCATCTCGGACACGACGGGGATGTGGTCGTTGACCCACACGCAGCCGAAGTCGAGTTCGCGGGCAGCCCGGACCGCCGCGTTCACGTCGCGGGTCCAGACGGAGGAAGCCAGGCCGAAGTCGACGTCGTTGGCCCACTCGAACGCCTGGTCGTCGTCGCGCGCGCGCTGGACGGACACGACCGGCCCGAACAGTTCCTTCTGCACGACTATGTCGTCCTGCGTCGGATCCACCACCACGGTCGGCTCGACGAAGAAGCCCTTGTCGCCGCGAGCGCGCCCGCCGACGGCGACCTTGCCGTTCGTCCGCTCGAGCGCGGCGAGGATGGAGTCCCGGTGCGCGCCCGAGATGACTGGGCCGAGGTCCAGTTCCTCGCTCTCGTTGGGGTCGCCCATCCTCAGGGATCCGACCGCCGGGACGAGCTGCTCGACGAGCTTGTCATAGACGCCCGGCGTGGCGATCACCCGACAAGCCGCGGTGCAGTCCTGGCCGGAGTTGACGAAGCCCGCCACCGTGATTCCCGCGACGACATCGTCGATGTCGGCGTCGTCGAGCACCACGACCGGCGCCTTGCCGCCAAGCTCGAGGTGGGACCTGGCGACGTGATCGGCTGCGGTACGAGCGATGTGCCTGCCAGTGCTCGTGTCGCCGGTGACCGACACCATGCCGATACGCCTGTCGCTCACCAGCGAGTCACCGAAGTCGCCGGCACTGCCGGCGAGGACGCTGAGAACACCGGCGGGCAGGATGTCCTTGGCCAGGTGAGCCAGGTGCAGAGCCGACAGCGGGGTCTGGCGGGAGGGCTTGAGAATGCTGCAGTTCCCGGCCGCCAGAGCGGGAGCGAACTTCCAGGCCGCCATCAGCAGCGGGTAGTTCCACGGGGCGATCCCTGCGACCACGCCGATGGGCTCTCGTCGCACGTAGGACTCGTAGCCGGACAGGTATTCGCCGCCGGCACGCCCTTCGAGACAGCGTGCGGCACCGGCGAAGAACCGGAGGTTGTCGGCGACGAAGCCGATCTCCTCCCGAGCGACCGGTAACGGCTTGCCGACGTTGCGCGACTCGAGCTGAGCGAGGTGCTCCGCGTCCTTCGCGACGGCGTCGGCGAGGGCGAGCAGCCTCTCGGCGCGCTCGCCGGGTGTCGTGCGCCTCCATGTCTTGAACGCCCGCTCCGAGGCCGAGACGGCCGCATCGACGTCGTCGGCGTCGCTCGCGGGAACTCGCGCGATCACCTCCTCGGTCGCCGGATCGATCACGTCGAGCTCCCGGCCGCTGCGGGCGCCGAGCAGCTCGCCGTCGACGAGGTTGCGGGTGTGGATGTCTACATCAGTCATGTCACGTTCCTTGATCGTGGTGGAAGTGCGAGGTCTCAACGACCTGTCCGGTCACGCGTCCGGATCGACCTCGCCCGTTGGCTCGGACCTCGCGAGCCGGTCAAGCGGGCCGGCCCCCGTGCGGCGCGTGGAGACGTTGCTTGAGTGCGAATTTCTGAACCTTTCCCGTGGCTGTCCTGGGAAGCCGACCGAACTCGAAGGCGTCCGGGACCTTGAATCGGGCGATGCGCTCCAAAAGGTGTGTTCGGAGCTCGTCCGCAGTCACCGGCGTCTGGCCGACGGGCTCGATGAACGCGACCGGACGTTCGCCCCACTGCTCGTCGGGCCGAGCCACCACCGCCGCCTCGGCGACTGCGGGATGCGCGAGCAGCGCTTGCTCGATCTCGACCGAGGTCAGGTTCTCCCCGCCGGAGATGATCACGTCCTTTGCCCGGTCGCGGATCTCGATGTAGCCGTCCGGATGGCGGACCGCCAGGTCGCCCGTGCGGAGCCAGCCGTCGGGAACCGCGGACTCCGTCGCCGCCGAGTCGTTGAGATAGCCCGGCGTGATGTTGTTGCCCCGCAACGCGATCTCGCCGAGAGTGACGGCGTCGGCAGGAATATCGATACCGGCCTCGTTCACGACGCGCACCGGCTCGGACACGATGTTGCCGACGCCCTGCCGCGCTGCCAGGCGGTCGCGCTGCTCCTCCGGCAGCTCGTCCCACCGCGACTGCCACTCGTTGATGACGACCGGGCCGTAGGTCTCGGTCATTCCGTACAGGTGAGTGACGCGCAGGCCACGCGCCCTGGCGCGGGCCAGGACGGCAGGTGCCGGGGGCGCACCTCCCACGCCCACCCAGATCGAACGGCCGTGACCATGGTCCGGGTCCTCGTCCCCGGGCGCGATCATCGACAACACGGTGGGGGCGGCACAAAGGTGGGTCACGTCGTGCGCCTCGATCTCCGACCACACGGCGTCCTTGCCGACCGTCTCCAGACAGACGTGTGTGCCGGCCGCGGCGGTCACCGCCCAGGTGAAACACCAGCCGTTGCAATGGAACATCGGCAGTGTCCACAAGTAGGTCGAGTCGGCGGTCAGGCCGGCGTGGAAGGCCATGGCCAACGCCTGCAGGTAAGCGCCCCGGTGGCTGTAGATCACACCCTTCGGTGCACCGGTCGTTCCGCTCGTGTAGTTGACGGCGACCGCTGCAAGCTCGTCGCTGACCACCGCCTCGTAGAGGGTTGCCTGCTCGAGCAGACGCTCGTACTCGTCGCCGATGTGCACGACCGTGATATCGCGGCGCGACTCGGCGGCGGCCTTCTCGGCGAGCTGTCCCAGCGAGGGCGAGCAGATGAGGATGCCCGCTCCGGAGTGCCTCAGGATGTGGGCGATCTCAGCGGCACCGAGCCGCGAGTTGACCGTGACGAGGACGCCGTCGGCGAAGGGGACGCCGTAGTGCGCCTCCAGCACCTCATGCCTGTTCGCCGACAGAACCGCGACGCGGTCGCCAGGCCGTAGGTCCAGACCGATCAGCGCCCCGGCCAGCTGGCGGGCGCGCCGGTAGAGGTCCGCGTAGGTGAAGCGGTCACGACCATCGACGACGGCCACCCGGTCGCCGTACACCGCCGCGGCACGGGACAGGAACCGTGCGGGGGAGAGCGCTTGGAAACTGTGCTTCACCGATGCACCGCCTGACGGATCCGCGCTCCCTTGGATGCCATCGCGAGCACCGGAAGCTCACCCATCGAGTGCAGGCCCGCCGGGGCGTCGACCACCGCGGTCGCCACGTTGGCGGCAGCTGCCACCGTGCTCAGGAACGACTCGAAACCGTGGTTTGACGCCAGCGTGATGAGCTGGTCGTCACCTTCTATGAGGTACTCATCGCCCGGCTGGACCTCGTCCTCGGCGTCGAAGAACCCAAAGACGATCTCCAGATCGATCACCGCGTCCCCGGACCGCAGCCCTCGGGCTCGGTGGGTGACCGCTGCGATCGCACCGGGCTCGATGACCGTGTGGGCCCCCTGACGCCTGCGATCGCTCACCACACTCGGCTCGACGTCATAGACGACGATGGTGTCCAGCTCCCATCCGAGGCCGGCGGCCAGCGCACCGATCGCCTGCTCGAAACCGACGTGGCCGATCACCTGCCCGCTGTTGCGCGCAGCGGCAAAGGCGGTGGGCTCCAGCCCGAGCCCGAACTTCGACAAGATCGCGCCGTAGCGCGACATGTTGGTGCGCCGACGTATGACCACCCGGTTGACCTGTCGAGTCAGCACGCTCATCAGCATGGGAAGCGTGTCCATCAGGACTCCCGGGTTGGCACCCGTGCCGACCACCGTCACCCCGTGCTCACGCGCTACCGCATCCAGTTGCTTGGCGATTTGGGGGTGGCTCTCCCATGGGTACGCCAGCTGCTCGCAGATGCTCACGACATTGATCGAGCGCTCCAGCAGTGGGATCACTGTCTGCGCGACGCGATCGAGGTCCGATGTCGTCGCGACCACCGCGAGATCAGTCGCGGGAAGGGCGCCGAGATCGCTGGTGACCGCGATGCCCAGCCGATCAAGACCTAGGAACTCGCTGAGATCCCTGCCGATCGTGTCGGGGCGCTGATCGACAGCACCGACCAGTACACAGTCCTCCCGGGCCGCCAGCAGGGTACCGATCGCGCACCCCGTGGCCCCTAGGCCGACCAGTGCCACTCGTGTGACCGCCACAATGACGCTCCTCCTTAGCTGATCGAGAGCTACCGCAGCTCGGCTTCCTCGCTGGTCAAACAGTTAGAGTTGTCGGATTGAAAGATCTACCTGTGCAAATGCGGATTCAGTAGCTGTGTAAAACGCCATCGGCGACCGAATGGCTAGCTGATGCGCTCACGTCGAGGCGGAGGGAGACCGCGACACGCGAGCCACGTAGGCCGAACTGGGTAGCGCTGCTTAGCGGTCAGCGATCTCCGGCTTCGGCGACCGCCAACGGCGCCGGCGGCCGCGGTGAGCGATGAAGTGATCCGACAAGGATGCTGGAGCCGCAGGTCTCGTACAGAGCGCCCGGACGGGAGCTGTCGGTCGCGCCGAATCTCCGGCCCTGGTGCCGGACCCACCGCGCTTGTGGCAGGTGCCGCGAAGGGGCGGACTCGACCTCCTGATCGACTTGACCCGGACGCCGGCCGGCGAGCGAGCGTGCGCCCGGCCGCGACCACTCCTCCGTCATGTGCTTGAGCGACATTGCCCTGCCCTCTGACGAGACCTTTGTTGGACGGCTCCAAACATACAGATCTGTAGGTATGAAGTCTAGGCCTGTGAGAACATCGGTGTGTCGACTTCCACGTGTGCTGAAGGGCGACGGCTGGACGGATCGGCGCCGTGCGCCGAGACGGCTTCGGTCTGGCCGCAGGACCGACGAAGGGGAGCGTCGCCCGGGTCCGGGTCCGGGTCCGGGTCCGGGTCCGGGTCCCAGTCCGATCGGGTTCGGCGTCGCTGTCGCGCTGGCGGATGCGGGTGCCGCCGTGCTGCTGGCGCACGCCGCGGCGAGCGCCAGCAGCACGCGGAAGCTGGTCGCGTACCTCGGCCATCCGCGCGGCGGCGCTGACCACGGACGTCGCGCGCCAACCGAATCGCCAGGGTCTGGTCGGCACCGCGTTGGTCTGGTTCGGCCGGGTCGACGTCCTGGTTCCAGCCACCTCGGCTCAGAGACTGGGGCGCTGGTGTTCCCCGGCGCGATGCCGACGGACTACGTCACCAGCAAGACGCACAGCATGCAGCCGAAACGACGCTTGCCGCACCTGATCATGCGTCCACGGTCTGCCTGATGCCTATCGTCCAACCTGACCACTCCACGAGCGGAACAGTGAGCTGGGGATCCGGATTCGGCGTGGCGGTGCCGAAATTCGCAATCCGCTCACCCGGCATCCATCGCGTCGAGTTCGCCGCGATCACCAGCCGCTCCTCATTGAAGACGACCGCGGCATCGTCAAGGACGCGTAGGTGGTCCACGAGGACATCCTCGACGGCGTGCGCGCTGAGATCGATTCCGGCCACACCCAGGAAGTCGCCCCCGCTGCACGCGGGCACCGTCAGAGTCACGACCAGATGGTCGGAACCGGAGTAGTCGAGGAAAGGGCCGGTCAGGCGTGCGGTGCGACTATTTCGGGGAGCGGTATACCAGTCCATTCGCTCGTAGTCGTACGCGTCGAGGTCTTCGGTATCGAAGTTCAAGCGCAAGTGCCTGGGAACGCCATCCCGTTCCTGCAGCCAGAGCATGTAGCGTCTGCGTCCCTCGACCACACTTGGTGCGGCTATGAAGCCAGCGCCGATTGCTCCGATTTCCGAACTGATCAGTTGTTCCACGCGCGGCACGAGAGAGACGATGCTCTTCTCGGTTAGCGTCGCCTGCCCGCCCTGTTGCTCGTTCCGGCCAATGAGCTGTCTCACGGCGTCGGCAAGGTCTGCCACGGGGCGCTGCCAGGCGTTGATCTGCTCGTCGAGCTCACGCCGAACCTGATCCGCGCCTTTTCGCAGTTCCTTCATTTGGCCCTCCGCGATCGTTGTGGTGGCCTTTTGCCGGCGGCGGCGAGGGCGAGATGGCCGGACGTAAGCCGGCGCAGGTTGTTACGCACATGCCTCTCGGCTAGGAATCCCGCCTTGGTCCCGTCCTCGTCTGCGATCGCCGCGGCGATCTCACGATGTTCGGCGGCTATGGCCTCCACCTCCACCTCCGCCAGATGGGAGCCCCACAGCATTCCGGTGGTCTCAGCCTGCAAGGCGACTTCACGGCGCGTGAGGCGTTCCGAGCGGGTCGCGATCGCAACCTCGATGTGGAACCTGCTGTCCGCCTTCATCCGCGCGCCTCTACTTGCTGCCGTCGCCAGTTGCTCGGCCAGCATCAATATGCGCTCTACATTGGACGAGGATCCGCGCTCGGCAGCCAGACGGGCAGCGAGACCCGAGATGGCGGCCTGCTCATCGGCAATGTCCCGCAGGGCTGCTGCTCCGCTGCTCCTCAGCCGGTCCATGTCCGGCCCCTCGTCGGGTTCCAGAGACCGCTTGACGAACGTGCCACCCCAGCGTCCGCGCCTCGTTTCGAGGAGGCCCCGATCACGCAGATCGGCGATGGCCTCGCGTAGGGTGACCGGCGAAACGCCGAACTGCGCCGCGAACTCCGATTCTGACGGCAACCGCTCGCCGTCATGTAGCAAACCCAGCTGGATCGCCTCCGTGATACGCACAGCGATCTCGTCGGCGCGCCCCGAGGACGAAAGGGGCGCGATGAGGGAATGGCGCTCGTTCTCCAAGGAACCCACCTCTCCCTCTGGGCCAGTGTCAGTGCTGTCGCTCGCGGCTGAGTAGGACGATCCTAGCGGCCGTTCTCGATGAGGCGCGCAAGTCGAGCCGCCCGGCCGCTGACTCGGTCGAGGAGAGGCCCTGGCGATCAGGTGGCGCCATGCAGGGTGACCCCTCGATGCGGAGATGGGCCAGCTGGTCCTGGAGCTCGATGTCGGCGATGGCTCCGACGTCGGACGATCCTTGACGCCCCGCGAGGCGGTCCGCGAGCTGATCACCGTCGCGATCTGGCGCGAGCCGGCCTGGGCACGTTTCCGCTCGTGGGGGAGTCGTCTTCAGCCGGGTCTGGACACGAGAGGCTAGCAAGCGCTAGTCTACGCACTAGCGGTCGCTAGCTTCCTCCCTGTAGGCGCGATCAGGAGTCGTTCCGCGGGGAGACAACAACAGATCCACCCAGCCACCGGTTCCGGATCGGACGCCTTGGACCAGGCGTCGTCGGCCGGCGAGCGAGGCAGGTCCACCGCACAGCAGGGAGCACTGCGCCATGGATGTGACGCGTCAGGACGATCGAATCGATCCCGCCACGTTCTTGTCGATCATGAGTGCCTTTCCAGCCGGAATAGCAGTCATCACCACACTCAACGAAAACGCGCAGCCGGTGGGGCTCACCACCACCGCGTTGTGCAGCGTGTCCGCGGACCCACCGGCACTGCTGGTGTGCGTCGACCGCGGCAGCCGGACACTCCCGTCGCTGTTGTCCCGCAAGGAATTCGTGGTCAATTTCCTACGGAACTCCGGATGCGCCACCTCAATCCTGTTCGCCTCGAAGAAGGAGGACAAGTTCAGCGGGGTCCGCTGGCATCCGAGTCCGGGCGGACTGCCGATCCTCACAGAAGATTCCCTGGCCTGGGCTGACTGTTCCCTTCTGGAAGCGGTTCCCGTGGGTGACCACGTCGTGCTCATCGCGGAGGTGCGAGAAGGAGACGTGTCGCCCCCTGCCCACGAGCCACTCGTGTACTTCCAGCGCAGCTTCGGCACCTGGACGCCCCTAGTGGACGGCGAGGAGAAACCATGACGACGATCGACCGAGCCCTGGACCCGGGCGAACGCCTTGGCGTAGACGAGTTGCGGGCCCTGCAGCTCCAGCGTCTGCGATGGACACTCGACCACGCCTACACCAACGTCCCTGCCTACACCCGGAAGTTCGACGAGGCAGGCGTGCGCCCGGAAGACCTGCGAACCCTTCAAGATCTCGCGCAATTCCCGTTCACCATGAAGTCGGACCTGCGGGACAACTACCCGTTCGGCATGTTCGCGGTACCCGTGGACCGGCTCAGCCGCATCCACGCCTCCAGCGGCACCACCGGTCGGCCGACCGTGGTCGGCTACACCGCCCGCGACATCGACACCTGGGCCGGCCTGGTCGCCAGGTCGATCCGGGCGGCGGGCGGCCGACCGGGGCACAAGGTGCACATCGCCTACGGCTACGGCCTGTTCACGGGTGGACTCGGCGCGCACTACGGCGCCGAAAAGCTCGGCTGCACCGTGATCCCGGCCTCGGGCGGCATGACGGCTCGACAGGTTCAGGTCATCACCGACCTCCGCCCGGAGGTGATCATGGTGACCCCGTCGTACATGCTGACCCTGCTCGACGAGTTCGAGCGGCAAGGCATCGACCCGCGATCGAGCTCACTCGAGGTTGGCATCTTCGGCGCTGAGCCGTGGACCGAGCAGATGCGCCGCGAGATCGAGGAACGCATGGGCATCGACGCGGTCGACATCTACGGCCTTTCCGAGGTGATCGGCCCCGGCGTGGCACAGGAATGCGTTGAGACCAAGGACGGCCTCCACATCTGGGAGGACCACTTCTACCCGGAGGTCATCGACCCCGTCGACGGGCGGGTGCTGACCGAGGGGGAACCGGGTGAGCTGGTGGTCACCTCGCTCACGAAAGAGGCGTTCCCGGTCATCCGGTACCGCACCCGGGATCTCACCAGGCTGCTGCCCGGAACGGCGCGGCCCGGCCTGCGCCGGATGGAGAAGGTCACCGGGCGCACCGATGACCTGATCATCCTCCGGGGAGTCAACGTCTTCCCGAGCCAGGTGGAGGAGATAGTGCTCCGCACCGACAACCTCTCCCCGCATTTCCAGCTCGTTCTCACCACCGAGGGCCGGCTCGACCGCATGACCGTGCGTGTCGAGGCGCGAGCGGGGACCTCCACCGAGCACCGCCGCGCCGCGGCGACCACGCTCGCCGCCCGCGTCAAGGACGGAATCGGCGTCACCGTCGACGTCGACGTCACCGAACCCGACACCCTCGGCCGCTCGGCCGGAAAGATCCAGCGCGTCGTCGACCGGCGCGCAACGCCCACGACCGCCCTGGAGTACCGATGAACGCTACTTCGTCCGGGACAGCCCCCGGCCCGGTCCGGCCGATGAAGGTCGCGATTGCGAGCCTGATCGGCACCGCGATCGAATGGTACGACTACTTCGTCTACGGTCTGGCCGCTGCGATGGTCTTCGGCCCGTTGTTCTTCCCGGCCTTCTCCTCGGTCACCGGAACACTGGCCGCCTTCGCGACCTTCTCGGTCGGGTTCATCGCGCGGCCGCTGGGCGGGATCGTCATGGGCCACTTCGGCGACCGGATCGGCCGCAAGTCCATGCTGGTGACCTCGCTGCTGATGATGGGCATCGCCACGGTCGGCGTCGGTCTGCTGCCCACCTATGAGGCGATCGGCGCCTGGGCTCCCGTACTCCTGGTGACGCTCCGGCTGATCCAGGGCCTGGGGGTCGGTGGCGAATGGGGTGGCGCGGTGCTGATGGCGGTCGAACACGCACCGCCGAACCGGAAGGGTTTCTACGGCAGCTTCGCCCAGATGGGCGTGCCGGCCGGCCTGATCCTCGCCAACGTCGCCTTTCTGGGGGTGACCGCGGGCGTCAGCGACAGCGCGTTCCTGACCTGGGGCTGGCGGGTGCCGTTCCTCTTCAGCGCCGTGCTGGTGGTCGTCGGCGTGGTCATCCGCTTCACCATCACCGAGAGCCCCGACTTCGAGCGGGAGAAGGAGTCCAGCGGCACCGAACGCCTGCCGATCGTCGCCGTGCTCCGGCACAACGCCGGAGCGGTCGCGCTGGGAGCCGGTGCCTTCATCGGGATCAACGCCGTCGGGTACATCTACATGGCCTACCTGCTGGCGTACTCGGACGAGGCGCTGAACCTCGACCGGAGCCTGGTTCTCACCTTCATCCTGCTGGGCTCGTGCGCCTGGCTGGTCACGGTTCCCACGGCGTCTGTGATGTCCGACCGGTACGGCAGGCGGAAGGTGCTCCTCTACGGTTCGATCGGTCTCACCGCCGCGGCGGCGGCCCTGTTCCCCCTCGTCGACACCGGCAGTTCCGTGGTCATCCTGATCGCTCTGCTCGTCACCGGAGTCGCGATGGGGACGGTCTACGGCCCGCTGGCGGCGTTGTACACAGAACTGTTCCCGGTGCGGGTCCGCTACAGCGGCGCGTCGCTGGCCTACCAGATCGGCGCGCTGCTCGGCGGCGGCCTCGCGCCGACCGTCGCGTCCAGCCTTTACGCCAGCTGGCGTTCGTCGCTGCCGATCACGGTGTACCTGACCGCGACGACGCTCGTCAGCCTCGGCTGCGTGGCAGCCGTTCGCCACCGCCACATCCGGAACTCGATGCCGGAAGGTCCATTGTCCCCGGACCACGAAGCCCGGGAAGGCGATCTGACTCGCCAGGAAGGAAGGTGACACAGTGCCCTTGATCGAGGTCAAGCTTTTCGAGGGACGGCTCTCGGAGGATACCGAATCCCGGTTGATCGACTCCCTGACCGACGCGATCACCGGCGTGCTGGGGGACTCGGTCCGCGCGCAGACGTGGGTGGTCCTCGAAGAAGTACCCGCTCGTCGCTGGGGCATCGGCGGATCCCCCGGATCCACCACCGTGGCCTAGCGACAAGGCGATCGGACGACGACCCGCGAAGACGAGGAGCAGCTCGTGATCAAGTTCTACCTGATGTTCAACCCGTTCAGCTGGGAACGGATGGACAAGCCCATCAAACTCGGAGGCCGGCGAACCGACCGCTACCAGCACATGCTGGAGCAGCTCGCGGCTCACGCCGAACTCGCCGACCGCGCCGGTTTCGAAGGCGTCTTCTTCAGCGA
Organism: Prauserella endophytica; assembly: GCF_005146945.1. GTDB lineage: Bacteria > Actinomycetota > Actinomycetes > Mycobacteriales > Pseudonocardiaceae > Prauserella_A > Prauserella_A endophytica. Next base: position 51,669 of record NZ_SWMS01000002.1, read on the forward strand.
ACAGCACGGGAACATCGAAGGCATCCCGGAGGTCACCGCGAACCCGGTGCTCCTGGACCTCTTCGTCGCCTCCCGGACCGAACGGCTCAAGGTCGGCCAGCTCGGGATGACCCTCCCGGTGTCCAACCCCCTGTTGGTGGCCGACCAGATCGCCCAGCTGGACCAGCTGACGGGCGGACGCGCGCTCGCCGGTTTCTCCCGTGGGAACACCCCGCGTTGGGCAGACCAGTACGGCCAGCACATCCCGATGCGCGCCACTCGCTCGGACAAGTCGGAGGCCGACGAACGCAACCTGCGGGCCCTTCAAGAATGCTGGCAGATCATCAAACTGGCCTGGACGCAGGACGTGTTCAGCTTCGACGGCGAGTTCTGGAAGTTCCCCGTGCCCGGCACGAAATGGCCCTACCCGCACACCAAGACCTGGGGCGCCGGGGTCGACGAGGACGACAACCTGCTCGGCGTCAGCATCGCCCCCGGGCCGTACCAGACGCCGCATCCGCGAGTGTTCGCTCCGATGTCGGGCCGGTCCGCGACCGTGCGGTTCTGGGCCCGCGAGGGTGCGACGATCATGTGCCTGACTCCCCGGGAAGATCTTGTCAAGGGCATGCTCGAGGTCTACGCCGACGAGGCGCACCAGGCCGGGAGGACACCGCGGCGCGGGGAAGGGATCATCGCCGGTGGCACGCTGTCCATCGCTGCCGACGAGGCGACCGCCCGCAAGCGGGCCGACGTGATGTCCGAGTGGGATTCCCTGGTGTACAGCGTGCCGCCCTACAACCTTCCGCACCCGATGGCGTTCAACGGCACTCCGGCCCAGATCGTCGACCAGATCGGCCGGCTCCACAGCGAGCTGGGGGTCAGCGAGTTCATCCTGACCGATTACTTCCCGGCCCCGCACGGCTCCGAGGTCAGCCTCGAAATGCTGCAGCTGTTCGCCGAGGAGGTCCTGCCGGCGTTCCAGGGGACGGAGTCCTGATGCGCGTGGTGATCGACGAGCACCAGGGGTCGTTGCGGCTGCGACTGCTCGACGCGGACGATTTCAGCGCTTTCGCCGTCGTCCTCGCCGACGACGTCGACCCGGCGCGGGCGGACCAGGAGGTGCCAGAAGTACGTTTCGACGGCAGCAACCACGCCTGGGTGGATCCGGGCTGGCTTCGCGACGCTGGTGCTTACCGCACCGGTCCGCGGGCGGAGAACCTGGCACGCATGCTCCGGTACGCCGAGACCAAGGGCTGGCTCCACCCCGCGTCGGGCGAGGTGGCCGCCCACGTGGTCCGGCAACCCGCCTGCGCACTGGGGACGTCGCCGTGACGGAGCACTTCACGCGTCTCGGCCTGCGCGAGCAGATCGGCGCCCTCACGCGCGGGGAGGTGGGGGCGCGGTCGCTGGCCGCGGCCACAGTGGATCGGGTGCGGCGGGTGAATCCCCTGTTGAACGCAGCCTGCGCGACGTTCGACGCGGAAGCCCGCGCGGATGCGGGTTCGGGAGGCAGGCTGGCGGGGGTGCCGGTGGCGGTGAAGGACACTTTCGCACTGCCCTGGTACGCGCCGAAGGACGCGACCCCCGTGGCATACCGGCGGCCAGGCGCGGGCGCCAGCGGAGTGTTCCGGCGGCTGCGCGACGCCGGTTGCACGGTTGCCTTCGCGACCAACATGCACCAGCTGGGCTTCGGAACGACGGGACACGTCTCGGCGTACGGCCCGTGCCGTAACCCTTGGGACGTCACGCGCTGTCCCGGTGGGTCGTCCAGCGGATCGGCGGCGGCCGTGGCCGGCCGGCTCGTGCCGCTCGCGATCGGCACCGACGCGGTCGGCTCGGTCCGAATCCCCGCGTCGTACTGCGGCGTGACCGGGCTCAAGCCGACGTGGGGGACAGTGCCCTCGGACGGCTGCGCCGGTGCGTCGTCGATGATGGCGATCGGCCCCATCACCAGGGACGCCGCCGACTGCCGTCTCGCGACCGAGGTGCTGCTGTCGAAGTCGCTGCCACCGGGGAACCGTCGGCCGCGCATCGGGCTGCCCGTGGATGCCTACTGGAGCGACGTCGAGCCGGGTGTGCTGGCCGCCTGTCGCCGCGCGATCGAGGACCTCGGCGAAGCCGGCTGCGAGATCGTCGAAATCACCCTGTCCGGATCCGTCGACGTCGCACGAACCGCCGCGACCGTGCTCGGCGCGGAACGGCTGGCCCGAATGACGCCCCATTGGAGGAGGACCGTGCTTCCCACACTCCACCCGACGATCCAGCGGGCCTTGGAAGCCTCGCGGGGTGTGCCCGAACACGAGGTCGGGCGCGCCAGGGCTGCCCGGCAGGCCGCACGTGACGAGCTCGAGGCCACGTTCGAGAGCGTGGACCTCGTCGCCTGGCCCACCGTCCCCACGCCCCCGCCGTTGCTCGACCGTCCGCGGGCCGCGCTGCCCTCCGGCACGGTGTCCGCCGACCTGGCCGCGATGCGGACGACCGGGCTCGCCAACCTCACGGGCGTACCGGCGATCACCGTCCCCTGTGGACTGGACCGCGATGGGCTGCCCGTCGGGCTGATGTTCCACGCCCCGTGGCACCAGGAGGGAGTCCTCGTCGACGCAGCCGAACTGCTCGAACAGGTCACCGAGCGGCGGTGGGTCGACCGGGAGCCGAGCGCCGGGGCGATGCCAGCGACCGCATGGCAGGTGAGCTGATGACCACGACATATCCGCTGTCGCTGCCCTTCGTCGAAGGGCGCGCCGTCGAGCCCGGGAGCGGGGTGCACACCGCGTTGCGCGAACCCGCGACCGGCGAGCCGCTCGGCCGGCTCCTGACCGCCGATGAAGCGTGCGTGGACTCGGCGGTGCTGGCTGCGCGTCGCGCGCTGGACGGTCCGTGGCGGCGCACGTCGCCCGTGACCCGCTCCCGGTTGCTGCACAGGCTCGCCGACGAGCTGGAGGCCCAGCACGACGCGCTGTCGATGCTCGAAGCGCGCAACGTGGGCAAGGCGATCACCTCGGTACGAGCCGAGGTTTCGCACGCCGTCGACACGTTCCGCTACTTCGCGGCGGCCACCGCGGCCATCGAGGGGAAGTCGTCGCGACCCAACGGCGCACTGGCGTTCCAGTCATTCCGCGAACCGGTGGGCGTGGTGGCCCAGATCGTGCCGTGGAACTACCCGCTCCTGATGGCCGCCTGGAAGGTGGCGCCGGCGCTGGCCTCGGGCTGCACGGTGGTGCTCAAACCGGATCCGGCGACACCGTTGACCGCGCTACGGCTCGCCGAGCTGGCACTTGACGCCGGCATCCCACCCGGAGTGCTGAACGTGGTACCTGCCGACGGGCCGCGGGTGGGCTCCCATCTGGTCCGCCACGCCGGTGTCGACAGGGTGGCGTTCACCGGCTCGACGGCGACCGGCGGCGAGATCATGAGGCTTGCCGCTGATCCGGTCAAACGGCTCTCGCTCGAGCTCGGCGGCAAGAGCCCCACGGTCGTGTTCGCCGACGCGGACCTCGACGACGCGGTGCCGGGCGCGGTCTGGGGCGCTTTCACCTGTGCGGGACAGAGCTGCGAAGCCCGGTCGCGCGTGCTCGTCGAGGACGAGGTGTTCGACCGGTTTCTGGAGCGTTTCCTCGACCAGTCGCGAACCCTGCGTGTGGGCGATCCCCTCGATCCGGACACGGTGGTGGGCTCACTGATCTCCACCGCCCATCGGGAGCGGGTGCACGGTTTCGTCGAACGGGCCCGTGCCGCCGGCGCCCAGGTCCTGCTCGGCGGTGTGGTCCCGGCTGGGCCGGGTGCGTTCTACCCACCCACGGTGGTCCTCGCGCCGCGGGACGCCGAGATCGTGCGGGACGAGGTCTTCGGTCCGGTCGTGACCGTCCAGCGGTTCCGCGACGAGGAGGAGGCGGTCGCCCTCGCCAACGACACCAAGTACGGGTTGTTCGCGACGGTCTGGACTGGTGACCCCGGCCGGGCCCAGCGCGTCGCGGCGGGCGTCAGGGCGGGCACGGTCGGGATCAACCACCCCTACACCACGTTCCCGGGCGTGCCGTTCGGCGGATTCAAGCAATCCGGGTTCGGCCGCGAGTTCGCGCTGGAGACGCTCTCCGAATACCTCGAGAGCAAGAGCGTCCTGACCTGGACGAGCCGGCGTCCGGCCAACCCCCTTCGTTGACACGACAAACATACCGAGGAGTGATGATGACAGCGACGAAGCCCATCCCAGGCAGCGAAGAAGAGGCCGTCACCGCCGTGATGCGGAGTTTCTCGCGAGCGGTCGGCACGTTCGACGCGGACCTGATGGTCTCCTTGTGGGATCCGGAGGCCGAGACGATCGTGTACCAGCCCGAGGAGCTGCACCACGCGATCTACAGCCGCGATGCCCTGCACAGCTACATCCGGAACCTTCCCAACGTCATCCGCGGCCTGTACGACACGCGGGTCGTGGACCGCAAACTCGAAGTGTGCGGGGAGTTCGCGCACGCCTACGTTCGGTTCTGGTGCCGCATCGAACGGCCCGACGACGAGCCCATGGACGGGCAGATCCGCCAGACCTACCTGCTGCGGAAGCGTCCGAGCGGCTGGTTCTTCGTGCAATATCATGAGTCCCGCCAGGTGCCCGGATTCGCCGCACCGCCGAGCCGAACGGAAATGTGAACGACCATAATGCGATCGGAACGAGGACAGCGCGATACCCCTCGCCGTCGCGATCTCATCGAGATCGCGACGGAGCTCATCAGCGAGATCGGCTACGAGCAGACCACCGTCCGCTTGATCGCGGACCGGATGGGGATCAAGAGTGGCAGCCTCTACTCCCACATCTCCAGCAAGGAGGATGTTCTCTACAAGATCATCCTGGACGTCGCCGACGACTTCCTCGAGCGGGCCGACCGAGCGACGGAAGGCGTGCACGACCCCGAGGAGCGGCTGCGGGCCCGGTGCCGGTCGCATCTGGAGATGATCCGGGATCGTCGTCCGGCCGTCCGGGTCTACTTCGACGAATGGCGCAAACTCGGGGACGCCAACCAGGCGGAGGTGATCCGGCTCCGGGAACGTTACGAGGACGGCTTCCGCCTGGCGATCGCCGACGGTGTCGAAAGCAAGGCATTCGACGCCGACCCCCAGTTGGGTGCGCGGGTGCTGCTGTCCACGTTGAACTGGGCGCCGTCCTGGTACGTCGCTGACGGGAAACTGAGCCCGCGCGAGGTGGCCGACCAGCTGCTGGAGGTCATCCTGCATGGGCTGTACACGCGCGGATAGGCGGGGTCGCACCCCGCTGGAGGAGGAGATGATGTTCCGTGGCGACGGCATTGAGCAGGCGATCTCGGACATCACGAAGGGCCGACCGGTCGTCGTCGTTGCCGATGGCGATCGGGACGACGAGGGTGATCTGGTGTTCGCGGCGGCCGCGGCGACCCCGGAGCTCGTCGCGTTCGCGGTCCGGCACACGTCCGGATTCGTCTGCACCGCACTGCCCGCCCAGGCCGCGGACCGGATGCGGCTCCCGCCGATGACGGCCATCAACCAGAACGTTCGCGGAACGGCCCACGCGGTCACGGTGGACGCGCGTGACGGGGTGACCACGGGGATCTCCGCCCGGGACCGGGCTCGCACGATCAGGTTGCTGGCCGACCCCGGCGCGTCGCCGCACTCGTTCGCCCGTCCTGGCCACGTCGTACCACTGCGTGCCTGCCCTGGCGGGGTGCTGCGCAGGCCCGGGCATACGGAAGCAGCGGTCGACCTGGCCGGGTTGGCGGGGTGGGCGCCGGTGGCGGCGTTGAGCCGCATCGTCTCACCGGCCGACGACCGCGGCATGGCTCGCCTCGACGAGCTGGCCGTCTTCGCGAAGGACCACGACCTGAAGTTGGTCACGATCGCCGACCTTGTCGAGTACCGGAGGCGCGCCGACCCGCCGAAGGCTCTGGGTGATGACCCGGATCATCATCCACTTGGGACACCCGGCTGCGACTGCGGTCGAGCCGATCTGCTGGCACGACCGGGCCAGGTCGCGTCCCGGCGGTGATGACGGGCCACGCGCGCCGACCCACCGAACTCATCGAGGGAGGTGCTGCGAGCCGGTGTGAGATCGTCAGCCACCAGGTCGATGGCTTGGCCGGCCTGTCTTGCTCTGGAACGCGAGCAGCGGCATCCGCGCCGGGCCCGGCTGCCGGTGGAGCCTGACGGGCCGTGCGTGGCGCCGGGGCGGACGTGCTGGTCGTCCACTTCGGACACCGCGGCGTGGATCGTCCACCGACCTGACTCCGCGCCGAGCACCATGATCTTGGCCTCGATCGGCGGACACCCGGGCTCGGCGCGGGCGAGCTGCCGCACGGTCGCGGACGCCCGCGGATCCAGACCCAGGCTGGCGCGCACGAGGTCGGCGATCCCGCGCGCGGTCGTCGCGACCGGGCTCGGGCGGGTTCGATCGGCCAGGTGCGACGACGGCCGGCACAGGGGGAGGGCGATCAGCGCTTTCGATCGCGCTGCAGTGGTGCGGGTCACAGGCGAGGGGCCGCTGTTCGCCCACAAATGAAGACGTCTTCATGTGTTCTGTTATCGTCGGGGAGTCGTCCGTCGTCCCCGGAGGTGACTCGTGGCCACGTCGCCCAGTGCCACGCTGACTCGCTCGGCGTCCGCTCGTCCGGCCCTGCCGCCCGTGCGTAGGACTCGACTGTGGGCCTTGCCCGAGGTGCGCTGGGCTGCGGCTGCGCTCGCGTTGTTCCTGGCCGGGCTGGCTGTCCAGCTTCTGGGCGGCCCGTCCGGGCTGTCGTGGGCGTTGTATCTGGCCTGCTACGTGACCGGAGGCTGGGAGCCCGCCTTGGCGGGCTTGCGGGCGCTGCGGGACAAGACCCTCGACGTGGACTTGCTGATGGTCGCCGCGGCGATCGGGGCGGCGTCGATCGGCCAGGTGATGGACGGCGGGTTGCTGATCGTCATCTTCGCCACCTCAGGTGCCCTGGAAGCGCTGGCGACCGCGCGCACGGAGGACTCGGTGCGCGGCTTGCTGGACCTGGCCCCCGACACCGCGGTTCGCGTGACCGAAGGGGGCACGGAGGAGACCGTGCGGGCCGCCGACCTGGTTGTCGGTGATGCGGTGCTGGTGCGGCCGGGGGAGCAGGTGCCCGCCGACGGCACGGTCGTGGCCGGGGCCAGCGAGGTGGACCAGGCGACCATCACGGGTGAACCGCTGCCCGTGGACAAGGCGGCCGGGGACGAGGTGTTCGCGGGCACGCTCAACGGCACCGGGGTGTTGCGGGTGCGGGTCGACCGGCGTGCCGAGGACTCGGTTGTGGCCCGCATCGCCGGGCTGGTCGAGCAGGCCAGTAGGACCAAGGCTCGTACTCAACTGTTCATCGAGAAGGTGGAGCAGCGCTACTCGATCGGCATGGTGATCGCCACCGTCGCCCTGTTCGTCATCCCGCTGTGGTTGGGGGAGCCGCTGCGGGAGTCCTTGCTGCGGGCGATGACGTTCATGATCGTTGCCTCGCCGTGCGCGGTCGTGCTGGCGACCATGCCGCCGCTGCTGGCGGCGATCGCCAACGCCGGCCGGCACGGGGTTCTGGTCAAGTCCGCGGTGGTGATGGAACAGCTGGGCACGACCACCCGGGTCGCGTTCGACAAGACCGGCACGCTGACGCGCGGCACGCCCGAACTTGCCGACGTCCGAGTGCTACCCGGTGGGGAGCTCACCGCCGAGCAGGTGCTGCGCTATGCCGCGGCCGCTGAACATCCCAGTGAGCATCCGCTGGCCGCGGCGATCGTGCGCGCCGCCCGGGCCCGACGCCTCGACCTGCCGCCCGTTGGCGAGTTCCTCGCCCGGCCGGGCAGGGGCGTGTCCGCGCGCGTCGACGGCTCCCTGGTCCAGGTGGGTTCACCGGCCGCGCTGCTCGATCCGGGGTCCGCGGGGGACACCGCGCGGGAGGTCGTCGACGGCATCCAGGCGCGTGGCCACACCGCTGTGGTCGTGCTGTGGGAGCACCGGCCGGTGGGCGTGCTGGGTATCACCGACCAGGTCCGCGAGGAAGCCGAACCGGCGGTCGCCGCCGTCACAGAGCTGACCGGCGCCGCTCCCGTGCTGGTCACGGGCGACAATCAGGTGACCGCCGCCAGGTTGGCGAGCCAGGTCGGCATCACGGACGTGCGGGCGGAGCTGCTGCCGGACGACAAGGTCACGGCGGTCCGCGAACTGCAGGCGCGGGGGCAGCGGGTGGCTGTGGTCGGCGATGGCATCAACGACGCGCCGGCCCTGGCGGCCGCGCACACCGGTATCGCCATGGGTGGCGCCGGGTCCGACCTCACCCTGCAGACCGCCGACGCCATCGTCGTGCGCGACGACCTGACCACGATCCCCGCCGTGATCGCACTGTCCCGCCGCGCCCGTCGCGTGGTGGTCGCCAACCTGGTCATCGCGGGCAGCTTCATCGCGGTGCTGGCCCTGTGGGACATCCTCGGCACGTTGCCACTGCCGCTGGGGGTGGCCGGGCACGAAGGCTCCACCGTGATCGTCGGTCTCAACGGGCTGCGGCTGCTGCGCTCGGCGGCCTGGAAACGAGCACACTGCCCCCCAAGGCCACCTTTGTTGCGTTGAACGCAACAAAGGTGGCCTTGGGGGACCCGAGCGCCACCGCCCCACTGCCCGACGGCCTCCACGAGCGTGCGGTTGCGCGGCCGCACGCCGACGCCGACACTGGGCCGGCAAGCCGGTGAAACGGAGCTCGGGATGAAGGTGTCCAAACGCGGCGTGGGCATGCTCATGCTGGTGCTCGTCGCGATCGCCTGCGCTGCGGGAGCCGTGTGGCTGCTGGTCGGCGGCTATTGAGGCGTGGTCGTTTCGCCTCGCGTGCTCCGCCGGGCGCGGCCTAGCTACAGCCGAGTGTGACCGTACCGAGGTGGGCGAATCGCGCCGTGATCGACGAGCCGGGTCGTGCGGGCACGGCATCGGTGAGGCCGCCGGTCAGCACGATCCAGCCAGGTTCGAGCGCGACACCTCGCTCCCACAGCGAGTTGGCCGCGAGTGCCAGGGCCTCCGCGGGGTGTCCCTGGACTGCCGCGCCGGTCGCGGTGTCGACGATCTCGCCGTCGACGTCGAGGACACAGCCTTCCAGTTCGAGGGCGAGCTCCTCCGGCCGGCGTGCCTGCGCGCCGACGAGGAAACCCGCGGAGGAGGCGTTGTCGGCGACGACGTCGGGGAGGGTGAACTTGTAGTCGGTGTAGCGGCTGTCGATGACCTCCAGTCCGGCACGGACCTCCGAGACGGCTGCCAGCGCCTGGGTGGCGGTCACGCCGGGGCCGGCGAGCCGGTGGCCGAGCACGAACACGATCTCTGGTTCGACCCTGGGGTGGATCAGGGCCGCCGTGTCGAGGGGTTGGCCGGCGGGGAGTGACATCCGGTCCGTGAGCCACGCGGTGAGCGGCGAGTCGATGTTCATGCGTCGCTGCTTCGCGCGGGAGGTGAGACCGAGCTTGACTCCGACGACCTGCTCTCCGTTCTCGGTCTTGTGGTCGATGAGCCGGTGCTGGACCTGGTAGGCCGTGCGCAGATCCAGTTCCGGCCATTCACTGGTGATGGGTGGCCGCTCGGTGCGCGCTCGCTCGGCTTCGGCGAGGACGTGTGCGGCGTGGTCGACGGTCCAGAGCGTCAACGGCTTAGCCCTTTCACTTCCGCGAGGACGCCGGTCCACGCGGTGCCGGTGGGGTATACGGGTTCGAGGTGCTGTACGCCAGCGAGAATGACGAGCCGCGCGGCGGCGTCCAGGTGGGCAGAACGGTCCATCAGCCCCGTCCGAGGAACCGCATGGCGTTGCCCGCCAGCAGTTTCCCCCGCTGCCTTTCGGTGAGGAACCCGGCTTCGTGCACGACCTTCCCCACCGGACGTTCGCCGAGTGGGTACGGGTAGTCGCTGCCGAGGAGGACCTGATCGTCGCCGAGGGTGTCCACGAGCAGGCGCAGCGCCGCCGGGTCGAACACGACCGAGTCGGCGAAGAACCGGTGTGTGTACTCGCTCGGCGGCCGCTCGGACCGGCCCCGCACGAGATCGCCCCGGCGGTGCCAGGCGTTGTCGGCGCGGCCGAGCCAGAACGGGAAGCTCCCGGCGCCGTGTGCGAAGCACAGCCGCAGCGTGTCCGGGACGCGGTCGAAGACGCCGCCGAGGATCATCGCGAGCACCGACAGGTGCGTCTCCGCCGGCATTCCCGTGAGCCACCGAGCCATCCAGCGGTCCAGCCGGGGCCCGCCGGGCATGTCCCATGGGTGCACGAACACCGGCGCTCCGATGGAGGCGCAGTGCTGGAGGAACGTGACGATTCCCGCGTCGTCGAGGTCCTTGTCCCCCACGTGGTTGCCGATCTCGACCCCGGCGTGCCCTGCGGCCAGGCACCGGTCCAGCTCCTCGCACGCCGCGTCCGGGTCCTGCAGCGGCACCTGGCAGAACGGGACGAACCGATCGTGCCCGGCGAGGGTCTCCAGCGTGACGTCGTTGAGGATCCGTGCCGCCTTGACCGCTTCCGCCGCGGGCCGGTCGTAGCCGAAGAAGACCGGCGTGGGCGACACGACCTGCAAACTCACCCCGTCGTGGTCCATGTCCACGAGCCGGGTCGAGGGGTCCCACGCCTGCGGACCCGCGGGCCGGAACTCGGTCTCTCCGACCATGATCATCGCGTCCCGCTCGGAGTCGATCCGCAGCCACGGCCAGCCCGGCCCGAGGTCGGGCCAGCCGTGGGGCACCAGATGGGTGTGGACGTCAACGACCTCAACGACACTGTCCGCCATGCCGGACTAGCCCTTCCCCGGGTGCAGGGCGCCGCACGCGTCGCAGGTGCGAGCTCGTTCGTCGGCATAGAACTTCTCGAACACCGGCGGCAGGTCGGCCACGATGTCGCGGACCTGTAGCTCGACCTCGTGCAGCAGCGCGGAGCAGTCCGGGCAGTACCACTGGAACTTCTCGAGGGTGCCCTCCTCGCGGACCCGCTCGATGACCACGCCGATCGAGCCGGGTTCGGGTCGTTGCGGGGAGTGGGGGAGGTTGCCGGGCAGGAGCCACATCTGGCCCTCTCGAATGTGCACCGTTTGCACGCCCTTGTCCTCGGTGACGACGTTGACGTGCATGTTGCCCTTGACCTGGTAGAAGTACTCCTCGTAGGGGTCGACGTGGAAGTCGGTGCGCTGGTTGGGCCCTCCCACCACCTGCACGATGAAGTCCTGACCGGCCGGGAACATCTGCTTGTTGTTCACGGGCGGGCGCAGGTGGGACTCGTTCTCCTTGAGCCAGCCCGGAAAGTCGATCGGCTCGGTGAGCTGTGTCATCGCTCGGCTCCTTCCCGCAGCGTTCCTCGGGCACTGGGGGACATGCGATGCTCGCGTGCCGTCTTCGGTGTCATCGTTCCTCCTCGGGGATCCGTGCGATGGCGGAGATCTCGATCAGCAGGTGCGGGTGGGGGAGCTGGTGCACGGCGACGGTCGTGCGGGCCGGACCGTTCTCGTCGAAGAACCGGCCGTAGACCTCGTTGTAGCCGCCGAAATCGTTCATCGACACCAGATACGTCGTCACCGACACCAGGTCGCCGAGGTCGGCGCCCACCTCGGCGAGGAGGTCGCGGATGTTCTCGAGCACCGCCCGCGTCTGTACCCGGATGTCGAGCGTCGTGGTGCCCAGCTCGTCGACGCTCGCGCCTTCGATCGTGTTGTCGGGCCTGCGGCTGCTGGTACCGGACACGTAGGCGAACCCGCCGGACACCTTGACGTGGGGGAACCTGCCCCGTGGTGTCGCCTTGCCCGCGACGGTTCTGGCCTGGCTCACGGCCGTCCTCCTTGGAAGTCGACGCACACGTTGGTGGTCTCGGTGTAGAAGTCCAGTGAGCGGTGCCCGCCCTCACGGCCGATCCCGGAGGCCTTCATCCCGCCGAAGGGGCTGCGCAGGTCCCGGAGGAACCAGGTGTTGACCCACACCAGCCCCACGTCCAGAGCGGCTCCGGCACGGTGCGCGCGGCCGACGTCGCGGGTCCAGACGGCGGCCGCCAGCCCGTAGTCGCTGTCGTTGGCCAGCGCGTAGGCCTCCTCTTCGTCGTCGAAGGGCGCGACGTGGCAGACCGGGCCGAAGATCTCCTCGCGATTCGTGCGCGCCCCCGGCGGCAGCCCGGTCAGCACGGTTGGCTGCACGTAGGCACCGCCGTCGCGTTCGTCGCCGAACACCGGCAGTCCGCCGCCGGCATGCACCGTGGCGCCCTCGGCCTTGGCGAGCTCGTAGTAGCCGAGCACCTTGTCGCGGTGGGCCCGCGAGATGAGCGGCATGGTGGTCACGCCGTCGTCGGCGGGCAGACCGAACCGCAGCTCGGACGCGTGCGCCGCGAGCCGCGCGGTGAACTCCTCGAACACCGGCCGCTGCACGTAGAGCCGCTCGGTGCACAGGCACACCTGCCCGCCGTTGGTGAACGACGACCGCGCGGCGCCCGCCACAGCGGCGTCCAGATCGGCGTCGGCGAACACGATGCCCGCGTTCTTGCCGCCCAGCTCGAACGACACCGCCTTCACGCCGTCCGCGGCCGCCTTCATGATCGTGCGGCCGGTGCCGGACTCGCCGGTGAAGGTGATGGCGTCCACGCCGGGGTGGGTGGTGAGGAACTCGCCCGCGGAGTCCGGACCGAACCCGTGCACGACGTTGTAGACGCCGCGGGGCACCCCGGCGGCGGCCATGATCTCCGCCAGGAGCGTGGCCGACGACGGCGTTTCCTCCGACGGCTTGACCACCACCGCGTTGCCGCAGGCGAGCGCCGGCGCGACCTTCCAGGTCAGCAGCAGGAACGGCAGGTTCCACGGCACGATCACGGCGACCACGCCCACGGGCTTGCGGACGGCGTAGTTGAGCGCCTTCCCGCCACCGGGAGCCGGGGTGAGGAACGACTCGCCGGGCACGGTGCTCACCATGTCGGCGAACGCCCGGAAGTTCGCCGCGCCCCGGGGGATGTCGAGTGTGCGGGCCTGGCTCACCGGCTTGCCGGTGTCGGCGACCTCGGCCGCGACCAGGTCGTCGAAGCGCCGCTCGATCTCGTCGGCCACCCGGCGAAGCACGGCCGCGCGGTCCAGCTCGCTCGTGCGGCCCCATGGCCCGTTCAGGGCTGCCCTCGCGGCGGCGACCGCGGCGTCGACGTCGTCGCGGCCTGCTTCGGAGACCTCACCGAGGATCTTCCCGGTGACCGGGCTGGTGTTGGCGAAGGTACGGGCGGAAAGGGTGAACTCGCCGTCGATGTGGTTGCGAACGGTCACGGTTTCCTCCTGGCCTGGACGACCCCGCCCGCGATCGCCGCGGCGAGCCCGAGCCCGGCGGCCGCGAGCACGCGGTGCTGGGCGCGGACGCGCCGCCGCACGCGGTCGTAGGGGGTGGTGGAGAACGACACCAACTCGTACCGCGAGACATAGCGGCCGGGCGCCAGCCGTTCGAGCGTGTGCTCGATGCGCTTGCCGAGCCGGAACAGCGGAGACGCGACCTTGTCGCGCATCTCGACGAAGTTCGCCAGGGCCATCTGGGCGATCGCCTCGGTGTCGGCGCGCCGCGACGACTCGAACATCGGCAGGGCTCGCGCCCAGTTCCCGCCGGTGCGGTCGAGGCACTGGCCGAGCACCACGACGTCCTCGAAGGCGCAGTTCGCGCCCTGCCCGTAGAAGGGGACGATCGCGTGGGCGGCGTCGCCGATGAGACAGACCCGCCCGGACTGCCACGGCGCGCATCGCACGGTGCCGAGCAGGCCGACCGGGTTGTGCTGGTAGTCGTCCACGAGTCCGGGCGCCAGTCGCGGCACGTCGGGGTAGTGCTCGGCGAAGAACCGCTCGATCGCCGCCGGGCTGGACAGGGAGGCGAACGCGGAGGTGCCGCTGGTGGGCCAGAACAGCGTGCAGGTGAACGACTTGTCGGGGTTGGGCAGTGCGATCATCATCGACCGTCCGCGTGGCCAGATGTGCAGGGCCCGCGGGTCGAGCGCGAAATCCCCGTCGCGGGGCGGGATCGTCAGCTCCTTGTAGCCGTAGTCGAGGAAGTCGAGCGTCTCGGTGGTCACGCCGTGCGCGACCAGCTGACCGCGGACGGCGGAGCCCGCCCCGTCGGCCCCGAGGATCACGTCCGCCCGGGCGCGTACCTCGCCCGCCGGTGTGGCGAACGTCAGCTCGCCGGTCACCGGGTCCAGGCCGGACAGCCGATGTTCGAACCGGATGTCCACACCGGACTCGGCTGCATCCAGCAGGATGTTGTTGAGGGCGCCCCGGCTGATCGAGTTGATCGCGCGCTCGCCGTCGGCGCTGTAGGGCTGGAAGTCCAGCTCTCCGGTGACCGGGTGGATCATGCGCCCGTACATGGGCAGCGCGTCGGCCAGTACCTGCTTGTCCAGCCCGACCACGCGCAGTGCGGCCAGGCCGCGCTCGGACAGCGCCAGGTTGATCGAGCGGCCCCGCTCGGCAACGCCGCCACGCGGGTCGGGCCGCCGCTCGTACAGGACGACGTGCTCGCCGCGCTGGGCGAGCACACAGGCCAGCAGGCTGCCGGCGAGGCCTCCGCCGACGACGGCGATCTCGCTCATGGCCGGTCTCCGATCACGGCGGCGAGCGCGGTCGCGGCTCGCCAGCAGTCGTGGTAGGTCGAGTAGAGGGGGACCGGCGCGATCCGCACCACGTCCGGGTTGCGCACGTCGGCGCAGACGCCGTGCTCGGCGCGCAGGCGGCGGGCGATCGTGGCGGCGTCGTCGACGCGCAGTGACAGCTGGCACCCGCGCCGGTCGGCCTCGCGCGGGGTGAGCAGGGTGACCGGTCCGTTCGCGACGGTTTCGTCCAGCAGCGTCTCCAGGTAGCCGGTGAGGCGGAGGCTGCGCGCCCGGAGGGCGTCCATGCCGATCTCGTCGAAGATGCGCAGTGACGTGCGGACCGGGCTCATCGCCAGGATCGGCGGGTTGGAGATCTGCCATGCCTCCACAGTGGACGGTGGGCGAGACACCGGCGCCATCTCGAATCGGGTGGTCTCCTCGGTGCTCCACCAGCCCTCGAACCGCGGCAGCCCCGGATCGCCGTGATGCCGCTCGTGGACGAACGCCCCGGCGACCGCGCCGGGACCGGAGTTGAGGTACTTGTACGAGCACCAGGCCGCGAAGTCCGGGCCCCAGTCGTGCAGCCGCAGCGGGACGTTGCCCGCGGCGTGCGCGAGGTCCCAGCCCACGACCGCGCCCGCGGCGTGCCCGGCGGCGGTGATCGCGGGGATGTCCAGCAGCTCACCGGTCAGGTAGTTGACCCCGCCGAGCAGCACCAGCGCGACCGTGTCGCCCTCACGCGCGAGGAAGTCCAGCACCTCGCCGGTGCCGAGGCGGACGACCGTGGTGTCCGGGTCCAGGCCGTGGAACCGCGCCTGGCTGCGCACCGCGTAGCTGTCGGAGGGGAACGTCGAGTCCTCGATGAGGATCTTGGTGCGCCGTCCACGCGGCCGGTAGAACGACACCATCAGCAGGTGCAGGTTCACCGTCAGCGAGTTCATCACCACGGTCTCGCTCGGCAGCGCACCCACGAGCCGCGCCGCGGTCTCGGTAAGCAGCGAGTGGTAGGGCAGCCACGGCCGCCGAGCCTCCAGATGCCCCTCGACGCCGAGCCGCGCCCAGTCGTCGAGGTCCTCCAGCAGCTCCGCCCGCACCGCATGCGGCTGCAACCCCAGCGAGTTCCCGGCGAAGTAGGCCGTCTCGGCGTAGCCGCCGCCGTCCGCGGGCGGGATCGCGAACCGATCTCGGTACCCCGGGTCACCGAGGTCCAGCTCGCGGGCCCCGGCTTCGGTCGTGTCCATCAGTTCATCACCGTCCTGGCCGAGAACAGCTCGGGAAACACCACCCGCTCCATGCTGCGCCGCAGCCACGCCAGGCCGCTAGAGCCGCCCGTGCCGACGCGGGCACCCATCGAGCGCTGCACCGCCTGGAGGTGGCGGTAGCGCCAGTCGCCGAACTGCTCGGCCACCTCGGTCAGGGCCTCGCCGAGCATCCTCAGGTGGTTGCCGGGTCCGGGGTCGTCGTAGATCCGTACCCAGGCGGACTCCACGGCGGGGTCCGGCGTGTGCTCCTCGGCGAGGTCCCGGCTGAGCACGGAGCCCGGGACGTCGTGGCCGTGGCGGGCGAGCACCCGGATCACGTCGTCCCACAGGCTCGGCGCCGCGAGTGCGTTCTCCAGGTCGCCGTGGACGGCGGGGTCGTTGCGGAACGGCCGGATCAGCGACGCCGTCTTGAGTCCCAGCCGGAACTCCAGCTTCCGGTACATCGCCGACTGGAACCCGGACCCCTCGCCGAGAAGGTCGCGGAACCGGTTGAAGTCGCCCGGCGTCATCCAGCGCAAGGTCTGCCAGCCGGCGTTGAGCCCCTCCAGGTGCAGGGCGGCGCGGCGCAGCGGGAGCAACGACTCCCACACGTCGTCGGCGCGCAGCCGCTCCTGGGCCACGCCGAGTTCGAAGTGGACGAGTCCGAAGTAGAGTTCCATGACCTGGCTGATCATCAGGAACGACATCTCGCCCGGGTCGTCGCTCAGTGTCCGCTGCAGGCGGTGCAGCGTGCTGGCGTGCACGTAGTCGTCGTACGGGACGCGCTCGAAGTCGAGCGTGGGGTCGCCGCCGTTGGCCGCCGTGCGGCGGGTGCGCTCCGACTCGTTCGACGCCGTGACGGCCGGGGTCTCCGAGGTGTGTCGCACGGATCTCCTCCTCTCTGCTGGGTTCTCATGCTCTCAAGGTGAGCACGGGCGTTGAATGGTCTTCTCAAGGCTCATCAGTGGCCGTGCTTGCGGTTCCAAGGTTGTGGGCACGGGTCACTTTCAGATCGGATGCACGGCCTTTCCTTCAGCGAGCTCCCACCGGTGGTGCGCCGGTCAGGGTCGCGGTTCGCAGGAGGAGCCGGACTTCGGGCCGGCGGGCGCCTCGGTCGTGAACATCATGGTGGATATCTTCGTCTGCCGGACGCGCCGACGGAAGGCGGTCTCGAGGGCGATCCGGGCTTTTCACCGTCGATTTCCTGGCATATCCTCCCGATCACTTAACGAACGAGAGGATCGACGGGTGGACGGGATGGACTGGGAGATCCTGCGGGAGTTGCAGGACAACGCTCGGCTGTCGTTCAGCGAGCTGTCCCGCCGGGTGCACCTCTCGGCGCCGGCGGTCACCGAGCGTGTGCGGAGGCTCGAGGAGACCGGGGTGATCACCGGCTACCACACGCACGTCGATCTCAGCAGTGCCGGCTGGACGGTGTCGGCCTTCATCCACATGTCCTGTTACGGCCCGCGCTGCGTGCTGCGGGATCCCGAGGTGGCGGAGTGGCCGGAGGTGCGTGAGATCCACCGCGTCACCGGCGACATGTGCAGCATCCTCAAGGTGGCGGCCGAGTCGATGACGGCCTTCGAAGCGCTGATCGACCGGCTGGCGGTCTACGGAAGGCCGTCGAGCACGATGGTGCTCTCGACGCCGGTCAAGCACACCCGCGTCGTGAGCGTCCAGGACAAGTAGGTCGGGCTGTCCCCTCGCGCACGGTTTTACCTGGACTAAATACTGTGCATCTTGACTATACGCTCGGTACCCGGCTCTAATGGGCCAGTCGCGAGCCCGCCGCTCGCCACGGGTCCGAAATGGAGGGTGATCGCGTGTCCGTCGACTGGCTGCTCACCGGCGGGGAGATCGTCTCCTTCGATCCGGCGACCCCTGCCTCATCGGCGCTGGCCGTCACCGCAGGGCGGGTCGTGGCACTGGGCTCCGACGACGAGCTGGCACCACTCGCCGGACCCGGCACCCGCCGCACCCGGCTCGGCGGGGCGGCCGTGTTGCCGGGCTTCTGCGACACCCACATGCACCTCGAGAAGGTCTCCCACGAGCTCTCGATGCTCGCGCTCGGCGACGCCCGCGACATCGCCGACGTGTGCGAGCGCGTGCGCGAGCGGGCGGCAGACGCCGCGCCGGGCGCATGGATCCGCTGCCTCGGTGACGCCGGGGGCTGGCACGAAAGCAACCTCGCCGAGGGCCGACTCCCGACGCGCGCCGAGCTGGACGCCGCCGCAGGGGACCATCCGGTGTTTCTGTACCGCAGGCCCGACCACGGTGCCCTGAACACCGCTGCCGCGACGGCACTTGCCGGACTGCTCGCGGACGCGGGCGACGGTGAGTGGCAGCCGGACACGGGCCACCTGTACGGGCCACGCGTGCGGCTGGTCAACGACGCGCTGTACCGGCCCGGCGTGCACGAGCGCGAGCAGCAACTCGACCTGCTGGCCCGCGCCTCCCGGCGGCTGCTCGAGATGGGCGTGACGACCGTCGTCGATCCGGGCCTCCCCGCGGGATTCGACGCCGCCTGGCAGCTGTACCGCGCGGCCGCCGACCGCGACGTGCTCGCCCAGCGCGTCCTGCTGATGAACCGCTTCGACTGGCGCGGCGAGTTCGACGCCGAGCTGAACCGTGTCCTGCACAGCACGGCGCTGCCGGGGGACGGCGACGACCGGCTCCGTGCGTGGGCGCTCAAGCTGGTCCTCGACGGTGAGTTCACCGGCGCGTGGCTACGCCCGGCCGAGGAACCCGGCAGCGACCGCAACGCCCGTTACTCGCCGGGCGAACTGCGCACCGTCCTGCGCCTGTGTGCCGAACGGGGCTGGCCGGCCTGCGTGCACGCCATGGGCGGCGGGGCGATCGCCGCCGTCACCGCGGCCGTGCGCGAGCTGCGTGCCGAGGGCGCGGCGTTCACGCCCGGCCAGGTGTCGATCGCGCACGCCTTCCTCATCACCGAGCGCGATCTCGACGCCTGCGCCGAGCTCGGCATCGGGATCTCGGTGCAGCCCGCGCTCGCCTACACCTACGTCCGGGAGATGCGCGCGGTGTGGGGCCCGCTGGCCGAGCAGGCCGTGCCCTTCGGCACCATGGCGCGCCATGGCGCGCGGTTCGCGGGCGGATCCGACACCCACCCGTGCGACCCGCTCACGGGCGCGGCCATCGCGGTCACCCGCAAGGCGTGGGACGGTTCGAGCCTCGGCGAGCACGAGGCGCTCACACCGCACCAGGCGCTCTCGCTCTACGCCCGCGAGGCCGGGCACCACATCGGGCTGCGGGACGTCGGGGTGCTCGCGCCGGGGGCCGTCGCCGACTTCGTGGTGTGGCCGGAGAACCCGCTCGGCTGCGCGCCGGAGGGCTGGCCGTCGCTGCGGCCCGCGCTCGTCGCCGTCGGCGGGCGTCCCGTGTGGATGGACCACGACTGACTCGGTGTCTCGCGGGGACACCGACGGAACGACACGACAAGGAGCTGCCCATGGCTGAAACGGCGCCCGGATACCTGTTGCGAGACTGCACGGTCGTCGACTCGCTCGCCGAGGCTCCCCTCCAGAACGCCGCCGTGTGGGTCGAGGGCGACCGGATCAAGGAGGTGGGCACGGACCCCGATCTCGGCGCCCGAGCCCGATCGGCGGGCTGCGTGGAGCTGGACCTTGCCGGGGCGTATGTCACGCCAGGCCTGATCAACATGCACACGCATTTCTCGCTGTCCCTGCCCGGCGCGCTCGGGGAACGCGTCAAGCGCATGGGCCCGCATGACCTCGCGCTCTACATGGCCGACGGCGCTCGGCGTACCCTCCACAGTGGAGTCACGACGGTGCGGTGTGTCGGCGAGAAGGACCACGCCGACTTCGCGCTGCGCACGGCGGTCGATTCCGGATTCGTCCCGGGTCCGCGCATCTTCACCGCGGGCCGGGCGCTGACCTGTACCGGCGGGCACGGTCACGGGTCGTCGGGCGCGTTCGAGTGTGACGGCGCCACGGAGTTCCGCCGGGGCGTGCGCACGCAGATCAAGGCCGGCGCCGACCTGATCAAGGTGATGATCTCCGGCGGCATCTCGGGCAGGCACGAGGCCATCGACACCCGGCAGGTGACCACGGACGAGCTGTCCGCCGTCATAGCCACCGCCCACGAGTGGGGCCGGAAGGTGACGGCCCACGCGGGTCCGTGGCCGGTGATCCGGGAAGCGGTGGAGCTCGGGCTGGACTGCGTCGAGCACGGCTACGAGCTGACCAGGGAACTGACCGGCCTCATGGCCGAGCGCGGCTGCGCCTACGTCCCGACGCTCGTGGTGACACGGTGCAAGGAGTTCTTCGACGAGCTCGGCGTTCCGGAGTGGATGCAGCAGCGTTCCCTCGGTGCGGGGGAGCGGCACCTGCAGAGTTACGGGTGGGCGCTGGAGGCCGGGGTCGAGGTGCTGCTCGGCAGTGACATGCCGCCGTTCTGGCGGTTCGAGGGCACCAGCGCCGCCGTGCGGGAACTGGAGTACATGGCTTACGGAGGGCTCGGGGCCCGCGAGGCGCTGCGCGCGGCGACGATCGCGCCCGCGCGCTGGCTGGACGCCGACGACGTGCTGGGCTCGGTCACCGAGGGCAAGTACGCGGACCTGCTCGTCCTGGAACAGGACCCGCTCGCGGACACCTCGGCGTTCCGGTCGATCTCGATGGTCCTCAAGGGAGGCGAGGTGGTCCGGGACGACCGGGCCCGTGCGGTGGCGGCGCGAAGGGAGCCCGCCGCACTCGGGTAGTCACGGATTCGGCGGCGTCACGGACACGACGAACTCGGCGGGCCGGTTTCCCGTATTGACGTAGCGGTGGGGCAGCCGGGAGTCGAACGTGACGCTCTCGCCTTTGTCCAGCGTGTACGTGCCGCCGCCGACCTCGACCGTGATCGTGCCCTCCAGCACGAGCGCGCACTCCGTCGACGCGTGGCCCCACGGCTCGTCGCAGGTCGCCTCACCGGGGGCGAGCTGGCCGAGTAGCACCTCCAGGTCACCGCGCCCCGGGGTGAGCCGGTCGTAGAGGAGGTGGCCGTTGGACCGGCGCAGCTGTGGCCGGTGGCCGGGCCGCGTGACGTGCACGGCGGGCGCGTCGTCGGAGAACATCTCCGCCAGCGACGTACCGAAGGCGCCGGCGAGCTTGCGGATCGTGGTCAGGCTCGGGTCGGTGGCGCCGTTCTCGATCTGGCTCAGCAGGCCGGGAGTGACCTCGATGCGCGCCGCCAGTTGCCGCAGCGTCAGCCCGCGCTCCTTGCGCAGATCCCGGATCCGGTTGCCGAGCACGTGTTCGCCGTCCTTTCGCTGGTGCGATTGTCCGATAGTGCCCTATTCGGAGGGAACCGCGGAGCTTTCGACGCTAGTTTACTGAAGATAAACAACAGTACATCTTGACTATACTTCCGTGGCGGGTTTGACTCCGGTATCTCCGCTCGGCGAACTCTTCCGGAGGAAACATGCCCCGTCGGTTCCGAGTCCCCGCCCGGCGCCGTCTCCTGCTCGCCGCCGTGTCCCTTGCCGCCGTCGTCACCTGCGTGCTGAGCGCGTGCACGGCAGGCCGGGCCGGTTCGGCGGCGAGAGACAACACGCTCGTCGTCGACACGTCCTTTGTGTACAAGACACTCGACCCCGGGCTGGTGTACGAGCAGACCGGCTACCTCGCCGTGCACGCCCTCTACGAGTCCCTGCTCACTTTCGAGGGCGGCGACGTGACCGAGCCGAAGCCGGGCCTCGCGGAGTCGTACGAGGCTTCGCGGGACGCCACCCGATTCACCTTCACCCTGCGCGAGAACGCAACGTTCTCCGACGGCACGCCCGTCACCTCGGAGGACGTCGAGTTCTCCCTGAACCGCCTCGTGAACCTCAAGGGCAGCGCGTCCGCGTACTTCGCCGGACTGGAGATCAGCGCTCCCGACGACCGTACGGTGGTGGTCACCTCGCCGACACCGAACCCGAACGTGCCCGTGCTCATGGCGATGCCCGCCGCCTCCATCGTGAACGCGGACGTGGTCGCCGAGCACGGTGGACGTTCCGACGCCAGCGCCGCGAGCAAGGACCGCGCACAGTCCTATCTGGACCGTGAGACCGCAGGCAGCGGACCCTACGTGCTCGAGCGGAACCAGCCCGGTGAGCAGCTGGTGCTCACAGCCAACGAGAACTACTGGGGTGACAAGCCCGGCTACTCCCGGGTGGTCATCCGCAACATGGAGGCACAGAACCAGAAGCTGACGCTGACCCGATCGTCGAGCCCGGAGATCGCGCTCGACATCGCCGGCACGCTGCTCGAGGGGCTGCCGCCCTCGCTGAAGGTCTCGCAGCAGCCCGACACGGCGTACTTCTCGTTCGTGAACACCGATCCCGCGGTCTCGCCGGTGGGTTCGCGACCGGAGTTCGTCAGAGCGGTCCGCGCGGCGCTGGACTACCAGGGACTCGCCGAGCTGTTCGGCAGCCGCAGCGGGCCCGCGCGCGGGCTCATCGCGCCCGCGTACCCCGGCACGCTGCCGAAGGAGGAAACGCTCCGGCAGGACCTGCCCCTGGCCAGGAAGCTGCTGCGCGATGCGGGCATCACCAACCCGGCCATCGAGTTCATCTACCCGGCCATCACCTACCGCGGCGTCGACCTCGGCACGATCGCCACCAAGGTCCAGGGCGACGCGGCCAAGGCGGGCATCACCATCGACCTCAGGCCGCTGCCGCTGAACTCGTTCCTGGAGCAGTACCGCGGCGGCAAGGCCCAGATGGGCATGACCCCGCAGGCGCTGACCTACCCGAGGGCCGACTCGATGGTCCGCGTGATGTCGCCGGGCGGCGTCAACGCCGAGCGCATGAACTGGACCGAGGACAACGCGTCCCCCGACGTGCTGTCCGCGACGGAGGACTTCCTCGCAGCCACCACCGAAGAGCAACGCAACGCCGCCGTCGTGCGCTGGCAACACGCGATGTACCGCGACGCGCCGTACGTGTTGCTCGGCAACAACTCGGGCACGGTCGTGAGCACGCCCGAGGTCACCGGAGCCGAGTACACGCCGGCAGGCTGGATCGTCGACCTGGCCGCCGTCCGGCCCGCCGCATGAGCGCGCCGACCCGGGAGGAGAACCCGTGACCACACTGGAGACGAACGCGCCGCCCGCGCGGCGCCCGCGTGTCCCACCGATCGTGCGCTACCTCGCGCGACGGCTCGCGATCGCCGTGGGCCTGCTGTTCGGTTCGACGCTGATCGGTTTCCTGCTGGTGCAGGCCGTGCCCGGCGACCCCGTGGCAGCCAACCTGTCCGACGAGGCGCTCGGCGACCCGGCGGCGGTGGCGGCGTTCGAGGAGCGGTGGGGCCTCGACGAGCCGCTGCCCGTGCAGTACCTGACCTACCTCGGGAACCTCGTGCAGGGTGATCTCGGCACCTCGCAGCACACCGGCAGGCCCGTGCTCGAAGACCTCCTCGACCACATCCCCGCGACACTCGAGATCGCACTGCCCGCGATCGTGCTGTCGGTCCTGCTCGGCATCGGCATCGGCATGTTCGCCGCGCTGCGCCACGGCAAGGCGGCCGACCAGGCGGTGCGGGTCGGCTCGCTGCTGGGGCTGTCGACGCCGCCGTTCTGGCTGTCCCTGCTGGCGCTGTACCTGTTCTTCTTCGTGCTCGGCCTGTCGCCGGGCGGCGGTCGGCTCAGTCCCGAGTTCTCCCCGCCGCCCTCGGTCACCGGGCTCTATCCCGTGGACGCCCTGCTCGCCGGTGACCTGATGCTGGCCTGGGACGCCGTGCAGCACGCGGCACTGCCGGTGCTCGTGCTGACCCTCGTCACCACGGCGACGCTCGTCCGGTTCGTCCGCTCGGCACTGCTGGAGGTGCTCCGCAAGGACTACATCACGGCCGCACACGCCAAGGGCCTGCCGTCGCGCACCGTGCTGTTCCGGCACCTGCTGCGCGCCGGCCTCGTGCAGATCATGACGATGGCCGGGCTGACGTTCGCCTCGATGCTCGCCGGCACGGTGCTGATCGAGAGCGTCTTCGCCTGGCCTGGCCTCGGCAACTACGCCTACACCAGCGCCAGCGCGCTCGACCGGCCCGCGATCCTCGGCGTGACCCTGTTCGTCGCCGCGACCTACATCCTGATCAACCTCGCCGTGGATCTGCTCTACGGCCTCGCCGACCCGAGGATCCGCCTCTCATGACAGCGACCGTCCTGCCCCGGATCGGGGGCCGAACCCGGCGGCACCGCGTATGGCGCCAGCCCGTCGTGGTCACCGCACTCGTCGTGCTCGCCACGTGGCTCGCCGTGGCCGTACTGGCGGGCTGGCTCAGCCCCTACGACCCGCTCGCGCAGAGCGCCGACATCTACGCACCGCCGTCGGCGGCACACCCGTTCGGCACCGACGAGCTTGGCCGTGACGTGCTCAGCCGCGTGCTGCACGGCGCCCGGTTGTCCATCCCGCTCGCGCTCGCGATCGTCGCCGGAGCGCTGCTGGTGGGCGGCCTGCTCGGCCTCATCGCCGGTTACCTCGGCCGGGTCGCCGACGAGATCATCATGCGCGTCACCGACCTGGTGTTCGCGTTCCCGCAGATCATCCTCGCGATGGCGGTCACAGCCGCGTTCGGACCGAGCGCGACCAACGCCGTGCTGGCGCTGGTGATCGTGTCGTGGCCGGTGTACGCGCGGGTCATCCGCGGCGCCGTGCTGAGCATCCGCGGCGAGAACTACCTGTCCGCCGCCCGGATGCTCGGCGTCGGGCCGGTGACGGTGCTCCGCCGCGACGTCATCCCGAACAGTGTCGGGCCCGCCATCGTGCTCGCCACGCTCGAGCTTGGCAACGCGGTGTTGCTCCTCGCCGGGCTGTCGTTCCTCGGTCTCGGCCCGCGCCCGCCGGCGCCGGAGTGGGGAGCGATGGTGGCGCTCGGCTCCAACGACATCAGCATGTGGTGGGTCAGCGTGTTCCCCGGCCTGGCGATCCTGACCGTCGTGCTGGCGTGCAACATCCTGGGCGACGCCATCCGCGACCGGTTCGACTCCAACCTCGTGGGAGGGCGCTGACATGAGCGACGAACTGCTCGCCGTCGAACACCTCGCGGTGAGCCTGCCCGGACCGGACGGCCCGGTGCCGGTGCTCAACGACGTCTCGCTGACCGTCCGGCGCGGACAGATCGTCGGCATCGCGGGGGAGAGCGGCTCGGGCAAGAGCATGACCGCCCGTACCTTGCTCGACCTGCTGCCCGCCGGAGCCGAGGTGTCCGGCACGCTGCGGTTCGACGGTGCCGAGCTCGACCACCGAGACCGCAAGGCGATGCACGCGCTGCGCGGGCACGGCATCGCGATGGTGTTCCAGGACCCCACCGCCGCACTGCATCCGATGCTCAGCATCGGCAGGCAGCTCACCGAGCACACGCGCGTGCACCTGGGCCTCACCCGCACGCAGGCGAAGGCGCAGGCCGTCGAGCTGCTGGAGCAGGTGCGCCTGCCAGACCCCGAGCGCGCGCTGCGGTCGTACCCGCACCAGTTCTCCGGCGGGCAGTTGCAGCGCATCGCCATCGCCTCCGCGCTCGCCGCCCGGCCGAGGCTGCTGATCGCGGACGAGCCGACGACCGCGCTCGACGTCACGGTGCAGGCGGGGATCCTCGCGCTGCTGGACTCCCTGCGCTCCGAGTTCGAGCTGAGCGTCCTGTTCATCACCCACGACCTCGGCGTGCTGGCCTCGCTCGCGACACACACGTGCGTGTTCCAGAACGGCCGGGTCGTCGAGTCGGCGCCGACCGCGCAGCTGCTGCGCTCGCCCGGCCACCCCTACACCCGCGCGCTGCTCGCGGAGCGCGCCGAGACGGCGGAGGTGCCGCGATGACCCTGCTGGAGCTGACCGACATCGCCGTCGAGCACCGTGCGCCGGGCCGCGGGCGGGTCCGCGCCGTCGACGGTGTGTCGCTGGACGTCCGGTCCGGCGAGATCGTCGGTCTGGTGGGCGAGTCGGGGTGCGGCAAGTCCTCGCTCGCGAGGGTCGCGGCGGGACTGTCCGCGCCAACGGGCGGCGACGTGCGGCTGCGCGGCGAGCACGTCACGCCACTGGGCAGGCGCAGGCGAAGGCGTGCCGAGATCGGTCTGCAGATGGTGTTCCAGAACCCGTACTCGTCGCTCAACCCGCGGCGCACGGTGCTGAGCCAGCTGCTGGACGGCGTGCCACCAGACGTCGGGCGCGGGCCGGAGCGGGAGCGGTACGCGCTCGACCAGCTCACCCGCGTCGGGCTCGACGAGTCGGCCGCGACCCGGTTCCCGCACCAGTTCTCGGGAGGGCAGCTGCAGCGCATCGCGATCGCCCGCGCGCTGGCGGCCCGCCCGCACGTGCTCATCGCGGACGAGCCGGTGACCGCGCTCGACGTGTCGTCGCAGGCACAGGTGGTGGACGTGCTCTCCCAGCTGGTGCGCGGGCTGGACGTCGGGATGCTGTTCATCTCGCACGACCTCGCGCTGGTGCGCAGGCTCGCCGACGTGACCGCCGTGATGTACCTCGGCAGGATCGTCGAGACCGGGCCGACCGAGCGGCTGTGGCGGGAGCCGAAGCATCCGTACACGCGGGCGCTGATCGACGCGATCCCCAGCGCGGACCCGGACGCCGGGCTGCCGCGCGCGCTCGCGGGTGAGGTCGGCGACCCCGCCGCCGTGCGCACCGGGTGCCGGTTCCGGGCCCGGTGCCCGCAGGCGTTCGCCGCCTGCGCCGAGGAACCGGAACTCGCGGGCGAGGACCACACGGTCGCCTGCTGGCTGGAGGCCGACGACACGGGAAGGGCAGCATGACACAACCGGACATGAGCTTGTGGGACCTGCGGGTGACCGTCGAACGCATCGAGGGGCGCTCGGTGTGCGGGATGGAGGTCGGCGACTACTTCGAGCTGACCAACAGCGCGGAGCTGCGCATCCCCGAGGGCAAGCACTTCTGCGTCTACGCTCTGCAGGCCGCGCTGCCGTTGCTGCCCGCGAAACAGCGCGATCTGCCCGAGGGCGACTGGCTTGAACGGGACTGTCACGTCGCCTGCCCGGACCCCGAGGAGCGGCTCGTCATGCGCGTCGACCGGACACGGCGGTGCGCCCTGAACTCCGGCGACCTGACATGAGGGACGTGGAGATCGGGCTCGGCCTGCAGAGCAACCTCTCGTTCGCTGAGTACGCGCGGCTCGCGACGGCCGCCGAGGCCCACGGCATCGACGTGCTCAGCGTGTTCGCGGATCTGCTGTTCCAGCCGCCGCTGCCCGCGCTGCTGGAGATGGCGAGGGTCACCGACCGGGTGCGTCTCGGCGCCGCCTGCTGGAACCCGTACTCGATGCACCCGTACGAGATCGCCGGCCAGCTCGCGGCGCTCGACGCCGCGTCCGACGGGCGCGCGTATCTCGGCCTGGCGCGGGGAACCTGGCTGGGTGACATCGGGCTCACCCAGCCGCGGCCGCTCGCCCACCTGCGCGAGGCGGTGGAGTTCATCTACCGGCTGCTCGCCGGCGACGGTGCCGGATTCCGGGGGGAGGTCTTCGAGCTGACCCCCGGCGTCGCCCTGCGGTACGAGACCCAGCGGGCCGACCCGCCGTTGTTGATCGGCGCGTGGGGCCCGCGTGCCGTCGCGATGGCGGGCTCGCTCGCCCACGAGATCAAGATCGGCGGCACCGCGAACCCCGCGATGCTGCCGGTGATGCGGGCGCGGCTCCGACCGGGAGAGCGGGCGGCGGGACGAGAACCGGGCGAGGTGCGCATTGTCGTCGGCGCGGTCACGGTCGTTGACCTCGACGGCGCGGCGGCGCGACGCCGCGCGCGCCGGGAGGTCGCCATGTACCTCGGTGTCGTCGGTGACCTCGATCCCACGGTCGACGTACCGCACGAACTGCTCGCCGAGATCAAGGCGCGCGTCGCTGCCGGCGATCACGACGGCGCCGGATCCCTGATCCCCGACGAGCTGCTGGATCTGTTCGCCTTCTCCGGCACGCCCGACCAGGTCGCCGCGCAGGCACAGCGGCTCATCGACGCGGGCGCCGCCCGCGTCGAGTTCGGCACCCCGCAGGGGCTCGACACCCAGCGCGGGATCGAGCTGATCGGGAACAGGGTGCTGCCCGCGCTCGACCGGTCGGCGGGGCGGGGATGACGACGATGGTCACGACGACGCAGTGTGGGAGGCCGTGATGGACCGTTCCGTGCTCACGCGCTCCGCTCCGGAGCCCGACCGCACGTTGCGCTACGGCGACGCGCCCGAACACGTCGCCGACGCCTGGCTGCCCGGTGCCGCACGGCACCCGCTGCTGGTGTTCATCCACGGCGGGTACTGGACTCCGGAGTACGACCGCACGCACACGCGCCCGCTCGCGACGGCCCTGCGCGAGGACGGCTGGCCGGTGGTGTCCATCGAGTACCGCCGGGTGCCGGGCAAGCCGGACGACCTGGTCGCCGACGTCCGGGCCGCGCTGGCCGAGCTGCCGGGGCAGCTCGGCGCGCGCGAGGTGGTGCTCGCCGGGCACTCCGCGGGCGGGCATCTCGCCCTCTGGGC
The DNA here is from genome assembly GCF_005146945.1 of Prauserella endophytica. Lineage (GTDB taxonomy): Bacteria > Actinomycetota > Actinomycetes > Mycobacteriales > Pseudonocardiaceae > Prauserella_A > Prauserella_A endophytica. Next base: position 79,925 of record NZ_SWMS01000002.1, read on the forward strand.
ATCGTCGGTCTGCCCGCCTCCCGGCCTGCTCGGCACGCTGGCGCTCGCCCCCGTCGCCGACCTGATGCTCGCGCATCGGCTCGGGCTCGGGGACGGCGCGGTGGCCGCGTTCCTGGGCGGGCCGCCGGACGAGCGTGCCGACCTCGACCCGGTGCGGATGGCAGCGCCGGAGCGACCGGTCGTGCTCGTGCACGGAGCCGAGGACGGGTTGCCGGTGGCGGTCAGTGAATCCTATGTGGATACCCATCCGGTCGCGAAGCTCGTCGTGGTGCCGGATGCCGCGCACTTCGAGGTCATCGACCCCCTCAGTGCGGCATGGCCGGCCGTGACGACGGAGCTGGCGGGGCTGGCGGCGCTCTCGTCGTGAGTTGACGGACGTTCCCCGCGAGTCCGGTGTGGACGGTCGGTGGCGTCGCCCGGCCGCCCGGTCAACCGGAGAATCACCGGTGTCGGTCCGGCTTCCGGTAGCGACGGGCTGCTCACCCGGCTCGCCGGGGTAGCACGGAGGGCGCGAGGCGCCAGGGCCCTGCTCGTCATCCGCGTCCGTACCGCGAATCCGCGCACCGGGAGCGGGCCGCTCGCGGTGCGTTCGTGTCCAGCGCGTCGGTCTCCGCTGTCACGTCGATCCGCCGCTGGACAGCCGGGAGACGCCAGCCAGTACCGCGCCCCGGCTCTCGCGGAACCCGGTATCGCCGCAAGGGTGGCCCGGAGCCGGTACCGGTATGGACCACGTGCACCGGGTTGCCCCGCCAGCTCGCTTGATCCGGAGATCCACGGCCATACCCTGAGGGTATCTCGCCGGTCCCAACAGGTGTGGTCCACCGCGAACGTCTCCTGACAGGCTCGAATCGGTTACCGGCGTGAGCGCCGTCGTACTCGGGGACAGCTTCAACGGCCCGGTGTCTCGGGCGGTGGTGCCCGGCAGGCACAGCGGCGACGGTGACCCGGCAGGGCAAGCGCGATCGTCCGTTGCGGTGATTTGACAGGGGGCTTGGGCAGGTGGCGGGTTTCGGTGCGGTTCCCGATGAGCTGCGGGAGACGGCGGGCATGATCGGCGACGCCGTCGCCGGCGTGGCCGGCATGGTCTGGCGAGGACCGAGTGGCGACTACGGCCATCCGGGGGTGCAGGCCGGCTGGGAACAGTACGTCGACCACCTGAGGCGCCAGGTCGAGGCGCTGCGGGACAAGGCGGAGGACTTCGGCGTGCGGCTCGGTGAGGCCGCTGGCAGGTACCTCGACTCCGAAACCGAGGCCGGCGGCACGCTGGGCACGTTCGGGGACGTGCTGGAGAACGACGGCGGCGCCCTCCGCGCGGTGGGCGGCGGCATCAGCGATGTCCTGAACGGTGACGACGCAGGCACGTCCGCCGTGGCCGGTGTCGGCGAAGGGCCGGTGCGCTAGTGGCTGAGCTGGGGCAGACGGACGATCCCAGTGACCTGATACCGGGCGATCCGGCGACGATCTCCAGTGATCTGCGGGAACTGGTCGGCACGATCACCACGGCCGACGAGATCAGCGCCAGGCTCGGCCGGATCGATCCGGTGCAGTGGGTCGGTGAGGCGAGTGAGGCGTTCCGGTCCGCTTTCGGCGACGAGCCGCCGAAGTGGGCGCACGTGGTCGAGGCCGCCGGCCGGGGCGGACAGGCACTGTGCGACTTCGCCGACGTGCTGACCTGGGGCCAGGGTGAGGCTCAGCGGGCGATCGAGTTGTACCACCAGGCGCAGGCCGCGAGCCGCGCCGCCGCCGCACGGTACGACGCACTGGCGCAGTCCGCCAAGGCAGGTGGGCAGACCCTCGGACCTTTCCAGGATCCCGGTGTGGCCGCCGCACAGGAGGCACAGGCCATCCTGAACGCCGCACGACAGCAGGTTGAGCAGGCCGGCGGTGAGGTGGCCAGTGCGCTCGGGTTCGAACCGGACGGCGAAGGCGGCTACACCCGGACGTTCGGCCAGAACGAGTGGGGCGCGGGGCGGCGGGAGATGGAGCGCCACTGGGACCCGGCAACGGGCCAGTGGGTCGAACAGGACCCCGGTGGCTGGCAGGAGAACGATCACGGCCGCAGCTACCGGCGTGAGTGGGGCAGCCAGGCCGACGGCCTGATGCACGACAGTATCCGCCGGACGCTCGCCGAGTTCGGCATCGAGGTGCCGTTCGCGGACGCGCTGGGCCTGAATGTGCGCAGATCCGAAACCGGAGCCGCCACGGAGTGGGTCGGTGGCGAGGCCGAGCGATCCTTTGCGGCCGGGGGGATCTCCGGCCGGGGCAGCGCGGAGGGTTCGCTACTCGGCGCCAATGCCGGTGCCTACAACGAGGTCACCGAGAACGGGGTCACCGCGGGCGCCAACGCCGAGGCGTACTTGGCGAGGGGTAGCGTCGAGGGTGAGGTCGACCTCGGCCACGGGGTCGACGCGGCCGGTTCCGCCGCCGGCATGGTCGGCGCTTCCGCCGGCGCCGAGGGCAACGTGGACGCCTTTGGCGCGCAGGGCAATGCGGAGGCGTTCGTCGGGGCACGTGCCGAAGCGGCTGGCGAGCTGAACCTGGGCCCTCACGCCGGAGTGTCAGCGAGCGGCGAGGCGATGGCCGGCGCTGAGGCGTCCGCGCGGGGCAGCGTCGGCCTAAGCGGCGCCGAAGTCAGCGGTGAGGCGTTCGCCGGTGCCCGGGCCAGCGGCGAGGTCGGCGCAGAGGTGGCGGGCGTCGGTGCCGGTGTGAACGGCGAGGCATGGGCAGGTGTCGGCGTCGAGGGCAGCGCGCAGTTCGGCATGGGCGACGATGGCCAGTTCCACGTTGGTGCCTCGGCCGGCGCCGCGTTCGGGGTGGGTGGCAGGGTCGGCTTCGACGTGACCATCGATCCGGGCGGGGTTGCCGAGGCGGTCAATGAGGCGGCCGGTGCGGTCGGTGGCGTCGCCTCCGATGTCCGCGAGACGGTCGGTGGTGCCCCGAGCGACATGCGTGGCGCCGTCGGTGCCGTCCTCGGCTTCTGACCCCGTCCGCCGGCGAGCGACGAGAGAGGTGAACAGATGACCACGATGCTTCCCGTTCCGATCGAGTTCTCCCTGCCGGAGGGCTGGAGATCGGTCGACCCGGACGAGATCGGCACTCCGGAGGTCGCGTTCGTCGCGTTGCACCCTGGGGCCGGGGGCGGCGGGTTCACACCGAACATCACGATCGCCGGTGAACTGCGGGACGCCGACGTTCCACTGTCCCGGATCGCCGAGGAGTCCATCGAACGGCTGCGATCCGGAGCGCACGAGGTGAAGGTCGGCCGCACCAGCGAGCGTGGCACGGCGTGGAACCCCGTCTACACCCAGGCGGTCCGCCTGGCCGTGGATCTGTCCGGCCAGCGGCAGCACCTGGTGCAGTACCAAGTCTTCATGGCCTTCGCGGGCGCCGGGGGACGGGCCGTTCTGCGGATCGTGCTGACCTCGCGGTTGGAGCAGTTCCCGCAGGTGATCGACGACTACCAGCGGTTCATCGAGACCATCAGGCCGCAACAGCGCACGACAGCACCGGGAGGGATGCCATGAGCGAAACGGCCAAGCGGCTGCTGCGGCGGATCGAGGCGATCGACACCGCCGCCGCGGAGAACCGGACGCGTGCGGAGGCCTACCGGCGGATGACCGAGGAGCTCGACGCGGCCACGGGCACCGCGACCTCGCCGGATGGTGTCGTGACCGTGGTCGCCGGGCCGGATGGCTCGGTCAAGGAGATCACCTTCTCCGGCCAGGTCCGCGCGGTGCAGCCCGCGGAACTGTCCGCCGGCCTCCTGCACACGATCGCGCAGGCTCGGGCCGCGGCCGCACGGGCTCAGGCGGAGATGGTGCGCCGGGTTCTCGGCGACACCGAGTTACTGGACGAGGTGCTGGCCGAGAACGCGCGCATGTTCGGCGACCAGCGGCCGGTCGATCCGGACCCGCGGGCGCCGTCGGCCGTTGCCGTCGTTCAAGACGGCAGGCCACGCCCCCGTGCGGCCGCCCGTCGTCCGCGGCCGCTGGATGACGACGGCTTCGAGGACTTCCGGGTCCTTGGCCGTTGAGCCCTCGTCACCAGCAGTCCGAAGCGGGTCATGTCACCGCGGTTCCCCGCCGGTGATGGCGGACCGGCCCGGCGCGCAGTGCCGGCCCCGATGGTGTGACGTGCGGGTGGACGCGGACGGGGATCTCCTGCCCATGGCCGGTGCGCTGGTGCTCGCGTTGGCGTCGGGTGTTCCGGTCGCGCAGCAGACGGTAGGCGGCGAGGACGGCGGCGAGTCGCTCGGGGTCGGGCTGGGGTCCGTCGGGATGGCAGGCGCGCACGGCCCGCCGGTAGGCCGTGGTGATCTCGGCGGTGCCGGCGCCCGGCTCAAGGCCGAGCACGGTGTGCGGGTCGGACGGGATGCTGCTCATGGCGGTAGCTGTGCTGGGTTGAGGTGGCTGAGCGCGGTGTAGTAGTCGCGGGCCTCGGTGTGGGCGATGTCGAGGGATCGGCGCAGCGAGGTCAGGTGCCGGCTCGCGTGGGCGAGGTCCTCACCGGCGGGGCCGCCGTCGGCTCGACGCACCCGCTCGGGCTGGTCCGTGTGCCGGCCGGTGTAATCGGCCAGCAGCGCGACCAGGTCGGTCAGTTCCGCGGTGAGCTGGGTGAGTTCCCAGCCGGTGTCCCGCAACTGCGTCAGGCTCGCCGCCCTGGCGGGGTCGGTGGCGCGGATCGCGCGGTGGATCGCCCGGGACGTGCCGGCCAACGTGGTGGCGATCGTGGCCACTCGGGTTCTGCCCATCGTTGCTCACCCACGGATGTCGTGATGCCGGGATGGCACACGGTTGCGGAGTGTCAGAGCCAGGGTTCGGGCTCGTCGAGCATCGGCACCTCGTGAAGCTGGTCGGCGAGGTCGGCCGGGTCGGCGTCGAGCGACCCGGCGGCCTCGGGACCATCCCCGGGTTCGGCGACCGCGGGATGGGCCGGGCGCTGCTGGTCGGCGACGTCGTGGCTGTTGGCGTGGTCCAGCATGGCGGTTCCTTCCCACGTGTGCTCGGGTGTCGTGGCCGTCGCGGTGCGCGGGCTCAGGCGCTGATCTGCTCGGCCTCGCCGATCCGGCGATGGCGTTCTGCACACTTCCGAGGCTGGCCCGGCCCCGCCGCAGCCCTGGCGGGGCCGAGCCGGTGTCGAAGGGAAGCTGTCGCAAGGATTGTGCGAGAAATGCAAGGGTGCGGTTCGCACCCGCCGACCGGAGCGGGTGGGCTGCCGCCGGGTTGCGTCGCGAGGCGCGGGCCGGGAACCATCGGGTCTCGCCGGCCGGGTGGAGCGGACAGCCCACCACAACAGATCGGTTGGTGCGAGGGTATGAACCGCGGCATCACCTGCCTTCCGAGTTCACCGTTCTGCTTCCGTGGACGCGAAGGCTGGCTCTCGCGGAGGGGATCGTTGCCGGTGTCGTCCCTCCACCGCCCCGGTCACCACACCACCGCTCATCCGGGCCACGGCCGGAAGCCGCAGCGTGCGCCCCGGCCGTCGGGGGCCCGCGGATCCGGGCCGCGTCGGGGGAACAGGGGGAACGTCAGCGAAGTTGGCGGCCACGATCGCGTCGAACTCCGCGTCCAGCCACGCCGGATCAGCGCAGACCAGCTCCGCGAAGTCACTGGTCGCCGCATGGCGCGTGGTGTCCTGCATCGTCGATCACTCCCCGGCACCTCGTTCATGGACACCAGGTCATGTACCGCTTCTGCTAATTTCTATAGCGCGTACTGGAGCTTCTGTCAAGCCCAGGGTGGACATAAATGCCCCTTGCGACACCGGCTTCGCCCGCGGGCAGGTGGACGGCCGGTCGATGCAGCAGGCCGCGTTGGCGATGATCTGTGGTCCGGCCGAGGTGGCAGGACCCTCGTGGGCGAATGCGAGTTCGGCCGCCGCCACTGCGGTCTCGCCGAGGACCTCGCCGCGGTGGCGGCAGGACAAAATCGGCGTTCCTCCGTCGGTGGTGTCGACGAGATCGTCGTCGAGCCGTTCGGCGGAGTTCGGACTGATCAGTGTCCGGGAGGAAAGCACCACCAGTTCGTCGCGGCAGCGTGCCTCCACGGCCAACGCCCAGCCGTGCTCGCCGTTCGAAAGCCAGCGCCACGTCGAGCGCGGGAAATGGTGTCGGTCTGCTCGGAACACAGATATGGGTTCGTGCGCCCGTAGACAGACGCGGCCGAGGATCCTACGGTCCGGAATTGTGACGGATCCGCCGCTCGCGATCCGGTTGTTCGGACAGTTTCAGGTGCACCGAGGCGGGGCCCCGATGCACCTGGATTCCGCTCGCGGCGAGTCGCTGCTGGCCTTCCTGCTGTTGCACCGGCACCAGTCGCTGCAACGGCAGCGGCTGGCATTCGCTCTGTGGCCAGACTCCACTGAGGCGCAGGCGCTGACCAACCTGCGGCATGTGTTGCACAACCTGCGCCGTTCGTGGCCGGAGATCGACCGGCATCTCGAGGTGACACAGCGGACGTTGAGCTGGCGACCGGACCCGCCGTACCGCCTGGACGTGGCCGAGTTCGAGGCGGCGCTGAGCAGAGGGTCCTGGGACGTTGCCGTCCGCCTGTACACCGGCGACCTACTGGTGGGCCGCGCGGACGAGTGGGTGGAGGGAGAGCGGGCTCGGCTGCGACACGCCTTCGTCGAGGCGCTGGAGCGGCTGGTCGCGACGGCTCACGAGCGCGGCGACCTGACCGGCGCGGTGCGGTATGCCGAGCGGCTCCTGCGGGAGCAGCCGATGCGCGAGGAGACCTATCGGCTGCTGATGCGATTGCACGACGCCCAGGGTGATCGGACGAGCGCCGTCAGGGTGTACCACGAGTGCGCGGCGACGCTGGAGCGGGAACTCGGCATCGAGCCTGCGGCGGTGACGCGTGCGGTTTACGACGCGCTGCTGTCGCCGGACGACGTCCAGCAGATCTCGCGGGTGGGCGGGACGTCGTTCGTCGGCAGGTCCGCGGAACGCGCGACGTTGACGGCCCGATGGCGCCAGGCGCGCACAGCGGCTCAAGTGGTGTTGCTCGCCGGCGAGCCCGGAATCGGCAAGACCCGGCTGGCGGAGGAGTTCCGGGCGTGGTGTGCCCATCGCGGCGCTGTCACGGCAGTGGCCCGCGCGTATCCCGGCGAGGGTGCGCTGGCGTACGGCCCCGTGGTGGCGTGGCTTCGGTCGGAGCGGCTCAACGCGGGTCTGCGGGCCCTGGCCGCGCCGTATCTCACCGAGCTGGCACGCCTCCTGCCGGAGCTGCTGGCCACGGTGCCGCGCCCACTGCGGTTACCGGAGAGCGAGCAGAGGCAGCGGTTGTACGACGCTGTGGTCCAGGCTCTGCTGGCGTCCGGTGCTCCGGTCTTGCTCGTGGCCGATGACGTGCAGTGGTGGGACCGTGAAGCACTGCGACTGCTGCACTATGTGGTGCGGACCCGGCCATCGGCCCCGCTGTTGGTGGTCGCCACGGCACGGCGTGAGGACATCGAGACCGCGACCCCGGTCGGCGAGCTGCTCAACGCCCTGCGGCTGGCCGAGAGAGTGACCGAGATCGATCTCGATCGGCTCAACCGGTCCGAGACGGCAGTACTGGCCGAGCAGCTGTCCGGGAAACGGTTCGCCGACGCGGACATAGCGGCGCTCTACCGGCAGACCGAGGGCAACCCGCTGTTCATCGTCGAGGCGTTGCGTGCGGGCGACGTGCTCACGCCGAAGGTGCAGGCGGTGGTCCAGGCGCGGGTGGCGCAGCTTTCCGCAGCGGCGCGTGAGCTGGTGGATGTCGCTGCGACCGTCGGCCGCGAGTTCACCGCCGAGGTACTCGCCCTGGCCGGGCAGGTGAGCGAGGACGTCGTCATCCGAGGGCTGGACGAGTTGTGGCGGCGCCGGATCATCCGTGAGCACGACACGAGGGCCTACGACTTCAGCCACGACACGATTCGCGAGGCGGTGTATGCGGAGCTGAGCCCGGTGCGACGTCGCTATCTGCATGGACGGGTCGCGCGAGCGCTGGAGGCCGCTTACCAGCAGGACCCTGGCAGTGTCAGCGGCCGGCTGGCGCGGCACTACGAGGAGGCGGAGCGGATCGAGCAGGCGGTCGCCGCGTACGCTCACGCCGCCGAGGTGGCCCAGCAGCTCTACGCGCATGCCGAGTCGGCCCGCCATCTGACCCGTGCGCTGGAGCTCGTGCGTTCCCTGCCCGAGTCGAGACGGCGCTGGACCTGTGAGCTCGACCTGTCGAACGCGTTGCTCGCTCCACTGGTGGCGAGCGAGGGCTACGCCTCGGCGAGGATTCACGAGACACACCGGCGCGCGTTGAAGCTGTGCCGTTCCCTGGGCGCCGAGCCGTCGCCGCCGCTGCTGCGATCCCTCGGCTTGGGCAGCCTGGCGCTCGGCGACTTCGCCGCCGCACGGGAGCACGGCACCGCACTACGCGATCGCGGGCAGCGCGAGGACGACGATGTCCTGCGCGTGGAGGGCGACTACGTGCTCGGCGTCACCGCGTTCTGGGCAGGCGAGCTGACGGCCGCCCGAAAGCACCTGGAACGCGCGGTGGCGACCTATCGTGACGAGAACCGTCGCGAGCACCTGCTCCGCTACGCGCAGGACCCCCTGGTGATCTGCCTGACCCGGCTGGCGCTGACCTACTGGTTCCTGGGCGACGAGCAGGCCGCGATCCGAGCTCGCGACCGGGGACTGGCCCGCGCCGAGGAGATCGCGCACCCGTACAGCCTGATGACGACGCTGCTCTTCGCCTCGCTGCTGGCGCTGGACATGGGCGAGGTGTCGGCGCTTCGGCGGTTCGTGCAGCGGGGCAAGGCAGTGGCACCGCCCGTGGCGGGGGAGCAGATCGACGCGGCCATCGCGGCTCTCGCCGCCTACCTCGAGGTCGTCGACGGCCGGCCGGCCGAGGGAATCGCGCGGATCCGGCGGATCGTGGCGGCCGCGCGAGTGCGGGAGCAGGCCGCGCCCGGACTGCGGTCGGCCCTGCTGCGCATCCTGCTGGCCGCGTGCGACGTGGCCGGCGACCCGGACACCGGCCTGCAGGTCGCCGACGAGCTCAGCACGCTGACCAGCTCGGTGATCTGGCGGCCGGAGGCGGAACGCCTGCGGGCGAAGTTCCTCGCCAGGCAGCACCCTGCCAGCACGTGACGGAACGTTCGCGGAACGCCCTCGTGACCACGCTGGTGGTCGACGTCGATGCACGAGGAGGACGCCATGGCCGCTGAGTACGACGCGATCGTCGTGGGCGCCCGATGCGCCGGATCGCCAACCGCCATGCTGCTGGCGCGCGCGGGTCACCGCGTGCTGCTGGTCGACCGGGCCACGTTCCCGAGCGACACGCTGTCAACGCTGATCATTCAGCCGCCAGGAGTGGCCGCCCTCGAGCGATGGGGACTGCTCGGGCGGGTGGTCGCCTCAGGGTGCCCGCCGCTTCGGTCATGGCTGCTGGACTTCGGGGAAGTGGTACTGGGCGGAACGCCGCGCCCCGTGGAGGGCGTCAGCACCGCGTACGCGCCGCGCCGCGGAATTCTGGACAAGATCCTCGTCGACGCGGCGGCTCACGCGGGCGCCGAGGTCCGCGAGCACTTCAACGTAGACGAGCTGCTGGTGTCGGGCGGTCGCGTCGTCGGTATCCGTGGCCACGGCGCGGACGGCCACCCGGTGGTCGAGCGGGCTCGCGTGGTGATCGGGGCCGATGGGCGCACCTCGCACGTCGCCAAGTGGGTGGGCGCGGAGCAGTACAACGAGAAACCCAAGCTGCAGTACGGCTACTACACCTTCTTCCGCGACCTGCCGGTGGACGGCGTGCAGTTCATCATCCGGCCCGGCCGCGCGATGGGCGCGATTCCCACCAACGACGATCTGACGCTCGTCGTCTTCGGCTGGCCGGTCGCGGAAATGCGGGCGCTCAAATCCGACCCCGAGGCCGGCTTCTGGCAGACGGCCCAGCTGGCGCCGGCCTTCGCCGAGCGCGTCCGTGCCGCCGCCCGGGTGGAACCGTTCCTCGGCGGCGGGGTGTGGAACTACTTCCGCAAGCCGTACGGTCCTGGGTGGGCGCTGGTCGGCGACGCAGGCTACAACAAGGACCCGGTCGTCCCGAAGGGCATCAGCGACGCGTTCGCGAGCGCCGAACTGTGCGCTGGCGCGCTGGACGAGTACTTGCGCGGCCTCCGAACCTACGACGTGGCGATGGCGGGCTACCAGCGAGTACGTGACGAACGCGGACTGCCGATCTATGAGTTCGCCACGCAGCTGGCGACCATGGAGCCACCGCCACCCGAGATGCGACAGCTGTTCGGCGCTCTCGCGGGCGACGAGGAGGCCATGGCCGACTTCGTGAGCGTCACCGCGGGAACGATCTCACCGGCCGAGTTCTTCGCGCCGGACAACATCGCCCGCATCATGGCGCCGACCCCGAGGACGGCCGCGGTCGGCTGACGAGAACCATGCCCGGCAACGGCCCGTTTCATCGCTCCGCCTTCTGCAGTGAAGGCCACCATCACTGCGTTCAACGCAGGCAGGGTGGCCTTCACTGCGGACGGGTTTGACGAGCTCGTCGTGATCGTGAGGTGAGTGAGGTCTCCGGTAGTGGTTCATCGACCAAGCAGACAATGACGCGGGAGTGATTTCGCCACAATGATTCACGGTGAGGTGACAGCGACGGGCATGGCTGAAGCTCGAATCCGTTGTCCGATTTGCTCTTTTCCTCGTTCGCCTGTCGTTCTCGTTTCGCGCCGTTAACCGATCGCCCGTTATCCCCCGGGCAAGTGACTCGTTTTCCGTCGTAGCCCGGAGCTGTTAGTCTCGCGTGGCCGTTTCCCGCTGGTTGTCGGAGCGAGCTTGTGTGGGAGGGGACATGACCGGGCACGGTCACGGCCGTTGGCGGATCGGTGATCGAGTGACGTATCTGGCTGCCCATCGTCGCGATTGGAGTCGTGTTTGCCGCCGGGCGACAGTGGTGGCCGAGCCGGTTTTCGATCAGTACACGACCACGTGGTGGGTTCCGGTGAAGGCGCCTGATTCAGCCGCGGATCGCGAACCGAGCTGGGTGAAGGCGGAACGGATTGTCGATGTAGAGGGGGCGCCATGAGTGGCGATCATGCGGCGGGCTCGAGACACGGCGGCGAAGGGGAGTCGACGCCTCTGTTCGATCAGATCGTCGGCCGGCACGGATGGCCGCTCGCTGACGAGTCCGACCCGGACGCCGTCGCGGGTGAGGTGGACGAGCCGGGCGAGGTGGCGGCATCCGCCGCTGCCGCGACGCAGGCGGAGCCGGTGCGGCAGTAGCGGTCCGGCGGCCCGGTTCGACGCGCTGTGCTGCGCACTTGTCGATGTGGCGATGTGGCATCTGCGGCATGGTGTGCACGGGTTTACCGTCATGGCCAGGCAGTTGTGCCGTCCCTCCGTCGATGGCTCGCCACGACGGACCGGAGGCTCCCATGACCTGCGACGATGAGGCAGCTGACGATGCTGCGTTGATCGCCGCGGTACGCGATGGCCGCGTCGATGCCTACGCGGAGTTGGTCGAGCGTCACGTCGGTGCGGCGCTGGGAGTGGCGAGCCTGCTGGAGGCAGGCGCTCTGGACCGCGAGGATTTCGTCGCCGACGCGTTCGCACGCGTGTTCTCGGCGATCCGTCAGGGTGGCGGTCCCGATGAGCGATTCCGCGCGTATCTCCTGGCCACGTTACGTAACGTGGTGGCCACCGCGCGACGCCGCGGCAGGCGGGTGGAGCTGCATGCCGACGTGCCGGAGGTGATGCGCGCCGCAGGAGCCGACGAGCGGGCCGAGGACCGCCGGTCTGCGGAGCTCGCACGGACCGCCTTCGCCAGCCTGCCCGCGCGCTGGCGGGCAGTGCTGTGGTACTCGGAGGTCGAAGGCCGCAGGGCGGCGACAGTGGGCAAGATGCTGGGGATCAAGCCCAACGCCGCGGCGGCTCTGGCTGTCCGCGCGCGTGAGGGGCTTCGGCAGGCCTTCCTGCAGGCGCACGTGCCGTACGCGGTGGACTCCGACTGTGAGCGTTTCCGCGCTGACCTCGGCACCTGGGTGCGCGGCAAACTGCGCGACGGGCGTTCTCGGGTCCTGACCAGGCACCTCGACAACTGCCCGGCATGCCGTGACGTGGCCACGGCGCTGAAGGAAGTCAACAACGCGCTCCCGGGCGTGTTCGCCCCCGCCCTGTGTGGCGCGGCGCCGGCCGTGGCATCGCCGGTGAGCCCGTCTGTCTCCGTCGCGCCCAGCGCCGTGGCCTCGCACTCCTCCGTCGTGGCCGCTGTCGCCTCCGGCGGCGGAAAGATCGCGGTTGGGATCACACTCGGCGTGACCGCGGTCGTCGCACCGCAGACAACTGCTCTGCCGTACCAGTTCGAGGGAGCGACAGCGGCCGAGCGATCGGTGGCGTCGCGGGCGGGAGACGTCCCTGCTCTCCGGACCGCGTGTTGCGCGTACCGGGTGAGGCACCCGGATCCTCCCGCGGACACGCCCTCCCCGCCCGGAGCGGCTGACCCGTTGCTCTCCGTCCCCGGCGCTGGGCCGGGGCCGGACGAGGTACCGCGGTCGTTGCCGGAGGGCGTTCCCGCGAGTGCGGTACGCGGCGCACCGTCCATCGTCGAGAAGGCTCCTCCGGCCGATGATCCGCTCGCCCCGGTGGCGGCACCGCCAGCGCTGTCGCTCCACGTCGTCGCGGCCGACCCGGCGGAACGTTGAGGGCCCCTACGCGACGCCGTGTCGCGCGCAGCCGGTGGCCGCGATCGCATCCGCGCATGTGTCGTATGTCGGCATTGCTCGTTGGAGGCCCACGATCTCGAGCACCCGGTTCAGGTAGCGGCACGGGATGATGGCGAGCTGGGCATCGCGCGCGCGAGTGCGCTCGGCGAGCTGGAGCAGGTAGCTCACGGCGCTGGAGCCGCAGAAGGTCACGAGGGAGAAATCGACGATCAGTGCTTCGGTCGCTCCGGCGGGCTCGTCGCCCACCGCGCGTTGAACCTGGTCAACGGTGGCCATGTCGATCTCGCCCGCCAGGGTCACGACACAGCAGGCTTCACGGCGGACGACCTCGACAGAAAGCGCACTCGAACCAGGCTCGGCAGCGCACGGCTCTCGGTTGTGTTCCGCCATGGCAAAGTCCAATCCGGCCACGTAGGACGAGATCTCCCCAGGGGCGTCTCGCTCCACGACTGCCTGTGCTCGTTCGGCGACAACGAACCTCCGACCGTACGTCTGATCCGCCGTTCGAGCGGCAGGTCTCACCCGTGTGAGGGGCTCCGGTTCAGTGGCCGGGCACGATGCCGAACGAGCGGATCTTGCGGTAGATGGTGGCCCTCGACATGCCGAGGTCGGCCGCCGCGCGCTCCTTGTTGCCGTGGTTGGCCGCGAGGCTGCGGACGATGGCGTCCCGTTCGATCGACTCGAGCTGGGTCAGCTGGCGTCGTGTGACGGTGCGGCATTCTGCGGGAAGGTCGGTGACTTCGATCGTGCCGGAGCGGTGGTGCCGGGAGACCTCGGCCAGTACGCGGCCCAGCTGCCGGACGTTCCCCGGCCACGGCAGGCGCATGAGCTGGCGCAGGCATGCGTCCGAGGGCATCAGGTGGCGCCCTTTCGCGTGGCGCGCCAGGAGGTGCGGCACGAGGCGGCGCAGGTCCTCGGTGCGGTGACGCAGCGGTGGCACCTCGACGGTGTGCGCGAAGAAGGGCATCAGCCATCCGGCGGCATCGGGGTCGTGTGGTGCGTCGCTGAGCGTGACGGCGACCCACTGGGGAGCCTCGGCCGGGGCAGCGGCCTGCCAGGTCGTGAACACGTCGGTGAGGCGCCGCATGCCTTCAGTGCCGAGTGTGTCGGCGTGCTGCAGGACCACCGCCGGTGAGTTTCCTCCGATCACCTCGTCGGCCAGTGCCGCCGCCCATGCCTCGAAGTCGTCCACGCCCTCACAGTCGCGGACGATCAGGTGCCCACCCGGTGCGTGATGGCGGGCGACGGCCTGCGCGAGCGCTGCCTTCCCAGTGCCGCGTTCACCGATCAGCACCAGCCAGTTGCCGCTGGTGAAGCTCGTCTGCGCGGCGGAGCACGCCTGCCGCCAGGCCGGGCTGCCGCCGACCACTCCGGTCAACCGCGGATCGGCGTGGCCGGCCGTGCGTCGCGAGGCTGCCTGGCTCTTGACGCGGAACACCCCGCCCGCGAGCACCGAGCCGCTGTACACGGGCCGGTACTCCAGCCGGGCGACCACGCCGGATGGGAGATCGGCCAGAACGGTGACTGGTGTGGACGATCCGGCGACGTCGGCACTGTGGGTGATCAGAGCCGCCCGGTCGGCCGCGTCGTACAGCTCCCGGGCGTGGTTGTTGACCATGACCACGTCCTCGTTGACGGCGAGGATCGCGCCCGAGCCCCGGCGGCAGGACACGAGGTACTCGCGGAACAGCGCCAGCTCGCGGGCGCCCGTGCCGGCGAGCATGGCTTCCTCGATCTGCTTGGCCGTCCGGCGCGCCAGCGTCAGGAGCAGGGGACCCGGTGTGCCCGCCCAGGAGGTCAGATCGAGTACGCCGACCAGCTGTCCGCGCACGGGGTGGTATATCGGTGCTCCGGCACACTCGAAGTCCGCCAGGCGGCTGTTGAAGTGCTCGAATCCCGACACGAGCACCGGTTGCTGGCATTCGAGCGTGGTGCCGATCCCATTGGTCCCGATCGACTCCTCCGCGTAGCTGTAGCCGGGTGCGAGCGAGATGCGATCGAGGCCGGAGTCGAGCGACCGGTCCACGCTTGACCGGTGCACGACCAGGCCGTCGGCATCAGTGAGCAGGACGGCGACCGGGTGTGCGGCGAGTTCGGTGCACAGGTTGTCCAGGATCGGCGTGGCACTGCGGACCAGCATGCTTTCCTCGTCGCGGTCGGCGACGAACACCGGGTCCGGCTCCTCGGCGTCGACCTGGTGTTCGAGCGCGCGCCGCCAGGAGGCGGAGATGATGTCCCGCACGCCGGGAAGCTCGGGCAGAGGACGTTCGAGGAACTTCTCCCGCAGGACGCTGACCTGCGAGTCCGACCTGTGTCCGTGCGTCGTCACCACCGTCTCCTTTGACGTTGCGTGCTGGGGCCCGCCCCGACCTACACAGCCATCGTGGCGGGCACCCGTTGGGCGCGCAGTCTCACATTGAGACAGAACGTACCTGCGATGCGCAACACACTCTCCTCCGTCAGTGACGACCGCCGGGCAATTTGACCCCGGTTCTCGAGGAGGCTGAATTGAGCAGGCAGAGTCTCACCAAGGCGCACAACAAGATCACGGAGCTGTCCTGGGAGCCGACGTTCGCGACCCCGGCGACTCGCTTCGGCACCGATTACACGTTCGAGAAGGCACCGAAGAAGGACCCGCTCAAGCAGATCATGCGGTCGTACTTCCCGATGGAGGAGGAGAAGGACAACCGCGTCTTCGGGGCCATGGACGGCGCGATTCGCGGGAACATGTTCCGGCAGGTGCAGCAGCGTTGGCTGGAGTGGCAGAAGTTGTTCCTGTCCATCATCCCGTTTCCGGAGATCTCCGCGGCGCGGGCGATGCCGATGGCCATCGACGCGGTGCCGAACCCGGAGATCCACAACGGACTCGCGGTGCAGATGATCGACGAGGTCCGGCACTCGACGATCCAGATGAACCTCAAGAAGCTCTACATGAACAACTACATCGACCCGGCCGGGTTCGACATCACGGAGAAGGCGTTCGCGAACAACTACGCGGGCACCATCGGCCGCCAGTTCGGCGAAGGGTTCATCACCGGTGACGCGATCACCGCGGCCAACATCTATCTGACGGTCGTCGCGGAGACCGCGTTCACCAACACGCTGTTCGTGGCCATGCCCGACGAGGCCGCCGCCAACGGCGACTACCTGCTGCCCACGGTCTTCCACTCGGTGCAGTCCGACGAGTCCCGTCACATCAGCAACGGCTACTCCATCCTCCTGATGGCGCTGGCCGACGAGCGCAACCGCCCGCTGCTGGAACGCGACCTGCGCTACGCCTGGTGGAACAACCACTGCGTGGTGGACGCCGCCATCGGCACCTTCATCGAGTACGGAACCAAGGACCGTCGCAAGGACCGCGAGTCCTACGCCGAGATGTGGCGCCGCTGGATCTACGACGACTACTACCGCAGCTACCTGCTCCCGCTGGAGAAGTACGGGCTGGTGATCCCGCACGACCTCGTCGAGGAGGCGTGGAACCGCATCACGAACAAGTTCTACGTGCACCGCGTGGCGCAGTTCTTCGCCACCGGCTGGCCGGTGAACTACTGGCGCATCGACGGCATGACCGACGCCGACTTCGAATGGTTCGAGGACAAGTACCCGGGCTGGTACAACCAGTTCGGCAAGTGGTGGGAGTCCTACAACCGGCTGCGGTATCCGGGCCGGAACAAGCCGATCGCCTTCGAGGAGGTCGGGTACGAGTACCCGCACCGCTGCTGGACCTGCATGGTGCCCTGTCTCGTCCGGGAGGACCTGGTGGTCGACAAGGTCGACGAGCAGTGGCGGACCTACTGCTCGGAGACCTGCGCCTGGACCGACAAGGTCGCCTTCCGCCCAGAGTACGAGGGCCGCGAGACCCCGAACATGGGCAGGCTCACCGGGCAGCGTGAGTGGGAGACGCTGCACCACGACCGGGACCTCGCCGACATCGTGAAGGACCTGGGCTACGTCCGCGACGACGGCAAGACCCTCATCCCGCAGCCGCACCTGGACCTGGACGACCAGAAGAAGCTGTGGACGCTGGACGACCTCCGCGGCATCCGGTTCGCCAGCCCGAACGTGACCCTCAACGAGATGACCGACTCCGAGCGCGAGGAGTGGGCGGCGGCCTACCGCGCCAACCCCAACGTGTGCCCCGCCTGACGGCCTCCAGGAGGACCAGCGGACGGCGGTGGCCGCCGGCCCGAGGCGCCGCCGCCGTCCGCTCCCGAGAATCGAGAGACCAATGGCCGACAAACATCGCATCTCCTTCGAACCGGTCGACATCGAGATGGAGGTCCGCGAGGACGAGAAGATCCTCGATGCCGCGTTCCGCCAGGGCATCCACCTCATGCACGGCTGCCGCGAGGGTCAGTGCTCGGCGTGCAAGTCCTACGTACTGGACGGCGAGATCCAGATGGAGCGCTACTCGACGTTCGCCTGCAACGATGCCGAGGTCGAGGAGGGCTACGTGCTGCTGTGCCGGGCACACGCCTTCAGCGACTGCACGATCGAGCTGCTCAACTTCGACGAGGAGGAGCTGCTCAACTCCGCCCCGCTGCAGGAGATCCGGACCGAGGTCGTGGAGATCGTTCCGCACACGCACGACATCGTGGGCCTCAAGCTCAAGCCGGTCGACCCGGCCGCGTACGAGTTCAAGCCCGGTCAGTACGCCGACCTGACAATCCCGGGCACGGACGAGCGCCGGTCCTTCTCGATGGCGACGACACCGTCCACAAGCGACCACATCGAGTTCGTCATCAAGAAGTACCCGGGTGGCCGGTTCTCCTCGTTGCTGGACGAGGGCATCGAGGTCGGTGACACGATCGACCTGACGGGACCGTACGGCAACTTCACCCTCAAGAACGGGCACGTACTGCCCCTGGTACTGATGGCGGGCGGAGCGGGCATGGCACCCGTCCTCGGCCTGCTGCGGCACCTGAGCGCGACCGGTGACGCCCGCCGGATCCGCTTCTACTACGGCGCCCGCACCCCTGCGGACCTGTTCTATCTGGACGAGATCCGCGCGCTGGGTGATCGGCTGGACGACTTCGAGTTCGTCGTCGCCCTCTCGGAGTCGGGTGACGGCGTCGAGGGACTCGGCATCACCGCCGAGCGCGGGATGGTCACCGACGTGGTCGAGGCGCGGGAGCCCGAGCTGCACCGGGCCGAGGTCTACCTGTGCGGGCCGCCGCCCATGGTGGACGCCGCGCTGGCGCTGGCCTCCCGGCAGGGCGTGCCGGACGACCAGGTGTTCTACGACAAGTTCACCACGTCGGTTCGTGACGAGTAGATATCAGAGGAGATGTCACATGGCGAACAGCGCAACGTCTGCGCCGAAGGTGCGCAGCTTCCCGAAGGTGGAGTTCACCGACTCCGAGGCGGGTGCCCTCGAGTTCCCGAGCTCGAAGAGCCGCACCTACAACTACTTCAAGCCCGCCAAGCTGCGGGCGACCGTGTACGAGGACGTGACCGTCGACGTGCAGCCCGATCCTGAGCGGCACCTCAGCCAGGGGTGGATCTACGGCTTCGGTGACGGCCCCGGCGGCTACCCGCAGGAGTGGACGGCGGCGAAATCGTCCGACTGGCACGCGTTCCTCGACCCCAACGAGGAGTGGGAGCAGACCATCTACCGCAACAACTCCGCGGTGGTGCGCCAGGTCTCCCTGTGCCTCGAGAACGCCAAGCGCGCGGGCGCCTACGGCAACTGGAACGCGGCCTGGCAGAAGTTCATCGCGAGCAACCTCGGCGCCTGGATGCACGCCGAGAACGGCATGGCGCTGCACGTCTTCACGTCGATCCAACGTTCCGGCCCGACGAACATGATCAACACCGCGGTGGCCGTCAACGCGGCGCACAAGATGCGCTTCGCCCAGGACCTCGCGTTGTTCAACCTGGACCTGTCCGAGTCGCTCGACACCTTCGACGGTTCGGTGCACAAGCAGGTGTGGGCCTCGGCCGAGGAATGGCAGCCCACCCGCAAGGTCGTCGAGGAGCTGACGGCCGTCGGCGACTGGGCCGAGCTGTTGTTCGGCACCAACGTCGTCTTCGAGCAGCTCGTCGGTCAGCTCTTCCGGTCCGAGCTGGTCATGCAGATCGCCGCCAAGAACGGCGACTACATCACGCCGACCATCGTCGGCACCGGGGAGCACGACTACAGCCGGGACCTCGGCTACACACGGGCGTTGTTCCGGCTGCTCACGCGTGACGAGCAGTTCGGCGAGAGCAACCGGGAACTGTTCGGGCAGTGGCTGGCGAAGTGGGTGCCGCCGTGCCTGGACGCCGCCCACGCGTTACAGCCGATCTGGTCGCAGCCGGCGGAGAAGACACTCACGTTCGCCGACTCGCTCGGCGCGACCAAGGAAAAGTTCAGCCAGCTGCTCGAGGAGATCGGGCTCGACGTACCGAAGGAGTTGGAGAAGTGAGCGACAGCATGCAGTTCGGCTCCCAGGCCGGGTCGTCGAACATGTGCGGCGTCACCCTGATGAACACCCCGGTGGGGCGGGTGGTCGCCGACGTGATGGCGACCAAGGAGGGTGTCTCGCTCGTGGAGTACCCCTCCATGATCCGGGTGGACGGCACCAGGCTACTGGAGTTCGACTACGACGAGCTGACCGAGGCACTCGGCGAGTCCTTCGACGGTTCGATCTTCGAGGAGATCAGCTCGACGCACTACGGTCGCATGGTGCACCTGGACGACCGCACACTGCTGTTCGCCAACCCCGAGGACGCCGCCGAGTACATCGGCTTCGACCTGCTCGCACACGGCTGACGCCGGGCAGACCGATCCGGGTGGTGGCGGGACCTTCGCAAGGGGGAGTCCCGCCACCACCGTTCCACAGCACACGAGCACAGCACAGGGTGAGGAGCTTCGATGTACGAGAAGGATGGCGAGCGGTACTACGTCGTCGACGGGCACGTCCACATCTGGGATGGCCGGGCGTCGAACCACAAGAACGTGCACGGCAAGCAGTTCATCGACTGCTTTTACGACTACCACAGGAACCTCAGCCCCGAAGAGGTCGTCTGGGACTACGACACCTACACCTACTACGGAGCCGAAAGGTTCATGAAGGACCTCTTTCAGGAGGGCTACGTCGACCACGCCATCTTCCAGGCGACGCTGCTCAGCGACTTCTACAAGAACGGCTTCGGCCAGACCGAGG
The DNA here is from genome assembly GCF_005146945.1 of Prauserella endophytica. Taxonomy (GTDB): domain Bacteria; phylum Actinomycetota; class Actinomycetes; order Mycobacteriales; family Pseudonocardiaceae; genus Prauserella_A; species Prauserella_A endophytica. The sequence goes on from NZ_SWMS01000002.1 coordinate 99,766, forward strand.
AGGCGCTCGCACTCACCCAGCGGTACCCCGACAAGCTGACCTACAACCACGCCTACGACCCGCGCAACGGTCAGGCCGGCCTGGAGCAGCTGCGCCGTGACGCCGAGCGGATGAACCTGCGGGGCGTCAAGCTCTACACCGCCGAGTGGCACGGCGACTCGCGAGGCTACAAGCTCGATGAGCCGTGGTCGCGTCGTTACCTCGAGGAGTGCCTCGAGCTCGGAATCAGGAACATCCACGTCCACAAGGGACCGACGATCCGCCCGCTCGACCGGGACGCGTTCGACGTCGCCGACATCGACAGGGTCGCCACCGACTACCTCGACCTGAACTTCGTCGTCGAGCACGTCGGCCTGCCCCGGCTGGAGGACTTCTGCTGGATCGCCACGCAGGAGTCGAACGTCTACGGTGGACTCGCGGTCGCGATGCCCTTCATCCACACCCGGCCGCGGTACTTCGCCCAGATCATCGGGGAGCTGCTCTACTGGATCGGCGAGGACAGGATTTTGTTCGGCAGCGACTACGCCCTGTGGACGCCGAAGTGGCTCGTCGAGAAGTTCGTCGACTTCCAGATCCCCGAGGACATGACGGAGTATCCCGCGATCACCCCGGAACAGAAGAGGAAGATCCTCGGGCTCAACGCGGCGGCGTTGTACGACCTCGACGTGCCCCGGCAGTCCCGGCTGCCCGGTGAGGTCACGGGGGCGGGTGTGTGATGACGAGAACGGTCCGGTCCGTGGAGGCCGAGGTTCTCGCGGCGCTGGCGACGGTGATCGACCCGGAGCTGGACGAACCTGTGACGGAACTGGGGTTCGTCCGGTCCGTGACCATCGACGACCGCGGCGTCGAGGTGCACTTGCGGCTGCCCACCTCGTTCTGTGCGCCCAACTTCGCCTACCTGATGGTCGCCGATGCCTACGACGCCCTGGCGGCGGTGCCGGAAGCAGGCCGGGTGCGGGTGCTGCTCGACGACCACCATGACTCCGACAAGATCAACCAGGGTACCGCGGCCGGGCTCGGGTACGTCGGAACCTTCGGGGTGGAGGCGGAGGACAGTCTCGACGAGCTCCGCCGCACCTTCCGGCGCAAGGCACATCTGGCCGCGATGGAACGGTGCTGCCGGTCGCTGCTGGCCAGCGGCGCCTGGACGATCGAAGAGCTGCCGCTGCTGGAGTTGTTCGATCTGCCCGTGAACCCGCTCAAGTCGGCGTTGCTGCGACGGCGTGAGGCCATCGGGTTGCCCAACCATCCGCACGCACGCGTGCTGGTCGACCACGACGGCACGCCGATCGCGACCACCGACGTGGCGCTGCGATTGCGGCTGGCGGCCACCACCCGCGTGTCCATCGAGGGTAACGCCCACTTCTGCCGGGGCCTGCTCGCAACCCGGTACGCCGACGCCGACCAGGCGGCCCCGGTCGTCACCAACTCCAGGAGCCACGCATGAAAGCCGCACAGGTAACCGGGTACCACCAGAATCTCGAACTGCGGGACGTCGACGAGCCCAAGATCACCGGGCCGTTGGACGTCGTGGTGAAGGTCGGCGCAGCCGGGGTGTGCCGCACCGACATCCACATTCTTGAGGGCCAGTGGGCGGAGAAGTCGGGCGTCACCCTGCCTTACACGATCGGGCACGAGAACGCCGGCTGGGTGGAAGCGGTCGGTGACGCCGTGACGAACGTGACGGTGGGCGACAAGGTGATTCTGCACCCGCTGATGACGTGCGGCCTGTGCCGGGCCTGCCGCCTCGGCGACGACGTGCACTGCGAGAGCTCGCGGTTCCCCGGCATCGACACCCACGGCGGCTACGCCGAGTACCTGCTCACGTCGGCCCGGTCATGCGTGAAGCTGGACGACAGCCTCGAACCCGCCGACGTCGCCGCGCTGGCCGACGCAGGGCTGACCGCCCAGCACGCGGCCGCCAAGGCTGCCAGTGCCCTCCGTCCCGGCGACGCCTGCGTGATCATCGGAGCCGGCGGCCTCGGCCACATCGGCATCCAGTGCATGAAGGCGATGAGCGCGGCCACCCTCATCGTGGTCGACCGCAACCCCGAGGCGCTCGAGCTTGCCGGGCAGGTCGGCGCCGACGTCACGGTCGTCGCCGACGGTACCCACGTCGAGCAGGTCCTCGAGTACACCGGCGGCCACGGTGCGGAGGCGGTACTCGATTTCGTCGGCGAAGGCGGCACCACCTCCGAAGGCGTGCGGATGCTGCGCCGCGCGGGCAACTACTACGTGATCGGGTACGGCGAGAACATCGACGTGCCGACCATCGACATCATCTCGACGGAGATCAACTTCATCGGCAACCTGGTGGGCTCGTACACCGATCTGCAGGACCTGATGGTGCTCGCCGCCCAGGGCAAGGTGAAGCTGCACACAGCCCGGTACGGGCTGGACGAGTGCCAGCGGGCGATCGACGACCTGAACGCGGGCAAGGTTCGTGGCCGCGCGATTCTCATCCCCTGATCAGGAAAGGAAGCAACCATGGCGAAGGAGCTGCGGTTCAGTGTCGATGCGCGGCGCCAGCTCGAGCTCGGTGTCAACACGCTGGCCGACGCGGTGAAGGTCACCCTGGGGCCCAAGGGGCGCAACGCCGTGCTGGAGAAGCTGACGGGGCCGCCGACCATCACCAACGACGGCGTGACCATCGCCAGGGAGGTGCAACTGCGGGAGCCGTTCGCCAACATGGGGGCTCAGCTGGTCAAGGAAGTCGCGATGAAGACCAACGGCGCCGTCGGCGACGGCACCACCACCGCGACCGTGCTCGCACAGGCCATGGTGCGGGAGGGCATGGCCGCGCTCGGTGAGGGGGCCAACCCCATGCGGGTGCGCCGCGGCATCGAGGAGACGGTCGAGGCCGTCGTCGAGTGGCTTCGCAAGTCGGCGACCCAGGTCGCGGGAGAGACGGAGCTGGAGCGGATCGCGACACTGGCGGCGAGCGACGACGAGCGGATCGGCCGAGTGATCGCGCAGGCGCTGGCCGCGGTGGGACGTGAGGGTGTCGTCGAGGTGGAGGAGTCCGAGCAGACCGGCCTGAGCGTCGAGCTGGTCGACGGGATCGAGTTCGACCACGGCTACACCTCGCCCTACATGGTCACCGACCGGGAGCGGATGGAAGCCTCCTACGACGACCCGGTCATCCTGCTGACGAACAAGAAGATCAGCCAGGTGCAGGAGCTGATGCCGACCGTGGAGGCGGCCCGCCGTCTCGACCGGCCGCTGGTGATTCTCGCGGAGAACGTCGACGGCCCGGCCCTGCAGATGATCGTCAGCGGCAACGTGCACGGCACCTGCCCGGCTGTCGTGGTGCGCGCCCCCGGCTTCGGTCACCGGCGAGTGGCCGAGCTTGAGGATCTCGCCGCCGCGCTGGGCGGACGCGTGGTCAGCGAGGACTCCGGTGTCACCCTGACCGAGGTCACCGAGCGCGATCTCGGGCGCTGTGAACACATCACGGTCACCGAGGAGACGACGACGATCATCGGTGGCGCCGGTGACGAGGCGACCGTGCGGGCCCGGATCGGCCAGCTCGACAAGCAGCTCCAGCGAGCCCGGATCGAGCATGACCAGGACAGCTTGAAGCTGCGCATCGCCAGGCTGTCGGGCCGGATCGCCGTCGTGCGCGTCGGCGGGGCGACCAGCGTCGAGCTCAAGGAGCGGATGCTGAGGGTCGAGGACTCGCTCGCGGCGGCGCGTGCGGCGCTGGAGGAGGGAGTCGTGGCCGGCGGCGGTGCCCCCCTGGCGCAGGCCGCGCGCTGGGTGGACCTGGTCGGTCTCGACGGCGACGCGGCGCAGGGCAGGGAGATCGTGCGCAGGGCGCTCGGGGAGCCACTGCGGTGGATCGCGTCCAACGCGGGCTACGACGGCGACGAGGTCGTGGACCACGTGTCCGCCATGGACAACGGTGGCGGGTTCGACGCGCTCACCGGCGAGTACCGCGACCTATTCGCCGCCGGTGTCGTCGATCCGCTCAAGGTGACCCGTTCGGCGCTGGAGAGCGCGGCATCCATTGCGGCGCTCCTGATCACCACCGAGACCGCGATTGTCGAGGAGGTGCTGGTCAACCCCGGCGCGATCGTGGATCCCGGTTTCGGCGACCTCGCCGAAGGCATGGTGCGGCCGTCGAACATCTACTAGGCCGACCCGCGCCTGGTGCCCCCCGATCACGGCGGCGCCAGGCGCGGCAGGCCCCGAGCACGACAGGAGGCCGCGAATGATCGACCTGGAGTACCAGGCGGGAACGATCGTGATCCGAACCCGGACAGGGCCGGTTCTCACCGGCGAGGTGCTCGAAGGCTTGAGCGCGGCCATCACCTACGTCGGAGCGGTCCATCCGATCGTCCTCACGGGTGCCGATGGCGTGTTCGCCCCCGACCTGGACCCGATGATCGGCCCCGGCCGAACGCGGGCACGGACCTACCTGTGGCGCGTGCTGCGCGAGCTGCGAGCCCATCCACTCCCCGTCGTGGCCGCCGTCAACGGCGACGCGGTGGGCGCCGGCTACCTGCTGGCCGAGGCCGCCGACGTCCGGGTGATGTCCGGGGGATTCCTCCAGCCCTCACCCCGGAGCGGCGTGTCCTACTGCGCGAGGACGGCGGTGACCGTGGGGCTGGTGGAACACCGGTGCGCTGCCGCGGAGCTGATCGAGGCGAGCCTGCGACAGATCGGCCGTCTCCGCGGGAACGCGGTCATGGCGCGTACGACCGGCTGACGAGTCGAAGGGTGTTTCGGTGGCGGTGAGTGAGCAGATCGACGGCCCCCACACCTCATCGACAGGGTGCGGGTTGGCGCTGAAGGACGATCGGGAGAACGCGGATTCCACGGAGAACGAGGTCGCCCGGAGGGGTGCGCACTCGGTCTGCCTGGAGCGGGCGCGCCGCGCGCTGGCTCGCTCCGGCTGGCAGATCGATGCGGGTGGCTGAGGGGAACGACGGGAGCTCGTTGTGGTCGGTCGTCGCCACCGTTCTGTTCGGCGGGTGGCTCGGTGAGCTGCTCGCGTTCGCCCGGTCAGGCCGGGGAGCCGGCAGGCGGTGGTGCGCAGGCGGATCGTCGACGTGGTCCCGGTCTGGATGCTCGTCGTGCTCGGCATCGCGGTGGCGGGCGGGCTGGTGCGGCACGGCATACGTGGGCAGTGGGCGGCGTTCAGCGTGACCGCGGCGTGCGCACTCGTCGTCGTCGCGCTGGCCGTGGAGCGGCCGTCCGAGGGTGAGCCCGTGGTCGACCTGGTGTTGCGTACCCGGAGTCCCAGGGTCGCGACCGGCCGCGCCATCGCGGCGCCCTACGCGCTTCCGGAGCCAGGGCCGGTGACCGGATCGATGACCGGGCCGATGGCCCTGCTGGCCGCGCTGGGCCTCGTCGCCCTGCTCGTGGTCAACGCCGACAGCGGGGTCGCGCCCCGGGTCATCCTGCCTCGACGGAGCACCACGGGAAGGTGACATCCGTGAGCTTCTCCAACGCCACGAACACCGGGATCGGTCCAAAGTGGTCTCCAGAGGGAACGTCGGGCGAACGGAAGGTGGCTACCCGAATGCGTTTGGGATCCGCGGTTGCCGGCTTCAACTCCACTGTTCTGTCGTAGCCGTAACGGCAGGTCCTGGGCTGCGACTTCCTGACTATTGCTCGTCGTCTCGTGGCGGGCCAGCACTGATCACCGGCATCTCCGGCTATCGGCAGGAAAGTCAAACCGATGGAGGCAGATGTGCCCGTCATCCGATCCCGGCGAGGCGGCTTCACCGGACGACGCGAGCGCGCCGAAACCGTTGCCGCCGCCCAATACGAAACTCTGACGGACGCACGACGGTACGCCGCGTCGCACCAAGGCTGGGGCCCCGGTGCACGATATCTTCACTCGCGGTTGCACATTGTCGACGAGGTCCTGCGCGACAGTCGTGGTGGTGATCTCCTCGACGCGGGCTGTGGCCCCGGTGTGTTGTTGCGCCATCTTGTCGATACGCGCCCGGCTGACTTCCGGATGACCGGGTGCGACCAGTCAGCGGCGATGATCAAAGTTGCTCGCGAGAGACTCGCCGACGCGGCGGATCTCCGCTTGACGGTGGCGGACATCGAGAAGCTGCCGTTTCCAGAAGGGAGTTTCGACGTGGTCGTCGCGATGGGAGTGCTCGAGTACACGGATGCACGGCGCGCGTTGCGTGAACTGGCGCGGGTGCTCCGTCCCGGCGGCCTCGTCGTGGTCACCATGCTCAACCCGCGCAGCCCGTACCGGTTGTTCGAGTGGTCCGTCTACTGGCCGGCGGTCCGCCTGCTGGGCCGTGTCGAGCGGTGGGCGGGTACGCCGCCAGAGCGCAGGCATGCGGCCAGCAGGACCGGTATCCGCGCCTTGTCGCGGCGACGACTGTGCCGTCTGCTCGGCGACCTCGGGCTGCGTCCGGTCGACATCGCCTACTACGACGTGACACCGCTTCTGCCGCCTTTCGACCGCCTCGTGCGGAGGTGGTCTCGCCGGTGGCGGGAGCACCCGGAGACCACGGTGAGCCGCGGCGCACGACGGTGCCTGGGCACCGCCTATGTCGTCGCCGCCCGGTGAGCGGAGATCCGCGGCTGCTGCTGGTCGCTGTCGCTTCCCCGTCCGGGTGCCGGGGCGCGGTCGTCCGTGAGCAGTGAGGAACGCGCGAGCATCGCCGTGGACACGGCGATGATGACGGCGGCGAGCACCTCGACGGTGATCCATGCCTCGCCACGGACCGTCTCCCCGAAAACCACGACGCCCCAGCCGAGTGCCGCCAGCGGGTTCGACAGCACCAGCGCGGGCTGTGAGGCCTCCAGCCTTCCGGCGCGCAGCATGCTCTGCAACAGCAGGAATCCAGCGGGCCCGGCGAGCACCATGGCGTAGGTCTGCCAGGCCGACACCAGCGCGGCGACACCGCCGTCACCGAGCGCGTCGGTCATCGCCGCCACCAATGCCGCGGTGAACGCGAACCAGACACCCGCCGCCATCCCGAGGTACACCGCGCGGTGCGCGAGCCGGTTGCGGTGGCCCAGCGTCACCAGAGCCGCGACCGCGCCAACGGTGAGCACACACCCGAGCAGCCAGGAATCTGCCGAGGCGCGGCTCGGGTCGCCACCGGCGGGCGCCAGTGCGACGAGCAGCAGGGCGACACCGCCCGCCGTGCTCAGCACCGCCGCCCACTCCCGAGGGCGGAGCCTGCTGCCGAAGGCTACCCCCGACAGCACCAGTGCGAAGCCGAGTTCGCTGATCAGAAGGGGCTGGATCAGCACGATCGGGCCGAACGCGAGCGCCGCGGCCTGCAAAGCCAGCCCCGCGAGCATCGCCGCCACACCCAGCACCCAGACCGGCCGGCGGACGAGCATGCGCAGCACGGGTACCGACATCCGCATGCCGTGGGGCAGGGTGCGCACCCCGAGCCGCTGCAGCACCGAACCCGCGGCGTTGGCCGCCGCGGCGAGCAAGCAGAGGAGGATGACGAGCATCACGGGCCACAGCGTGCGCGCCGCGCCGCCCTCCCCGGCAGGGGCGAAAGTCCCTCGCGCGGTGGGCCGGGAGTCGCTCGGTCGTCCCGCTCGCCGGACGTCAACGGTCACCCAGGAACTTCGCCGCCGCCCTTCAGCGTCCGAGGCGCGGATCCTCGGTCGCACCGGGCGCGGCTGGCGCGGTGCGGGGCGAGCACCGGCGGAGCCGTGGGCGCTCGGCGGTCCCCGCGTGAGCCCCGGGTGAAACCGGTGCTGACGAAAAGTGTCGATCATTATCCAATGCGCGAGCTTGCAATTATCGCTTCTCATTCTTTGTGGCGTTTGTGACCACCGTCATTGCGGCCAGATCCAGGGCTGACCACGATGTCTCCGACGGAGGTAGCCCCCGCTACGACCTCCTGTGCCCCGAAGGAGAAAAGGTCTCTTGTGCAATTCAGCGCACCATTCCAGGGTGGCAGGCCATGCCGCTGAGTGAGCAGGAACAACACGCGCTGGCCGAACTCGAACACGGCCTTCGCGCCGACGATCCCCGGCTCGACAAGTGGCTGCGCCGGATGACCCCGCCGGAGGACTCCACGTCGACGTTCCTGACGCTGGCCATCCTGGCCGCCGCCGTCGTGGGCGTGGGCCTGCTCGTGGCCGGATGGGTGTTGTTCGGGCTGCTCGCGCTGGTGCTCGGTGCCGTCGGGCCGATCCGGTGGGTCTCGAGGAGCCACTACGACCCGGCGTGCCACCACCTGGTTCCGGCGTCGGAACCGAACTGTCCCCGCTGCGCAGCCGCCTGACCCGCACAGGGGTCGCGCTGAGTTCGAGGCGGGCCCGGCCCAGACGCCGCTAGGCGTGGAACGGGATGTCCGGTGGCGATGAACACGCACGCGATCATGGCCGATCCGGCGGTGGCGCGAGACGGGTGCGCGCAGGCAAGGTGGCCTTCACTGCGCTCAACGCAGGCATGGTGGCCTTCACTGCGTTGGTCGAACACGGCGGCGCCCCGCTGCGCAGCCGCCTGACCCGCACAGGGGTGCGGCGATCAGCGGCCGCTCAGCAGCGTGCGCTTCTGGGCTCGGACGCGGTGTCGGCGCGGGGTGCCGAACACCTCGAGGCCGTGATCGTGGAGAGCTCCGCGGCCACCCGCAGAGCAAGGCTCGACGGATCCAGCCGCCGGCCGAGCAGGGCTTCCACGCGTTCCATCCGTTGGATCACGGTGTTGCGATGCGTGTGCAGCCGCCGGCCAGCACGCGTCGGACTGCCGTTCTCGGCCAGATACACCTGCAGGGTGCGCAGCAGGTGCTGGGTCTGCTCGGACGGCTCAGCCAGAGGACCGAGCTGGTGGTCCACGAACGCCTTGGCGGCACTGGGATCGTGCGTGGCCAGCGCCAGCACGGCGGACTCCTCGTAGTGCCGGACCCCGCTCGCGTCCAGTGCGTCGGCGACGCGCAGCACCTCGAGCGCATCGCGATGAGACTGCCGGAACCCCTCCGGGCCATGCCGGGCAGGCCCGCACGCCACCGTCACCGCCGTCGGCACGGACAGCTCAGCCAGCCGGTCATGCCAGGTCGCATCGCGGGGGGTGAACCAGCCGTACAACACGTCGTCGTCGTACAGCGTCACATGTTGAATCGGCCGCACACCGCGCCGCAGCTGCTCGATGACGGTGTTCAGCTCGTCGGCCTCGAGCGCCGTACCGCGCGCCGCGTAGGCCACGTGCTGGGACAACAACCGGTACCCCAGCACGCCTTCCAGCTCCTGGTCGGCGACCTCACCGCGCAGGCTGCCGCGCACTACGGCCAGCCTTCGGCGTTGCGTGGCCTTGGTCTCCTCGCCGTCGCGCTGAATGTACGCGCGCAGCGCGGCCGATGTGTTGACCTGCATGTAGTCGAACAGCCGCACGGTCAGCAACCGCAACAGTTCGACCTCGCTGCCGCGCAGGTCCTCGGACTCCGAGATCATCGTCACCAGCAGCTGCCAGAAGGTCTCGTGGCCGATCTCGAAGACCCGGGTCAGGGTGGTGATCGGTTCCCTGATCGCCGCGAGCGTCCTGCCGAGCTCGCTCACCTCGGGTGGCGCAACGGCAGGACTGCGTTCCAGCAACTGCGCGAAGGTAGCCGCGTGCGAAGCCAACGTGGTGTGCAGAAAGCCCGTCGGCACCACCGTGTCATCGGCGAGCCGTGGGAACCGTGCGATGATCGCGTCGGCGACTTCGGCCAGCATGCGCGCCGAATCCGCACGAAATCGCGTTGCCAGGGCGGACTCCAGTTCCGACAACTCTCCGCCGACCGTGACCATGGTCACATGGTAGTCACAGGTGCGGCGATGGCCATATGTGCAGTGCGCCCATCGCACTGTGGGCGGCGCGGACATACCCCGAGTAGGACCGCGGTTCCTAGCGTGACAGCACCAGCTGAGTTCCCGCCAGCAAAGGAGCTGTGCTCATGACCGTGCTGTCCCCGTCGGGCGAGCCCGTCAAGGTCGCGATGAGTGTGGACGACCTCTTCCAGTGGAAGGGCATGCCATACCCGGAAAGCCACCCACCCGCCCGCACCGCGCAGTTGCTGATCGACGCGTTCGCCAACCACGGCCACCCACCGGTGTACTCGTTCTCGTCCACCGCGCCGGTGGACGACGAGCCCGCGTTCGCCGAGGTCTTCGACCAGTGGGTGGACGCAGGCCACCACGTCGGCAACCACACGCACTACCACGCCAGCTTGAACTGGGTGAAACCAAGCGTGTACATCGACGACATCAAGCGCAGCGAGGATGTCATCGGCTCTTACATCGAGCGCGCGCCCAGCAAGTACTTCCGCTACTGCATGGACATGTGGGGCAACTCGCCCGAGAAGACCGCGCAGGTGCAGGCGTGGCTCGCCAAGGCCGGTTACCTGGCGGCCCCGCTGTCCTACTGGTTCTACGACGCCCAGTTCGCCGTGCCGTACCTGCGCGCGCTGCACAACAAGGACGAGGGTGTCCGCAACTGGATCCTGGACAAGTTCGTGGAAACCGCGATCGATCAGTTCAAACGACAGGTGAACCTGTCCTACCAGGCCCTCGGGCGCCAGCAGGTCCACATCGGACTTCTGCATGGCACGCCGGTGACCGGGGACGCCGCGGACCGCGTCCTCGCCGGCCTGAAGGAGCTCGGCGTGGAGTTCGTGACGCTGGAGGAGGCGATGGCCGACCCGGCCAACGTGATCCCGCCCAACACGGTCACCCCGATGTTCCGCAACTTCACGCAGAAGTGGGCGGAGATCGAGAACGTGGCCGTTGAGGGCATCCCGCCGCGTGAGGCGATCGCGGAGGTGCGCGCCGTGATTCCGGTGGAAGGCCTGGACGAGCCGACGATCTTCGGCGCCATGTTCGGCAACATGGCCGCGGGCCTGGAAGGCTGCGTGCCCGACTTCGACAACTTCGACTGGTGACCGAGCGACAGAGCGTGCGCCAGCGCGACCCTCACCTGCTCGAAGGCCAGGTAGCGCTGGTCACGGGGGCATCGTCAGGACTCGGCGAGCGGTTCGCGCGGGTACTGGCCGCCGCGGGCGCCAAAGTGGCGCTCGCGGCGCGCCGCACCGACCGCATCGAGGCGGTGTGCGCCGACATCACCGCGGCCGGCGGTACCGCCGTGGGCGTTCGCCTCGACCTGACAAAGCCCGAGACGTTCGCCGCGACCGTCGACGAGGCACAGGACAAGCTGGGCCCGGTCACGACCCTGGTGAACAACGCAGGCGTTCCGTACGGGGTGCGGCCACACAAGGTGTCGGCCGCGGACGCCGACCTGGTCATCGGCACCAATCTGCGCGGGCCGTTCCTGCTCAGTTGCGAGGTGGGCGGCCGGATGATCGCCGACGGCAGGCCAGGGCGGATCGTGAACGTGTCGTCGATGACCGCGTTCCACTACTCGGGCACTCCGACTGCGGCGCTGTACTCGGTCACCAAGGCGGCGTTGGCACGGATGACCGAGGTGCTCGCGGTGGAATGGGCGCGCAATCGCATCAACGTCGTGGGTATGGCCCCGGGGATGTTCCACTCCGAGATGATGGCCGGGATGATCTCGCGGGTCGGCGACCCGTCCGACCAACTGCCCCGCGGCCGGTTGCCGGACCCGAGCCTGCTGGACAGCACGCTGCTGTATCTCACCTCACCGGCGTCGGAGGCCGTGACCGGAACGGTGATCAAGGTCGACGACGGCCAGTTCGGACGCTGATTTTCCTACCGACCCGAGGAGGTCGCAATGTTTCCCGGAACCCATGCGCGCAGCGCGCCGGACCGGGCCGCCGTCATCATGAGCGGGACCGGGGCCGCACTCAGCTACGGCGAGCTGGACCGTTCCTCCGCACGGCTGGCGCGCTACTGGCACGAGCAGGGGCTGCGCCGCGGTGACGTGGTCGCGCTGGTCGCCACGAACCTCGCCGAGGTGTTCATCGTCTACTGGGCCGCGCAGCGGTCCGGCCTGTACATCACCGCGATCAACCACAATCTCACCGTCGCGGACGTCAGCTACATCCTCACCGATTCCGGCGCAAAGGTGATCGTGACCGGTGGCCGGGACACGGTGGTACAGCTCGCCGCGGACGCGGCGGCGGACGCCGCCGTCCCGCTGCGCCTCTCGCTGCACCAGGGCCGGGCACCGGATGGGTTCACCGCGCTGTCCACCGCGCTGGACGGGGTGTCCGACGCCCCGCTCGACGATCAGCCGCGCGGCTCGGACCTGCTGTACTCCTCCGGGACCACGGGGCGTCCGAAAGGCATCAAGCCGCCGCTGCCGGATCGGCAGGTGAGCGAGCCGGGCGACCCGCTGGTCGCCGCGTTCGGCCCGCTGTACGGGTTCGGTGAGGACACCGTGTACCTGTCCCCGGCACCCGTGTACCACGCGGCGCCGCTGCGGTTCTGCGCCGTGGTCCAGTCGCTCGGCGGCACCGTGGTGCTGATGGAGCGGTTCGACCCACGTGAGGCGCTGGCCGCGATCGAGAGGTACCGGGTCACGCACAGCCAGTGGGTGCCGACCATGTTCGTGCGCATGCTCAAGCTCGGCGAGCAGGTGCGCGACCAGTACGACCTGTCCAGTCACCGGGTGGCGGTGCACGCGGCGGCGCCGTGCCCGGTCGAGGTGAAGCAGGCCATGATCGACTGGTGGGGTCCGATCGTGCACGAGTACTACGGTGCGACCGAGGCACACGGCCTGACCGTCATCGACCCGCGAAGCTGGTTGCAGCGGCCGGGTTCGGTGGGCCGCGCCGCGCTCGGCGTCATCCACATCTGCGACTCGGAGGGCACCGAACTGCCGGCCGGTGAGGTCGGAGTGGTGTACTTCGAGCGCGACGAGATGCCGTTCGAGTACCTGAACGACCCGGAAAGGACCCGCGCCGCGCAACACCCGAAGCACCCGAACTGGTCCACCACCGGCGATCTGGGTCGCGTCGACGAGGACGGCTACCTGTATCTGGCTGACCGGCAGGAGTTCGTCATCATCTCCGGTGGCGTGAACATCTATCCGCAGGAGATCGAGGACGGTCTGGCGCTGCACCCGGCGGTGGACGACATCGCGGTGATCGGGGTGCCCGATCCGGAAATGGGCGAGGCGGTCATGGCGGTGGTGCAACCCGCGGCCGGGACCACGCCCGGCGACGAACTGGTCGAGGAGCTGCGCGGATATCTGGAACAGCGGATCGCGCGGTTCAAGCTGCCTCGCCATTTCCAGTTCGTGGACACGCTTCCCCGCACGCCGACCGGCAAGCTCGTGAAACGGCAACTCCGCAAGGAGGTGGCGCCACCGGCCGGTGACTGAGGTCCGTCGCGGCGCGGCTTTGCGATGGGACGCGGCGAGCCCGGCCGATCGACGGTGGATCGGCCGGGCTCGCCGGTGCGGACTGGATCAGGCGAGGTCGAAGCGGTCGAGCTCCATGACCTTGGTCCAGGCCGCGACGAAGTCGCCCACGAACTTCTCGCGAGCGTCGGCGCTGGCGTACACCTCCGCGAGGGCCCGCAGCTGGGAGTTGGAGCCGAAGATGAGGTCGACCGCGGTGGCCGTCCACTTCAGCTCGTCGGTGGCCGAGTCGCGGATCTCGTACACGTTCTCCTCGGACTCCGACGCCTTCCACCTGGTGCCCGGGGCGAGCAGGTTGGTGAAGAAGTCGTTGGTGAGCACGCCGGGCCGGTCGGTGAGAACGCCGTGCCGGGTGCCGCCGAAGTTGGCTCCGAGGGAGCGCAGGCCGCCGACGAGGACGGTCATCTCGGGTGCGGTCAGGTCGAGCATGTAGGCACGGTCGACGAGCAGCACCTCCGGCTGGAGCTTCTCCCCGGCACGCAGGTAGTTGCGGAACCCGTCGGCGCGTGGCTCGAGTACCCGGAACGACTCGACGTCGGTCTGCTCCTGGCTGGCGTCGGTGCGGCCGGGGTGGAACGGCACGGTCACCTCGACGCCGGCGTCGCGCGCCGCCTTCTCGACGGCGGCCGAGCCTGCCAGCACGATCAGGTCGGCGAGCGAGATCTTCGCGCCGTCGGCCTCGTTGAACTCCCGCTGGATGCCCTCGAGCTTCTCGAGGACCGGGGCGAGCTGCTCGGGCTGGTTGACCTCCCAGCTGCGCTGGGGCTCCAGGCGGATCCGGGCGCCGTTGGCGCCGCCGCGCTTGTCGGTGGACCGGAAGCTCGCGGCGGAGGCCCAGGCGGTGGTGACGAGCTGGGCGGTCGTGAGACCGGACTCCAGGACCTTCGCCTTGAGCGCGGCGACGTCGGCCTCGCTCACGAGCTCGTGGTCCACGGCGGGCACCGGGTCCTGCCACAGCTGGGGCTCGGCGACCCACGGCCCCAGGAAACGGCTGACCGGACCCATGTCGCGGTGCAGCAGCTTGTACCAGGCCTTGGCGAAGGCCAGCGCGAACTCGTCCGGGTTCTCCATGAACCGGCGGGAGATCGGCCCGTAGACCGGGTCGAAGCGCAGTGCCAGGTCCGTGGTGAGCATGGTCGGCTTGTGCTTCTTGTTCGGGTCGTACGGGTCCGGGATGATCTCCGGCGCGTCCTTGGCGACGTACTGCTTGCCGCCGCCGGGGCTCGTGGTGAGCTCCCACTCGTAGCCGAAGAGGATCTCGAAGAAGCGGTTGCTCCACTCGGTCGGCCGGTCGGTCCACGTCACCTCGAGGCCGCTGGTGATCGTGTCCGGGCCCTTGCCGCTGCCGTGGGTGCTCAACCAGCCGAGGCCCTGCGCCTCCAGCGGCGCGGCCTCGGGCTCGGGGCCCACGTGGTCGTCGGCGTTGCCGGCGCCGTGGGTCTTGCCGAACGTGTGGCCACCGGCGATGAGTGCGACGGTCTCCTCGTCGTTCATCGCCATCCGGCTGAAGGTCTCGCGGATGAAATGGGCCGCCGCGTGGAAGTCCGCGCTGCCGCGGGGGCCTTCGGGGTTGACGTAGATCAGCCCCATCTCGGTGGCGCCGAGCTCGGGCACCATCTCCGTGCCGGAGACGTAGCGCTCGTCACCCAGCCAGTCGTCCTCCGGGCCCCAGTAGATCTCCTCGGGCTCCCAGGTGTCCTCGCGGCCGAAGCCGAAGCCGAAGGTCTTGAAGCCCATCGACTCCAGTGCGACGTTGCCCGCGAACACGAGCAGGTCGGCCCACGAGATCTTCTGGCCGTACTTCTGCTTGACCGGCCACAGCAGGCGGCGGGCCTTGTCGAGGTTGGCGTTGTCGGGCCAGCTGTTGAGCGGGGCGAACCGCTGGGCGCCGTCGCCCGCGCCGCCGCGGCCGTCGTGGATGCGATAGGTGCCCGCGGAATGCCAGCTCATGCGGATCATCAGACCGCCGTAGTGGCCGAAGTCGGCGGGCCACCAGTCCTGCGAGGTGGTGAGCACCTCGATGACGTCCTGCTTGAGGGCCTCCACGTCGAGCTTGGCGAACTCCTTGGCGTAGCTGAAGTCCTCCGCGAGCGGGTTGGCCTTCGACGAGCGCGCGTGCAGCACCGAGAGGTCGAGCTGGTTGGGCCACCAGTCCTGGTTCGTGCGCGGACGGCCGCCGGTCTTCGCGGTCGGCGAGTCGATCGCCGGGTTCTCGCTCTCGCTGCCGTGGGAGGTCACGGAGTCGTGCGCGACCGGGCAGCCTGCCGCGGCCTTCTTGTCCACTCCCTGTGCGCTGGACGGGGTGTTGTCCTGGGGGTCGCTCATCTGCTTCCTTTCGAGCTGACGGATCGTTCGGGGGTGGGCCGGGCCGAGCATTCGGGGCAGATACCCCAGAAGACGACCTCCGCCTGGTCGATCACGAAGCCGTGGTCGTCCGAGGCGGTGAGACAGGGCGCGTGGCCGACGGCGCAGTCGACGTCCGCGATCGTGCCGCAGGATCGGCACACGACGTGGTGGTGGTTGTCTCCGACCCGGGATTCGTAGCGGGCGGTCGTGCCCGCGGGCTGGATGCGCCGCACCAGACCGGCGTCGGTCAGCGCCCGCAGCACGTCGTAGACCGCCTGGTGGGACACGGTGGGGTGCTCGGCCCGGACGAGCGCGATCACCGTCTCCGTGTCGACGTGCGGGTGGTCGCGCAGTGCGGCGAGCACTGCCAACCGGGGCCGTGTCACGCGCAATGACACCGCCCGCAGCTGCGCTTCGAAGTCCGAAGACACACCCCGACCATAGGACGTTGTCTTGAACAGCTCAAGTTAGGCGACTGCGGGGGCCGAGCCGGTGAGGCCGATCCAGCGCGGCGGGTGGAGCACCGGCAGGCCGGTGCCGGTCGCGGGGAGCGACTCCGGGTGCGTCAGCTTCTCGACTTCCGTGGGCGTCTGGCGCCCGCGGCTTCGGCGGTCGCCGCGGCATGGGCGGCGCCTCGGCCGTGGGCGCGCGCGACGATCTTTCCGCGCTCGACGCGCACCGCGGTCTCGGTCTCGTCGTCGGGATCGGGGAGCCCGAGCGCCGAGGCGACCGTGGCGTGGTCGTCGAGCACCAGGCGCAGCGGGGGCAACGCGCCCTCGGCGAACACCCGCCGCAGACATCCCACCAGGTCGCTGACCTTGAGCCGGACGAGACGGCCGGTCTCCGCCGGATCACTCGTGACGGCGGCCACCGTCACCTGGTCGCCGGGCCGGGCGGACCGGAGGGCTTCCTCGGCCGCGGCGAGCCTGCCTGCCCCCAGCACGGCGATCACGCCGTCGGCACCGAGGTCGACCCTGGCACCGCTGATCCGATCCGCGAGATCCGTGGGCGGAGCCCAGGTGTCCTCGCACGGCTGTGCCGGGGCGACGGAGGGCAGGTGTGGCGGTGCCCAGGTGTCAGCGAGGCCGATTCCCGCCAGGTGCTGGCACGCGCGCGCCACGTCGAACGGGTCACCCGAACCCGGTGCGGCCTCGGCCAGGTGGCCCGAGCCGTCGAGCAGCGTCAGCACCAGCGCCGCCAGACGTACCCGCCGCGGTGACTCCGCATGAGGCGGTTCGCACGACTCCAGCGCGGCGCCGAGCAGCAGCGCCTCAAGCCGGGCGACCTGCGCCAGCACCGTCCGCCCGCGCTCGTCGTCGAGGACGCCGACGAGCGAGCGCAGTTGCAGCCGCCCTCCGGAGGCCGTGTCGCCCACCAACGGCAGCCGCTCGAGCCAGGTCCGGGCGAACCGGCCGAGCGCGTCGGCAGGCGACGACGGCGACGCCGCGGGCGCGGCGGTGGCGGTGTTCTCGACCAGGTCGATCAGCACGGCTAGGTACAGGGCGCGTTTGCTCGGGAAGTTCGAGTACACCGCCCCACGGGTCAGCTCGGCCCGCTCGGCGATCCGGTCGACCTTCGCCAGTGCGTAGCCGTGCTCGGTGAACTCCTCCCTCGCCGCCGCCAGCACGGACGCGCGGGTGCGCTCCTGCTGCTGTGCCCGGGTCAGCCGTACCATCGGCACTCCCTTCCCTTGACGCCGGACATCAGAACACAGACAGAATCCGAATGATAAGACCATTCGAAATCGGCCTGGGTCACGTGGCCAGGATCTGCCCCAGCGCGTCCTCGTCGCCGAGCCACGACGTGTGCGTGCACAGCGGCAGCAGACGGACCGCGAGCTGGAACCGGAACGAGTTCTCCGGCGAGGTCAGTTCCACACCGGAGGTCTTGGCCGCCTGGCGAAGCCGGTAGTCGAGGGTGTTCGGATGGATGCCGAGCCGCGTGGCGGTGGCGCGGCGGTTCATGCCGAGAGTGAAGTACACGTACAACGTGCGCACGAGATCGATCCTGCTCGTGCGGTCGCCACCGAGGAACTCGCCCAGCACGGTCGCGACGAACGTGTCGACCGGTTCTCCCTGCCGGAAAAGGTCGAAGAATGCCGTTGCCTCGTAGGTGTGCACCAGGCGGTCTGGGAAAAGGATCTCACCGAGCGCGCGGGCGCGTTCGGCCTCGCGCGCCGCCGCGGGGAGGCCCTCAGCAGTGGGGGTGGGGCGGCCGACTCCCGCGGTGACGTACCCGGCCTCCGCTCCCGACTGACGCAGCGCGCGTTCCAGCAGGGCTTCGATCCCGCTGGTCGCGGCCGTCGGCACAAGGATGACGGCTCCGCGGCGCAGCAGCGACGAGATGCTGCCAGGAACGTGGCGGCGGATCTCCTGGAGTACCTCGAGCAGGACGTCGTCGAGCGTGTGGCCGGCGCGGCTGGTCGGTCCAATGACGACGGTCGCGTGCGGCTGCCGCGGATCCAAGCCGAGGGAACGCACGGCCGCGTCGCGTTCCTCGGCGGTGGAGAAATCGTCCTCCATGATGCGGGACAGCAGCAGCCGGGTCGCCTCGAGCCGCGAGTCGAGCAGGCGGTCACGCTCGGCGAGATAGGCCCGCTCCGCCTCGCTGCTCACCCAGTCGATGTAGCGGAGGGTGTAGTCGGTGAGCGTCCGGTGATCGAGGTCGGGCCTGCTCTCACTCAGCTTCTCCCACATCGCCCTGGCGCCGATGCGGTAGGCGCGCAACATGGCCCCGAGCGCGATCCCCTGGTGCACTCGCCTGCGTGCGGCCTCGGCGAGCGTGGCGAGTTCCTCGCCGGTCGGGCGCCGCTGGTGCGCGACGGCCTGGAGGTAGATACGGGCGTTGTGCACGTTCGTCTGCACGACATCGGCGAGCACGGCGGGATCGAGGTTGGCGTAGTCGGGGTTGGCGGCGCAGATCGTGTCGGTGACGTACCGGCCGACCCGGCCGAAGTCCTCCGGCTGCGGTTGCGACGTCGTCACAACTACGACCCTCCGAATCGTGCGATGTCTCCGATGACACCGTCGGCGACGGGCGGAAACATACGTTACACGGATCCCGCCTGGTCACGGCGGTGACAGGGGTACGGGAGCCGGCGTGGTCACTCACCGAACAGGGGAGAAGGCAATGTCGCTCGACCATCGGGAAAGCATCGAGGTGCCTGCCTCCGGCCGCAACATCGAACCCGGACTGGTGCGGGCCGTCGCGGGCACCTTCGCCACGGGCATCACGGTCATCACCTGCTCCACAGGCGACAACGCGCACGGCTGCGCCGCCAACGCGGTGCTCAGCGTGAGCCTCGACCCGGCTCTGATGCTGATCTCCCTCGGCCACGGCTCACGCACCCGCGCCGCCATCGAGCGGGCGGGCTCGTTCGCGATCAACATCCTCCCGGACAGCGAGGAAGGCGCCGAACTGTGCTCGTTGTTCGCGAGCCGCGTGGAGGACAAGTTCGCGCGGGCCGGGCATCGTTCTGGCGTCCTCGGCGCACCGATCCTGCGGCACACGCTGGGCTGGTTCGAGTGCGCTGTCGACACCGTTCAGGAAGCGGGGGACCACACCCTGTTCGTCGGCCGGGTCGTCGACGCGGGGCACGACGAGGGCGAGCCGCTGCTCTTCTTCCGGGGCCGCCACCGGCGGCTCGCCGCCTGACCCAACCGCCACGCGATCCGAAACAAGGAGGTCTCGGATGCCACGCAACGGTGCGAACGAGTTGTCGGATGCTCGAATGGCGCGACGCGGTTTGCTCGCCTCGACGGCGGGCAGCGCGATCGAGTGGTACGACTTCTATGTCTACGGGCTGTCCGCCGCCCTGATCTTCAACCAGCTCTTCTTCCCCAACAGCAGCCCGTACTCCGGGACACTGCTCGCGCTGTCGACGTTCTTCGCCGGATTCGTGGCGCGTCCGCTCGGTGCCATGGTCTTCGGGCATTTCGGCGACCGCATCGGCCGCCGCAGGGTCCTGATCATGACGACGTTGCTGATGGGTTTCGGCACCGTCTTCGTGGGGCTGGCGCCGACGTACGACACGGCCGGAATGTGGGGAGCGGGAGCGCTGGTGGTTCTCCGTGTCCTGCAAGGGATCGGGGTGGGTGGCGACTGGGGTGGCTCGGTGCTCATGGCCACCGAGTGGAGCTCCGCCAAGGGCAGGCGCGGCTTCATGGGCAGCCTGCCGCAGTTCGGTAGTCCGCTCGGGCTGATCACGGCCACGGCGGTGACGGAAGGGGCCAGCCGCCTGATGTCGCCCGCCGCCTATGAGTCCTTCGGCTGGCGGATCCCGTTCCTGTTCAGCCTGGTACTCACCGGGCTCGCGTTGTACCTGCGGCTGCGGGTGGCGGAGACGTCCTCGTTCGTCGAGGCGAAGCAGGCGGGGACCGTGCGGCAGGCGCCGGTCGCCTACCTGTTGCGCCACCACTGGCGCATGGTGCTGAAGACCACGCTGATGCGCGCGGGCCAGCACGCGTCGTTCTACCTGTTCACGACCTTCGTGCTCAGCTACGGCGTCACCTCACTCGGGCACGAGCGTTCGACGATGCTGCTCGCCGTCATGCTCGCCGCCGCTGTCTCGCTGGCCAGCACGCTGTTCTGGGGAGCGTTGTCGGACCGCATCGGCCGCAAGCGGATGCTGCAGATCGGCATCGTGGTGATGTTCGTCTTCGCGCTGCCGTACTTCGGGCTGCTGAACTCGGGTGTCACCGCCCTGATGGTCGTCGGGATCGTGCTGTCGCTGGTGGTCCACGACATGCAGTACGGCCCGCAGAGCTCATTCATCGCCGAGAGCTTCCCCGCGGAGGTTCGCTACAGCGGTGCCTCCCTGGGCTACCAGCTCTCGTCCATCACCTCCGGCGGGCCGGCCGCACTGATCGCCACGGCGCTCATGGCGCACTACAACTCGACGGTGCCGATCGCGCTCTACCTGATGGGCATGTGCGCCATCGCCTTCGTGTCCCTGCTCTTCATGCCCACTGTGGACGGACGCGACGCCGAGCCTGCGCAGGCGGAAACGCCCGCACGGCACGTGCCTTCCTGACCAGTTCACGAGAAAGGACGGACGACATGTCGACGAATCCCGTACCGGCGGCCGATCTGGCGCCGAGCTCGCCGCTGGCGGCCGCGATGGAGAACGACCTGATACTCGGCCTGTTCCTGCCGCTGCAGGAGGGCGCGTGGAGCCCCTCGTCGGCGCCCCGAGAGACGAGCTGGACCTACGACTACAACGCGACCTGCGCGCTCGAGGCCGAGAAGTACGGCTTCGACCTGGCATTCGGGCTCGGCCAGTGGCTCGGCAAGGGCGGCTATGGCGGCGAGACGCGCTTCCGCGAGCACGAGCTCGACCCGCTGATCAGCTCGGCGGCCCTCGCGGCACAGACGACGCGGCTGCTGCTGATCAGCACCGTGCACGTGCTGTACGGCTGGCACCCGGTGCACCTCGCCAAGTACGGCGCGTGCATCGACCACATCTCCGGCGGCCGCTGGGGGCTCAACGTCGTGACCGGCTACAAACCCAGCGAGTACCGGATGTTCGGGCTCGATCCGATCGAGCACGACCTGCGTTACGACATGGCCGCCGAGTTCACCGAGATGCTGCGCACGTTGTGGGCGAGCGAGGACAACGTGACGACGCGCGGCAAGTACTGGTCGATGCAGGACGCGCACGTGCTGCCCAAACCGGTGCACGGGCGGCCCGTGCTGGTGAACGCCGCGTCCTCGCCCGCGGGGCTGGAGTACGCCGCGCAGTACTCCGACCTGATCTTCATCACCAGCCCCGGCGGCGCGGACCCGCACAAGGCCGTCGAGACGCTGCCCGCGCACAACAAGAAGATCAAGGACCTGGCTCGCGCCCGGGGCCGCGAGGTACGCACCGTGATCAACCCCCACGTCATCTGCAGGGAGACCGAGAAGGAGGCGTGGGCTGCCTATCAGGCGATCCTCGACAACGAGGACACCGTCGCCGCGGACAACTTCGTCGCGGGCTTCACCGGGGGCGACAACAAGTCCTGGCGAGGGCACAGCCGTGAGCAGTGGGTGGTCGGTGGCAACGTGCACCTGGTCGGCACACCCGAGCAGATCGTCGAGTGGTTCGGCAAGCTGCACGAGGCCGGCTGCGACGGCATGCAGGTGAACTTCTTCGACTACCTGCCCGACCTGCGGCGCTTCGGAGAGCAGGTGATGCCGTTGCTGGTCGAGGCGGGGCTGCGGAAGGCGGCCGGCCGATGACCGGCTCGCAGGGCGCGCCGCTCGCGGGGCTGCGCGTGCTCGAGTTCGGCCAGATCGCGGCAGGCCCGTTCGCCGGATCGCTGCTCGCCGACCTCGGGGCCGACGTCGTCAAGGTCGAGCGGGCCGGTGCCGGAGACGGCATGCGGCAGTGGCCGCCGCTGATGGGCGAACCGGACACCCCGGCGCGGTACAGCGCGAACTTCGCGTCGGTGAACCGGAACAAGCGAAGCATCGCCGTCGACCTGAAGTCCACTGAGGACAAGACCAGGGTACTCGAGCTCGCCGGCGCCGCCGATGTCGTCGTGGAGAACTTCCGCGCGGGAACACTGGATCGCCTCGGCCTGGGCTACGAGGCGGTGGCGGAGGGCAACCCGAGGATCGTCTACTGCTCGATCTCCGGCTACGGCCAGACCGGTCCGTACGCTCAGCGTGGCGCTTTCGACGTCACCGTGCAGGCCGTGTCCGGGCTGATGAGCGTGACCGGCGACGAGCACGGCGAACCGGTCAAGTGCGGTGTCCCGGTGGGCGACTTCGTCGCGGGGCTCTACGCCGCGTACACGATCACCGCCGCCGTGCACCGGGCCCAGCGCACCGGCCGCGGGGCGTGGATCGACTGTTCGATGCTGGGCACGTTGCTGGGTATCGCCGCCCTGCAGACCAGTGAGTACTTCGGCACCGGTCGCGACCCGCGCCGGCTCGGCTCGGCGCATCCGCGCAACGCCCCGTACCGCGCCTTCCGGGCGGCGGACAAGAGTTTCGTCGTCGCCGCGGGCAACGACGACCTGTGGCGGCGCTTCTGCGCGGTCGTGGGCCTGCCCCGGCTCGCGGACGATCCCCGGTTCCGCACGCAGGAGCTGCGCGCCCGCAACCAGGACGAGCTGACCGAACTGCTCGCCCCGCCGTTCCTGGAGCGGGACGCGGCGGCCTGGCTGGCCGCGTTCGAGGAAGCCGGGGTGCCGTGCGCCCCGATCAACACCTTCTCCGAGATCCTCGGCGACCCACAGGTCGAGGCGATGGGCCTGATCAAGCCCCTCGACCTGCCCAACGGGGTCACGACCAGCACGGTCACGTTCCCCGTCCCGATCACCGGGCATGTCGCGCCGCTGCGTCCCCCTCCGCTGCTCGGGGAACACAACGACGAGGTCGCGAAGGAGTGGCTCGATGAGCACGGCGAGCGCTGAGGCACCGGGCACCGGCGAGGTGCGCGTCGAACGATCCGGCGACATCCTCACCGTCACCATCGACCGGCCACGGCGAGCGAACGCCCTCGACGCGGCCACCGTGGAACGTCTCCTCACGGTCGTCGACACCGCGGGTGGCGACGGCACCCGGGCCCTCGTGCTCCGGGGAGCGGGCCGGCACTTCTGCGCGGGTTTCGACATGGCCGGTGTCCTCGACAGCGGTGAAGGCGACCTGCTGTGGCGCTTCGTGCGCATCGAACAGCTCCTCCAGCGGCTTCGCCGAGCGCCCTTCGTCACCGTGGCCTGCGTTGGTGGCAAGGCCATCGGGGCCGGTGCCGACATCGTCGCCTCGTGTGCGTATCGGCTGCTGGACCCGCGGACGACACTGCGGTTTCCCGGCTTCCGGTTCGGCGTGGCGCTCGGCACCCGGCATCTCGCCGCGCTCGTCGGCACCCGCGCCGCCCGCGACCTGCTGCTGCACTCGTCCGAGGTCGACGCCGCGACAGCGGTCCGGCTGGGCCTCGGCTCCGCCGTGGTCGCCCGCGAGCACCAGCAGGAGCAGGCGGAGCGGATCCTGGCGGCGACCGGGACGGTCGACCTGCCGTCGGTCGCCGCGATCCTGAGCCGGACGGCGACGGTCTCCGACGCCGACGACGCGGCGGACCTGGCGGCCCTGGTCACGTCGCTGACCCGGCCGGGACTGCGTGGTCGCCTCGCCCGTTACCTGGGCGGTACCGGTGATTGACCTCGCGCCGCAGGCAGGTGCCGCCGTCCTCGCGCTCGGCCGGCCGGAGCCGGTCGTGTTGATCGACTCGCAGGCGGACCTGGCGGCACTGGTGCTGGCCGCCGGGGCGGCCGAGCCCTCGACGGTGGCCGTGCTGGTTCGTCACACCTCGGGTTTCCTGTGCGCGGCGATGCCCCCACAGGTGCCCGACCGGCTCAGGATTCCCGTCAGCCCAGCCCGCGATCTGCGCCCCCGGGACATCGAGTTCGGGATCTCCGTGGACGCCGTGGGGACGGGCACGGGGATCTCGGCCGCGGCCAGGGCGACGACCTTCCGGCGGCTGGCCGATCCGGCCGCGGTACCCGGCGACTTCACCCGCCCCGGTCACGTGATCACCGTCCGGGTCCTGACCGCCCACCTCCCGCCCGTGACCCTGCCGGGCGCTGCCGTCGCGCTCGTCCGTGCGACCGGGGGTGAGCCGATCGCCGCCTACGGGCATCTGGTCAGTGAACGCGACCCCACCGGCCTGGCGGGCGCGCGCGAGGCCCGGGAGTTCGCGAGGCGCGAAGGGCTGACCGCCGTATCGACGGCAGAGCTCGTCGAGCGAGGTCCTTCCCTGGCCGCCGCCGTCCGTCCATAAGGGACGACACGGTGCGCCGGAACGCGCCTAGACTCACCCGGACCGGCAGGGAAGGGAGTGAGCGAGGGTGAACGACGTCCTGCGCACCATCGAGCGGGTCGGCCAGCGGCTGGACGCGGTGGGAGCCCGGCTGGTCGAGCGCTACCAGGCGGAGATCGTCGACTACCGCGCTCTCGACGAGCACACGTTGCGTGGCGACGTGCTGCCCACCGCCCAGCGCAACGTCGAGGAGCTGCTCACCGCGCTGCGCGAGGATTCGCCGCCCACCGAGTCGTCGCTGGACGCGTTGCGGCGCAGCGCGTTGCGGCGGGTCCACCAGGGCATTCCCCTTCAGGCCCTGCTGCACGCGTACCGGCTGTGGGGCCAGGTGGTGTGGCAGGAGATCCTCGCCGTCACCGATCCTCGCGCACCGAGGGAGCGGGAGGCAGCGCTCGCGGTCGCCGCTCGCGTGATGGCCTACGTCGACCAGGTGTCGGTCGTCGTCGCACAGTCGTATCTCGACGAGGTCACCGGGATGCTCGGCGACCGGGAGGCGATGCGCAGGGACCTGCTGGAGGCGCTCGTCTCCGGCAGGCCGATCAGCGAGCACATGCGGCACCGGGTAGGGGCTTCGGCACTCGACGTCGATGGAGACCACGCCGTCGTGCTCGCGAGGTCCCTCGAGCCGATGGGAAACGACCGCTCCGCCCTGCGCGCCGCCGTGGGAGAGGCCCGCGAACGGTTGCGGCCCACGTCCTCGGCGATCCTCGTGGGCATCAGGGAGGACGAGGTGGTCACCATCTATCCGGTGGCCGGCCGTGGGGACTACGCGGTGCTCGTCGAACAGGCCGGGGAGTGGGCGGCCGGACTCGACGGCTTCGCCGTCGGCGTCGGCCGTGCCCACCACGGCACCGAGGGCATAGCGGCAAGCTATGCCGAGGCTGAGGAGGCCGTCCGGCTCGGCGCTGCGACCGGTGGCGGCAAGGCCAGCACGTTCTCCGAGGTGCTGCTCGACCATCTGCTGTCGAGCAGCCCGCACCTGGCCACGCTGCACCACGAGACGATCGCCCCGCTGCACGCCTACGACCGGGCCAGGGACGCGCAGCTGGTGCGGACGCTGCGGGTCTACTTCGAGCACGGGTTCAACGTCGCGCGCAGCGCCGCCCGGCTTGGGGTGCGCCCGAACACGGTCGTGTACCGGCTGCGCCGCATCCACGAGCTCACCGGGCACGACCCGAGCGACCCCGACCAGCTGCTCCTGCTGCTGCTCGGCATGAAGAGCGACCGCTGGACCAGCTGATTTGCGTTTTCTACAACAACCGTGGGTGCAACTTCGCGGATTAGCGCGCTGACACTCCACGGGGCGCCGACCTAGCGTCGCCTCCGTTGAACCCCAGGTCGAAGACGTCCTTCGGAGGTGTACGTGGCCGCGACGCCCGTGTGGGTGCCCGACGAGAAGACGGTGGCGCGAAGCCGTCTCGGCGAGTTCCTCGCCGTGACCGGCTGTGCGGATCCGCGAAGCCTGGACCACCGCGCCAGGGAGGACCCCGCGTGGTTCTGGGGTGAGGCGGCGCGCTGGCTGGGCGTGGAGTGGCAGCGTGAGCCGGACGCCGTCGTCGCCGGGCTGGACGAGCCGCACGCCACCCGCTGGTTCCCCGGCGGGGAGCTGAACATCGCGGACAACGCGGTCGACCGCTGGGTGCGCTGCGGCCGGGGCGCCGAGCCCGCGCTGCGCTGGGAGACCGAGGACGGCGAGCGCGGGTGCCTGACCTTCGCCCAGCTGGCGGCCGAGGTGGACCGCGTGGCCGCCGGCCTGCTGCGGCACGGCGTGCGCTTCGGGGACCGCGTGGGCATCCAGCTGCCCATGGTGCGGGAGGCCGTGGTCGCCTCGCTCGCCTGCGCCAAGATCGGTGCGATCACCGTGCTGCTGTTCTCCGGTTTCGGCGAGGCGGCCGTCGCGCAGCGCCTCGGCGACGCCCGAGCGGTCGCGCTCGTCTGCGCCGACGGCTTCCCCCGGCGGGGCAGAACCGTCGCGCTGCGCGAGGTGATCGCCAAGGTCGCGGAGCGCACCCCGAGCCTGCGTACGTGCGTCGTGGTCTCCTTGGCCGGAACGGAAGTGCCCGGGCCACGGCTGCCCGGCGAGGTCTCCTGGGACGCGCTGGGCACGGAACGCGCCGGGCCCGTGGAGGCCGCCCGCTGCGCGAGCACCCATCCGCTGATGATCGCGTACACGTCGGGCACGACGGGCGCGCCGAAGGGCATCACGCTCGGGCACGCCGGGTTCGCGGTGAAGGCGGGCGCCGACGCCGCGTGGTGCTTCGACGTCGGCGAGGGCGACGTCAGCGCGTGGATCACCGACCCGGGCTGGATCATGAGCCCGATCACCGTGTTCGGCGGGCTCGTCGCGGGCAGCGCGGTCGCGGTCTACGGCGGTGGTGTCGACTACCCGGATCACGGCCGGGTGTGGCGGTTCGCCGAGGGTGCGGGCGTGACCATGCTGGGTGTGTCGCCCACGCTCGTGCGAACGCTGGCCCGCGGTGGCGAGGAGGCGGTTCCGGAAGAGCCGGCGACGATCCGCGTGTTCGCCTCCAGCGGCGAGCCGTGGACCCCGGACGCGTTCTCCTGGCTGTTCGACCGGGCAGGCCGGGGTCGCGTCCCGATCATCAACTAGTCCGGCGGCACCGAGGTGTCCGGTGCGATCCTGTCCAACACGACGCTGCAGCCGATCGTGTCGTGCGGGTTCGCGGGCCCGGTGCCGGGGATGGCGGCCGAGGTGGCCGGCCCGGGCGGTGAGCCGGTCACCGGCTCCGTCGGCGAGCTCGTGCTGCGCCGCCCCTCACCCGGCATGCCGCTGGGCTTCTGGGGACAGCCGGGACGCTACGAGCGGACCTACTGGTCGCACTGGCCTGGCACGTGGCTGCACGGGGACTTCGCCGAGGTCGACGCCGAGGGCGTCTGGTTCATCCGTGGCCGCAGCGACGACACCATGAACGTGGCGGGCAAGCGGCTCGGGCCCGCCGAGATCGAGCAGATCGCCGGTGAACATCCAGGGGTGAGCGAGTCGGCCGCGTTCGGCACGCCCGACCCGGTGAAGGGGGAGCGCGTCGTCGTGCTCGTCGTGCCCTCGGGCGAGGTGGCGCAGGACGGGCTGGCCGACGAGGTGAGCGCGCTGGTGCGCGAACGGCTCGGCGCCGCGCTGCGGCCGCACGCCGTGCACGTTGTGCCGAGCCTGCCGCGCACCCGCAGCGGCAAGATCCTGCGGCGCGTGATCCGCGCCGTGTATCTCGGGGAGCCTCCCGGCGATCTATCCTCATTGGACAATCCGGAGTCGATCGACGTCGTGAAGGTGGTCCGATGAGCCTGCGTGGCGCCGCCGCGCTGGTCGGCGCGGCAGAGATCCCGCCTCGCCGCACCACACCCGGCATGAGCACATTGGACATGATCGCGAGCACTGCCGCCCTGGCCGTCGCCGACGCCGGAATGGAGCGGGCCGAGATCGACGGCCTGCTCGTCGGGCCGCAGGTGGGAGAGACGCCGCAGCACGTGCCCGCCACCGTCGCCGAGTACCTCGGGCTGGCGCCGACGTACGCGGACCTGGTCGACCTCGGTGGCGCCACCGGCGCGGGCATGGTGTGGCGGGCGGCGGCCGCCATCGCCGCGGGCATGTGCGAAACGGCGCTGTGCGTGCTCGGCAACGTGCGCACCGACGTGACACCGCGCTCGCCCAACCGCAACCCGATTCGCGAGTTCGACGTGCCCTACGGCGGCAGCGGCGCCAACCAGGCGTACGCGATGGTCGCCACCCGGCATTGCGCGGAGTTCGGCACGACGCCCGAACAGCTGGCGCTGGTGCCGGTGTTCGAGCGGGACAACGCCCGGCTGAACCCGGACGCGGTGTTCCACGGCAAGCCCATCACCGTCGACGACGTGCTCGCCTCACCGCTGGTGGTGTCGCCGCTTCGGCTGCTGGAGGTGGTCATGCCGTGTGGCGGCGGGGCCGCGGTGGTCGTCACCTCGGCAGCCCGCGCGCGGAGTGTTCCGCACCGGCCGGTGTGGCTGCGCGGCGCGGGGGAGAAGGTGACGCACCGCGCGCTGAGCCAGGCGCCCGAGCTCACCACCTCGCCGCTGGCGGCGGCGATCGGCGACGCTTACGCGATGGCCTCGGTGGGGCCTGACGACCTGGACCTGCTCTCGCTCTACGACTG
The DNA here is from genome assembly GCF_005146945.1 of Prauserella endophytica. Taxonomy (GTDB): domain Bacteria; phylum Actinomycetota; class Actinomycetes; order Mycobacteriales; family Pseudonocardiaceae; genus Prauserella_A; species Prauserella_A endophytica. The sequence continues at coordinate 128,327 of NZ_SWMS01000002.1, forward strand.
CTACTCGATCATGCTCGCGGTCACGCTGGAGGACGCGGGGCTGTGCAAGAAGGGCGAGGTCGGTCCGTGGCTGGCCGACCAGGACTTCTCCCACACGGGCAACCTCCCCTGCAACCCGCACGGCGGCCAGCTCGCCTGTGGCCAGGCCGATCTGGCGGGCGGCATGGCGCACGTCGTCGAGGCCGTGCGCCAGCTGCGCGGCGTCGCGGGGGAGCGGCAGGTGCGCGACCCGGAGCTGGCACTGGTGACGGGCAACGGCGCCACGATGAGCGAGGAGGTAGCGCTGGTGCTGGAGGCCGCGACATGACGATCGCCAAGCCCGGCCCCACGCCGGTTCCGCTGACCGAGCCGTTCTGGGCGGCCGCGCACCGGGGCGAGCTGCTGCTCCAGCGCTGCCGCGCGTGCGGCCACCACCAGCACTACCCCCGCGTGCTGTGCACCCGGTGCTGGCACCGTGAACTGGACTGGGTTCCTTCGGCCGGAAAGGGTCGTGTGTGGACGTTCACGATCGTGCACCGGCCCGGTCATCCCGCGTGGACGGACGACGTTCCCTACGCACTGGCCATCGTCGAGCTCGACGAGGGACCCCGGCTACTGACCAACATCGTCGGCATCGACCCCGCCGACGTCGCCGTCGGTCTCCCGGTCGTGGCGCGGTTCGCCGAACGCGGCGACAGCGCGATCGTCCAGTTCGGACCCGAGGAATCCTGACGACCTTCGTCTTCACAACGAGGTGATGACCATGAGCTCAACCGTCACAACCGCGACAGGCACCCGAGGCCGGTCCGCACGCAGGGTCGCGGTGGCCAGCTTCATCGGCACCGCGATCGAGTGGTACGACTTCTACCTCTACGGCACTGCCGCCGCACTCGTGTTCAACAAGCTGTTCTTCCCGTCGTTCTCGCCACTGGCCGGAACCCTGCTGGCGCTGTCCACCTACACGGCGGGGTTCGTCGCCCGGCCCCTCGGCGGCATCGTGATGGGTCACTTCGGGGACCGCATCGGGCGCAAATCCATGCTCGTGCTTTCGCTGCTGCTGATGGGCATCGCCACCGCCCTGATCGGCTTGCTGCCGACCTACGCCGTCGCCGGGATCTGGGCGCCACTGCTCCTGGTCGTGCTGCGGATGGTGCAGGGTTTCGGTGTCGGCGGCGAGTGGGGCGGCGCGGTGCTGATGGCCGTCGAGCACGCCCCCAAGCGCTCCCGGGGCTTCTTCGGCGCGTGGCCGCAGGTCGGCGTGCCCGCGGGGCTGCTGCTCGCCAACGGTGTCTTCATGACGCTGACCAACGCGCTCGGGGAGGACGCCTTCCTGCAGTGGGGCTGGCGGATCCCGTTCCTGCTGTCGGCGGTGCTGGTGCTCGTCGGGCTGTTCATCCGGTTGCAGGTCGAGGAGTCGCCCGCCTTCACGGAGGTCGCCGACTCCGGCGAGGTGGACCGCAGGCCGTTGGTGACGTTGCTGCGCACCCAGTGGCGGGCCGTGCTGCTCGCGGCCGGGGTCAAGCTCGCCCAGAACTCGATCTTCTACATCTTCACCGTGTTCGTGCTCACCTACGCGACCACCGTGCTGGGACTGAGCCAGTCCGTCGCGCTCACCGGCGTCCTGATCAGCTCGGGGCTGAGCCTGGTCAGCCTGCTGTTCTTCGGCTGGCTGTCCGACCGGTACGGCAGGAAGCGGGTCTACCTGGCGGGCGCCGTGGTGTCGCTGCTGTTCTCGTTCCCGTTCTTCTGGATGCTCGACACCCGCTCGGCCGCGGTGATCTGGCTCGCGATGGTGATCGGCATGATCGGGCACGACATGATGTACGGTCCGCAGGCCGCGTACTTCAGCGAGCTGTTCGACGCCAGGGTGCGGTACAGCGGCGCATCCCTGGGCTACCAGCTGTCCTCGTTGATCGCGGGCGGGTTCTCGCCCGTCATCGCGGTGGCACTGCTCGGCGTGGCGGGCAACCATCACTGGCCCGTCGCGGCCTACATGATCGTGGTCGGGGTGATCAGTATCGTGGCGCTGGCCCTCGGCCCGGAGACCCATCGCGGCGACCGCCGCGAGCCACGGGAGACGAGCGGGAGCGTCGATGGCACGTGACCACCGGTACGTCCAGCTCGGCCTGATCGCCGCGATGCAGGTGTTCGGCCTCGCGGTGTGGTTCTCCGCGTCGGCCGTGGTGCCGACGTTGCGCGAGGTGTGGCGGATCGGTGACGCGCAGGCCGTGTGGCTGACGGCGTCGGTGCAGGTGGGGTTCGTGGCGGGCGCGATCACGTCGGCGGCGCTGAACCTGCCGGACCGGTTCCCTCCGCAGCGGGTCGCCGCGTGCTCGGCGCTCGGTGCGGCTCTGGCGACCGCGGCGGTGCCGGTGTTCGCGGACGGCTTCGGGGTCGCGGTCGTGCTACGGCTGTGCACGGGGTTCTTCCTGGCCGGTGTGTACCCGGTGGGGATGAAGCTGATGGCGTCATGGTTCGGCTCCACGGGCCGGGGGCTGGCGCTGGGCGTGCTGGTGGGGGCACTCACGCTCGGTTCCGCCCTGCCCCAGCTGCTCAAGGGCCTGGGCACGCTGCCGTGGCAGGGCGTGCTGGGCGCCGCGGCCGCGCTGGGCGCCGTCGCGGCCGTGCTCGCGGTGACGTTCGTCCGTCCGGGCCCGCACCTGTCTGGGGGCGCGGCCCGGCACCGCCCGAGGTACGCGCTGGAGATGTTCACCGAGCGCGGGCCGTTGCTGGCGAACCTGGGCTACTTCGGGCACATGTGGGAGCTGTACGCGCTGTGGACGTGGCTGCCGTCGTTCGTCGCGGCGGGCTCGCTGGCCGCCGACACGACCGCGGGACTCGTGGCGTTCGCGGCGATCGGCGTCGCCGGGTTCGCGGGCTGCCTGCTCGGCGGCTGGGCGGCCGACCGGTACGGCAGGGCCCGCGCGGCCGGGGTGGCGCTCGTGATCAGCGGTGCGTGCTGTGTGCTGTCCCCGCTGTTCTACGGGACGGCTCTGCCGGTGCTGCTCGTGCTGCTGGTGGTGTGGGGCGCGGCGGTGATCGCCGATTCGGGGGTGTTCTCCACCGCGCTCAGCGAGGTCGCAGACTCCCGCTACGTCGGCACCGCGCTGACGGCGCAGACGGCGATCGGGTTCCTGCTGACCGTGGTCACCATCAATCTCGTTCCCGTGCTGGCCGATCTCACCGGCTGGCGCTACGCGTTCCTCGTGCTCGCGCCAGGCCCCATCCTGGGTGCACTCGCCATGCGGGCACTCGGCGGCCGGGCGGCGTCCGCCTCCCGGCCCAACCAACCGATTGGAGAGACGACATGACCTCGTGCTGGCCCAACGGAGCGCCGTCGGCCGGAGACTCCGCGGAGCTGAGCAGGCCCGTCACGTCCCGGGACATCGAGTTGTTCACCGAGATCAGCGGCGACCGGAACCCGCTGCACTACGACGCCGAGGCAGCCGCGGCTTCGCGGTTCGGCGAGATCGTCGTCCAGGGCGGGATCACCAGCGCGATCCTCAACGCGGTCGTCGCCGAGAAGCTGCCCGGCCCCGGCACGGTGTTCCTCAACACCCAGTTCGACTTCTCCGCGCCCGTGCGGCCCGGTGACACGATCACCGGCCGCGTCGAGGTGACCGAGGCCCGTGAGGACAAGCCCATCACCAAGCTGAAGGTGAGCGTGACGCGGGACGACGGCACCGCCGCACTTTCGGGCACCGCGGTCTGCTACACGATGGCGCTGGGGCGATGAACACCGTGTCCGCACACCACGACCGGGTGCCGGTGCTCGCGGCCGCGGCACGCACCCCCATCGGCAAGTTCGGTGGCGCGCTCGCCGGGGTCGAAGCGCTCGACCTCGGTGCCACCGCCGTCGCGGGCGCCCTCGACCGCGCCGGCGGGCCGACACCGGACTACGTCCTGCTCGGCAACGTCGTCCAGGCGGGCAACGGGCAGAACCCCGCCCGGCTCGCGGCGGCCCGCGCGGGCGTGCCGATCACGGTCCCGGCCATGACCCTCAACGACGTCTGCCTGGCCAGCATGAGCGCCGTGGGTTGGGCGGCCGCGCAGATCCGCACGGGCGAGATCGGCACGGCCGTCGTGGGCGGTTTCGACTCGATGTCGAGGGCGCCGCACGCGCTGCGGGTCCGTGGCTCGGGCAAGGTCGGTGACGCGACCATGGTCGACCTGCTCGTCCACGACGGCCTGTGGTGCGGTCTCGCGGAGAAGGGCATGGGTGAACTGTCCGACGCCGAGAACGAGCGGCTCGGCATCACCCGCTCCGCGCAGGACGAGTTCGCGGCGCACAGCCACCAGCGTGCCGCCGCGGCGACCGAGGAGGGGCTCCTGGCCGCGGAATGCGTGCCTGTCGCCGGTGTGCCGCTGGAGGCCGACGAGGGCATCCGCCCCGGCAGCTCGGCCGAAACGCTCGCGCGGCTGCGCCCGGCGTTCACCGGGGCGGGCACGATCACCGCGGCCAACGCCTCCCAGATGTCCGACGCGGGCGCGGCCGGCGTGCTGATGTCCCTGCGCGCGGCACGGGAACGTGGCCTCACGGGGCTGACCGAGGTCGTGGACCGGGCCGTGGTCGCCGGACCGGACCCCGCACTGCACCTGCGGCCAGCGGACGCCATCCAGGTGCTGCTCGAGCGCAACCGGCTCGCGGTGAGCGACATCGGCCGCTGGGAGATCAACGAGGCGTTCGCCGGTGTCGTGCTCGCGAGCACCCGGAAGCTCGGCATCGACCTCGACACGGTCAACGTCAACGGCGGCGCCATCGCGCTCGGCCACCCGCTCGGCGCCTCCGGCTTCCGGCTCGCGCAGACGCTGGCCGCGCAGCTTCCCCGTGCCGACGCCGAGTTCGGGATCGCTGCGATCTGCGGTGGGGGTGGGCAGGGGCAGGCCGTGTTGCTGCGCAGGCTCTAGCGCGAGCGCTGACGACGCTGCCCCTGCCTCGCCGTCACCGGGGCAGCGCGGTCCAGACGGACTTGGTCTCCAGATAGGACTCCAAATTGGCGTGGCCCATGTCGCGGCCGTAGCCCGAGGTCTTGTACCCGCCGAAGGGCACGGCCGCGTCGGTCGCGCCGTACATGTTGATGTAGACGGTGCCCGCCTGGAGCAGCTGCGCGAGCCGGTTGGCGCGGGTGATGTCCCGGGTCCAGATACCGGCCGCGAGGCCGTACGGCGAGTCGTTGGCGCGCCGGGCGATCTCGTCCAGGTCGTCGAACGGCTGCGCGACGACCACCGGGCCGAAGATCTCCTCGCGGACGGCGGGGAACGAGTCGTCGACACCGGTGAGCACGGTGGGGGAGACGAAGTAGCCGCCGGGATCGGTGCCCTCTGGCCGGTCGCTGCCCCCGGTGAGTGCCGTCGCTCCCATGTCGAGGGCCTGGTCGACGTAGCCACGGACCCGGTTGTGCTGTGTGCCGCTGATGAGCGGGCCGAGCGTGGTCGACTCCGCGAGGCCGTGCCCCACCACCAGCTCCGACGCCAGCTCGGCGACCCTGCCCACCACGTCGTCGAAGCGGCTGCGCTCGACGTAGAGCCGGGAGCCCGCCGAGCACGCCTGGCCCGCGTTGAAGAAGATCGCGTTCGCGGCGCCCCTGGCGGCCTCCTCGACGGGGCTGTCGGCGAAGACGATGTTGGGACTCTTGCCACCGAGCTCCAGGGTGACGCGCTTGACCTGCGCGGCGGCCCTGGCCGCGATCCGGGTGCCGACCCTGGTCGAACCGGTGAACGCGATCTTGTCCACCCCGGGGTGGTCGACGAGTGCCTCGCCGGCCTCGGTCCCGTAGCCGGTGACGATGTTGAGCACGCCGGGAGGGATCCCGGCCTCGAGCGCGAGCAGGCCGAAGCGCAGCGCGGTCAGCGGGGTGTCCTCGGCGGGCTTCAGGATGATCGTGCACCCGGCGGCGAGCGCGGGCGCGACCTTCCACATCGCCATGAGCAGCGGGTAGTTCCAGGGCACGATCTGGGCGACGACACCCACCGGCTCCCGCTCGGTGCGGACCATGACGTCGGGGACGGCCGGCTGGATGGTGTCGCCCTCGATCTTGCCCGCCCAGCCCGCGAAGTACTCCAGGTGCCGCACCGCGAGCGGCACGTCGACGGTGCGGGCCGCGGCGGCGACCTTGCCGCCGTCGAGGACCTCCAGCTCCACGATCTCCTCGGCGTGCTCGGCGAGCAGCCGGGCGAAGCGCGCGATCACGCGCCCTCGGTCCGGCGCGCTCATCCGGCGCCACGGCGCTGCGGGGTCGAACGCCGCGCGGGCCGCGCGCACCGCCCTGTCCACGTCCGCGGGGCCGCCGGCCGCCGCGGTGGCGATCCGCCTGCCGGTGGCCGGGTCGAGCACGTCGATGGTGCCGCCGTCGCGAGCGGGAACCAGCTCGCCGTCGATGAGCAGTCGTGGCGGGCCTGCCAGGAACCGCCGGGTGGCTTCGCTGACCCCGGCGGGCAGGGTGAGTTCGGTCGTGGTCACGTCGGGCTCCGTTCCGGGGTCGGTCAGGCGTTGGCGCGCAGGGCGGCCGCGTTGGCCACGGCGGGGATCTCCGCACCGGCACGCCACGCCCGCAGGGCCGCGGCGGCGAGCCGCGAGTGCTCGGCGATCACGTCGTCGGAGGCGCCGCCGATGTGCGGGGTGAGGGTCACGTTGGGCAGTGACAGCAAGGGATGGTCCTCGGGGATCGGCTCGGTCCAGAACACGTCGAGACCGGCTCCGGCGAGGTGCCCGCTGCGCAGTGCGTCGATCAGCGGCCGCTCCTCGACGACCGCGGCCCTGCCCGCGTTGATCAGATACGCGCCCTGGCGCATCGCGGCCAGCTGCTCGGCCCCGAGCAGCCCGATCGTGGACTCCATCAGCGGCACATGGACGCTCACGACGTCGGAGGCGGCGAGCAGTTCCTCCAGCGGCACGAGGCGGGCCTCGTGCCCGAACGTGTCCGCGGGCAGGTACGGGTCGTAGACGAGCACGTTCATGCCGAAGGCGCGAGCCCTGGCGAGCACCCGCCTGCCCACGGCCCCGCCGCCGAGGATGCCGAGGGTTCGGCCGTTGAGGCTGAGCCCTCGGAAGATCCGGTAGGGCTCGAACACGTCGTCACCGTGCCAGGAGCCCGCGCGCAGCCACGCCTCGGCGCGGGAGGTGTTGCGCAGCGCGGACAGCAGCAGCGAGAAGGTGAGGTCGGCGGTGACGTCGGCGTTGCGGCCGGGTGTGGTGGCCACCGGAACACCGCGCCGCCCGCACGCGTCCAGGTCGATGTTGACCGGTGCCGCGCGGCAGGACACCGCGAGCCGCAGGTTGCGCGCGATCGCCAGTGAGCGCTCGTCAAGCAGGTCCAGCTCGCACACGACGGCCTCGGCCGCGGCCAGCTCGTCGTCGAGCCCTGCGTCGGCGAGCGAGCGCCCGGTGTCAGAGGGCGGGGCCACGGTGACGTCGAACTCGGCCCGCAGCTCCTCGGCGACGTCCTGGTCGAAGGCGGCGGTCACGAGTACGCGCGGTCTGGTCATCAGGCGAGCTCCTTGTGGTTGTCGGACAGGGAAAGTCCGCCACCCGCCGTGCGGAGGGCGCGGAGATCGGGCCAGCGTGGGCGGAGGGCGTCGCGGACGGCCACGAACGTCGCGAACTGGGCGTCACAGACCTCGCGCACGCCGGGGTCGGGCCGGAACACGTCGAGCTCGCCGAGCAGGCGCGCGGCGGCCGTGGGCACGTCGATTCCCGACACCGCGGCGAGCGCGTGCGCGGCGACGCCGCGTGCGCCGAGCTCCCCGGCGGAGGCACGCTCGACGGTGCAGCCGGTGAAGTCGGCGAGGATCTGGCACAGCAGGCCGCTGGTGGCCGCGCCGCCGCACAGGCGCAGGGTCCCGCCGACGCCCAGCGCTTCCTGGCATTCGCGCAGGCTCAGCGCCAGCCCCTCGTACACGGCCCGTAGCAGCTGGGCGGGCGTCGTCTCCGTGGAAAGACCGAGCCAGCCCGCCGACGCGTGCGGGTCGGTGAAGGGGGCGCGTTCGCCCGCCTGCGCCCCGTACGGCAGGTACAGCACGCCGCCCGCGCCCGGCGGCACGGTGCGCGCCTCGGCCTCGATCGCGTCCCAGCTCCGCGAACGCCTGCCGAGCAGGTCCCGTACCCAGTCGAGGTTCGGCGTTCCGGACATGGGGCACAGGCATTCGAGCACCTCGCCGTCCTGCCCGGTGGACAGGGTGATTCCGACGTCGGTGCGCACGTCGGCGGCCGTGGCGTGCACGGTGCCGAGGAACGCGGTGGTGCCGATGATGGCGTAGGCCTGGCCCGGTGTGCTGACGCCGAGTCCCACGCCGCCCGCCGCGGTGTCGACGAGGCCGGTGACCACGGGGATCCCGGCTGGCAGACCCAGCGCGGCCGCGGCGGCGTCCGTGAGCGGCCGGTGCGCGCCGGCCGGGACGATCGGTGGCAGCAGCGTCGCGAACCTCCGGTGCCCCAGCGCGTCGATCAGCTCTGCCGAATACGCGCCGGTCGAGGTGTCCACATAGGTCCGGGACGCCTCGGAGGCGTCGGTGGCCAGCACACCCGTCATGCGCAGGCGGATCCAGTCCTTGCAGTTGGCCTGGTGGCGCGCATTGGCGAGCAGTTCCGGTCGCGTGGCCTCCAGCTCCTCCAGCAGCACCGGAAGCGCACCGGGGAACAGCGTCGAACCGGTGATGCGCCGGATCGCGGCCGCCCGGCCGTCGCGTTCCCACTCGCGCACCCGGTCGGCGGCCCTGCCGTCCAGCCAGAGGACCGCGGGCCCGGCCGGTTCGTGGTTCTCGTCGAGCAGCCACGCGCCGTCGCCCTGCCCGGTGACGCCCACGGCGACGACCTCGACCTCGCCCGCGGCATCGAGTGCCCGGCGCACGGTGTCGGTCACGGCGTGCCAGACGTCGTGCATGGACTGCTCTGCCCAGCCGGGGCCGGGCCGTTCCACGTGCACCGACGTCCGGGTGGTGGCGAGTTCCCTGCCCTCGGTGGTGAGCACGGTCGCCTTGACGGCCGTGGTGCCCGCGTCGATTCCGAGCACGGCGTGCCGGAGCTGGCTCATCTGCTCTCCATTGAACAATAGTTCATAGCTTTGTTCTACGGTTCACAACGTACGGCTCTGTCCCCGCTCGGTCAACCAGGCTCCGCGCGGGCTTGACAACCGGCGGTCCGGCGCGTCACTCTCCGACCGGACGTGCAAGGTGATGAACAATTGTTCAAGCGAGACTGGGCTCAAGGGAGAGTTCGCCATGGCAGACGCGACTGAGGAACCACGCACCGGCTTCGCGGGCTGGCTCGCGAGACAGGGAATCGTCCGCTCGCTGGCGTGGGGCTATCTCGCGCTGCTGCTCTTCATGGTCGGCGACGGGATCGAGCTCGGCTTCCTGGGGCCGTACCTGGAATCCCGCGGGTTCGGCGCCGCGGGCGTGGCCACGCTCATCAGCGTCTACGGCGTTGTCGTGGCCGTCGCGGCCTGGCTGGCCGGCGCGCTAGCGGAGGCGTGGGGCCCCCGGCGCGTGATGCTGATCGGGTTCGTGGTGTGGGCCGTCTTCGAAGTGGTCTTCCTGGCGTTCGGCGTCACGGCGGGCAACTACGAGGTCATGCTGGTGTCCTACGGGATCCGCGGCCTCGGATACCCGTTCTTCGCCTACGGGTTCCTCGTCTGGGTCACCATGGACACGCCCAAGGCCGTGATCGGCAGGGCGGTCGGGTGGTACTGGTTCGCCTCCACCGCCGGCCTCGGCGTGCTCAGCTCCTACTTCGCCGGCGCGGTCATTCCGGTCATCGGCGAACTGGCGACCATGTGGGTGTCGCTCGCCTTCGTCGTCGCGGGCGGGGTCATCGTGCTCTTCCTCGTGCGTGCGCGCCGCCACGAGGCCAAGGCCGGTGCGTGGACGAACCTGCGTCAGGTCGTACGCGGCCTGACGGTCGTGCGGGAACACCCCAAGGTCGGCATCGGCGGTGTCGTGCGCATCATCAATACCTTGTGCTTCTACGCGTTCCCGGTGTTCCTCGCCTCGCACATGGTCAACAACGTGGGGTTCTCGTTGCCGCAGTGGCAGACGATCTGGGGCACGATGCTCTTCGCCAACATCATCGGCAACGTCCTCGCGGGCTACCTCGGCGACAAGATCGGGCGGATCAACGTCGTCGCGTGGTTCGGCGGTCTCGGCTGCGTGATCACCGTGCTCGGGATGTACTACGTGCCCGAGTGGTTCGGCCCGAACTTCCCCGCGACCATCGCCGTGGCGATCCTGCTCGGCCTGGCCATGGCGGCCTACGTGCCGCTGAGCGCCATCGTGCCGCTGCTGGCGCCGCGGCAGAAGGCCGCGGCGGTGGCGATCCTGAACCTCGGCGCCGGGCTGAGCAACGCGACCGGCCCGCTGCTGGCCCGCGCCTTCCTCGGCCCGTTCGGCGTCGGCGGGATGATGTGGCTGCTCGCCGCGCTCTACGCCGTCGGCATCGTGCTCACCTTCCGGCTGCGGGAGCCCGGCGACCACGATGGCACCACCGAGGGGAAGGCAGGGCGCAGCGAGGTGGCCGCGCCGTGAGCGCCAACGACGTCGTCAGCATCGGCCTGCACATCGTCGACGTGCTCGGCAGGCCGGTCACCGAGATCCCACCCGGACAGGGCATGCGCCGGATCGACGAGATCGCGATCACCGTCGCCGGGACCGCCGCCGCGACATCCGTCGGCCTCGCCCGGCTCGGGGTGCGCGTGGAGAGCGTGGGCGCGCTCGGAGAGGACTCGCTCGGCAGGTTCCTGCGGCAGAAGATGCTGGACGAGGGTGTCGGGTGCGCGTGGCTCACCGAACATTCCGGCGTTCCGACCTCGGCGACGATGCTGCCGATCCGGCCGGACGGCAGCCGTCCCGCACTGCACGTGGTGGGTGCGAACGCGGTTCTCGAGGCGGACCACGTGCCGTGGTCCGACATGGCGGAGACCAAGGTGCTCCACCTCGGCGGCACGTGCCTGCTGCCCGGGCTGGACGGTGAGCCGGCCGCACGCGTGCTGGAGCGGGCCAGGAACAACGGCCTGATCACCACCCTGGATCTGATCCCCACCGGCGACGCCACCGACCTCGATGCCCTGCTGCCCGCACTGCCCCATGTGGACTACGTGTTCCCCAGCTACGAGGACGCGCTCTCGCTGGCGGGCACCGATGACGGCGCCGAGGCGGCGAGGTTCTTCCTCGACGCTGGAGCTGGCTGCGTCGTCATCACCATGGGCGGCGACGGCGCCTGCCTGGCCGCGCGCGGCCGCGGCGAGCTGCGCAGGCCCGCCTATGACGTCGACGTCGTCGACACGACGGGCTGTGGTGACGCGTTCGCGGCCGGGTTCATCACCGGGCTCGTCGAGGGCGCCTCGGAGGAGAGCGCGCTGGAACTCGGACTCGCGTGCGGCAGCCTCGTCGCGACCGGGCTCGGCTCCGACGCGGGCCTCACCGACCGCGCCGCGCTCACCCGGTTCATGGAGGCCACCCCACGGCGAGACAAGGAAAGGAGCGGCTGAGAATGCCCGACTTCGCACTGACCGGCAGGAAGGCGCTCGTCACCGGCGCGGGCCAGGGGATCGGCGAGGCGATCGCCCTTGCCTTCGCCGAGGCGGGAGCCGACGTCGCCTGCGTCGACAAGGACGGGACACTCGCCGAACGCACCGCCGATGCGGTGGCCCGGCACGGCCGCCGGGCGATCGCGATCGCCGCCGACGTCACCGATTCCGATGCCGTTGAGGACGCCGTCCAGCGGACGGTCGCCGAGCTCGGTGGGCTGTCCGTCGCGTGCAACAACGCCGGGATCGCGATCGGCGACGTGCCCTCCGAGCGGCTCGATCCGGAGCACTGGCGCCGGGTCGTGGACGTCAACCTGACCGGCGTGTTCCTGTGCGCACAGGCCGAGGCCAGGGTCATGCTGCCGCGGGGCGGCGGCGCCATCCTCAACACGGCGTCGATGTCGGCGACCATCGCCAACCGGGGTCTGCTCCAGCCCAACTACAACGCCTCGAAGGCCGGCGTCGCCCACCTGACGAAGTCGCTGGCCGTCGAGTGGGCGGACAGGGGAGTCCGGGTCAACGCGATCTCGCCGGGATACACGCTCACGCCACTGACCGCGCGACCCGAGGTGGCGGAGCTGCGCGAGGCGTGGACGCGCGACATCCCACTTGGCCGCATGGCCACGGTGGACGACCTCACGGGCCCGGCGGTGTTCCTGTGCTCGGACGCCGCGCGCTACTGCACCGGGGTCGACCTGCTCGTGGACGGGGGTTTCACATGCTGGTGAAGGACGTCCGCGCCGGGCCGGTCGACGGGTCCCCCGGGGACGAGGCAAGATGAGTGTGAACCTACGCTCGGTTACCAGAACGGATGTTCAACTCATGGAGTCGCGAGAGCTGCACGGCCGCGTCGCGCGCCTGCACTACCAGCACGGCATGACCCACCAGGAGATCGGCGAGCTGCTCGGGCTCTCCCGGGTGAAGGTGACCCGGTTGCTCGCCGACGCGCGCCGCTCCGGCATCGTCGAGATCAGGATCCACAGCTCGGCCAGTCCGTTCGACGAGCTGGAGGCCGCGCTGGTCGGCAGGTTCGGGCTCCAGCAGGTCTGGATCGCGCCGAGTTTCGCCGACGAGCGGCGCACGGCCGACTCGGTGGGCATGACCGGAGCGCAGTGCCTGCGTGCGCTCGTGCCCACGTCCGGCACCGTCGCGGTGGGGCTGTCGTCCAGCGTCGCCGCGATCGTGCCGCACGTACACGCCGAGCCGGCGCCCGACCTCGGTTTCGTGCCGTTGGCCGGCAGCTGGGGCGGCATTTCCAGGGGCATGAACCCGCATGAGCTGGCGCTCAGGCTGGGCACGGCGTTCGGGGCGCGGACCTACCACCTGCCCGCGCCGATCCTGGCCTCGACGCCCGAGGCCGCCGCGGCGTTCCGCGCCGACCCCGGTGTGCGGGAGACCATGCAGCTGGCGGCGGGCGCCGACCTGCTGATCGCCGGGGTCGGCGGCATGGACCCGAGATCCGGCATCCTCATCGACGTGCTCGGCAGGTCCGAGCAGCGGCAGCTGGTCGCGAACGGCGCGGTCGGCGACATCTCCGCTCGCTTCTTCGACGCCGCCGGACACAGCGTCGGCGGGGAAGTGGACGAGCGCGTGGTCGGGCTCTCGCTGGATGAACTCACCGCGATCCCGCATCGCGTCGCGGTGTCGTTCGGCCCGCACAAGGTGCACGCGCTGGAGACCGCGCTGCGGACCGGGCTGATGAACATGGTGGTCACGGACGTCGACACCGCGAAGGCGCTCACCAAGGCGGCGTCCGACAACAGAAAGAGTGGGTAATGAAGAAGGCAACCACCGTCGGCGAGCTCGTCGAGCAGCTGATCGAGGTCGGCCGCATGGCCGTCGAGCGTGGTCTCGTGCTCGCCAGTGGAGGCAACCTGTCGGCCCGGCTGCCCGGTGCGGCCGAGTTCGTGGTGACCGCGTCGGGCACCTGGCTCGACCGGCTCGAGCCGGCGGACTTCAGCACGATGAACCTCGACGGTGAGGTGGTCGGCGGCAACCCCGCTCCGTCGAGCGAGTGGAAACTGCACCAGCGCACCTACCGGGTTCGCGACGACGTGAACTCCGTGATCCACATCCATCCGCAGCACGCGGTGCTGGTCGACGCACTGGGCCACCCGGTTCGGCTGTTCACTTTGGACCATGCCGTGTACGTGAAGTCGGTGGGGCGCACCGATTACTACCCCAACGGCTCGGACGAGCTGGCCGACACGGCGGCCGAGGAGGCCAAGGTCCACAACTGTGTGATCATGGGCAACCACGGCTGCTCGGCGCTGGGGGAGGACGTCGGCATGGCGTTCCGGCGGGCCATGAACCTCGAGGAGGCGGCGATCGCGACCTACCGGGCGCTCTGTCTCGGCGACACGGCGACCGCGTTCCCCGAGGAGGCCTACCGGTCGCTGCACCACGCCTGAGCGGCGCCCGTCCGCTGTCGGGTGCTCGCGCAACCGGGACGCCGTTGGCAGGTCAGGGCGTCCGCGACCCTCAGAACAGTTCTCCGGTGGATGTCGAAATCGCGTGGCCCCGTTCGACGAACGGGTGAGACGTGAAGACCGAGACCACGGAGCCGGGTGATGAGGGTGGAGACGAATGCGCTGGCGGGGCGCCGCGAGTGGACGGGGCTGGCCGTGCTGGCCCTGCCGACCCTGCTGTTGTCGCTGGACATGAGCGTGCTGCACCTAGCGGTGCCGCATCTCGCCGCTGACCTGCGGCCCAGCAGCAGCGAGCTGCTCTGGATCATCGACATCTACGGGTTCCTGATCGCCGGGTTCCTGGTCACCATGGGCACGCTGGGCGACCGGATCGGGCGGCGGAAGCTGCTCATGATCGGGGGCGCCGCGTTCGGGATGGCTTCGGTGGCGGCGGCGTTCGCGACCAGCCCGGCGATGCTCATCGGGGCGAGGGCCCTGCTGGGGATTGCCGGAGCGACCCTGATGCCTTCCACGTTGGCGCTGATCAGCAACATGTTCCCGGACCCGAAGCAGCGCGGCACCGCGATCGCCGTGTGGATGAGCTGCTTCATGGGTGGCATGGTGGCCGGGCCGCTCGTCGGCGGTCTGCTGCTGGAGGTGGCGTGGTGGGGCGCGGTCTTCCTCCTTGCCGTGCCGGTCATGGTGTTGCTGCTGGTCACCGCGCCCAAGTTGTTGCCGGAGTACCGCGACGAGCACGCCGGCAGGCTGGACCTGGTGAGCGTGGCGCTCTCGCTCGGCGCGATCCTGCCCGTCGTGTTCGCGCTGAAGGAGATCGCGAAGAGCGGGCCGGACGCGCGGAACCTGCTCGTGCTCGGGGCCGGTCTCGGTATCGGCACCGTGTTCGCCCGGCGTCAGTGGCGGTTGGCCGACCCGATGCTGGACCTGGGTCTCTTCCGCAACCGGACCTTCGCGGCGGCGCTGTGCATCATGCTCGTCGGCGCGGTCACGATGGGTGGCGTCTTCCTGCTGGTCAGCCAGTATCTTCAGCTGGTCGAAGGCTTGTCGGCGGCGCAGGCCGGTGTCGCGCTGGTGCCGCAGGCGATCGCCGTGGTGATCGGCTCGCTCGTCGCGCCGCGGCTGGCCAGGCGGTTTCGTCCGGAGTTCGTGCTCGGCTTCGGCATGCTCGTGGCGGCTGTGGGGATCCTGCTGTTCACGCAGGCGAGCGCGGGCAACGGCGTCGTGCTGGTGGTGCTGGGCCTGTCGGTGGCCGGCTTCGGGATGGGCCCGCAGGGGGTGCTGTGCACCGAGATGGTGGTCGGCTCGGTGCCGCCGCGCAAGGCCGGGGCCGCCTCGGCGATGTCGGAGACCAGCGCCGAGTTCGGCATCGCCATGGGGATCGCGGTGTTCGGGAGCGTGGGCACGGCCGTCTACCGGCACGACGTGACCGTTCCCGACCAGCTCCCGGCCGGTGCGGCCACCGACGCCGCCGAAAGCCTGGCCGGCGCGGTCAACACGGCCGCCGGGCTCGACCACCAGGTCGCCGGGACGTTGCTGGCCTCGGCGCGGGAAGCCTTCACCAGCGGTTTGCACACCGTAGCGGTCATCGGCGCGGCCGTCGTCGTGGTCTTCGCGGTGGTCGGCATGTCCGCGTTGCGCAAGTCCGGCACCGCCCCGGCCGAGCCCGCTCCGGGCGTCGAGGACGAGGTGCTCGCCGCGCCGTGACGCGGCGAGCGGATCCGGCTCAGGCGTGCGCGGTCGCGCCGTTGTCGAGCACGTAGGCCTGCCCGGTGACGAACGACGCCTCGTCGCTGACGAGGTGCGCGGCGACGGCTGCGACCTCCGCCGGCTCGCCCCACCGGCCCTGACGCTGCTCGATGTAGCCCGCGACGTCGGTGCCGAGTGCCTCGCCGAGAAACGGGGCGCTCGCGTCGGCGGCCCTGGTCCTGATCATCGCGGGCACGATCGCGTTGACGCGGATGCCGTCGGACCGCAGCTCCAGCGCCGCGGACCTGGTCACGGCCTCGACGGCGGCCTTCGACGCTGCGTAGGCGGCGATCCCCGGGCCCCCTCGCCGGCCCACGAGCGACGAGGTGTTGAGGATCGCGCCGCCTCCGCACTCACGCATCGCGGGCACCGCGGCACGGATGCCGTGCAGCACGCCGCCGACGTTGACCGCGAACACGCGGTCCCAGTCGGACAGTTCGAGGTCGACGATATGCCCGCGCGACCCGATGGCCGCGTTGTTGAACAGGATGTCGAGGCCGCCGAACTCGCCGACGGCGCGAAGGACCGCCGCGGAGACGTCGGCCTCGTCCGCCACGTCGCACCGGACGTCGAGCACGGCGTCGCCGAGCTCGTCGCTGAGTGAGCGAAGCCCCCGCTCCGAGACGTCGGCCAGCACCACCTTCGCTCCCTCGGCGACGAACCGGCGGGCGGCCGCCTGGCCGATGCCGTGGGCGGCACCGGTCACGATCGCGACCTTGTCTCTGAGTCGGGGGAACATCGCTACCCTTCAGTGTTCGTGCCGGTTTCGGATGCGAGCTGCTCGCGCAGCACCCGGCGCAGGATCTTGCCGATCGGCGACCGCGGCAGGGACTGCGCGAAGTGCACCGCCGTCACCTTCTTCACCGAGCCGAGCTTCTCCCGTGTCCACGCGACGAGCTCTTCCTCGGACGCCTGCGCGCCGTCGCGCAGGACGACCACGGCGTGCGGGGTCTCGCCCCACTTGTCGTGCGGGACGCCGACCACGGCCGCCTCGGACACGGCGGGATGCCCGGTGAGCGCGTCCTCCAGCTCAGTGGGCCAGATGTTGAAACCGCCGGAGATGATGGTGTCCTCCTTGCGGTCACTCAGGTACAGGAACCCGTCCTCGGACAGGTAGCCCATGTCCCTGGTGCGCAGGTACCCGTCAGGCGTGATCCGCTCCGCGGTGGCTTCCGGGCTGCCCCACAGCTCGCGCATGCGGCCGGGCGTGAGGCCGGCGATCTCGCCGATCTCGCCCGGCGGCAGCCGGTTGCCGTCGTCGTCAAGGATGACGACGTCGGAGTTCGGTGTCGGCCGTCCGGCCGAGCGCAGCCAGCGGCGCTGCTGCTCGGTGCCGTCCAGGACGTGGTGCTCGGGGGCCAGCACGGTCATCGGTAGCCCTTCGCTCTGCCCGTAGACCTGATACATGATGTTGCCCCACAAGGCGATCGCCTCCGTCAGCGTCGCCGCGGGAGCCGGAGCCGTCCCGTAGAGCACGGCGCGCAGGCTGCGGAGATCGCGCGTCCGTGCGTCGGGGTGGTCGATGACCATCCGCATGATCGTCGGCACGACCAGCGCGAGGGTCGCCTGTTCGGTCTCGATCAGCTCCAGGAAGCGCGCGGTGTCGTAGGCGGGCATCACCACGCACGCCGCGCCCGCGGCGAGCAGCGGCCAGACGAACATGCCCGCGGCGTGGCCGAGGGGAGCCGGGACCAGGTACCGGTCCCGCTCGGTGAACCTCGGGACGACGAGCGCGATCTCGTTGCCCATGTCCATCCAGCCGCCCACCGTGTGCAGGATGCCCTTCGGCTTACCCGTGGTGCCGGCCGAGAACCGGATGATGTGCGGGTCGTCCTCGGCCAGCGGTACCTCGGGGTCGTCCGGGGACGCGGCCGCCAGCGCGTCGGCGTAGGAGCGCACTCCCGCCGGGCTCTTCCCGAGCACCAGGACCGTGTCCAACCCGGGGAGTTCGGCCAGTAGCGGCGCCACCGCGTCGTAGTACCTGTCCTGCACGATCAGCGCCCGCGCGCCGACGAGGTCGAGCAGGTAGTGGTGCCGCTCCGGTGAGTCGTGCGCGTACAGCGCGCATCGGACGTAGCCGCCCACGGCCAGTCCCGCGATCTGCTCGAGGCTTTCGAACGCGTTGTCGCCCAGCATCGCGACGCGGTCGCCCGGCCGGACACCCGCGTCCCGCAGCGCGTTCGCGAGACGCTTCGCACTGTCGAACAGCTCACCATAGGTCTGCCGCCGTCCCTCGCAGACGACGGCGAGGTTCCCGCCGAAGAGACGGGCGCTCTTGCGCAGAAGGCTCGCTGGATCCATTGTGGACATATCTGCTACGGCCTGCCGCCGTGCGGAACGTCGACCGTCGTGGTCTTGAGCACGGCCTTGTCGGTGTCGACGCCCGTCGCCGCGGCGAAGAAGTCGGGCACGGAACACAGGAGCAGCGTGCGCCCGTTCTCGCCGCCGAGGGCGCAGGCGTAGATGCCCAGCTCGTCGCCGTCGCGGATCTCGTCGACGATGGCGCCGGCAGGGTCGATGCGCACGATGCGCTTGTGTCCCGCGTCCGCCACCCACACATGGTCTTCCGCGTCGATGGCACACCCGTCCGGCCACAGCTCGGCCTTGGCCATCGCCTCCGGCAACGGGACAAGGCCGGGGTCCTCGCCGATCTGCGCCCAGACCCGCTGGCCGGAGAGAGTGCCGTCGTCGCCGATCGTGAAGGCGGTTAGCCGGGAGGAGAACGACTCCGCGACGATCAGCGTACGCCCGTCGTTGGTGATCACCATCCCGTTCGGACAGATCAGGTCGTCCGCGGCCACGCTCGGTGTCCCGTCGGGGTCCACCCGGTAGACCGCGCCGGGACGCAGCTCGTCGCCCTCGGCGATGGCGAAGCCGATGGTGCCGACGTAGGCGTGCCCGCTCGCGGTCACGACCATGTCGTTGAGGTCGTGGGCGCACAGCTGGGAGAGGTCGGAGTGCACGCTCACCTCACCGTCGGCGGAGCGGCGCAGGATCTTGCGGTCGTGCATCGACACCACCAGCAGTGAACCGTCGGGTAGCCAGCCGAGCCCGGACGGGTTGTTCGGGACGTGCATCACCTCGGTGCGGTTCCCGGCGGTGTCGTAGGTGCAGACCTTCTGGGCGTAGATGTCCGACACCCACCACCGGCCGTCGTGCCAGCGGGCACCCTCGAAGTAGTGACCACCGCTCGCGAGCAGCTGGACCGGCCTCGTTGTCGTCATGGCGACCGCCTCGCTTCCTGTACGTCGTTGTGCAGTGAATGGAAACCCGGTCCGGCAACGGCCGGGTTCCGGTGACGAGGGCCGTCCGCCGACATCCATCACCTTGCCCGCCAGCGGTCGCCGTCGACCGATGCGGGCAAACATACAAACATCCCAGGCTGGATGTCAATTGAGCGGGCGGTGCCCGAGTGGGTGACGAGCGAGGCTCAGTCGGAGCCGGCGCGCAGCAGGTCCCGCACCGACTCCTCGAGCACCGCGAGCTGGCGGCGTTCCCGTTCGGGGCTGGGCAACAGGGCGGACTGGAAGGCCATGCCGCGCATGACGTTGATGGCGTGGGCCCCGATGTCGGCGAGCCGCTGCCGCGACTGCCGTCCGTCGTCGAGCATGGACATCGTGATGTCGCGGATCCGGCGGCCGATCTCCCGCTCGACGTCGATCAGCAGCGTGCGCAGCTCCTCGTCGCTGCGTGCCGCGATGTGCAGTTCGTCGGCGGCCGTGAACAGGTCGGACTTGAAGGACCGCCAGAGCGCCTCGAGCGCGGGGCCAACGCCTTGGTCCGCCGCCTGCTCGAGTTCGGAGATGGTCACGGCCATCAACTTGTCGTGCAGGTGGAGCAGGGCCTCGGCGACCATCTCGGCCTTGTTGGACCAGTGATGCTTCTGCGCTCCCCTGGTCAGTCCCGACAGCTCCGCGATCCGCTCGGACGTGGCTCCGCGGTAGCCGTACCGGACGATCGCCGTGATCGTCGCGTCCAGCACGGCCGACCGCGTGGTCGCGCTCCGCTCGGCGTTGGACCGCCGCTTCCTCGTCTCCCCGGTCCGCCCGTTCGCCGGCGCGGTCAGCCCCTCAGTCGTGTCCACGCCCGCGATTATCGCTGCCTGACTCCGCAGGTGTCGGCCGCGGGCGGCCGAGCCGAGACGCGGCAGGCGCCTCCTCTTGACGTGCGCCGGGCCTTGGGGAGCGTCGTTTGAAGGCATGCGGGCAGAATGTACGCAGATCGCACAGGTGGCAATTCTCGATCAGTCCACGGGCGACGAGGTGAGCGCCGGGGCCATCGCAGACCGCGCACCAGCCGTCCGCACGGCGTGGAGCAAGTGCCCGCCGGGGCGGGCGTTGCGCGCTCACCACGGGCGTGTCCGAGGCTGTGCATGCCAGGCTCATCGGGGAAGCCGTGTGGGCCGGGAGAGGTTCCCGGCCAAGAGAGGACGACACCCCGCTGCTGGCGGGTACCACGCCGGTGCCGGTGGTGGGTGCGGTTCACGGGCGCGCCGTGCCGATGGACCTGCCGAGTGGCGCCGGCCCGCGGTGGGGGACAGGCCGAGTAGCCGCGCTCGGCTGAGGTCAGAGGGGGTGTGGCGCGAACCCGGCTTTGATCGCCATCGCTGCCGCCTCGCCGCGCGAGGAGACCTCCAGCTTCTTCAGGACCCCGGCGACGTGGAACTTGACCGTGCTCTCGGTGACACCGAGTTCGGCCGCGATGGCCTTGTTGCGTTTGCCCTGGGTGAGGGAGCGCAGCACCTCCAGTTCCCGCCGGTTGAGGCTCTCCAGCCGGGTTTCGCCCGCGTGGTCGTGGGCCGGTTCGAACGGCAGGTGGATGGTCATCCGGCTGCCCCAGCCGGGCACCGCTTCCAGCTCGACCGTGGCGCCGAGCGTCCTGGCCCGGCCGTCGAGCTGGTGGCGCAGGTCGTTCACGTCGAGGCTTCCGGACTCGTGGTCGCGCACGTCGATCCGGAGCGAGGTGTCGTCGGACTGCCAGGCGACCCGCAGGCGCTGCAGTCCTTTTTGGGCGGTGAAGGCCAGCACGGCCGTCAGCGTCATGACCCTGGCGGCGTGGGCGATGTCGCCCGGCAGCGGTCGCGCGGCCGTGGCAGGGGGCACGAAGTCGAGCCGCGCGTCGTGGTGTCGCAGCGTCTGCCGGATCTTCTTGCGTAGCTTGGTGAACGCCGCCGAGGCGGATTCTTCGGACAGGGCCAGATCGGTCTTCTGCGCCGAGCGCAGTGCCACGAGTGCCGAGGAGGCCGACTCGGTCGCGGCGACCCGGGCGCGGTGGTCGTCCAGCCGGGTGGAGCGCAGGGTCGTGAGGATGGTGACGAGCGCGGTTTCCTGTGCCGCGGCCATTTCCGCGATGGTGCGGGCGCGCTCGCTGGAGGCGGCCCGTGACTCGGCGAGGTAGTCGGGGCTGGCCTGGGCGACCTGCTGCCGGATCGAGGTGGCGACGATACCGAAGAGGTCGGCGAGGACCGTGTGCTCGGGGAGGTGCTTCCTGGCGGAGCGGGGGATGAGGACGAGCAGGGTGCCGATCGGGTCCTGGACGGCCCACACGGTCCGGGTCGCGCCGGCGATGGTTGCCGTCGTGCCGAGTGCGTGCCCGGGCTCGACGCTGGCCTTGAGCCGTTCGAGCTCGCCGATCGTCACCTTGTTGATCGTCTCGGTGTCCCCGGCGACCTTGCGTGGGCGGCCGGTGCATTCCCTGGTGAAGATGACCAGCGCGGTGTGCGGCCACCGGTCGGAAAGGAACCGGGAGAACCGGCCCGCGATCTCGTGCAGCGGGCCGTCGATCACGTCCCGCAACGCGGGGAGGCAGTTCTGCGCGGGCGGTGTCGGCTTCTCGGGCATCCCGGTCAGCGTAGCTGTAGGGCCACCTGTCCGGAAGTCCAGGTTTTCCTGGCCTGACGATCAGGTTGTGGGCGCAGGCTGCCGGACTAGTGTCGCGCTGGATATGCGCTGATGCGCATGCCTTTCGTCGAGTGGTGAAGGAAGCAGTCGAGATGCCACAACAGGTGCGCGGTGTGATCGCCCGGTCGAAGCAGGCTCCGGTGGAGTTGACGGACATCGTGGTGCCCGATCCCGGTCCCGGCGAGGTCGTGGTCGCGATCGCCGCGTGCGGCGTTTGCCACACCGACCTGACCTACCGGGAGGGCGGGATCAACGACGAGTTCCCCTTCCTGCTCGGGCACGAGGCCGCGGGCACCGTCGAGAGCGTCGGCGAGGGCGTGGACTCGGTTCGGCCCGGAGACTTCGTGGTCCTCAACTGGCGGGCCGTGTGCGGGCAGTGCCGCGCCTGCAAGCGGGGGCGGTCCCAGTACTGCTTCGACACGTTCAACGCGAGCCAGAAGATGACGCTCACGGATGGCACCGAGCTCACCCCCGCACTGGGCATCGGCGCGTTCGCGGACAAGACGCTCGTCCACGCGGGGCAGTGCACCAAGGTCGACCCGGCCGCCGATCCCGCGGTCGCCGGGCTGCTCGGCTGTGGCGTCATGGCCGGGCTGGGCGCGGCGGTCAACACCGGCGCGGTGGGCCGGGGCGACTCCGTCGCGGTGATCGGCTGCGGTGGCGTGGGGGACGCGGCGATCGTCGGCGCCCGGCTGGCGGGCGCGTCCACGATCATCGCCGTCGATCGCGACGCGAGGAAGCTCGACTGGGCGGTCGAGTTGGGCGCCACGCACACCGTCGACGCCACCGAGACCGACGCGGTCGAGGCGATCCAGGGCCTGACCGGCGGGTTCGGCGCCGACGTCGTGATCGACGCGGTCGGCCGCCCGGAGACGTGGAAGCAGGCGTTCTACGCCCGCGATCTCGCGGGCACGGTCGTGCTCGTCGGCGTGCCAACGCCGGACATGCGCCTGGAGATGCCGCTGCTCGACTTCTTCTCCCGCGGCGGCTCGCTGAAGTCCTCCTGGTACGGCGACTGCCTGCCGGAGCGGGACTTCCCGATGCTGGTGGACCTGTATCTGCAGGGCAGGCTGCCGCTGGAGAAGTTCGTGACCGAGCGGATCGCGCTCGACGACGTCGAGAAGGCCTTCCACACGATGCACGCCGGCGAGGTGCTTCGTTCGGTGGTGATCCTGTGAACCTGCGGATCGAACGGGTCGTGACCTCCGGAGTCTTCGAGCTCGACGGCGGGAGCTGGGAGGTGGACAACAACGTCTGGCTCGTCGGCGACGACCACGAGGTCGTGATCGTGGACGCCGCCCACGACGACACGGCGATCACCGAGGCCGTGGCCGGGCGCAACGTGGTGGCCGTGGTCTGCACACACGGGCACAACGACCACGTCACCTTCGCCCCGCAGCTGGGCAAGGAGCTCTACGCGCCGGTGCTGCTGCACCCTGGCGATGCGGAACTGTGGGAGATGACCCACCCCGGCGAGACGTTCTGGCGGACGGGCGACGGCGAGCGGATCGCGGTGGCGGGAACGGAGTTGGAGGTGATCCACACGCCGGGGCATTCGCCCGGGTCGATCTGCCTGCACCTGCCCGAGGCCAAGGCCCTGTTCTCCGGTGACACCCTGTTCTCCGGAGGGCCCGGCGCGACCGGCCGCTCGTTCTCCGACTTCCCGACCATCATCGCCTCGATCCGGGAACGGCTGTTCGCGCTGCCCGAGGACACGCGCGTGCACACCGGCCACGGCGACCACACCACCATCGGCGCAGAGGCGCCGCACCTGGAGGAGTGGATCGCCCGCGGGCACTGAGTCCGCCGTAGGCCACCAGGAACAGCGACCTCGGCGCGAAGAAGACCAGCGCGAAGAACAGGTAGCACCCGTTGCGCAGCTTGCGCCGGTCGCGGACGAAGCTGATCGGCGAACAGCGGGGCGACGGCGAACGGGATCAGCCACGGCCTCACGCGATCTCCAGCCTGCGCCAGGTCGCCAGGAACACCGGTGCCGTCGCGATCGAACCGAACGACGCGAACGAACTGGCGGACGATGACCACCCGAGGGATCCGCCGGGCCCGTCGTGGTGGCGCACCATGCCACGACGCGCGAGCCACCACGACGCGATGCAGGCCACGGCGGACAACACCGTCATCGCGACCGTGGTGTGCCCGCTGGGCAGGCTGCTCTCCACGTCAGGCCCGCCCACCGGAACCAGCGAGGGCTGGGGTAGCACGAACCGCTTGAACGCCTGTGTGATCAGCTGCCCGGCGACGATGACACCGGGCGGCGACCGCCAGGTCGGCCCGGTGGCGCCAGGCCGATCGCCGCGACGACCACGACCGCGACGGCCGGCGAGTGCACGGTGACCTCGCCGAGTGCCTCGCCGGCCGTGCGCTGGTCACCGGCTCAGACCTCGTGGGCGCCGCGCGGAGCCGCGTTCTCCAGCGGCTGGCCGGCCGCGGTCCGCACGGCGAGCACGTACCGGACCACGGCCGCTGGCACGCTCGCGACGGTGACGACCCGCCGTCAGCCGCGCGCCATGGCGATGACGCCGCCGAGCCGGTCGCCTGCCTCGTAGATCATGTACGGGACGCCGCGGTCAGTGCCGAAGCACGGCGCCGCCGCCCGGCCGTTCTCCGGCGCGGCGGAGCCCGAGTCGTAGAAGACGCCGAGGTGCTCGCGGCGCGAGAAGTCGGCGCCGACCTCGGTGATGAGGATGTTGCCGCCGCTGCCCTTGTCGGTGTGGTAGGCGACGTACGTGCTGCCACCGCGTTCGAGCAGGTGCGGGCCGGAGAGGTTGACGGCGCCGACCTCGTCGGGGCCGACGAGCGGCCGCGGGTCGAACTCCCAGTCGCGACCGTCGGCCGACCAGCCCCAGCAGATGTCGCGCCGGTCCGCGGAGGTGTTGCGCATGAACACCATGACGTAGCGGGCGCCGCGGGCGGGGAGGTCGTGCCGGAAAACCCTCGCGTAGGAGGCCTCCCTGGCGTCCGGGAGCATGTCCGTGGTCAGGACGGTCTTGTCGTAGGTGAAGTGGATGCCGTCCTTGGAGCGGGCGAGGCGGGTCGTGGTGTTCTCGCCGTGGAAGTACAGCCACAGCTCCCGCCGCTCGGCGTGCCACAGCACGTGCGGCGACGAGACGTGGCTGACGTCGTAGTGCGGGTTCCAGGTTCTGCCCACGATCGGGTTGTGCGCGTACTCGGTGAACGGTCCTTCCAGCGAGTCGGCGTAGGCCAGGCAGATGCCGCCGGGGGCGTCGTGCGGGGCGTAGTAGAGATAGTAGCGGCCCAGCGGCGCGCTGAGCCTGTCGTACACGCCGCGCACGCACGGGAAGATGATCTCGCCGGTGGGGTTGTACGCGAGCCGGTCAGGGCGCAGCAGGGTGCGGACGTAGCGGTAGTCCGGGAACCCGCCGGGTGCGGCGAGCGCGCTCGTGCCGAGCGCGCCGGAGGCGAGCACCGTGGCGCCCGCGGTGGTGACCTGCAGGAAACGGCGGCGGTTGAACGTCATCGTTCTTCTGCTCCTTTGTGGACGGAGGCTTCTGCTACAGCTGGGTGGCGGCCGTGACGATCAGCCCGCCGAGTGCGACGCACCACACGTACGGCAGCGTCCGCACCATCACCTGCTGCGGGCTGACGCCGGAGTACTGCGCCGCCCAGACGGTCTGGGTGCTGGTCGGATCGGCGACGCCGAAGACCTGGTTGTACGAGGCGGTCA
Source organism: Prauserella endophytica (assembly GCF_005146945.1). Classification (GTDB taxonomy): domain Bacteria; phylum Actinomycetota; class Actinomycetes; order Mycobacteriales; family Pseudonocardiaceae; genus Prauserella_A; species Prauserella_A endophytica. Next base: position 153,600 of record NZ_SWMS01000002.1, read on the forward strand.
GGCCGAGCACGGCCACGGCCGGGTAGATGCCCGCAGAGATGAGCACCCCCGCGATTCCCGCACCGAGGCCGAAGACGTTCAGCGGGCCGCGGTAGAGGCACAGCGGGGTCAGCAGCGCGAAGACCACCACGAAGACCACCGGATGGCCCGGGCTGACCGCCGTGACGAGCGGGTTGAGCGCCTCGACCGCGCCGGGCAGAGTCACCGCGGCCAGCAGGATGCCGATGGCCACGAACAGCGCGATGGGCGGGGCGGCGATGTCGAAGGCGCGGTAAAGGGTGCGCAGCAGCCGCTTGTTCATCTCCCTCGGCCGGGTGGTGGTCACCAGGGCGTACAGCACACCGGCCAGCATCGACGGGATGATCGCCAGCTCGAACCCGAGCGCGAGCACCAGCGGCACGAGTGGCGCGAGCAGCGCGTACCACGGCGCGTCGCCCAGCTGCCGGGCCCGGTCGCGGCGCCGGTCGTGCGCGGGAGCGGCCAGCGACCAGGCGTGCTCGACGCCCTTGCGCCGCGTTTCGACGAGCACGAACAGCACGGCGAACGCCGCGGCGAAGGGGAACAGCTTCAGCATGAAGCCGCGCACCGTGTCGACCGGCAGGTCCAGAGTGGTCGAGAAGAACTGCCAGATCGGCAGCTCGAACGGCATGCCCGCGGCGATGCCCATGAGGATCGTGCCGGCGGCGGTGGTCTTCGGCACCCCGACGGCGACCATCGCGGGAATGCCGATGATGCCGGCCATCATCGCGGCGGGCGCGGATCCGGTGACGGTGCCGATGAGCGCGGAGACGGCGAGCACGCCGAGCGCCACCACGGTGGGCCGGTCGCCGCCGAACTCCACGATCTTGCGGACGAGTGTGCTCGCGATGCCGGTCTCGGCCATCAGCTTGCCCATCCAGGAACCGATGAGCACGGCGAGCATGGTGGCCGCCTGCGCCACCGCGCCCTCCTGGAGGACCGTGTCGACGATGCTGTTCTCGCCGGTGAGCGGGGCGCCCACGACCGCAGCGATGGCCACGGCCAGCAGCACGAGGGCGAAGGCGGTGGGCAGCTTGCGCGTGAGCATCAGGCCGACGCCCGCGAGCATCAGCAGGATGATGACGATTCCCATGGCGGTACCTCAGTCCTGTGCGAGGGCCCGGACCGCGCTCGCGAGCGCGGCGGTGAGCAGAAGGGGGCTGCGGCCGAGACCGCGGCGGGCGGCCGCGTAGCCGTGCGCGGCGAGCTCGTCGGCACCGGCGACGTGGGCGGCTATCCGGAATCTGCCGAACCGCAGGGCGGTGTGCCCGAGTCGCTCGCGCAGCGCGCGTTTCAGTGCGGCGTCGTCGTGCAGCAGACGGTGCGCGTCCTCGTGCGCCATGGCCGCCGCGCGCAGCGCGCCTGCGGGGTACCACCCGCGCCAGCCGAGCAGGTCGACGAGCTCCTCGCCGAGGGCGAGGGTGTCGGTGAACAGCTCGACGGCGGGGGCGGGCCGCGACACGTACCGGGCGAGCAGGAGCCGCTCGATACCGCCGGTGCGCTCGACGACGCGCGGCTGCGGAAGCCGGGCCCGGCCGGTGAGCCCGGCGCCGAACTCCGTCGCCGCCGTCGCCCAACGGCGCAACAGCGCCGGGTCGCGGCCCTCGTGCGTCGGGGTGCCCGCCAGCAGCCGGACGCCGAACTCCGCGTCGTCCTCGTCCGCCAGCCGGGCGCACTCGGTGCGCAGCGCCTCGCGGACAGCGGGGGAGAGGCGGCCGAGCGTGGCCAGGGTGTCGCCTGTCGTGCCCGTCATGACCGCGCCTCCAGCACCGCGATGACCGGTTCGTCCGCCGCGCGGGAGCGCAGCTCGCTGCGCGCCAGCGCCAGCAGCGGTTCCGCCTCCAGCACCCCGGAGAGATCCGCGATGCGGGAACCGAGCAGCAGGCGCAGCGCGGGGGCGCGGACGCCGCCGTCACCGTACGAAGTGGACTCGTGGATCAGGCGGGACAGCAGCTCCGGCGCCTCGCCGACCGTCGTGGTCGCCACGTGCGCGTCGGCGGCGTGCAGGCGGACCACGCCGTCGGCGTCGAGGACCCGGACCGGGCGGCGGGGCTTGCGGAAGCGGCGACGGTGGGTGGTGCCGTACACGGTGTGGGCGGGCGTGCCGGCGAGCACCTCCACCGCCGACGGGTCGGCCTTGAGGCTGGTCGCCGCCGCCGAGAGGCGCTCTGCGGCGTCGGCCCGGTGGGCCCGGTCCTGAGTGCGCAGCTCGGTGGCGCCGGTGGCGACGGCCCGCACGGTGTTGGTTTGCGGGTCGACCGTGACCTCGACCTCCACCGCCTCCGGTGCGGCGCCCTGCGCCACGACGGCGGCCTCCGCCTCGCCCCGCACGCCGAGGATCTGCTCCTGGGTGGCGCCGGGGATGATCCGCTCGATCTGTTCCCTCACCAGGGCGAGTGCGACGCCGATGGGGCTGATGACCTCGTTGTGCGCGGCGATCCGGCCCTCGAGCCCGGTGTCGGCGGCGAGGTGCGGGGTGACGGCCGCCGCGCCGCCCCCGCCGCCGACGAGGACGGCGGTGTCGCGGTCGAGGCGGTAGTCGCCGATCATCGTGTCCACCACGTCGCGCACCTGCCGCACGCCCGCGTCCAGCACCTGCGCCGCCGCGCCCGCGACGTCCGTGCCGAGTGCCCGCGCGAGCGGGGCCAGCGCCGCCGCGGCAACCTCCGGGTCGCAGGCGGCGAAGTCGCCGTGCGGGACGCGGCCGAGGGCGTTGGCCGCGCAGGTCATGGTGATGGCGAAGCGGCCGCCCGCTGCGTCGAGCACCACGTAGTCGTCCGGGTCGCCCTCCAGCGGGCTCACGGTGGTGAGCCGCGCGTCGCGCAGATCGTCGAGGTCGGCGTAGCAGGCATATGGCAGGCCCGCGATGTGCGCGGAGCGCGGCCCGACAGCGAGCACCCGGCCGCCGCCGAGCCGCACCAGGGAACCGCCGCCGACGCCGACCGTGCGCACGTCCAGAGCCGACAGGTACGAGGACCGGCCGAGGATGGTGGCGTGCTTGACGGCGACCTTGCCGCGGCGGATCACGCTGATGTCGGTGGACGTGCCGCCCGTCTCCAGGAACACGCCCTCGCTGACCCGTTCCTGCATCAGCGCCCCAGCCACGCCGGCCGCGGGTCCGGAAAGGACGGTCAGCAGGGGCCGCCGCCGCATCTCGGCCAGCGACATGACGCCGCCGTCGCAGCGCATCACCATCAGCGGCGCCTGCACCCCGGCCGCCGTGATGCTGGAGTCCACCAGGTCTGCGGTCGCCAGCATCTTCGGCATGATCGCGGCGTTGACCACGGCGGTGCGCGTGCGCTTGCGCAGCCCGTACAGCGAGGTGATCTCGTGTGCCGCGGTCATCGGCAGCCCGTACGGGCGGGCCGTTTCGAGCACCGCCTCCTCGCCGTCCGGCAGGTCGACGCTGAACGGTTCGCTCGCGACGAGTACCTCGGCGCCCGCCGAACGGACCTGCTCCACGGCGGCGCGCACGGCCGCCGTGTCACCGGGATCGGGCACGTGCGCGTAGTGCAGTGGGAGCCGCTTGCCGGGGGTCAGCTCGAGGTTCGCGAGCCCGGCGAGCCGCTTGGTCGGCAGCGAACCGGGCCCGGCGCCGATGCCGATCAGGCCGACGGGCGCCACGTCGCCCTCCAACAGGGCGTTGGTGGCCTGGGTGGTGCCGTGGGCGAGGAACGCGACGTCCTCGGGGGTGCAGCCGACGTCCTTCAGCAGCCGGTTCAGCGCCTCCACGATGCCATGGGCGACACCGTCGGCGTGGTGGTGGCTGGTCGGGACCTTCACCTGCGCGACGAGCTCCAGCGTGGCGGAGTCGATCGCGACGGCGTCGGTGAAGGTCCCGCCCACGTCGATGCCGACGCGGATGCGGTGCGGGGCCAAAGTGGACACCTCCTTGTGTCGTGAAGCGGCCTAGTAGCCGCGGACGTCGGGCCAGTGGCGTTGCACGCCCTCGCGGTCGAGCACGCGGGCGAACTCGCCGAACCGCTTGTCCTCTGCCTGGACTTCGTGTGGTTGCACGTTCTCGGCGAGGCAGTGCGCGGCGAGCGCGCCCGCGACCTCGCCGACGTTCCACTCGACGGGGTGCAAGCGGTAGCAGCCGTTGGTGATGTGCGTGGTGCCGATGTTCTTGCCCGCGGGCAGCAGGTTGCGGACCCGGCGCGGAACCAGCGCGCCGAGCGGGATCTCGAACGGCACCGAGCCGATGTCGATGTAGTTGTCGCCCCCGGTGGAGGGGTGCAGGTCGATGCGGTAGCCGCCGACGCCGACGGAGTCGCGGTGCCGGGTGCCGCCGTACGGCCCGACGAGGTCGATGGCGACGTCGTGCTCGGTGACGGTGGTGACGGCCTTGATGCGGCGGGACTCGCGCACGTACGCGGACTTGGCGAGGCCATCCGCGGTGCCGGTGATGTCGGGACGCAGGCGAAGGCCGGGGAAGCCGGTGCCGCCGTCGGGGCGCGGGGCCTCGGTCTGCAGCCAGTACAGGACGGACAGCGACAGCTCCCTGGCCCCGGCGAGCGCCTGCCGGGAGGTTTCCTCGCCCGCGCCGACGAGCGGTTCGAGCCAGTAGTCGTTGAGCGGCCAGTTGACGAGCGTGATGTCGGAGTCGAAGGCGCCGGGCCGGTGCAGGCCGCGCGCGAGGATGCGGCGGAAGCCCCACAGCTCCTTGTCGCCCGCGTCGGCGCTCTGGTCGGCGTTGACGGCGAGCGGGTCGACGTCCGGGTTGGGCACGAAGGTGCGTTCGACGGCGGCGAGCGTGCGCGGGTCGGGAGCAAGGAAGCCGAGCAGCGGGCCGGGCCAGAAGTCCGGGCGGTACGTGCGCCAGAAGTCGTAGCCGCTCGGCCGGTCGATCGTGTGGTCCTCGCCCTCGTGGTGGGAGACGGCGAAGCAGACGGTGATGCCCTGCTGGTTGAGCGGGTCCGCGGCCTCGGGAGCGTGCGGCTCGTCGTACTCGGCGCGGGACTCGGCGCCGAGCGCGTGTTCGACGCCTGCCAGCTCGAGTAGCTCGCCGGTCTCGGTGGCGTCGATGACGTACGGGGCCGTGACGGTGTGCAGGGCGCCGTCGCGGACGTCGGCGAGCGTTACGGCGCGGACGGTGTCGCCGTCGGACTCGGCGGCGACCGGCCGGTGCTCGGTGAGCACGGTGAGCCTGCCCGCGGCGCGGTGCGGGGCGAGCATCGCCTCCAGCACGGCGAGCGCGACCCTCGGCTCGTGGCAGAGCTTGCTGACCCGGCCGGCTCCCGGGTTCAGCCGAGGCAGGTCCAGTGCCTCGGCGCGCAACGGGTACCAGCGGCGGTAGTGCTCGCGGATCGCCTCGCGCAGCGCCCGGTAGGTGGCGGTGACGCCGAACTGCTCCACCCACGGGTGCTCGTCCGGGGGTACGGCCTGCGCGGTGAGCTGCCCGCCGATCCAGTCGGTCTCCTCGGTCAGGACGGCGCGGCGCCCGGCCCGGCAGACGGCGAGAGCGGCGGCGACGCCACCGAGCCCGCCGCCCACGATGAGGACGTCGGTCTCGGCCGGAGCGGCGGTGGGGGTCGGCATGTGGTGCGGGCTCCTTTGCTGCGGTGGAAGGGGATTCGGGTCAGTGGACGGGCGCGGGGCCCGCGGTGCTCCCCGGCCGGAAGGCGCAGGCCACCAACGGCGACTCGGCCTCGCCGGTGGTGAGCAGGCCGGTGAGCGCGCGCACGGCGGCGGCGCCGAGCTCGGCCCTGGGGATGTCGAAGCCGGTGGGCTGTGGTCGCCCGGCGAGGTCGGCGGGCGGCGAGCCGAGCAGCGCGAGGGAGACGTCCGATGGGGCGTCGAGCCCCGCCCCCTCGACGGCCGCGAGCAGCGCCCGCCAGGCGGCGCCGGTGTCGGTCTCCTCGGCGACGAAGGCGGTGACGCCCTCGGCGTACCGGTCCCGCAGCCAGGCCGGGGTGATCTCCGCGGCCGGGTGCGCGGCGCGCACCACGGGATCCGCGCCGGCGAGCCCGGCGGTGGCCAGCGCCTCGCGGAAGCCGCGCTCGCGGTCGGTGGACGCGGGGGCGTCGTCGTCCTCGCGGACGAGCATCACGCGGCGGTGGCCGAGCTTCGCGAGCTGCCGTACCACCTCGGCCGTGGCCTCGACGTAGTCGGCGCCGACCCAGGCGAGGCCATCGAGCTCGTCGCGGCGTCCGATGTGGACCGCCGGGTAGCCGTGCTCGACCAGCCTGCGCAGTTCGCCGGCGGGGATGTGGCGGCCGAGGAACAGGCATCCGTCGGCGAGCCTCACCCGCTCCAGCGCGCCGGACGTGCCTGACTGGGCGCCGGCGCTGGACCCGGTGAACAGCACCAGGTCGTAGCCGCGGGCCGCGGCCTCCTGCTCGACGCCGACGAGGAACGGGTAGTACGAGTGCTCCACGGCGGTCGGGAACGTCGCGGTGAAGCTGAAGACGCCGAGCAGGTTGTTGCGCGCGGCCGCCAGCCTGCGTGCGGCCGGGTCGGGCACGTAGCCCAGCTCCCTGGCCGCCTCCAGCACCCTCGCGGTGGTGTCGGGGTGCAGCACGATGCCCTGCTTGTTGCCGCCGAGCACCACCGACACCGTCGTCTGCGAGACCCCGGCGAGGCGGGCGACCTCCGCTTGCCGTGGCCGGCCCCGCCGTACCCTCGCGGATCGGTTCTCGGCCATTGCGATTCTCCTTGACTAATACGCATTAGTCCGCGTTTGCGAACCGCCCTGAGCAGTGCTGATGCGGATTAGTCAAGGAGTCTGTCGCCGCTGCGCGGGCGTCGTCAAGACCGGCATCCGCCTAATATCCGGCTAATATCCGGCGGCCCGCGCGGCCGGCGTGTCCAGTTCGGACGAACGTCCCTCTCGAACGTCGCGGAGACCGAGGTCACGCTTCCGTCTCCGTAGCTCGTGTGCCATCTTGTACGTACAACATGTACGGATAAGTGTCAGAGTTGACAAGGAGGCCGGTGTGGGCAGTCCGGACGCCTCGCGAGTTCCCCTGTTCGCCACCATGCAGCGCATTCCGGGCGGGCTCATGCTGGTCCCGCTCGTGCTGGGTGCGCTCGTTGGCACGTTCGCGCCAGGTGCTCTCGAGATCGGCAGCTTCACCACGGCGTTGTTCCAGGAGAGCGCCCTGCCGTTCATCGCCCTGCTCATCTTCGCCACGGGCACGCAGGTCACCGCCCGCACCGGCGGTCAGGTCCTGGCCACCGCGGGCACCGTCCTGCTGACGAAGAGCCTCATCCCCGCCGGTCTGGTGGTGCTGCTCGGCGTCTTCGTCGGCGTCGACGGGTTCCTCGGCATCTCGCTGCTGGGCTTGCTCGCGGCGATCGACAACAGCAACGGCGGACTGTGGCTGGCCTTCACCGGGCAGTACGGCGACGAGCGCGACCGGGGCGCCTACGTGGCCAGCGCCGTGAACGACGGACCGTTCCTCACGCTGCTGTTCCTCGGCGCCTCGGGGTTCGGCGACATCCCGCTGCTCGCCCTCGTCGCCGCGATCGTGCCGTTCCTGCTCGGCGTCGTGGTCGGCAACATCGACGCCCAGTGGCGCCGGGTCGTGGAGCCCGTGCCCAACATCGTGATCCCGTTCTTCGCCTTCGCGCTGGGCACCGGCATCGATCTCGGTGACGTCGTGACGGGCGGGCTCACCGGCCTCGTGCTCGGCCTCGTGATCGCGCCGGTCACCGGTGGGCTGGTCTACCTCGGCTACCGGTTCCTCCTGCGCCGCGGCGCCATGTCGGGCATCGGCTTCGCCGCCGGGACGACGGCGGGCAACGCGATCGCCACTCCGGCCGTGGTCGCCGCCGCCGACCCCAGCTTCCAGCAGTACGTCGGCACGGCCACCGCCCAGGTCGCCGCCTCGGTGCTCGTGACGGCGATCGTGGCGCCACTGCTGGCCTCCTTCGCGCTGAAACGGGCCGGCGCTCTCAAACCCTCGGACTCCACGGCGGCCCCGGCATGAGCCACGACGTCGCGATCGTCGCCGACGACCTGACCGGGGCCGGCGACACGGCGGTGCAGTTCAGCGAAGAGGGCTGGGCCGCCGAGCTGAGGCTGCGGCCAGGGCACAGCAGCGCGCAGGTCGTCGCGGTTACCACCGACTCCCGCGCCTGCGCGCCGGAGCAGGCGGCGGCCCTGGTGCGGGACGCGGTCAAGGACCTGCTCGGCACGGGCGTGACGCACCTGTTCAAGAAGGTCGACTCGACCCTTCGTGGCCCGATCCGGGCCGAGCTCGACGCGGTGCTCGGCGAGCTCGCCCCCGGCACCACGGCCCTCGTCTGTCCCGCGTTCCCCGCACTCGGCCGCACGGTCGAGGACGGCGTGCTGCTGGTGAACGGGCGGCCCGTGGCCGAGACCTCCGCCGGGCGCGACCCGGTGACGCCGGTGACCGAGAGCCACGTGCCCACGCTGCTCGGCGCGCCCCTCGTGCGGCTCGATCCGCACGGCTCACCCGTCACGTGGGCGCGACAGGTCCGCGAGGCGGCGCCGGTCGTCGTACTCGACGCCGCCGATGACGACGACCTGGTGCGGATCGCCCGCACCGCGGTCGAGCTCGGGCCACCCGCGCTGCCCGTGGGCTCGGCGGGGCTGGCGGGGCCGCTCGCCAGGCTGTGGCAGCCCACGGCGAAGCCCAGCACGGTGCTCGTCGTGGTGACGAGCCGGCACGACGCCGCGCGGGAACAGGTGCGGGCGCTCGCGGCGCATTCCGCCGTCCAGCACGAACCGGCCGGAGGGGCCCTGGCCGACGACGCGGCCTGGGAGTCCTTCGCCGCTGGCGTGCTGGAGTCGGCCGCCGCCAGGCCGCCCGTGCTCCTGCTCACCGCGCCGGGCACCGCCGGTCTGTCCGCCGCGCTGGTCACCGACCGGCTGGCGGACGTGGCCTCCCGCGTCCTGCGGGCCCACGACCTCGCCGGACTGGTGGTGACCGGCGGCGACGGAGCACGCGCCGTGCTCGACCGGCTCGACGGGGCCGGCATCCGCCTGCAGGGCCACGTCGCGCCGGGCGTGCCGCTGGGCAGTGTCGTCGGAGGCTGGGCCGCCGGGCTGCCCATCTCCACCAAGGCGGGCGGGTTCGGCGACCCCCATGTGTTGATCAAGGCCGCGGAGGCGGTCCGAGAGAGAAGGAGCATGCGGTGAACCAACCGCGGGTACCCACCCTCGCGCTGACCGTGGGCGACGTTGCGGGAATCGGGCCCGAGATCACGGCCCGCACCCTGCTGTTCCACGACCAGCTGCGCGAGGTGTGCAGGCCGGTCGTGCTCGGCGACGCCGGTGCCGTGCGCAGGGCCGTCGAGCTCGTCGGCGCCGATCCCGGCGTCGTGCGGGTGATCGGCTCACCTGCCGAGGCCGCGAACGAGCCGGGCACGATCGAGCTGATCCAGGTCGGCCCGGAGCTCGAGGCCGTGCCCTACGGCGAGCTCAGCGCCGTGGCTGGCGACGCGGCGGCTCGCTTCGTCATCGCCGCGTGCGCGCTGGGCAGGGACGGACTCATCGACGGCATCGTCACCGCCCCGCTCAACAAGGCCGCCATGCACGCGGGCGGGCACGACTGGCCCGGGCACACCGAACTGCTCGCCCACGAGTTCGGGGTACGCAACTTCAGCCTCGTCCTTTCGGCCGGCGAGTTGTACCTCTTCCACCTCACGACTCACGTCTCGCTGCGCAACGCCATCGAGGGCATCACCCCCGGCCGGATCGACGAGGTCCTGCGCCTCGTCGGGTCCTTCGCCGACGCGCTCGGCAGCCCGGACACCCCGGTCGGCGTCGCCGGGCTGAACCCGCACGCGGGGGAGAACCGCTTGTTCGGGGACGAGGACGCCGACGTGCTCGCGCCCGCGATCGAGCGGGCGAAGGCCGCCGGGATCAACGCCGTCGGCCCGCTGCCCGCGGACGCGCTCATCCCCGCGGCCGTGCGCGGCAAGTGGCAGCTGGTCGTCGTCTGTTACCACGACCAGGGGCACGCCCCGTTCAAGGCCGTCTACGGCGACGACGGCGTCAACATCACCGCAGGGCTGCCCGTGGTCCGCGTGTCCGTCGACCACGGCACCGCGTTCGACATCGCGGGAAAGGGCGTCGCCAGGGAGGCGAGCCTGGTGCTCGCCACCCGTCGCGCGGCCGAGCTCGCACCCGGCTGGGGTCAGGTGTGGGAGGCCGCACGCGCGACGGCCGGTTCGTAGAATCCACGATCGTGCTCGTCGACCGGTCCGACTCGCGACCCCTGCACCAGCAGGTGGCCCAGGCGCTGCGGAAGCAGATCCTGGACCACGACCTGCCCCCTGGCGCACCGCTGCCCAGCGAGGCGGAGCTGAGCACGCGGTTCGGGGTCGCGCGCAGCGTGGTGCGCCAGGCCATGGCCGCTCTCGCCTCCGACGGCCTCGTGATCCGCAGTCAGGGCAGGCCGACCCTGGTGGCCCAGCCCGCCGAGTACCGCAGGCTGGTCCAGCGCGCCACCGGCCTGTTCGACCAGTTCGCCAGCCGGGGACAGGACCTGCGCACCACTGTGCTCGGCCTGCGGGCCGACGAGCCGCCCCCGGCCGCGCGAGCGTTCCTGCGCACGAGCGAAGCCCTTCGCCTGGAACGCGTCCGCCTCGTCGACGGCGAGGTGCTCTCCTACGTCCGCACGTGGTTGCCCGCCGAACGGGTGCCGGGGCTGCGGGCGGACCAGCTCACCGACGCGTCCCTGCACCGGCTGCTCACCGAGGTATACGGGCTGCGGCCGGTGCGGGGCCGCAGACAGGTGCGCGCGGTCGCCGCGGACGACGCGCTCGCCGCCACACTGCACGCTGGCGCGGGCGACCCCCTGCTACTGCTGGAGGGCGAGACGACCGACCAGCACGAACGCCCGCTGGAGTGGTTCGCCGCGTGGCACCGGGCCGACCGCGTGGTGTTCGACATCGACGTCTCGGAAACGGCTGCTGAAACGGTGCGCATGGACACGCCCGCGCCCACGGCCACGCCCGCGGGCGCGGACCTGGACCGGGCGCGCGCACTGCTCGACGAGCTGCGGCGGGTACTCGGGTGAGCACCCTATACTCCCGCTGAAGTGCACACAGCGGTGAACCAGTCGGGAGTGCTCGTGGGCAAGGTGGACGCTCGGCTGTTCAAGAAGGTCCAAACGGCTCCGCAACAGGTCGCGACGGCGATCAAGGAGGCCATTCTGGACGGAAGCCTGCTTCCGGGATCCCGCCTTCCCTCGGAAGAGGAGATGGCCGAGAACTTCGGGGTGAGCAGGCCGACCGTGCGGGAGGCACTGCGGACGCTGAAGCAGGCCAGGGTGATCATCGCGACGAGAGGCCGCAACGGCGGGCATTGCGTTTCGGACCTTTCCATGGAGCACTTCGCGCTCGGAATGGGTCAGTACATGACACTCGCGATCGGCGCCGAGCGGATGAGCTACCGCGACATCGTCGAGGTCCGGTTCGAGCTCGAACTGCTGTCGGCGCGGACCGCGGCGCAGCGGCGCACCGCGGAGGATCTCGATGCGCTGGCCGATCTGGAGCGGCTGCGCCCGGCCGGGGACGAGGGTTCGTGGACCCGGCAGTCGGCTCTGCGCTACGACCTCGCATTCCACCGCAAACTGGCCGAATGCTCGCACAATCCGATGGTCGTGGCATTTGTCAGCTCCACGATCATCGCTTTCCAGGATTGTGGCGTGAATATCGAGGATTTCGATCCGGCGGACGTCCTCGCCCACATCGACGACGTCCGGCAGGCCGTGGTGGACGGCGACCCGCTCCTGGCACGTGACGCCATGCGGCGTCATCTCGAACTGGCTGGAGACCTGTGCGGCATCGAGCCGCCCGCACAGCGCTGAGGCTCCGGCCACGGTTCGAATTGTCAGAATCCTTGCCTTTACTCCCTGACGGCACCGGCCGACGATAGTGCCCAGAACGCACCGCGCGTTCGAAAGCAGTCCGGCCCAATGGTGTTGCTAGGAGTGAACCGGAATGGCGATGACGTCGGTTTCCGAAGTGCGAGCGTCGAAACACGCTTCGCGCTTTCCCGGCCGGAGGTGGGCATGACCCTCCAGCACGACGCGGTGGCCGGGCGATCCGCCGCGATCCGGCCAGATCTCCGCGCCCTCGTCCGCGACGACCGGGTCCACCGGACCCTGTACACCGACCCGGAGATCTTCGCCGAGGAGATGGTGAAGATCTTCGGTGGACGATCGTGGGTCTACCTCGCACACGAGTCGCAACTGCCGGAGCCGAACTCGTTCCTGTCCGTCCGAATGGGACTCCGACCGGTGATCGTGACCCGCGACCGGGCGGGCGCGCTGCACACGGTGTTCAATCGCTGCAGTCACCGGGGAGCCACGCTGTGCCGTGAGCAGAGCGGGGTCGCCAAGAGCTTCCAGTGCCCGTACCACGGCTGGACCTTCCGCAACACCGGTGAGCTGGTCGGGACGCCGTGGCCGCAGGGCTACGGGGAGGACTTCGACCGCGGCGAGTTCGGCCTGCACAAGGTTGCCCGGACCGAGTCCTACCGTGGGTTCGTCTTCGCCACGCTCAACGAGTCGGCACCGGCGCTCACGGACTGGCTCGGCCCGGCGACCGGGTGGCTCGACTACTGGATCGACCGCGCTCCCGGCGGGGAGGTCCTCGTCCGCAGCGGGGCGCATCGCATGGGCTACCGCGGCAACTGGAAGCTCGCCTACGACAACGCCGGCGATGGCTACCACCCGGCGTTCTCCCACCGGTCGCTGCTGGAGATGGCCTCGCGCATGGGAGAAAGCAAGGACATGGCCTACTTCGGACGGTCACCGGACGAGGGCCCCATGCGGACCTACATGCTCGGCAACGGGCACAGCGTGATCGACCAGCGGCCCAACTACGAAGGCCCGGGCAGTTTCTGGGCCAACCAGCGGCCACAGCCGGGCCGGGAACGGGTCGAGGAGTACATCCGCGCCGAGTACGGCGCCGACGCCGACCGGCTCCTGGACCTCTGTGTGGGCTCGCAGATCAATCTCAGCATCTTCCCGAACCTGCTGATCATCGGAAACCAGATCCAGGTCGTCGAACCGCTCGCCGTGGACAGCACGCAGCTGAGCTGGCACGCCACGTCGATCGGCGGCGTTCCCCCGGAGATCAACACGATGAGGATGCGCACGCAGGAGGACTTTCCCGCGTTCGGCGAGCCAGACGACCAGGCGAACTTCGAGGAGGTTCAGCGTGGTCTCGCGGCGCCGGAGGCGGAATGGGTCTTCGCGAACCGCGGGCTCAACGTCCCCGGCTGGCAGGAGGTCGGCCCCGACGGCGTGGTTTCCAGCACGGCGACCGACGAACTGCACATGCGGCACTACTACGCCACCTGGCTCGACCTGATGACTCCCGGAGGGGTCCGATGAGCACCGAGATTCCCTCGCGGTTCGCCGACACGTCGTCGTGGTCGTACCACATCGGCAACGACTACTACCGTGAGCTGAGCCGCCAGTCCGAGCTGCTCAGGGAGGACTGGCCGGAGTCCACAACGGACGAACTGTCCCGCGCGACGTCGTTCCTCGCCGGGGAAGCGCGGCTGGTCGACGAGGGCCGCTTCAACGACTGGCTCGAACTGTTCACCGACGACTGCCTCTACTGGGTTCCGGTGACCCCGGGTGGCGGGGAACCGACCGTCGAGGTGTCGCACGCGTTCGACGACCGGCGCCGGCTCACCGACCGGGTCTACTGGCTGCGGACGGGACTGGCCTTCTGCCAGATCCCCGCGTCCAGGACGAGGCGGGTGATCGGGAACGTGGAGACCACGGTCGATCCCTCGACCGGGGACCGGCTGGTGCGTTCGAACTTCGTCGTGCACGAGTTCCGGGCCGGCGTCACCAAAATCTACCCCGGGTGGTACGGGCACGTGCTCCGGTCCTCTTCGGACGGCTGGCGCATCAGGCTGAAGCAGGTGAACCTGCTCGACTCCGACCAGCTCCACGAGAATCTCACGCTGGTGTTCTGAATGGCCGACGACAAGGAACTCGACGTGCTCCGGCGCGAGAACGCCCTGCTCCGCCGTCGGATCGCGCGGCTGGAGCGCGAACTGGCGAGCGTCTCCCCGCTGGTCGAGCAGGTCAAGCACCTCGCTTTCTGGGACTTCGCCCCGTACCAGGTCGGTCCGGACGAGAGCTGGGTCGCTGTCGATCGCGGCAAGGCCGCGGCGTTGATGGCCGCGCTCGCCCGCATCGACCACTGGAACCCGTGGGGCACCACGATCGAGCCGAGGCCGCGACCATGAAACCGATCGCGGTGATCACCCATGTCGACCGCGCAGACGTGGGACTTGTGGCCGAACTCGGCAGGGAGCGTGGCATCGCGCTGGAGCTCGTCCGGCCCTATCGGGGCGACGAGCTGCCCCGGCTCGACCGGGTCGGTGCGGTGGTGGCGATGGGCGGTCCGCAGAGCGCCTACGACGATCATTCCTACCTGCGCGAGGAAGAACGCTATCTCGCCGCCGCGGTCGGCGACGAGGTTCCCGTCCTCGCCATCTGCCTCGGCTCCCAGCTGCTGGCGCGCGCGCTCGGCGGGTCGGCGGAGCCGGGGGACACCGGCCTGGAGGCGGGCATGATCACGGTCAAGCCCGCCGAGGGAGCCACGACGGAGGTCGCCGGCGAGTTCTTCTCGTTCCACTCCGACTCCGCCACCCCGCCCGTGGGCGCCGAGATCCTCGCGAGATCGGACCGCTACCTGCAGGCATGGTCGGCAGGATCGGCCTTCGCGGTGCAGTTCCATCCCGAGATCACCATGCGCGGCATCGGCGGTCTCCTCGCCGTCGAAGGCCCCAAACTCGAGCGGTTCGGCGTGGACGTGGCGAGTATGCGACGCGACGCCGAACGGTACTTCGCCGACGGTGCCGACGACTCTCGAGCCCTGCTGAACCGGTGGTTCGACCGCCTTTCCCGCTGATTTCAAAGGAGAGATCAATGCCAAGCAACGCCAAGTTCATCGAACGTCACGGCCTCCACACTCCGGAACAGGCCGAGGCGGCAGCGCGCTCCCGTTCCCTGGTCGAACAGCACGGTATCGAGATGATCCGCCTGGTGTGGCCCGACCAGCACGGCCTGATGCGCGGCAAGGCCCTGACGGCACCCGCGTACTTCGGTGCCCTGGAGTCCGGTAACGAGATCACGATGGCGCCGTTCTTCTTCGACCCGGCGAACGCGATCGTGCTCAACCCCTTCAGCGCCGACGGGGGCTTCGAGATAGAGGGACTCGGGGGCAGCCCGAACGTCACGATGGTGCCCGACCCGCAGACGTTCACGATCCTGCCCTGGGCGCCGAAGACCGCCGTGGTGTTCACGGATCTGTACCTGACCAGCGGGACACCGTTTCCGCTCGCGCCCCGCACCATCCTGCGTGACGCGCTGAACCGCCTGGCCGACCACAACTACACCCTCGTGTCCGGGATCGAGATGGAGTGGTACCTGACCAGGGTCGTGGACGACCTGCTGGGGAAGGGTTCACTCGGAGCGCCCGGCAGCCCGGCGGACCCGCCGAGCGTCGCCCCCGTCGCCCGCGGCTACAACTACCTGCTGCTCGACCACCTCGACGAGATCGATCACGCCCTGCTCCCGATCCGGGAGGCGCTGCTGGCGATGGGCCTTCCGCTGCGCTCGTTCGACGACGAGTGGGCGCCGAGCCAGGTCGAGACGACGTTCGACGTCCTGGAGGGCATGGCGGCCGCCGACGCGGCGATCCTGTTCAAGATGGCGGTCAAGCAGATCTCGAAACGCCGGGGATTCCTCGCGTCGTTCATGTGCACCCCGGCCATCGAGGGTTTCTATGCCAGCGGCTGGCATCTGCACACCTCCATCGCCGACGCCACGACCGGCGAGAACCTGATGGTTCCCGGCAAGGACGAGGCCCTGTCCCCGCTGGGTCAGCACTACGTGGGAGGCCAGCTGGCCCACGGCGCCCCTGCGTCGGTGTTCACCACACCCACTGTCAACGGCTACCGCAGGCGCCGTCCGTACTCGCTCGCGCCGGACCGGCTCACGTGGGCCTACGACAACCGCGCGGCCATGATGCGCGTGATCAGCTCGCCAGGGGACAAGGCCTCCCACGTGGAGAACCGGGTCGGCGAGGCCGCCGCGAACCCCTACCTCTACCTTGCCTCCCAGGCCGCGGCCGGGCTGGACGGCATCCTCAACGAGACGTCGCCGGGCCCGCTGAGCGAGGACCCGTACGCGGCAGAGGTTCCGCATCTGCCGACCACGCTCGCCGACGCGGTCGACGTCCTGCACGCCGACGAGTTCTTCCGCAAGCAGTTCGGCGACACCTTCGTGGACTACCTGGTGACGATGAAGCGCAGCGAGATCTCCCGCTACGAAGCCTGGGTCGCCGACAACCCCGACCCGGACACCTACGTCAACGGGGTGACCGACTGGGAGCACCGCGAGTACTTCGAGCTGTTCTGAGCCCCGACCGAAGAGACCTGCTCATGCCCAAGATCGTGTTCAACCGTGCCGATGGTTCCCAGCAGATCGTCGAAGCCCGTCCGGGTGCTTCGATCATGGATACGGCGACCAGGTCGGGAGTCCCCGGGATCGTCGCCGAGTGCGGCGGTGCCATGGCCTGCGCGACCTGTCACGTCTACGTCGCCGACGACTACCTGCCGCTGGTCGGTGAGGTCGGTGAGTTCGAGGACGAGATGCTGGACGACGCGGCCGCCGAACGTACGGCCAACAGCAGGCTGTCCTGCCAGATCCGGATGACCGACGAGTTGGACGGCATCGAGGTGACCGTGGCTCCGGAGCAATGATGAGCGAGCGTGTCCCCGCGCGAGCCGGTGTGCTCGTCGCCGGAGCCGGTGAGGCCGGCGTCCGCGTCGCGACGACGTTGCGCGAGCTCGGCTACGACCGGCCGATCGTGCTCTGCGGTGACGAGCCCCACCAGCCCTACCAGCGGCCCCCGCTGTCCAAGGCTTTTCTCGACGGCAAGGCGGTCCGCGCCGACCTGGCCTTGCGCACCCCGGAGTTCTTTCGCGACGCCGGCATCGAGGTGCGCCCCGGCCAACGGGTGACGGACGTCGAGGTGGACGACTCCGGCTCCGGGACGGCGACGTGCGAGGGCGGGGACACCGTCGAGTTCGACCGGCTCGTCCTGGCGACCGGTGCGCGGCCACGCCCGCTCCCGGTCGACGGCGGTGGCCTGGACGGCGTGTGCGTCCTGCGCGGCGTCGACGACGCGGAGCGCCTGCGCGACCGGCTGGCCACGGCGGGCCGGGTCGTGATCGTCGGTGGCGGGTACATCGGCCTGGAAGTCGCCGCGCTCGCCAGCGCGCGCGGTCTGGCGACCACGGTGGTCGAACGCGAGGACCGCCTGCTGAGCCGGGTCAGCGCCGCTCCGCTGTCGGAGTTCCTGGCCGAGCGGCATCGCGAGTGGGGCGTGGAGTTCGAGCTCGCCGCCGACGTCCGGGAGCTCGTCGGTGACGGTCACCGCGTCCATGACGTTCGCCTGGCCGACGGGCGGCTGCTGCCGGCCGATCTCGTGCTGGTGGGGATCGGGGCGGTGCCGGAGACCACGCTGGCCGAGAAGCTCGGGCTCGACGTGCGGCGCGGCATCGTCGTCGATGCCGGCTGCCGGACCAGCCATCCCGGGGTGTGGGCGGTCGGCGACTGCACGGTGCGCGCCCACCCGCACCTGCCGGGCGAGCTGATCGGCGTCGAGTCGGTGCAGAACGCGAACGATCAGGCGAGGGCGGCCGCGGCGGCCCTCGCCGGGGCCGAGCCGCCCCGGCCGCCCGTGCCGTGGTTCTGGTCCGATCAGCGCGACCTGAAGCTGCAGATAGCGGGCATCTCGAGCGGGTACGACCGGCACGTGGTGCGCGGTACGAGCCCCGGCGCCGACCTCACCGTGCTGTACTACCGCGGCGGCGAGCTGATCGCCGCCGAGTCGGTGAACCGGCCCGCGGACTTCCTGGCCGTCAAACGCGCGCTGGGCAAGGGAAAGACCATCGCCCCCGAACCGGCTGCCGACCCGGCGACGCCGCTCAAGGAGCTGATCACCGACCGAGCGTGACCAGGAGGCCGCTCATCGTCCGGCTCGCAGTTCGGCGAGGACCCGCTCGGCGTGGTCGGCGCGGACCTTCCCGTCCGCGATGAGGCGGGCGACCACGGCAGGGACCTCCTCGGCGGTGGCGCCGATGCCGGAGGCGATGTTGCGGGCGTGCAGGGACATGTGGCCGCGCTGGATTCCCTCGGTGGCCAGCGCTCGGACGGCGGCGAGGTTCTGGGCGAGACCGACGGCGGTGATGATCTCCGCCAGTTCGGCTGCGGTGCGGACGCCGAGCAGCGCGATCGCGGCCTGCGCGACCGGGTGGACCCTGGTGGCGCCGCCGACGAGACCGACGGGCATGGGCAGTTCGAGGGTGGCGGCGACGTTGCCGTCGGCGTCCTTCTCGAAGCGGGACAACGACGTGTAGCGCCCGGCGGGGGAGATGGCGTGCGAGTGGGCGCCGGCCTCGACGGCACGGGTGTCGTTGCCGGTGGCGAGCACGACGGCGGTGATGCCGTTCATGATGCCCTTGTTGTGGGTGGCCGCCCGGTAGGGGTCGGCCTCCGCGAGCGCGGCGGCGTGGATGATGTTGTCGACGACCTCGGCGCCGCCGAGTGCGGTCGCCTCGAACACCGCCCGGGCACGGGAAAGCCGGAGATCGGCCTTGTTCGTGAGGATCCGCAGCAGGCTCGTGCCGCCCGCGATCTCGGCGGCCCTGGCCGCGATGGCCTCGGCCATCGTGTTGACCGCGTTGGCGCCCATGGCGTCACGGACGTCCACCTGGAGGTGTGCCACCACGTAGGTGCCGGCACGCGAGGGAACCAGCCGGACCGCGAGGTCACGGACCCCACCCCCGAACTCCACGAGCTTCGGGTCCTGAGCGTTGGCGAGCTCGATCAGCTCCTCGCGGGCCTCCAGCAGTCGCACTCGCCCGGCCTCGGGGTCCGCGACGCCGACGATCTGCACCTGGGCCTGCATGATGGGCGAGGTCGAGGAGGTGGTGAACCCGCCCCGTACGCGTGCGATCTTGGCGGCGTTGCTCGCCGCCGCGACGACCGAGGCCTCCTCGGTCGCCATCGGCACCAGCACGTCGGCGCCGTTGACCACGAAGTTCGTCGCGACGCCCAGCGGGACGCCGAGGATCCCGGTCACGTTCTCGATCAGGTGGTCGGCCAGCCCGGTTCCGAGGCCGTGCGCGGGGTCGAGGGCGGCGATCGACTCGGGGTCGACACCCGCGGCCTCGGCGACCGCCTTGCGCCGGGCTTCCACGGACAGGTCCCGGAGACCCTGGATACGACTGGTGCGCGGCATGGGCGCCCCTCCCACCTCGGTGTAGCTGCGTGACGGAAAGGGACGCTAGCTCGCGCTGCGACGGCCGGGAACGGACCGAACGTCTACTGATCGCCGTTCGTTGACGGGCTTTTGGTCAGGTGGGCGAGGCGGACTGCGACGGTGATGCGGAACAGCCGGTCCGGCTCCTGCCAGTCGGCTCCGAGGAGCTGCGCCGTGCGTTCGAGTCGCTGGAGCACGGTGTTCTTGTGCAGGTGGAGTGCGCGCGCGGTGGCGACCGGGCTCATCCGGTTGCCGAGGTACGCGGCGAGCGTGGGCAGCAGCTTGCCCGCGTGTTCGGCATCCCAGTCCAGCACGGGGCCGATCACCCGCCGCACGTACGTCGCCACGCGCGCCTCGCCGGGTCCGAACAGCGCCGTGTACGGGAGGTACTCGTCGGTGGTGACCGCGGCGTCGCTCAGTCCCAGCGACGGCAGGATCCGCACGCACGCGATGGCCCCCTCCACCTGCGCGCGCAGGTCGGCGGCGGCGTCGGCGATGCTCGCGCCGACCGTCAGCACCGGCGCCCGGACCGCGCGGCTCGCCGTGGCGTGGACGGACGAGCTCGCGGCGGCCGGGTCGCGTTCGGAGGTGAGAACCACGGCGCGGTCGGTGTGTTCCCCGACCGCGCCGCCGGTCCGGCGCAACGCGCGGATGGTCTCGCGGCGCAGCTCGGCGGGTACGGAGACGACGACCACGGACCGCAGCTCGTCGAGGTGGACTCCGCGCGCGCGGGCGCGGGCCGCGACGTCGGCGCGACGGTCGGGGTCGTCGGAGAGCAGGTCGGCCAGCAGGTCGCCGCGGACCCGCTGCTCGGCCTCGATCATGGCGTCGCGCTTGAGGGTGAGCAGCGCGGTGATCTGGGCCGCCCGCTCCGCGGTGCGCAGCTCGACCGGCCCGAACTCGACCTCGCCCTGCTCCAGCAGCATGGCCCCGAGCAGTGTCGGCCCCGCGAGGACCGCCACGGCGTACCTGCCGTCACCCGCGGGCGCGCACCGTCCACTGCGGCGGCTGTGATCCACGGCCTCGGCGACGGTGTCCTCGAGGTCGTCGGGGTCGAGGTGCGTGACCTGGCACTTCAGTGCGCGCCCGAGCGCGGTCGCCACGTCCGGCGCCTCACCGCCCTCGAGCACGAGGCTGGTCAGGTCGGTGTGCACCTCGCTGGCCCTTTCCATCGCCTGGACGTGACGGGCGAGCTCGCCGTAGGCGCGCCGGGTCTCGTCGGCCGCCGCCTGGGTGCGGGCGAGCAGCCGGGCGGTCTGCAACACGATGGCGGCGTGGTCGGCGAAGGCGGACAGCAGGGATATCTCGTCGGGAGAGAAGGCGTGCTCGACGCGGTTCGCGGCGAACAGCACGCCGATCACCTCCTCACCGGCGAGCAGCGGGACACCGAGCAGCGACACGAGACCTTCCGCGGCCACGGCCGCGTCGATGGCGGAGTCGTGTGGTGCCTGGGTCATGGTGGCGTACTTGGACGTCCAGTACGGGCGGCGCCCTTCGGCCACCTGGCTGGCCAAGCCCACTCCGGGAGGCACCCGCAGCCCGAGGAACGAAGGCGCGACCGTGCCGAGCGTGGTGCGCACCCGGAGCTCCCGGGTCTCCGCGTCGAACTCGGACAGGTAGGTGACGTCGGTGCCCACCAGGTCGTGCGCACGTTCGACGAGGCGGCCCAGCAGCTCGTCGACGTCCCGGAGCTGCGCGAGCTCGCGCGCGGAGGAGAACAGCGCGGCAAGCTCCTGGCCGCGACGTCGCCAGCGGTCGGAGGTCGCCCGCAGGCGCCGCAGCTCGTAGCCGACCCGCGCCGTGTCCTGGTCGCGGAGCGCTATCCCCGCGAGCAGTTCGTCCACGTCCACCTCGTGCTCGGCGGAGGCCGCCTGCAGGAGATCGACGACGACGCCGACAGGAATCGTGTCCGCCATGATCCACCTTGCTTCGATGTGCCGATTACCCAGTGATGTTGTGGGGATACTGGACGAACGATACATAGCTCGGGCGGCTTCCTGCTCGTACAGTCCTGACCGCGGGCGAGCCGGACCCCAGCACCGGCCAGCACCGGCCAGCACCGGCCAGAACCGACGCAGTCAAGGGAGACAGCGAGCATGACGCTTCACGTGGGCATCGACGTCGGTGGCACGTTCACCGACGCCGTGGCGATCGTCGACGGGCGCGCGATCCGGGGCAAGGCGTTCTCGACCAGGGACGTGACCACCGGGATCCTCGGCGCGCTGGGAGTGCTGCGGGAGCGGGCGGGTATGGCCGAGGCCGAGTTCTTCGCGGCGGTCGACCGGTTCGTCCTCGGCAACACCATCGTCACCAACGCCGTGGACGAGCAGAAGTACGCCGCCGTGGGACTGCTGACCACGCAGGGCTTTCGCGACACCCTGCGGATCGCCCGGTCGGCGCGGACCGACGAGCGCGATCCCCATGAGATGTCGGCGCCACCGGACATCGTGGAGCGTCGCCGGATCGTCGAGGTGGCCGAGCGCGTCGACGCGCACGGCACCGTGCTCGTCCCGCTCACCGACGGCGAGATCGCCGCCGCCGTGGACGCGGTGCTCGCGACCGGAGCCGAGGCGATCGCGGTCTGTCTGCTGTGGTCGTTCCGTAACCCCGCCCACGAGAAGGCGATCGGCGAGTATCTCGACAAGCACCACCCGGACGTGCCGTACACGCTGTCCAGCGAGCTGACCCCGGTGTACCGCGAGTACGAGCGCATGGTCACCACCGCGCTGGACGCCGCGGTGAAGCCGATCGTCGCGTCGCACTTCGACCACCTCGCCGACGAGCTGCGGAGCAGGGGGCTGCGCGCCCGGGTACAGATCATGCAGGTGCACGGCGGATTCCTGTCGGTGGAGGAGACCGGCAAGGCCCCGATCTCGATGTTCAACTCCGGCCCGGTCGGCGGCGTGACGGGCGCACGCCTGCTGGGCAAGCAGCTCGGCCGCCGGCGGGTGCTGACCGCGGACATGGGCGGCACGAGTCTCGACGCGGCAGCCATCATCGACGACGAGTTCCGGCTGCTTCCCCGCGCCGAGATCGGCGGTCTGCCCACGAGCCTGACCGCCGTGGACATCGAGACCATCGGCGCGGGCGGCGGCAGCCTCGCCTGGGTGGACGGGCGGAACCTGCTGCGCGTCGGCCCGCACAGCGCGGGATCCACACCCGGTCCCGCGTGCTACGGCAAGGGCGGCACCCGCCCCGCGGTCACCGACGCCGCGCTGGTGCTCGGCCTCATCAACCCGGACTATTACCTCGGCGGCGCCGTTCCCCTTTACGAGGACCAGGCCCGGGCCGCGCTGCGCAAACACGTGGCAGAGCCGCTGGGCATCACCGAGGACGCGGCGGCAGAGGGCGTGTACCGCCTGGCGACATCGCAGATGTCCAACGCGCTGCGCAAGATCACCGTCAACCGGGGCCACGACCCGAGGGAGTTCACCCTCGTGGGCTTCGGCGGCGCCTGCGGGCTGTTCGCGGCCGCCATCGCCGCCGAGGCCGGGGTCCGCGAGGTCGTGATCCCGCGCAACGCCGCGGTGTTCTCGGCGCACGGGCTCATGCACGCCGACTCGGTGTTCTCCGCGGTGCAGACGAGCCCCTGGACGCCCGCCCAGCCCGCGGCCGCGCTGGACCGCGAGTTCTCGGCGCTCGAGGAACGCGCCAGGGCGTGGTTCGAGGCCGAGGGGATTCCCGAGGACCGGCGCGAGCTGTACCGCGAGGCCGACATGAAGTTCGTGGGCCAGATCTTCGAGGTCACCACCCGCCTGCCCGCGGGCACGTTCGGGGAGGCGGACAAGGACGCGCTGCGCGCGCGGTTCGTCGCCGACTACGAGGAGGAGTTCGGAGCGGGCACCGCGTGGACCGAGGCGGATATCCTGCTCGTCAACTCGCGGGTCCGGGCCATCGGCCGCAGCGACGTGCAGACCGTCGAGCTCCTCGCGGGCTCCGACGAGGAGCGGCACGAGCTGTCCCGTCGCGAGGTGCTCGAGCCGCTCACCGGCGAACGCGTGGCGCTGGACGTCCACCGCGGGTTCGGCGCGCTGGGCAGCGCGAGCGGCCCGTGCCTGCTGGAGGAACCCGACACGACCGTCTACGTGCCCACCGGCGCCACCGTCGAGCTCACCGGCAGCGGTGACTTCCTGCTGCGCCTCGCCGACCGCTGAACCCGCGCCGTCAAAGGAGACGACCCATGACCACCACCCCGAACACCCTGCCCGACGGGTTCGACCCGGTCACGCTCGAAGTGATCCGCATGCGACTGGACTCCATCGTGGAGGAGATGGGCATCGCGATGATCCGCTCGTCGGGCTCCCCGGTGATCACCGAGGCCGGTGACTTCAACACCGCGCTGTTCGATCCCACGGGCCGGATCTACGCCTACTCCGACTACGTCCAGTTCCACATCGGCTCGGGCAGCGTCGCCGTGCAGAACCTGGTGAAGGCCATCGAGGGCGAGCCGCTGGCGCCGGGCGACGCGTTCATCTGCAACGACCCGCACACGGCCGGGGCGAGCCATCCGCCGGACACCAACGTGATCTCACCGATCTTCCACGGCGACGAGCTGATCGGCTGGGCGCAGTCGCAGGCGCATCTGGTGGACGTCGGCGGCATGACTCCGGGCGGGTTCGCTCCGGGCGCGCACGACTGTTACGCCGAGGCGCTGCGGCTTCCGCCCGGCGTCAAGATCTTCGAGCGGGGCGAGCCCGTCGAATGGGTCCGCCGGATCCTGCTCAACAACGTGCGGGTGCCCGCGCTGTTCTGGAACGACGTGCGCAGCCTGGTGGCGAGCAACAACACCGGCATCCGCAGGCTGCTCGGCACCATCGACGAGTTCGGGCTCGAGCAGTTCCGCGACTACACGCGGCTGTCCTTCCAGCTGGCCGAGCAGGTGGTGCGTGACCGGATCTCCCGCATCCCCGACGGCACCTACACCGCGGAGGAGTGGACCGAGCACAATGGACACGTCGACGAGCTGTACCGCGTCGCGTGCACCATGACCAAACGCGACGACCAGATCACCTTCGACTTCACCGGCTCCAGTGAGCAGACCGACGGTTTCGTCAACTGCAGCTACGGTGCGCTGGTGGGCAGCGTCGCGACCGCGATCGTCCCGATCCTGGCCTGGGACGTGCCGTTCAACGAAGGTGTCATGACGGCGTTCGACATCGTCGCCGAGCCCGGCTCCATCGTGAACCCCCGGCCTCCCGCCCCGATCAGCAACGGCCACCTCACCACGGGCGCCCGCGTCAGCCGTGTCGTCACCAAGCTCATGAACGAGGCGTGCCGGGGCAGCGGCGACGACACCGTCCGGGACCGCACGCAAGGCGTGTGGGGTGACTCGTGGACCGGAGGCATCTCCGCGGGCACCACCGACGGCGGTGAGTACTTCGTGCTGTTCAACATGGACGGTGGCGGCATGGGCGCAGGCGCCCAGCCGGACCGCGACGGGCTCGACTGCGCCGGGATGATGACGCAGGTCAACAACATGCTGCCGGACGTGGAGATGAACGAGATGCTCTACCCGGTGCTCTACCTGTGGAAGCAGCTCAACATCGACAGCGCGGGCCACGGCGCCCATCGCGGTGGGCTCGGTCTGCGCTTCGCCTGGACGCTGCACGGCGCTCAGGAGGTCACGCAGACCGTGTTCGCGCCCAACGCACAGGTGGTCGCCGACGGCTTCGGGGGCGGCCTGCCCGGCGGAGGCAGCGGCCACGAGGTCTGGCGCCGGACCGACGTCGCCCGGCTGCTCACCGAGGGCAGGGTGCCCACCCGGGACACGCTGAGTGCCGAGGAGAGGCAGCTGCTGGAGATCAACCAGCAGTCCGTCGCCATCCACGCCGGAGACGTGCTGGTGCAGTGGATCGCGGGCGGAGGCGGTTACGGAGACCCGCTGCTGCGCGACCCGCAGCTCGTCGCCGCGGACGTCCGGGACGGTTACGTGACCGCGGAGACCGCGCGGCGCACCTACGGCGTGGTCGTCGCCGACGGCACCGCCGACGAGGCCGCCACGAGGCGGGCCCGCGCGGCCCTGCGCCAGGAGCGGCTGGGCGGCGACACGCCCACCCAGCCGGTCCCGCCGACGTCCCCGGCCCGGTCGTCCGCTCCGCGCCGCGACGCCGACGGCTGGTACGTGCCGGCCAGCGGAGCTCGCCTCGGCACCGGCGAGGACTGGCGCGCCGAGGCGCGCAGGCTCACCCACGTCGCCGCCGACCGGCTCGCCGAACACGGCGTCCGCGTTCGCCCTCGCACGGAGGGCCGCCGCGTGCTGATCGACGAGTTCTACAGCCCCTCCTGCGGAACCCTCCTCGAGGCCCGTGTCAGGGTGGAGGCGGCCCCGAGCTGAAAGGCGGACCATGACCATCAACGACGACGGCGATTTCGCCGGCATGCTGCCCGGCGGGATGTCCAACGGCGCCCTGCGCGGCATCGTGGTCCTCGACATCACCCGGGTCGTGGCAGGCCCGTTCTGCTCGATGCTGCTGGCCGACCTCGGCGCGACCGTGATCAAGATCGAGAACCCGAAGGACCCGGACTACGCCCGGGACTTCCCGCCGAAGCTAGAGACCGGGTCCGGCGAGGAGTTCAGCGCCTTCTTCGCGCAGTACAACCGCAACAAGTTCGGGCTGACCATCGACCTGTCCACACAGGACGGTACCGACCTGCTCAAGAAGCTGGTGCGGCGCGCGGACATCCTGGTGGAGAACTTCCGGCCCGGCACGATGGACAAGCTCGGCGTGGGCTACGACGTGCTGCGTGCGGAGAACCCGCGCCTGGTCTACACGGCGATCTCCGGTTACGGGCAGACCGGCCCTTATCGGCGGCGGCCCGCCTACGACAACAGCGCGCAGGCCACGGGCGGGCTGTGGTCGATGAACGGCTTTCCCGACCGGCCACCGGCGCGCGTGGGCACCATCATCGGTGACCTGTCCGCGACGATGTACGCCGTGATCGGCACGCTCGCGGCGCTGCGGCACGCGGAGCTGACGGGGGAGGGGCAGCTGGTGGACGTGTCCCAGCAGGACTCGGTGCTCAGCCTGACCGAGAACGCGGTGGTGTCCTACACCGTCGACGGCAAGGTCCCCGGGCCGCTCGGCAACGAGCATCCCTTCGTCAAGCCCTACGAGCTCTACCCGTGCAAGGACGGGTTCGTGTTCTTCGGCGGCTACACCGACAAGTTCTGGCGGCTGTCCTGCCACCTGTTCGGACAGCCCGAGCTCGCCGACGACCCCGAGATCGACACGATGGCCAAGCGGTTCGCCCCCGAGGTCTACGAGCGGCGGGTCCGGCCACTGCTGCACAAGTGGTTCGAGGACAAGACGAAAACGGAACTGGAGGAAATCGTCGGCGACGCCGTGCCGCTGAGCGCGATCAAGAGCATCGCCGAGGTCGTCGAGGACCCGCAGATCGCCGCTCGCGACATGGTCGTGGACGTCGAGTACCCCGAGTTCGGCGAGCTGCGGATGTTCGGCTCGCCCATCAAGCTCGGCGGCACGCCGGCCCAGCCACGCGGGCTCGCGCCGAAGGTCGGCGAGCACGCCGACACGGTCCTGCGGGCACTCACCGACCTCGACGAGGAGTCGATCGCGCGGCTGAGGGAGAAGGGCGTCATCTGATGGGCGGCATCAGCCTCGACCGGGACGGCGCGGTGGCGATCATCCGCTTCGACCGGCCGGACAAGCTCAACGCGCTCACCCTGGCGATGTACGAGGAGCTCGGCGAGGCGTTCGCGGAGGTGCGCGACGACGACTCGCTCGCCGTCGCGGTCCTCACCGGCCGGGGAGACCGGGCCTTCTGCGTCGGCGCGGACCTCACCGAGTCGATCCCGGCACTGGCGGAAGGGCGTTTCGACATCTCGGAGTGGGATGCCGCGCACCAGAAGCACACAACGCTGTTCAAACCGGTGATCGCGGCCGTCAACGGTCTCTGCCTCGGCGGCGGGTTCGAGATCATGCTCTCGACCGACCTCCGGATCGCGGCCGACACCGCCGAGTTCGGCCTCCCGGAGAGCGGTGTCGGCGTCGTGCCTGCCGGGGGCACGCTCACCCGGCTGACGCGGCAGATCCCCTACGTGTGGGCGATGGAGCTGATGCTGCAGGGCGACCGGATCACCGCGGACCAGGCGCTTCGGTACGGCCTGCTCAACGAGGTGGTCCCCGCTCCGCAGGTGCTCGATGCCGCGCTGGCGCGCGCCCACCGGCTCGCGTCCCGCAGCGGCACGGCACTGGAGACCATCAAGGAGGCCGTGCTCAGGCTCGGTGACCTCCCACAGGACCAGGCGTTCCACTCCGAGGCCCTTTACGGGCAGAAGGCGTTCACCTCGCCGGACGCTCGCGAGGGACTGGCCGCGTTCGCCGAACGCAGGCCACCGGCGTTCCCGTCGCGCAACGGCGCGAACACCGCCCGGGAGCGGCATTGACGACGTAGGTCGTGTGTTCCGGTCCCGGCGAGCGGGCCGGACCGTTCGTACATTGACGGAATGGGAGAGCGTCGCCGACCATGGCCGGCGGCTCGCCGAGGGCAGCCCGCGACGAGCGCGGGCTCCGCCCCGTCGCCGTCCGCGCCTGTCCGGCTCGGCCTGCGCGAGAACCGCTGGCAGTTCACCCTGCTCGTGATCGTCAACGTCTGCGTCGGCGGGCTGGTCGGTCTCGAACGCACCACCGTGCCGCTCATCGGCACCGAGGTGTTCGGCCTGACCAGCGACCTCGCGGTGTTCTCCTTCATCATCGCCTTCGGCGTCACCAAGGCGCTGACCAACCTCGCCGCCGGAGCCCTGACGGCCAGGTTCCGCCGCAAACAGCTGCTGATCGCGGGCTGGCTGATCGGCATTCCCGTGCCGTTCGCGCTCGCGTGGGCTCCGTCGTGGGGCTGGATCGTCGCCGCGAACGTCCTGCTCGGCCTCAACCAGGGCCTGACCTGGTCGATGACGGTCAACATGAAGATCGACCTCGTCGGCCCCGCGCGCCGCGGACTGGCCACCGGGCTCAACGAGGCCGCGGGATACGTCGCCGTGGGTGCCACCGCCCTGCTCACCGGCTACCTCGCCACCGCCTACGGACTGCGCCCGGCCCCGGAGCTGATCGGCGTCGTGTTCGTCGCAGCCGGTCTCGCCCTGTCCCTGGTCGTGCGCGACACCGCCGCGCATGTCGCCCTCGAACTGGCCCAGCGCCCGCAATCCGCGCCCACCACGTCGACCGGGCTGGCGACCACGTTCGCCCGCACGTCCTGGCGGCACCGTTCGCTCCGGGGAGCCAGCCAGGCCGGACTGGTCAACAACCTCAACGACGGCCTCACGTGGGGCGTGTTCCCCCTGCTGTTCACCGACCACGGCCTCGGGCTGGCGGCCGTGGGGCTGATCAAAGGTCTCTATCCGCTGCTGTGGGGCCTCGGCCAGATCCCCACCGGGCACCTCTCCGACCGCATCGGCCGCAAACCGCTCATCGTCACCGGCATGCTCGTCCAGTCCGGCGGGTTCGTCCTCGCCCTGGCACTGCTGGAGTGGCCCCTGCTCGCCGGCATCCTGTCCGCCATCGCGCTCGGCGTCGGCACCGCGCTGGTGTACCCCGCGCTCATCGCCTCGGTGTCCGACCACGCCCACCCCGGCTGGCGCGCCGGCGCGCTCGGCGTCTACCGCTTCTGGCGCGACCTCGGCTACGCGGCAGGCGCCCTGCTCGCCGGGATCCTCGCCGATGCCTTCGGCCTCGACGCCACCGTCATCGCCGCCGCCGCGCTCACCGCCGCGTCCGGGCTCCTCGCCGCACACTGGCTCAGCGACGATCCTCGAGCGGCAGGTACATGACATGCATGCCGACGAGCCCGTGACGCGGGTGCGCGAACGCTTCGGGAACGATCGTCAGGATCCGGAACCCCAGTGACCGGTACAGCCTGACGGCTCCGTGGTTGGTCTCGACGACGGCGTTGAACACCATCGACCGGTAGCCCTCGTCGCGGGCCTCGCCGAGCACGTGGCGCGCCAGTGCTCTGCCGATGCCCTGTTCCCGGCGGTCCGGGTCGACGATGAACGCGGCGTTGGCGACGTGACTGGCCGGACCGTAGTGCGGCTTCAGCTGTGCCGAGCCGACGATCCGCCCGGCGTCGTGGGCGACGTAGGTGCGGCCCGGCGGGTCGAGCAGCCAGCTCGCCCGTGCCTGGTCGTAGCCGGTGTCCGGGTGCCAGGCGATGGTCTCGCCCTCGACGGCGATCCGGTGCCAGATGGGCCAGATCCCAGGCCAGTCGTCGGCTGTTGCGTCGCGCACGAGCATGCCGACAGTATCGGGCGTCCGCGGGGCGTTCCGCGTGTTCGCGAAACGGCGATGTCAGCCGTGGGCCTTCTTCAGGACGATGGCGACATCGAGTACGGCGCGTGGCGTGCCATGTTAGCGTCGGTCCGTTCGAGACGACTTTCTGGGGGAAAATCATGAGCGCGCCGGACCCGATGAAGTTCGCCGAGGACCTGACGCGCTGGGCTCAGGGCCTGGAGCAGAAGGCGCAGCGCTACGGCGACCTGCAGGAGCAGCTCGATCGCACGAGCGTCACCGCCGAGTCGCCGGACGGCGCGGTTCGCGTCACGGTGGACTCCACCGGGGTGCCGACAGAGCTCGCGATCACCGAGCGTGGCCGGGGAGCGGATCCGCGTGCCCTCTCGGCCGCGCTCATGAGCACGATGCACCGCGCCCAGGCGCAGCTGCGTGACCGCGTGTCGGAACTGACCAGCGCGACCGTCGGCGACGACGGGCCCGGCAACGACATCGTCGCCCAGTACCGGGAACGGTTTCCCGACCCCGTCGACGAGCCCGCGGTCGAGCCGCCGACCTTCGACGTCGGCGGCATCGAGGACGACACCTCGCGACGAGGGGAACCGCGGCCGCCCCGGCGCCGTCCGACCCGCGAGGACGACGGAGACGACGACTTCGGCGGTCCGGTACTGCGCTGAGCACGAAGGGGGACAGCTCGATGGCGGAAGGCTTCCAGGTAGACCCGGACAGGCTCCGGGCACACGCCGCCAGTGTCGGTGGCGTCAAGAGCGGGGTGGACGAGGCGGCCGACGCCGGTGGTCACGTCGCGTCGCTCAACGACGCATACGGCTGGATCTGTCAGGGCATGGGTCTTCCGGACATGCTGCGCGGGCCGCAGGAGCGGGTCACCGCGATGATCCAGCGGGTCGGCACCAGGCTCGGTGAGGACCAGCACAAGCTCGGCGACGCGGCCAAACGGTACGACGAGGCGGAGGCCAAGGTGATCGAGATCCTCAAGCAGCTGGCTGAGTCGCTCGACAAGGCGGGCGATGCCCCGAAGTTGGGTGGCCGCTGATGTCCTCCTCGATCGTCAGCGACGACCCCTCGTCGGACAACCCGCTCGTCGACAGCAAGACGGACGCCACCAACCAGTACGACATGCTCCAGAGCGACGCGAGCGCGGCCGCGGGACTGGCGCTGGTCGCCAGCAGCCTGAGCCCGGCCGCCCTCGCGGTGACGGTGCCGCTGGGCGCCGCCACCGGGCAGTTCGACAACCTGGGCAGCGGCACGGAACTGGCGCAGGGCACGTCCGTGTCCACCGTGATCGACGCGGTGAACCAGGTGAAGAGCGGCGACTGGGCCTCGGCCCTCGCCAGCGGGAGCGCACTGGCCTCCGACGTCCTCGGCGCGGTCGCCGACCCGATCGGCGCCGTCGCGGGTCAGCTCATCGGCTGGATGCTGGAGCACGTCGAGCCGCTGCGCATGGTGCTGCACCAGCTCACCGGCAACCCGGACATGGTGCAGGGCTACGCCGACACGTGGACCAACATCTCTGGTCGCATGGCGGAGCAGGGTGAGGACTACCTGAAGCGGGTGCCCGACGAGACCGGCGACTGGAGCGGGGAGGGTGGCGACGCCTACCGGGCGAGCGCGGTGAGCACCATCCAGCTGTGCGCGGGCGCGGCGCAGGGGGCCGACGCGGTGTCCTCGGCGGCGGCGAAGATGAAGGACGTGGTGGCCGCGGTGCGCACCGCGGTCAGGGACATCCTCGCCGACCTCGCCGGTGGCCTGGTGAGCGCCGCGATCCAGGCCGCGACGGTGGTGCTCGCACCCGGCGCGGTCAAGACGATCATCACCAGGATCGCCAAGGCCGGCATCGACATCGCGAACTGGATCACCAAGCTCGCCGTCGTGATCAGCAGGCTCTCCGCGGTCATCGTCGATCTGCTGCAGGCGCTGGACGAGCTGGAGCGGGCCGAGCGGGCAGGCCGCTGAGGCGTCAGCTCCAGCCCGGTTCGGCCGCCAGCCGCAACCGGAGGTCGAGCAGCACGGCGAACTCCGCGGCGTCCTTGGCGGCCACGACGGCGTCGCCGCGTCGCGTGCTCACCACGACGACGGGCCCGGCCGGGGCGGCTACCCCCGGGCCCACCAGCGGCGCGGTGTGCTCGTCCACCTGATCCACCCGGACGCCGGTGATCTCGCCGAACGGAACCGTGCCGGCCACGAGCGCGCCCGGGAACCCGTACCGTCCCCGGGGTTTGAGCGACCAGCTGAGCCGGTCGGCGCCGATCGTCGCCGTGCCGTACAGCCTGGGCGGGTGGATGCGCAGATCCCTCTCGAGGGGCAGGCTCGTCGCCGCGGGCGCACCGTCGGCCGCTGCGAAGAGGGCCCGGTGCGCCCGCGCCGCCGCGACCGTGCTCGCCAGTACGCCCAGTGCGATGACCACGGGGCACAGCACGCCCACCGCTCCGCCGGCGACCACGGCGAGCGGGATCGTCCCGAGGAGCTGAACCAGTCCGAAGGAGAACGCCCGCACCGTCCAGTACCGGGTGCGGGTCAGGAACCGGCCGCTCGCCCGGAACCACAGCAGGTAGCCCGCCGAGGGTACGACGAGCGCCAGGGCCACGACGCTGGTGCCCGTGCCGGCGGGGCCCTTGCCGCTCGCGCCGATCAGCGCCGCGAGGGTCATGCCGAGCACGATGAGCGGCGCCACGACGAACGCGACGAGCAGCGCCGACCGCGCGCGGGCCCAGCGGTGACCGAACTCGGCGCGCCGGGACACGTGGACGGCGAAGGGAAGCGCGGGAAGGCGCATGTCACGGACCCTACCGGCCCCGGCCTGTCCGGCCACCGGTTCCCCGCCGTGGCGTGCCGGGAGCGGCGGCAGCCCCGAACCGGGGCCGATGGGCGGCGGCGCGGTAGATCCTGTGCGTGATGGGCGCCCCACCGGCAGGTGGAAGGCGTCCGGTGGCAGCAGCGCGTTGTGCGCGTCGACCAGCGGCTCGTCGTTCGGCAGCTGGTCGCCGTCCTCCGGGGACGGCTCACGCGGGCGGATCCGCGCGTGGCTGGACTCGCCCTCACAGCGGTACCTCTGCAGCGTCCTCGCGATCACCGAACCGGACCACGTCGTCGCCACTGGACCCTAGGGCGCCGGGTGTCGAGCGCGACGAGATGCCGGTCGGCCAGATCGGGAGTCAGTGAGCGTCCGGAGTGGACTGAGCTGTCCAGCGGGCGAGGACCTCCCGGCAGGCTCGCACGTGGTCATCGGCCACACGCAGGACGAGATCGCCGCCATGATCGCTGTACTGGACGAGCACGTTGACGCCCGCGTCGGCGAGCAGACCGGCCACCTTCCCGAGTTGTCCGGGCGTCTCCTGGTCGAGGCGCGTCGTGAGGACCTCGCGAACGACGGCTGAGCCCAACCCGGCCGCCGTGACGGCAGCCAGCGCGGCCGGACCGTCGTCGACGAGGTAGTGGGCCACCGCACGCCCGTCGTGGGTGAACATGCCTCCACCCTCCAAGCTCACCCCGGCGTCACCGAGCGCTTTGCCAAGGCGCGCCAGCGCACCGGGCTGTGCGGGCAACACGATCTCCAGGTCGTAGCTGTGCATGACGGCACCGTAGGAGCGGAATCCTGCGGTAGGCGCCGAAACGAAGGTCGCCGCCGATGGCCACGTTCCTGATCGGTCGGGCGGGGCGCAGCGGCCCGGTCCGCCCTCGACGGGCGGGCCGGGCCGATCCGGTCACCGGGGACGGTCGTAGGTGACGAGTGCGGGCTCGCCGCCGAGCAGAACCTCCAGGCCGATGCCGGTGCCGTCGGCGGTGACCCGGGTGACCGAAACACCGTCGAAGGCGGTGCGGGACTCGCCGGTTCGGAGGTCGACGACTTCGAGTCCCCGCTGAGACCTTCCGGGCAGCAGGGCGAGGTCGCCGACGACGGCCGAGGTGTCCAGCTCCGTGGCCCGGTTCTCGATCCGCCAGAGCCGCTCACCGCCGGCCAGGTCGCGTGCGGTCAGGTAGGCGTGGGTGCCGCGCCGCGGATCGGAGTCCGACGTGAGCAGGACATCGCCGTAGAGCGCGGCCTGCTCGTAGTAGGTGGGGGAGCTGTCGGGCAGGTCGGCCGACCAGCGTTCCTCGCCGGTGCGGGCGTCGAGCACGGCGATCCGGTTCTCGAACACGCCGCGTGCCTCGTCGTGGCGGGTGGAGCGCACCACGACCTCCTCCGCGGTGGTCGCGACGAGCTGCTGGGCAAAGTCCTCGTGCCCGTAGTCCCACAGCGGCGTGCCGTCGGCGCCGGAGAACGCGTACAGCCGCAGCGACCCGGGTTCCAGGCCACCGCGCGGGTCGGTGACCAGCTCCCAGGCGCTGGTCGAGTCCGGGCCCGCGGCTCCGAACACGATCGTGTCGCCTGCCGCCCGGCCGTACCGGAACGACTGGCCGAGGTCCACCTCGCGGGTCCACACCGGTTCCGGACGGGTGGGGTCGACCAGGGTAAGCACGCCCTGCCGAGGGGTGGGCCAGCGCAGCAGCACGACCGCACGGTTCGCCACGGCGACGGCCGTGCCGGACGGAGCGGCGCCGACGTCACCGAGAACGGTGCAGCCCCGTACCTCACCGGTTTCGAGTCCGATGTCGACGGCCGTCGGGGCCGAGCCGTCCGGATGCTGGAGCAGAACGAGGCCGCTGCCGACGTGGGCGCCGCCGTAACTGGTTCCGTTCTGCTCGAATGCCCACAGCCGCCCGCCGGTTCCGGCGTCGACGGCGCCGACCACGTCGTCGCCCGCTCTGCCGACGACCACGCCGCCGACGGTCAGCTGAGGCGTCCGGGTTCCGGCGATCGCCGTCCGCGCGGGACCGAACGGCGCGGACGGTGCGTCCAGGACGCGCAGGGCCTCCGGTTCGGCCACGTCCGCGAGCGGAGCGCCGGAGGGGATCCGCCCGGTGGGCGTGAGTGCCGTCTCGCAGGGGCCGGGTGCTGTCCACGGCCGCCACACCAGCAGGCCGGCCGCCAGCACTGCGACCAGTCCGGCACTGCCCACCCACATCCAGCCTCGACGACGCATGCTCACCCCGGTCGATCCGATCGTGGCGTCAGGCTAGCCGGTTCGTCCGTTTCACGAGGCGAGTTCCCGAAAACCCGGTGTCCGGTGAGCGCGCTCTGTTAACGTGCCCGATTTGTGAAGGGTTTCCTCCGGAACCGGCTGGTCGTGCTGGCAGCGCTCGCGGGACTCGTCGTGGGCGGCGTGAGCACCTGGCTCTTTCTGGACCCGCGGGAGGACGACCCGAACCCGATCGCCATCGCCGAACCGGCGGAGACGGATTCCGATGCGGACAGTGCCGTGTTCGCCGAGGCGCGGGACGCGTGGCGGTCCCGGCCGGCCACCGAGCAGCCCCGCGGGGAGCTCAGTGTGTTGCACGCGGGCCGGGCAGGCGACCGGGACGTGGTCATCCTGCTCGACGACACGGGCCTCGGCGCCGTCTACGAACGCCGCGCCGACGGTGCGGGAGAAATCCTCTGGGTCGAGCAGTTCGGCCGTCCCCGCGACACGACCCCGCCGGTCGACCCTTGGCGCACCGAGGTGAGGTCGCTCGTCGTCGGCGACGGCGCGTGGATCGGCGCGAGCGGCGAGCACCCGCGGCTGGACGCCGCCGTGCTCGCCGGCGACGAGGTGCGCTGGGAGCGGGTCACCGCCGAGAACGGGATCGTGCCGAGGGTGCCTGCCGTGGGCCCGGACGCCTGCGGGGCCAAGGTGATCGCGGAGCAGCGCCGCGACGCGGTGCGGTTTCACCTGTTCCGCACTCGGCAGAGTGGGGTGGGAACGAACGTGGGCCGCCTCACGCCGCTCGACGCCTCGGGGCGCACTCCGGCGGACGACCGCCCGGTGAGCTCGCTCGATGACGTCGGTGCGGCCGAGCTGCGGCTGGTCTCGCAGCTGGCCTGCGCCGAGAGTGCCGAGTACTCCAGGCCCATCCCGCTGCTGTTCGCGATCGTCGAACTGTGGCGCGGAACCCTGCCCGGTGGCCGGGATGCGTCGGTGCTCGCCGTGTCGGGGGGCCGGGACACGGTGCTGGTCGACACCGGCGACGAGACCTCGGTGATCCCCACGGGCCACCCGGTCCGTCGCGACACCGTCGTGTGGTGGTTCGACGAGGATGAGCGGCTCGTCGCCGTGGGCACCCCGGAGGTCGCGCGCATCGACGTCGCGCTCTCCGACGGGCGGCGCGTCACGCGGCCCGGCCGGTTCGCGGCCGTCGAGCTGGGCGAGCTGTCGGTGTCGAAGGCCGCGCCCCGCGTGGGCGCCGTGAACGCCGATGGCCTGCCGGTGACGGTGCTCCCGCGCTGAGAGTCAGCAGGCGACGTCGAGGGCCGCTCGGACGACGCTGTCGGTGTCGAGGCCGTGGTGGCGGTAGACGTCCTCGAGCGAGCCGGACTGTCCGAATCGGGTGACGCCGAGAGCTGTCGTGGAGACGCGGTTGATGGTGGCCAAAAAGGACAACGTGTGCGGGTGTCCATCGAGGACGGTCACCAGCGGCGTGGCCCGGTCGGCGGGGAAGGCCTGGTCGAGGATCCAGGAGTCGGCCTGTTCGTGGCCCTGCCGGGCGCGCACGGCGCGGTAGAGCAGATCGGGGCTGGTCACGCACACGACGTCCGCCGGGATTCCGATCTGGTCGAGCCGGGCGGCGGCGTCGAGCGCTTCCGGGACCACGGCGCCCATCGCCGCGATGGTCACCTTCGGGGCGATGGTGCGGCGCAGGGGATAGGCGCCGGCGACGACCTGGCGGCGCCGGCGTTCCCTGGCGGCGGGGTCACCGGGCACGTCGGCGAGGGTCTGGTCGACCGGTCGCGTGGAGAGCCGCAGGTAGGCCGAGGTGCCATCGGGCTTGCCGAGCCGGCCGAGCGCTGCGAGCAGTGTCCATTCGGCGTCGAGGGCGAAGGCCGGTTCGTAGGTCACGCATCCTGGTTGTTCGAGGCCGATCGAGGGGGTCTTGATCGACTGGTGCGCGCCGCCCTCGGGGGCGAGGCTCACCCCGGAGGGGGTGCCGATGAGGATGGACTGCCCGCCCGCGTAGATGCCGTAGGACCAGGGTTCGAGGGCGCGTTCGACGAACGGGTCGTAGAGCACCCCGATGGGCAGCAGCGCCTGGCCCCAGCGGCTCCAGGTCGCGCCGAGCTCGCCGAGCAGGCTGACGAGGTTGACCTCGGCGATGCCGAGCTCGATGTGCTGGCCGGTGGGCTTCTCCCGCCAGTGCAGGATGGTTTCGGCGTCGTCGGCGAACCAGTCCTGTCGTTCCTGGACCGACCAGACGCCGACCTTGTTGACCCAGCCGCCCAAGTTGGTGGTGGAGCTGACGTCGGGGCTGACGGTGACGACGCGGCGCGCGGCGTCGGGGGCTTCGCGGGTGAGGTCGAGCAGCGCGCGACCGAGTGCGGCCTGGGTGGTGGCGGTGCCGGCGGGTGTGCGCCCGAAGTCGGTGGGAACCGGCGGAGGTGCGACCGCGGGGAGTTCCGGCCTGCGCAGGCGCCGCGCGGTGGCCCGGCACAGCTCGTGCTCGGAGCTGCCCTCGGGGAAGGCGCGCCACGGATCGTCGGGGTCGGCGCCGACCCGGTCGGCCAGCTCGCGCATCTGCGCGTCGGTGAGCAGGGCGGAGTGGTTCTGGGGATGGCCCTTGGTGGCGAGGCCGTAGCCCTTGACGGTGTAGGCGAAGATCACCGTGGGCCGGGTGTCGTCGATCGCGCCGAACGCGTCGTCCAGTGCGGCCAGGTCGTGGCCTCCGAGGTTGGCGATCGCGTCCACCAGGGTGGTGTCGTCGAGCCCGGCGACGAGCGCGGAGATCGCCGCGGCCGAGGGACCCTCGCCGGGCAGCCTGCGACGCAGTTCGGTGGCGTCGCAGCGCAGCAACCGCTGGTACTCGGGGTTGGTCATGGCGTCGATGCGCTGCCGCAGCTCGGCGCCGCCCGGCTTCGCGAACAGCCCCTCCAGCAGGCGGCCGTACTTGAGCTGGATGACCTGCCAGCCCGCGGCGGTGAACATCCCGCGCAGCTTGTCGGCGGCGATGTTGGGCACGACCCGGTCGAGCGACTGGCGGTTGAGGTCGACGATCCACACGATCTCGCCCAGCTCGGCGACGCCGGGGTCGAGCACGGCCTCCCATACGGCGCCCTCGTCCAGCTCGGCGTCGCCGACCAGCGAGTACTGCCGTCCGGTGCCCGCGCCGCCGAAGGCGGTGTCGACGTAGCGGCGGGACACCGCGCCCCAGATCGGCGCGGTGGCGCCGATGCCGACCGAACCGGTGGAGTAGTCGGCCGGGTCGGGATCCTTCGTGCGGCTGGGATAGCTCTGCAGGCCGCCGAACTCACGCAGCCGCGACAGGTACGAGGAGTCCAGCTCGCCGAGGAGGTAGTTGATCGCGTGCAGCACGGGCGAGGCGTGCGGCTTGACCGAGACCCGGTCGTCGGTGCGCAGGCGGTTGAACCACAGCGCGGTCATGATCGAGACCATCGACGCCGACGACGCCTGGTGGCCGCCCACCTTGAGTCCAGACGGATTGGGGCGGACCCGGTTGGCGTGGTGGATGATCGCGCTGGACAGCCACAACACCCGGTCCTCCACCGCGCGCAGGGCGTCGGTGCCGGGTGTGGTGGTGGCGGGCTTGGTCATCACTGGCCGTCCTCGATCTGGGTGCAGGTTGCTCACAGTGAAACAACCTGCTGGACTGATGCTCAATACTTCGCCCCGATAATGAGCAATCTGCTCAATCACGGAGACCGAACGAGAGGGAGAGGCGAGCACAATGCCCCATGACGGCCCCGTCGACGCGGTGGACGCCCGGATCCTGCTCGAACTGGCAGAGCATCCCCGGGCCACCACGCTCGCTGTCGCGGACCGCGTCGGGATCTCCCGCAACACCGCGCAGTCGCGGCTCGCCCGGCTGGAGCGGAACGGCGCGCTGGAGTCCTTCGAGCACCGGATCGCCCCGGCCGCGCTGGGCTACCCGCTGACCGCGTTCATCACGGCACAGGTTACCCAGCGCCTGCTGGACGAGGTCGCCGCCGCGCTCGCCGACGTGCCCGAGGTGCTTCAGGTGCAGGGCATCTCGGGTCCGGTCGACCTGATGATCCAGGTGGTCGCCGGCGACGCGGACGACCTCTACCGCATCGCCGGGCGCATCCTCGCCATCCCCGGCGTCGAACGCACCAACACGGCACTGGTCATGCGGCAGCTCGTCGACTACCGGATCACTCCGCTGCTTCGCCGGGCACTGCGCTGAAGGTGGCCTTCAGGCGCCAGCCGGGGATCTCGATCGACATGTTCCCCTTCTGCTCACCGCGCGTCCTGGTATACCACGGAGGTGCCGGTGACCCGTTGCCCCGAATGCGGAGCCCCTGCCGGGCCCCGCTCGTGCCAGGAGCTCTTCGACGCCGTCCTCGCGCTCGACCACTCCCGGCGCCCGCCCTGGGGTCCCCTCCACGGCGTGACGGTGGCCTGCTTCCTTCTCCAGCATCCCAGCCGCCTGCCCGAGACCGCCAGGTCCGGACCCTGGGCGATGGTGCACAGCTACCTCGACGGAGGTCTCGCCGCGGTCACCCGGCTCACGGAGCGGGCCCGCAACGCCAACAGCCACCGCAACCGCGGCGCCCGACGAGCCGGGACCGTCCCCGGCGTGCCGGCGCCGCCGCTCACCGCACCGCCCACGGCCTTCGATGTCACCATCGCCGACGTCGCCGGGGACGGCACGTTCCCGGCCGACGGCTTCCCCGAGCGCGTCACCGACTGGGCGCGAGCCATCATCGACGCCTGGCGATCGGAGAAGGAGTTCGGACATGGCGATTAGCGAGACGGATCTGCGGCACCTGCGCCGCTGTGTCGAGCTGGCCCGCGAAGCACTGGATGACGGGGACGAACCGTTCGGGTCGGTCCTGGTGAGCGGTGCCGGTTCGGTGCTGTTCGAGGGCCGCAACCGGGTCAGGGGCGGGGACTCCACCCGGCATCCCGAGTTCGAGATCTCCCGCTGGGCCGCGGCGAACCTCACACCGGAGGCACGTGCCGCGGCCGTGGTCTACACGTCTGGTGAGCACTGTCCGATGTGCGCGGCGAGCCACGGCTGGGTCGGGCTGGGCCGCATCGTCTACGCGGTCTCCAGCGCCCAGCTGAGCGGATGGTTGTCCCGGTGGGGCGCGGCGCCCGCTCCGGTCGCCGCTCTGCCGATCACCACGGTCGTGCCCGCCGCCGTGGTGGAAGGCCCGGTTCCGGAGCTCGAGGACGAGATCCGTTCGCTCCACCGCGCCTGTTTCGCTCCCGGTGCCGTGGACGCGTCACCGGAGTGAGGCGGGGCAGGCGGGCCGGTGGCGGAAAAGCCGCCACCGGCCCTCGGTTCACGACCTGTCCTGGAGCCGCTCGATCCAGATGGAGCGGAACCTCGGGTTCTCGCCGGGGTCCCGGTGGTCCTGCAGCCGGATCGGACCCGGCGTGGGACCCTCGGCCTGACCGGCGCCGGTCTTGCCGTCGATGGCGACGTCGTCGTGGACCAGCCGCCCGTTCCACCAGAGTGTCACGCGCGCGTCCGCGATCTTGGTGCCGTCGCTGTCGAAGCGGGCAGCCCGGAAGACGATGTCGTAGGTCTGCCAGCTGCCCGGCGGCTTCGCCGCGTTGACGTCCGGGGCCTTCTTGAGGTAGATCGCGCCGGCCGAGTCGAGCGCCGGAGCGGTGATCCCGTACGACTCCAGCACCTGGATCTCGTATCGCTCCTGGATGTAGACCCCGCTGTTGCCGCGCGCCTGCCCGGTGACCTCCGGCGGATAGTGCGGCTGGTACCACTCGACGTGCATCCGGAAGTCGCCGAACTTCTCCTTCGTGCGGATGTCCCCGCCCAGCGATTCCATCGATCCGTTCGCCACCGGCCAGGTCGCCGGCCCGCCGCTGGCCGACTCCCAGGCGTCGAGGTTCTCCCCGTCGAACAAGGTGATGCGCTCCGTCGGCGTTACGGTGATCTTGTCGAGGTTCACGTGGCCCTCGTCGGTGGGTTCGTAGACGAAGGCGATCGTGTTCGCGCCGGGCCGCAACGGCACCGTCTCGACGTGGGTCGCCCACTTGTTCCAGGCGCCGGTGTTGGCCAGCCATACCTGTTTCACCTTGGTGCCGTTGACGTACAGGCTCATCGACTTCGGGACGGGCTGCGGATGGTCGGGGTTCGTCCCGTTGGCGTACCGCAGCGCGACGTCGTGGCGGCCGCCGCGGTCCGCCGTCACCGCGAAGGTGGTGCTGGTGCCCGGCGTCCAGTTGCGGTCGACGAAACCGGCGCCCGAGTAGCCGGTGTGGTTGGTGTTGAACCCGGTGCCGCCTGCCAGCGCGGCGGACTCCGCCTCGTACTCCGGTGGCGCCGTCGAGCCGTCGGACAGGCGGTTGAGCGTGTACCACGCCTCGGTGCTCCACAGCTGTTCGCCCGACTCCGCGGCGAACGGACGCGGGGTGTGCACGTACACCACCCGGCCGGGCTTCAGGCCGGCGAGCTTCAGTGTCACCGTCTTGCGGTCTCCGGAGAGCTGCGCCGACGTCACCTCGAGGGTCTCCTCGTCGACCTTCGGCCCGCCGTACTGCGGGGTCGCCACGTACCGCCACTGCTCGGCGTTGTACCTCGCCGTCAGGTCCTGCGCGGTCTCCGCGGACAGCGGCCTGGTGTACTCGATCTTGAAGCCGCCGTCGATCGCGCGCATGGTGCGGATGTCGAACGCCTTGTCGCCGCTCGGGGTGAGTTTCTGCAGCCCGAACTTGAGCTTGCCCTCCTGGCCCCAGTTGCCCGTCGAGCCGATGCCGCCCGCGTAGATCGCACCGTCGGGGCCGAGGGAGATCCGGTTCACCCCGGCCTCCAGGCCCTGAGTCATGCGGAACACCGCGCCCTGGTACTCGCCGCCGACCTTCTCCAGATAGGCCCGCTGCAGGCCACCGTAGGTGACGTCGCCGAACACCAGCTGCCCGGCGAACACGCCCTCGGGCAGCACGAGCGGGTTGCTCGGCGAGTTGGAGATCTCGCCGTGCGGCAGCCAGAGCACGGGCTCTGTCACGGGCCGGTCGTCGAACGGGCCGTCCGGGTTGGTGTAGTGGTTGAAGAAGCGGTCCTGCTTGATCCGCACCAGCTTCGACGTCGGCAGGTAGGCGCCCTGGTTGTCGGTGACGAAGATGTCGCCCTCCGGACCCCAGCCTGGGCCGTTGGGCGTGCGCAACCCACCAGCCACATAGGACACTTCGCCCGTCCGCCTGTTCACCTTGAGTGTGGAGCCGCGGTTGGGCACGGGCTGCGGGTCGGCGGTCTGGCCACCGGGGATCATCGCGATGCCCGTGGTGACGTAGAAGTACCCGTTCCGGTACAGCAGACCGAACGCGAACTCGTGGTAGTTGCCGCCGAACGGCCAGGTCGCGATCCTGCGGTACTCGTCGGTGACCTCGTCGCCGGTGGTGTCGACGAGCGCGGTCAGCTGGTGTTTCTCTGACACGTAGAGGGTGCCGTCGACGTAGGAGATGCCCATCGGCTCCTGGAGGTTCTCGGCGACCCGCTTGACGGTGACCTTCGACGGGTCGGTGTTGCCGGTGACGTTGTCGAGCAGGTACACCTCGCCCAGCACGCTCTCCCTGGCGCCGCCCCACGTGGAGATGGCCAGGCGCCCGTCCGGTAGCCAGTCCATACCGGTGACCTGTGGCTCGAAGCCTTCGGGGCGCAGGTCGGTCAGTGTGTAGTTCGGGTGCACGCCGACGAGCGGCAGCCCGTCGCCCGGCGACTCGGTGACCCCCTCGCACTCCTTGCGGCCGGGCGAGGTGACGCGGGTGACGTCGGCGTCGGTGCTCAGTGCCGAGTTGGGCACGACGGTGAAGCCGTCGGCTCCGGGTGGCTGCCACTCCAGCGTGAGCCGCTGGTCGTAGTCGGCGTCGAAGTGGTCGATGCGCAGCGGATGGTGTCCCGCTGCCAGTTCGATCCAGCCGTCCTTCGGCGTCGCCCCGTGCCGGCCGCCGTTGTCGATGACCTCGGTTCCGCCGAGGAACAACCGGGCCCCGTCGTCGCTGGTGAGCCGGAAGTCGTAGCGGCCGGCGGTGGCGACGTGGAGGTAGCCGGAGACCTCGGAGACGAACCTGTCGGCGATCCCGAAGTCCGAAGTGGTGCGCCAGTCGATCGTCGGCATCAGCTTGTCGATGTTGGGGGTCTGGCCGGGTTTGAGCGTGCAGTAGTCGGTGAGTGGCGCCTGCACGTCGAACACTCGCAGCGTCACTCCGGGTTCCTGCGGTGGGATGTCGGACTGCGCGGTGGCGGGGGCGGCGAGGAAGGTGAAAGCGCTTACTGGGGCTAACAGGGCGACGAACAACCGCATGGGCGTTCCTCCTTGGGCAGAACACGGCCCGCGCTCCGGTGCGCGATGACCATGTGGCCGACAGTGAACGATCAGCTTCGTGCGAAAGTCAACGAAAGTCGTGTTGATCTGTGCGGAAGTCGACCACTGGGCGCAGCCCGGCTCGTGCGTTCGGCGTAGCGGTCCGCTGCACGTCGACGCGGTGATCGACGAACCGCGCTGAGCGACCCCTGGGGTTGATGTCCGTCGTGCCTTCAGTGGAGGTGCGTGGTGAACCAGTCGGCGGCCAGCGCGGCCGCGGTGTCGACGGGAGGCCGGTCGTAGAGATCGTTGTGCGTCACGCCGGGCAGGATCTCCAGCCGTTTCGGTCCGGTGAGCCGGTCGTAGACCGCCTGATGGTCCTCGGGCAGCGTGGACACGTCCCGATCGCCGACGACCAGCAGGCCGGCGCTCCGTCCGATGGCGTCGCTGGAGGTGCGGGTGTCGTCGACCAGGATCGTGCGCAGGGAGAGGGCACTGGCCCGGTTGCGCCAGTTCGGCGCCGCGCCGCGCGCGGTTCCGTAGTATTCGGCGGCGATCGGGTCGTCGAAGAGCACCGGCTGGCTCGGCGGGACGTCGGGAGTGCGGACGACCGGGATGTAGTCGAGCTCCCCGGTGTGGTGGTAACGCCGCAGCAGCGAGGTCTGCTCGGCGAGCAGGTCGGGATAGGCCGGCATCAGCTCTCGGGCGCGTGCGGGGTTGAGCAACCCGGCCGAGATGGCGGCGAAGGCACGGACCCTCGGGTCGTACGCGGCGAGGTTCATCGCCAGGCCGCCGCCGATCGACACGCCCATCGCGCCGATCCGCTCCGGGTCCACAAGCGACTCGAGGGAAGTGAGGTAGCTGACCGCCACGTGCAGGTCGTCCAGCCGTTTCCCGTTGTCCTCGTGCAGGCGCGGTGAGCCGCC
Source organism: Prauserella endophytica (assembly GCF_005146945.1). Taxonomy (GTDB): domain Bacteria; phylum Actinomycetota; class Actinomycetes; order Mycobacteriales; family Pseudonocardiaceae; genus Prauserella_A; species Prauserella_A endophytica. The sequence goes on from NZ_SWMS01000002.1 coordinate 197,402, forward strand.
GCTCTCGCCGAACCCGCGCTGGTCGAAGGCCAGCGTGACGAAACCGGAGACGGCGAGCCGCTGGGCGTAGCCGGCGTTGACCGACTGCTCCTTCACCGACGTCATGGCGTTGGACAGCACGATCGCGGGCCGGGGACCTGGCTTTCCTGACGGGACCCGCAGGTGGCCCACGAGCCGGACGCCGTCGGGAGCACGGAACTCGACCCTGCGGCGCGAGACGCCCTCCGGTCGCGTGACGTCCGCCCCGGTGACCCCTGCCCGCGCCATGGGCACGTTCAGTACCATGCCGGTCGCCGCGGCTCCGCTGATGGCGAGCGCCCGCCGACGTCCCAAGGTCGTCTGGTGCGTCATGAGAAAGAACCCCATCCCTACGAGGGCCACCACGGGCTTCGGCGGCGCATTTCCGCTTGAGCGCGGGAGACCAGTCCGTCGAATCGCTTTCCCGGATACCACGGCATTCGTTCGATCCGGTCGAATCCGGGGAGGTTCTTCACGTGCGCGTACATCCGTTCGCGGAGGTCGGGATCAGGTAGCGTGCCCCGCATCGCGGCGACGTTCTCCAGCAGATGAGCGGGGTTCGTGGTGGCCGGTAGCGCGCACGTGACGGCGGGGTGGGAGATCGTCCACTTGAGGAAGTACTCCGCCCAGCTCGTGATTCCGATGCGCTGAGCGAAACCGGGAACCGGCAGGCCGTGGACGATCTGGTGCAACCGCCCCTTTTCGAGGGGCATGCAGACCAGGACCGCGACGCCGCGGTCGGCGGCGGCCGGCAGAATGCGCTCCTCGGCTAGCCGGGTGGCCATCGTGTAGCGCACCTGCACGAAGTCCAGGTCGCCGACCTCCACCCAGTGGGCGAGCGCGTCGTAGTACGACAGATCGTGGTGCGTCACGCCGAGATAGCGGATCCGCCCCTCCTTCTTCCACGCGTGGAAGAGGGGAACATGGCAGTCGACGTTGACGAGGTTGTGGCACTGGATCAACTCGATCCGGCCGTCGTCGGACAGCCGCGAGACCGACTTCCTCAGGCTGCGCGCCGCCAGGCTGTCGTCCCACAGGTAGTCGCCGGTGGTCCACACCTTGTTGGTGACGAACAGGTCCTCCTTGATCCGCAGGGACGAGGCGAAGTGGCCGACATTGTCCTCGGCGGCGCCGTAGAGCGGTGAGGTGTCGACGACTCGCCCGCCGTTCTCGTGGTAGAGCCGCAGCACCTCGCGGAGGTGGGCGCGGCGCGCCCCCGGCGCGGTGTCGAACGTCATGAACGTGCCGAGCCCGATGGCACTCAGCAGCTCACCACTGCCCGGGACCGGCTTCCTGATCAGGTCGTCGTGCCGGTCGGCCGGTGCCGGCCGGGCCTGCGCGGAGGGCGCTCGGCCGAGCGCCGTGAGAGCTGTGCCCGCCGCCGCCGCGCCAAGCACGCGGCGGCGGGAGACAGGGGACTTTCCGGTGGGGTTTCGGTGCACGTCGACCGCTCCTTTTTGTCGCATCGGCGCTCGATCCGAGCCTCGCAGGAACGAACCGTCGGCTGCCACACCTGTTGGGACCGCCGGGATACTCTGCGGGTATGGCGGTCGAGCTGCGGTTGATGAGGTACGTGATCGCGATCTCCGAGGCGGGGAGTTTCGAGGCCGCGGCGGCCCGGCTGCACATGACGCAGCCGCCGTTGAGCCGCCAGATCCGGGAGCTGGAGCGAGAGCTGGGCGTCGAGCTGTTTCACCGGCGGCCGACCCGGCTGACCAGCGCCGGTGAGGTGTTCGTGGCCTCGGCCAAGGAGATCCTCGCCGCCACGGACCAGCTCGTGCGGGACGTCCGCGCCGAGGGCGACGCCCACTACGACACCGTCCGCGTCGGGTACACGCTGACCACGGCGTTCAGCGAGATGCCGGCCCTGGTGGCGTTCCTGCGCGACCACCACGCCGGGATCGTGGTCGACGCCCACGAGGCCTGGGACACGGAGCTCACGGCCGCCCTGGACGAAGGCCGGCTGGATGTGGTGATCGGGCGGTTCGTGTCCGTGCCGCGGTCCTGCCGCACCAGGGGGTTGCGCCGGGACCGATTCGCGATCGTCGTCGGAGCCGGTCATCCGCTGGCCGGTGAGGACAGCGTGTCACTCACCGACCTGCGCGGGCAGACGCTGCGATTCTTCCCCCGTAGTTTCGCGCCTCGTTACCACGACGCGGCGCTCGCGGCCCTGCACAGCACCGGCGAGACGTTCGACATCTGGGAGAACCCCTTGCCCGGACTCCGAAACCTCAACGTCCACCTCCGCGACGGCGGCTTCATGTTCCTCCCGCGGTCGCTCGGTGATCACCTACCGAAAGGGCTCGTCTGCCTCCCGCTCCAGCAGGCGCTACCGGCTGACCTCGACATCCTCTGGAGACAGCCGCCCAGCCCGGCAGCGCGTGCCTTCATCCGGGCCGCCGTCGAGTTCGCCCGCGCCGAAGGCTGGCTTCCCCAGGACTGAGCGGCCGGGCTCCCCGGCGAGCGCGCCGCCGCTCGCTGGGCGTGCTTGCCGTGCCACGGGCGTTCACCCGCGCGGGGCGTACATGATCACCGCGACCCCGGCCAGGCAGATGAGGGCACCGATGACGTCGAACCGGTCGGGGCGGTAGCCGTCGGCGACCATGCCCCACGCCAGCGACCCGGCGACGAACACCCCGCCGTAGGCGGCGAGGATTCGCCCGAAGTGGGCGTCCGGCTGCAACGTGGCGACGAACCCGTAGACGCCCAGCGCGATCACTCCCGCGCCGATCCAGATCCAGCCACGGTGTTCCCGGACGCCCTGCCACACCAGCCACGCACCTCCGATCTCGGCCAGTGCGGCCAGCACGAACAGGGCGATCGAACGCAGTACGAGCACGGAGAACCCTTCGAACCGGCGACGCTGACAAGGCCGGTACCGACGGTAGACGCCCGCCCTGCCTCCCGTCCCTGCCCCTCGGGCCGTGGAGTGTCCCGCCTCAGCCGGTGCGGCCCAGCCAGACCGCGGCGGCCGTCAGCGGGGCTTCCGTGTTGTGGCCGTCCCGCCTCGAGGTGCGTGGGCCGCCGACCGGCTGCGCTACCCGCGTGGCAGGCGGTTCGCGATGGGCGACGCGCTCGTGTGCCGGGGCTCTACGCGTGCGGCAACGACGCGGACTCGCTCATGGCTGCGGAACACCCGGGAGCGGGCTTCCGGGTGGGTGCGGGCGGCCCGACCCTCGGCTGCCACGCCGCCGCACGGGGCGCCCGGATGGTTCAATCAGGTGGTGACCGACAATTCCGAAACGCCGACCGTGGTGACCGCTCACCGCGAGATCGCCGCAGGCGCGGAGCGGATCTTCGAGCTGATCGCCGATCCCGCGCGGCAGCCCGGGTGGGACGGCAACGACAATCTCGCCGAGGCGCCGCAGGGCCAGCGCGTGCGCGGCACCGGCGACGTGTTCACCATGACGCTGAGCAATGGCGGCGTGCGGGCGAACCGCGTCGTCGAGTTCGAGGAGGGGCGGCGCATCGCGTGGCTGCCGTCCGAGCAGGGGAAGGAACCGCCGGGGCACCTCTGGCGGTGGGAGCTGGAGCCGCTCGACGCGGGACGCACCCGGGTGACCCACACGTACGACTGGTCCCGGCTGACCGACGAGAACCGCTTCGCCAGGGCCCGGGCGACGACCGAGGACCGCCTTCGCGCCTCGCTCGACCGGCTCGCCGAGGCCGCCGAGGCCGCCGAGGCCGCCGGGTCTGACTGAACCCGGCCGGTGGTTCGCCGTGGATCCGTGCCCGGCCGGCGAGAGGCCGTCGGCCGGCCGGGCACGGGGCTCTACGAGGCGTAGGTGAGCAGGCTCCCGGACACCTCGGGGTCGCGCAGTTTCAGCATGGTGCGCTTCTCGATCTGGCGTGCCCGCTCGCGGGTGACGCCGCAGACACGGCCGACCTCCTCGAACGTGCGCTCGCGCCCGCCGTCGAGGCCGAACCGGAGGCGGATCACCTCCTGCTCCCTCGGCGTGAGGGTCGCGAGCACCGTGTCGATCTCGCCGCGCAGCGCCCGCCCTGCTCCCTCGTCGTCGTCCGGGTTGTCCGGCTGGCGCAGGATCTCCCACAGTGGACGGTCGCCCTGGTCGCCGACGGTCTGGTCGAGACTGATCGGCTCGCAGTCGTAGGAGAGCAGCTCGATCACCTCGGACACCGGGATCTCGAGGTCCCGCGCGATCTCGGCGTGAGTCGGGTCGTAGCCCAGCTCCGCCGCCAGCGCCCTGCGCGTCCTCGTCACCCGCTGGACCCGGTCCAGCACACGCGCCGGGATGCGGATCGTGCGGCTCTGCTCGCCCAGCGCGCGGCTGATCGCCTGCCGGATCCACCACGTGGCGTAGGTGGAGAACTTGAACCCCGGGGTGTGGTCGAACTTCTCGACCGCCCGGATGAGCCCGATGTTGCCCTCCTGGATCAGGTCGAGCAGTGCCAGGCCACGGCCGGTGTAGCGCTTGGCGATGCTGACGACCAGCCGCAGGTTCGCTTCGAGCAGCTCCTTCTTCGCGGCCTTGCCGATGTCGGCGATGGCGCGCAGGTCGGCGTGGTCGTACCGGTCGGTGCCCTCGGCGAGCAGTTGCTCGGCGAACAGGCCGGCCTCGATGCGCTGCGCCAGTTCGGCCTCCTGCTCACGGGTGAGCAGCTGAGTCCGTTTGATGCCGTTGAGGTAGGTCCCGACCAGGTCGGAATGCGGGCCGTACCCCTTCGGTGAGGTGTTGTCGATCTGCGGTGCGGACACCAGTGGTTCCCTCCAAGTGCCCCCGTATTGCTGGCTGACTAGAGGTTCGCGCGGTGCACTGACCGGCACCGGGGTGCCGCGGCACCCGTAGCGGCGCGGCTAAGCGCAGGTCAGCGGCGTGGCGCGGGCCGCGGCTTGCGACGGGTGCGGATCGACTACGGGGGAGGCTGGCGCCGTGTGGTTATCGTCAGCTGAGTGGTGAGAAGCACGCGGACGCCGCCGGCTCGCAGGCAGCCGTGGTTCCGCCCGCGCGGGCGGCGGGGCCGGGTCGGCCCGGCCGGTGTGGGCAGGCTGCTGGTGTTCGAGGTCGTCCAGGTGGCGATCTTCGTGGTCGTGGTCCAGGAGTTGTGGGCTGCCATCACCGGTGCCGTGGTCGGCGTACTCGCCGTCGTCGTGACGTTCGGCCGTCACCGCGGTCGCTGGTTGAGCGAGCACGTGCGGCTGTGGTGGCGCTATCGCGCGCGGCGCGGCGCCTCCGGATGCGGCGCCGACGACGCGCGCCTGTCGTCGGTCCGGGAGCTCGTGCCCGATCTGGTGGTGGAGAACATCGACGGACCCGGGGGTGTCCCACTCGGCATGGGCAGTGACGGCGCGGGCTGGTTCACCGCGCTCGAGGTGGTGCCCGCTCCTGACGACCGAACCCGGCCCCCGTTGCCGCTCGCCGCGCTGGCCAGGCTCGTCACCGACGCGGAGCAGTCCGGCGCCGTGCTGCAGGTCGTCGCGCACGCCGGGCCACCGGACGGCGCGCTCTGGGTGGCGGTGCGGCTGGACGCGGGCGCCGTGGCCGACTCGGTGGTCGACGACACCGACGTGCGGGTTGACGTTCCGGCGGTGCTGGCCGAGCTGACCCGGCGGGCCGCGCGGGTGCTGCGCAGGCGAGGACTCGGCACGCGGCTGCTCAGCGCGGACGAACTGCTCGACGCGCTCGTCCGCTCCTGCGGGCTGGGTACCGGCGCCCCAGCGAACATCGAGGAACGTTGGGAGGCATGGCAGGTGGACGAGGTGCGGCACGGATGCTTCTGGCTCGAGTCCTGGCCCGATCCGGAACGGGGCACGGCGCTGCTGGCGGCGTTGCGGGACCTGCCCGCGTCGCAGACCAGCCTGACGTTCCTGCTGGAGCCGGGGCACGACGGCACCGGCCTGCGGTGCCTGCTGCGCCTTGCCGCGCCGAGCTCGTCCTACGAGGCGGCGTGCGCGAACGCGCAGCAGCTCGCCGAGAACCTGGGCGGGCGGCTGTTCCGGCTCGACGGTGAGCACGCCCCCGCGGTGTACGCCACCGTGCCGAGCGGAGGCGGTGCGCGATGACCGTGCCCGGGGGTGCCCGGCCGCAGCAGGCCGTCCACGGTGAGCAGCTCGTCGCGGCGTCCGTCGCGCGGGAACCCGCACTGGCGGAGTCCACGGGGGAGGCCACGGCGAGCGCGTCAGCGCAGGAGCTGCCCGCGCCGCAGGCTGCCGCGAGGCCACTGGCCACGCCGACGGTCCCACCAGCTCCACCCCCGGCCGGTGACGGCACGCGGCGCGAGCCGCGGACCCGGCCGGAGTGGCGGACTCGCCGGCATCGTGGCCTCAGCAGGCTGCACATCGGCAGGCACCTGGCGCCGGCGGACGAACTGGACCGCGTGCAGCTCACCGCCCGGTCGGTGGGCCTGCCGCTCGGCAGCGACCAGGCGGGTGCGCCCGTTCCGTTGCAGATGTTCGGCCCGCGCCCGTCGTCGGTCGTCCTGCTCGGCGGGCTCTGGGCCGCCAAGCTCGTGGTCTTCCGCTCGCTCGGGTTCGGGGCGAGGGCGGTGGTGTTGACCGGCCGGTACGCCGCCTGGCGGCATCTCGGACAGTGGGCGACGGGCCGCACCGACCGCGTCGCGGTGCTCCCACCCGGTTCGCCGCTGGGCACGGTGGCCTCCGCCGACGCCCCGCTGCTGCGGGTGGACGACCTGGACGACGCAGGCGAGGCGCAGCCAGCGCCCGCCGGGGAACCGCCGTGGCAGACCCGGTTGCTGGTGTGCCGGCGGCTCACCCCCGCGCGGTTGCCAGCGGTCCGTGCCGCCGACGTGCTGCTGACCCAGCGGCTGACGCCCGACGAGGCGGGCGCCGTCGTGGCGGCCCGAGGGCTCGCCGACCGGGACGCGCACGCCCTGCAGCTGCTCCAGGACGACATGCTCGCGCTGGACGCCGGTACGGGCGTCAGGTACGTCTGGACCAATCCGGGAGGCGCCGAGCAGCGCGCACTCGGCCGGCCCGGTCCACGATGAGGCGGGGCGATGGGACACGAGGTGCCCCCACGCCGGGGGATTAACGTGGGGGCACCTCATTCCGGCCGCCGCTCAGCCGGAAACCTGGAAGGCCGAAACGAACCGGCGGACGGGACGGCCGTGCACGGGACACAGTGGACCATCGCGCCGTCGCGATCGCCGCGCGGCCTGGGAAGCCGAACGGGCAGTTGGCTTCCCGCGCCGGTCGCTGGCATTCCCAGGTCCTCCTTTTCTTGCGCGACAACGAAAAGCTACGGGGCGTGGTCAGGTTCACGCAGTCTTCTTGAGGAATCTTGAGCTTTGCGACCTTGTCGGCGATCACGGAGAACACTCGCGCTGCTCGGCGTGCTGCTGCTGGGCCTGCTGCCAGCGGCGTCCACGGCCGCGGAAGACGGCGGCCCGGTGCGCCGGATCGTCATCGTCTCGGGTTCGACCGGCGGGGTCTACTACTCGTACGGGCTGGCCATCGCGCGGGAGCTCGCAGCCGCCACCGGTGTGCGCGCGCGGGTGGTGGCGACGCAGGGATCGGTGGAGAACCTGCGCGCGCTGGTGGAGGGAACGGGCGACCTCGCGTTCAGCGCGGCCGACGCGGTGACGGAGACCGGGCTGCCGCCCGACGTGCCCACGGTCTCGTTGCGGGCGATCGGCCGGCTCTACGACGACTACCTGCACGTCGTGGTGCCCGCGTCGTCGCCCGTGCGCGAGCTCGGCGATCTGCGCGGCCGCACCGTGTCGGTCGGCTCTGCCGAAAGCGGGACGGAGCTCATCGCGGAACGACTGCTGGAGCTGGCCGGCCTCTCCATGAGTGAGATCCGGCCGGTCTTTCTCGGGCTGGGCGATTCCGCGGCCGCGATGCTGCGCGGCGAGGTCGACGCCTTCTTCTGGTCGGGCGGCCTGCCGACGGGCGCGGTGTCCGCGCTCGCCGCCGAGTTGCCGATCCGGTTGCTGCCACTCGGCAACGAGGCCGCGTCGATGCGCGCCACCCACGGCAGCGCCGGCTACCGGGTGGCGACCGTGCCGGGCGGCACCTACGCGGACGTGCCGCAGACGCGCACGCTCGCGGTGCCCAACTACCTGCTCGTGCGCGCCGACGCCGATCCCACCGTGGTCGCGTGGGTGACCAGGCTGTTGTTCGAGCGCAGCCGCGCGCTGGGGGATGCGGTGCCGGTCGCGCGCTCGCCGAGCCCGCGGACCGCGATCTTCACCGATCCCGTGCCGTTGCATCCGGGCGCGCTCGCCTACTACCGGGCGATCAAGCCGTGATCGGCGGCCCTGAGCACCAGCCGTACGGTGAGCCCGCCCCTTTCGGTCGGCTCCACCTCCACCCGGCCACCGTGCTGGCGGAGCAGCTCCGACGCGATGCTGAGCCCGAGGCCGGTTCCCGCGACGTTCTGGTGCCGGGGGCTGCGCCAGAACCGGTCGGTCACCCTGGCGAGCTCGTCGCGCTCCAGACCGGGACCGGTGTCGCTGACGGCGATCGCCAGCTCGTCGTCGTCACGCCGGATCCGGATCGAGACCGCGCCCCCTCGGGGCGTGAACTTCAACGCGTTGTCCAGCACCACGTCCAGTGACGTGCTCAGCGCGGTCGGCTCGAACCACGCGTACGCCGGGTCGTGCGGGCCGCCGGTCACCGTGATCCGCCGGTTCCTCGCGAGCGGCGCCCAGGCGAGCAACCGCTCGTCGACGATGGCGCTCACCTCGACGAGCGCGGGCTCGCCCGCGCTGGCGTCGGCGCGCGCGAGCCGCAGCAGGTCGTCGAGGATGTGGCCGAGTCGTTTGGCCTCCGTTCGCACGTGTTCGTGATCCTCCTCGTGGCCGGGCCGCAGTGCGAACTCCAGCTGGTCGATGCGGAGCTGCAGTGCCCCCAGGGGATTGCGCAGCTGGTGGGAGGCGTCGGCGACGAACCGCCGCTGCCGGTCGATCGCGGCCTCGACCCGCGTGGCCATGTCGTTGAACGACGCGGCGAGCCTGCGCAGCTCGGGCGGCCCGCTCTCCCCGACGACCCTGGCCGTGAGCCTGCCCGAGCCGAACTCGTGCGCGGCGCGGTCGAGCAGCCCGATCGGCCGCAGCACCCACGACGCGATGCGCGAGGCCACCGCCACGCAGCAGGCGAGCGTCAGCAGCGCCGCCACGGCCACCACACCGACCACGACCCCGCCCGTGTGACGGAGGTGCTGGGTGGGCGAGAGGGTGACCAGAGCGCCGAGCACGTCGCCGTCGCGGGTCACCGGCTCGGCCACGACGAGATCCCTCGACTGCCACGGCAGGATGCGGGTGCCGGTGACGTCCCGGTGCCCGCTGAGCGCCATCGCCACGTGCTCGCGGACGTCCGGATCCGCCCAGCGGGCCGTGTCGCTCGATGCGAGGCGGACCGCGGGTGTGAGATCGAACAGCGCGACCCGCACGCCGTGGACCTGTTCGTAGCGCCGGAAATCGGTGAGCAGCGAGATCCGGTCGGCGCCGGTCGTCGCGGCCTCGGCCATGGAGACCAGCCTGCGGGCGTCGTCGCGCCGGTCGGTGAGCATGGTCTGCTGTTCGACGTCGATCCGGCTGGCGGCCAGCGGCGCCGACAGCGCGGTGACGACGGCGGCCATGAGCAGCACGAGTACGGCGCGCAACCTCGCTCGCACCGGGGCTCACCCGGTCCGGAGCCGGTACCCGATGCCACGCACCGTCTCGATGCTGTCGGCGGGCGCGAGCTTGCCGCGCACCGACGCGATGTGCACCTGGAGCGTCCGCTGGGCACCGCGCCATGACGTTCCCCACAGCTCGCTGATGATCTGCTCGTAGCGCATGACGACACCGGGGCTGCGGGCGAGCAACGCCAGGATGTCGAACTCGAGCCGGGTCAGGCGGACGGAGCGGCCGTCGACCGTCGCCTCGCGGCGTCTCAGGTCGACCTTGACGCGGCACGGCTGCGCGTCGGGCGCGGGCTCCGGGAACACGGCCCGCCCCGCGGTGCGCCTGCGGACGACGGCGTTGAGCCGGGCGAGCAGTTCCCGCGAGTCGTACGGCTTGACGATGTAGTCGTCTGCGCCGAGGTCGAGGCCCTGCACCCGGGACCGCAGGTCGTCGCGGGCGGTGACGATGAGCAGCGCGGCGTCCGTGGCCGTCCGGATGCGCTTGCAGACGTGCGTGCCATCCCGGTCGGGCAGCCCCAGGTCCAGCAGCACGACGTCGAGCGTGTCGTCGACCGCGGCGAGCGCCTCGGCCGCCGTTCGCGCCACCCGGATCTCGTACCCGTGGTGCAGCAGGACGGCCGACAGCGCGCCGACCACAGCGTCGTCGTCCTCGACGATCAGCACCCGCATCGAAGCCGCTGCCGCCCGCTACTGCTTCCCGAGCACCGGTGCGGTGTCGGGTCGTGCGGGGGCCGGGCGATCCGCTCCGGCGACTACCGGTCCACCCGGTGTCGAGACCTCCCAGGCGCTCTCGTCGGTCACCGGACCCTGGTGCCGTGGCTCGTCGGTGACGCGACGGTCCGTGCGGTCGGCCTGGACGGCCGGCTGCCCTGCGGGTGCCGGTGCGCCGGACCGGCGCAGTGCGGCGGGAACCTCGACCGCGTGCTGCGGCTGCTCCGGGGCGTCCGCGGTGCGCCCGGCGAGGACCGAAGGGACGTCGCCGGGCAGCCCCGTGGCGAACTCCGACGCGGGCGTGGTGCGGCGGCGGTCGAGCTCTCGTCGCCGCTGGGCGGCCCTGCGTTCGGCGCGTTGCTCGGTGTAGCTGCGGCGCGGGGAGGCCAGCCGCTGGTTGACGAGCACCGGTGGCGCAGCGGCGGTGCCGGGCGCGGTACCCGCGGCCGCGGGCGCCTCGGCGAGGCCACCCGGCCGCGTGCGTTTGCGGTCCTGCCCTCCGAGCACGGGCGGCGCCGCCACCCCGGGAGGAGACAGGAACGCGTCCTGCCGGTGGCGTGTGGTGTCCTGTTCGTCCGAAGTGGACTGCCGGGTTCCCGGTGGTGCCGTGCCGGGCGTTCCCGGCGGCAGCGCGGGCGTGCCGGGGTCACCGGGCGCGGACCGGCCGTCTTGCGGCGACTGCCGGGACTGGCGGCCCGGCTGCTGGCCGGCCGGTGGCATCCCGGTACCGGGGGGAAGTCCCGTGCCGGGCGGAAGTCCCGCGCCGGGGGGAAGTCCCGCGCCGGGCGGTGCGCCGATCGTGCTGCCCGGCGGCCCCGCGAGCGAGGTCCCGCCGGGAAACCCCGGCGAGTTCAGCAACCCCGGCGAGCGGAGCACTCCGAGGTTCGGCGCCCCGCTGGATCCCGTGCCGAACCCGGGTGGCGCGGCGGGACGCGGCGTGAAGAAGCCGGGACGGGCGGCCGGAGGCGTGAGGCCGATGCCCGGTGGCGGCATCGCGGTGAGTCCCGCCAGACCGGGGCCGGTGAGCCCCTGTGCGGATAGCGGCGCCGGGTCAGGGCCGGTGGGCGGCGGAGCCACCTCGCCTGCCGGAGGAGCCTCCGCGCCGGTGAACCCCGGCGGTGGCGTCCCCTCAGGCACAGGCGCAGGCGCAGGCGCACCGGCGAGCGCTGGCGAAGGCGCGGGCGGGGGTGCGGCCATCGCGAAGGTGGCGACCGGTGGCGGTGCGGCGGTGGCTCCCGTCGGTGCACCACCGAAACCGGGCGGCGGCGCCGCGCCGAACCCCGGCGGCGCGCCGGGAGCACCCCCGGGCGGGCCACCCGGCAGGTTCGGCAGCCCGAACGCCCCCGGATGGAAGACCCCGTCGAGCGGCGTCATCTTCGGTCCACGGGCGCCCGCGATCCGTTGCGTGTAGGGCAGATAGGCGTCCGCTGCCTCGCGGGCGAGCTCCCGGGCCTTCTCGTTGTACTTCTCCTTGGTCTCCGACTCGGTGGGCTTGCTGTTGATGTCGGTGTGGGTTCCGCCGTCCTTGGCGGCGAGGTAAGGAGTGCCGTCGGGTTTGGAGTTCTCCAGCGCCGTCTGGTACTCCTCCCAGAGGGTGGCCATCTCCTCCTGCTTCTCACGCATCACACCGGCGAGCCCGCGCAGGGCGCCGGCGGTGTCACTGGCCGACTCCTGCCATTGGTCCAGGTACACCAGCGTGGTCCCGACCCGGAGGAGGAACGCGGCCTTCGCCGAGGGCGACTCCCAGTTGGCGTCGAGCCCGTCGGTCTGGGTGCGCAGATCGCTGCTCAGGGTGGACAGCGCGCTCGCGAGCTTGCTGAACTGGCCGGCGCGATCGTCGACGTTGCCGGGCTGCTCGCCCATGAGCTCGAGGTTGATGGCTTCGATCGTGTCGCCGCGGGCGCCCTCGGCGACACCGATCTCGAGCTGTCGCGCGCTGGCCGGCGGCGGCCCGCCCATGATCGACGGATGCCAGTTGGCGGCGTCGCCGCCCTCATCACCCGTGATGTAGTGGCCGGGCCCGTTCGGGCCGCCGTGCGGCAGGTTCGCCCCGTAGTAGTCCTCGCCGGACATGTGTCCTCCCCCGTCTGCCCGCAGGCCCGATCAGAGACCCGGAGCCTGTTCCCGGGCCTCCTGCTCCTGTGCCTCCGCCAGCGCGATCCAGTCGTCCGGCGTGACCGCGTCGGGCTGGGGCGTGATCGTGCGGTGCCCCGAGGTCTCGCTGTTGCCGTCCGCGTCCTGCCGCTCGGTGTGCATCTCGACGGTGCCGTCGCGGTGGTGGTACTCGTGTTCGATGGTGCGTCCCACCAGTGCGCCGTTCTCGTCGCGGATCTCGGTGACGTGCTGCGTGTGGGTCAGGCCCGCGTGCGGGTAGGACTCGTGTGTCGTGTACTCCCGCTGGTCGGGGGTGGAGCCGGATTCGGAGCCCGGCGCCTGCCCTCCGCCGTCGGAGGCGCCCGCCGCGGGCTGCTGGTCGTACAGCTCCTCCACGGTGGTGCCGTCGATGTGCGACGGCAGCCCCGCGGGCCTGGTCGCGCCCGGTGCGTCGAAGGCGAACTTGATCGCGTTGAGACTCACCGCTCCCATCGCGTCACCAGTGCCGTAGAGGTCGGCGATGATGTGCGCGACCGAGGACAGCACCGTCAGGTTCTGCATGGCGTCCCCAAGGAACAGCTGCGCTTCCTCCGCGCTCCACCTGGTGGCGTTCTCCGCTTCCCTCCCCGGCGGGAACAACCCGGTGCTGAACTGGCCGTCGCTGCCGCCCAGCAGCAGCGCGGACTCGGCACCAAGGTAGTCCTGGAGCCCCTCCCGCAGGCTCGCGACGTTCTCACCGAACGTGCGGAAGGAGCCGAGGTCGGCGTCGAGATTGCTCATGGGGGCCTCCGGATGCCACCGTGGACGGGGACGAGTGCTGTCCCCAAGAAGTCAACCCTCACGGCGCAACCCCCGGTGGCAGGTGCGCCAGCTGCACCAGCTGTGCCCCGGAGCGCCGGGTGATCAGCCGGCCGCGGCCGGGCGGCAGCGGCTGTGCCTTGAGGTTGCCCAGCAGCGGACCCTCCTCCTTGCTGCCCGACATCAGGATGCCGGGGGAGGCGAGGTCCCGGATGCGAGCGATGACCGGGTCGAACAGGGCCCTTGCCGCGCCGCCGGTGCGCCGGGTGACCACCAGGTGCAGACCGATGTCGCGGCCCTGGGTCATGAACTCCAGCAACGGCGTCAGCGGGTTGTCGTGCGCGTGCGGCACCACGAGGTCGTAGTCGTCGATGAGCACGAACAGCTCGGGACCGCTCCACCAGTTGCGGTCGCGGAGCTGCTCCGGCGTGATGTCGCCGCCGGGCAGCCGTTTCGTCATCGCGTTCACCGTCAGCCCCACCATCTGATCCACGGTCGAGCGGCTCGTGGCGTAGCCGATGCGGTACTCCTCGGGAACCAGCCCGAGCATGCTGCGCCGGTAGTCGATGAGCGCGATCTGGGCCTGCTCGGGCCCGTAGCGCGCCATGATGCCGGTGGCCAGCGCGCGCAGGAACGTGCTCTTGCCGCATTCGACGTCACCGAGCAGCAACAGGTGCGGCTCGGTCTCGAAGTCGAGGCGCACCGGGCGCAGGTCGCTCTCGGCGATCCCGATCGGAATGCCCCGCTCGTCGGGAGCGGGCAGCGTGGAGTACGGCAGCTGCGACGGCAGCAGCCGCACACGCGGGGCGGCCGGCCCCGGCGCGGCGTCGCTCACGGCGCCGACGAAGTGGCTCACGCCCTCGGTGAGCTCCGCGTCCGTCGAGCGTCCGTCCACTCTGGGCACCGCGGTGAGGAAGTGCATGCCGTCCGGGGTGAGTCCACGGCCGGGCGTCTGCTCGGGCACCGTGGCCGCCTTGCGCCGGTTGACCGCGGAGTCGGCGGGGTCGCCCAGCCGCAGCTCGAGCTTGGTGCCGAACATGTCCTTGGTGTTCATGCGCAGGTCCATCCATCGGTTGCACGTCGCGATCACGTGCACTCCGAAGCCGAGGCCGCGGTTCACCAACTCGCCGACCACCGGCTCGAGGTCCTCGAACTCCGTGCGCAGCGTCGTCCAGCCGTCCACGACGAGGAACAGGTCGCCGAACTGGTCCTCGGCGAACTTGCCGGAGCGCAGCAGCCGCCGGTAGGTGGCCATGCCGTCGATGCCGTGCTCTGCGAACCGCTGTTCGCGCTCGAGCAGCAGGTTGTGCGCCTCGGCGACGCTGCGCCGGACCTGGTCGGTGTCGCGGCGGGTCGCCGTGCCGCCGACGTGGGTGAGCTCGCGCATCGCGGTGAGCCCGCCGCCACCGAAGTCGAGGCAGAAGAACTGGACCTCGGCGGGCGTGTGGGTCAGCGCGAGGCTGCCGAGAATGGTGCGCACCGCGGTGGTCTTGCCGCTGCGGGGCCCCCCGACGACGACCACGTTGCCGCCCGCGCCCGCGAGGTCCAGCCGGTAGGTCTCGCGCTTCTGCTCGTACGGCATGTCGATGATCCCGGCGACGGCCCGCAGCGCGCCGTGCTCCTCGGCGACCTCGGTGGTGAGCCCCCGCTCCGGGTGCTGCACGAGCGGTGCCAGCAGCTGGTCGAGCGTCGGCGGTTCGGCCAGCGGCGGCAGCCACACCTGGTGGGCGGCCTTCCCCTGCCCTCGCATGCGCTCCACCAGCACGTCGAGCAACGTCTCGCCGCCCTCGTCCTCGGTCTCGGCAGGCGCCGCCTCCTCGGCCGGGGTGTCGGTGACCGGTACGGCGTAGCGGGTCGAGAAGTCCTGCACCGGGTCGGCCCTCGTGCCGCCCGCCGCGGCGGCGCGCTCGGAGCCCTCGCGCCGGTGGATGCCGGAGACATAGGCGGCGCGGAACCGGGTGAGCTCGTCGGTGCCGGTCTTGAGGTAGCCGTTGCCGGGGGAGCGCGGCAGCTGGTAAGCGTCCGGGAACCCGAGCACGGCGCGGCTCTCCATCGCGGAGAACGTCCGCAGCCCGATCCGGTACGACAGGTGCGAGTCGAGCCCGCGTAGCTTGCCCTCCTCCAGCCGCTGCGAGGCCAGGAGCAGGTGCACGCCGAGCGAGCGGCCGACGCGTCCGATCTGGACGAACATGTCGATGAAGTCGGGGCGGGCCGTGAGCAGCTCGGAGAACTCGTCGACGATCACCAGCAGTGCGGGCAGCGGCTCCAACGGCGCTCCGGCGGCGCGGGCCTTCTCGTAGTCGCGCTGGGAGGCGTAGTTGCCCGCCTTGCGCAGCAGTTCCTGGCGGCGCAGCAGCTCGCCCTGGATGGCGTCGAGCATGCGATCCACGAGGTGCAGCTCGTCGGCGAGGTTGGTGATCACGGCGCTGGTGTGCGGCAGCTGGTCGAGCCTTGCGAACGTCGCCCCGCCCTTGAAGTCCACCAGCACGAGGTTGAGGATCTCGGGGTCGTGGGTGACCGCGAGCGCCAGCACGAGGGTGCGCAGCAGCTCCGACTTGCCCGATCCGGTGGCGCCGACCAGCAGCCCGTGTGGGCCCATGCCGTCCTGCGCCGACTCCTTGAGGTCCAGCTCCATCGGCCTGCCGTCGGCCTGTACCCCGATAGCCACGCGCAGCCGGTCGCGGTTGGACCGGGCGGCCCACGCCCGCGAAAGGGCGAACTCGTACGGGTCGCCGAGCCCGAGCAGCGCCGTCAGCTCCAGGGTCCCGGCGAGCGGCTGCTCCCCGCTGACGGCCAGCGCAGACAGCCGCAGCGGCGCGAGCGCGCGGGTGAGCGCGTGCGCGTCGGGCTCCGCGAGCGCGTCGGCGCGCCCCACGGCGCCAGAACCGTCCATGGTGCGGCTGCTGAGCGTGCCGTCGTCGGCGATCTCCAGCACCAGCGTGGTGGCGTCCAGGATCCGCGGCGGGGCGTCGGTGAGATCGAGCAGCGTGACACCCTCGGTGCCGCCCTCCACCAGCAGGTGCTCGGAGCCGTCCTTCGCGCCGCCGTCCAGCACCACGACGAGGTGCGCGGCGCCGTCGACGGGAGCCGACCGCGCGTCGAACCGCGGCCGGTTGGCGAGCACGTCGTCGAGCATGGCCTCCAGCGCAGTCACGCTGGACGCCACCAGGCGCAGCTGGCCGACCGCGTCCAGTTTCGACGGGTGCAGGGCGTGCGGCAGCCACTTGGCCCACTCCCAGCGTTCCCGCTCGTCGGGGTGCACGCAGAAGGCCACCAGCACGTCCCCGGGGGCGTGGAAGGCGCCGAGCTGCGCGACGAGGGCTCTCGCGAAGTCGCGCTTGCGGCTCTGGTCGCCGGTGACGTAGATGTGGGAGAACCCGCGCAACGCCACCGCCACGGGCAGGTCGGGCACGGTCGAGTAGGTGGTGACGAACCTGCGCAGCGCCATCGCGCACAGCGGTTCCAGCTCGTCGATCGGCTTGGTCTCCGGCGGCACGAGCGGTGTCGCCAGCTCCTGCTGGCCGAGCCCGATCCGGATCACGGTGAAGTCCCAGTCGCCCTGGCGGCGTTCCCACAGCCGGGCGCTGCGCACGGTCGACCAGAGCCGGTCCGGGTCGGGGTGCCGGTAGAGCATGGCCTCGCGCTGGCGGGCGATCGTCTCGCGGACCTGCGCGCGGAGCTGGCTGAGCCTGCGCATGTACCGGCGGCGGCTCACGATCATGTCCTGCTTGCTGGCGCCCTGACCGGCCTGGCTGAACACCTGGAAGGCGACCATGCCGAGCAGGCCGATGCCGATGAGCCCGCCCGCCACGAACATGAGCGGGCCGAAGCCCCTGCTCGCGCCCATCATCACGGCCATGCCGCCCGCCATGCCCAGCATCGGCAGGATCATCAGCATCCTGGCCCAGTTCCTGCCCGACGGAGAGGGGTTCTCCGGCGGCGGCTCCAGCACCACGTCACCGGACGGCAGCTCGGGTGCCGGACGGCGCAGCGGCCGCTTGACGATCACGGTCCCCAAGATCGACTCCTCGTGCGTCTGGTGTGGACGGACCGGGCGCAGCGCGGGGTGGCGCTTGCCTCTCGTCCCTACCATTCAAGCAACGCCATGCAGCACACGAACGGACCTTCGATGACAGTTGCCTCCGGCACGGCGCTCGCGCGCGTGACCATCGCGACGCCGGAACGGTCGATCGACGTCGCCCTGCCCGAGGACGTCGCGGTCGCCGACCTGCTGCCGTACATCCTGCGGCACGCCGGCGCGGACGCGCCCGACGCCGGGGAACGGCACGGCGGCTGGGTGCTGCGCAGGCCCGACGGCACGCGGGTCGACTCGCGGCGGACGCTGGGCGCGCAGGAGGTCCGCGACGGCGAGGTCATGCACCTGGTGCCGGGGCACGCGGACTGGCCGGAGCCGGAGTACGACGACGTCGTCGAGACGATCGCCAGCGGCGCGCGCCGTCACGGCCGCAGCTGGGGCGGTGACGCGACGCGGCGTTGCACGCTCGCCGTGTGCGCGGTGGTGCTGGCGGCGGGCACGTCGTTCTTGTTCTTGTTCGAGCCGCCGTGGCTGCTGCCGGGGCTCGCGTTCCTCGGCGTGGCCGTGGTGCTGACGGCGGCGGGGGCCGCGGTGGCCCGCGCGGTCCCGGACGCGGGCGCGGGCGCCGTGCTCGCGGGCACGGGGTTGCTCTACGCGCTGGCGGGCGGCTGGCTGGTGACCGGTCCACGGCACGCGGCCCCCGTGGAGTTCGGCTCGCCGCAACTGGCGCTGGCGGCCGTCACCGTGGTGGTGTTCGGCGTGGTGGGCCACCTCGGCGTCGCGGCGATGGCGAGGGTGTTCGCCGCGGCCGTCACCGCCGGGCTGCTCGGCGTGCTCGGCGCGCTGCTCGCGGGACCGCTGGGCGCGGGTGGATCGGCCGCGGTGGTGCTGACGGCCGGGATCGGGCTGCTGCCGGGGTATCCGGTGCTCGCCATCCGCCTCGGGAGGCTGCCGATGCCCGCGTTGCCGCAGAGCTCGGCGGACCTGTTCAGCGACGAGCCGGTGCCGCCGTCGTCCGGTGTCTTCGCGGCGGCGGTGCGCACCGACGAGATGCTGTCCGGCCTGTTGTCCGGGCTCGCCGTCGCGAGTGTCGTCTCCTCGGTGGTGCTGGCCGTGTCCGGGGGCGCGGCGAACCTGATCCTGCTCGGCGCGGTGGCGGTGGCGCTGTTGCTGCGCGCGCGGCTTTTCGCGGTGGGCCGCCAACGGGTTCCGCTGCTCACCGCCGGTGCCGTGGCCGCCGCCCTGCTGCTGGCGAGTTTCGTCGCGATGGCCCAGACCAACACCGGCCGTCTGCTGTTCCTGGTGGTGCTGCTCGCGATCGCGGGCCTCGTCGCCGTCGCGGGGCTGACCTACAGCCGCCGCAACCCCTCGCCGTACCTCGGCCGGATCGCCGACGTGCTCGACGTGGTGGCGATCCTGGCGCTGGTGCCGCTGACGTGTTACCTCACCGGCCTGTTCACCCTGGTTCAGGGGCTCATGGCGGGGATCGGCTGACATGCCGTCCAGGCGGGACCAGCTGCACTCGTACCAGTTCCTGGTGCAACGCGTCGTCTCCTCGATCATGGTGCGGGAGACCGATCCCGAGCAGACCCCGCTGCGCAGGGGGGTCGGCGCGGTCTTCGGGGGCGTGATGATCTCCGTGCTCGTGGCCGCGGGCTTCGGCGTGGTCGGCGCGCTCACGGGGGTGGGCGGCGACGGCTGGCGCGAGGACGGCTCCATCGTCATCGAGCGCGAGACCGGGACCCGGTACGTCTACCTCGACGGCACGTTGCGACCGGTGCTCAACTACGCCTCGGCCCGGCTGCTGGCCGGGCAGCCGGGCGCGGAGCCGCACCGGGTCGCGGGCAGCAGCCTCGCCGGGATCCCGAGGGAGCCGACCGTCGGCATCCCCGGCGCCCCCGACTCGCTGCCGCCCGCGGACCGCGTGGCGGGGACGCCGTGGACGATGTGCAGTGTGCCGGTGGTGGACCCCTCGGGCGCGCCGGCGACGACCACCGCGCTGCGGATCGGCGAGTCCGCCCCCGAGGGCTCGCCGCTCGGCGACCGGGCCGCCCTCGTGCGCGACGCCGAGGACGGCACGCCGTATCTGGTTTGGCACAACCAGCGGTACCGCATCGTGGGGGAGCGGCCGGACAGCGTCGTGCGGTCCCTGTACGGCGCCGGGCAACCGGTGATCGACGTGGGCGGCGCATGGCTCAACGGGCTGCCGTCCGGGCAGGACATCGGCCCGGTCCCGGTGGACGGTCTCGGCTCCCCGTCGTCGGCCGCGAGCGGGTTCACCATCGGTGATCTCGTGTACCACCCCGTCGGCGGGGGGCGGCAGCACTACCTCGTCCTGGACGGCGGGCTCGCCGCGCTCACCGAGCTGCAGACCCGCATCGTGCGCGGGCAGTACGCCGTGGAGCCCGCCGAGATTCCCACCGCCGTCGCGAACTCCCTGCCCTCCAGCGACGCGCTCGCGCCCGCCGCGGGCGAGCCCGCGCCGCCCGCCGTGCCGCCGGAGCTCGTAGCGGTGCCCTCGGACGGGGAGGCGCCGTTGTGCGCCGAGACCGTCGACGCGCGCACGGCGCCGCGCGTCACGATCGGCGGCGACGCGACCGGGCTCACGGAGGGCATCCGGACCACCGTGGAATCCGGAGCCGGCACCAGGCTGGCCGACCGGGTCCTGGTGCCTCCGGGCGGGGCCGCGGTCGTGCGGGCCCTGCCGTCGAACCGCGCCGAGTCGGGCGCGATCAACCTCGTGACCGACACCGGCGTGCGCTACCCGGTGCCGTCGGAGGAGGTGCTGGCCGCGCTGGGCTACGACCCGGCCTCGCTGGTGGACCTGCCCGCGGCACTGGTGCAGCGCATTCCCGAAGGGCCGACACTGTCGCCCGAGGCCGCGCTGCGGCCCGCGGTGCCGGTGCGGCCGTAGTGCGCCCGTACCGCCGCGGACAGGTGCTCCCGTAGCCCACCGACCTGCGGGTTCGTTGGCGGACCGGGGAATCCGGGGTGTCGGTGGCCTGTCAGCGGCCGGCAGCAAGCTTGCCATGGACAGTCAGGACGACTCATGGGGTGACATGCGTTGACTCTCAACTTGACCGAGGCGCAGGTGCTCGCGCTCGAGAACCACATCGACGACACCAACGCGAAGATCCAGGGAATCATGAACGGCGTCATGAACCAGGTGGCCGCCGTGTCCGGGGGCTGGAAGGGTGACGGCTACACCGCCTTCTCCCAGCAGCAGACCACCGCGCAGGAGACGGTCTCGCAGTTGCGTGCCGTGCTGCTGCAGCTCCGGGAAGGCGTGACGCAGACCCGGCAGGAAGTCACCCGCGGCGACGAGGAGAGCGCCGCGGCCGCGCGGAGCATCGACTTCAGCGGCGGTGGCGGTATGCACTTCTCCCGGCTGTGACGGAACTCTGACGAAGGAGGAAGCCCGATGGCAGAACAGATCAGGTACGAGTTCGGCAGCATCGACGAGACCGGTGCGCTGCTGATCCAGGCCGCGGCGCAATGCAAGGCCGCGGTGGCCGAGCTCGGCGTGAAGATGCGGAACACGTGCGCCGAGGACTGGAACGGCGGCGCGTCGGAGATGTACGCGACGGCGCAGACGAAGTGCAACACCCTGCTCGACGAGTTCGCGGAGAAGGAACGCCAGAGCGGCTGTGCGACGCAGCAGGCCGGCACGGACATGCTCGGTATCGACAACCGGTGCGCGGGACTGTTCGGCTGAGCGGGTCCCGTGGAGCCGGTCCAGGGGTCGGCTCCACGGGACTTTCCGCTGCCAGGACAAGGAATCCCGGCCGGGCCACCGGATCAGCGGCCGCGGTCGCCGAACAGGCCGCCCAGCGGGCCGGGCGTCTCCGGCTCCCGGTGTGCCATGGGAGCGGCTGCCCGGCCGCTGCGCCAGCGGCGGCGGCGTCCCCTCGGGCCGAACACCGCCACGGCGGCGAGCAACGCCGCCAGTGCGACCCCGGCCGCGGTGAGCCCGAACGCCAGCGTGGTGCTGCGGGCGGTCTCCCGCTGCCTGGCGAGCTCCTCGGCCGTGGCGGCCTCGGTGGTCATGGGGGGCAGCGCGACGGGTGCCCCGGCGGCGGTCCCGGCGAGCACGGCCTGGTGCGGGTTGACGATGCCGTGCCCGTACGCGGCGCTGCCGGTGCCCTCGCTCGCCGGGGTCGCGGTGGCGAGCAGCCGCCGCGCCACATCCTCAGTGGACAGCTGAGGCCGGTACGCGCGCACGAGCGCGGCGGCGCCCGCGACGTAGGCGGTGGCGTAGGCGGTGCCTGCCGCCGTGCCGAGCCCGCCGCCGGGGCGCGGCACCACCACGTCCTCTCCCGGTGCGACGAGGTCGACCTCGCCGGGCCGGGAGAACCGGGTGATCTCGGTGGTCCGCGTGATCGCGCCGACGCCGAGCACCCCCGGATGGGCGGCCGGATAGGGCGTCGTGCCGGGAGGATCGTTCTGGCTCGCGTCGCCGACCGCCGCCACCACCACCGCGTCGCCGGCGAGCGCGCGGCGGACCGCGTCACGCAGCCGGGCACTGTCGCGGTAGGACACCGAGGAGACGGCGATCACCGACGCGTCCTGCCCGGCCGCCCAGTCGATGGCGTCGGCGAGCGTGTCGGGCGAAACCGCGTCGGCGGGCTGGGATCCCGTGGGATGGCTGTCGCCCACCACCTTGGCGGACAGGATCCGCGCGCCCGGTGCGACACCGCGGAACCCGATGCCCGGAAGCTCGGCGCCCGCGACGATGCCGGCAGCGCCGGTACCGGTGCCGAGGCAGTCGGCCTTCCCGCTGTCGCGCCCGTACGGGTCGGCGGGGGCGACGTCGGCGCTGCCCACGACCTTGCCGGCCAGGAACGGCGAGTCGTCCACCCCGGTGGAGATCACGGCCACGCGCTGCCCCTGCCCGGTGCTGGCCTGCCAGGCGAGGTCCGGCGCGAGCAGGTCCTGCGCCCACGGCACCGGCGTGATCTGCTCACCCGCGGGCAGGCACTGCTGCGCCAGCGCCGGCGCGGGCACGGCTGTGACCGCCGCGAGCGCGAGGGCGGCACAGGACAGGGCTTGCGCCCGGCGTGTTACGTACACAGGAGAACGGTAGCCACACGAGGCAACCCGGGAGGAGGCGTCATGGAGATGCCGAGCAGGACCGCGTTGGAGAGCATCATGGGCGAGCTCCGGAAGGCGATGGCGTCCATTCCGGACACCCAGCAGCGCCTGATGGAGCTTTCCGGCACGGCGTGGTCGGCGGACCGGACCGTGAAGGTGGTCGTAGGGCCGAGGGGGCAGCTGGTGGACCTCGAGATCGATCCGCGCGTGTTCCGCAGGCCGGACGCGCACGCCCTGCGCTCGGCCATCCTCGCCGCCTCGGCGCAGGCGGTGAGCCAGGTCGTGGAGAAGTCCCAGGAGCTCATGTACGAGCAGCTTCCGCCCGAGGTCGCCGAGCTGAGGGAACGGTTCCAGCCCGGGAGGCCGGATCCGGTGGCCCGTGCCTTCCGGAGTGACGCCGACATCGTCGCCGAGCGGGAGGCCGGCCGTGGCTAGCTACGTCAGCATCAACACCAGTCCCGCCGCGATCCGGTCCGCGGGCGGGCGGCTCACCGACCTCGGCAGCGGTTTCCGGGACGCGGGCAGCTGGGCCGACATCGGCGCTCTCGAGGAGTTCGGCGACGACAAGTTCGGCGCCGCGATGCGGGAACAGTATCCCGCCAGCACCTGGCCCATCTGGGACAACAAGATGTCGGTCGGCCAGTCGCTTGTGGACACCGGACAGGACTGCATGACCGCCATGGACCTCTACGAGCAGCAGGAAGGCCAGAACGCCGCCAACATCAGCAGCATCGACCCCCGCGTGGGCTGAGCGGGTCCGAAAGACCGGCAGGGGGAGCCGATGGCATGGAGCGACGACGCGGTATGGGCGGCACAGGACTTCTTTCGTGAGGTCGACGGCTACATCGAGGAGTTCAACAACTGGTTCGCGGAGAACGCGCACCTGCTCGGAACCTACGGTGCGGTGGGGGCCGAGGCGCTCGGGGTGGGCTTCCCCATCCCGGTCAACGCCTCGACCCTGTTCGACCTCATTCTCGGCGAGTACCCGAGGGGCGACGAGGACAACCTGCGGCAGCTCTACGAGGCCTGGGCGGCCGAGGCGGAGGCCACGCACGAGCTGATGGAGAGTGCGGGCGCCATCACCTCGGGCATCCAGCTCACGTGGGAGGGCACCGGCGCGCCCGTCGCGCTGGCCATGCGGATGTCCGAGTTTTCCAGGGCGGCCTTCGACCTGCTCGCGACGCAGCGCGAGCTGTCTCAGGGCGTCCAGGAGTTCTACCACCAGGTCGTGCTGGCCAAGGGGATGTTCCTGGTCAACGTGATCATCATGATGGTCGAGGTGATCGTTCTCGTCGTCGGCGCGATCCCGTCGTTCGGCGCCACCCTGGCAGCGATCGGTCCCGCGATCACCGCCAGCAGCGTGGGCATCCGGGTGGCGATGAAGGCGGTGCTGGAGGCGTTGCGCCAGGTGGGGTTCAAGGTCGCGCTGTCGCAGCTGCGGACGACCTTGCCGACCGCGGCGCGCCTTGGCCTGACCGCCGGCCGCAACGCCGCGGCACAGCGGGCCGCGCAGCACGCCGGCCTCACCGCCGCGGGTCTCGGGGCCGGTGCGGCGGCGCGGGACGGCGCCACCGGGCTGGCCGGGTGGGCGCAGCGCGCGCTGTCCGGGCCGGGCTCGCGCATCTGGGCGCTCGACGCTCAGCGGGCGCTGCGCAGGGAGGTCATCAGGGAGGGGGCCCAGCGCAGCGTGGTGCGGGAACTGCGGGGAGCGGCGGTCCGGCGGGAGCTGGCCCGGCAGTTCGCCGTCAACGCCGGCGCGCGGGGCGGCGCGACCCAGGTGCTGTCGCCCGCTGTGCGGTCCCTTGTGGACGACGCGGTCGAGCGGGCCGTGCGCAACGGGGTGAACCCCGCCGCGCTGCTCGGCCGCCGCGTTGCCGGGTACGCGCTCTTCAGCGGTGCCATCGCGGCGGGAGGGGACGTCGCCGCCCAGAGCGGTCTGCCGGTGGGACTGTGGGGCATCGACGGGTACGAGTACCGCCCGGGCTCCACGTTCGTCGCGGGCGTCGGTGGCGCGCTGAGCGCGGCGCCCATGGGCCTGGCCAGCCGGACCGGTGGGTACATGGCGACCGGCGCGCTCGGCGGTGTCCTCGGCGACGCGAGTACGAAGGCCCTCACCGCCGCATTGGACCCCGCACAGGACTACCAGCAGTCCGTGCGCTCGACCCGCGCCGACCCGAACGCGGAGTGGACCTGGAAGGACGCGGCGAAGGCTGCGCTCGGCGGCGCGATCGGGGGCGCCTGGGAGCGGGTGATCGAGACGCACGGTGAGCTCTCCACCGTGCGGCTCAACTTCGAGGAGCGTGCCTATCTCGGTTGGCGCCCGCCCGCCGACCCGCTCACCGTCATCGGGGAGACCGACGTGGCGGGGCACGCCGCCGCCGTGGAGGCGGCCGCCGCTGCCCACGCCGCCGCGACCGCGGCTGCCCCGGCTGCCCAGGCCCCGGCAGGCTCGGCGGCGCCCGCCCCGGCGGCCGGGGGCTCGACGACCGGCGGGGCCGAGACCGCCACGGGGAAACCCGGCGGCACCGCGAAACCCGGCGGCGCGCCGGCCGGAGGCAGGGGCCAGCTGACCTCACCGGCGTCCCGGCCCACCGCGGACACGGCCGTCGAGCGGCAACCGGAGGGCGCGGTGCTCGGCGAGCAGCGCGCGACGACTCCGGCCGAGCCGGCGGAGCCCGCTGACGGACCCGCGCGGGCGGCGGAGGACGGCGGTGGGGAGCGGCCCGCGCAGCGGGACGAGCCCGCGCCCGGGGAGCCAGTTCCGGACAGAGAGGGCACACCCATTGACCCTGGTGGCGACGCGTCCGTCACGGAGCCGGCCACGGCCGGGGAAGGGACGCCGCCCGATGCGGCGCCCCGGGACACCGCACCTCCCGAGGAACCCGTCCGGGGATCTCCCGAGGGACCCGTCCGTGGGCACACCCCGGACGAGCTCCGGACGGGAGAGCAGATCCGCCTGGAGGCCGCGGAGCCCTCCGAGCACGTCGAGCGGGACGCCACGTCGGCCAGGCGCGTGCTGGCGGCACAGCTCAGCGGGCTAACCGAGGGCGGGTTCGCCACGGTGGACCGTGGCAGCGGCACCGTCACCTTCGATTTCGGAGCCGGGGCCCGCACCACGGTCGAGTTCTCGGTCGACACGTCCGCGGACAACGGGCTGGCACGCGGCGAGGCCATGGTGCACGCGGGCGATTTCGCCCGGCACGGTGGTGAGTGGACCCAGGTGCGGCCTGCCGGCGTGGTGCTCTCCGCCTACCCCGACGTCACCGGCGGCGTGCTCGACCAGGTGCTCACTCACCTCGCCGAAAGCACCCCGGGGGTGGTCCCCGAGGCCGTCGACGGCGATCCCGTCGGGCAGCCAGGGGAGGCCGCAACCGCGGCGGAGCGGGTCGCGGACCTGCTGGAGTCGCTCACCCCCGAGCGGGACGGCGTGCGGGTCGAGCCGGCCGACGGCTCGGTCCGCCTGCACTTCCCCGACGCGGTGGTGGATGCCGCCGTCGCCGTGCAGGACGCACTGGCCCCGGGAACGGGCCGCGCGCACCCGCCGCGCACCCGCGTGCTCGACGGGGCCACGCGGCAGAGCGAGCTGGCCGTGGTCGAGGTGTCGTCAACTGGAACGGAGGAGGCGCTGCGCGCGGCGCTGACCGACCTGCGCGAGTCGGTCGCCGGGAAGGGCGACCTCGCCGACGGTGCGGTCCGCCTCGCCCACGACCCTGGCGCGCGGCACCTCGTCGAGACCGTGCGCGCGGCCGTCTCCGACGCGCTCGTGCTGCCCGATGGCGACGGGTACGTGGTGCGGCTGCCGGACGACGGCACCTTCGCCGAGGACGCCCAGGCACTGGCGGACGGGCTGGTGGAGCGCGGCTACCGCGCCGGGGAACCGCTGCCGGCGGACTGGACCGGCGACGGTCCCGGCCGCTCCACGACGTGGCGGCGTCCCGAGCCGGGCAACGACTTCACCCTCCGGCTGGAAACCCCCGGGTCACGCACGCCACCGCCGGGGACGGACGCGCGGACGGAGATCGCCAGGCAGCGGTGGCTGCACGAGCGACGGTCCACTGAGGACTTCGGTCCCCGGCGTGGAAGGGGCCCGCTCGGCGACAACCCCGGCGTCGAGTTCTACACCGGGCACCCGGCGCGGCCGGACCAGCCGCCCGCGCCGCGGGAGATGCCGGAGGAGGAGGCGCACGAGGCGCTGCTCTCGGTGCTCAACGGCGCCGACCGCGACGCGGCCGACGAGCTGTACGCGCGCTACTACAAGAAGCCCAACCAGAACCCACCGCACATCATCCAGCGGCGTGGCGGACGGCCGGCCTACCTCGGCCACGAGGTGCCGATGATCGAGCGCGGCTCCGACGGCCTCTACCGCGTCAAGGGCACCGACGTCCCGGCGATCCCCGCCGAGTACCTCGGCGGCCCCGTGTACGGCGACCGCGCCTCGTTCCCGGCGAACGGTGTCGTGGCCGAGGGCACGCACTTCGGGATCGAGGACGCCGACTGGCTCGCCGCCAACCGCCCCCGCATCCAGGACGCCGTCGCCGACGCGGCCGCGCTCTCGTCGGGCAAGCGACGGCCCGCGCGGCGGCCGTTCGGCAACGCCCACCAGGACGAGCACGACCGCGGCGGGTTCAACCGGGTCCGGCGCGACATCGGCGAGCAGCTCGGCAACGTCGCCGGCGCACACGCGATGCACCTCGCTCGGCAGGAGCTGCCGGTGGGGCACACCCTGGTGCCCGTGCCGGTCCCGCTCGCCGGGGCCGGCCGGTTCGACAGCGTGTACGAGGAGCGCGACGCCGACGGCAACGCGGTCGGCTACCGGGTCGTCGAGGTGAAGGGACCGACGGCGAGCCTGGGCGCCCGCGACGGCCTCGGCGCCGATCCGAACCGGTACGAGCAGGGGCATCCCCGGTACGTGCAGTCCGTGCTCGTGGCGATGCTGCGACGTGGTGGGGCGGAGGCGGCGCTGGCGATCCGGCTACACCAGGCGTGGCAGGACGGCACACTGTCCTATCTGTACGTGCAGGCGAAGGTCCAGAACGCCGCACAGAGCCCGACGTACGCGCCTGAACGTTCGGGTGCGGGCGGTTATGTCACCCATTCCCCGCGCTACGAGGGGTTCGTTCGCAAGCTTTTCGACCTCGGCGACGCGCCGCCGCACCTGCCGGCTCCGGACGGTCGCGGCACCGACGGCGACGCGCACGCCCTGCACTTCGCCGACACGGTCAGGCAGGTGGCGGGTGACGCGATCGTGCTCCCGGAGGGAGACGGGTACGCCGTCGGGCTGCCGGATCACGCGACGTACGCGCGCGACGCGCAGGCGGTGCTGGACCTGCTGGCGCGGCGCGGGTACGGCTCGGTCGGCACGATCCGCGACGGGTGGGCCGACGGCGATCCGGGACTGACGACGCGGTGGCGGCACGTCGGTCTGGGCAGGGAGACGTTCCCGCTGCGGCTGGAGACCGCGGAGTCCCTGCTCGCCCGCCACGGCGCCGCCGAGTCTACTGTGGACAAGCTGCCGCCACCGGAGGGTGCCGGTGCGGTGCGGTTGCCGTCGCGGACCGATGTCGAGACCGACATCGCGCTGCAACGGCACCGCCGGGAACGGTTCTCTCCCGGCGACGACAGCCATGGTTCCCGGCCGGGCAGGGGCCCGCTCGGCCACGCCGGTGTGGAGTTCCACACCGGCCACGAGCCGGAGAGCACACCCGGCCCGCCGGCTCCCCCGGAACCGGCGCCGCCCACGGCCGAGGAGGTGGCCGCCCGCCCACCCGGGCTGGTGCTGCTGACCGGCCTTCCCCGAGGGCCGCTGCCTGGAATGGCCGAGCTCGCCGCCGAGCTCGCCGGACTGGGAGTCGACGGTGCCACGGCGGAGAGCCTGAACCGCACGCTGCTGGCGCGGTTCGACCGCCTCGTGGGGCCGGACGGTGCGGTCGCCGCGTTCGGCGGCAGGGACGTCCGGGTCCGCGCCGTGCCGGAGGGCCGTCCGCGGATCGTCCCGACCGAGACCGACGTCGTCGAGCTGGCCCAGAAGCGCATCGTGCAGAGCGGCGCCGGGGTGGGGCGGGATCGCCAGCGCGGCAGGCAGGTGCAGTTCAAGGCCGACGTGGCCCGCCTGGTCGACCCCGTCTCGCGCCTGCTGATCCCGGTCACGGCCGGGTTCACGGCACAGGGAGGGCAGTCGGAGATCCGGACGGCGACCGGACGCTTCGCCGCAGCGGCGGGCAGCTCCGTCGACTACAACCAGTTCCACCACGACTCGGCCACGCTCGTCGGCGTCGCGGTGAAGTGGGAGGTATCGGTCCGGGACGACACCGGTTCATGGGGATCACCCAGGCGCGTGCCGCCCACCGGGGATGCCGCGGAGATCACCGTGTGGTCCGGCAACGGCTTCCTGCGCCCGCCGCCGGAGGCGGTGGCCAGCAGCCCCGCCGACCGGCAGGACCCGCGGGTGCCGCACTGGCACGCCTACGGCATGAGCGGGCTCGACGCCATCGCGGAGGCGGTGGTGGACGACCTGTTGCTGTCGGACGGCGAGCGGACCCCGGACAACGCCGAGTACGAGGCCGTGCGCATCGACGTGCGCGGTCTGCAGTCGCGCCTCCGGAAGGCGGCCGCCGAGGGAGACAGACTGGAGCTCCCGGTCCGCACCAATGGCAGGCTCAGTCACGTCGTCGAGATCGATGTCGAGATCCGCAAGGACACCGCGGAACTCCTGACCGCGCCGATGCGCGACCCCTACCTGAGCTTCGACAGCCGGTCCGGCTCCGGCTACGGCGGGGCGACGGCCGTCGCCGACAACGGCACGCTCGGCCTCGGCGCCGGGCCGCGGCTGACCCCGGCGCTCGAGGCCAGTGCCACGGCGTACGGCACCCGCAGCAGCCTGCACCGGTACGGGGTGGACAGGGACACGCTGCAGATGCGCGACCTGCGCTTCACCGGCAACACCATCGTCCACAAGGTGTCGTACCGTGCCTCGGTCATCGTGCGCCCGATCGAGGAGTCGGCGCGTACGCAGCCGAAGCGCTTCGACGGGGAGGTCTACCTCCGGATGCCGGAGGAGCAGGCCGCGCACTGGGGTCTGCCGGTGCCCGAGGAGGCGTTCCTGGTCGACGCCGCCGGCAACCGGCTGACCGAGCAGGTCGAGACTCGCGACGGCCCTGTGCTCGTCGAGCGGGTCCGCAACCTCCGCACCCCGCCGACCGAGGCGGACGGCGAGGTGCGTTTCCCGTCCTACATCCGGGACGGTGTGGGCCCCGCGCACGTGCTGCCCGGCACACTCGACGGCGAGGGCATCCGGTCGGCGGTGCTGGACTGGGCGGTCGACAACGGGTACGTCACCAGGCGTGACCCGCGCACCGGCGCGGTGAAGCTCGACAACAGGGGTGTCCTTGCCCATGACGGCAGCCTGGTACCGCTGGCCACCCGGAGCCCCACCGAAGCGCGGCACGAGACGAGGCTGTACATCGAGGACCAGCTGTCCGACGCCGTCATCGCCGCGCAGCTCAACGAGGCGGCGCAGACCGGGCTGCCGCTCACCCTGTGGAAGCGGGACCGGACCGCGGTAACCGGATGGCGCAGCGTCACACTGAACGTGCGCGCCAAAGTGGACACGGCGAACGCGGTGTACCGCGGAACGAGCGACGAGTACCACCTGATCAACCTGGTCTTCGGCACGGAGGCGCTGAGCCGGTCGAGCTCGTTCACGGGCGGCGGCCGCGGTGAGGTCGGCGCCAGCGGACTGCTGCGCTTGCTGGCGCTCGCCCCGGCGGCCGGAGCCAGCGGCACGGTGGAGCCCGGGGTGACGGCGCGCCGCAGCGGCAGCAGGGTCGCGTCGATGAACGACCGGGGCACCGACGCCGCGTTCAGCGTGCCGGTGTCCTACGAGATCACCGTGCGGGACGGCGAGCGGGAAACGCTCCTCGGGGCGGTGGACGGCCAGCGGGTCGACGTGCTCCTGCACCGGGCGTTCACCGCCGGCGAGTCGGTCCGCTCCGCGACTCCCACCTCGACCGAGGTGCTAGACCGGGCGAAGCCGCTGCACGTGTCGAACGCGGCCGATGTCCAGCGCGCCATCGGCAAGGCCGCGAGGAGCCCCGAGGGAGCCGTGCCCCAGCGCCGCCGCCCGCTGCGGGACCGGCTGCGATCCCGGCCGGGCTCGCTTCTCGCCGGAGCGTTGCTGCCCGTCGTCAGCGAGCGCGCGATCCGCCAGTTCGGCGACTACGGCGACCTGCTCTCCCACCTGCCGAGGATCTTCGGCGCCGGCTACGGCACGACCGCGCCGTTCCTGACGGGCAGGCGGAGGATCACGCTCCGCGGGGAGCTGGAGGGCTCGACGTGGGTCGGCAAGGCCGACTGGGTGGCGTCGGGCACCGCCGTGCTGTCGGAGACGTTGCTCGGTGCCACCCACGACATCGGGGCCGGGGTCAGCGTCAGCCTGGCCTCCACGGCGGACAAACTCGGCGGATCGCCGGGGACGGGCGAGTCCGGCCTGGTCGGTAGAGGGTCGTCGACCGCGGGCGCCACGGGAGCGACGTCGGAGACCGGCCGGGTGGTCCTCACGAACGACGTCTACCTCTTCACGGCCGAGGGAACCGTCACCGTCACCCCGGGGGAGCCGGGCGACACCACGCCGCTGTCGGTGGTGTACGCGCTGGCGAAGGTCGACGCGCTGGAGCTCTACGGCGACGGCCGCGTCCCGCTGCCCGCGAGCGAGGTGGCGGACGTGCTCCGCGCCTGGAGCGGTGGCGAGCAGCAGCTCGACCGCGCCGTCGTGGCGAAGGCCGCGCTCCGGCTGGTCACCGAGCATCGCGACGAGGTGGCGGCGCAGCACCTCTGGCCGGTGCTCACCGACATCGCACGCGCCTATCCCGGGGCAGATCCGCGCCTGCTGCCAGACGAGCGCACCGCGCAAGCCCAGGACCCCGTCGTCACGGCACTCGAGTACCGGGTGGTGCTGGAACGGCTCGTCACCGAACATCCGGAACCGCCAGAGGAGATCGGCGAGGCGGCTCCGCCTCCACAGCTGACGAGGCCGGGGGAGAAGGGACTCGGGGCGAACGCGGGAGTCCGGCTCACGCACGACACCGACCCCGTCGACGTCCTGTGGAACCTGGTCGACCGGGTGATGCCCGGCCTGCTCGACCGTCAGCCGAGGGTGCTCGACGCGCTCGAGACACACGTGTCGGCCCTCGGCTCCGCCGCCGCGATAGACACGATGCTCTCGACCGGGCTCGAGCTGAGGCTGCCGGTGCGGACCAGGCTGTGGACGCAGAACCTCGTGGTCCGGTTGACGGCCGAGCTCGGCACGCCAGAGGTGACGGGACGGCAGGAGAGGGTCGGCCAGGAACGGTTCCTGCACGCGACCAGGTCCGGCCAGGGCGGGCACCGCCGAGAAGGCGGCTTCGACCTCCCCGCCCGCGGCAAGGACGAGACCGGGCCCGGCGACGAGATCGGCGTCGATCCCACCGGCGGTCCACTCGCCGGCCGCCAGCACGCCGACCAGGCGGTCACCTCCGCTCAGGAGCACACACTCGCCGGTGAGTTCGACTGGGTCGCCGTGAACCGGCTCCGGGCCAGGCTCGACATCACAGCCGGGGTCTGGGCGGAACCCCTGTACGGCGCGGGGCTCAGCGGGCCGGTCGGTGCGGCGAAGCAGCTCCTCACCCAGCCGGGACGGCTGCTGGGCCGGGGAGAATCCGCCTCGCGGTTCGAGGCCACGGTCCGGGGTGAGCTGACACTCGAGTACCCGGCGCGTTCGGTCGCCGACGGGGTTCCCGCCGAGCCCGGTCCCCTCGACTTCCGCCGCCTGCGCCCCGGAGCGCTCGCCGACCAGGACGTGCGGGCGATCTTCGTCGAGCGAGAGCGGCTCGTCGAGCAGGCGCTGCACCTGCTCTCCGCGCCCGACGTGCTCGGCCACCGGGTGCACCAGTACCGCGACCGCATCAGCGACGCACTGGGGCCCGCGGTGCTGCAGGCCTACTTCGCCACGCTGAACGGCGGCGGCGAGGCCACGACGATGCTGCTCGACTCGATCCCGGGTGGCACGCTCACCGTGAGCCTGCGGACACGGCTGTTCGACGTGCGGGTGGAGCGCTGGGAGGACGGTGACGATCCCGAGGCGGACCGCGGATTCAGCGCGCAGACCCGCGTGGTCGAGGCGACTGGCCGCACGATGGGCGCGCGCTCGGCGCTGACCGGTCTCGTCGGCGGAGACGCCGAGTCGCCGTACGAGCTGGATGGCGCGGCCCCCGGGCTCCGGGGTGAGGCCGACCCCGCGGGGACGGTCAGGGGCAGCGTGTCGGGCGGGCAGCAGAACACGTTCACCCGTGGCACCCGCGTCGACCACCACATGATGACCCGCATGGGGTCGGCGCTCTGGTCGGGACGGGCTGAGCACGCGCTCACGGTGACCTGGAAGCCCCGGCTGCGTCCGCCGGAGACCCGCCGGGCGGAGGTGGTCGGCGGTGTCTACTTCAAGACCCCGTCCGCGCGCGTGCCGGACATCCTCGAGCAGCGGGTGCGGCTGCCCCGGTCTCCCGAGGAACGGGCGGTGCTCGCCGATCCCCTCGCCGACCAGGGCGCGGCGCCGAGAGCGTTGCGCCGCACCGTGCGGAACGCGCCAAGGTTCGACATCGCCGACCTCCTCCGGCAGGCTTCCCAGCGGGAGGACTTCTCGGCCGACCGTCCTTATGCGACGGTCGCCGACCTGGTGCGGGACGTCGTCGGAGAACACCCGCTCGCGGTGTTCACCGGCGATCGGGGCCGCGCCGAGCTCGCCACCGTCGGCGAGCTCTTGCTGCGCGCCGACGACGCGCTGGACACGCTCCGCGACGCGACGGCGCCGGAGTTCCGCCCCGGGGAGCTGGAGCAGGCGCGATCCCTGGTCGGTCAGCTGCGGGAGTCGCTGCTGGCGCTCCACGCGGCCCGCGACGAGCTGTCGACCGCGAGCACGCCGGAGGAACGTTCCGCCGCGGTCAGGCGGCACGACGCGGCCTCGGCGGACTGGGCGAACTGGCGGCCCCGGCTCGGCAGGCTCCATGACGCGCTCGTCCGCGCGCAGGCGGCGGTCGGTGAGCGGACCGGCACGACACTCGACGTGGTGCCCGATCTCGTCGCGCGGACGGGGTTCCTGCGCTACGACCTCGCCGACACGGTCCGCGGTGTGCTGGCCGAGCTGGGGATCACCGGCAGGTTCGACAGTGTCGAGGGCGGGCGGGAGCGCCGGCGCTGGATCGCGCGGGACGGTGTGCCGTTCTCCGACACGTTCCTGGGTTCCGCTGCCGTGCCGTCCCCGCCGGAGACGCCGGGCTCGCCGGTGGATCCGGGTGTGGGGCGGCCGCGGCGGCCCGGGCGGCTTGCCGCCCGCATTCCCCGGCCACCCCTGGAGCTGGAGCGACTG
Organism: Prauserella endophytica; assembly: GCF_005146945.1. Lineage (GTDB taxonomy): Bacteria > Actinomycetota > Actinomycetes > Mycobacteriales > Pseudonocardiaceae > Prauserella_A > Prauserella_A endophytica. The sequence continues at coordinate 231,153 of NZ_SWMS01000002.1, forward strand.
CGCGCCGCCTCTCCGGGACCTCCTCCGAGCGAGTCAGGCCCGCTCGTGGACGTCGCGACGATCTTTCCCGCAACACCGTCCTCCGCAGACACGGTGGAAAAGGTAGACACCGTGGACACGGCGGACGTTGCGGACGTTGCGAACGGTCCGGGGAGGGCGCCCGGGGCATCCGGGCCCGAGCCGCTGCGGCTGGACGGCCCGTTCGTGCGCTACGAGGGCCCCACCACCACCGACGCGGAGCTGCTCGACGCGACACTGGAACAGGTGCTCGCCCGGCAGCCCGTCGACGCGGAGCGGGACGGCGAGGGCTGGCGGTTCGACCTCGGCGGAGGCGCCGCGGGGCCGGTCCGGTTCCGGATCGGCCCCGGCGAGGGCGGGGTGCTCGTCACTGTCGTGGGCGACGTGGCCGAGGTCGTGCTCCCTCCCCTGCCCGAGGACCCGGCGCACCGGATGCTGCTCACGAGCATGGCGGTGCGGTCGGTGTCGGCCAAGGCGCTGCCGGACGCGCTGCGCGAGCTCGCCGCCGGGCGGCTCGGTGGCGGCGCGCGGGAGGACGAGGACGACCTGCCGTTCCAGCGGGCGCTGCGTGACCTGGCCGGAATCGACCTCGACCGGCTGCTGGCCGCCGAGGTCGACCTGCGCGCGTTGCACGCTCGCTTCGGTTCTGACCTGCGGCTCGCCGCCGAGCTGGCGGCCAAGCGCGGCACGGCGAAGGTCCTGGATCTGCCCGCCGACGTGAAGCTCGAAGCCGAGCGGGACCGGGACGGCGAGGAGCGGGAGCCGTCCGTTGTGGACCTCCCGGCCGTGGCGGGGCTCTTCGGCTTCGACCCGGCCGACGCGGAGGACGTCAGCCGGTTCACGGGCCTGCTCGCGGCGGCCCGCGTCCCGGAGGGGCTCGACCGTGGCGGGCTCGAGCGCCTTCGCGCGCTCGCCGGTGACGCCTACCTGCACGGACGCTACTCGGCGGCCTCCCGCCGTGCCCTCGCCGAGACGCACACCGACTGGCTCGGCCGGGCGTTCCAGGCGCGGGATCCCGACCTGGACCCGTTCGCCGCACTGCCCGCTCTACCCAGGGAAACAGCCGAGGAGTCCGCGGCGTCCATTGTGGAGAATCGGGTCGAGGGTGACCCCGCGCGGCAGCTCTCGCTGGTCACCGCGGTGCCGCTGGAGCCGGTGCCGTTCGCGCCCGAGCTGGCCGCCCACCTCGCCGACCGGGCGGCGGACGACGGGATCACCACGTCGTGGCTGCGGGCGCGACTGGCCGAACGGTTCTCGCGACTTGTCTCGGCCGAGGGCGAGGTGTGGTCGCTGGGCACCACGCAGCCCCGCGACTTCCGGGTCCGGCTGCGGCTCGACGAGCCCCGCCCGGTGCGCATCGAGGCCCAGCCCGACGCCTCCGCGCCACTGCGTGGCGCGCTCGACCGGCGGCCCGGCACCGCCGGCATCGCCGTGGAAACCGGGAAACCGGGGGAGCCGACCGAGGTGACGGTGGCGGTCGAGGTGTCCGAACGGGACCCCGCGACCGGCGAGTTCACCGAGTCCGTCGTCTTCACCTCCGACGGGCCCGGCACGGGCGGCACGCTGCTGCTGGCCGCGGGCGAGACTCCCGCCGAGCAAGCCGCGGAGAGCGTGCGCCGGGACGAGGCGGCCGGACACCCGCTGCCCCATCTGCGGGTGCTCGATCTCGGCGGACGCGAGGAGTTCGCCGAGGCGCTGCGCCGCCTGCTCAGCGAGTCCGGGTACTCGCTCGACGCCGAGGTCCGCAGGCGGGTCACCGCCTACGCCGGCAGGCTGGAGGAGGTGCTGCCCAGCGCCGCGGCGGGAGCCGAGGGGCACGTGTTCACCGGTCGCGCCGAGGTCGGCGGCCGGTTCGTCGTGCGGCACACGGCGACCGTCCGGCGAGGCGACGTCACCATGGTGGGCGGGCCGAGCGCCGGCGTACGGACCGACCGGGTGGATCTCGACGACGGCGGCCGGGTGACCGTCGAGGCACGCACCGGGCCAACGCAGGTGCACCAATGGGGCGATTCCTCCGGGACGCCCGGCGTCGTGCACGAGCTGACCCTCTTCACCGAGACCGGCGTGGAGCTGGACAGCGTCAAGGTGGGCGGCACGCTCCTCACGCGCATGGCCGAGGCCGACGCCTACCGCTACGGGCTGCCCGTCGCCGCCGACGCCGTGGCCGACGGCCGCCTCGTACGCGGTGTCCCGGTCGCCGACCCGGCCGAGCCCGCGCCGTCCTATCCCGCCGACCATCTCACGAGGGCCGCGGAGAACGACGTCCCCGTCATCGCGCGGGAGCTGCGTACCGGGCGTCCCCTCGGCTCCACCGCGCACGACGACGGTGCCGGGCCACTGCGGGAACTGGTGCACGGCGTACTGGCCCGGCACGGGGTCGTGCCCAGCGCGGGCTACGTACCGGACGGCGACCCGGCGGCGGGGGACAACGCCCCGGTCAGCCGCAACCGGCGCGTGCGCGCGCGGCAGCTCGACACGATGCTCCGCGTCGACGCGTCGCTGAGCCAGGCCGGGCTGGAGGCCGCCTACCAGCGGCTCGCCACCGAGGGCCTGCGCCTGCGGCTCGACCGGCCGAGGCCATGGCCACGCCGGACAGAGCAGGTGAAGCTCGTGGTCCGGCTCGACCAGGATCCGGGGGCGGCGGAGTTTCTCGGCTACCTCGACCATGCCGCGGGGCAGCTCGCGCGCGGGGAGGACGGCGTGCGTGCCACCGGCTACCGCGGCCGGACCGCGGTGTTCCGGGTGCCGCACACCGTCCGCGTCGAGCTGCTGGACCACGACGGCCAGACCGTGGGCGGCAGCCTCGTCACCCGGCCCGGCAGCGCCGAGGTGTACGTCCCGGCCGACGCCGCGCTGCGCACGGTTCCCGCCGAGCTGGAGCCCTACCGGGCGGCGCTCGAGCCCGCGAGCCCCGCGCCCGCGTCCGCGCCGAGGACGCAGTCCCTCGGCGACGCGCGCCTCACTCCCTGGGACCCGGCTACCGCGGCCGGGCTCACCGGCTACGACGAGCGGGACGTGCGGGTGCTGCTCGCGGCACGGGACCGCAACGCGCCCCGGCTCGACCTGGCCGACCTGCTGCGGCACGACGATCCGGCCGGCGCCGCCGTCCGTGCCGTGCCGGGCGGGCTGCCACCGGGCTCGCTGCTGCGGCTGTCGCTCGACGAGACCGCGGCGGCCATCGCGGCGCACGACGAGGCGGCCCGATGGGCCGGCCGCGTCACCGCCGACGTCCGCCGCGCGCTCCCAGTCGATCCTCAGTCCGGGGCGGCGCGGCGCTCCGTGGTGTCGGCGCTGACCCACCTGCGGCGCGCGGAGACCGCCGCGGCGCTACTGCGTGAGCGTGGCCAGGCGCTGCTGCGCGCCCGCGCGGAGGGCGATCCGGCCGAGGCGCACCGGGAGTGGGTGGCGGCGGCCGCCGGTACGGAGCGGATGCTCGCCGACGCCGAGGCGGCGCGGCGGCTGGTCCTCGGCCCCGCGTCGACGGTGCGGCCACCACCCGGCGTGCCTCCGGATCCGGTGCGGGCCGCCCACGATCTCGCCACCGCGCTCGACGCCGAGATCGCACTGGAGGTCACCGCGCTCGACGGTACGCGGCACCGGTACCGGGTCACCCCCGACGGCGCCGTGCCCGGCGAGAGCGGCCAGGAACCCGGCCGCCCGGCCGCGCCCCAGATCGTCCCGCCTGCCGACGACGCCTGGCCCGCCGAGCGTGCGGCGCTGCACGAGGCGTTGCGTGCCGCGGAGTTCTCAGCGGCCGAGCTCGCCCGCGTGCTGGCGCACGACGTCGACCTGCGCGCGCTGCACAGGCAGGCGGTGGCCGAGGGGCGGGAGTTCGGCCCCGTCCTGCGGGCCGCGCTGGCCGGTGCTCCCTCCGGGCCGGCGCCGCGCACCGAGCCCGCGCTCGCCACGCTGTTCGGTTTCCACTCCACCGAGCACGAGCTGGCCGCGTTCCGCGACGTGCTGCGGCGGGCCGGGGTCGGGCTGCCGGTCGACGGCCGCGACGCCCTGCTGCTGCGCGGCCTCGCCGGGGAGCTGGCGCTGCGGCACGGGGCCTTCACCGCGGCCGAGCGACGCGCGATCGTCGAACGGGACTGGCTCTCCGGCGCGGTCGCCACCCGGCCCGCCCGGATACCGCCGCTGGAGGTGCTGGATCCGCCTGCGCCGGCCTCGGCCCGCACCACCGCCGCGCAGACGCGGTTCGACGAGACCGTGCGGCTCGTCGCCGACCGCTACTACCACGGTCTGCCCCTTGGCCAGACCCACCGCGGTGCCGATCCGCTCGGCCCGCTCATGGACCAGCTGGCCGCCGCGATCGAACGCTGGGGCGTTTCCTACGGTGCCTGGGTCGCGACCCAGGCACCGGGCTCGCGGTTCACCGGCGACCTCACCGCCGAGGACTTCCCGCGCGTGGTGGGCGATCCCAACGCGCTCACGGCCGCGCAGCTCCGGTATCTGGACCGGATCGGCGCGCGTACGGAGTGGACCGAGTTCGGGGCGGAAGCGACGTTCCAGGCGCTGTACCGCGCATTGCCCGCCGCGGACCGCGCCCGGCTCGCCGAGCTGCACGGGGTGGCGTCACCCGCCGGCCTGCGGGACGGCCTGATCGCCGCGCTGGAGGCCGAGCTGGATCTGCCGGTCGACAGCAGGCCACTGTGGTCGTCCGCCCCGGAGCTGGTGACCGACGGCGACCAGGCCGCCGCGCTCGACGCCCTGCGCACCGGATCGTCCGCTGTGGACGGTCTCTTCGAGGGCAGGCTGCCTGCCCTGCTCGCCGAGCGCTACGGGCTCGCGATCACCGAGGTCGACGCCGCCGGCCTCGCCACCGAGCACCGGCCGCTGGTGCGGCACGGCTCCGCCACCTTGCTGCGCGCGGCTGGCCAGCACATGCCAGTGTTCGATCCGGACGACGACCCCGGTGCCGTTTCCGCGCAGCGGGCCGAGCCGCCGGCGCAGCCGGAGTCTCCGGCGGGCGCGGCCCCGGCCGCTCCCGCCGTGGTGGTGCCCGGGGAGCGCGTGGCGCTGCCGACCCTGCCGGTCAGGGCGGGTTCAACGGTCCCAGAGGGTTTGGCCGACACGGTCGCCACCCTGCTCGACCGCTCCGAGGTCGCGGCCGAACCCGCGGGTGAGAACCGCTGGCGGCTGCGCTGGCCGGATGGGCTGGAAGTGGAGCTGCAGGTGCGCGCGGATCCGGATGCCACCGAGGCGTCGCTGGTGCTGCCCGGCCTGCGGATGACGCTCGACGGCGGCCGGCCCGACGGCCCCGCCACGATCGTGCTGCCGCCGCTGCCGGACGCCGGGCCCGGGCTCGTGCCGCTGCTGGGCGTTCCGCTGCGGGCCGCGCTGGCTGAGCTGCCCGGCCGGGTGCGGGACCTGCACGCCGCCGCACCGGCGGCCGAGTCAACACCCGAGCCCGCCGAGCCACCGGGGGCAGCCCCGCAGGCGTCGGCGGCCGCGCGTGCCGCGGAGCTGCTGGCCGCCGACGAACGTGCCGACGAGGAGCTGGCGGCACTCACCGAGTCGCTGCTGTGGGCGCGGCAGGATGCCGATCCGGCAGCGCTCGCCGAGCGGGCCGAGGTGCTGGCCGCCGAGTTCGCCGAGCTGGCCGACCGGCACGCCGAGCCGGAGTCCGGTACCGGACTGGCCAGAGCCGAGCTGCGGCTCGCCGAGAGTTACCGTCAGCACGTGCCCGTGCTGTCCGGCCTCGCCGACACCCTGCGATACCGGAGCCTGGTGTCCGAAGAGGATGGAGCGGATGGCCTGTACCTCGCCGCGACGCTGGACGCCGAGCTCGCCCGGACCGCGGGCGAGTTGCTGCGCGGCCGGGCGCATGCCGGCCGGGTGCTCGAGCGATACCTCGAGCTGGCCGACCCCGCGCGCACGACGCGGGTCGAGTCCGAGGACGAGCGCCCGAGCGCGTTCACGGGCGACCCCCGCCCGCCAAGGCGGATGCGGCTGAGCAAGGGCGACCTGGCGCTGCTCGACCGCATGCTCACGCTCCTCACTCGGCACGAGGAGCTGGTCACCGGGCTGCGGGAGCAGGGCCATGCCGGTTCCCGCGCCGACGAGTTCGCGGTGGCCGAGCCCGAGCTCGACGAGCTGCGCCACGTCGAGGAGCTGCTGCGGCGGCTGATCAACGGCGACGACGCGGGCAGGGACAACGGGGCGGGCCTCAGCGAGGCGGTGCACGGCAGTGACCGCCGCCGGAAGTGGCTGCCGAAGGCCGTGCGGCACCCGCGTCTCGAAGGGCGGCTGACCGAGCACGGGCTGGCGATCGTCGACCATTTCCGGCAGGTCGACGAGCACCCGGCGCCGGGCCTTGCCAGGGCCCGGTGGCTGTTCAAGCACAAGGTGTCGCGCATGGCGCTTCTGCTCAAGCACAACCACTACGCCGATCCGCTCGAACAGGGCTCGTTGGGGGACAACATCCACCGCGTGGTCGTCTCGCCCACCATCGAGCTGCCGATCTCGGCCCGCGATCACGGTGTCGACGGCTACGAGCTGCCGGAGTATCCGCGCGGGCACAACTCGTTCCTCGTCACCTGGTGGTCGGGCACCGGGCGCGCGGCCCTGCTGCGCCCAGGCTTCACCGTGCAGCTGGAGGCCGCCGACCTGCCGGAGGGCCAGGTGCTCGGCCCGGTGGATCGGGACGAGGCCTGGGTGGAGGGCGGGCGCAGGGTGATCCTGGTCGACCGCGACGCATCGATGTCCGAAGTGGACTCCGCGCTGCGGGAGTTGCTGATCGAGGAGATCAACGAGTACGTCGCGCCGATCAACGAGATCCAGGCGTACATGCGGTTCGCCGTCTACGACCAGGGTGGCAACATCGGCGGCAACACCGCGGGCTACCTCCTCGGCTCGGCCACCGGACTCGGCGCCGACGGCGTCGGCCTGCTGTCCGCGCTGTTCGGGTTCGCCTATGGCGGGTTGACCCAGGTTCCCCTCTATTACACCGTCGGGGGCAAGCGGGCGATCGCGGCGGACGAGATGCGCAGGCTCATGGCGGCCTGGCGGGGCGGCCTCGGAGGGCCGGGGCTGCGCAGGCTGACCAGCGAGCTGCGCGCGACGGTCGAGTCCATGACACCGCTCGCCCGCCGTTACGGCGTGGAACTGCCGGAGGTGGCGCCGCCCTCCCAGGATCTCGCTGGCTCCAGCTCTGCGCAGGCGCAACTGACGGCCAGGGTCGGGGGCACGGCGCGACAGCTGGCGGATGCCCTGCGCGGCGAGGGACCCAGGCGGATTCCCTCCGACCTCCTGGCCGAGGGCGACTACCAGGAACTGCTCGACGAGCTTCGCGCGGTGTCCTGGGACGCCGACGCCGAGCGGCTGCGGGTGGAGCTGGGCACCGGCGAGAAGGTCGACATCGCGTTCGTTCCGCACAGCCGGGACTTCTCCACCCAGCGGCTCGTCGACGGCAGCTGGCGCACCCGGGAGCTGTCCTATGAGGTCATCTACTCCACGGGGCTCGCGGGCGCGAGCGACGAACTGCTGTGGCAGACCCTTTCCCGGGAACTGCTCAGCGCCCTCTACAAGGCCTCGAGGCTGTGGAAAATGCCGAGCCTGAAAGACTACATCTGGCAGAACTACGCGACCCTCCTGCTCGAAGCGCCGGCTTCGATCGCCTTCGGCCTGGCGATGAGCAGGCTGGACACGATCGCGCAGATCCTCGTCGGCAGCATCGGCAAGCGCGGCGCCGCGGTCGCCGCCGCGCTGGCGTCGACGCGCGCGTACAAGGTCATCGCGGCACTGTGGACGGACGGCCGCCGGGCGCGGCTCGGCTACGACAAGCCGGACGGGGCGCTGACCATCAACAGCCTGGCCTACACGGCACAGGGCGTGCTGGCCTCGGCCACCGAGATCGTCAGCAGGCTCCGCAGGGAGCTCGAGGCGCACGCGCCCGAGCCCGGCACACCCGCGGACCCGGAACGTGACGCGCCGGTGCCTTCCGACCGGTTCGGCCTGACAGAGCGGGCCGCCCAGCGGGTGAAGGCGACGGCCGCCGGACACGCGAACGTGAGCTCGGTGAGCGACGAGGAGACCGATGGTGACACGAGGACGGTCGTGGTCTCCCTCGTACGGCCCGGGAGACTGCCGGAGCGGCTGCGCACCGTGGAGCTGCGGATCGTCGTCGGCGCCTCGCCCACCATGCGGCAGGACTTTCCGCCTCGCGTCGTGCACTCGAAGTTCGAGCTTCCGCGGCGCACGGTGACCATGCTGGTGCCCCGGTACTCCAGCATGGGCGCACTGCGGGACGAGGTCGACCGCAAGGTCGCCGACATCCTCGACCGCGAGGTCCACCTGTGGGCGCGCACCATCGGCCAGCTCGCGGTGCGGACGGGTGTGGTCGGGATCAGCAGCGGCGGGCCCAACGCCGTGTACTCCGCGGCGACGGGTAACGACGCGTCGGCCGTTCGCGACGGTGTCGGGGTGCTGCAGTCGGCCATCGACGGGGCCGCGACCGCCCGCACGGTTCGTGCCGCGGCGACCCGCCAGGCGGAAGGCGCCCTCAAGGCCATCGGCGAGCAGACCGCGGTGCCCGCGACCATGGACGACTGGGCGGAGCTAGGCCTGCGCGAGCTGCACGGTGCGATCAATGCCGCCGCCCGGTTCGCGGAGCAGGCGCCCGCGGCGTTGCCGCCGACGCGGTCGGCCTGGTACCGGGAGACCAGGGACCTGACCGCGGCGTCGCCGCGCGAGTACGTCGACGGTTTCCTGGAGCTCGCCGCGACCGGTGCGCTGGCCGACGGCATCCCGCACCTGGCCGAGGTCAGGACGATCGGGCGCGGCGAGCTCCGGCTGTTCATCGACAAGGTCAAGCATGCCGGTGTCTACGAGCTCGGCTCCAAGGTTCGCGGCAGGCACCGTCAGGAGATGGTGGTCCGGGTGCTGCCCTGGATCCCGGGGCTGCCATCGCTGCTCCTGCCCAACGGGGCGGACACCCACGCGCTCGCCCTGGTCAGTCCCACCGATGCCGTCAATGGATACCCGCAGGTCATCGAGCAGTTGCGCAGGCTAGTGGACGTCTATCACGATGGGCCGGTCGGCGTGCCGGGCCGGGCGACGCTCGCCTTGTCCGAGGCGGGTCCCGGTGCCGCCAGCGGGATGGTCCGCCGGACGTCGGACGAGGCGATGCGGCCAGGGGCGTTCGACGTGGCGGGCGCCGCCCTGCAGCTGTCCATCTCGATCGGCGCCGCCGCGGTCGGCGTCACCGCGCAGGCCTGGCACGGCCGGGGCGAGTTCCTCTCCGGCGAGCTGTTGAGGTTCCTGATCAACTGGGATGGCGGGCCGCTGTCGCCGCTGCGCGACCAGATCGCGCTCTTCTACGCCCGCACGCTCACAGAGGTGGCCGGGGAGATCGACGCCGACACCACCAGGCTGACCGAGGCGCTCGGCCTGCGGCGCTCGCCGGACACCACGCCGTGGTCGTTCGGCGAACCGGAACCGTTGCCGCGGCCCGCCTCCCCGCCACGGCTGGACGGCGCCGACGGCAGGAATGGTCAGGGCGGAGGACCCCGCCGGCCGAAGGACGGAGGTACGGGGCCGGCGTTCGGTGACCTCGAAGGCGCCCCTCGCGGCGTCGACGACGCCGGCGCCCGGCCGTCTCTCACGAGGTTGATCCGGGACCAGGCCACGCCGCACGCGACCGGAGGCGACTGGGGCGGACGCCCTCGGCTCGTGCCCGCCGCGCGCTTGCCGGAGGAACTGCGCCGTGTCTCCGCCCGGCTGAGGTCCCTTGTGGACAGCGCGGCGGAGCAGCCCGCATTCCACCGGGCCGGTGAGCTGCACCGGCTGCTCGACGGCGTCGACCGGTACGCGACGATGCTGGCCGGACGGGCCTCGGCCCCCGTCCATGGGCTTTCCGGCAGGCGCGCACTGGCCGACGGTCTCACGTTCGTCACCGGGCTGAGCGACTACGTCAACGCCTTCGACCGGGTGCTCCGTGAGCAGGAGGTGCCCTTCGACGGCCCGCGCCTGCCCGACCCGCTGAGTCCCGCGTACCTGCGCCGGGTGACGGCCGCGCCGACGGGCCAGGGGGACACCGGCTGGACGGCGCTGTCGATCTACCGGTACTTCCGGCCACAGGCGACCGAGACCGACCTCGTGGGGGCCGGTTCGCTGTGGGACCTGATCGGTGACGACGGCTATCTGCGGACGAGTCTGGAGCAGGTGCACGCACGGGCGCAGGCGGTGCAGGCGCTGGCCGCACCGGCGGAGACGCCATGGCACGAGACGGAGCCCAGCGTCGGCGAGCTCGACCTGGCCCGCTTCGGGGGTCCCGCCGCGACCGACATCGCGGCGACGCAGGAGGCCTCCCGGCTCTGGTGGGAGGGCCTGCCGGAGAGCGACCGGGAGCGGGTCCACGCGTTTCTCGCGCGCGGCAAGGGCGCCGGGTTCGCCAGCGACCGGTACAACCGGTACCTGGCCTACCTCGCGTACTGGAACGACGACCCGCCCGTGCGCGACGCCGAGGCCGACGAGGCGGCGCTGTCGTTCGCCCGCATCGTCGACGGCGCGGGCAGGCTCCCGCGGCCGGTCACCGTCTACCGGGGGATCGCAGTGCGGGACGAGGCGTATGTCGACGTGTTGCGACCGGGTTCCGTGCTCACGCCGTGGCGCGCGGGCGCAGCCGCGGACGTCGTCAGCCGTCCCGTCGACTTCGCGTCCTACGAACTTCGCTGGGCCAAGCAGTTCGCGCTGCGGAACCCGCCCGGCGGCGAGCGCGGCACGGGTGTTCCGGTGGTGTGGCGGATCGACACCCGCCGGGGAGTCTCGCTGACCGCGGTCCGGTCCGACAGCGCGGAGCTGCGGGAGCACCTGCTGGCCCCCGACGAGCCGTTGGTCGTGCGGGACGTGCGCAGGACGACGATCGCCGGGCGCGCGGGGTTCGTCGTGCACGCCGTGGGGGAGAGCACGTGGGCAGAAGCCCGGGACGCAACCGGGACGCCCGTCCGCGAGAGTGCGTCCACAAGGTCGGCGGCGTCCACGAGGCCGACGGCGTCCACCGAGCAGGCCGTCCTCCCGGAGACGGGCCTCGTGCGCTCCGCCGAACGGGACCCGGCCGAGCGATGGGACAACGGCTTCGGCACGCATCGGATCACCACGGCCGACGTCAGCAACGCCGTCCGGGAGGTCCTGTGGCTCGTTGAACGCGGGCCCCACCGCGATGATCTCCGGGTCCGGCACGCCGGACCAAGGCACTACGTCGTCGACATCCGGGGGTCCCGCGTCGGCCGGGTCCGCTTCGATCGGATCAGGGTGTCGTTCGTTCCCGCGAACGCGTTGCCGGACAACGAGCCGTCGGCGGGCTCGCTGGACCCCTCGGACCGGGACACCCTCGTGGTCGAGATCGCGGCAGGGCTGGAGCGCCGGCGGCTGGGACTCGCGCTGGCGCACGGTATCGCCGGCGCGGGCTTCGGCGCGACGAGCTTGTTGTCCGGACTGTCGCGCAACGCTCCCGCTGTCGAGGGCAGGATGGCGCAGCTGGAGTTGATCGCACGCGAGCTCGCCCGCCTGGCTCCGACGGATTCGGGCACGGCACTGCGGGCGGAAGCCGACACCTTGTTCCGGGAGATGCGGGCCGGGAACCCTGCTCTCACGCGGGCGCTGCGGGCCAGGGTCCAGTCCACGGGCGGGAATGTGCGCGGGATGTTCGGCTCGGCCGCCGGGAACGACTCCCCGCTGCGGGGTTTCCTGCGAGAACTGGACCTGCTGGAACAGCTGCGCCTTGCGGACGACCAGGCAACGGTTGAGCGGCTGGCCCTCGACATTCTCGCGGAGCGCGTCGCCAGGCGCCAACGGAACACCAGGCGCGGGTTCGCGCTGCCCGCGGCTGAGGCGTTCGGGCTGGTGACCGCTTTGTGGCCCGACGCGCTTCGCACGTCGGACGAGCTGACCCTTCCGGCGACCTTGGCCCTGCTGCGGACGATGCGCGGAGAACCGATGGTGGCGCCCCCGCCGGTCCTCGACGAACCAGGCAGCGACGGCACCGTGGTCGCGCGGGTCGACGCGGACCGGTTCGGCAGGGTCGAGGACGAGTTCGACGGGCTTTGGCAGTCGCTGGAGCCGGCACCGCCGGGCGGTGGCCACCGCGAGGCGGTGGCGTCCGTGCCCGAGCGGATCCGCGCCGCACTGGAACGTGCCGGAGAGCGCTCGTTCGCGGTGGTGGCACTGAGGCGCCACGGCCGGGAGCCGTACGTGGTCGGCGCCGTGCACGCCGATCGACGTCTGATGTTCGTCGACCCGGTGGCCCAGACCGCGAGTGCCGCCCTTCCGCGGCGAGAACTCGAAGCCGACGGCGAGGTGACCGGCGTCGACGTCCTGGTCGTCGGCCCCACGGGTCGCTCGGTCCCGTTGCCCGGCGCGGCCCTGAGCAACCTCAGCGCCCGACCGCCGAGCCCCGAGGCACTGGAGTCACTGCCCGCGGCCGAACGGGCTCGCTGGTGGGAGGCGCTGCGCCGGGTCCAGCGCGACGAGTCGTCGGAGGTCGACCTGGCGGAGCGCCTGCGCGCACCGGACCGGGGCGAGGCGGCGCTGCGTGCGGCGGAGACCACGTCGCTGTATCACGGCCTGCGCAATCGAGACGCCAGGTTGCAGCTGCGTGCGATGGCGGTGGCCGTCGGCGGCGATCCGGTCAGACTGGGCCAGGCGCTCGAGAGCGTTCGCGCGCTCGCCGAGCGCGATGGCGGGTCACTGGAGGCGGTGCTGGCTCGCCGGGGGCGGGCGTGGGCCGCGGCCGCCGCGGTACGCGCCGACCCGGCCGTCCCGGCGGAGACCGCCGACTACCTCCGGCCGGACCTGACGGCGACCTCCAAGGACGTCGACCTGCTCAACCAGCGACTCGAGCGCCGGGCCGCCTCCGCCATCGCGTCGCTCACCGACGAGGAACGGCAGTCTGTCGACACCGGCTACCCGGAACTGTGGCGGCAGCGAAACGCCAGGATCTACCTGCTGCCGCACGAGCGACATGCGTCCGCGGGCGTCGCCGGAGCCGACGGAGTCGACATCAACGCGGGCGCCCCGGTCATGGAGCCCGGCGGTCTGCGGCCCGTTCGTGGCGGGTTCGGCGAGTACGTCGTCGAACGTTTTCTCGCCGGACCGGGAAAGCCCGACCAGGAACCGCCGTTCGGCCTGGTTCCCACCGACGACGGCTACCACGCCGGGAACCGGGAACTGCCCTACCGCAGGGAGATCGGCGTGTTCGGCAGGATCGCGGACCTCACCGGAGCTCGTTTCCACAGCCTGTTCAAGGAGGAAGGCCGGGCGGCCGGGTACGGGAGCGCCGTGGTGGCGCGAATGCGCGTACGTGACGATCTTGCCGCCTTCCTGGCGAAGGCGGGGCACGGAGCGAGGATGCTCATCGCGCGGCTGCCGCAGGGAACCAGCCCGGCCGCCACGGACTCCGCGCTGCGCCGCGGCCGGACCGCGCCGTATGAGTTCGTCATGTGGTCCAACGACCGCGGCGTGGTGAAGGGGACCCGCATCGAGCCCGGTTCCCGCGCGCTCGCCGCCCTGCCCGACGACGCCCCGCACCCGTCGCAGCTCGTCGCGTTGGCCGTGGACGGCGACGGCGCGCCGCTCGTGCTGCCCGACCATCCGTTGAGCCCGGTGAACGCGCGACCCCCAACGCGGCATCACCACTCGTCCGCGGAGGCCGCGGCGCAGTCCGCCGGGCCGATGCTCGCGGGCGCGCTCGGCTGGCCTTTCGGCGTGCCGTCGGAGTTCGCCGGCCTGTTCGCCTCTCTGGGCGATGAGAACGCGCGCAGCCAGCTCGTGGCACTGGCCGAGCACACCGTTCGGGCCGGCGAGGCCGAGGGAGTGGCACCCGTGCGCCTGCTGGAGCGAGCGCTGCGCCTGACGGAGGCGAGAGCCGAGGCACGCGGGAGCAACCTGGAACAGGCTCTCGCCGACCAGTGGCGGGCGAACGCTCCCGTCGCACGACTGGCGGCCGCCGTGGAACCGGTCGTCACGTTCGCGCAGGCTCTGGCCCAGCCCGCAGCCCGCTCGTGGCTGCGGGCGTTGGCCGAAGCGGCGCGGGGCGATCTGGACGGATTGAGGCACGCCCTGTCCGGGGTGGAGGTGGCCGCCGAGCGGGACGGGATGGAGCCGGAGCCGTGGTTGCTCCGGCGGTGGCCGGAGACCCTGAGCGCGGAGTCCGCGAGCGCGCTGTTCACCAGTCTGGCGACCACGCCCCATCACCGGTACTTCGCGGGCGGAATCGACGAGGCGATCGCCGCCTTCCGGCACGGGACCGAGGATCTCGTCGCCCGGCTCGACGAACTCGGCCCACGCGCTCGGGCGAACCTGGTGGAGACCAGCCCGGTGACTTGGGCCCGGGCCAATTCGTTCCCGGTACTGGATCGGCAGTGGGGTACCGGTGCTGCCGGCGCGGACGGGGTGGACGTGACGATCGGCGCACCGCTGGCCGAACCGGGCGGGCTCGTTCCGGTGAGCGATCCTGACCGCACATGGGTGTACGAGCCCGAACTCTTCCTGGCGGGTCCCGGCATTCTGGATGTCCGCACCAGCCTGGCGCCCACCATGGATTTCTTCGCCGACGGCGACCTCGACCGTCCGATCGGCGTCGAGGCCGGAGTCTTCGGGCGGATGGCACAGGTGAGTGGCGTGCGTTTCCAGGCTGCGGTCACCGTCGAGACACGTCACGCCGACCCGGAAACGGGACGCTTGCTGGAGATCCACGGGTCCCTGCACCGGCTGGACAAGGAACTCGGCACGATCCTGTCGCGTTCCGGAGAAGGCGCGCGAGCCATCGTGGCGGCCGGCGACGGCGCCGATTTCGTGACCCTGCACAACCAGCGCGGCCGGATCGTGAGATCCGCGGACCTCGTGTCGCTGGCCAAGCCTCCGGATGGCCGGTGGTACGAGATCGTCGTGGGTGTAGTGGACGGTGGGGGACGGCCGATCGTGCTCGACGCGACGAACGGCACGCGGACGTACCCCGTCAGCGTGGTGAACGCGCGGCCGCCCACGGCGCGGTACCTCGAGCTGCTCGATGGCGGGGCACGGTTCGAGATCGTCCAGCAGGCGCTGTCCTTCTGGGCCGACGGAGTGCGCGGCGATCCCGGCCGGCTCACAGGTGAGTTCGACCAGGTCTTCCGGCAGTTGGACGATCCACGCGCCAGAAGCCAGCTACTGGCCCTGCGTCACTACGCCGATTCCGCCCCGGGGGACACGTCGGTCCTGCTGCGGCGGTCGCTGCGGCTCACCAGGGAACGTGCCGAGGCGCGCGGGCTCGCGCTCTCCGATGGGTTGCGCGAGCAATGGGATGCCGAGCTCGGCTCCCTGATCGGTACCGGACCGGGTGCCACCGCCCTGCGGGACGAGACGGTGCCCGGTGGGGGTGCGGATCCTGACCTCGACCCGTCGGCGGACACCCACGTCGTGACCGTGACCGACGAGATCCTCGCCCGCCTGCGCCAGACCTCACCCGTGGTGGCGGAGTTCGTCCGTGCCAGGGGACTGCGCCGGAACATGCGCACGGGCCTGGTGGACCTCTTCCCGTTCCAGCCCGGCGCGATGCGCGGCGTGAAGGTTCCCGGCGCGAGCGCGGCCGACGCCGAGCTGCGGTTCCGCGACGCGCTCGCCGGCCATCCGGACGAGCGGGCGATGCTCGGCCTGCTCGCCGACCACGTGTTCTGTCCGTCGGCGTGGACGGAGGGCCAATGGGTGCTGGTGCACCAGGAGCTGGCCGACGTGGCCACCGGCCGGTACGACGCCGACGGCTGACCCGGCCGGATCAGCCGTTCTGCCGGACGGCGTCCAGCAGGTCGTCCAGCGTCAGCGTCAACAGGTCGTCCCTCGTCGGCCTGCGACCGAGCGCGCGCAGGCGGGTGGACTGCGACTTGCGCATCCGCTCCAGGAGCTTGCGTGCCTCGCGTGCGTTGCCGAAGTTGTCGTCGCGCTCCACGTGCGCGAACCATTCGAGCAGCGCGGAATCCAGGTCCTCCGTCAGCCGGTAGTCGTCGCCCCCGGCGATGCGGGCGCTGATCCGCACCAGCTGCTCCGGGCTGTAGTTCTCGAACTCGATGTTCTTGGCGAAGCGCGACGCCAGACCGGGGTTGGCGTCGAGGAACTCCCGCATCTCCCCGGTGTAGCCGGCCACGATCACGGCCACCTCGTCGCGGTGGTCCTCCATCAGCTTCACGAGGGTGTCGATGGCCTCCTGGCCGAAGTCGGCGCCGCTGCCGCCGGAGCGGGACAGCGTGTAGGCCTCGTCGATGAACAGGACGCCGCCGCGCGCCTCGTCGAACACCGAGGCGGCCTTCTCCGCGGTGTGCCCGATGTACTGCCCGACCAGGTCGCGCCGGGAGACCTCGCGGAAGTTGCCGTTGGGCAGGATGCCCAGCGCCTTGAGCAGCTGCCCGTAGATGCGCGCCACGGTGGTCTTGCCGGTGCCGGGAGCGCCCGCGAACACGAGGTGGTGGCTCACCGCGCCCACGCTGAGTCCCTCGCTGCGCCGCCACTCGTTCACCTGCAGCTCGTCGATGAGCGCGCGCACCTCGCGCTTGACCCCGGCGAGCCCGATCATGCCGTCGAGTTCGCCCAGCAGCTTCTCCACCTGCTCGGCGTCCTGCCGCCCTCCGGTGGCCTTCGCCGCGCCGACCTGCGGGGTGGCCGGGCCATCGGAGTCCTGCGTGATCTCCGTCCTCGCGTCCTCGGCGAGGTGGATTCCGGGCTCCGCGGTGTTCTCCACCCGGCAGTTGCGCACCACCCCGCCGCACCCCCGGCCCACGGTGATGCCAGGCCCCTGTGTGTCGTGCACCCAGCACTCGTCGATGGTCGGGAAGCTCTGGTCGGCGACGGCGATACCGGCGTCGCCCGCCCGCGAGATGTCGCAGCGCTCGATCCGCGAGCCGCCCGCCTGGTACATGTAGACGCCGCGGAAGCCGCAACCGGCCACTGTGGAATGCCGGATGGTGGCCTGCGCGCCGAGGCGCACGATCACCGCGTCGTCCACGATGTCGCGCACCTCGCAACGGTCGACGAGGCCGTCGGACTCCTCGATGACGAGACCGACCTGCGCTCCGGTGATCCGCGTGCCGGTGATCTCCGCCTCGGCTCCGCCCGCGACGCTCAGCGCGGCCGCGAAGCCCGCCGACACCTCGCAGTCGGTGACGTGCACCGTGCCGCCGCGCACCTCGACGGCGGCCCGGTCGCCCGCACGCAGGGTGAGCCCGGTCAGCCGCAGCCGGGATCCGGTGGCCGACACCAGTGGCTCGTCGTGCGACGACGGCGTGATCGTCACCGTGCCGAGTTCGCTGGCCGCGATCGTCACGTCGCGGCCGCGGATCGACAGCGTCTCCGCGTACTCCCCGGCACTCACCGAGATGATCGCGCCTTCGTCTGCGGCGTCGAGTGCTTCCGCGATCGAGGCGTGCGCGCCGGGTTGTCCCGGTGCGACGAGAAATGTCCTTGCCATCGTCAGTGACCATACCCCGCCCTTGCGTCGCCGGGCTTGTATTGATGGAAGAGGACGGTGATGGCTCGGTGGAGAACGAGTGGAGGCCGGGGAACGACGCCGAGCGGGCGATGGCCGCCGCGCTCGACACCGGCGACGGCGCGCGGTACGCGGAACTGCTGCTGCGCGCGCCGTTGCTGCTGCCCGTCCTGCCCGCGCACGACAGCCCGGAGTGGGCGGAGCTGACGCGGCGGATCCCGTTGAGCCACGAGCACATCGTGGTCTACACCTCCGAGGAGAGCCTGTCCTGGTGTCTCGGCGGGCTCGCGCTCGGGCACCGGACGACCGACCTCGCTTCGCTGCGCGAGGTGTGGCGGGAACCGGCGTACCACCTCGCCGTCAATCCCGGCTCGCCGATCGCCGTGTCGCTTCCCGTGGATTCCGTGACCGCCCTGAGGGACGGACGGGAGGAGATCGTGCCGGCGGCGCTCCTCGCGGAAGCGGTGGCGCAGCGGTGCGTCGGGCTGCTGCGGCGTGGCTGTCTGGAGGAACTCGGCGCCGGGGGAACCCCGGGCTCTGACGTCCCGGCGGGCGCGTTGCAGGCGGATCTGTGGGACGCCGCCGACCGGCAGGACGCCGACGCGTTCCTGTTGCGGCTGCTCGGCTCCACGGTGATCCTGCCGACCGAGGGGCAGGTCGCCGGCCCGGAGCGCATCCGCGAGACCGGGTTCCCGTGGCGGACCGTGGGCCCCGAGGACTCGCCGCTGGTGCCGGTGTTCAGCTCGGTCGCGGGGCTCGAGGTCACCGGCGGGTCCGCGCAGCACCACATCGGTGTCCCTTTCGTCGAGCTGCTGGCCAACTGGCCCGGCCCCGACCACACCCTGTGCTTCGACCCCGGCGCGAGGACCGAGCTGATCCTGCCCGGCGACGTGCTGCTCGACCTGTTCGCGGGCCTGTCGCGGCCGGAGGAGCCATGATCGCGGGCGTGCTGTTCGGCTGCCTCATGGCGGGTGGTGCCGTACTTGGCCTCGCCGTCGCCGCGGGCCCCGAGGCGTGGCGGCGGTGGCGGCATCCGCGTCCGCGCGCCGAGCTGCTGCCCGGCTCGTGGGTGATGCGCGACGTGCGCGCGGCGGCGCTGACCGCCGCCGCGCTCGGCGAGCTGGGGGCCGGTCAGGGCGAACCACCCGCCGTGCGGGCTCTCCTCGTCGGGCGCGACCACGTGGTGCTGCGCCTCGTCCGGCCGGCCGCGGCGCCGCTGCCAGGCCGCTGGCGTCCGCATCCCGGCGGACCGCCGGGAGAGTCGTGGTCCCTGTCCGCGGCGGACCTGAACGCCGGCCGCCGGCTGCCCGCGGGCTTTCCGGCCGTGGTGACGATCGGCCGGGCCGACGAGAGCGACGTGCTCGTCGACCTGCGCCAGGCGCGTGGCCTCGTGGCCGTGGAGGGCGCCGGCGAGCAGCCGCTGCGGCTGCTGGAGGCGATCGCGTTCGAGCTGGTCACCAATCCGTGGTCGCGGGAGGCGACGGTGGTGCTGGCCGAGTTCCCCGCCGACGTCGTACTGCCGGCTCCGGGACGGGTCCGCCGCACCCGCACCGTGGCCGAGGCGGTGACGATGGCGGAGAGCTTCGCGCAGCGGCCACACGGCCTGCTGGTCGTCATCACCGCGCGGACGCCGCCCGCTCCCGATCTCGACCGGCTGCGCAGGCTCGCCGAGGATCCGAGACGCGTTGTGCTCGTCCTCTGTGCGGGCAACTGTCCGTCTGCCCGGTGGCTCGTGGGGGTCGCCGCGGAGGGGCACGCGCAGCTGAACCCGTTCGGCCTCCGGTTCGGGTCGATCGCGCCCACCATGGCCGGGCTGCGCCGGGAGCTTCTGCTCGCCAGGGGCGGTTCCGCGGTGCCGTCGGCGTACGGGCCGGACTCGCCGGCCCCCGGCGAACCCGTGTGGTTCCGCGAAGGCCAGTGCGGTGGCGGGCTCGAGCGCACCGTGGTGCTGCGCGCGCCTGCCAGGGCGGAGGTCCGCGTGCTGGGGCGCGTGGAAGTGGAGGCGCCGGGCCAGGTTCCGCAGGAGCGCAAGTCCGCGCTGGCGCAGCTGGTCGCCGCCGCCGCGGTCCTGCCCGGCGGTGTCTCCATCGCACTGCTGAACGAGGTCGCGGGCCCGGCGGCCCCGGAGTTCGTGCGGCTGCTGCACGAGTGGCTCGGCGTCGACGCGTCCGGGCAGCCGAGGCTGCGGGGCTCCGGGGAAGGCTGGACGCTGTCGCCGGAGGTGCGGGTGGACTGGCAGCTCTTCCACGATCTGGTGAGCGGTACCGAGCCCAGCACCGAGCGGGCGAGGCTCACCAACGCACTCGGGCTGGTCCGGGGCGAGCTGTTCGCCTCCGCCGACTTCGCCGAACCGGTGCGGCGCGCGTTGCAGGACGCGACGGGAGACTTCCAAGCCCGCACCGTTCGCTGTGTGCGGCGCGCGGCGGAGCTCGCGATGGCCGCGGGAGACCTCGCGGGCGTCGAATGGGCGCTGCGCAAGGGCTTGACGCTGCTGCCCCGGATGGAGGGCCTGTGGCGGACGCTGCTGCTCTTCCAGTCCGAGCACCAGCCGGAGGGGGTCGGCAGAACGGCCGGCGAGCTGCGCGCGGCGCTCGGGGGCGACGGCTCGCGCACCGAGCCGGACGCCGCCACCACGCGGTTGCTCGCCAGGCTCGGCCACGGCGAAATCCTGAACCGCTCCTATCCGTAGTCGGGTCGTAGCGGCTCCGTAGCACCGCGGCGGATGCGCCGTACGCAGCGTTTTTCCCGGTTCCCGCTTACCAGGCGCGGTGTCCGTGGTCTGCCAGCGCCGCCCGCGATGCTGGGGTAGTCCTAGCCGAATGCGGAACGGAGGCCGACATGAGCACCGACGACAACGCCTGCCGCACCTGTGGCGGCAGCGGCTGGATCCTGCAGACCGTCGTCGACGAGTACACCAGGGAGGTCGACTCCCGCGAGGTTCCCTGCGCGTGCTGGGGTGTTCCCGCACTCAGCGAGTTCGCTTCCTAGCCGGCGCGCCGCACCAGCTGGTCCACACACTTCGGTCTGCCCTGACCGTCGCCCATCCATCACGGCACCCGGCACGACCGGTTGCGCCGGCCGGCGCAACCGGTCGTGCCGCGCTGTCCCAGCCCACTGGGCATGCCACCCACCCGGCCGGTAGAGTCGGGCCCAACACACGCCTCGTCCGGGGAAGGAGGAAGGCGCTTTCTTGCCGGGACAATCGATCCCGAGACGGCGTGGCGGGTGAATTTCTGGGGGTTTGGCCGAGGCGCAGGGAACCATCGCCGCTTTCCCTTCATCCGAGGCCGTACAAGGACATCTCCGTGATTCAGGATCGGATGGGCCTCCGACATGACTTCGGCGTTACGTTCCCCCTTCTCGTGCGCGGCGCGCCCCGCATGACCGCGATGTCCAGCCACCAGAGTCGGAGGCTCGACCAGTCGATCCGTGAGTACCGCGCGCGCTCCGGGCTGACCCAGCAACAGGCCGCCGACCTCGCCGGGATGAGCGTCGCCTGGTTGCGGGATCTCGAACAGGGCCGGGTGGCCAAGCCCCGGCTGGCGACCCTGCGCAGGCTGGCGCTGGCGCTGGGACTGGCTCCCGAGGAGACGGCCGAGCTCGAACGAGTGGTCCAGCACAGTGAGAGCGTGGGCTACGACCTGTGGTTGCGGGTGCTCGGCCCGCTGGCGGTACGGGTGGACAATCGCGCGGTCGAGCTCGGCTCGGTGCGGCAGCGGCTGCTGCTCGGCATGCTGGCCCTTTCCCCGAACACCCCGGTGAGCAGGGACGAGCTGATCGAGGTCGTGTGGGAGGGAAAGCCGCCGCCGACGGCCGTGGAGTTGTTGCAGACCAACGTGTCGCGGCTGCGCAGGCGGCTGGCCTCACGGCAGGGCGACGCGCAGGCGGGGCGGGTGCTGACCGCCACCCAGACCGGCTACCAGCTCTCGTGCACGCAGCAGCAGCTCGACGTGCTGCTGTTCCGGCACCTCGCCGCGGAGGGACGGCAGGCGCGGCAGCGGGGTGACCTGGTCGGCGCGTGCGAGGCGCTGCGCAAGGCCGTCGAGCTGTGGGAGGGCGACCCCGCGGCCGACCTTCCGGTGCTGCGCCTTCACCCCGCCGCGGTGGCGCTCGGAGCCGAACGCAACGCCGTCGTGTTGGAGTACGCGGCGGTCACCGCACAGGCGGGCCGCCACGGGGACGCCGTGCCCGCGCTGCGTGAGGTGGTGGAGTCCGATCCGTTGCACGAGGCGGCACACGCCGCGCTGATGATCGCGCTGGCCGGCAGCGGCAGGCAGGCCGCGGCGCTGACCGTCTTCTCCGAGCTGCGAAAGCGACTGGACGACGAGCTCGGGGTGGCTCCGGGCGCTGAGCTCGTGGAGGCGCACCAGCGCGTGTTGCGCCAGGAGGTGGACCGGCCCGCACAGGTGGGCACCGTGACGCGCGCGCACAGGCAGCTGCCCCGCGACATCGCCGAGTTCACCGGCCGCGCGGCCGAACTGCGGACACTCCACGACAACCTGGTGGAGGCGCACGAGAACAGCACGGCGACCGCCGTCCTGAGCATCGTCGGCATGGCCGGGGTGGGCAAGACCCGCCTCGCCGTGCACCTCGCGCACCGCCTGCTGGCCTCGGGGCAGTACGGCGACCAGCAGCTCTACGTGGACCTGAACGGCCACGCCGACCAGCCCGCGGCCGATCCGGGCGCCGTGCTCGCCTCGTTCCTGCACCTGCTCGGGGTTCCCGGCGAGCAGGTGCCGAGGGAGACCACCTCGCGCGCGGCGCTCTACCGTGACCGCCTCCACGGCAAGCGGGCACTGGTGCTGCTCGACAACGCCGCCAGCGAGGATCAGGTGCTGCCGCTGCTCCCCGCGGGCCCGACGCACCTCGTACTGGTGACCAGCAGGCGCGCGCTGGCCCTTGACGGCGCCCAGCTCCTGCCGCTCGACGTTCCGACCCCGGACGAGGCGAGGGCGCTGCTCGCGCACTTCATCGGCGATCGGCGCGTCGCGAAGGAGGAGACCGCGGCGCGCACGGTGATCGACCTGTGCGGGCGGTTGCCGCTCGCCGTCGCGTTGATGGCGCACCGGCTGCAGGCGCGGCCGACGTGGAGCATCGAGGACCTGGCCGTGCGCCTGCGCGACGCCGAGCACCGCACGAGCGAGCTCGCGGCCGGCACGCGCCGCGTGCGGGCCGCCTTCGACCTGTCCTACCGTGCGCTGAGCGCGGAATCCCAGCGCGTGTTCCGGTTGCTGGGCCTGCATCCCGGTGACGACTTCACGGCGTGGTCGGTGGCGGCTCTCGCGGGAATCGAGCAGGCGGCCGCGCAACGGGTGCTGGAAGGCCTCGTCGACGAGCATCTGGTGAGCGCGGTGACGGGCGACCGGTACCGCCTGCACGATCTGCTCCGGGACTACGCCCGGGACCTGGTGGAGGAGGACGAGCCCGGGGAACGCGCCGAGGCGGTCGCCCGGCTGTTGCGGTGGTGCCTGCACGCGAGCAGGGCCGCACGCCGGGTCCTCAACCCACTCGACGAGGTACCGGCCGAGCAGGAGAGCGAGCCGGGCCGGATCCCGCGGTTCGGGGACACCGGCGCCGCGCTGAGCTGGCTGGAGGCGGAACACGCGACGCTCATCGCGGCTGTGGACGTCGCGATCGAGCACGAGCTGTGGGGCGTGGCCTGGCGGCAGACCGCCGTGCTGCGGGCCTATCTCGAGCGCAGGAGCGACTGGCCACTGTGGATCGCCACCAGCCACAAGGGCTTGATGGCCGCACGCAGGGACGGAGACCTCCGCGGCGAGGCGTGGATGCTCAGTGACCTGGGGGTCGCTCACGGACAGTGCGGCAACCTCGAGGAGTCGGTGGACCACCTCACGCGGTCACTGGAGATCAGCAGGCGGGTCGGCGACCCTTTCTTTGCCGCCCGGAGCCTGAACAACCTCGGCGTGGCAGTGGCCATGCGCGGCGACCAGCACGCCGCGATCACGCATTTGCGGGAGGCGCTCGAACTCGACCGGCGAGCCGGCCTGAGCGTCCTGGGCGGGCGGGTCAGGAACAACCTGGGCCATGCTCACGCGCGCCTCGGCGAACACGACACGGCCCTGCGGTACTTCCGGGAGGCGCTCGACCTCGCGGACGAGGCCGAGGATCCGCGTAACTACGCGACGGTGCTGCACAGCTTCGGTGCGGGCCTCGCCAGGCTGGGCCGGTACGACGAGGCCGTACCGGCGCTGCGCCGCGCGCTCGACATCGACCGGCGCAACCGCTTCCGCTCGGCGCAGGCCGAGGCGCTGGAAACCCTGGGCGACACCTACTGGAAGGCGGGGGAGCACGGTCGCGCCGTCGAATGCCTCGAGGAGGCGATCGCGATCCTCGACGACCTCG
This sequence comes from Prauserella endophytica, assembly GCF_005146945.1. Taxonomy (GTDB): domain Bacteria; phylum Actinomycetota; class Actinomycetes; order Mycobacteriales; family Pseudonocardiaceae; genus Prauserella_A; species Prauserella_A endophytica. The sequence continues at coordinate 254,986 of NZ_SWMS01000002.1, forward strand.
GGCATCCCCACGTCGAGAACGTCCGCGCGGTGCTGAAGGCCCTCGTCGGCGACTCAGGCGATCAGGCCGCCACGTCGTGAGGGCGCGACCGTGCGCGAGGGTCGGCCACTGATGGTCCACCCGGGGACGCCGGTCGCCACACCGCTCACGACGTGGACCGGGCCGCGTGTTGAACCGGGCCGCACGGGCTACCCCGGGCCCATGACCGAGTTGACGAGTTTCGTGCTTGCCCGACTGGACGACGACGAACGGCGCTACGGCAACGGCGTTCTGCCTGCTCTGGACGAAGCCGAGCGGCGTGGCCGCCTGCGCATCGTGCGCAGCGACGACGGTGAGGGCCTGGTGCTCCTGCCCGGTCCCGTGCAGGCCGCGGAGGAGCGGGTGCCCGTGCCGTTCCCGGAGAAGGCGGCCCATCTCCGACGAGAGATCCGCGAGCACGCCGACGCCGACACGGCCCGCCTCATCGCCTCGGTGTACGCGGCCCACCCGGACTGGCGGGAGGAGTGGGAGGCCGCGAGTCCGGGCGGCTGAGGCGGGCTCTGCGGCGGAACGTCACAGACCGTAGGAGCCCGCGATGATCTCGCGCTGGATCTCGCTGGTTCCCGCGAAGACCGTGGAGATGATGTTGCCGCGCAGGTGCCGTTCGATGTCGTACTCGGTGGTGTAACCGGCCCCGCCGAACATCTGCATGCCCTCGATGCTGATGCGTTTGGCGGTCTCGGTGACTTTCAGCTTGGCCATCGAGGCCTCCCTGGCGCGCTGGGTGCCGGGGTCGGCGTCGACCCTGCCCGCGAGGTCGTACACGAGTGCCCGGCAGCACTCCAGCTCGGTCGCGAGGTCGGCGAGGCGGTGCCGCAGCACCTGGAAGCTGCCGATGGGCCTGCCGAACTGCTTTCGTTCCCTCACGTAGGCGAGCGTGTCGTCGAAGGCGCGCCTTGCCTTGCCGAGGAAGATCGCCGCGCAGGTGATCCGCTCGAAGTTGAGCCCCGCCATCAGCTGCGCCCACGCGCCGCCCTCGGTGCCGATCACGTTGGCGGCCGGCACCACGGCATCGGTGAAGTAGACGTCGTTGACCTCGCGGCCACCGAGCGTGTCGATCCCGCGGACGGTGACGCCCTCGGTGGGCAGCGGCACGGTCAGCATCGTGATGCCGTCGTGTTTGGAGCCGGAGGAGTCGGTGCGGCACACGAGCAGCATGCGGTCGGCATAGTGCGCGCACGAGATCCACGTCTTCTGTCCGTTGAGCACGAACTCGTCGCCGTGGCGCTCGGCCCGGCACCGCAGCGATCCCACGTCCGAACCGGACTCGGGCTCGCTCATCGCGACCGACGAGATCTCCCCTCGGCAGAAGCCGCCGATCAGGTTCTCGCGCTGCTGCCGCGTGCCGAACTTCTCCACCGCCTTCGCGGCGATCATCGAGATCCCGAGCGCGAACACCGGAACCTGGCCGTACGCCAGTTCCTCCAGCAGCACGCAGGCGTCGGTGAGACCTCCGCCGCCGCCCCCGTACTCCTCGGGCATCGCCACGCCGATCCAGCCGAGGTCGGCCAGTTTGGCGTACAGCTCGGGGCTGTGGGCTTCGGTCTCCCCACCGGTGAGCGCGACGCGTTTCTCCCTTGTCCCGCACTCGCGCTCGGCGAACTCGCGGACGGCCGCCGCGAAGTCCCGGCGTGCCGCTTCGTCCAGTGGCACCGTGGTCTCCTTTCCCTCGAACCCGCTCACGCGCCGGCGATGCGCGGGGCGTCACCCACGTACTGCTCCCGGACGACCCTGCGCAGCACTTTGCCGATCGGCGTGCGCGGCAGTGAGTCCGTGAACGTCACGCCGGTGATCTTCTTGACGGAGCCGACCTTCTCCCTGCTCCACTCGATCAGCTCCTGCTCCGTGACGCTCGCGCCCTCGCGCAGGACCACGGCGGCGTGCGGTGTCTCGCCCCACTTGGGGTGGGGCACGCCCACCACCGACACCTCGGCCACGGCGGGATGCGCGGCGAGAGCGTTCTCCAGCTCCATCGGCCAGATGTTGAACCCGCCGGAGATGATCGTGTCCTCCTTGCGGTCAGCCAGGAACAGGAACCCGTCCGCCGACAGCGATCCCATGTCGCGCGTGCGGATCCAGCCACCGGGCAGCAGGCGCTGCTTCGTGGCCTCGGGATCGCCCCAGATGCCGTGCATCGTGCCAGGGCACAGCGCGACCACCTCGCCGACCTCGCCGGGTGGCAGGTCGTTGCCCTCGTCGTCGACGATCCGGACCACCGAGTTCGGGGTCGGACGGCCCGCAGAGCGCAGCCACGCCCGTTCCTCGTCGGTGCCGTCCGGAACGTGGTAGCCGGACGTGAGGCAGGTGATGGGCATGGCCTCGCTCTGCCCGTAGGTCTGGTACATGATGTCGCCCCAGAGCCGCAGCGCCGCGACGAGCGTGGTCTCCGAGATCGGGGCGCTGCCGTAGAGCATCTTGCGCAGGCTGGACACGTCGCGCTCACCCGCGCCGGGATGGTTCACCACCAGCTGGATCATGGTGGGCGCGAGCATCCCGAACGTGATGCGCTCGCGCTCCACCAGGTCGAGCCACGCGTCCGGGTCGAACGACGGCATCACGACGCTCGTGGCGCCGACGGCGATCAGCGGCCACGCCAGCAGTCCCGCGGCGTGGCTGAACGGCGTCGCGGCGAGGTAGCGGTCGTCGGCGGTGAACCCGCCGAGCACGAGCGCGAACTCGTTGCCCATGTCCATCCAGCCGCGCACCGTGTGCAGGATGCCCTTCGGCTTGCCCGTGGTGCCCGAGGAGAACCGGATGACGTGCGGGTCCTCGGGTCGCAGCACCACGTCCGGCAGCTCAGCCGACGCCTCGGCGAGCGCCTGTTCGTAGCCGCGCGTGCCCTCGGGCGCCTCACCCGCGACGAACACCACCCGCACGTCGGGGGCCTGCGCGAGGACGGGCGCGATCGCGGCGTAGTGCTTGTCCTGCACCAAGAGCGCGGCCGCGCCGGTGAGCTGGAGCAGGTACAGGTTCTTCTCGGCGGGTTCGTGGGCGTAGAGCGCGCACCGGACGTAGCCGCCGACGGCGAGGCCGGCGACCTGCTCCAGCGCCTCGAACGCGTTGTCGCTCAGCACGGCCACGCGCTCGCCGGGCCGGATTCCCTCGGCGCGAAGGGCGTTGGCGAGCCGGGCCGCGCGGTCGCGCAGCCCGGTGAAGGTCTGCCGCCGGTCGCCGCAGGCGAACGCGACGCGGTCACCGTAGATCCGGGCGCTCTTGTCGAGCAGGCTGATGGGATTCATCGTGGCTCCTGGGTGGGGTTGTCCCGGCGATCCGGATGGCTCCGCCGGGCGTTCCGTCGGATGACCGCACGGCCTTCGGGGTCGACGATGCTGCCGTGCAGCCGGAGGTTGTGGTTGTGGCCGAGCTGGTGCAGACCGAAGGCGGCCTCGACGGCGGCGCGCTGGCCCTGCAGATCGAGCCCGTGGTTCACCGCGCGCTTGGCCAGGCGCAGCCCGAACGGTGGGCGGCCGGCGATCCGGGTGGCCAGCTCCAGTGTCGCGGACTCCAGGTCCGCGTCGGCGACGACGCGGTTGACCATGCCCATCGCCAGCGCGTCGCGGGCGCCGATCGGCTCACCGGTGAACAGCATCTCCTTCGCCCGCCGCGCACCGAGCTCCCACAGGTGCGTGAAGTACTCCATGCCGTTCATGTCGAACGCGGAGACCGGGTCGACGAACGTCGCCGACTCGGCCGCGACGACGAGATCACACGGCCACACGAGCATCAGCCCGCCGCCGATCACGCGGCCCCGGACCTCCGCGATGGTGGGCCGCGGCAGGTCGCGCCAGCGCAGGCACAGTCCGGTGAACAGCTCCTCCTCGGTGGCGAACCAGCCCTCCGCGCCGGGCGCGTCGAAGCCGCCGGTCAGCGTCCTCGGCCGCGCGTCGCCCATCGCCCAGTCGGTCTCGAGGTCATGGCCGGCGGAGAAGTCGGGTCCGTCGGCGGCCAGGATGACCACCCGGACGCGCTCGTCGCGCACCGCGCGCGTGTAGGCGTCGTCGAGCGCGTACAGCAGGTCACGGTCCTGCGCGTTGCGCTTCTCCGGTCGTGCGAGCACGATCCGGGCGATGGCGGGCTCCGGCTGCTCGTACCGGATCGTGCTCGCCGCCATCAGCGCGCCACGGCTTCCGAGGGCACCAGGCGCGCGAACGCCTCCAGCTCACGCGGGATGTCCGGGCCCGCGGGCTGGTAGACGACCTCGGTGATGCCCTTGGCCACCATCTCCTCCAGGCGGGCCCGCAGCTCGTCGACGGTGCCGGTGAAGGTCAGCGCCGACACCGTCTCGCGCGGGATGAGCCGGTCGTCGTGCTCCGAAACCTCCATCAGGTGTCCCTTGTGGAGGGACAGGTGACGCTCCTCCTCGGACAGCGAAGAGATCATCTCGCCCCAGGCCGCGCCGTTGGGGAGCGCGTTCAGGTCGAAGCCCGCCTCGTAGTAGAGGTGGTAGATCACCACGGCGGCGTGGCCGGCGGCGGCCCACACGCGGTCGGAGGTGGGGGACTCGCCGTCGTCGAGCACGGTGCCCATCGCCCAGCGGGCGGAGTTCTCCCAGCCCTCGCCGGGCTCGGTGTTGACGGTGAGGACGCCGTCGGCGTGCTCCCTCGCCACGGCGAAGCCCTTGGGACCCTCGGTGGCCATGTAGACGTCGAACTCGACCGGCAGCTGCGGCAGGTACCCGCTCGCGTGCATGAGGCGCATCGTCTTGCCCTCCCACTGCACGGGCTCGCCGCGCAGCAGGGTCTTCAGCGCGGTGACGTACTCGGCGACCTCGGCCCATTTCATCGGTTTGTGCCCAAGTGCGCGCAGGCCGGTGAATCCGGTGCCCACGCCGAGGGTGAAGCGGCCGGGCGCGATCGACTCGATGGTCGCGATGGCCGAGGCCGTCACCACGAGGTGCCGCAGCTTTGGCACGGCAACGCCGGTGGCGAGGCCGATCCGCTCGGTGCGGTCGGCCGCGCGGGCGAGCGCGCTCCACGAGTCCAGGCACAGCGCCGGGGAGTCGTACACCCACGCGCGGTGGTAGCCGAGCCGTTCGGCGAGTGCGATGTGGTCGGGGGTGTGCGGTCCGGTGTAGAACGCGCAGGAGAGCTTCGGCGTGCGCATGTGTCAGGTCCTTTCGTGCGATCGGGTGAGGGTGGCGATGTCGGCCGCGCTGAGTCCCCACGCGGCGAGGGCGGTCCCGTCGCCCGAGCCTGGCTCGGCGGCGGGAGTCGGGACCGGGGGAGGGGTCCGGCTGAACCGGGGAGCGGGTGCGGGCTGCAGCGCGCCGTCGACCTCGACGAACGTGCCGCGGGCCCGGTTGTGGGGATGGTCGGGTGCGTCGGCGAGCCCGTATACGGCGGTCACGCAGGCCTGCTCGTGCTCGAACAGCTTCGCCCAGTGCGCCGTCGGGCGGGAGCGGAAGATCTGCGCGAACCGGTGCTTCAGCTCCGTCCAGCGAGACCGATCCCACTGGGGGAACTCGGCGGGATCGAGCTCCAGCAGCCGGAGCAGCTCGCTGTAGAACCGCGGTTCGAGCGCGCCGACGGCGACGTGGCCGTCGGCGGTGTCGTAGACCTCGTAGAAGTGCGCGCCGCTGTCGAGGACGTTGGTGCCGGGCTCGTCGGTCCAGTCGCCCGCGTTGCGCAGCGCGTGGAACACGGTGGTGAGCAACGCGGCGCCGTCGACCATCGCGGCGTCCACCACCTGACCCTTTCCGGAGGTGCGGGCCTCGATGAACCCGCACAGCACACCGAAGGCGAGCAGCATCCCGCCACCGCCGAAGTCGCCGACGAGGCTCAGCGGGGCCAGCGGGCGTTCCCCGTGGCGGCGGATGGCGCCGAGTGCTCCGGCCAGCGCGATGTAGTTGATGTCGTGTCCGGGGACGGTGGCCAGCGGGCCGTCCTGGCCGTACCCGGTGGCGCGGCCGTACACGAGGGCAGGATTGCGTGCCAGCATCTCGTCGGGGCCGAGCCCGAGGCGCTCCAACACGCCGGGCCGGAAGCCCTCGACGAGGATGTCCGCCCTCTCCGCGAGGCGCAGGACGAGCTCCCGCCCTGCGGGGGTGGTGAGGTCGCATGCCACCGAGGGACGGCCCCGGTGCAGGTGGTTCCACGCGCCCGCGCCGACGCCGTCGTCGCCGGGGCGCTGGAGCCGGATCACCTGCGCGCCCATGTCGGCGAGGAGCATCGCGGCGAACGGGGCCGGCCCGATCGCGGCGAGCTCCACCACCTTCACGCCGGCGAGGGGTCCCGAGGACGTGCTCATGTGCTCACCAGCCCGGGCCGTGCGAGGGCCGCGCTGCGGGGGCCGAGGCCGAGCCCGGCCGCCAGCAGCCAGCTCGCCGGGGTGTCCACATCGGCCCGCACGCTCGGCCACGGTCCACGCAGCTCGGTCGCCGACCGGGCGTGCCTGCGGGCCGAGTCCGGACCGTAGGAGGGTTCCAGCGGGCCCCTGCCCGCGAGCAGGAGCGTGGTTCCCGTGCCCGCGATGTCGGTGCAGAACCCGCGGCGTCCCCCGGCGTGGGCGATCGCGGCGCCGAGCTCGGCCGAACGCAGCGCGGGCAGGTCGGCCGGGAGCACGCCGAGCGAGACCTCGGCGTCGCGGTCGCGCAACCGTGCCGCCGCGGCGTCGAGGGCGGCGTTGAGCCCGGATCCGTGCCGCTCGGTGCAGAAGGTCCGCGCGCCGAGCGCGGCCAGCGTCCGAGCCGCCACCGGGTCGCCGGTCACCGCGACCACCCCGGCGACTCCGGGTGCGTCGAGCGCGGCGGCGAGCGTGTCGGCCGCCATGGCGAGCACGAGCTCCTCGTGCGAGCCGCGCAGGCCCGTGAGGCCGCGCAGGCGGGACTTGGCGCGATGCGGTGGCTTCACCGGCATCAGCAGCCACAGTGGCGGGGCGGTCACGGTCGCGCTCCTTCGGCCACGGTGCGTCCGGAGTAGACGGTGTCGCGCTGCCGCAACGGCCGCCCAGCGGCGGTGGCGATCGCCTCGAGCTGGGCGACGGTGCGCCGCGAGCCGTGCACCGAGCCGGCCATCCTGCTGATGGTCTCCTCCATGAGCGTGCCGCCGAGATCGTCGGCTCCGCCGCGCAGGATCCGCGCGGACAGCTCGTCGCCGAGCTTCACCCACGAGCACTGGATGTGGTCGATCCGGCCGTGCAGGGCCAGCCGCGCGACGGCGTGCAGCGCGCGGTTGTCCCGCACCGTCGGCCCTGGCCGCGCGATGCCCGCGAGGTAGATCGGAGCGTTGTGGTGCACGAACGGCAGCAGCACGAACTCGGTGAACCCGCCGGTCTCGTCCTGCACGCGTGCGATCGTGCGGAGGTGGGCGAGCCAGTGCCGCGGGGCGTCGACGTGGCCGTACATCATCGTCGACGAGGACGGGATGCCGAGCCGGTGCGCGGTCGTCACCACGTCGACCCATTGCGCGGCGGGCAGCTTGCCCTTGGTGAGGAGCCAGCGGACGTCGTCGTCGAGGATCTCGGCTGCCGTGCCCGGAATGGAGCCGAGCCCTGCCTCGTGCAGCTCGCCCAGCCAGTCCGCCACCGGCACGCCTGCCCTGGCCGCCGCCGCGGTGATCTCCATCGGGCTGAACGCGTGGACGTGCAGCACGGGCGCCGCGGCCTTCACCGCTCTGACCAGATCGGGGTAGAACGACGTGGGGAGCCGGGGGTCGATACCGCCCTGCAGGCACACCTCCGTGGCCCCGGCCTCGGCGGCCTCCACCGCCCGCGCGGCGACCTCGTCCAGTGAGAGCCGGTAGGCGTCCGGGTCGCGCTCGCGCTGGGCGAAGGCGCAGAACCGGCAGCCCACGTAGCAGACGTTGGAGAAGTTGATGTTGCGGTTGACCACGTAGGTGACGTCGTCGCCCACCACGTCGGCGCGCACGTCGTCGGCCAGCCGCGCGAGTGCCTCCAGCGCCGGGCCGTCGGCGAGCAGCAGGTCCGTGGCCTCGGCCTCGCACGCGGGATCGAGCAGCGCGGACGGCCGCGCCTCGGCGAGCGCGAGCGCCGCCTTGACGTCGCCGTCGAGCCGGGCCGGTGCGCCGCGGCCGGGAGCACGCTCGCGCAGCGCGTCCCAGTCGCCGTAGACGCTGTCGAAGTCTCCCCTGCGGTCGGAGCTCCTGCCCGCGGTGTCCACTGTGGTGTGCAGATCCGCCCTGCCGGTGGTGCCGATCTCCCCGCCGTCGGGCTCCTGCCACGGACGCCCCTCGGGGGTCGCCGACTCGTCGGCCAGCCCGGTGGCGGGGTCGGCCAGCGCGGCGACGTGGGCGTGCAGCCTGGCGTCGATCCACGGCGAGCCCGCGAGGACGTAGGGCGGGTACACGGTCAGGCGCTCGCGCAGGGTGAAACCCGCCGCCTCGGAGTGCGCCGCCAGCTCGTCGATCCGGGGCCACGGGTGCCCGGGGTTGACGTGGTCGGGTGTCACCGGGGACACCCCGCCCCAGTCGTCGATGCCGGCGCGCAGCAGCAACGCGTGCTCCCCGCCGACGAGGTTGGGCGGAGCCTGCACCCGCATGGTGGGTCCGAGCACGAGCCTGGCGACGGCCACGGTGGCGGCCAGCGCGGTCAGCCCGGCGTCGGGCGTCGCCCGCATCGCGGTGTCCGGTTTGGACCGGAAGTTCTGGACGATCACCTCCTGCACATGGCCGTACTCGCGGGCGACGGCCCGGATGGCGAAGAGCGACTCGGCCCGCTCGGCGAGGGTCTCCCCGATGCCGATCAGGATTCCGGTGGTGAACGGCACGCCGACCCGGCCCGCGTCGGCGAGGACCCGCAACCGCACGGCGGGTTCCTTGTCGGGACTGCCGAAATGCGGGCCGCCCTTCTCCGACCACAGGCGGCGCGCCGTCGTCTCCAGCATCATCCCCATGCTCGGCGCCACCGGCTTGAGCCGGTGCAGCTCCTGCCAGCTCAGCACGCCGGGGTTGAGGTGCGGGAGCAGGCCGGTCTCCTCCAGCACGGCGACGGCGCACGACCTGAGGTAGTCCACTGTGGATTCGTAGCCGCGTTCGGCGAGCCAGTGCCTGGCCTGCGGCCAGCGGTCCTCGGGCCGGTCGCCCAGCGTGAACAACGCCTCGCGGCAACCGGCCGCGGCGCCGGCCCGCGCGATCTCGAGCACCTCGTCGCGTTCGAGATAGGGCGAGTCGACCCTGCCAGGGACCGTTGCGAACGTGCAGTACCCACAACGGTCCCGGCACAGGCGGGTCAACGGCACGAACACCTTGCGCGAGTACGTGACGACCCCGGTCCGTCCCTCGGCCGCCAGTCCCGCGTCCCGCACCCGCGAGGCGGCTGCGAGCAGCGCGTCGAGGTCCTTGCCTTCGGCGGCAAGCAGCACGGCGGCCTCGGTGACGTCCAGCGGCGCGCCGTCCCGCGCGCGCCGCAACGCCCTGCGGATCGCGGTGGGGGAGGGCGCGGGCGGTGTGCTCACGCGAGGCCGCCTTTCGGTGGAGGGACGGGGACGGGTCAGCGGGTGGCGCCGCAGAGGGCGAACGCCACAACGAACGGCTCGGTGCCGTCGTTGAACCAGGCGTGCGGGGTGCCGTTCTGGATCAGGCAGTCGCCCTGGGACAGCCGCACCTCGACGTCGTCGAAGCGCAGGACGCCGTCGCCCGAGAGCACGACGATGTAGTCGACGGTCTGGGTGACGTGTGCGCCCGGCTTGTCGGGGAACGCGAACGTGGCTGCCGCGCCCGGCAGGCGTTCCTCCATCTCCGCCGCCGCGGCCGCAAGGTCCGCACCCGGCTCCGGGACATAGGTGATACCCGGCGGAACCGTGAGGAAGCCGAACCGCACACCGGGGTTGGCGGGGAAGAACGTGGACTTCGGGGCACCGGCGGACGCGTCGGTGACCGGCACCGACACCGAGTCCAGCTCCCATACGCGGTGGATCTCGACCCCGGGCAGCAACGTGGCCGTGGTCGGCTCGACGGTGCCGTCGTCGAGAACCGTCGTCGTGCCGTTGCCGTCGTCGCCCATGACAACCCTGCGGACCTTCATAGTGTCGCTCGCCTCCCGAGATGTGTACCGGTGTGAGTCACTGATCGTTAACGTGACCGAATCCACTTGACGGCGGAAGTATGGGGGTAAAGCCGCGACGACGTCAAGTAAGTACATCAACGTTCACGTGTTAGGCTCCGTGATGTCCGATGAAGGGGGACGGGATGACGAGCGTGAGCGGCCCGGCGAGGGCGCGCAGGCCCAGTGACCGGCGGGAGCAGATCTCCGTCCACGCGCGGGCGCTGTTCGCCGAGCGCGGCTTCCATTCGGTGCGCATGAGCGACATCGCCGACGCCACCGGGATCACCCCCCGCGCCCTGTACCGGCACTACGCGAACAAACAGGCGCTGCTGTCCCACGTGCTGTTCGAGGCGCAGGGCGCGTTCCTGTCCGCGCTGCCGGAGCTCACACCCGGATACGACCCGGCTCGGCTACCCGATGACCTGCACGCGATGGCCAGGGCCTCGCTGGCCGTCCCGTACATGGCCCGGCTGTGGAAGCGGGAGGCCCGGCACCTCGATCCCGAGGGCTCCCGCGCGCTGCGGGCCAGGCTGAACGACATGGCGTCCGGACTCGCGCGCGCGATCCGCCTGCGGCGGCCGGACCTGGAGCCCGTCGAGGTCACGGTGCGGGCGTGGGCGACCATCGCGGTGCTCAACAGCCACGGCGAGGCCCCGCTGGGCTCGGGCGACGCGGAGCAGACGGCCGCGTTGCTCAGCGCTGCCGCGCTGGCCGTGGTGGATCACGACATCCGCGCCGGGGAGCCCGGGGCCTGGCCGGAGCCCGGCGGCCGGGCGCCGGTGTCCCGGCGGGAGCAGCTGATCGCCATCGCCGCCGACACGTTCCAGCGGAGCGGTTTCGACGGCGCGAGCGTCGACGGCATCGCGGCCGAGGCGGGCCTGGCCGGACCCGCCATCTACCGCTACTTTGACAGCAAGACGGCCATGCTCGTGGCCATCGCCGACCGGTTCGGCGAATGGGTGTCGCTGGAGACGATCAGGGCTCTGCGCACGGCCACGAGCGACGCCGCTGCGCCGGCGGCGATGGTCGCCGGTTACGTCCGGCTCGCCGCGGAGGCGGTGAACCTGCTGGGGGTGACGGTGACCGAAGCGCACCACCTGCCGCCCGACGCCGCCGAGCGCCTCGCCAGGGCCCGTGGTGAGCACCTTCAGGAGTGGGCTCACTGGACCCGTGCCGCGCGTCCGGAACGGTCCGACTCGGCCACGCAGATGCTTGCCCACACGGCCCGGGTTCTCGTCGACGACACGGTTCGGACGCCGCGGGTGATGCACACCGACGGTGCGGTGGACGCGGTCGCCGGCGCGGCCACGGCCGTGCTGGAGGCGCCGGTGAACCGTCCACTCAGGACCGCCGGGTCGGCGGTCCGGGAGGGGTGAGCCCATGACCGGAGCGGCCGTGCGCGAGCTCGACCGGATGCTGCCGCACCGCGTGCACGCGCTGCGCCGGGAGTGCGCGGTCGACCTGACCTTCGGGGGACCGCTCGATGCCGGGGGCGGCTCGGTGACGATCCGGCACCTCGACGGCAACCTCGGGCAGACGCTTCGCCACGTGCGGGTGCGCCGGGGATCCGGGCTCGGGGGCAAGGCGCTGGCGCAGCGCAGGCCGGTGGTCGTGCGCGACTATCTCAGCACGCCGCACATCGTGCACGCCTACGACCACGCCGTCGCGCCCGAGCGGGTGGGAGCGGTTCTGGCCCTGCCGGTGCGCCTGGACGGCGACGTGGCGGGGCTGGTGTACCTGGCGCGGCGGGACAGTCTCCCGCTCGGCGATCGCACCGCGGCCCGTGCGGCCGCCGCGGTCCGCTCGCTCGAACGCGACCTGGCTATCGAGCTGGAGGTCCGGCGGAGGCTGGCCGAGGGCTCCTCGGCGGCCCTGCGCGACACCCGGGCACTCGGCGACGTGCTGAGCGAGCTGGAAGCGGCGATCGAGCTCGTGGCGGACCAGTCCGCGCGGCAACGCCTGCACCAGGTCTGCGAGGGCTTGCTGAACTTCGTCACCGGCAGCGGACGGCCCCGCGAGCCGGGTGCGCGCGGACCGCTGTCGAAGCGCGAGGTCGAGGTGCTGGAACACGTCGCCGCCGGCGCGTCGAACAACGACATCGCCGCCGAGCTGGGCCTGATGCCGAACACGGTGAAGGCCTACCTCCGCAGCGTCATGCGCAAGCTCGGCGCCGAGAACCGCACCCACGCCGTGTGGCTCGCGCGCACGAGCCGGCTGATCGACTGAGGTCCCGGAGCGGCGCGGGCGACCCGCTTCGGCTGCCCGGAGCTCTGGGTATTCTGCTCGCGCCGCCGGTGATCACGCCGTAGCGTGCCCGGCTCGTCGGAGCACCGCGTGGTACGCGGCGTGCGGCGGAGGGAGCGCGATGGCGTCCGGCAAGGTGGATCGCGGGCAGGGGCCCGCGGATACCGGGAAGTTCGAGAAGACCGTCACCAGGATCTGTGTGGGGCTCGTCATCGCGGGCCCCGTGCTCGGCATCGGCGCCGGTGCGCTGGGTGCGGCCGAGATCTATCCGTCGGACTACATGCTGCCCGTCGCGATGGGCGTGATGCTGGGGCTGATCGGACTCGGCCTGCTGATCGCCGCGTGCGCCGGGCTGTACCTCCTGGGCGGCTGGAGGGCGACCCCGTTCGGCGTCGCCTTCGTCGGCGGTTTCGCCGTGCTGGCCTACGGGCTCGCCGAGGCGGACAACGCGTGGCGCGACGTCGGCGTCGTGCTGCTGATGATCTCGTGCGCGGCGTTCTGGGTCGCTCCGGCGCTGTCCCCCCGGTCGAAGGCGAGACCGCGCAAGCGCGCCCCGGTCAACCCGGGCAGGACCACCGCGGTCGGCGGGGTCTTCGGCGTGGGTGCTGGAATCGCGATCGTCGGACACGTCATCGACGTGTGGTGGCTGCTGTTGTTCGGCGCGATGGCGGTGGGCACGGCCGCTGGCGCCGGGATCGCGATGTGGCTGGAGAGCCGCGCGCGGGAGCGGGCGAGCCAGGGGGCGTCGGTGAAGCCCGACCGCACCCGGCCCGGAGCTGAGTTGCGCGATCCGGACGAGGCCGGGTAACCGGCAGGCGATGTCTTCCGCTGTTGCGCCGACGCCGACGCCGAGTCCGGCCACCGCCGCGAACGCACGCAGGTCGGCGCAAAGGCCGTGTGCCGGGCCGGCGCCCGACGCCCCGCCAGGACGTCCTGGCCAGCGCATTCCCCGCCGGGGCCGGAGTGGCCCTTGTGAGTGGAGCCACGGCGAGGTAGATTCATTTCACCAAACGATTGGTAGATGCGACGGGAGCATAGCGTTGGCCAAGCTGAATTTCGCGGACGGTCCCGACGTTCGCCGGACGTTCTGCACGTTGTGTCCGCAGCACTGCGGCATGCTGTTCCACGTCGACGGCGACGGGCATCCGCTGGCGTTCGACGGAGACCGCGAGAATCCGGTGGCCAACGGCAAGCTGTGCATCAAGGGCACGACGGCGATCGAGATCCACCACCACGACGACCGGCTGAACTACCCGCTCAAGCGCGTGGGCAAGCGCGGTGAGGGCAAGTGGGAGCGGATCTCCTGGGAGCAGGCGATGGACGAGATCGCCGAGAAGCTCCGGGAACTCCGGGAGAAGGACGGCCCCGAGTCGGTTGCGACCCTCGGCGGCACCCACAAGACGCCGGGCGACTGGGCGAGCTGGCGCTGGGCGGCCGACTTCGGCACCCCCAACTTCGTGAGCCAGGGCCGCAACTGCGGTGTCGGTGAGTACATCGCGGAGGTCTCGGTCTACGGCTGGGACACCGTCTACCAGAGCTACTACCCCGGCAAGACCAAGTGCATCATCATCTGGGGCTCCAACCCCGCGGAGTCCTCGCCGCCCTCGTTCGAACGGCTGCGCCAGTGTCAGGCCCAGGGCGCCAAGCTCATCGTCGTCGACCCTCGCAGGACCAAGACGGCCGAGCGGGCGGACCTGCATCTCCAGGTGCGCCCCCGCACCGACGGCGCGCTCGCGCTGGGGCTCATCCACGTGATGATCCGCGACGACATCTACGACAGGGAGTTCGTCGAACAGTGGTGCACCGGCTTCGACGAGGTCGAGGCCGAGGCCGCGAAGTGGACTCCCGAACGCACCGAGGAGATCACCGGCGTTCCCGCGGCCGACGTGGTGAAGGCCGCGCACATGTACGCCACACTGGGACCCGCCCGCCTGTCGTTCGGCGTCGCCGCCACGCAGCTCGGAGAGGGCGCCTCCCGCTCGGCGGTGCTCGGGCGGGCGATCCTGCGGGCCATCTCCGGCAACCTGGACCGCCCCGGCGGGGAGCCGCTCGGCAACCCCTACGACGCCGGCACCTTCGCGTGGCTGCCGAACATCAACTTCGAGAAGCTGGTCGACCATCCCCTGCGCACGAGGGAAAGCGTCAACGCCCACGAAACGCCGATCACGTCGATCTCCGGGTACCAGGCGTTCCGCGAGGCCACCGGGAAGGTCTACCCGCAGGGGCACACCGGCACCGCCTACGTGCTGTTCGCGAGCCAGCCCGCGATCTACCGCGCCGTCACGAGGCAGGACCCGTACCCGGTGAAGGCGATCATCGTGCAGTGCGGGGAGCCGCTGTTGTCGATGGGTGCGGGCAGGGACGCCTACGAGGCGTTCACGAGCGAGAACCTCGAGCTGCTCGTCACGATGGACATGTGGATGACACCGACGGCACAGCTCTCCGACTACGTGCTGCCAGCGGCGGACTTCATGGAGCGCGCCGACCTCAGCGCCCACTGGGGGATCGGCAACTTCTTCGTGGTGGGCCAGCAGGTCGCCACCACCATCGGGGAGCGGAGGAACGACTACGACCTCTGGGCCGAGCTGGGCCGCAGGCTCTCCGACGATCCCGGCTACTGGCCGGAGACCGTGGAGGGGATGTTCGACCGGTTCCTCGCGCCGTCCGGCAAGTCCTATCGCGAGTGGGCCGACGGCGAGGTAAACCACCGCTTCACCAAGCCCGTGTTCTACAAGTACCGGGAGCGCGGGTTCGCCACTCCCTCGGGCAAGGTGGAGCTGGTGCCGAGCATGTTCGAGCGCTTCGGCATCGAGGCGCGGCCGGTCTACACCGGACCGCCCTACTCGATCCCGGACGCCCCGGAGGAGGAGTACCCTCTGCAGATGATCCCCGGCAGCCGGGTACGTGAGCTGACCGCCTCGAACCTCCGCCAGAGCGCGCGCCTGCGCCGGATCCATCCCGAGCCGCTGTGTGACATCCACCCCGACACCGCCGCGAAGTACGGTGTCGTCGATGGCGAGTGGATGATCATCGAACGACCCGAGGGCGCGATCAGGCAGCGGGCCCGCTTCGACGCCTCCCTGCGGCGCGACACGGTGAACCCCGACGGCTACTGGTGGAACCCCGAGCAGCAACAGTACGAGCCGCACCTGTCCGGCGTGTGGGTCTCCAACGCCAATGCCATCACCCCGGGCGCGCCCGAGTTGTCGAGCTTCGCGGGCGACCAGCCGTTGCGCGGAGCGCGCTGCCGGGTCCGGGCCGGTGACGCGCCGGAGGTGCCCGCGGCGGTGTCCGGCTGATGTCAACGGACGCGTTCGGCGGCCGGGCCGGCGGGTGCCTTGTCGTCGGCGGCAGCGGCGCCATCGGCCGGGCGGTGGCGATCCGGCTGGCCGAGCTCGGCGCCGACGTCACCGTCACCTACGCCGGCAACGCGGCCGCCGCCGAGGAAACCGCGGCGCTGGTGAGGAAGTCCGGTGTGGACGGTGTGGCGGTCCGGCTCGACCTCGGCGACCCCGGAGGAGTCCGGAGCGTGGTCGAGGAGGTGGCGGGCAGACACGGCGGGCTCCACACCGTGGTGCTGGCCGCGTCGCCGACGAACTTCCAGTCCTGGGTCAGCGCGCTGCCGCCCGAGCAGTACGCCGAGCAGCTGCGGATCGACGCGGGCGGTACGTTCGCGGTGATCAGCGCGGCACTGCCCGCGCTGCGCGAGACGCGGGGGTCCGTGGTGGTGGTCTCGACGGTCGCCAACCGCCGCTTCGTCCTGCGGGACGTGCTCTCCAGCGGGCCGAAGGCGGCCAACGAGGCGGTGGTGAAGGCGGTGGCGGCCGAGGAGGGACGCTACGGCGTCCGCGCCAACGCCGTGGGCGTGGGCATCCTCGACGAGGGCATGACCCAGGCGCTGCTGGACCGCGGTGACATCCTCCCCGAACATCTCCAGGTCGCACTTGGACGGATCCCGCTGGCGTCGTTCGGCAAGGCCCGCGACATCGCCGCCGCCGTGGGATTCCTGGCGAGCGACGAGGCTCGGTACGTCACGGGCCAGTGGATCGACGTCGACGGGGGCTATTCGCTCTGACAACGGTGACGGTGCAGCGACACGGCGTCACCGTGTGAGTCAAGTCACAACGTCCACTTTCGAGTGTGCTTGACACCACAGATACTGTCGGTCTTAATTGACCAACCGGTTGGTCGAATGAATCCGACCGGCCTCGGTTTTCGAGACACGCACATCCAGAGGAGGGCGCAATGATGCGCACCACCAGGACCAGCCGGGTCACCCGGCTCCTCGCCGGACTCGCCGGTCTCGCCTTGGTCGCGAGCGGCTGCGCGGGTGCCGCGTCCCAGGCGGGTGGACCCGTCCAGGTCCGGGCCGCGCAGGTCTTGCCGCCTGGCGGATCGCAGTCCGACCTCATCCAGTGGTTCATGGACGAACTGGAGAAGCGCACGGACGGGCAGGTCAAGACGGAGGTCACCTACGGAGGCGGGCTGCTGTCCGGCACCGACACGCTCCCCGGGCTCAAGCAGGGGCGTGCCGAGGCCGGCAATGTCGTCCCGGCGTACTTCCCGGCCGAGCTCCCGCTCAACAACATCAACATGGTGCCGATCGCGCACGCCGACCAGGCGGCGCGGCTGCGGGCGCTGCAGGACCTCGTCAACGGCGTGGACGCCTTCGCCGACGAGCTCGCCAAGCAGGACCTCGTGCTCATCGGCTTCCTGCCCAACAACGCCTCCGCGGTCGCGTTCAAGCCCGAGGTCAAGTCACTGGCCGATGTGGACGGACTCAAGATCCGCATCCCGGCCCAGCCCTCCTCGGTGGTGTGGCGGGAACTCGGTGCGGAGCCGACGTTCCAGGCATCGGAGGAGGTCTACGAGTCCGTCGAGCGCGGCATCGTCGACGGCGTGACCTACCCGATGGACACGCAGGTCGCCAACGGCATCACGGACGTCGCGAAGTACATGGCGCCGGACGTCGGCGAGAACGGCGGCTCCATCTTCGCGATCAGCAAGAACGCCTACGACCGGATGTCCGACGACGCCAAGGCCGTGATCGAGGAGCTCAAGGGCGAGTGGTACGCCAAGGCCGACGAGCTGATGACCAGGTACGACAAGCAGGCCTGCGAGAAGTTCCTCGACTCCGGCGGCACGATCGTCCGCTGGAACGAGGCCGACCAGGCCACGATCGCCGACGCCGTGGAGCGGCTCGCGCCGAAGGTCTGGAAGGACGAGGCGGCCAAGTCCACCGACTCCGGCACGGTCGAGAAGGTCTGGCAGGCCTACACCGAGGCGGTCGACGAGCACACCGGCGAGTCGGGCTACGTCGAGGGCCTCACCACGTGCGGTCAGAAGTAACCCAGTGACGTTGCCGGCCTCCACTGTGGACGGCCGGGTCGACGAAAGGGCCTGCACCCGATGGGAACCACTGAGCTCTTCCTGGTGGTCATCGCGATCCTCGCCGTGTCACTGCTCTCGGGAATGCGCATCGCGCTGGCGCTGACGTTCGCGGGATTCGCCGGCTACTACCTGCTGGACGGCTGGGACGTCGGGATGTCGACGCTGGGCGCGCTGCCGATCAGCAGTGCCTCGAAGTTCACCTTGCTCGTGATTCCCATGTTCGTCCTGCTGGGAAACGCGGCGGAGCGGGCGAACCTCGCCGAGGGCGCCTACCGCGTGCTGGGCTGGCTGCTGCGCAGCCTGCCCGGCGGCCTCGCGGTCGCGACACTCACGGCGTGCGCCTGCTTCGCCGCGGTCAGCGGGTCGAGCATCGCCACGGTGATCTCGATCGGCAACCTCGCGATCACGGAGATGCGCAAGGCCGGCTATGCCATGCACGTGGCCGCCGGGGTGGTCGGTGCCGCGGGAACGCTGGGCGTGCTCATCCCGCCCAGCGTTCCGCTGGTGATCTACGGCGTGCTGACCGGCGAGTCCATCGGCGCGCTGCTCATGGCGGGTATCGGGCCGGGCGTGGTCACCGCCACCGTTTACGGCATCAGCATCATGATCCGGGCCAAGCGCAAGCCCGAGCTGTTCGGCAAGGGCGCCGAGGACGTGCTGCCGCTCAGCAACCGGCCGGCCCTGCTCTCCGGCGCCTACAGCCTGTTCCGCATCGGACTGCTGTTCGTGATCATCATCGGCGGCATGTACTCCGGCTTCTTCACGGCGGTGGAAGCCTCCGCGGTCGGGGCGTTCGTCGCCCTGCTGATGGTGGTGATCGAGCACCTGCGCAAGCCGAAGGAGATGGGCAGGAGCCTGTGGAACTCGCTGTCCGCCGCGGTCAGTCTCAACGGGATGGTCTTCTCGCTGCTCATCGGCGGCGCGATCTTCTCCTCGTTCATGGTGGCCGCCGGAGCGCCGCAGCTGATCGCGGACGGCCTCACCGGCCTGCCCGTGCCGGCGTGGCTGATCGTCGCGCTCCTCCTGCTCGTACTCGTCCCGTTGGGGATGTTCCTCGATCCCACGTCGATCCTGCTCATCATGGTGCCGCTGACGTATCCGGTGATCACCGAGCTCGGCATGAACGGGATCTGGTTCGGGCTGCTGTTCGTCAAGCTGATCGAGATCGGGCTGCTCACGCCACCCTTGGGGCTCAACGCGTTCGTCGTCGCCGGGATCCGCAAGGACGTGGAGCTGAGCACCGCGTTCAAGGGTGTGCTCTGGTACGTGAGGCTGGACATCGTCATCGTGATCCTGATGTTCGTCTTCCCGGCCATCGTCACCTTCATCCCGAGCCAGATGGGACTGACCGAATGACCGAGACAACGAACGGGACCGGCCGTGGACTCGCCGGTGCGGTCGGCCGGGGGTTCGCCGCGACGGTCCACGCCCTCTCGCGCGCGCTGGCCGTGGTGTCGATCGTCGGCATGGTGTTCATCATGCTGCTCATCGTCTACAACGTGGTCCTGCGGGAGCTGGGCAAGCAGGAGGTGACCGGGACCGTCGAGTACGTCGAGCTGGCGATGGCGCTGACCGCGTTCTTCGCGCTGGGCGAGGCGGAACGGCGGCGGCAGCACGTCTCGATGTCGTCCCTTGTGGACCGGCTGAAGGGGCCGGCCTACCGGATCGTGCGCCTGGCCGGCGGAATCGGCGCGGCGCTTGTCGCCATCCTGCTCGCGTGGGCCTCCTGGAGCGTCCTGAGCGCCGCCTTCGAGACCGGGGAGTACAAACTCGGCCTCGTCCGGCTGCCGATGTGGCCTGCCCGGCTGGCGGTGTTCGCCGGGTTCCTCATCCTCGCGCTCGAGCAGATCGTGACCGCTGTCGAAGACGTGCGGGCCCGCCCGAAGGCGGAAAGGTTGACCGCTGCCGGGATCTGAGGGTCCTCATGGCCACGAGCCGAGCAGGTCCCGCAGCTGGGAGAGAAGGGCGAGGGGTTGGTCGAGCATCACGTGGTGGGCCGCATCCGGGACGAAGCGCAGCGGGGTGCCCGGCCGGTCCGCGAGTGCCGCCCGTGCGCCCGGCGCGAGGTAGGACCGCTCGCCCATCACCACCGCGAAGGGGCACCCGGCCCGGTCCAGGCTGCCCTCGAACCGCGTGATCCGGTGGTCGCCCGTGGGATTGGCGAAGATCCTCGGGTCGAAGCGCCACTGCCAGCCGGACGGCGCGACCGGGCGGAGGCTGTGCCAGGCGATGTGCTCGACGTACCAGTCGTTGTCGCACGGCTGTGGTGGCACGAGCCGGAACCGGCCGAGGGCCTCGGCGGCGTTTGCGTAGGTGCGGTGGGGCCGGATCTCCCGGTCGGCCAGCGGCTGCTCCGGCGCGGCCGCGTCGGGCCAGACGGGCGCGTCGACGAGGACCGCCCTGCGGAACCGGCCGGCGAGGTCGGCGCGTGTCATGGCGCAGGACGTCACGATGCCGCCGAGCGAGTGCGCGACCACGGTGGCCGGGGCCGGCGACACGGCCTCCGCGACGGCGGCGATCTCCTCGGCCCAGTGCTCGACCGCGTAGACCGGCCGGTGTCCGCTGCACCCGTGGCCGGACAGGTCGAGTGCGACGACGTAGGAGTCCGGGTCGAGCCGCGCGGCGATCGGCGCCCACCACATGGCGTGTGCCGCGCCGCCGTGGACGAGGATCGTGGCGGGACTGCCGGGTTCGCCCCAGGCCAGAAACCGGATCGGGACGCCGCCGACGTCCACCTCGCCGGTGTGGCGCTCGCGGCGCAGCGCGGCGGAGAACCACGCGGGTGGGGTGCCGCGTCCGGCGGGCGGCTCCGGGCTGCCGTACTCCGGAACGACCTCTGTGCCGGCGTTCATGCAGCTGTCCTCCCGGTGGGCTGGTTGCTCGGCGACCCGATCGCGCATAACCTACCAAACGAACGGTTGCCGAAAGTCTCGGCCGGGGAGGAGCACCAGTGATGGAGCAGCGCAGCGGTGCGGGCGCCCTGCTCGACCGCCTCGGCCGTCCGCTCACCGACCTGCGGATCTCGGTCACGGACCGGTGCAACTTCCGCTGCCGGTACTGCATGCCGCGCGAGCTCTTCGGCGCCGACCACGCCTTTCTCGCGCGTTCCGAGCTGCTGACCTTCGAGGAGATCGCCCGGCTGGCGGGGGTCTTCCGGCGCGGCGGGGTCCGCAAGCTCCGGCTGACCGGCGGCGAGCCGCTGCTGCGCGGCGGCCTGCCGGACCTCGTCGCGATGCTCGCCGCGGTGGGCGGGATCGAGGATCTCGCCATGACGTCCAACGGCGTCCTGCTGCCGAAGTTCGCCGAAGTGCTCGCCCGGAACGGACTGCACCGGGTCACCGTCAGCCTGGACGCGCTCGACGAGCAGACCTTCCGCGCGATGGCCGACACCCCGCTGCCGCTCTCGGCCGTGCTGGACGGCATCGCCGCCGCCCGGCAGGCCGGTCTCGGGGTCAAGGTCAACACCGTGGTCCAGCGCGGCGTCAACGACCACCAGATCGAGGATCTCGCCGCGTGGGCGCGGGGGGAGGGCGTCGCGCTGCGCTTCATCGAGTACATGGACGTCGGCACCACCAACGGCTGGGTGCGTGACAAGGTCGTTCCCGCCTGCGAGGTGCGGGCGCGGATCGACGCGCTGTGGCCGCTGGAGGAGGTCCCGCCCGGCGTGGTGGGCGAGGTCGCGACGCGGTTCCGTTACCGCGATGGTGGCGGCGAGATCGGCATCATCGCCTCGGTGACGAAGCCGTTCTGCCGGACGTGCACGCGGGCCCGGATCTCGGCCACCGGTGAGCTTTTCACCTGTCTCTTCGCGGCCACGGGTCACGACCTGCGCGCGCTGGTCCGTGGCGGCCGGACCGACGAGGAGCTGCACGCGGCGCTCGCCCGGCATTGGGGCGGGCGGGCCGACCGCGCGTCCGAGCTCCGCGGCGAGCACGGTCTGCGTGGTCCGCGAGTGGAGATGTCGTACATCGGCGGCTGATCGCCGGCCCATGCGAAGGAGAGCGCGTTGCTGAAGATCACCGACATCTACCACACCGGTTTCGTCGTCCCGGATCTCGATGCGGCGATGGCCGACCTGACCGGCGTCTTCGGCGTGGCCTGGACCGGCGTGGAGGAGCGGGAGATGCCCGTGCTGACGCCCGACGGCCCCGTGGCCGCACGGATGCGGTTCGCGTACTCCCAGGGCGGTTCGCCGCGGCTGGAGCTGCTCGAACCCGTCCCGGGCACGATCTGGGAGGCCCCCTCGCTGTCCTTCGGCGCGGGCGGCGCGCACCACGTTGGCGTGTGGGCCGATGATTTCGCCGCCACCTCCGCGAAGCTGGAGGCAGCCGGGTTCCCGCGCGTGCTCACCTTCGACGACGGCAGCGGGCGGGCCGTCCGGTTCGCCTACCACCGGCTGCCCAGCGGACCCTTCGTCGAGCTCGTCGACGCCACCAGGAGGGCGGAGCTCGAGGCGTGGTTCGAGGGCGCCGACTATCCGGCGGCGGGGGCGACCGATGGCTCCTGACGACGTGCGCGCGACCGCCGTGGCCGCCGAGCTGCTCGCGCGCTACTGCTGGGCGATCGACGACGAGGCGTACGACGACCTGCGCTCCCTCTTCCTCCCGGACGCCGTCGCCGACTACGGCGCGTTCCGCTGCCGGGGCGGGGCGGAGGTCGCGGACGTGATGGCGGAACTCCATCGCGGCCTGCGCGCCACCCAGCATCTGCTGGGCAGTGTCAGCGCCACGGCCGAGCACGATGGCCGGGTGCGCGTGCGCAGTCAGGTGCGGGCCACGCTGGTCGCACGCGCCACCGGAGAGCGGGGGAAGCCCGCCCGGGTCGAAATCGCGGCGTCGTACCGTGATCTGCTGCTCCGCACCGATCTCGGGTGGCGGATCGCCGAACGACGGGTGGACGGTCGGTGGGTCGACGGTGACCGGACTATCCTGCCGTGGTTCGACCGCGCGCAACGCAGCGACGGTGCTGCGGGCGCAGCTCAGGCAAGGGGGACGTGACCAGATGTCGAAAACCGACGCCGAGCCGGCCAAGCGGGGGCGGCCGCGTCGCGGGCCGGACCCGGAGCGCTTCGCCGAGATCGTCGAGGCCGCCGCCGAGGTGATCCTCGACAAGGGGTACAGCGCGACCAGCATCCAGGACATCGCCGACCGGGTCGGCATCCTCAAAGGCAGCCTCTACCACTACGTCCGATCGAAGGAGGACTTCCTCTACAAGATCATCAAGGATGTCTACGACGAGGCGATCGCGGACATGCGCGTGGTGACGGACGCGGAGCAGGCGCCGCTGGAGAAGCTCGCCGCGTTCGTTCGCACCCACGTGCTGTTCGCCGCGGACCACCTCGTGCCGTACACGATCCAGCTGCGCGAGTTCGACCGGCTCAGCGAGGAGCGCCGTGCCGAGATCCGCGAGGGCGGTGAGACCTACGTCGTGGTGCTCCAGGGCATTCTCGAGGAGGGTCAGCGTCAGGGCGTGATCGACAAGGCCATCGACCCCCGGCTGGCGAGCATCGTGATCACCGGCGAGCTCAACTCGATGACCCGGTGGTACCGCCCCGACGGGCCAAGGACCGCGGAGCAGCTGGCTGACGTCTACATCGGGATGATCGTGTCCTCGGTCGCCTCCGAGTCCGCGGTCGCCTCGGCCGGTGGCATCGAGGCGCTGCGCGCGGCGTTCTCCCGGGGCTGAGCCCGCCACGCTGACGAGAGAAGGGCCTGAGCCGCACGTCGGCTCGGGCCCTTCTCTCGTGTGCACCCGCCGAGGTGCTTGGCAGGGAGGGCGACGTCTGGCAGACTTCTACCAATCAGTTGGTTGGTGAATTGGAGTCTCGATGACGATGACCGAGAGCGAGCTTGCGGCGATCGTCGGCCGCCCGATCCCCGGCGGGACCTACACCATCGAGCCGTACGTCGACTGGCTGCTGAACGACGTCGTCGGGTCGCCGAGGGACGGCAAGGTGGCGCACCCGCTCTTCGCGTACATCAGCGTGGCGGTCGGCAAGGGCGTCAGCTGGGACGAGGTCTTCGCGATCTGCGGCGCGACCGCCGCCGACGGACCGATGTTCGGCGAGCACGAGACCGTGCTCGAACGCCCGCTCGAGGTCGGCGAGAGCTTCAGTGTCAGCGGCGAGTTCGTCTCCGCCGAACGCAAGCGGGGCAAGCGAACCGGCGTCTTCGACATCGTCGGGTTCCGGCTGGCGCTCACCGACGCCGCGGGCGAGCTCGCCGCGTCCACCTACAACTCCATCGTCTTCCCGAGGAGGGACGCATGACCATCCGGGTCGGCACCGTCATCCCGAGCTGGGAGCTGCCCGCCGTGAGCGCGGAGAAGATGAAGACGATGGCGCTGGTACTGGTGGACCCCAACCCCATCCACTTCGACCTCGACGCCGTGCGCGCGCTGGGGATGGGGGAGAAGCCGGTCAACCAGGGCCCGAACAACGTCGCGTACGTCATGAACATGCTCGCCGCCTGGACCGGCGGCCACGAGCACCTGCGCGGCATCCGCGTGCGGTTCCAGGGCAATGTCCTCGGCGGCGACCACGTCGTCGCGCGCGGCACGGTGTCGGCGCTGCGCGAGGAGAAGGGCCGCACACTCGCCGACTGTGCCGTGGAGCTGATGGTCGGTGAGCGGGTGGTGCTCGCGGGCACCGCCACCACCGACGTCACGCACCTGACCGGAACCCAGGACTGAGGCGGGAAACGCTCATGGGTGTCGAAATGGGAGTCGGGCTGTGGACGTTCCAGTCCACGGTGACCCGGCCACACCAGCTTCCGTGCCTCTACCGCGACTTTCCCGCCGTGGCAAGGAAAGTCGAACAGCTTGGCTACGCCCACCTGTGGCTGGCCGAGCACCGGCTCTGGTACGACGCGTTCTGCCCGGCGCCGCTGCTGCCGATCGCCTCCGCCGCGGCTGCCACCACGACGCTGCGACTGGGGACGGCGATGGTCCTGCTGCCCCAGCACGACCCGGAGCGCCTGCGCTCGCTCGCGGCCGCGGTGGACGACGCGGCGCGGGGACGGCTGGAGCTCGGCGTCGGACTGGGGCACCGGGACGCGGAGTTCGACGCGCTTGGCCTGCCGCGTACGGGCCGCGGTCGCCGCATGGACGCCGGTCTCGACGTGCTCGACCGCGAGCCGCGCGACCGGCGCCCTGACGCGGTGTGGGGCGGCGGGATGGCCCGCGCGGCACTGGAACGCATCGGGCGGCACGGGATGTCGGCCCTGCTGCCCCAGACACTCGACGCCGAGGGCATCCGGCGTGCGGTCGCCACGATCACCGGCGCCGCGCGCGCCGCGGGCCGCGAGCCCGGCCGGATCGGCATGATCAAGGACACCTGGGTCGACGTCGACGGCGAGGCCGCGCGTTCCTGGTTCCTCCCGCGGCTGCGGCGCCACTACACCGAGGAGGCCGGTGCGTGGTGGGTGCTGGACGGAGGCCACGGTTTCACCAGCCCCGAACGCCTTCAGGGGCAGGTCGACCGCACGGCCACGAGCGCGGTCGTCGGCAGCCCGGACGAGGTCGCGGCCCGGTTCGGGCAGATCGCCGACGCCGGCGTGGACACCATCGTCGCCAGGGTCAACTTCGACTTCGTCTCCGACCGTGAGCTCGGCGAGCAGCTCGAACTGCTCGCCGCAACCGTGCTGAAGGCGGTGACGGCATGAGGATCGGCGTCACTCTCGACCTGGCCACGGTCTCGCTCGCGGATGTGCCCGCGCTGGCGGCGGCCGTGGAGGAGGCGGCACTCGACCTGGTCTGGCTCGCCGCGCCGTCAGGGCGGCCCGAGGTGGCACTGGCCGCGGCGGCCACGTGCGCCGAGCCGACGCGCACGGTGCTGATCGGCGCCGGCACGGCGGTCGCCGAGCACCATCCGCTGTACCTGGCCGAGGAACGGCACGTCGCCGACCAGCTGCTCGGCGGCAGGCTCGTGCTCGGCCTGCGCGGCGACGACGAGGCTTCGCTGACCGAGTGGGCCGACGTCCTGCTCGCCGCGGCGGGCACCACCCCGTTCGCCCACCGGGGTCCGCGGCACACCATCCCGGCGGGACTGCCGCAACACACCGTGAACCCCGAGACCCGGGTGCGGGTGACGCCCGCGCCCTACGCGCTGGAGCCCACGCTGTGGCTGCTCGGCCGGGCCGCGCCGGCGGTCGCCTCGGCGTACGCGCTCAGCCCGGTGTCCGAAGAGGACGGGGCACCCGTCTGGCGGCACCTCGAGCGCTCGCTCGGGCCCGCGTGCCGCCGGCTGCGCCGTCCCGCCGTGCGGACGTGGGACCCGGGCGCCGAGGACGTCGTCGAGCTGGCGCGCAGGCTGTCGGCCGAGCGCGACGGCTGGGGCCTGGACACCACGCTCCTGCGCCTCACCCCACCGCCTGGCACGGCCGCGTGGCACGCCGCGCTGGCCGATCTCGCCGTCGTGGTCCGGCCGCGACTCCAGCAGGAGCGGTTGCCAGCCGGGCTGGAGGAGTTGTGGGACGCCGAGCGCACGCACCAGCACACCGCAGGAGTTGAACGAGAGGTGATCACATGACCGAGTCGCGCCCCCAGGCGTACATTGTGGACGCAGTTCGCACCCCGACGGGTAAGCGCGGCGGTGGGCTCAGCGGGCTGCACCCGGCCGATCTCCTCGGTGACGTCTTCGCCGCCCTGCTGGACCGCACCGGGGTCGACCCCGGCCGCGTCGACGACGTCATCGCAGGCTGCGTGGCGCAAATGGGCGAGCAGGCGTGGAACGTCGGCCGCAACGCCTGGCTGTCGGCGGGGCTGCCGGTCGAGGTTCCCGCGGTCACCATCGACCGGCAGTGCGGCTCCTCTCAGCAGGCGGTGCACTTCGCCGCGCAGGCGGTGAAGTCCGGGGAGCAGGACCTCGTGGTCGCGGGCGGAGTCGAGGTGATGAGCCGGGTGCCACTCAACAGCTCCGGCGACCCGAAGCTCGGCTACGGCTACCCCTTCGCGGGCGCGGGCTGGGCCAAGCACTACGGGGACCAGGAGATCCACCAGTTCCGCGGCGGTGACCTCATCGCCGAGCGGTGGGGGATCGACCGCGAGGCCATGTTCGACCTCGCGATCGCCAGCCACGCCAGGGCCGCCCGCGCTCACGACGAGGGCCGGTTCGCCGGCCAGCTCATGGAGGCCGCCGGCGTCACCGCCGACGAGGGCGTCCGGCGCAGCTCCGACCGGGACAAGATGCGAAGCGTCCCGCCGATCCGGGAGGGCGGCGTCCACAACGCGCCGCTCGCCAGCCAGATCGCCGACGGCGCCGCCGCCGTCCTGGTCGCCTCGGAGCGCGCGGTGGAGCGGCTCGGGCTGACCCCGATCGCCAGGGTGCACACCGCCACCGTGGTCGGCAGCGACCCGGTGCTCATCCTCTCGGGCCCGATCCCGGCGACCCGCAGGGTGCTCGACCGCGCCGGGCTCACGGTGGACGACATCGACCTCTTCGAGTGCAACGAGGCGTTCGCCGCGGTGGTGCTCGCGTGGGCGAAGGACCTCGGCGTCGACCTCGACCGGGTCAACGTCAACGGCGGGGCGATGGCGCTCGGCCACCCGCTCGGGGCGTCGGGCGCGCGGCTGATGACCACACTCGTCCACGAGCTGCGGCGCACCGGCGCCCGCTATGGCCTGCAGACGATGTGCGAGGGCGGCGGGCTGGCCAACGCCACGATCCTGGAGCGGGTGTAGCGATGCGTGTCACCGGCGCGGTGGGAGTCGTCACCGGCGGTGCCTCGGGCATCGGCGAAGGCGTCACGCGCATGCTCGTCGACGGCGGAGGCCGCGCCGCGGTGCTCGACCTGCCGGGCTCACGCGGCCCCGAGCTGTGCGCGGAACTGGGCGGGGGCGCCGAGTTCTTCCCGCTCGACGTCACCGATCCCGGCCAGGTCGCCGCCACCGTCGAGGAGGTCGGGAAACGCTTCGGCCGCATCGACGTGCTCGTCAACAGCGCCGGGATCAGCCCGGCGGCCCGGGTCGTGGCCCGCGACGGGACCCTGTTCCCGCTGGAGCGCTTCCGGCAGGGGATCGAGGTCAACCTCGTCGGCGCGTTCGACGTGCTGCGCAACGTCGCCGGGGTGATGGCCCGCAACGAGCCCGGCGAGGACGGCGAGCGGGGAGTGATCGTCAACATCGGCTCGATCGCGGCGTACGAGGGCCAGGTCGGGCAGGCGTCGTACGCCGCGTCGAAGGGCGGCATCGTCGCGTTGACGCTCCCGCTGGCCCGCGACCTCGCCTCCCACGGCGTGCGCGTGCTGTGCGTGTGCCCCGGGACCATCGACACGCCGATGGTGCGCGCCGCGAGCGAGGAGGTCCGCGGCTACCTGCGGGACGCCAACGTGTTCCCGAAACGGCTCGGCCGGGCCGGAGACATCGCGAACGTGGTCCGGACCTGCCTCGAGACGACCTACCTCAACGGCGAGGTCATCCGCGTCGACGCCGGCGTGCGGATGGCGCCGCGATGACCCGCCGCCCCTGCTCTGTGGAAGGAGACCGATGAGCACCACGACCGGTGACCCGCGTCCGCGGGTCCGGACCGGCCCCGACGGTGTCGCCGTACTCGGCTGGCGGTGCACCGGGTGCGGGTATCCCGTCGCGCAGGCGGTTCTGCGGTGCCCGCTGTGCCGGGGACCCGTCGCGGAGAGCGCGTTCTCGCCCGAGGGCGAGGTGTGGGCCTCCACGTGCCTGCGCGTGCGGGTGCCCGGCCACACCCCGCCGTACGCGGTGGCCTACGTCGTGCTCGACGACGGGCCTCGCGTGCTGGTCCACACGCCGGGCGACCGGCCGCTGCCGCCCAGCACCAGGGCCCGGGTCACGGGCACGTCCGGGACCGGCGACCTGCTCGCCGTCCCCGCGGGGGAGGAGTCATGAGCGCGGCTTTCGTCCACGGCGTCGGCACGTCCCGGTTCGGCCGCCAGCCCGGAGTTGGCGCGCCGTCGCTCGTCCAGCAGGCGGTCACCGAGGCGCTCGACGACGCCGGTGTCGACGACGTGCGCGAGCTCGACGCCGTCTTCGCGGGCACCGTGTTCGGCGCCCCCGGCACGGCGCAGCGGGCGCTGCAGCTGCTCGGCATCACCGGTGTTCCGATCCTGACCTTCGAGAACGCCTGCGCGACGTCGTCGACCGCCCTGCACGAGGCGCGCCACGCGGTGCTCTCCGGCCGTTTCGGGCGCGTGCTCTGCCTTGGCGTGGAGACCATGACCCTGCACTTCTCCGGGCCGATCACGCCCGAGGAGACCGACGCGGAGGGCCGGGCCGGCCTGGCTTTGCCAGGGGTGTACGCGATGGTCGCCAGCCGCTACGAGCACCTCTACGGCCTCGAGCCGAAGGCGCTCGCGGCCGTCTCGGTGAAGAACCGCAGGCACGGGGCGCTCAACCCGCGCGCCCAGCACGGAGCCGAGGTGACCGCCGAGGAGGTTCTCGCCTCCCGGATGGTCGCCGACCCGCTGACGCTGCTGCAGTGCTGCGACATCTCCGACGCCGCCACGGCCGCGGTGATCGGTGGCGAGCGCGGCGTCGGCCGCGACGTGCGCATCGCGGCCTCGGCACTGCGCTCGGGCGAGCTGTGGGACCACCGCAGCACCCATCCCTGGGGCTACGAGCTGATGGCCGGCGTGGCCGCGGACGCCTGGCACGAGGCCGGGATCGGCCCCGGCGACGTGGATGTGTTCGAGGTGCACGACGCCTTCACGATCGGGGAGATCACGGCCACCGAGGCGCTCGGCATCACCGAGCCCGGCGGTGGGTGCGACCTGGTCCTCTCCGGGCACACCGCGCT
Organism: Prauserella endophytica; assembly: GCF_005146945.1. GTDB lineage: Bacteria > Actinomycetota > Actinomycetes > Mycobacteriales > Pseudonocardiaceae > Prauserella_A > Prauserella_A endophytica. The sequence continues at coordinate 284,423 of NZ_SWMS01000002.1, forward strand.
CGGCGGCCGCCAGCCGGTGAACCCCTCTGGCGGGCTGCTCAGCCGAGGGCATCCCCTGGGCGCCACCGGGCTGGCCCAGGTGGCCGAGGCCGTGTGGCAGCTGCGCGGCGAAGCCGGAGCACGACAGGTGGAAGGAGCGCGGGTCGCCGCCGTGGAGACCATGGGCGGCGGCACCGCCGGAATCGACGGAAACGGGTGTGTGGTGGTGGTGCTCGGTGGTTGAGACGCTGGAGCTCGACGACATGCTGGGTGGGGAGCGCCTCGCGGACCCCTACCCCTACTTCGCCCACATGCTGGCGGAGCATCCGGTCCACTGGAACGAGCGGTACCGGGCGTGGTTCCTGCACAGGCACGAGGACGTGCTGTGGGCGCTGCGCAACCCCGCCTTCTCGTCCGACCGCGTGCGGCCCGTCTACGAGACGCACCTGTCGGAGGAGAAGCGCGCTGCCAGGGCGCCGACGTTCGAGGTGCTGCGGCACTGGATGGTGTTCCTCGACCCGCCGGAGCACACGCGGCTGCGCAAGCTGGTGATGCCCGCGTTCAGCCCGAAACGCGTCGCGACGTGGCGGCCCAGGGTCGAACAGGTCGTGCAGGAGACCCTCGCCGGGCTGAGGGACCGCGAGCGCTTCGACTTCGTCGCCGACTTCGCGTACCCGATTCCGGCGATCGTGGTGGCCGAGCTGATCGGCGTCCCCGCCCAGGACCGCGACCTGTTCAAGAAGTGGTCCGACGACATCCTCACGTTGGTCTTCGGCGCGCAGGGTGAGCCGGGGCGGCGGGAGCTCGCGCAGCAGGGGCTCGTGGAGCTGACCGGTTACCTCTCCGACCTCGTCGCGAAGATCCGGCGCGATCCCGGTGACGACGTGATCTCCAGCCTCGTCACCGCCCACGACGTGGAGCCCCCGCTCGACGACAGGGAGATCATCGCGACGTGCGCGCTGCTGGTCTTCGGCGGGCACGAGACGACCACGAACCTGATCGCCAACGGCACCCGGCAGCTGCTGCGGCACCCCGAGCAGTGGAATCTGCTGCGCGACGAGCCCGAGCGGATCACCACCGCGGTCGAGGAGCTGCTCCGTTTCGACGGCCCGTCGCGGCTGGAGCAGCGGCTGCTTGCCGAGGACCTCGAGCTGCGCGGCAAGACGCTGCGCAAGGGCGACAACGTCTTCCTCGTCCAGAGCGCGGCCAACCGCGACCCGGAGGTCTTCGACCGGCCGCACGAGCTCGACATCACGCGCCAGCGCAACAACCACGTCGCCTTCGGCTTCGGCGTCCACCACTGCCTCGGCAACTTCCTCGCCCGGCTGGAGGCCCAGGTCGCGATCCCAGCGGTGCTCGACGCCCTGCCCGACCTCGCACTCGACGGGCCGGAGGAATGGCACACCACGATGATGAGCCGCGGCATGAAGCGGATGCCGGTCCGGCGGGGAGCGGTGTCGTGACCGGCGCGCTCGAAGGGAAGGTCGCCGTCGTCACCGGCGCCAGCGGCGGCATCGGGCGGGCGATCGCGCTCGCGCTCGCACACGCGGGCGCCGACGTTGGCCTGCTCGCGCGCCGCCGGGAGGCGCTGGAGGAGACGGCCGCGCTGATCGAGCCCACGGGCAGGCGGGCGAGCGTGGTCACCGCCGACGTCACCGACGAGGCACAGGTGACCGACGCCGTCGCCAAGGTCGCCGCCGAGCTCGGCGACCCGACCGTGGTGGTGAACAACGCGGGCGGCGCGCGGTTCCTCGCCCCGCTGGCGGAGATGCGGCTGTCCGGCTGGCAGAAGACGGTGGCCCTCAACCTGGAGGCCCCGCTGCTCTGCGCGCGCGCCGCCCTGCCAGGGATGATCCGCGCGGGTGGCGGGGCGATCGTCCACATCGGATCGATCGTCGGAGAGGCCGCCCAGCACGGGATGGCCCACTACGGCACGGCCAAGGCCGGGCTGACCATGCTCAACCGCACGATGGCGCGCGAGTGGGGCAGGCACGGCGTGCGGAGCAACGTGGTGCAGCCGGGGCTGGTCGACTCCGGAGCGCACGACCACTACGAGGACGACCCCAGCATGGGCAGGCTCTACGCCGCCGAGATCCCGCTCGGGCGCTGGGCTCGGCCGGAGGAGATCGCCGCCCCCGTGGTGTATCTGGCCTCCGACGCCGCTTCGTTCGTCACCGGCAGCACCCTCGTCGTCGACGGCGGGCAGATCAGTTGACCGCCGGGGTCCGCAGGCTCGACCACGTCGCCGTCGCGGTCCGCGACGCGGAGGCGGCGCTCGCGCTCTACGCCGGAGTGCTCGGCGGGCGGTTCGTCCTCGGCGGCGACAACGACGAGACCGGCAACCGGATCATCCACCTGCGGCTCGGCGGCTTCAAGATCGAGCTGATGCAGCCGCTGCGGGACGACAGCCTGCTGGCCAGGACCATCGACCGACGCGGCGAGGGCTTCCACCACGTCACCTTCGTGGTGGGCGACGTGACCCGCACCGTGGACGTGGTCGAGGCGGCGGGGTTCGAGACGGTCGGCACCGACCTCGGCGACCCGACGTGGCGCGAGACGTTCCTGCGGCCACGGCAGACCGGGGGCCTGGTCCAGCTCGTCGACACCGATCGCGACTGGAGCGGTCCGGTCGACGGCATCACGCTCGACGACGTGCTGGCAGGCCGCGCGGGCTTCGACGGTGCCTGGCCGTGCTGGAAGGGCACACGCTGACGACGAGGTTCCTCCGGACACACCTTGGCGGACTCGCTGGAGGCATCGCGGGGGAGGCCTTGCCGCCGTTGGCGAGGAGGCTCGTCCGCTTCACCGACCTGGCCCTCACGCGCACGCAGGGCGCGGCCGAGCCGCAGCACGATCGGCTAGCCCGCCGGCCTGATCGTGATCCGGCCGCGTGCGAACCGCGCCGCCGCCATCCGGGCCGAATGGCACGCGTTCCGCAGCGCCGAACCGCGCCTCGCCGCGTTCACCAGGTACGGGCGGGTACACATCACCATTCGCCGTGACCGGCTGCGTTCAGCCCACGGCGATGACCGTCTTCACCACCGACTGCGGGTTGTCGTGGGAGAACGCCAGTGCCTCGCCGACCTCGGCGAGGCCGAACTCGTGGCTGATGAGGCGGCGGACGTCGTCCTGGTGCCTTCCGGCGAGGGCGATCGCGGCGGGGAAGTCCAGTGTGGACCGGCTGCCGTACACGTCGAGTTCCTTCGCCGTGAACGTGCGCAGGCCGAGACGCGCGGTCTGCTCGGAGACGCCGACCAGTGAGATCCGGCCCGCGGTGGCGACCACCTCGAAGGCCCGCTCCGCGACGGCCGCGGCGCCGGTGGCCTCCACCACGACGGGCGCTCCTTCGCCGGAGGTCCATTCGGCGACGTGCTCGGCCAGGTCCTCGACGCCCCGGACGGTCACGGCGGCGCCGAGTTTGCGCGCGAGGTCCAGTCTGGACTCGTGGAGGTCGGCGACCATCACCTCGGCGCCCGCGTCCCGTGCGGCGATCACGGCGCCGAGCCCGATCGGTCCCGCACCGAGGATCAGCACCCGCTCGCCTGCCCGCACGCCGGGGCGGGTGATCGCGCGCAGGCTCACCGAGAGCGTCTCGGCGAGCGCGGCGACGTCGGCCGTGAGACCGGGCGCCGGGTGGCAGTTGCCGGTGGGCACCGCGACGCGTTCCTGGAAGCCGCCCGGCCGGTGCACGCCCACGGCGTCCATCGACCGGCAGGTGTTGCGGCGGCCGATCCGGCAGGGGTAACACGTCCCGCACGCCACCACCGGCTCCACGGCCACCCGGTCGCCGACGGCGAGCGGGCCGGCGTAGCCGCCGGGCAGGGCGGCGACGGTCGCGCTGATCTCGTGCCCCTGGATGAGCGGAAGGCCGGTGGCGTAGCTGCCGTCCCAGATGTGCAGGTCGGTCCCGCAGATCCCGACCCGCTCCACGGCGAGCAGCGCCTCGTCCTGGCCGGGGTCGGGCGGCGTGACCGGGGCGGTGACGACGGTGCGCAGTCGCGTGGTGGTGGCGGCGAGGTGCACGTCGCCCCCGCTCACGCCGGAGTCTGGGCGGGCAGTCCGGCCACCCGGGGATGGTCGGCGTCCACCGCGCCGAGCCGGGAGGCGCCTCCGGGGCTGCCGAGCCCGTCGAAGAACTCGGCGTTGACCTTGGTGTAGGCGGCCAGCTCCTCGGGCAGGTCGTCCTCGTAGTAGATGGCCTCGACCGGGCAGACCGGTTCGCAGGCTCCGCAGTCGACGCACTCGTCGGGGTGGATGTACAGCATCCGAGGGCCCTCGTAGATGCAGTCGACGGGACATTCGTCGATGCAGGTCTTGTCCTGCACGTCGACACAGGGCTCGGCGATCACGTAGGTCATCGGGTCTCCTTGGCGGGGGAACGGTTCAGGCGGCGTACGTGGCCGCCGGGTCGGTGAGTGAGGCGAGCAGGTGCTTGCGGACGGCCGCGGCCCGCCGGGGCAGGCCGAGCAGCAGGGCGCCGACGAGCTGCTCGCCGCGGAAGTAGCCCACCACCGCCTGGCCTTCGAGGTCGCCTTCGAGAACCTCCGTCCGGTCCGCGAGGCCGGGCACGCCGAAGGACTGCAGGCGCAGGTCGTACTGGTCGGACCAGAACGACGGCAGCGGGGTGAACGGCACCGGGTCCGCTTCCGTGCCCGCGAGGTCCGCGAGCAGGGTGGCGGCGGCGCGGCGCGCGGTCTCCAGTGGCGTCTGCCAGTGCTCGATCCGGCGCGGGACGTCGTCGAAGAGCGGGTTCGGGAAGCGGGCCACATCGCCGACCGCGACCGCGCCCGTGCCGCCGCCGAGGCGCAGCCGGTTGTCGGTCACGACGCCGTCGGTGAGGTCGAGTCCGTTGCCCTCCAGCCACTCGACGCAGGGAGCGGAGCCGACGCACTGGACGAGGACGTCGCCTTTCACCGACGTGCCGTCCGACAGGGCCACGGAGTACGCCCCGCGGGTCCCGCTCACCGAGGCCACCGACACACCGAGCCGGAAGGCGACACCGGCGCGTTCGTGGCGGGCCCTGACGGCGTCCCCGACCGCGCGGCCCAGCGGGACCAGCATCGGGGACTCGTCGACGGCGACGACGGTGACGTGGCAGCCGAGTCCGGTGGCGGTGGCGGCGACCTCGCAGCCGATGAAGCCGGCGCCGATCACGACCACCCTGGCGCCTGGCCGCAGCTCGGCGTGCAGGGCGCGGCAGTCCTCGATCGTCCGCACCACGTGCCCGGCTCCGGCGGAGTGGTCGATCCGCGCGGGGAGCCGTCGCGGGCGGACGCCGGTGGCGGCGACCAGGCCGTCGTAGGCGAGCGTGCCGCCGTCGGCGAGGGTGACCGTGCGCGCGGCGAGGTCCGCGGCGACGGCTCGGGAGCCGAAGCGCCACTCGGCTCGCGCGGCCTCGGGGCGTTGCTTGAAGGCGAGCGTCGCGAGATCCGGACCGTCGGCGAGCGCGGCCTTCGACAGCGGTGGCCGGGTGTAGGGCACGTGCGGCTCTGCGGAGAGCACGACGACCTCGCCGTCCCAGCCGCCCGCGAGGAGCGCCTCGGTCACCCGCAGACCTCCGAGCGAGCCGCCGACGACGACGATCCGCCGGGCCGGGGGAGTCGACATGATGGCTCGTTACCCCTCGATCGTGATGGCCTGCACGGGGCAGGCCATGGCGGCGGCCTCGACGTCTGCGCGCGCGGTCTCCTCGGCGCTTGCCTGGTAGACGAGCTCGCCGGCGTCGTCGAGGTCGAAGACGTCCGGCGCCGCGAAGACGCACTGCCCGTAGTTCTGGCAGAGCGCCAGGTCGACGTTGATCCTCACGGCCGGCCTCCGCCCTGCAGCCCCGGGTCGGTGTAGAAGCGCTGGGTCATCTCCTTGAGCAGGTCGGCGTTCTCGGCGTTGCCGGGGTGCGGCACCCACCGGTCGCCGCCGACCTGGTAGCGCGTGGCGAGCTCGATGAGCACGCCGTGGGCCTTCGACTCGGGCAGGAAGTTCCATTTCAGCCACGGCATCGTGTCGGGGTGGCTGTCCTCGTCGAGCAGGACGGGCAGCCCGGCGGCGCGGCACTGCTCCATCGTGTGGCCGAAGTTGTCGCTCAGGAACGCGATGTGGTGGACGAACTCGCCGCGCTTGGCGAGCACCTTGTGCACCCAGCTGTCCGGGGAGCCCGGTGCCCACATCTGGATCGAGACGCCCGTGGGGTCGGGGTTCTGGAAGGTCGCCCACACCATCTCGGTCCCGTCCGAGCTGCCCCGGGAGTACGTGATCGTCTCGGTCATCTCCGGCGTGAGCACGCCGAGGATGTCCTTCCAGTCGGCGATGGCCTGGTCGAGATCCTTCACGCAGAGCGCGATGTGGTCGATGTGCACACGGGTCATGGGGTCTTCCTTTCGTCGCCCTCGACTCCTCCATGTTTACACCAAACGATTGGTTGATAAAAGTCCAGGGACGTGCTTGACATCACTAGGAGGGCAGTGTTCCATGAATCAAGCAATCGTTTGGTGGAAATACCAAGAGCCGCCGTATGGCCGGCTGATCAGGAGGGACCGTGGACTTCGCGCTCACCGACGAGCAGGAGGCGTTCCGGAAGGCCGTCCGGACGTGGGTCGAGAAGGAGTGCCCGAAGGAGGTCGCCCTCGAGCTGGAGAAGAAGGAGTTCGAATACCCGCACGAGCTCTTCGCGAAGATGGCCGAGGCCGGCTTCCACGGCATCGCGATCGACGAGGAGTACGGCGGCTCGGGCGGCACCGAGCTTGACCAGGTCATTCTCATCCGCGAGCTGGCCCGCTCGCTGGGTGGCATCGCCTGGATCTGGGGCATCAACGCCTTCGCCGGGGCCAAGTCCGTCGGCTACTACGGCACCGAGGAGCAGAAGCGCCGCTTCCTGCCCGACATCGCCGAGGGGCGCACGAAGTTCGCCATCTCGCTCACCGAGCCCGCGGGCGGCACCGACCTGCTCGGCGTGCTGAAGACGACAGCCACCCGCTCCGAGGACGGCTGGGTCATCAACGGCCAGAAGATCTGGTCCACCCAGGCACACGTCGCCGACTACCTGCTCCTGCTCGCGCGGACCGAGAAGAACCCGGTCAAGAAGACCAGGGGCACCACCCTGTTCCTGGTCCCGCGCGAGACGCCGGGCGTGGAGTGCAGGCAGATCCCGAAGCTCGGCATGAAGAACGTCGGGTCCTGCGAGGTGTTCCTCGACGACGTCTTCGTGCCAGACGACCTCGTGCTGGGCGAGCCGGGCCAGGCCTGGTACATGCTGCTGAAGACACTCAACAACGAGCGGATCGTCATGTCGGCGCTCGCGCTGGGCATCCTCGACGGCGTGATCGAGGAGGCGAAGCGCTACCTCCAGGAGCGCGACGTCTTCGGCCGCAAGCTCGGCCAGATGCAGGTGCTGCAGCACTACTACGCCGACATGCTGATCGCGCAGAAGTCGGCGGAGCTGCTCGTCTACGAGGCGGCGTGGCGCCAGGCCGAGGGCCTGGAGTGCGGCATGCACGCCAACATGGCGAAGATCGTCGCCTCCGAGGGCGCGGTGACCGCGGCCGACCGGGGCATCCAGATCTTCGGCGGCATGGGCTATGCGCTCGAGACGCAGATGCAGCGATACTGGCGCGACGCCCGGCTCTACCGGATCGGCCCCATCGCCAATGAGATGGCCCGCAACTCGATCGCCGAGATGGCCGGTCTGCCCCGGTCGTTCTGAGAGGCAGGGGACAACAGCTGAAAGGTAGGACACACGGTGACGACAACGGAGACGTCCTCGCCCGAGGCGCCGGCGCTGAGGGACACAGCGGCCCCCGGGGCCGGTAGCGCCTCGACGGGGCACCGTGGCTGGGCCGAGGCGGTTCCGATCGGCGACGTGGTGATCCGTGCCGCCGCCCTGTGGCCGGACGCCGAGGCGCTCGTCTTCCCCGGCGAGCGGCTGACCTTCGCGCAGCTGGCCGACGAGGCCGAGCTGGCGGCCAGGGCCCTGCGGGCCATGGGCGTGGGGCCGGGCGACCACGTCGGCGTGCTGATGGCGAACTGCCCCGACTTCGCGCGGGTGTCCTACGGCGCCGCGATGCTGGGTGCGGTCGCGGTGCTCGTCAACGCCCGCTACCAGGGCGACGACCTGGCCCACGTTCTCGGCGACGCGGGCATCAAGGTGCTCGTGACCGCCGAGCAGCCCGGCAGGCCCTTCGAGCTCACGAGGCGGATCGAAGCCGCCATGCCCGAGCTCGACCCAGGGCGCGGTGACGCCTTCCCCGTGGCGTCCGTCCCCTCGCTGGAGGCGGTGGTGCTGCTCGGCGGCGACGGCACGGTCGCCCCCGCGTACACCCCGGCGGAGAGGTTCTACGCGGGCGCGGCGCGGGTGACGCCGGAGGAGGTCCACACGCTGCGCCGTCAGGTGCCGCTGCGCGCTGTCGGCATGATGATGTACACCTCCGGCACCACCGCGAAGCCGAAGGGCTGCGCGCTGTCGCACGAGATGGTGGTCCGCAACGCGATCGCCGTGGCCGAGCGGCTCGACGTCCACGGGGGCGACCGCTTCTGGGACCCGCTGCCGATGTTCCACATGTCCTCGGTGCTGCCGATGAACGGTTGCTTCTTCGTCGGCGCGACGTTCCTCTCGATGGAGCACTTCGAGCCCGACGCGGCGATCGCGATGCTGCGGCGCGCCGGGCTCACCCACTTCTATCCGACGTTCCCGACCATCACGCAGGCGGTGGCGAACCATCCGGGATTCTCCACCGTGGACTGGAGCGCCGTGCGGGTGGTCAACGGCGTCGCGCCGCCCGCGACCCTGAGGGAGCTGCAGGGGCTCTTCCCGCACGCCGCGGTGGTCACGGCCTACGGCTCCACCGAGACCGGAGGCTGCGTCTCCTTCTCGGTGCCCACCGACACACTCGAGCAGCGGACCAACACCAGCGGTCCGCCGTTCCCCGGCATCCAGATCCGGATCGTCGACCCGGAGACCGGCGCGGAGGTGCCGACAGGGGAGCGCGGCGAGATCTGCGTCCGCGGCTACTCGATGTTCGAGGGCTACCACAACGCACCCGAGGAGACCGCCGCCGTCACCGACGCCGAGGGCTGGTTCCACACCGGCGACATCGGGGCCGTCGACCAGGACGGGCGGATCTCGTATCTGGGGCGGCTGAAGGACATGCTCAAGGTCGGCGGCGAGAACGTCGCGGCGGTCGAGATCGAGGAGGCGTTGCAGCGCCATCCCGCGGTGAACATCGCACAGGTCGTCGGCATCCCCGACGCCCGGCTGGTGGAGGTGCCGGTCGCCGCGGTCGAGCTGCGCGCGGGACACGACGTCACCGGCGAGGAGCTCGGGGAGTGGCTGCGCGGCCGGATCGCGAGCTTCAAGCTGCCCCGGCACATCCGGGTGGTCGACGAGTGGCCGATGGCCGCGACCAAGATCCAGAAGTTCCGGCTGCGTGAGGCGATCTGCGCCGAGCTCGGGATCGAGCTCCCGTGATCGGGGACCTCGTCCCGGCGGAGGCCGGCGCGGTCGAGGAGCTCGCCGGCCTCGTCACGCGTTTCGACCACGTCGCCGTCGCGGTGCGGGACCTCGCCACCGCCGCACCGCTCTACGCGGACCTGTTCGGCGGCCGGCTGATCGCGGGCGGCGACGACGACCGGCTCGCGATCCGGTCGTTGCAGCTGAGCTTCCCGCCCGGGGTGAAGATCGAGCTGCTCCAGCCGCTGCACGAGCAGTCCTACCTCGCGGCGTACCTGGAAAAACGCGGCCCCGGATTCCACCACATGACGTGCTTCGTGGAGGACGTCACCGAGGCGGCCGGGCGACTGGAGGCCGCCGGGTACTCCACTGTGGACACCCGGACGGGAACCGGATGCTGGGACGAGACCTTCATCCGCCCCTCGTCCGCGTTCGGCACGCTGGTGCAGCTCACCGACTCGCCGCTGAGCTGGACCGACCCCGTCATGCCGGAGGGCGCCGGCATCGGCGACGTGCTGGCCGGGCGCATCGCGTGGAATGACGCCCGGCCGGCCTGGAGGTGACCATGATCCCGCCGCGGGGACTGCGGATGGTGCAGGTGGCGTACGCGACCACCGACGTGCGGGCGAGCGCGCGGAGCTGGCACGAGCGGTACGGCGCAGGGCCGTTCTACGTCCGCGAGCACGTGCCGACCGAACGCGTCGAGGTGCCCGGCGACGGCCAGGAGCCCGCGCCCGGCGTCTTCGACCACACGTGCGCGCTGGGGCAGTGGGGCAACGTGATGGTGGAGTTCGTCCACCACCACGCACTCGCGCCCGCCTCCCTCGACCGGGACATGCGCCGCGACGCGGGCGGGATCCACCACGTGGCGTGCTTCGTCGACGACCTCGACGCGGCCCGCGACCAGCTCGTGGCCGAGGGCGCGAGGGTGGTCATGGACGCCTCGACGCCGGAGGTCCGCTTCGTGTTCCTCGACCCAGGGCCGCACGTCGGCCACCTGGTCGAGCTCTACGAGGAGACGCCCTACCTGTCCCGCCTCTACGGGCGGGTGGCGGAGGCCGCGCGGGACTGGGACGGGACAGAACTGCTGCGGGAACGGTGAGGACGTGGGACACCGGATCGCCCTGGCCTGCCTCGACTTCCTGGACGACGAGCCGGAGGTGCACGTCGCGGCTGCCGCGGAGGCGGGTTTCGACGCCGTGACCCTGCGGGTCGCCGGCAGCCGGGAGCCCGTGGCCGCGGACCTCGGGCGGGACGAACACCGCCGCGGGCGGGTACTCGCCGCGCTCCGGTCCACGGGCCTGGGCGTGCTCGACGTCGAGGTCCTCAGGCTGAGCACGCACCTCTCCCTGGCCGAGGTCTCTGGCGCGATCGAGCTGGCGGCCGAACTCGGGACGCGGCACCTGGTGGTGGTCAACGCCGGCCTCGCCCCGGCCGAGGCCGTGGATCGCCTGGCGGCGATCGTCGAGGAAGCCGCCCCTGCCGGCGTGCTCCCGTGCCTGGAGCCGATGGTGTTCACGCGGTGCCGGACCCTCACCGAGGCGATCGACCTCGCCGTCCCGGCGGGAGCGGGGGTGCTGGTGGACGCCCTGCACCTGCACCGCTCCGGCGGCAGCGTCGCCGAGGTCGCCGCCGCGCTCGAGACCCACGGCGACGCGCTCTTTCCGTACCTCCAGCTCTGCGACGCCCCGCTCGCCGCTCCGGAGGGCGGAACGGAAGCGCTGCGGGCCGAGGCACTCGCCGCGCGCCTGCTGCCCGGCACCGGCGAACTGGATCTCACCGGCCTGCTCGCCGCGTTGCCGGGACGGGCGGTCTCGGTCGAGGCGCCCACCGCCACGACCCGGGCAATGGCACCGCTCGACCGGGCCCGTGCGGCGTGGGCGGCGGTCACGGCAGTCGACTGTCCACAACAGACAAGTACCGCGAAGGAGGCATCGTGACGCTGAGCGCCGACCCTGTTACCCGCATCGACCGGCTCTACGTCGGGGGCGAGTGGGTGTCCAAGAGCCAGGACGACCCGGTGTACGAGGTGGTCTCACCGGCCACCGGCGAGGTGGTGGCCGTCGCCGCGGACCCGACGATCGAGGACGCCGAGCGTGCGGTGGCCGCGGCCCGCGAGGCGTTCGACAACGGGCCGTGGCCGACGCTGCCGCTCGCCGAGCGCATCGCCGTGCTGAGCCGGTTCTGCGACGAGTTCGAGGCCAGGAAGGAGGAGTTCGACAAGGCCTGGACCACCGAGTCCGGCCCGACCCTCGCGCACGCCGCGGCCCTCGACGCCGGCGTCGTGATGATCTGGCGGAGCCTGCTCGAGCAGGCCAGGGATCTGCGCCTCGCCGAGCGCCGCGAGGTGCCCGACGGCATCGTGGACGTGCTCCGCGAACCGATCGGCCCCGCCGTGGTCATCACCGCCTGGAACGGCCCGGGTCTCTACCTCGCCATGAAGCTGGTGCCCGCCCTGCTGGCCGGCTGTCCGGTCGTGCTGAAGATGGCCCAGGAGTCGCAGCTCACCGCCGCGCTGGTCGGCGAGATGGCCGAGGCGGCCGGGCTGCCGAAGGGTGTCCTGAGCGTCCTGGCCGCGTCCACCGAGGTGAGCGCCCACCTGGTGGCCCATCCCGCGATCGACAAGGTCAGCCTCACCGGCTCGATCCCCGCCGGGAAGGCCGTCATGAGCGCCTGTGCCGGGCGGCTCGCCAACGTGACCCTGGAGCTGGGCGGCAAGTCGCCCGCCGTGATCCTGGACGACATCCCGCTCGACGACGTCCTGCCGTCGCTCGTGCCCGGGTTCATCGCCTTCAACGGCCAGATCTGCGCGGCACTGACCCGCGTGGTGGTCCCCCGGCACCGGCACGACGAGGTCGTCGCCGCGCTCGTCGAACGGTTGCAGGCCATGACGGTGGGCGACCCCGCCGACGCCTCGTCCGACCTCGGCCCGCTGGCGAGCTCGCGCCAGTTCGAGCGGGTCATGGGCTACATCGAGACGGGGGTGCGGGAGGGGGCCGACCTCGTGCTCGGCGGCGGCAGGCCCGACGGGCTCGACCGCGGCTGGTACGTCGCTCCGACCGTCTTCGCGAACGTCGACCCCGGCGCGACCATCGCGCAGGAGGAGATCTTCGGGCCGGTGCTCAGCGTCATTCCCTACGACAGCCTCGACGAGGCCGTCGACATCGCCAACGGCACGCCGTACGGCCTGGCGGCCTCGGTCTACGCCTCCGACGAGGAACTGGCCCGCCGCGTCGCGGGCCGGATCAGGGCGGGCGCGGTGGCGGTCAACACCGCCGGAGTCTCGCTCTTCGCGCCGTTCGGCGGGTTCAAGCAGTCCGGTTTCGGCCGCGAGTTCGGCCTCGAGGGGCTCGCGGAGTTCCTCCAGTACAAGTCCGTCAAGGTGAAGTGAGCGGAGAGCGACAATGAAGTCCCACGGTGCTGTGCTGTTGAAGACCCAGCAGAACGTGCGCAACGACTGGCACGTCGAGGAACTCGAGATCTCGCCGCCGAAGCGGGGCGAGGTCATGGTCAAGCTCAAGGCGGCCGGCCTCTGCCATTCCGACAACCACGCCGCGGCGGGCGACCAGGCCGTGGACTTCGCGCCGTTCCTCGGCGGCCACGAGGGCGCGGGGATCGTCGAGGAGGTCGGCGAGGGCGTCACCGAGCTGGCGGTGGGAGACCACGTCACGTGTACCTTCATGCCGTCGTGCGGCAAGTGTGTGCCGTGCGTCCGCGGGCTCGGCCAGCTGTGTGACCGCGGAGCCGGGTTGCTGCAGGGCGTCATGCTCGACGGCACCAACCGCATCCACACGGCGGCGGGCGAGCCGGTGGGGCCGATGACCTACCTTGGCACGTTCAGCGAGCGCATCGTCACCCCGGTGGACTCCCTCATCAAGATCGACAAGGACATTCCCTTCCCCGCGGCCGCCCTGGCGGGCTGCGCCGTCCCCACCGGCTGGGGCACGGCCGTCCGGATCGCCGGGGTCGAGATCGACGACGTCGTGGTGGTGCTCGGCGTCGGCGGCGTCGGGATGAGCGCGGTGCAGGGCGCCAAGCACGCCGGCGCCCGCGAGATCATCGTCATCGACCCGGCGGAGTTCAAGCAGCGGGAGGCGCCGAGGTTCGGGGCGACCCACGCGGTCGGCTCGATCGAGGAGGCGATGCCGCTGCTGACCGACCTCACCCACGGCCGCATGGCCGACAAGGTGATCGTCACCATCGGCGTGGTCGAGGGCACCATGATCCAGCCGATGCTCGGCCTGCTCGCCAAGGGCGGCACGATGGCGATCGCCGGCGTCTCGTCCATGTGGGACATCGACGCCCACTTCAACATCTTCGGCTTCGTGATGATGCAGCAGACGATCAGGGGCGGCCTGTACGGCGGTCTGCAGCCCAGCGTCGACATCCCGCGGCTGCTTGCCCGCTACCAGCGCGGCGAGCTGATGATCGACGAGATGATCACCCGCACGTACACCCTCGACCGGATCAACGAGGCGTACGCCGACATGGAGGCCGCGCGCAACATCCGCGGGGTCATCCTCTACGACGACTGACGTGCAGCACCGGATCTTCCTCGTCCCGCCGCACGGCGATCCCGAGGACGGCCGGGTCCACTGGGAGCGGCGGCACGGCGACCTCTTCACGGCGACACCCGGGCTCCTCGGTTACCGGCAGAACCGGCCGGTGGCCGAGGAATGGGCCCGCGGCACGGCCAGGTTCTGCTCCGAGACCTGGTTCGCCGACCGGGACGCCGAGCGGAGGGCGTACTCGTCGGCGTACTACCGCGACGTCGTCACGGCAGACGAGATGTCCTTTTTGGACCGCGATGCCGCGTGGTCCGCGGCGGTGGTCGCCGGGTCCGGGGAACCGGACCCGGCCGGGGGAGTCCGGGTCCTCTGGTTCGACGACTACCCGCCGCCGGGTGCGCGCTGGCACCCGCTGGAGCTGTCCCGGCCGGTACCGCCACCGGGCCGGGGCACCCGCGTGTACACCGCTCTGGTGGCGGAGGCCGCCGAGGCGTTGTCGCTGACCCGCGGAGCCGAGGGGGCCGCACTGGTCTGCCGTCCCGTCACCTTCGCCGAACCGAGTCCGAAGTGGAGCCCACGATGACCGCCCTCTCCGCCCGCGTCGCCGCGCCCGCGGCCGTCCCCACCGTCGGCGAGGCGCTGACCCGCGCCGCGGAACGCTGGCCGGACGCCGACGCCGTCGTCTACCCCGAGCGCCGCCACACCTACGCCGAACTGCTCGCGCGGTCCCGCCTCGCGGCGCGCTCGCTCGCGGGGCTCGGGATCGGGCCCGGCGAGCGGATCGGCATCCTGATGCCGAACTGCCTCGAGTTCCTGGAGGTGTTCTTCGGCGCCCACCTGGCCGGGATCGTGCCGGTGACGGTCAACGCCCGTTACAAGCCGAAGGAGCTGCGGCACGTCGTCACCGACGCGGAACTGGCCGCGCTGGTGACGACCGACCTGGTGGCGGAGTACGTGCCGTTCGTCGACCTGCTCGGGCGCGCGTTCGCGGACGGAACGCCGCCCCGGCTGCGCACGCGGGTGCTGCTCGGCGCGAGCAGTCCTGAGGGGTACGTCGACCAGGCGGCCTGGGACGGGGCGGCACACGCCGTGGATCCCGCGACCGTCGCCGCGCGAGGTGCCCGCGTGCGGGCCGACGACATCGCCGTGATCATGTACACCTCCGGCACGACCTCCTCCCCGCGCGGCTGCCCGCTCACCCACGGCGCCCTGATGCGAACCGCGGACTGCGTGGCCGAGCGGTTCGCGCTCACCGAGCGGGAGCGGTTCTGGGACCCGCTGCCGCTGTTCCACATGGCCGGGCTGCTGCCCACACTGGCCAACGTGCTGCGGGGCGGCGCGACGCTCAGCATGACCCACATCGACGCCGGCACCGCGCTGCGCCAGCTCGTGGAGGAGCGGGCGACGTTCGCCTATCCGGCCTTCCCGACGATCACGCAGTCGCTCATCCACCATCCCGGGTTCGCCTCCGCCGACCTCTCCCGCATCCGCGCCGTGCTCGACACCGCGCCCGCAGACACGCTGCGGCAGGTGCAGGCGGCGTTCCCGCAGGCGAAGGTCGTCGGCTCCTACGGACTCACCGAGGCGGGAGGGGTGATCACCTACAGCCACCTCGACGACCCGCTGGAGCTGCGGGTGACGACGGCGGGAAGACCGTTTCCCGGGATGCGCGTGGCGATCGTCGATCCGGTGACCGAGCAGGAGTGCCCCGCGGGAGTGACCGGGGAGATCCGGGTGTCGGGCCCGGGCATGTTCACAGGCTACCTGAACGACCCCGAGACCACCGCCGCCCGGACCGACCCGCGCGGCAGGCTGCGCACCGGGGATCTCGGCAGCGTGGACGAGAGCGGCCGCATCACCTACACCGGCAGACTCAAGGACATGCTCAAGGTCGGCGGCGAGAACGTCGCCGCCGCCGAGATCGAGGCCCATCTCGCGCAGCACCCCGCGGTGAAGATCGCAGCGGTCGTCGGCGTTCCCGACCCGCATCTGCAGGAAGTGCCGGTGGCGTTCGTGGAGCTCGTCCCCGGTCACGACGTGGCCGAGGAGGACCTGATCGCCCACTGCCGTGGCGAGCTGGCGAGGTTCAAGGTGCCGCGGCGGGTCTGGTTCGTCACCGAGTGGCCGATGTCCACGACGAAGATCCAGAAGTTCCGGCTGCGCGAGCAGGCCGCCGAGCGCGTGCGGGGTGAGACCCGATGAGCGCGGGAGCGGTCGCGGTCGTGACCGGCGCGGGGTCCGGGCTCGGCAAGGCGTTCGCCGAGCTGTGGCTGGAGCGCCACGGACCCGTGGTGGGCGTCGACCTCGCCCCCGAACGGGTCGAGTGGCTGACGGGCACGCGGGCGGGACGGCACCCGGCGGCGGCTCTGGCCGCCGACGTCACCGACGCCGCGGGCAACGAGGCGGCCGTGCGCCTCGCCGAGGAGCGCTTCGGGCGGCTCGACGCCGTGGTGCTCTCCGCGGGGATCACCGCGTGGGGCCACATCGAGAGCCTCGATCTCGCCGTGTACGACCGGGTGATGGACGTCAACGTACGGGCGGGCGTGCTGGGGATCAGGGCCGCCGCGCCCGCGCTGCGCCGGTCTGGTGGCGGCTCGATCGTCGTGCTGTCGTCGGTGTCGGGCACCGGCGGCGAGCCGGAGCACTGGGCCTACTGCACGTCGAAGGCCGCGATCACCAACCTGGCCCGCTCGGCGGCCGTCGATCTCGCTCCGGACGGGATCCGGGTCAACGTCGTGGCGCCCGGCCCGACCCACACCGAGCTGACCCGGCCGATCAAGGACACCCGGCCGGAGAAGTACGAAGAGCTGCGCCGCAGCCTGCCGCTGGGGAGGTGGGGCGAACAGGAGGAGGTGGCCGAGGCGATCGCGTTCCTCGCCTCGCCCGCGTCGTCGTTCATCACCGCCGCGGTCCTGCCCGTCGACGGCGGGGCCACCGGACGCACCGCGCAGCTGGCGCCGCCGGGTGCGTGACTGCCGGCCGGGCCTTCCGCCGGTACGGCGGCCTCGTGCGCACCGGGATCGAGGCTGCCCCGGCGCGTCCCATCCCGACGCGCCGGAGCAGCGAGAGAGCCGACCGGGCCTACCGCGAGGTGCCGTCCTTCCTGGCGGACGTGTGTTCCCTATCCCCGGCGAGCTCCTGGACGCCGCCAGGCCGGACGGTGGAGAGCTCCGGATCTCGCTGGGGTAGCCCCAAGCGTCCGGCAGGAGTCCGGTATCCCACCTGCCTGGCACCAGGTGCTGCCATCTGGTGCCAGGCTATTTTGCCTGGTGAACCCTGCTCTTGACCTGCAATGGCACCTTACTGTGTTGTCATGGCACCATCGATGTGCCATAGTGATGCCATGGACTTGAGGTCGTATGTGAGCACCGTCCGCGACGAGTTGGCCGTGGCCGCCGAGGCGGGAGGGCCCGAGGCCCGCGCGCTCGCCGAGCGGCTGAGCGCCCCGCTGGAGTCGGCGATCCGGCTGACCCTGCTCGACGCACTGTCGGCCGCGGCGGACGAGATCACCCGCGACCTCGCGCCCGGCTCCGTGGAGGTGCGGTTGCGCGGTGGTGACCCGAGCTTCGCCGTCACGCTCCCGCCCGCCGACCAGCCCGCGGAGCGCATCGAGACACCGGAACCCGAGCCCGCCGTGCCGCCGGTGCCGGACACCGAGGACGGGGCGATGTCCCGGATCAACGTCCGGATGCCCGAGCCGCTGAAGGCCCGCATCGAGGAGGCGGCGGCACAGCAGGGACGCTCGGTGAACGCCTGGCTCGTCCAGGCGGCCACCGCGGCCCTGCAGGCGCCTCGGTCCACAGCGGACACCCGACGGCGCGGGCCCCGCTCCGCGCAGCACATCACCGGCTGGGTTCGCTAACCCATACCGCTTCACCACCTGCACCGTCCCCGGCAGGCGGGGACGACGACACGCAAGTACCCCAGGAGGCTTTGTCATGCCCACTTTCGACACCCCGGAACCGATCTCGGCGACCATCGAGCTGGTGGTCGGCGACCTGCGGATCGAGGCGAGCGACCGCGCCGACACCGTGGTGCGGGTCCGGCCCACCGACGAGTCCGACGAGTCCGACGTGCGGGCCGCCGAGCAGACCCGCGTCGAGTTCTCCGGCGGGAACCTCGTCGTGCGGGCGCCGAAGAACCGGCCGCTGGACTTCTCCAAGAAGAGCCGCTCGGTCGACGTGACCATCGAGCTGCCCTCGGGCTCCCGCGTGCACGCCGACGCGGCGATGGCCGACCTGCGTGGGACCGGACGGCTCGCCGACTGCCGGTTCAAGACCGCCGCCGGGCACGTCCACCTCGACCACACAGGTCCCTTGGAGCTGAACACCTCCGCGGGCAACGTCTCGGTCGACCGGATCGACGGCCGCGCCGAGGTCTCCACCGGCTCCGGCAAGCTCCGGATCGGCGAGCTCAACGGCACCGGCGTGGTCAAGAACTCCAACGGTGACTGCGAGATCGGCACGGTCACCGGCAAGCTCCGCGTGCGCAACGCGAACGGCGACATCTCCGTCGGTGCCTCCGCCGACGGCGTGGACGCCCGCACCGCGAACGGCGCCATCGGTCTCGGTCAGGCCGCCGGTGGTCCGCTCGCGCTGGAGACGTCGATGGGCAACGTCGACGTGGGCATCAAGGCGGGCACGCCGGCGTGGCTCGACGTGAAGACCGCGTTCGGCCGCGTCGACAGCGAGCTCGACCCGAGCACGGACGGGCCGGGGCCCGACAACCAGTCGATCGAGGTGCGCGCCCGCACGTCGATGGGCGACATCATCATCCGCCGCAGTTGAGTCCGGAAAGGACACCGATCATGCGTTCGTCGAACCAGCCCGCCATCGTCACCACCGGGCTGCGCAAGTCGTTCGGGGACAAGGTGGTGCTCGACGGCGTCGACCTGACCGTCGAGCCGGGCGCCATCTTCTCCCTCCTCGGCCCCAACGGGGCCGGCAAGACCACCACCGTCAACATCCTCTCGACCCTGCTCGCCGCCGACTCCGGCACCGCGCGGGTAGCGGGGCACGACCTCACCCGCGACGCGGACGGTGTCCGCCGCGCGATCGGCGTCACCGGCCAGTTCTCCGCCATCGACAACCTGCTCACCGGCCGGGAGAACCTCCTGCTGATGGCCGACCTGCACCACCTGCGCCGCGACGAGGGTCGCCGCCGCGCGGACGAACTCCTCGAGCGGTTCGACCTGACCGCGGTGGCGGGCAAGACGCCCGCCACCTACTCCGGCGGCATGCGCCGCAAGCTCGACCTCGCGATGACTCTGGTCGGTGACCCGTCGGTGATCTTCCTCGACGAGCCCACCACCGGGCTCGACCCGCGCAGCCGCCGCACGATGTGGGACATCATCCGTGACCTCGCCGCGCGGGGCGTCACCCTCTTCCTCACCACCCAGTACCTCGAGGAGGCGGACCAGCTCGCTGACCGGATCGCGGTGCTGGACCACGGAAAGCTGGTCGCCGAGGGCACCGCCGACGAGCTCAAGCGGCTCGTGCCCGGCGGGCACCTGAGGCTGAGCTTCCCCGATGCCCGTGGGCTCGCGCTCGCGGCCGCGGCACTCGGCGAACCCGTTCGTGACGAGGAGTCGCTCACGCTCCAGGTGCCCACCGACGGCAGCGTCGGCGCCCTGCGCGCCGTGCTGGACCGCCTCGACCACGCCGCCGTCGACGTCGCGGAGCTGACCGTGCACACCCCCGACCTCGACGACGTCTTCCTCATCCTCACCGGGCACGCCACCGCCCCCGAACCGGCCAAGGAGGCCGCCTCGTGACCACGCTCGCCCTGCCCGCCCGTGACTCCGTAACGATGCTGCGCCGCAGCCTGCGCCGCATGCTGCGCTATCCGTCGATGACCCTCATGCTGCTGGGTCAGCCGATCCTCTTCCTGCTGCTGTTCGTCTATGTCTTCGGCGGCACGCTGGGCGCCGGGCTCGGCCCGAGCGGTGGGCGCGCGGACTACCTCGCGTTCGTGGTGCCCGGCATCCTGACGATCACCGTCGCCAGCGTCGCGCTCGGCACCGCGGTCTCGGTCGCGATGGACGCGACGGAGGGCATCATGGCGCGGTTCCGGACGATGGCGATCAGCCGCGCCTCGGTGCTCACCGGACACGTGCTGGGCACGCTGATCCAGACCGCGGTGGGGCTCGTCGTGGTGCTGGCCGTCGCCATGGCGGCCGGGTTCCGGCCCTCGGCGGACGTGGGCGGCTGGCTCGCCGCGGCTGGGCTGATCGTGCTGTTCACCGTGGCGCTGACGTGGCTGTCGGTCGCGCTCGGCCTGGTGTCGAAGAGCGTCGAGACGGCGAGCAACCTGCCCATGGTGCTGACGCTGCTGCCGTTCCTCGGCAGCGGGTTCGTGCCCACCGACTCGATGCCGGCCTGGCTGCGCGTGTTCGCCGACTACCAGCCCTTCACCCCGGTGATCGACACGCTGCGCGCGCTCCTGCTCGGCACCCCGGTGGACGGCGGCAGCGCCGCGCTGGCCGTCGGCTGGTCGCTCGCGATCGCGCTGGGCGGCTACATCTGGGCGAAGTCACTGTTCCACCGCAGGGCCGGGCGCTGACCCGCCGACGACGTCAGGAGCACACCATGCGAGAGCCGACGACGCTGCCCACCGCCAGGCCCGTGGGCCGCCCGTTCGACCCACCGGCCGAGCTCGCCGGGTTGCGCGCCGAGCGCCCACTGCGCCGGATGTCCTACCCGGACGGTCACGAAGGCTGGCTCGCCACCGGCTACGACGTGGTCCGCGCGGTGCTCGCCGACCCGCGGTTCAGCTCACGCTACGAGCTGATGCACTTGCCGTTCCCCGAGCAGGAGATTCCGGACGGGTTCACCGCGCCGCTCGGCGACCTCACCGGTATCGACCCGCCCGAACACACCCGCTACCGCAAGCTGCTGGCAGGCAGGTTCACCGTGCGCCGCATGCGGCTGCTCACCGCACGGGTCGAGGAGGTGACCGCGCGGCAGCTCGACGTGCTGGCCGAGCACGGCCCGCCCGCGGATCTGGTGGCGATGTTCGCGCAGCCGGTCCCCGCGCTGCTGATCTGCGAGCTGCTCGGAGTGCCCTACGCCGACCACGAGCTCTTCCAGCGGCACACCGCCACACTGGTGAGCATGGACTCCTCGGCCGAGGAGAAGGGCGCCGCGATCAACGACCTGTACGGCTACCTGCACGAGCTGGTGATCGCCAAGCGGGCCACGCCCACCGACGACGTGCTGAGCGACCTGACCCGCAGCGACCTCACCGACGGGGAACTGGCCGGGATCGGCGCGTTCCTGCTCGGCGCGGGCCTCGACACCACGGCGAGCATGCTCGCACTCGGCACGTTCGCGTTGCTGTGCGAGCCGGCGCAGTTCGCCGCGCTGCGCGACGATCCCGAGCGCGCCGTCGAGGAGCTCCTGCGGTACCTGACGGTCGGACACACCGGGGTACGGGCCGCGCTGGAGGACGTGGAGCTCGCCGGGGAGACGATCAGGGCGGGGGAGTCGGTCACGCTGGCGCTGCAGGCGGCCGACCGGGACCCGTCGCGGTTCCCCGACCCGGACGTGCTGGACGTGCGCAGGCAGGCGAGCGGTCACCTGGCGTTCGGGCACGGCGCGCACCAGTGTCTCGGCCAGCAGCTGGCGCGGGTGGAACTGCGGGTCGCGTTCCCGGCGCTGGCGGAGCGGTTCCCGACGCTGCGGCTCGCGGTGGATCCGGCCGAGGTGCCGATGCGGGGCAACGCGAACATCCATGGTGTGCACCGGCTGCCGGTGACGTGGGACCGCTGAGCTCAGGGCACGCGGCCGACGCCGCCGAGGAGCACGCCGCTGGCCTCGTCGTCGTCACCGGGTACGTAGCCGGGCCGGGGCGGGTGCCAGTGCGTGGCGCGGACCAGGCCGGGCGGCACGAGCTCGGTACCGTCGAACAGGGCGGTGATCTCGTCGCCGCTGCGGACGTTGACCCGCTGCTGGACCTTGGTGTTGTACTGGCGCTCCGCGGCCTCCAGCCTGAGGCGCGCGTGCTCGCCCTCCGGCGCGGTGATGTGGCTGATCGCGACGTGGCTGCCCGGGGCGAGTGCGCCGATGTAGCGGCGCAGCAAGGGTCCGACGTCTCCTTCCACGAACGGCAGCACGGAGACCAGCAGCAGCCCGACGGGCTCGGTGAAGTCCAGCAGCCCCGTCCCCGGATGGCCGAGCACGGCGTCGGGGTCGCTGATGTCGCCCTGGATGCAGAGGGAGCACGGGTCGTCGGCCAGGATGCCGTTGCTGACGGCGACGGTGTCGGGATCGATGTCGACGTACACCACGCGGCTGTCGGGCCGGCTGGCCTGCGCGATCTCGTGGACGTTGCCCGCGGTGGGATAGCCGGACCCGATGTCGAGGTACTGTCTCACGCCCTGCTTGGCCAGCCAGTGCACCACGCGTTGCAGGAAGTCCCGGTTGTACCGCGCGGTGCGGGTGGTGAGCGGGAACGCTCGCTGCGCGGCGATGGCGGCCTCGGCGTCGCATGGCAGATGGTGGTGACCGCCGAGACACCAGTCGTAGACCCCGGCCGCTGTCGCTCGAGTGCGCTCTTCAGCCATCCGCCGCCTCCGGTGGTGAGGTTGCCTGCACGGTTCCAGTTCGGCGGCCGGACGGCAAGAGGATGCGTTTCCGCCGCGCCCCCGCCCTCGACCACCCCGGTCGAGGACGGGCGTGACGCCGGACCGGCTCAGCAGCAGTGTTGGCCGCGCCAGGCGTCGCGGCCCTCCTTGACCGCGACGGCGGCGATCACGAGTGCGACGACCGGGTCGGCCCACGACCAGCCGAGCAGGCTGTTGAGGAGCAGCCCGAGCAGCAGCACGCCGGACAGGTAGGTGCACAGCAGGGTCTGCTTGGAGTCGGCGACGGCGCTCGCGGAGCCGAGCTCCCGGCCCGCCCTGCGCTGGGCGTAGGACAGGAACGGCATGATCAGCAGCGACACGGTCGCCAGCACGATCCCGACCGTTGAGTGCTCGGCCGGGTCCGCGCCGAGGAGCCCGCGCACCGACTCGACCGTGACGTACGTGGCGAGCGCGAAGAACGACACCGCGATCACCCTCAGCGCGGCGCGCTCGCGGGCCTCGGGGTCACTGCCGGAGAACTGCCAGGCCACGGCTGCCGCCGACGCGACCTCGATCACCGAGTCCAGGCCGAAGGCGATCAGCGCGGTCGACGACGCCACCGTGCCGGCCGTGATCGCGACGACCGCCTCGATGACGTTGTAGGTGATCGTGGCGGCCACGAACCATCGGACCCGGCGCGACAGAACCGCTCGCCGCTCCGGCGACACCACGGTGGCCACGGGCTCCTCGGCGCAACAGGTGTCCCCGCAGCTCTCCACTCCGGCCGGGGACGGCGACAGCTCGCGCGGCTCGCTCATCGTGCCGCCCCCGATGCGGGCTCCGGCTGCTCGGCGTCGTCCAGGCACGGCTTGTCGGTGTCCACGGCCAGCACCACGTGCACCAGCTCGCCCAGTGCTCGCGCGAGGTGCGGGTCGGCCAGCTCGTAGCGGACCTGACGGCCCTCGTAGGCCGCCACCACCAGGCCGCAGCCGCGCAGGCAGGCCAGGTGGTTGGACACGTTCGAGCGGGACAGCCCCAGTGACTCGGCGAGCTTTCCGGGGTAGCTCACGCCGTCCAGCAGGGCGACCAGGATGCGGCAGCGGGTCGGGTCCGCCAGCGCGCGGCCCAGCCGGGCCAGCGCCGCACCGCGGGTCTCACACGTCAGCATGGGGCGAACAGTACAGCCGTTGCTGATATGACAGCAAGCGCTGAACTATTCGACTAGCGGTGGATCGTCGGGCGTCCCCTCACCGCACGCTGATCGCTGCAGTGCGGCAGCGGAGGAACCACGATGCGAGCAGCAGTTGCCGCAGCGCTGCTATCGGCGGGCGCGGCCCTCGTGGGTTGTGGCGGCGAGGACGAGCCACGGGCACTGCCGACGAGCAAGCCGCGCGTCGAGATGGCGACGCTGACGGTTGGCATGTCGAGCGCCGGACGGATGGATTCCACGGACCCGGATGCCCTACTACATCGGCAGGCGGAGGGTGCTGCTCGCTGGCCGTGGTGCTCGGGATCGTGGGCGTGACCATCGGCAACGCTGATCACGACGCCCAAGGGATGCCATGCGGCAGCGTTTTCAGTCGCACGGACCCGCCTTCCGGGTTCCTGGACTACCCGGCGCTGCGCAGCAGCGCTCTCTCGACGCCGCAGGAGTTCACCTACCTCCTCATCGGTGCCGCGCTCGTTGCCCTCATTGCCGGGCTGACGGTCAGCCGGGAGCGCCAGTCATGAGGGCGGGGCGGTGCAAAATGCGGCGCCGCCAAGCGCGACGGAGGCGGTCCTAGCGTCCGGACGGATCGTGTGGCTTCCATCCGACATTGGCCGGCCGCTCACCTTCGCGCGCGAACCGGGTCATCGCCTCGGCAAGTTCGGCGACCGGCAGCTCGATCCGCTCGGGGAACGCGCGGGTCTTCCATTCGTCCACGGCGTACTCGACGGGCGCGATGTTCGTACCGCCGGTGGTGATGAAGGTGTCGTCGCGGCCCTCCCAGATGAGGAAGCCGACGTTGGGACCGGCGTAGACGTGCAGGTTCGGACCGGACTGGGTGCCCCACACGTCGTCCTCGGTCGTCCAGTCCGCCCGTTCCAGCACGAGCAGCTTGTGCCTCGCGGCGGTCGGGTCGGCGGCGTGGTCGCGCAGCGTCTTGATCGCCTCGGCGGTCTCGGTGACCTTCATTGGGGGTTCTGCCCTTCGTAGCTGGCGATGAACGTCTTCGTGCCGTGGTCGTCGGTGCCGTAGACGTGCAGGGTGTGCCCCTGGGGTAGGAAGCCCTGGAGGAACTGGTGGCAACCAGCGTGCCGGTACGGTTCCAGGTCCCTGCGGTAGCCGCAGGGCGTCCGGTTCACGATCACCTCGGCTTCGCGGTGCCCGGACTCGATCATCCAGACGGCCGTCTCGAACTCGACGTGATGCGTCACGTTCGCCTCCCAAAACGCGGCCGGTGCACCGATCGCCTTCGCCCGCTCGGTCGCTTTCGCTGCCCAGTATTCCTGCCCCGGCCGGAACTCCACCGTGGCGTCCTGTCCGGCCGCCCGCGCCAACCCCCGCACGGGCACGCCGCTGCCCGGTGGTGAGTAGCGCTCCATGAGGTGCGCACCCCACGCGGCCCCCGCTGGGTAGCGGTCACCGTGCGGGGACCGCACGGGCGGCCGGGCGGCCGCGGCGGCCGCGCTGCGGGATGTCGGCGCCGGGCCACCGCTAGGCGCCGTGAAATCGGGCCATCAGGCCGTCAATGGCGTGCTTGGTCTGCTCCATCGCCTGCGCCGAGGCCTCCAATTGCGACAACACCGACTGGCAGTACCCGGCGACCTCGGTGTAGGCGGTGGTGTTGCCCAGACTGGCTTGCAAGGAGCCGAGCAAGTCCGAGGACAACTGGACGGCGTTCTGGATAGCGCCGTGGATGTTGAGGCAGTTGTCCGCGCTCTGCTGGAGATGCGCCAGGGTTTCCTCGTGAGATGCCATTTGTGAATCGACCTCCATAGAGTGTGCTCAACGGTGTGGGTGACGCCGGTCGCGGCGGTTGAGGCGCCAGGCCGCGAAACGGGCGCCGCCGTAGGTGTGACCCGTGAACCACCACCACGCCGTCATCAACACAGCGACGGCACCGATGACGACGGACCCGGTTACCACGACAGGACCTCGTGCACGACCTCGGCCGCCGGGCCGTCCACCGCGCGCACGGTGCGGCCCAGCACTTCGCGGGTGGCCACGGCCTCGTCACAGCCCTGCACCACCACGGCGTCGGAGACGCCGCCCCGCTCGTGGACGTAGACCAGCGCGGCTGGCTCGGTCGGGTCACCCACTGGCGTGCCGCGCCAGCCGGACAACACCAGCCGCGACAGCGCCGCCGTGTGCCGAGCGTGCTCCTGACCGGTCACCAAGTCGTGCCTCCCCGCGCTTCCGGTGGACGTGGAGCCCGATGGCCGGGTCGGGTTGCGACCACCGGGCTTCCGCACGTTCTCCACCATCGGGAAGATCGGGCACGATAGACAGAGGTCGGGCGTCTACTGTCGTCTACAAGCGTCGTCGTGCAGGTGGTGACCGGGTGAGCGAACTGGGGGCAGCGTTACGGGCGGCCCGCGAGGCCGCCGGGGTCAGCCTGGCCGCGATGGCCGCCCGCACCCACTACAGCAAGCCCTTGCTTGGTCTGTTGGAGACCGGCAAGCGCACCGTCAAGCCGGAGCATGTCACCGCCTACTCCCGCGCGCTCGACATCTCGGTGGACGCCCTGTACGGCCGCCCGGATGACCCGTTGCGGGTCGCACACGAATGGCTCGTGGCGGATACCCCCGTTGCGATCCACACCGCTTTCGGGCGCCGCGTCGGCGACAGCCTCGCCACCGAGCTGGAACGCCGCGTGATCGACCTGCGGCACCTGGACGACGTGATCGGCGGCGGCGACTTGTTCCCTCTCGTGCGCCGGGAGCTGACCGACGCCCAGCAAGTCGTCACCGAAGCCAGCTACGACCAGAACACCGGCCGGCGTCTGCTCACCGTCGTCGGTGAGCTGGCCCAGCTCGCCGGATGGGTCGCCAGCGACGCCGGTCACTACGCCGAGGCCCAGCACGTCTACCTCTCCGGCGTCTCCGCCGCCCACGAGGCAGGAAACCGCGCCCTGGCCGGGCAGTTGCTGTCCAGCCTCAGCTACCAGATCGCCAACGTCGGAAACCCCGCCGACGCCGCCCTGCTCGCGCGCTCTGCTGTCAAGGGCGCCACCGACGCCACCCCCGTGGTCCGCGCCCTGCTCCTGGAGCGGGTCGCCTGGGCCAGCGCCCGATCCCGCGACGCCGACGGCACCCGACACGCACTCGACGCGGTGGACGACGCCTACGAGGCGCGCACGCCCGGCAACCCGGAGCCGGAATGGGTGTACTGGCTGGACCGCAAGGAGATCGACATCATGGCCGGACGCTGCCTCATCGAACTCGGCGACCCCGCCCATGCCGAACCGCTCATCTCCGCCGCCGTCGCCGCCTACACACCAGAACACGCACGTGAGGTCGCCCTCTACCGCACCTGGATCGCCGAGGCCTACGCCCGCTCCGGCGAACTGGACGCCGCCTGGGCCGCCCTCCGCGCAGCCCGTAAGACCGGCCACGGCGTCAACTCCACCCGCCTGGACATCCGCATCGAACACGTCGCCCGCCTGCTCGCCACCGACGACGAACGCCAACTCAAGCGGGCCGCCACGGACGCACCCAGCTAGGCAGGTAACGCCAGGGCGGGCACGACCGAAGGCGACAGCCGGACGCAAGTGCGTGCCCGCTACCCGGTACCCGCCATGTCGACTAGCACCGCACACCGACGCCAACGGACGCAAGCCATATTCCCCGGTCAAGCGGCCCTCCGGTGCAAGTCGTCCAGGTCAGCGACTGGCCTGCTCTCAAGGCCACCATGCCTGCGCCCACCCGTCTCCGGCCACCACCCGCCACGGAGTCGCTCCGCGCCGCCATGTCTTGTTCCACGCGGTGAAGGTGGCCTTCACCGCGTGGAGACCGAGCCCATCCCGCCGCCTCGCACCCCTGGCTAGGGGATGAGTACCGCCGCTCCGTCGACCCGGCCGGCCGCGAGGTCGGCCAAAGCGCGGTCGGCGCGGTCGAGCGGATACGGCGTGGTGACCACCTTCAGCGGATGCTCGGCGGCGATGGCGAGGAACTCCCTGGCGTCGGCGCGGGTGTTGGCGGTGACGCTGCGCAGCTGCCGCTCCTGGAAAAGATGGCGCTGGTAGTCGAGCACGGGGATGTCGGTGAGGTGGATGCCCGCGAGAGCCAGGGTGCCGCCGCGGTCGAGTGCGGCGAGCGCGGGCGGTACGAGTGTGCCGACCGGGGCGAACAGTATCGCCGCGTCGAGCGGCTCCGGTGGGGGATCTGTGGCCCCGCCCGCCGAGCCGGCGCCCAGCTTCAGCGCCAGCTCGCGGGCGCTGGCGCTGCGGGTGAACACGTGGACCGTCGCCCCTCGCGCCAGCGCGACCTGCGCGGCCAGGTGCGCGCTCGCGCCGAACCCGTAGATGCCGAGACGGCCCGCGTCGGGCAGTTCGGCTCGCTTCAGCGCGCGGTAGCCGATGATGCCCGCGCACAGCAGCGGCGCGAGCTCCGCGTCGGTGTAGCCGGAGGGAAGCCGATGCGCGTACGCGGCCGGGGCGGTGACGAAACCGGCGTAGCCACCGTCGGCGTCCCAGCCCGTGTAGACCGATAGCGGACACAGGTTCTCGGCGCCACGGCGGCAGTAGTGGCACCGTCCACACGTGCCACGGAGCCACGCCACCCCGACGAGGTCACTGGGCGCGAAACCGGTCGCGCCCTCGGCGACGTCGACGACCTCCCCGACGACCTCGTGGCCAGGGACCACGCCGGGACGATGCGGCGGGAGGTCCCCTTCGACCACGTGCAGATCGGTGCGGCACACCCCGCAGGCCCGCACCCGGATGAGCAGTTCCCCGCGTTCCGGCCGTGGCGTGGGCTCCTCCCGTGCCTCGAACCCCGGATAGGGCGCGGTGCTCGGACGACGGACTCGCCAGGCCAGCATGCCGCCACTGTCGCCGCCGACGCCGGGACCGGGGAAGGGCCCAAGGTCCCCGGACCGGAGCACGCGCCGTGCCCGGTGAGGTGACGGAAGGCCCCTGCTCCCGGCCGCGGCCCGCGCGGCGGCATCGAGCCAGGCCGACACCGGTGGCGGCCCCGCGGCCTGGGCCGCGCGCCGCGGCGCCTGAGAAACGCGCGCCCTGCGGCTGGTCGCCGTGGGCATGATCCCCGCCCCATAGGGAGGCCGGTGCCGGGTTGCCGCGGAGCTTCCTCGACGACCTGCGCGCGGAGGGGTGGCGCAGGCTCGCGGAAGCGGCGGAGACGGCGGCGGAGTCCGCGGACGGCGTCGGCAGGCTCACGGTCACCACGGAGTTCCAGGTCGGCGGCGCGGTCGCCGTGCTGCGAGCATCCGCGCCGCCTCCGCGTGGATGCTCGTGGGTCGGCACACGCGGGCTGAGGACGCTGACCGCCACGCTTGTCGGCTCCGTCGCCACCGCACTCGTCTCCCACGCGCGGTGTCCCGTCGCGGTCGTCCGGGGCCGCACACCGGAGGCCGAGCCACCGGCGGAGGGCCCGGTGGTGGTGCTTCGCAAGCACGAGGACGGCAGCGCCGCGCCCGCCGACGTTCCCGTGGTGGTCGGCGTCGACGGCAGCCGGTCGGCGAGGAGGCGATCGGCGTCGCCTACCACGAGGCGTCCCTGCGAGGCGTGCCTCTGATGGCGGGGAACGCGTCGCTGGACGTCGAGTACGACCGCGCGTTCAACCAGGCCCGCCGGTACTTCGAGGGTGGCCCGTACGAGAAGGACCAGCAGCGGTTGCTCGCCGAGCGGCTCGCCGGTTGGCAGGAGAAGTACCCGGACGTGCACCCCGGCGCCTGTCGGCGACTGTTGTTCCAGGCCTGCCGGAACGTTATCCGCGGAAATTCCGGAAGGCGCTGTCGGATCGGGGCGGTGCTGTTCGTAGCAGGGGTGAGGCCGCCCGCGACGGGGCGGCGCCGACGGCGAGGAAGCGCGACCATGAAGCTGACGACCATGACCCAGGTGACTATCGACGGAGTGATGCAGGGGAACGGCCACGCGTCGGATGAGGACCGCAGGTACGGATTCGAGCGCGGCGGGTGGGCCCGGGGCAAGGGTGACCACGAGACCCGCGCCTTCATCAACCAGACCTACCAGCGTGCCGACGCATTCCTGTTCGGCAGGCGGACCTACGAGCTCTTCGCCGCCTCGTGGGGGTCCTTGGCGGCCCAGGACGTCCCCGGCTGGGAACCCGTCATGCGGGCCTTGAACACACGGCCCAAGTACGTGGCGTCGACCACCCTCACCGATTCGGGGTGGCCGGGCACCACCGTCCTGTCCGGCGATCTCGCAACCGCGATCGCGGACCTGAAGGCCAAGCCGGGTGGCGAGCTGCAGGTGCACGGCAGCGGCGTCCTGACCCGGTGGCTGCTGGAGCACGAGCTGGTCGACGAGCTGACCCTGATTGTGATCCCGGTGATTCTCGGCCAGGGCGCGCGACTGTTCCCGCAGACCGGTGCGGACCTCGCGCTCGAGCTGCTCGAGTCGCGCGTCGACTCGAAGGGCGTGACGATCCAGGTCTTCCGGCCTGCCGGACGCCCGCGGTACGCGCCGACGGAAGGACCCGACCGCACCACCACCCGGTCTTGACACCACAGGAGAGGATTCTCAGATGCAGTATCTCGTTTCGGTGATCCACGACCAGTCCGGCCTCGCCACTCCGGACGAGCAGGCGGCGATCGACGGGTTCAATGACCGGCTCAAGGCCGAGGGCCACTGGGTCTTCGCAGCCGGTCTCGCCTCGCCCAGCGCGGCCACCGTCATCGACAACCGGGGCGGGGAGGCGCTGTTCACCGACGGGCCCTTCCTGGAATCGAAGGAGTACCTCATCGGCTTCTGGATCATCGAGGCCCCCGACCTCGACGTGGCGTTGAAGCTCGCCGCCGAGGGATCGAAGGCCTGTAACCGAAAGGTCGAGGTCCGTCCGATTTTCGACGAATGAGTGCGGCCAGAGCGTTCGCGGCCGCCCTCTCGGCGACGGGAGCGGCCCGGTACGAGGACGACCGGCGGCCCGCGCGCTCCGCCGCGGGCGGGATGGCCGCCTTCGTCCTCGGGCGAGGAGGTGTGTCATGGCGGTGATCGAGGATGTCCGCGCCCTGGGCTCGGAGCTCGAGCGCTCCTATCCGGTCTACGTGCGCGGCCGGTTGAAGTTCCGGGTCAAGCAGATCGTCTACGTCGCGTTCTCCCTCGACGAGACGGTGATGGAGTTCGCGTTCCCGAAGGAGGAGCGCGCCGCGCTCGTCGCCGGAGAGCCGGAGAAGTTCCGGCTGCCGTCGGAGTCGGACCTGCGGTTCAACTGGGTCCGCGCCGAGCTCGCCGCGCTGGATCCGGCCGAGGCCCGCGAGCTCGTCGTGGACGCGTGGCGGATGGTGGTGCCCCAGAAGGTCTCCCGCGCCTACGACCTCGCCCATCCCGGCGGTCCCGGGGAACGGCGCGAGCCCGGCTGAGCAGAGTCCGGCGCTCCGTGGGCGCGCCTGCGCGCGGGATCGAGCGTACCCGTTCAGAGCAGCCAGCGGCTGTGCTTGACCAGCTGGGCCCGGTAACGGCCGGCACCCAGGTGTTGCCCGCGCAGACGTCGGCCAGCAGGATCGGCACGAGCGCGTAGATGTTGATGATGTGGTCGTCGATGAGGTCCGCCGACTGTGCGTTGTGGACGGTGAACGGCTCGTCGGCGTGCTGTCGCGGGCCGACCTGCTGCGCGGTTTCCTGCGCCACGACGAGGAGATCCGGCGCGACATGGTCGACGACGTCTTCGGACTGCGGCTGGGTGTTTCCTCCGGCTCGGTCGGCGTCGCCGTCGAGCGCGGTGTCGTGACGCTGCTCGGTCAGTTTCCGGCCAAGAGCGACGTCGAGCTGGCGACCACGCTCACCGAGCGGGTGTCCGATGTGGTCGAGGTCCACAACCGGCTCGACTACGTCTGGAACGACCGGCAGGGCCGCGAGCATCGTTGGATCCACCTGTGACCGCGCTCGTCCGGCAGGGGCAGACGGCGCCTGCCTCCCGCGGGATCTGACGGGGCGTTCGCTCCTCGCCGCGGCCGACGCCCCCGCGGTCGCCGCCGTCAGGGCCGAGCCGGTGCTCGCCCGCCGCTGGGAGATAACCGCGTGGCTCGAGTCGTTCGAGACCGCCGGGCTACCGCCCGGGCGCGCCGCGGCGGTCCGCGAGCGCCTCGCCGACGCGCTCGGCCTGATCGCCTCCCACGACGCCTACGACCACCTCACCACCGTGTGCGCGTGGCCGCACGAGGAGTACGTCGCGTGGGCCTCGGCGACCGTGCCCGCGCGGCGGCGCCCTAGGGTGGAGCGAGGAAACAGGAGGTGCCGCCCATGTCCGAGTGCTGCCCGCCGTCCCGGTCCGGGCCGGTGACCGAGGCGAGCCGGGGGACGAACCCCGGCACGACCCACGCCACCGACGGGCTGATCACGGTGCCGGGCGGGACCTTCCGTATGGGCACCGAGGACGCCGACGGGTTCCCCGACGATCGCGAGGGGCCGATCAGGGAGGTGACCGTGGCGCCGTTCGCGATCGACCCGTTCTGCGTGACCAACGCCCGCTTCGCCCAGT
Organism: Prauserella endophytica; assembly: GCF_005146945.1. Classification (GTDB taxonomy): domain Bacteria; phylum Actinomycetota; class Actinomycetes; order Mycobacteriales; family Pseudonocardiaceae; genus Prauserella_A; species Prauserella_A endophytica. The sequence continues at coordinate 316,575 of NZ_SWMS01000002.1, forward strand.
TCGTGGACGCCACCGGATACCGCACCGAGGCCGAGAAGTTCGGCTGGACCTACGTCTTCGCCCGCTTCGTCCCCGCCGCGCTGCGCAAGCGGTCGCCGAGGCCGGAGCAGACGCCGTGGTGGTGCGCCGTCGGGGGAGCGTACTGGAGGGCACCGGAGGGCCCTGGCAGCGACGTCGAGGCGCGACAGGACCATCCCGTGGTGCACGTGTCGTGGAACGACGCGGTCGCCTACTGCGCGTGGGCCGGGGTGCGGCTGCCGACCGAGGCCGAATGGGAGTACGCCGCGCGCGGCGGCCTCGACCAGAAGCGCTACCCGTGGGGCGACGAGCTGACCCCGGACGGCGAGCACCGGTGCAACATCTGGCAGGGCAGGTTCCCCGTGCGGAACACCGAGGACGACGGCTACGCCGGTACCGCGCCGGTGGATGCCTTCCGCCCCAACGGGTTCGGCCTGTACAACACCTCGGGCAACGTCTGGGAGTGGACGGCCGACTGGTTCGACCCGAGCCGGACGAACCGGGCGATGCGCGGCGGCTCGTACCTGTGCCACGACTCCTACTGCAACCGGTACCGGGTCGCCGCGCGCACCGGGAACACCCCGGACAGCTCCAGCGGGAACCTCGGCTTCCGCGTGGCCGCCGACGTGAGTCGCTAGCGGCTCAACCAAGCGGCCGTGGCGTGCGCGCTGCTCGCCGTCCCGGCTGACGCGGGATGCCCGTGCGGTGCGGCAGGGGGTCGCGAGTGACGGCGTACCAGGTTCGCAGATTGGCCGGTGCCAGCCAGCGAGTGGTCGTCTCGGCAACCTGGTCATGGACGAACAACGCGTGACTGCAGGCTTCGTGCCAGGCACTCAGGCCTTGTTCGCCGGTGTGGCGGAGCAGCTCGGCCCGAAGCCGCAGCTGCGCGTGCAGGGAGTGCTCGGTCGTCGCGACCGGTGGATCCTCGGTTGTGCTCAGCTGTGCGGGCGTGGCTCCGTGACATGCGGGACAGTCGCACGGCCACAACTGATGAAGCTCAGGCGTTCCGGCAACCACGCGTTCGCAGGTGTCGAGCCGGTGATAGCTCAGCAGCGGCGTGACGAAGGCGGAGACCCTGGGCGGAGGGGGTCCGCCGCCGACCGTGATCGGGTAGAAGTGGCGGAGCGCGCTGACGGTGCCGATCGCCGCGGCGTGCGCTCCGTGACACAAGGCGCCCAGCGCGGAGACGTCGCAACGGAGGAGGAGCACCGGCACCGCTATTGCGTCGAGGAGCCGGAGGAACCCGCGCAGCACGTACTGTGCGCCGAAGGGGTCGCTGCGGTGCTCGATGGCCAGCGCGACCGGGACGTGCTGCCCGTTGATCACGCGAGCGAGCGCGTCGCACACGGATGGAGTGGCGAACCAGCGTGCGGCCAGGGGCAGCATCGCGATCGTGGGCTCCGGCTGCCGCGCCGCGGCCCGCAGTATGGTGCGCAGTCCGGTCCAGTTGCGTGTGGCCAGATAGCCCGAGTCGGTGAGGGCGGTCAAGCCGAGGTCATGCTGTCGTCGGCACCACGCGGGACGGATGCCCTTGCCCGCGCTGATCCGCCGGGTGCCGGAGTAGCGGTCGGCATCGCACAGGATCGGTCTGTCGAAGCCCTGATCGCGCAGGTAACGGACGGTCGGTTCCGGTGAGCTGCCGGTGAGGACGAGGCCCGTGTCGTGTTCGTCGGCGATCCTGGCGGCGGCCGCCGCGTGGGAGAGCCTGCACTGGATCAGCAGCCGGTCGGAGAGCTGATCGAGTGCCGGGTGCATTCCTCAACGGTGGAGGAGCCGGATCGGGCGTGTCATCGGCCGTCACACCGGTGCCGACCGAGATCGCGCCAATGCCGCAACCGCTTGTCGCGCAACGCACACACTGAGACTTCTGTGGGTGGCGATCGAGCGGCTCACCAGGCCGCCAGCTCACGGAACGTGCCCAGCAGGACGTGCGCCAGGTTGAACACCACGGCCCCCGCAGGCGCGGCCGCGGCCTGCTCCCTGGTGCCGACGATGCTCAGCATCGGCTTGCCCGACTCCCGCGCCGCGGCCGCCGCGCGGCCCATCGCGTCCCGCACGGCGGGCTCCGCCGCGCCGCCGGTGAGGCCCATCGACACCGAGAGATCGGCGGGTCCGACCACCAGCGCGTCCACGCCGTCCACCGCCGCGATCTCGCTCGCGGCCGTGCAGGCGGCCGCCGTTTCCAGCATCGGGACCACCAGCGTGGTCTCGGCCGAGGCGGCGAGGTGGCCTGCTATGGACGCGGCGCCGAACGACCCCGCCCGCGAGTAGGTGGCGAACCCGCGGTCGCCGAGCGGCGGGTAGTGCGCCGACCGCACGGCCCGCCGTGCCTGGTCCGCCGAGTCGACGTGCGGCACCACGATGCCCTCGGCCCCGAGGTCAAGGACCCGCAGCACGAGTGCGGGCTCGTCGTGGCCCACCCGCACCAGCACCCCTATGCCCCTGGCCTGCGCGGCCTGGATGTGCTGTTGCAGTGCCCCGAGGTCGGCGGGGCCGTGCTCGCAGTCCACGAGCACGAAGTCCAGCCCGGCGACCCCCGCCAGCTCGACCAGGAAGTCCGCCGGCATCCGCAGGAGTCCGCCGCGCAGCCGCTCACCGGCGAGGAGGCGTCGCTTGAGGGGCTCAGGCATGGGATTCCTTCCGCCGCGGCACGGTGCGCAGCCAGTCGGCGAGCAGCCCGGCCACGTCGCCGGGCCGCTCGATGGGCAGCAGGTGACCGGCGCCGGGCAGCGTGCGCAGGTCGGCGCCGGGGATCGCGGAGGCGATCGCGGTGTGGAAGCTCTCCGGGCACAGCGCGTCGGCGCCGCCGCTCAGCACGAGCGACGGCACCCGCACGGCGCGCAGCGCCTCGTGCGCGTCGGTGCGCGTGGCCTGCGCGGCGAGCTGTGCGCCGAACGTGTCCGGGCCCACCCGCCGGGCCATGGCGAGGAACCGCCGCGCGTGCTCGGCCGGCGGATCCGGGGTGGCGAACATCGTCGGCAGGATCGCCTCGACGGCGTCGGCGAAGCCGCCCTCGGCGGTGAGGCGGGCGAGTGCGGCCCACTGGTCGAGCTGGTGCGGGCGGGGAGCACCGGCGTTGGTGGACATCGCGCAGAACCCGGTAACCCGCTCCGGGGCCAGGCGCAGCACCTCGAAGCCGACGATCGCCCCGAGGCTCAGCCCGGCGAGTGCGAACGGTCCGTCGACGGCGGCGAGCACCTGCTTCGCCATGCCCTCGATGCTCGGTGCGCTCAGCTCGACGTCCACTGTGGACCCACCGAGCCCGTCGCGCACGTCGTCCCACAGCCCGGCGTCGCAGAGCATGCCGGGCAGCAGCACGAGCGGTGCCGTCGTCATCGGCCGATGGTCCTAGGCACGAGCGCGTACGGCGCGACGTAGCCGTTGTGGTCGGTGGCGACCCCAGCGTCCGCGGCGGCCTTGACGACCTCGGCGTCCCACTCCAGCCGCACCCGGCCGTCGCCGCCGTTGATCACGAGCATCGTCGCGGTGTCGTCCCCTGAGTTGCGCAGCGCCCGCCACGCGCCGCGCGGCACGGAGAGCATGTCCCACGGACCGAGCCGGACCGTCACCTCGTCGTGCAGGTTGAGCGTGACCTCCCACTCGCCGTCCTTGACCAGCAGCACCTGGGTCTCGGCGTGCCGGTGGGAGAGCATGCCCTGGCCCGGTTCCGCCCGCAGCCACGCGACGTTGTGGCCGTGCGGGTTGAACACGCGAGGCTCCTGGTGCATGTCCTCGGTCATCCCGTACCCGATCACGAGCGCGAGCTGCGCGCCGCCGCCCGGCAGCGTGCTGTCCAGGAACGGCGCGGGGGAGTACTCGAGGTCGGCCGCGGTTGCGACGCGCCTGCGCATCTGCTCGGCGGTGTAGGTGCGCAGGCCGGCGATCTGCTCGTCCGTCATGGGCCGCACCAGCTCGACGTCCTCGGGCGGCTCGTCGCCGGCGACCGTGTCGATGAGCTGGTTCTCGGCGGTCAGGAACAGGCCGTGCCCCTCGGCCTCCCGCAGCACCGAGGGCCCCCAGATGATGCCGCCGGTGTCGTCGTGCCCGAGCGTGGTGAACAGCCAGCCGTCGTCGGGCCCGATGTTGGTGAAGCCGCGGAAGATCCAGGTCGGCATCGACGCGATGTCGCCCTCGCGCAGGACGAGCTCGCCGTCCTTTCCGTCAGCGCCCCAGCGCAGCAGGAACTCGCCGCGGAAGCAGTAGAAGACCTCGGCGGTGAAGTGCAGGTGCAGGTTGTTGGTGATGCCGGTGGGCATGGCAGCGGCACCGATGTTGTAGCCGTGCGGTTCGCGCAGGTTCACCACCTGGTCGGCGTTCTGGGTGACGCCGGGGCCGATCATCGCGTAGTTCTCCTTGCGATCAGAGCCCGGCGTCCGGCAGTCGATGAACGCCTGGTTGCAGGAGACGAAGTCGGTGCGGCGGATGGTCCGCCTGGCCGCCTCGGCCTCGGTCACCGTCACACGATCACTCATCACAGCTGGATCCTCCTCTTTCATACGTATGCACACTAGCTCGGACGGTACGTCTCTTGTCAACCCCGGCCAGGGCATCGGAGCGTGCGACCAGGGCGAGGACGTATGCTTTTGCGGCAGCACGGCTATCGGGAGGAACTGTGGGGATCACCAGCCGCGACGTGGCCCGACTGGCCGGCGTCTCGCAGCCGACCGTCTCTCGGGCGCTGCGCGGCGACCCTCGGGTCTCCGAGGAGACCGTGCGCAAGGTGCGGATGGCGGCGGAGGCGCTCAACTACGTGCCCAGTGAGGCGGGCCGCAGCCTCTCCACCCGCATCAGCCACCGGATCGGCGTGCTCGTGACCGACCTGGCGAACCCGTTCTACCCGCATCTGGTGGGGCCGCTGCACGACGAGCTCGAGCAGCGTGGTTACCGCATGATGCTGTTCACCGAGCGCTCCGAGGCCGCGGCGTCGGCGGAGCGGCTCGTGGACCGCTCGATCGACGGCCTCGTGCTGGCCACCTCGACGCTTGACTCGGCGCTGCCCGCCGAGCTGGGGCGCCGCGAGCTGCCGTTCGTCTACCTCAACCGCGAGGGCACCACGCCGGCCGACGCGGTGGCCGTGGACAACCGGCTCGGCGGCGAGCAGGTCGCGCGACAGCTCGTGGAGGACGGGCACCGGCACATCGGCGGCATCTTCGGTCCCGACAACACCAGCACGGGCCGCGACCGGGAGCTGGGTTTCCGGCAGGCGCTCGCCGACGCGGGTATCGCGCTGCGGCCCGCGCACGTGCGGCACGGCCCCTTCGAGTTCGAGACGGGTCGTGACGCGCTGCCCGAGTTGCTGGCCGCCGACCCCGCGCCGACCGCCGTGTTCTGCGGAAACGACGTCGTCGCGATCGGCGTGCTCGACGCCGCGCGACGGCTCGGCGTCGACGTGCCGTCGCAGCTGACGGTGGTCGGCTTCGACGACATCCCGATGGCCTCCTGGGCGAGCTTCGAGCTGAGCACCGTGCGGCACGACCTGCGCGGGATGGCGCGGACGGCGGCCGGGCTCCTGGTCGAGCGGGTCTCCGGGGCGTACCAGGGAGAGCCGAGGCGGGTCGTGCTGAGCCCCCGGTTCGTGGGCAGGCGCACCCACGGCGCGCCCTCGGGGAACTGACCCGCAGCACCGCTACATACGCAATTCATCACGGCTTCCCGGGCCCGGATGCCGGGCTGGTCGGCGCGTTCGCATCATCACCGCACGTAGACGAAGTATGCGCAGTGCGAGGTCGCCGTCCCGCCGTGGGCGGAATCCACCGTTGCCCTTCCACTGTGAATACGCATACACTGCCCGGAATCCCAGCCCCGCCGTTCTCCCGGCAGAGGAGGTCGACCCTCGATGGTGGCAACCACCGTCCCGCCGCCGCGCCCGCGGTCCCGGATGCGCAAGCACGCCGTCCCGTACCTGCACCTGGCGCCCGCGCTGCTCGCGGTCGTGCTCACGACCGTGTACCCGCTTGTCTCGGCGCTCATCACCAGCTTCCGCCACTGGCGGCTCAACGAGACGAGGGAGGCGGGCGAGTTCGTCGGCCTCGAGCAGTACCAGCGCGTCTTCACCGACGACACGTTCTTCAACAGCGCGCTCGTGACCCTGCAGTTCACCGTGATCTCGGTGGTGCTGTCGGTCGGGCTCGGCCTTGGCATCGCGCTGATCCTCAACAACCGCACCCGGCTCAGCGCGCTCACCAAGGCGCTGCTGATCCTGCCCTTCGCGGTGGCGCCCGCGCTCAAGGGCTTCTCGTGGCGGTTCATGCTCAACCCGGACACCGGTGTCTACGACCAGATGCTCGACACCGTGCTGCCCTTCGCCGACGACATCAACTGGCTCGGCGACCCGTTCTGGGCGCTGATGGTGATCGCGCTGACGGAGGTGTGGGGCTGGGCGCCGCTGATCGCGCTGATGCTGCTCGGCGGTCTGAACTCGATCTCGCCCGAGGTGCGCGAGGCGGCCACCATCGACGGCGCGAACGCGTGGCAGCGGTTCTGGCGCGTCACCTTCCCGCTGCTGCGGCCGTTGCTGCTGATCGTGATCTTCCTGAAGGCGGTCTTCTCGGTGAAGATCTTCGACCAGGTCGTCACCACCACCGGCGGTGGACCGGGCAGGGCCACCGAGAGCCTCAACTTCTTCGCCTACTCGCAGGGCTTCACGTTCCTCGACATCGGCTACGCGTCGGCCGTGTCGTGGGTGATCGTGCTCGTGCTCGGCGTGCTGGCGACCATGTACCTGATCGCGATGGCCAAGCAGGAGGCGAAATGACCGACATGGCCGTGAAACCCGCACCCGCGCCTGCGCGGTCCGCCCCGGCGCCACGTCCGCGGCGGCGGCCCGGCGGCTGGGCGATCGTGCGCGCGGCCCTCCGGGTGCTCGCTACGCTGGCGATCCTGTTCTTCGTCCTGTTCCCGATCCTCTGGATGGCGCTCACCGCGTTCAAGCCGGCCCGCGACGCCTTCTCCACGGCGGTGGTGTTCGCGCCGACCTTGGACAACTTCGCCGCGATCCTCGGCGGGGCCAGCGATCTCACCGGCGCGCTCGTCAACAGCGTGCTGATCGCGGTGGCCACCACCATCGTCTCGATCCCGCTGGCGCTGCTCGCGGCCTACGCGTTCTCGCGCTACCGGTTTCCCGGCCACCGCGGGATGCTGCTGGCCATCGTCGCCACGCAGTTCATCCCCGGCGTGGCGATCGCGCTGCCGTTCCTGACGCTGTTCCGCAGCCTCGGGCTCATCGACACGCACCTCGCGCTGGTGGTGGTCAACCTCTCGCTCGTCGTCCCCTACATCACGTGGCTGCTCAAGGGTTTCGTCGACGGCTTGCCCATCGAGATCGAGGAGGCCGCCCGGCTCGACGGCTGCGGCCAGGTGAGCCTGCTGTGGCGGGTGATCACGCCGCTCGCCGCGCCCGGCATCTTCGTTGCCGCCGTGTTCTCGTTCCTGCTGTCGTGGAACGAGTTCCTGTTCCCCACGTTCCTGGCCCGGACCGACGCCTCGACGCTGCCGGTCGCGCTGATGACGCTCGTGCTGCCCGAGGGCGTCGCGTGGGGGCAGATGGCGGCGGCCGGCCTGCTGGTGATGGCGCCGATGCTGATCATGGCGTTGCTGGTGCGCAAGCACTTCGCCGAGGGAATGACGATGGGAGCCGTGAAATGAGGCGCACACCGAGGCTCGTGGCCGCGCTCGGCGCCGCGCTGGCGTTGCTGGCGAGCGGTTGCGCGGCGGGCCCGAGCGAGCAGGACCTGCTGGACTCGGTGGCCACCGGGCCGACCGACGAGCTCGGCCTGCTCACCGGCAAGCCCTACGACGGCACGCACATCCGGCTGCTCAGCTGCTGCAAGACGACCGCGCAGTTCGCCGCTCTACAGGAGAAGACCGACCGGGAGTTCACGGCGAAGACGGGCATCACCGTCGAGTGGGCCAACATCCCCTACGAGTCGTACCTCCAGAAGATCGTCGCGGAGACCGCGGTCGGCGGCGGCACCTACGACCTCGTGGTGTGGCCCGACGCCTACGGCGCCTCGGCGAAGATCGGCCTGCAGCCGCTCGACGAGGTGATGCGGCGCGCGGACCGGTCGATCGACGAGTTCTCCCCGCCGTTCCAGCAGGCCGCGCGGGCCGGTGACCCGGACACCGTGTACGGCATTCCGTTCCGTGGCTTCTCCTACAACCACTTCTACCGCAAGAGCGAGTACGAGCGGCTCGGCATGACACCGGCGACGACGTGGGACGAGTTCACCGCGCAGCTGCGGCGGCTCGACGGCGCCGGCGGCAGGGCCGCCTTCGCCGGGCAGTACGGCCGGGGCGGAGGGCAGAACCTCTACACGTGGATGTCCATGCTGTGGAGCAACGGAGCCGACGTCCTCGGCCGTGACGGCGAGCCCGCGTTCACCACACCGCAGGGCGTGGCGGCCACGGAGCAGTATCTCGCGCTGCTGCGCGACGGGCACAGCCCGCAGGCGTCGACGAACTGGACGGAAACCGATTCGACGCAGTCCTTCGAGCAGAACCGCACCAACTCCGTGTTCACGTGGGCGTGGCAGATGGACGACTTCACCGACCCGGCCAAGGTGCAGCCGGAGGTCGCCGGCGACATCGGCGTCGCCCCGCTGCCGGGCTGGCCGGGCAAACCCACGGTGACCTACGGCTTCACGTGGCTGATGGGCATCCTCAACACGTCCGACCACCAGGGAGCGGCGTGGGAGTACCTGAAGTGGGTCACCAACGCCGAGACCGAACGCGACGTCGCGCTCGACAAGTCCGATCCGGACACCGCCACCAGCGTGGTGGTGCACACGGCGAACATGCTCGACCCCGAGGTGAACGCCGTCAACCACGGGCTGCCGAAGCTGCAGGAGTCGGCCCTGCGCACCGCCCGCACGGTGCCGATGACGATCGACTGGCCGCAGATCCAGGACGTGCTGGAGGTCGCGATCAACGAGATGGCCCACGGCGCCGACGTGCGCACCAAGCTCGATGAGGCCGCCGCCCAGATCCGCACCTTGACCCGGCGCTGACCGCGAGGAGAAGAGTGACCACAGTGGACAAGATCGCCTACGAGCCCTACCGCGATCCGGAGGAGTTCATCGTCGAGTGGACCGACCGGATCTGGGTGCGCAGGGGCATCGGGCTGATCAGGGAGAACTACGCCTCTGACGCGATCGTGCACGGCGCCTACGGGACCAGCAAGGGTGTCGAGCCGGTGGTGCGCTCGACGCTGATGAAGATCGCGGCGTTCCCGGGCCGGGTCGGCCAGGCCGAGGACGTGGTGTGGGAGGCGCGCGGGGACGACGCGTTCCTCAGCTCACACCGGGTGTTCAGCTCGGGAACGCACACCGGCTGGTCGGCCTACGGGCCGCCGACCCACCGCTCGTTCTCCTCCCGCACCATCGCCAACTGCCTCTACCGGCGCGGCGAGATGGAGGAGGAGTGGGTGGTGCGCGACGAGTACGCGGTGGTACGGCAGCTCGGCCTCGACCCGTTCGCGGTGGCCAGGACGCTGGCGTTCTCCGGTTGGGACGGCGTGCGCGCCCCGCTCGCGGATGTGCTCGCCGAGGGCGACTCGGGCGCGCGGCCCGGTCACCACCGCGCGGAGTGCGAGCACGTGCTCGCACTCGTCGACGCCGTGTGGAACCGGCGGATGCTGCACGAGGTGACCGAGTTCGTCGCGCGGGACGTCACGTGCCACATCTCGCGCGAACGCACGCTGACCCGGCCGGACGGCTACCAGCTGGGGCTGCTCGACCTGCTCGCCCCGTTGCCGGACGCGCGGTTCGAGGTGCGGGACGTCGTCGCGCACGACTCCCCGGCGCACGGTGGTGTCCGCGTGGGCGTGGTGTGGTGGCTGGAGGGCACCTACAGCGGGACCCCGGCCTACGGCGCCGTCACGGACTCGCCGGTGACGCTGCTCGGCTCGTCGCAGTTCCTGTTCAGGGAAGGCCGGATCGTGCGCGAGTGGCGGGTCTACGACGAACTGTCCATTCTGGCCCAGATCGCCAGGGCGCGCGGCGACGAGCCCTCAGCGCCCTCCGTCGCGGGCGAGGAGCATCCGCTGGGCGAGCCTGGCGAGCTCCCTGCTGGCAGGGGATAGCACCTCGGCCTCGCGCCGCACGAGCGCGATCGTGTCGTAGAGCGGCTCCGCGAAGCCCACCGTGCGCACCGACGGAGGGCAGGAGCCGCTCTCGGCCACGGCCCTGGACACGATGGTGTCGCCGATGCCGCGCTCCACGAGGCCCAGCGCGGATTCGACGTGCTCGACCTCGATCCACGGCTCCAGCTTGACGCCGGCCAGCTGCGCGCGTTCGGCGAGCTGGCGGCGCGTCGGGTCCTTCCATCCGTAGTGGGCGTCGTAGAGGATGAGCCTGGAGTTCGCGAGCCCGCCGATGGTCATCGGCTCGGCCACGCGTTCCGGCGCGGTGCTTGCGTAGAGCACCTCGTCGCGCAGCAGCGGCGTCACGGTGAGCCCTGCGTCGTCGATGGGCAGCACCACGAGCCCGGCTTCGACGGTTCCGGCTGCGACCGCTGCAGCGACCTCGACGGAGTTGAGGCCGATCAGGCGGATCCGCACCTCGGGGTAGTTGTCGTGGAAGTGCTCCGCGAGATCGGAGAGCAGATAGTAGGCCGCGTTGCGCAGCAGCCCGAACGTGGCGACCCCACCGCGCAGCGAACGCACCGAGCGCAGCGCCTGCTGCGCGCCGTCGGCCGCGGCGACCGCGCGCTCGGCGAACGGCAGCAGCGCTGATCCCGCCGCCGTCAGCACGAGCCTGCGGCCACCACGAGAGAACACCGGCGTGCCGTGCTCGTCCTCCAGCTTGCGGATCAGCTCCGACACCGACGCCTGCGTGATGCCCATGCGCGCGGCGGCCGCGGTGAAGGATCCCGTGCGCACCGCTTCCAGGAACGCGCGCAGCTGCTTCAGTGTCATAGGGAAACCCTATCCGAACCCCAAGATTTACTGGCCTTGTCCTTTGGCGGGACCGGATTTAGCGTCATCGCCATGAGATTCAGCCCTTCCCGGCTCGCGGAGCTCGACGGCTCCTACCGCCTGCTCAAGACCCCGGCCGACCGGCCGCCCGCACAGCGCGACCCCGCGGTCGCCGAGCGCGTCTCGGCGATGCTGAGCGAGATCGAGCGCGACGGCATGGACGCCGTGCTGCGCCACGCCCGCGACCTCGACGGCTGGCAGGGCGGGGACGTGGAGATCAGCGCGGCCGAGCTGGAGCGCTCCGGCGACGAGCTGCCCAAGGACGTGCGCGTGGCGCTGGAGCTGGGCTCCGAGCGCACCCGTGCCTTCGCGCTCGCTCAGCGTGCCCACCTCGTCGACTTCGAGACCGAGCTGGCGCCCGGCCTCGTCACCGGGCACCGCTACGTGCCGGTCGGCCGTGTCGGCGCCTACCTGCCCGCCGGCCGGTTCCCGCTGCTGGCGAGCGCGTTCATGACCGTGGGCGTGGCCAAGGCCGCCGGTGTCCCGAGCGTGCTGGCCTGCACGCCACCGGGACGGGACGGGCGCGCGCACCCCGCCGTGCTGTACTCCGCGTACCTCTCCGGCGCCGACCGCGCCTACGCGCTCGGCGGCGTTCAGGCGCTGGCCGCGATGGCCTTCGGGCTGCTCGGCGAGCGGCCGGTGGACATGCTGGTGGGCGCGGGCAACGCCTACGTCGCCGAGGCGAAGCGGCAGCTCTTCGGCCGTGTCGCGATCGACCTGCTCGCCGGGCCCTCGGAGGTCGCGGTGCTCGCCGACGACACGGCCGACCCCGTGCTCGTGGCCGCCGACCTGCTCGGCCAGGCCGAGCACGGCACGGAGTCGCCCGCTGCGCTCGTCACCACCTCGCAGCGGCTCGGCGAGGAGGTGATCGCCGAGATCGACCGCCAGCTGGAGACACTCGCCACACGCGACATCGCCGGCCCCGCCTGGCGGGACTACGGCTCGGTCACCTGGGCCAAGGACGCCGCGACCGCCGTGGAGCTGATGGACGAGCTGGCCCCGGAGCACCTGGAGGTGCACACCGCCGACGACGCCTACTACCACGACGCGCTGCGCAACTACGGCTCCCTCTTCCTCGGCCGGTGGAGCACGGTCGCCTACTCCGACAAGGGCATGGCGGGCACCAACCACGTCCTGCCCACGGCCGGCGGGGCCAAGCACAGCGCGGGCCTGTCGGTGTCGCGGTTCCTCAAGCCGCTCACCTACCAGCGCGTGACCAGGGAGGCGACCCCGGCGCTGGCCGAGGCCGTCGACGTGATCTCGGAGTACGAGGGCATGGCGGCACACCGCGCCACCGCGACGCTGCGGCTCGCAGGCTACCGTCCGGAGCAGGAGGGCAACCGATGACCAAGGCCGATCAGAACCACGAGGTGGCCAAGCCCGCGACGGCGAAGGCCGACAGCCGCCCGTCGACGCCGCCGGGCACGATGGCGCCCGGCAGGCGCACCATGCCCGCCGACTACAGCATCTCGCTGCGGCCCGGCTACGGCGCCGACGCGCCGAACGTCAAGCCGGGTGAGCGCAGGCAGTCGCTGCGCGGTTTCGAGGACACCTACACCGACATCGTCGACTACATCGTGCGGATCACCCACCGCATCTGGGAGGACCAGGACGTCGGCTACATCTACGACACCTACAGCCCGGGCTGCCGGCTCTACGACGACAGCGGTGTCCACTTCGGAGTGGAGCAGCTCGTCCACGGCACCATGCAGAGCATCAACGCCTTCCCCGACTGCAGGCACTACGCGGACGACGTGATCTGGGCGGGCACCGACGAGGAGGGGTTCGTCACCTCCCACCGCGCCATCAACATCGGGCACAACACGGGCCCGTGGCGCTGGGGCCAGCCCACCGGCCGCAAGCTCGAGACGTGGGTCATCGCCAACTGCGTGGTGCGGGACAACGAGATCTACGAGGAGTGGGTGCTCTACAACACCGCGGCGAAGCTGCAGCAGCTCGGCATCGACGTGCTCGCCGCCGCCCGCGAGTTCGGCAACGCGGTCACGTTCCCCACGCTGTCGGAGCGCCCGTTCGCCGAGGTCGACCGCATCGAGGGCGGGCGAAAGCCACTGCCGTACCCGGCGGCCGAGCGTCCGGGCTTCGACGTCGAGTACGAGGTGCGCAGGCTCTTCCACGACGTTTATAACCGGCGCGACCTCAGTGCCGTCGACCGCGTCTACGCGCCGACCGTGCGCTGGCACGGCACGACCAACCGCACCGGCTACGGGCGTTCGGACGTCCGCGGCATGGCCCGCAACCTGCTCGCCACGTTCCCCGATCTTGGCGTGCGGGTCGACGAGGTGTACTGGATGGGCAACGAGTCCGACGGGTTCAGCGTGTCGGTGCGCTGGACCGGTGCGGGAACCCACCGCGGCTACGGGCTCTACGGCGAGCCGACCGGCCGGCGGGTACACCTCTGGGGCATCTCGCAGCTGTACTTCGCGCAGGGCCGGATCGTCGAGGAGTGGTCGCTGTTCAACGAGTTCGACGTGCTCGCGCAGCTGCTGCGGGACGAGCCGGAGCGCGGGTGACGAGGGTCGCGTGCGCGCAGCTCGCGCCGCGGCTCGGTGACCTGGCCGAGAACCGGGCGCGCACGCTCGCTGCCATCCACGCGGCGCGGCTGCGGGACGCCGAGGTGCTCGTGCTGCCGGAGCTGGCCTCGTCGGGATACGTGTTCGCCGACGAGGCCGAAGCCCGGTCCGTGGCCGTCCCGGCACGGGATCCACTGCTCGCCGACTGGGTGCGAGCCGCGGGAGAGCTGACCGTCGTCGCCGGGTTCTGCGAGCTCGGCGACGACGGCGCGCTCTACAACAGCGCCGCCGTGCTCGACGGCGAAGGCGTGCGGGCCGTCTATCGCAAGACCCACCTGTGGGATCGCGAACGGCTGGTGTTCACGCCGGGCGAGCTCCCGCCACCCGTGGTGCGGACCAAGGCCGGTTCGCTGGGCGTGCTGATCTGCTACGACCTGGAGTTCCCCGAGCTGCCCCGGACACTGGCCCTGCGCGGTGCCGAGCTGATCGTGGCGCCGGTCAACTGGCCGCTCGTGCCGAGGCCGCACGGGGAGCGTCCGCCCGAGGTGGTGCAGGCGATGGCGGCCGCGCGGACCAACCGGGTGTTCGTGGCGATCTGCGACCGCACGGGCACCGAGCGGGGGCAGCGGTGGACGGCGGGTACCTCGATCATCGACGAATCCGGCTGGGTGGTCGCGGAGTCCACGGCGGACACCCTGGTCGTGGCCGACCTCGACCTGTCTCGCGCCCGGGACAAGGCGATCTCGGAACGCAACGACGTGCTGGCCGACCGCAGGCCCGAGTTGTACGACTGACAAAGCCCTTTGCGCGAATCGCAAGACCGGTCGACGATGGCCACATGAGCGACGATTTCGACGCGGTGCTGGCCGCGGTCGGGCCCCGGCTCCGTGAACTGCGCCGCCGCAGCGGAGTCACCCTCACCGCCCTGTCGGAGACCACCGGCATCCCGATCAGCACGCTGTCGCGGCTGGAGTCCGGGCAGCGCAAGCCGGGCCTCGAACTACTGCTGCCGCTGGCCAAGGCCCACCAGGTGCCGCTCGAGGAGATCGTCGGCGCCCCGGCGAGCGGGGATCCCCGCGTCTACCCGCGGCCGTTCAGGCGCAACGGCATGACCGTCGTCCCGTTGACGCGCAGGCCCGGCGGACTGCAGGCGTTCAAGCAGATACTCCCGGCAGGGCGGGCCGATCAGGAGCCTGACCCCCGCTCCCACGAGGGGTACCACTGGCTGTACGTCCTCAATGGACGCCTGCGCGTGGTGCTCGGTGACCAGGACCTCGTGCTCGGCGCCGGGGAGGTCGCCGAGTTCGACACCCACCTCCCGCACTGGTTCGGCAACGCCGACTCGCACCCCGTGGAGTTCCTGAGCATCCTCGGCCCGCAGGGCGAGCGCTTCCACATCCGCGCCCGCTATCCGGCCGACTAGGCGGGGACCCGCTGGGCGAGCGTCTGGACCACGGCTTTCATGGCTTTGGTGCCCTTCCGGAACGCGCGCTCGACCAGCGCGGTGTACTCCTCGTCGAGCACGGTCTGCGGGTGGTCGGCCTGATCCGCCCTGGCCCGGAACGCCTTCGTGGCGGTGCGCTCGCCGAGCACGTGGGCGGTGACGATCAGGAAGTCGTAGGCGCTCGCCTCCCGGCCCTCGCCGACCGACTCGGCGTTGGTCACCGAGTGCGCCCAGTAGTACAGCGCCTCCGCGCCTCGCCCCCTCTGCAGCATGGCGGTGCCGGCGAGGTCGAGCAGCCAGTACTTGCGCGGACAGGTGCGCAGGCCCTGCTCGATCACCTCCAGCTGCCGGTCCGTTCCCCGGTACACGGGCGCCAGCCAGCTGTAGAGGGAGTCGAGCGCGGCGTAGCGCGGGTCGGCGAGCAGGTCCTCCACCACCGCCGCCATCGCCGGTGAGGTCGAGCCGTCCGTCCTGGCCACCTCGATGATCCGGTTCAGGGCGTCGCCGTCGCGGAGATTGCGCGTCTCCGGTTCTTCCGGGAACGCCGGGGTCAGGCAGAGGGTGGTGTACCCGGGAACGTCGGCGGAAAGGCCGCCACGCCAGGTCTCCAGCGGCCATCTCGGGATCCCGGCCGCCGCGGCGGGCACGTCCGGTCCGGGAGTATCGCTGCGATTGCGTTTGAGCCAGCCGAGCACGCCACCCATCGTATGCGCGGCGACCGTGGTCCGGACCGCTTCTGGCAGGGTCCGGTCACCGCGCGCGGGGATCGCCGGCAGGTGCGGACAGGGCGGGGACGTCCGGGTGGTCGAGCAGCGCCTCGACCACCGCGTCCACGGCCGCGCGCGGAGCCGTTCCCCGGCGCACCACGATCGCGATGTTGCGATGCACCGGCGTGGTCAGCTCGCGGGTCACCACCTGGTGGCCGGGTTCCACGGTCAGCGCGGGCAGCAGCGCGACCGACCGGCCGGCCTCGACGTGCCGGAGCAGCAGCAGGTAGTTGCTGAACCGGCACGCGACCCTCGGCTCGAAACCGGACTCGTGGCACAGCCGCTGCGTCAGCTCGGCCATGTACGAGCCGGCCCGGTCGCACGCCCACACCTCCTCCGAGCACGCGGCGAGGTCCACCACGCGGCGCCGGGTGAGCGGATGGCCGGGCGGCAGTACGAGCACCACCGGGTCCGTGCCCAGCGGGACGATCTCCAGGTCCCGGCTCCACGGGAACTCGACATAGTCGGTGGTCGTGACCACGACGTCCAGCTCCCCGGTACGCAGCGCGGGGCCGCTCTCGTGCGGTTCGGACTCGACCAGCTCCACGTGCAGGTGCGGATGCGAGTCCGCGAGCCGCGCCGCCGCGGGAACCGCGAGCGGGTGGATCGCGCTCTGGAACGTCCCGAGCCGGACGGTGCCGATCGGCTCGTCGTTGAGCGCGCGCAGCTCGGCCTCCGCCTCGGCCATCCGGTCGAGGATCTCCCGGCCGCGGCGGGCGAGAACCATCCCGGTCCTGGTCAGCCGCACCCGGCGGCCCGAGCGCTCCAGCAGCCGGCTGCGCGTCTCGGACTCGAGCACGGCGAGCTGCTGGGAGACGGTCGACGGGCTCAGGTGCAGCGTCTCGGCCACCGCGCGCACGGTGCCGAGGCTGTCGAGCAGGCCGAGCAGGCGCAGACGCCACGGGTTCAACACCCCGCCATTGTGCGATGTCGCCGAACAGCGTCGTCGCATTCGTGCGCTGGACGCGCGGGGACGTCCGTTCGTAGCGTCGGAGCCATGCCGGACGACACCGCACCCGAACGCTTCCTGGTCCGCTACGCCGGACACGGCGCCTTCAGCCCCGGGATCATCGACCGCGCCAAGGGCACCTCGGTGTTCACCGAGGACGGGCGCGAGCTGCTCGACTTCACCTCGGGGCAGATGAGCGCGATCCTCGGCCACTCGCATCCGGAGATCGTCGCGACCGTCCGCGAGCAGGCCGGCAAGCTCGACCACCTCCACAGCGCCATGCTGAGCCGCCCGGTGCTGGAGCTTGCCCAGCGGCTCACGGACACCCTGCCGCGGCCGCTGGACAAGGCGATGTTCCTGAGTACCGGCGCCGAGTCGAACGAGGCCGCGCTGCGGATGGCGAAGCTGGTCACCGGCAGGCACGAGATCGTCTCGTTCGCCCGGTCCTGGCACGGCATGACGCAGGCCGCCGCCAACGCCACCTACAGCGCGGGGCGGGCCGGGTACGGGCCAGCCACCCCCGGCAACTTCGCCCTGCCGGTGCCGGACCGGTTCCGGCCCGCCATCGTCGACGCCGACGGGAACCTGGACTGGCGTCGTCAGCTCGACCTCGGGTTCGACCTGATCGACGCCCAGTCGGTCGGCAGCCTCGCGGCGTGCCTGATCGAGCCCGTCCTGAGCTCCGGCGGGGTGGTGGACCTGCCGCCCGGCTACCTGGCCGCGCTGCGGGACAAATGCCACGAGCGGGGCATGCTGCTGATCCTGGACGAGGCGCAGACCGGGCTGTGCCGCACCGGTCACTGGTACGCGTTCCAGCGCGACGGCGTCGTGCCGGACATCCTCACACTGTCCAAGACCCTCGGCGCCGGGCTGCCCCTCGCTGCCGTGGTCACCAGCGCGGAGATCGAACAGGAGGCTCACGACCGCGGGTTCCTGTTCTTCACCACGCACGTCAACGACCCGCTCCCGGCCGCCGTCGGCAACACCGTGCTGGACGTGCTGACCCGCGACCGGCTCGACGAGCGCGCCCGGGAGCTCGGCGAGCGGCTGCGCGCCGGACTGACCGAGCTGGCCACGCGGCACCCCGTGATCGGCGACGTCCGCGGCCGGGGCTTGATGGTCGGGCTGGAGCTGGTGGAGGAGGACGGCGGGAACGCCGACGCACTCGGCCCCGCCGTCACCCGGCGCTGCGCAGAGCTCGGCCTGCACATGAACATCGTGCAGCTGCCCGGCATGGGCGGCACGTTCCGCATCGCGCCGCCGCTGACCGCCACCGAGGCCGAGATCGACCGGGGACTGGCCATACTCGACACCGCGCTGACCGGCATCCGCCGCTGACCCATCGATCGGCCGCGTGCAGCGCGGTGACCGGGCACCGGCCTCACCGATCGAGCTCGGCACGCTCCTGGTCGGTGAGCAGCGATGTGGCCAGCCGCAACGTCGGGCGTTGCACGCGATCGTGATGCCGGTGGAGGAACTCCATCAGGCGTCGCTGGTCGATCTTGCCGACCTCGCGCAACGCGGTTCCGACCGGCTTGGTGACCAGTTCGGACCGGTCGTCCAGCAGGAGCTCCGCCAGCGCGAGCGGATCGTCGAGTTGTCCTTGCCGGATCAGCCAGAAGGCGGCGGTGATGGCGGTGCGTCGTTCGATGGCCCTGGGCGAGCGCGCGAGGTCGAACAACGGCCGGCGGGGCTTGTCCAGGAGGTAGCCGCCGACGACCCGGGGCGCCGCGCGGTCGACCAGGTCCCACACGTTGATGAGGTCGTGGTGATCGAGGTAGGTCTCGTACAGCCGGCGAAGGCCGGCGTCGGTCAGCTTCGGACGTCGTGCCTTGAAGTCCAGTATCGACACACCGACCATGCGGACCTCGTACAGGGGGCTGGCCAGCAGCTCGGGGACCTGATCGAGATCCAGGTCCGTCCACGTTTTCGCGGTGTCGAAGACATCCTTCATGCGGACCCCGATCGCCTTCAGCCCACTGTCCGCGGGCAGCCGTCTGGTGATCTTGGCGTGCTCGGTGTCGCTTCGCAGCGCTTCCAACGCCGTGCGTAGCTGCGTGATCTCGGCCGTCATCCGGACATTCTCGCGTGCCGGGTCGCTGCCGCGCTCACCTGCCGCGGCGGCCGGAGGGCGGCCCACGGTTTGCTCCGCCCGGTGCCGCGGGTAGCCGGAAGCACTTCGAGCGGGAACGTGGGGGTTACGGTGAGCGAGCACACCGGGATGCGGCAACGGCGGACCGAGGCGCCGGAGCAAGGGCGCGCGGCCCGCCTCCGGCAGTGGCTCGGCAGGGCGCTGACCGGCAACGGACACGAACGCCACACCGTCGTCTTCATCGGCAAGAGCACTCTCGCGGCCACCGCGGCATGGGCGGTGGCCTATTACGTGCTCAAGGCGGAGTCGGCGGCCTTCGCGCCGTTCTCCGCCGTCCTGATGTTGCGGGTCACCGTCTACCAGTCGGTGTGGCATTCCCTGCGCTACGTCGTCGCGGTCGCCGCCGGAGTCGCGGTGCAGCTGGTGTTCGGCTTTCTCTTCGGCACGGGGCTCGCGACCTTCGCCCTGGTCGCGGCCACGGCGGCGACGATCGGCCGCTGGCGCCGGCTCGGCGCCGAGGGAGCGCAGGTGGGGACGGCGGCGTTCTTCGCCTTCTCCACCTACGTCTCCGCGGCCAGCGGGCTGGAGCGGCTGAGCCAGCTCGGCGAGATCATCGAGCTGGTCGCACTCGGCTGCGGCATCGGCGTGCTGGTCAACGTGCTCGTCCTGCCCCCACTGCGCTACCGCAGCGCCGAGTACGGCGTGCAGGTCCTCGCGCGGTCGCTGTGCGACCTGATGAGCGACATGTACCCCGCGCTGCGGCAGGGTGAGCTGGACGAGGACAGCGCAGCGCACTGGCGGGACCGCGCCTCGCGACTCGGCCCGCTGGTGACGCAGGCGCAGTCCTCCGTGGACCTGGCCAGGGAGAGTAGCTTCTACAATCCCCGGCGGATCCTCCGGCGGCATGCCCGCGACCACGCGTTCGCCGGATACCAGGCCGTGATCGACGCGCTCGAGCGCGTGACGTACCAGGTCGGGTCCATGACGCGCAGCCTGACCCAGTACCCGAAGGACGGCGACGGCCCCGAGCACGCGGGGTTCTTCCGCCGCTACGGGGACCTGCTTGCCGCGCTCACCGACGTGACGCAGTTGCTCGGCGACCTGGACGAGGACCGTCTCGACGAGCAGACCACGCAGCTGCGGGCCGCCGCGGAGGACGCCCGGGAGCACTGTCGCCGCCTGGCCGAGTACGCGCAGGACTCGTTGCCCCTGGCCGATCCCAGCCGACCGTACGGCGTTCTGCTGGCCGAGGCCACCCGTCTCATGGAGGAGGCGGAGTACACGTGCGACGTCCTCCGGCGGACCGTCGCTAGCCCTTGACGCAGACGACCTGCTTGAGGTGGGCGACCACCTCGACGAGGTCCGTCTGCGCGGCGACCACCGACTCGATGTCCTTGTAGGCGGCCGGAATCTCGTCAACCACCCCCGCGTCCTTGCGGCACTCGACACCCGCCGTCTGGTCGGCGAGGTCCGCCGCGGTGAACGTCTTCCGTGCCTTGGTGCGCGACATGCGCCTGCCCGCACCGTGTGAGGCCGACTGGAACGACCGCTCGTTGCCGAGTCCGCGCACGATGTAGGAGCCGGTGCCCATGCTGCCCGGGATGATGCCGAGATCACCTGAGCCCGCGCGGATGGCGCCCTTCCGGGTCACGAGCACGTCCAAGCCGTCGTAGGTCTCCTCCGCGACGTAGTTGTGGTGACACGAGATCGGCTCGTCGAACCGCGTACCCGGCACGGTGGCGGCGACCGCGCGCTGCACGAGTGCCACCATCGTCGCCCGGTTGCGCGCCGCGTAGTCCTGGGCCCAGAACAGGTCCCGCCGGTAGGCCTCCATCTCCGGCGTTCCCGCCACGAACACCGCCAGGTCCGGGTCGGGCAGGTCGGCGTTGTGCGGTAGGCGCCGGGCGATGTCCATGTGCCGCTTGGCGAGCTCGTTGCCGATGCCACGGGAACCGGAGTGCAGCATCAGCCACACCCGCCCCGCGTCCGCGCCGCCCTGTTCCAGGCACACCTCGATGAAGTGGTTGCCCCCGCCGAGGCTGCCGATCTGCCGCCGGGCGCGGTCGAGGTGGTTCCGCACACCGGGGTGCAGCTCACCGAACGCGCGCCAGAAGGCGTCCCAGCCGCCGACGCCGTGCACGACCGCCGGGTTGACGGGTGTGCGGTGCAGGTCGAACCCAACGGGCACCGCTGACTCGATCCGGCGGCGCAGGCGGCCGAGGTCGTCCGGGAGGTCCGAGGCGGTCAGCGACGTGCGCACGGCGCTCATCCCGCAACCGATGTCCACCCCGACGGCCGCGGGCGACACGGCGTCGCGCATGGCGATGACGCTGCCCACCGTGGCGCCCTTGCCGTAGTGCACGTCCGGCATCACGGCCAGCCCGTGCACCCAGGGAAGGTTCGAGACGTTGCGCAGCTGGCCCATCGCGGCGTCCTCTACCGTGGACGGATCCGCCCACATCCTGATCGGCACCCGGCCACCGTCAACCGACGCGTACATCAAGTTTCCTTCCCTTGCGGTACCGGCGATCCAGGATGATCGCTCGGCACGGCGGGCGCAACCGGATTGTCACGGCGCCCGGTTAGTCCGATGTGGACATACCGGCCCCGTTACCGCGCGGCTGGCCAGCGGCCGCCCGTGCAGGGCCGGGCTCCGGTTCGGCGGGGCGAGCGGATTCGGCCGTGGTTCCGCGTTGCTCGTGTGGGCGCCGGGCGCTCGGAGCGCCTACCGGGTGTGGGCGTGCTCGCGCGGTATCGGCCCGACGTCGGCGTGACGGCCGGGACGCAGCGCGGCATGGCGCTGCCCCGGGCCAGGGCCGGAGCGGGCGGCCAGCGCGTCGGCGACGGCGCCGGTGGTGAAGGCGTACACGGTCTTGTGCAGCAGGTCCACCACGAGTTCCTGCCGGGGCCAGGTGGGCGGCGGGGAGCCCACGCCCGTGGCGTTCTCCAGGATCTGGTCGTTGGTCAGCCGCACCACGGCGAACTTCGCCGAGGACCACGGGCCGCGTAGCCCCGCGTGCGCCATCACCGAGCGCAGCACGCCGAGCAGTATGCCCTGGCCGATGTGCATCGCCAGGTTCACCGGAGCCGGCTGCCGGCCGGCTCGTTCCCGCATCCCGGTGAGCCGTTGCATGGTCCTGGCGGGAACGTGCGAGTCCGGGCGACCGGTCAGGCGTTGCTCCACCTTCTCGCCCAACGTCATCGCCAGCACTCCCGCCGCACCGGCGGCCGGCCCTTCCCACAGCGCGCGTTTCATCATGTCGCCTCGGCTACCCCGGTCCGCCGCACCTATTCACGATTTCGGCCTGTCGACGGCGGATGTGCCGAGCCGCCTTCGACCCGGCCAGGGCGACGATTCCGGGCGGCTCGGCGTCGCAGCCCGTCACCGCGTGTCCGGCCGGACCAACGCACGGCGTCCCCGTGGCCGTAGCGAATCAGGAAGTCCGCGTCGCGGGAGGAACACTGCCGGCCCTGCAGGATCATCTGCCGCCTCCGCGAAGCGATCAAGGCCGGAGCCGAGGCCTGGCGGCGCACCAGGTGGACCGCGATCCGGCGGCACTGCCGGAAAGCGCGGGGCCGCGAATCGGCGGCAGCCGGATGAGCGTGCCCGACGACATGACAAACTCCACCGGATGAGCCGCTGGGGGATGCCGGCGCCGTGGTCGCGCGCGCCGCTGATGCTGTTGCGCAGGCCCGTCGTGGCGCTGGCGGTCGCGGTGGGTGCGCTGCTCGTGGCGATGCCTGCCGCCGCGGCTCCGCTGTTCCTCTCCTCCGCGGGCAACGCCACGCTGAGGCAGCTGGTCGACGCATCGTGCACGTGGCAGACCGGGATGCACCTCGCCGGCGCCGTGCCGACGCGGCCGACGCCGGAGGCTCCGGGGGACCCGGTGGGGGAGGACCTCGTCGACCGGCGGGTGGAGCTGGTGCGGGCGCGGACCGGCGGGCTGGATCACCTGAGCGAGCCGGTGGTGACACTGCTGACGCCCGCGAGCGTGGGCCCCGCGGCCGCACCCGACCAGTCGCTCGTGACGCTCGCGGCGCGTGACGGGTTTCGCGAGCACGTCGACGTCGTCGCCGGGGGCCAGGGCCGGGGCCTGTGGCTGCCCGACCGTTTCGCCGGGCTCCAGGGCCTTTCGGTGGGCGACGAGGTGACGCTCTCCAGCGGCGACGCCCGAGTGACCATGCCCGTGGCCGCGGTGTTCCGCGACCTGCGCTCGGTGCCGGAGCTGCCGTTCTGGTGCAGCCTGCGGGAGACCATCCACGGCGCCCCGCTCAGCGACGCGCCGGTGTTTCCGATGGCGTTCGTGTCGCGCGGCGACCTGCTCGCCGTCGCCGGCGACACCGGCGCGTCGATGTGGATCGAGCGGGCGGTCGACACCGGCGGGCTCACCACGGTCGGCGCCCGGCCTTCCGCCGACGGGCTGGAGCGGTTGCGCGCCGACACCGTCGGCTCGCCGGAACCCGGCCTGTTCGACGACTCGGCGCCGTACGGCGGCGTGTTCACGTCCTCGCTGGCCGACAAGGTCAACCGCTCCGAGCTGGTACTGGCCGCGCTCACCGGCACGGTCGGGCCGCTCGCGGGTGCGGGCACGGTCGCCGGGCTCGTGATCGCCGCGGCGGCGGGCGCGTTCTGGGCCGACCGGCGGCGGGCCGAGCTGGCCGTGCTGTCCGCGCGCGGGGTGGGGCCGGTGGCGCTCGGCGGAAAGGCCGCACTGGAAACCGCGGGAGCCGTGGCGCTCGGTGCCGTCGCGGGGTGGGCGGGCGCGCGGGGGCTCGTCGCGGCCGCGGGGCCGAGCCCACTCGTGACGCCCGGTGCCACCACGGCCTCACTCGTGGCCGCCGCCACGGCGCTGGTGGCCGCGCTCGCGGTGATCGCGGGCGTCGCCGGGTTCCGGGCCGGACGCCTGCACGACACGCGGCCCGCGCGGCGCCGGCGGCGGGGCCGCGTGCCGTGGGAGATCCTTCCGCTGGGCGCGGCCGTGGTGTGCTGGTTCGCGCTCGACGCAGAGGTGCAGGTACGCGCCGCTGACGCCGTGGGCACGGTCGCCCGCATCCCGCCCCGGCTCATCGTCGCGCCGATCCTGCTGGCGATCGGGCTGGCGATGCTCGGCGCCCGGCTCGTCCGGTGGACGTTGCGACGGCTGCGTTCCCGTCCGCGGTCGATGGCGCGTCCCGCGGTGTACCTGGCGGCGCGGCGCGTGGTCGCCGCGCCGCTGGTGGCCTCGGTGCTCGTCGGCGCCACCGCCGTGCCCGTCGCGCTCGCCGGGTACGGCGCCACGGTCACCGGCTCCGTCGATCGCACGATGCACGCCGAGGGGCAGCTGATCGTCGGCACCGACGCGGTGCTGTCGCTGAAGGAGCGGACGCCCGTGCCACCGGAACTGGCCGGGCGCGCGAGCGTGGTCACGCGCTACGTCGACGGGCGGCTCGGCGACACCACCGTCCACGTGCTGGGCGTCGATCCGGAGACCTTCGCCGGTGCCGCGTTCTGGGACCCCGCCCTGCCCGGGCCTTCGCTGAACGAGGTGCTCGGCCAGCTCTCCGGCGAACCCACCGGAGCGGCCGTCGCCGGGATGTCCTCAGTGGACACCGGCTCGGTGCTCACGATCAGGAACGAACGCAGGGAGCTCGACCTCGTCGATGTGGCGCAGCTGCCCGGCAAGCAGGCGGGCTACCCGCTGGTGCTCGTCGACCGCGCGCTGCTCGACGAGCTGGCGCCGTCGGCACAACCGCAGCTGTGGGCGCGCGGCGACCCCGGCGAGATCGTGGCGGCGGCCTCGGCGGCGGGGCTGCCGGTGAGCGCCGTCGCGCGCGCCGAGGACGTGCAGGCCAGCGGTGTCTACGCCGGGATCACCTACACCTTCGCCTTCCTCGCGGCCGTCTCGCTGCTCACCGGCGTGGTGATCGTGGTGGGCCTGCTGCTGTATCTCGACGCGCGGTCACGGGCGAGGCGCAGTGCGTCGGTGCTGCTGCGCCGGATGGGTATCGGCGCGGCAGCGCACTGGCGTGCGCTGCTGCTGGAGGTCGGCGGCCTGCTGCTGGCCGGGTTCGCCACGGGCGCGGCGTTGGCGGCGGCGGTGATCGCGTTGACGGCGGCGGACTACGACCTCAACCCGGCGACCTCGCCCGGCACGCTCGTCGCCCTGCCCTGGCCGGTGTTCGCCGTGCTCGCCGTGGCGACCGCGCTCACCGCGGTGCTGGCCTCGGCGGCGGCACAGCGTGCGGCGTCCGCCGCCCGGCCCTCGGGGGTGCTGCGTGACACCCGCTAGCCCCGCCCTGCGCTGTGCCGGCGTGAGCCACAGCTACCACGTGGACGGCGCGCCCGTGCGAGCGCTCACCGGCGTTTCGCTGACCGCTCCGCGCGGTGCGGTCACCGTGCTCGCCGGGCCATCGGGCTCCGGCAAGTCCACGCTGCTGCGGATCCTCGGCTGCCTCGACCGGCCCGAGGAGGGCAGCGTCGAGGTCGAGGGCGTGGAGACCGCAGCGCTGTCCACCCGGCGGCGCCGGGCCCTGCGCCGGGCCCGCATCGGCTACGTCTTCCAGGACCCCGCCGACAACCTCCTCGGCTACCTCACCGTCGCCGAGCACGTCGCGCTCGGCGCGCGCCTGCGCGGGGCCGGGGGAGACCCCGCGGCGCTGCTGGACGCGCTCGGGCTCGGATCCCGCGCTGGGCGCCGGCCCGCGCAGCTCTCGGGCGGCGAACAGCAGCGCGTGGCGCTCGCCTTCGCCGCCGCGGGCGGCCCGCCGGTGCTGCTGGCCGACGAGCCGAGCGCGCAGCTCGACCGCGCGGCCACCGGGCTCGTCGTCGGCGCGCTGCGTGAGCTCGCCGCACGCGGGCACGCGGTGCTCGTCAGCACCCACGACCCGGAGGTGCTCGCCGTGGCCGACGAGGTGATCGAACTGGTCGACGGCGTCCGGAGGGACACGGCATGAGCGGGGCACCGATCCTGACGTTGTCCGGCGTGCGCAAGGACTACGGGCGCACGACGGCGCTCGCCCCCGTCAGTCTCGAGCTGTATCCGGGGGAGCTGGCCGTGCTGACGGGACCGTCCGGCTCGGGCAAGAGCACGCTGCTCATGATCGCGGGCGGCTGGGAGACGCCGGACGACGGCGAGGTGAAGCCGCACCCGCCGCTGCCGGACGTGGGCATGGCCGAGCAGCCGTGGGAACACCTCGGAGTGGTGCCGCAGTCGATCAGCCTCCTCGACGAGCTCACCATCGAGGACAACCTCGCGTTCGCGGCCCGCCGCACCGCGGGAGCCGACGTGGCCGGCCTGCTGGCGGCACTGGACCTGGCGCCGCTCGCGGGCAGACTGCCGGGCGAAACCTCACGCGGCGAGCAGCAGCGCGCCGCCGTCGGGCGGGCGCTGGCGGCCGGGGCGTCGCTGGTGCTGGCCGACGAGCCGACCTCGCACCAGGACCGCCGGAGAGGCGCCCTCGTGCTCGACGTGCTGCGCGCGGCGGCCGACCGCGGCGCCGCGGTGCTCATCGCCAGCCACGACCCCGTCGCGATCGCCCGCGCCGACCGCGAGATCACGCTCGGCTGAGCGGCACGCCCCGGGCTCGGGGTGCCGGGTTGACAGGCGGACCGTCGCGGCCTTACGTTCTGCCTAGTCGTCTATACATCTAGTCAACGAATCGCCGATCCCGCTGGAGGTGACAATGCCGTCGCAGCTGAAAGAGGCCCGCTACGAGCTGGTCGAGGTGCCCGAGCCGATGGGGCCGGTCTCCGTGACCGTCGACCGGCGCAAGGTGCTCGACTACGCCTACTGCGAGGACGACTTCGGGTCGTGGTACTTCGGGGAGTCGCCGTTCGGCGGCCCGGTCGGCCATCCGCTCGTCCTCGCCAACGACCTGCTGTTCCTCTTCTACGAGAACTACGACGGCAACACGGCACAGGGACTGCACACCCACGAGCACCTGACGTTCCACGCGCCGATCCCGGTCGGGGAAACGGTGACGATCCAGGGCGGCTACGTCGAGAAGTACGAGCGCCGAGGTCAGGGCTACGTGACGCTCGAGGCCGAGGCCCGCGGGGCCGACGGCAGGCTACTGGTTCGCCACGTCGGCAAGGAGATCATGCGCACCGTCGCGGGCGAGGTGGTCGGGAAGGGCAGGGCCGCGGGTGACGAACGGCCGCGCACGGTCCGAGGCACGGTCGACGCGGGCCTGCCCGTGGTCGAGCGCGCACGGCTCGACGCGCCCGAGCACGCCGGCATCCCCTCCCGCTCGACGGCGTTCACCCAGGACCAGATGTCGGTGTTCTCGTGGGCGGGCCGCGGTTACTCCAATGTGCACACTCACCCCGAGAGGGCCGCCGCGTCGGGGCTCGATCGCACGATCGTGCAGGCTCAGCAGCAGACCGGTTTCATCATCTCCAACGTCGTCGACTTCTTCGGGGCGAGCTTCTTCACCTCGGGCGAACTGGACCTGCGGTTCGTCTCGCCCGTGTTCGTCGGCGACGAGCTGACCACGGGCGGCGCGATCTCCGGCCTCACCGGCGACGGCAGGCTGGAGCTCGAGGTCTGGGTCGACAAGGCCGACGGCACGCGCACGGCGCTCGGCTGGGCCTCCGCGCGGGTCGACGACGACCCCTCCCGTCCAGCCCCGCTGCTCTGATCCCCGTTCCACCCCCGTCCCCCCGATCGACAAAGGAGTCATCATGGCCGAACCCGCCACAGCTCCTCCCTCCACCGAGACCGAGCGCACCAAACTCGCCAAGCGCGCCGCCGTCGCGAGCCTCGTCGGCACCGCCGTGGAGTGGTACGACTACTTCATCTTCGGCACGGCCTCCGCGCTCGTCTTCGGTCAGCTGTTCTTCCCCAACGAGAACGACCCGATCATCGGCACGCTCTCGGCGTTCGCCGTGTTCGGCGTCGGCTTCTTCGCCCGGCCCGTCGGCGGCATCGTCTTCGGGCACTTCGGCGACAAGTTCGGGCGCAAGGCCGCGCTCGTCACGACGCTGATGCTCATGGGCGTCTCGACGTTCCTCATCGGACTCCTGCCCACCACCGACGACATCGGTATCTGGGCCCCGGTGCTGCTGGTGCTGCTCCGGCTGATCCAGGGCTTCGGCGTCGGCGGGGAATGGGGCGGCGCCTCACTCGTCGCCGTGGAGTACGCGCCCGAGGGCAAACGCGGCGCGTACGGCAGCTTCCCCCAGATCGGCAACGCCGTGGGCCTCGTGATGTCCACGAGCATCTTCGCGATCGTCTCGACCCTGCCGGACGACGCGCTGCTGTCGTGGGGCTGGCGGGTCCCGTTCCTGCTCAGCGCCGTGCTGATCGCGGTTGGCCTGTTCATCCGGTTCAAGCTGACCGAGACGCCCACGTTCCAGGCAGCGCAGGAGAAGCTCGAGGCGCAGGCGGCCAGCGCCAAGGCCAAGGAGAAGATGCCGATCGCCGAGCTGTTCACGCGGTTCAAGCGGCCGCTGCTGCTCGCGATGGGCATGCGGCTCGGCGAGGCGGTGTTCGGCTACATCATCCTGACGATCGGCCTGACGTTCGCCACCAACTACACCGACATCCCGCGCACCGACGTGCTCATCGCGGGCACGGTCGCGGCGGCGCTGGCGATCTACACCTACTACTTCTTCGGCAGCCTGTCCGACCGGATCGGCAGGCGCGCGGTGTTCGTGCTCGGCTCGGTGGTGGCCGTGGTGGTCTCGTTCCCGTTCTTCTGGATCCTCGACGCCGACGCGGTCGTGCTGATGTACGTGATCTATGCCGTGGGCTACGCGATCGGCGTCGGCGCCCTCTACGGAGTCGAACCGGCCTTCTTCTCGGAGCTGTTCGGCACGAAGGTCCGCTACACCGGGCTGTCGCTCGCCGCGCAGGTGCCGAGCATCCTCATCGGACTGTGGCCGCTCGCCTCGACGGCCCTGCTGGCCGCCACCGACGGAGACCCGTGGCCCATCGCGCTCATCACCGCGGTCTGCGCCGTGATCGGGCTGGTGTGCGCGGTGCTGGCGCCCGAGACCAACAAGGCCGACATGACCCGCATCGGCGAAGAGCACGAGGAGGCCCGATGACGAACGCGCCGGACCGGCCCTGGCGGGACCTGACCGACCCCCGCCGGGCACTGAAGGTCGACGACCTGGAGGCCGGGCTCAAGGAGCCGGAGTTCGAGAACCTCGAGATCCCAGAGGACCTCGGCACCGTCCAGGTCGTGGTGGACGATCACAAGATCAAGCGCTACGCCTTCACCCACGACGACCACTCGCCGTGGGCGCTGCACGACAGCCCCTTCGGCGGCCGCGTCGGGCACGCGGCCCTGCTCGGCAACGACCTCGTGCAGCTGTTCACCCTCGTCTACGCGGGCAGCAAGGTCGTCGGCTACCACACCGAGGAACAGATGTGGTTCGACAGCCCGGCGAAGCTCGACGAGGTGGTGACGCTGAGCGGCACCTACACCGAGGCATACGAGCGCCGCGGTGAGGGCTACGTCGTGATGGAGGCGCGGGCCACCGGCGAGGACGGGCGCAGCATCGTGCGCCACCGCGGCGTCGAGATCCTCAAGACCAACCCCGGCGCGATCGGCGGGCGCGGCTCCGCCAGACCCGAGAAGCGTGTCACTGGCGAGGTGCCCGAGAACGCCAGGGTGATTGAAAGCGTCGACGCCGGAACCAGGGCCGGCGACGTGCTCGCCCCGCTGCACAAGACGATCACCGCCGAGCAGGCGGCGGTGTTCAGCCGGATCGGCGAGTACGTGCGCAACATCCACAACGACATCGACGTGGCCCGCGCGGGCGGTCTGCGCATGCCGATCGTGCAGGGGCAGCAGCAGTTCGGCGTGCTCGCCCAGCTGCTCACCCTCCGTTGTGGACCGTCGTTCCTCACCTCCGGCTGGCTGCGGGTTAAGTTCCTCGCCCCGCTCGACGTCTTCGACCCGTTCACCTCGACCGGCGTCGTCACCGCGGTGACCCCCGTCGATGGCGGGCTCGACGTCGAGCTCGAGATCTGGGTGCGCCGCGACTCCGACAGCAGGCTGATGACGGC
Source organism: Prauserella endophytica (assembly GCF_005146945.1). GTDB lineage: Bacteria > Actinomycetota > Actinomycetes > Mycobacteriales > Pseudonocardiaceae > Prauserella_A > Prauserella_A endophytica. The sequence goes on from NZ_SWMS01000002.1 coordinate 346,345, forward strand.
CGGCTGGGCGAGCGTGACCGTGCCCGCGACCTGACCGACCGCACCGACAACAGAAAGCGGAACCACCTCCATGAGCAATCCCAAGACCGGTGGCCAGCTGGTCGTCGACATGCTGCGCTCCTTCGGCGTCGAGTACGTCTTCGGCGTCGTCGGCGGGCAGACGCTGGCGATCACCGACGCGATCATCGACACCCCGGGTATCGAGGTCGTGCACACCCGGCACGAGAACGCCGCCGCCGTGATGATGGACGCCTACGGCAGGCTCACCGGCAAGCCGGCCGCGTGCATCTCCACCACCGGGCCCGGCGCGACCAACCTGCTCACCGGCATCGGCGGCGCCTACCGCGACTCGAGCCCCGGATTCGTCCTCACGTGCAACAACAACGGCGAGAACATCCACAAGGACGACGCGCAGAACGCCGACCACGTCGAGCTGATCAAGCCGCTCGTGAAGTACTCCCGCCTCGTGGCGCACGCGTCCTCGATCAAACAGGCGATGGAGGAGGCCTACGTCAACGCGCTGACCGGCAACCCCGGTCCGGTGCACCTCGACTTCGCCCGCGACACCATCGAGGGTGAGGTCGCGAACCCCTCGGTGCCCGAGACGCACCCGAGCCGCGACTGGGTCGGCGAGCGGCCGTCGGCCAATCCGGTCGCGCTCGCGAGGGTCGCCGAACGCGTGCTCGCCGCGGAGCGGCCGGTGATCTGGCTCGGCAACGGCGGCAACCGCGCGCGGGCGAGTGACGACGTGCTCGCGCTCGCCGACGCGCTGGGCATCCCCGTGGTCACCACGTTCAACGGCATCGGCTCCGTCCCGACCACCCACCCGCGGGTCTTCGGCGCCGTGAGCCGCATGGGCACGGCACTGTCCGGGCAGGTGCTCGGCGACGCCGACCTCGTGCTGGCACTCGGCAACAGCCTCAACGCGGTGTCCACCGGCCGCTGGAAGCGGGCCCTGCCGGAGGTGATCCAGGTCGACGTCGACCCGGCGATGATCGGGCGCTACTACTCCGAAGTCACCCAGGGCGTGGTGAGCGATCTCGGCTCGTTCGCGCGGGATCTCGTCACCGCGGTCGGCGACCGTGCGGAAGCCGCCAGGCAGGGCAGGGCCGAGTGGCTCGCGTCGCTGAGCAAGGCGCGCACGGTGTGGTGGCAGGGTTCCGAGGTCCGCGACCCCGACGCCGAGGGCGCGCTCTCGCCCGCCGACATCGTGCGCACACTGCGCGAGGTGGCGCCCGACGACACCCTGCTGATCCCCGACGCGGGCAACCCCGGCGTGTGGTCGTTCCTCTGGGAGATCACGCGGCCGAACAGCTACATCAAGCCGGTCGGCTTCGGCAACATGGGCTTCGCCCTGCCCTCGGCCATCGCGGCCTCGCTGATCGACCCGCGACGACCCGTGCTCGCGCTCATCGGCGACGGCTCGCTCGGCATGAGCCTCGGTGAGCTGGAGACACTCGCGCGCGTCGGCGGCAACGTCTGTGTCGTGGTCCTCAACGACTCCAGCTATGGCAACATCCGTCAGGAGCAGGAGTTGCACTTCAACGGCCGCACGGTCGGTGTCGACTTCGGACCGGTCGACTACGGCATGGCGGCCCGCGCGATGGGGGTCGGCGGCGAGGTGGTGACGAGCCTGTCGAAGCTGCGGCAGGGCGTCGCCGACGCGTTCGCCGCGGGTGAGCCGGTGTTGTTCGACGTGCCGATCGACCGCGACGTCAACGCGTGGACGTTTCCGTCGTTCGTGGCGCCGAGGAAGGGATGACGACGATGGCGAACGCGACAACGGGGCCGCTCGCCGGAGTGAAGGTGCTGGACCTCTCCCGGTTCATCGCAGGCCCGCTGTGCGCGCAGATACTGGCCGACTTCGGGGCCGAGGTGGTGAAGCTCGAGCGGCCGGGGGGAGAGGACTCGCGCCACCACGGGCCGTACTACCGCGACGAGAGCATCTACATGTTCCTGTACCACCGGAACAAGTACGACGCGAGCCTCGACACCCGCCACCCCGAGGCCCTCGGCATCCTGGAGCGGCTCATCGAATGGGCCGACGTGGTGGTGGAGAACTACCGGCCGGGCACGATCGAGAAGATGGGCATCGGCTACGAGCGCATGAAGGAGCTCAACCCCGACATCATCCTCGTGTCGATCTCCGGGTTCGGCCAGACCGGGCCCGATTCGCGCAGGGCGCTGTTCGACGCGATCTCCCAGGCGTCGTCGGGGCTGATGAGCATGACCGGGGAGCCCGACGGCAAACCGACGCTGAGCGGCACCTACATCGCCGACTACACCACGGGCTACCAGGGCGCGATCGGCGCACTCATGGCGATCCTGCACCGGGAGCGCACGGGCGAGGGCCAGCTGGTGGACATCGCGTCGTTCGACACGATGTTCTCCGCGCTGGGCATCCGGCTCATGTCGGAGCTGATGCTTGGGCAGGACATGCCGCGCAGCGGGTCGCGGGACCTGCTCACGGCCCCGGTCAACGTGTACGAGGCCGCGGACGGTCCGATCTACATCCAGGCGGGCACGGCGTCGCTGTTCCCGAGGCTGTGCGAGGTGATGAAGCGGCCGGAGCTCGCCGACGACCCGCGCTTCGGCAGCGTCGAGGGCAGGATGGCGCACCAGGAGTACCTGGAGGGCGAGATCGGCGCATGGGCGGCGACCCTGACCACCGACGAGATCGCGCGGGTGCTCGACGACGCCGGGGTGCCCTACGCCAAGGTCGCCTCGGTCGCTGAGGTGGCTCGCTCACCGCAGATCGCCGCGCGTGACATGATCGTCGAGTCCGAGCACCCCGAGCTCGGCATGATCCGGATGCCCGGCAACCCGGTCAAGCTGGAGAAGACCCCGCCCACGGTCCGCAAGGCGCCCCCTCGGGTGGGTGAGGACAACGAGTACGTCTACCGGACGATCCTTGGTATGTCGGGCGAGGACGTGGCCCGGCTGCGCGAGGCGGGAGCGATCTGATCATGGCGCACGCACCCAGGTATCGCGTGATCTACGACGACATCGTGTCGCAGATCCAGGAGGGGCTCTTGGCGCCCGCGGCACAGCTGCCCGGCGAGAACGACCTCGCCAGGCAGTACGGCGTCAGCCGGATGACCGTCCGCCAGGCGCTCGACCTGCTCGACTCCGACAACTTCGTCGTGCGCAGGCAGGGCAGCGGCACGTTCGTCAGCGAGACGGCGAAGCGCGGGCGCAGGCTCAACCGGCTCCGCTCGTTCGCCGACGAGATCGCGGGCACCGCGGGTGAGGTGTCGAGCCGGGTGGTGCGCGCCGAGACCGGCCCGGCCACGGCGGAGGTGGCCGCCGTCTTCGGCATCGCCGAGGGCGACGTGGTCAACCGCGTCACTCGCGTGCGCCTGATCGGCGGCGCGCCCGCCGCGCTGCAGGATGCCTGGGTGCCCTACTCGGTGGCCCCGTCACTGTGCCGCGAGCCGCTGCTCGGCGGTTCGCTCTACCGGACGCTCACCGAGCGGTTCGGCGTGCAGCTGCGCTACGCCGACCAGTCCATGACCGGTGCGCTGCTGACCGCCGAGCAGGCGGGGCTGCTCGACGCCGAGCCGGGCGGCGCCGTCCTCGAGGCCCGGCGTACCACCTACGGCGCGGCCGCCGAGGTCGTCGAGTTCACCACGAGCTGGACGCTGCCCGCGTTCCCCGTGCTGCTGCGGATCGACGCCGAATGAGCGGCGTCGTCGTGGCGGTCGACGTCGGCACCTCGGCCGTGCGCGCGGCGCTCGTGCACGCCGACGGGCAGGTCGTCACAGCGAACCAGATCCGCAGGGCCTCGGGAATCGGTGGCGAGACCTTCGACCCCGAGGCACTGCACAAGGACGTCGTCGCCGCGCTCGCCGGGCTTGCCGGTGGTCCGCGGCCGTCGGCGCTGGCGATCGCCGCGCACATCGGCACGGTCGCGGTGGACGCCGTTCTCCGGCCCGTCGAGGCCGGGGGAGGGTGGGCCGACCCGCGCGGCACCGATCGGATCGCCGCACTCGACGAGGACACCACGCGCGACCTCCTGCGGGCCTCCGGCCGCCCGGCGCCGACGGGGGGAGCGCTGGCCTACCTGCTCGGACTCGACCCCCGGGTGGCCGAGCGCGTCGCGGCCGTCCTTTCGCCCAAGGACTACCTGGTGGCCCGCCTGACCGGACGCGTGGTCACCGACACCGTGGACGCCGCCTACACGCTGGCGTCCGACGTGCACGGCCGCGCGTGGAACACCGCGACGCTTGCCCGGGTCGGGCTCGACCCGGCGCTGTTCCCGCCGCAGGCCGAACCGGCGTCGGTCGTCGGCGAGCTCACCCGGGAGGCGGCCGAGGACACGGGACTGCCCGAGGGGCTGCCCGTGGTGGCGGGCGGCCCCGACGGCTCCGTCGGGCTCGGCCTGCTGCTGGGCACACGCGAGGACGTACTCGCCGACGTCGCGGGCACCACCGATGTCGTCGGCCGCCTGCTTCCCGCGGGGAGTGCCACGCCGCCCGGCGCGGTACTCAACCCGTCGGTGCTGCCTGAACGGTTCGTGGCGGGCGGGGCCACCGGGCTCACCGGCGGCGCGGTCGCCCGCTGGCGGGCACTGGCGGGCTCGGTCGAGGACGAGCGCCTCGCCGCCGTTGCGCCGGGGGCCGACGGACTCGTCGTGCTCCCGGCCATGACCGGGGCGCGCTTCCCGCTGTGGCGGCCCGGCTCACGCGGCGCGCTGCTCGGGCAGCGGCCCGAGCACGACGCGGCCCACCTGCTGCGCGCCGCGCAGGAGGCCGCGACGTACACGGTGCGCGAGGGGCTGGACCTGCTCGACCCCTCTGGCCGGCTGCCCGTGGCGTTCGCCGGGGGCTCCGCCCGCAGCCCGCACGTCGCCCGGCTGCGCGCGGACGTGCTCGGCCGGCCGCTGCTGGTGTCGAGGGAGCCCGACGTGACCCTGCTCGGCGCCGCCTCACTCGCGTTCATCGGCTCTGGGGAGGTCACCGACCCGGACGTACTGCGCACGCGGCTCGTCGGCGCGCCACGCGAGGTGGAGCCCGATCCGGCCCGCGCGGCGCGCTACGCGGCGCTGTACGCGGAGTGGCTCCGGGCGCGCGACGCGGTCGACGGGCTGTCCGGGGACGGCGCCGGTCGCATGTCGTAGGGGCGACCGCGATGGCGGTCCCAGCTCGACGCGAGCGCCGGGTCGATGATGGCGAATCCGGTGCCGAGCGGGCCCGGCAGCGTGGCGGCCCCGCCGAGGGCGCCGGCGCAGGGTGCGACCGCAGTCGGCGATGCGGGCGCTGTGCGGCGTCCGGTCGGAACCGGGGTCGCGGTTCACGGGCGAGCCCGGCCCCTGTCCGCACGTCCCGCCGGCCACGAGTGCGGCGCCGCCCTCCATCCGCGTGTCTCGCTCGTTCCTCTTCGTTGTGGCGCTCGCAGGTGGGCCGACCTTCCTCGTGACCTGGACAGCTCGACCGGTCCGGCAGTCAGGTCTCCGCACCGGCAGCGGGCTATGGTTTCCGCCGTGACCGAACCCTCCGTCCTGCATGACACCAGGAGTGCCTACGACGCCGTTGCGTCCCGCTACGCCGAACTTTTCAGCAATGTGCTCGAGACCTTGCCGATGGAACGTGCGATGCTGGCCGCTTTCGCCGAACTTGTGCGGGCCCACAACGCCGGACCGGTCGCCGACATCGGATGTGGCCCCGGTCAGGTGACCGCGCATCTGCACGCGCTCGGGCCGGCCACCTTCGGCATCGACCTGTCCTCCGAGATGGTCGCCCTTGCCCGCCGAGCCCATCCGGATCTGCGGTTCGAAGAGGGGTCGATGACCGCCTTGGACCTCGCCGACGGAGTTCTCGGCGGCATTCTCGCGTTCTACTCCATCATCCACACACCACCGCGGCAGCTGCCGGTCGTGTTCACCGAGTTCCGGCGAGTGCTGGCGCCGGGCGGTCACCTGCTGCTCGGATTCTTCGCTGGTGACGACCCCCTGCCGCGGGAGTTCGATCACAAAGTGACGCTCGCCTATCGATGGTCGCCTGACAGTCTGGCGGAACTGTCGCGCCAGGCCGGGTTCGTCGAGGTCGCCCGGTTGCTGCGCGAGCCTCACGAGGACGAGCGGCAGTTCCAGCAGGCCCAGCTGCTGGTTCGCAAGCCCCAGGAGTCCTGATCGCCCGCCGGGCCGTGATCGGCGGGCGTCCTCTCGAGCTTCGAGGAGGTGCTCTCGTCCCCGCGACCGAATCGGCCACAATAGACGGTGACGCAGTGCGGAGAGGCTTGTGCGGACGCGGGTTTGCGTCAGGTTCACCTCACCGTCCGTGGAGGGGGCTTGGATCGTTCCCGATCCTCCGTATGCCAGGTGCCCGCCCAGCCACTGCGGGGCGCCTCGGCGGCTGGCGAGGCCGGTGTGCCGGTGCGGGTGCGGATCACGAGGGCCTCCGGACATTCTCCTGGACTCCGGTGAGGGCAGCCGCCGCCCACCACACGACGCCGGCGAACCCCTGGCGCCTTTCTGGCGTGTCCCCCTCACCGATGAGTTTCGGCGGGGTCCTGGGTCTGTTCCGGTGACCGTGTCACGAGGAGGACAGAGAGATGACCACACGTACCGGCAAGGTGACCTGTGAACTGTCGATCTCGGCCCACGGATACTCGGCCGGGCTGAACCAGACCGAGGACCGCCCGTTCGGCGACGATGGCGCTGACGGCTGGGGCGGCAAGCTGCACGCCTGGATGTTCGACAGTCCCGAGGAGAACCGGGCAGAGGTCGAGCGGATGAACGTGGCCAAGGCTTTCATCATGGGGCGGAACATGTTCGGCCCGGTGCGTGGCGAATGGGATCGGCAGTGGAACGGATGGTGGGGCGACAATCCGCCGTTCCACGCCCCGGTGTTCGTGCTCACCCACTACCCGCGCGATCCGCAGCCGATGGATGGCGGCACCACCTACCACTTCGTCACCGACGGAATCGAGTCCGCGTTGAAACGTGCGCGCCACGCTGCCGGGAACGGCGACGTCTCGATCCATGGCGGCGCCACCACCATCAACCAGTACCTCACCGCGGGCCTGGTCGACGAGCTGCGGCTGCACATCGTGCCGGTCACTCTCGGCGCGGGCACGCGGTTGTTCGACGGGGTTCCGGCGCTGGAACTCGAGCAGGTGGAGTCGCGGGCGGCGGGCTCGGTCACGCACGTCACCTACCGCGTGCTGTCCTGAACCGTGGGGTGAATGCCCGGCTGCCGGTGGTTGAGTCCGACGGGCCGGTCGAGGTCGTCGGACCCGGCGGCCATGGCAGGAACTGTCAGAGCGCTGGCATTCCGGCCGTCCGGGGCCGGGCGCACGATGAGCCCATACGGGCCGTCGTCGACGGCAAGCCGGTCACCAGCCAGGGCGTCACCCGCACCCGGGTCGAGGTCGGGCTGCTCGTGGTCCACGACAGCCGGAAACCGGGTGGCGGGAGCACCGGCCGTCCTCACCCCGGACGACGACGGAGTGCCGCCGCAGCGCCTTTGAGCGCTCAGTTGAGCACCTTGTGGTCTGGTCCACCATCAGGTCGGTCCGGGCTGTTATGGTCGGTGCCGGGCGCGGGAATGATCTTCGTGCCCTCCGTCGAGATCGGATAGCCGCGGCTGGCGACGGCGCTGGTCGGTGTGCTTGTGAAGCCTGGGGAGGCACCACCGATGGCGTTCGAAGTCGTGCCCGAGGACCTCGTCGCGCACGCGAGCCACCTGGACGGCATCACCGACCGGCTGCGGGTGGCCGTGTCCGCCGCGCAGACCGTCAGCATGGACGACAGCGCCTACGGGCTGCTCTGCTCGTTCCTCCCACCGGTCGTGAACCCGATGGAGGAAAAGGGATTGGAGGCCCTCGACGCGGCAGTCGAGGGCGTGACGGTGACGGCGGACAACGTCCGCAAGGCCGCCGACACCTACCGCGAGTCCGACAAGGCCCACACGGTGCCGATGACCGGCTTCGAACGGGACCTGGCAGCGGTGCGGGTACGCGACGTCTGACGGACGAGGAAAGGGACGCGCTGTGGGCAACCCTCTGGTGGCAGAGGTTCAGGACTCGACCGAGGCGTTCTCCGGGATACCGCTGCTGGAGTCGGTGAACGACACCACCAAGGCGATCGAGAGCGGTGAGTGGGCCGGCGCCGTGCTCGGCGCGGTCGGCGCGGGGCTCGACGCGCTGGGCATGGCGATGGACCCGTTCGGCGCCATCCTGTCCGCCGGGGTCGGCTGGCTGATGGAGCACGTCGGCCCGCTCTCCGACGCGCTCGACGGGCTCACGGGCGACCCGGACACCATCAAGGCGCACTCGGAGACCTGGAAGAACGTCAGCACCGAGCTGACGGCGATCAGCGCCGACCTGCGGAGGCTGATCGAGGAGGACACGGCCGGCTGGACCGGGCCCGCCGCCGACTCCTACCGCGAACGCGGCGCTGACACGGCCACGCTGATCACCGCCGCCCAGTCCGCCGCCGACGGCGCCTCCAGCGGTATCGGCACGGCAGGCGAGGTCGTGGGCGCCGTGCGGACGCTCGTGCGCGACATCATCGCCGACCTCGTCGGGCACATGATCAGCTGGGCGCTGCAGGTGCTGCTGACGCTCGGCATCGGCATGGCGTGGGTAGTGCCGCAGGTCGTGGCCGCGGTGGCGAAGACGGCCACGCAGATCGCCGACCTCACCAAGAAACTGGTGGACGCGCTGTCGAAGCTCTCGCCGCTGCTGCGCTCGCTCGGCGACTCCTTCAGCGACGCCGCCGCCGCGCTGAAGCGCATCAAGGACGGCAAGATCGACGTCCCGCCGCCGGTCAGGAGCGGCCCGGAGCCGAAGCCCGGCGACACCGACTTCAAGGGCGACAAGTACGAGAGCCCCGGCTCCACCGGCGGCCAAACCACCGCCAGTGGCGACAGGGGCGGCGGCACCGTCGCCAGCGGCGACACCGGCAAGACCGACCCGCCACAGCCGCCGAAGACGGACCCGCCCAAGACCGAGCCCGCCCCCAAGAACGACGTCACCTCGACGCCTCCGCCGCCCCCGGTCCAGCAGCCGAAGAAGGGCGGCGACGCCACCACGGCCAGCTCCGTCAAGCCCGACCCCGCGCGCGAACGATCGGTGCGGCCCCCGGACCGCAACTGCAAGGGCGACCCGGTCGACGTCGCCACCGGCGAGGTGATCCTGCCGCAGGCCGACCTGGAGTTGCCGGAGCTGCTGCTGGAGCGCGTGCACGTCTCGTCGTACCGCGCGGGCCGCTGGTTCGGCCCGTCCTGGGCGTCCACAGTGGACCAGCGGCTGGAGGTCGACGCCACGGACGTCTGTTTCGTCGGCCCCGACGGCGTCATCCTGGTCTACCCGGTGCCCGCCGCCGGTGACACGGTGCTTCCGGTGGAGGGACCACGCTGGCCGCTGTCCCGGCACGCTGACGGTGGCTTCACAGTCGCCCAGCCGGTTCCCGGCAGGACACTGCATTTCGCCGGGACCGGGCGGTTGCTGCCGCTGCGGGCCGTCGAGCACGCCGACGGTGCGCGCACCGAGTTCGCCTACGACGACGCGGGCGTGCCCGTCCGGCTGACGCACTCCAGCGGTATCCGGGTGGGACTCCGGTCGGACGGCGCGCGGCTGGTGGAGCTGAGCGTGCTCGGCGCCGACGGGGCGCCGGACGTGCGCGTGCTGACCTACCGCTACGACGAGGAGGGCAGGCTCAGCGAGGTCGTGAACTCCTCCGGCCTGCCGCTGCGGTACGACTACGACGCCGAGGGCAGGCTGACGGGCTGGCAGGACCGCAACGGAGTCTGGTACCGCTACGTCTACGACTCGGCAGGCCGGTGCGTGCGCACGGTGGGCGCCGAGGGCTTCCTGGACGGCGTGTTCGAGTACGACCGGCGGCGCGGGCGCACCCGGCACACCGACTCGCTCGGCCACACCAGCGTGTTCGAGCTGAACGACGCGGGCCAGACCGTCCGGGAGACCGACCCGCTCGGCAACGTCACGGCCTTCGAGTGGGACCGCTACGACCGGCTGCTCTCCCGCACCGATCCGCTGGGCCGCGTCACCCGGTACGCCTACGACGACGAGGGCAGGCCGCTGCGGGTCACGCGCCCCGACGGCAGCGTCCTCACCCTCGAGGACGGGGTGCCTGCTTCGGTCGCCGTGTACGGAGACGGCCGGGTCTGGCGCCGGTTCTACGCCGACGGCGCCGCGCCCGACCCCGTGCGGGAGCCGGTGGGCGTCGCCACCGCGGGGCTGCCCGCGCCGGAACCCGCCGCCGAGCCGGAACCGGTGGAGCGCGACCAGTTCGGCAGGCCCCGCGCGGTGCGGGAGGCCGATGGGGGAGTGGTTCTGCTGGGCTGGACGGTCGACGGGCAGCGTGCCTCCCGGACCGGTCCCCGCCGGGAGCGCGCGCTGTGGCGCTATGACGGAGAGGGCAACGAGACCGAGCACATCGACGAGCTCGGCCGGGTCACCCGGCGCGAGTACGGTCCGTTCGACCTGCTCACCGCCATGGTCGACCCCGCGGGCGCGCGCACGGCCTACGGCTACGACACCGAGCTGCGGCTGGTGTCGGTCACCGACCCCCTGGGCCGAGTGTGGTCCTTCCGCTACGACGCCGCGGGCAGGCTGGCCGGGCAGACCGACTTCGACGGCAGGACGTGGGCCTACGGCTACGACGCGGCCGGACAGCTCGTGCGCTCGCAGGGCCCGGAGGGCGGAGTCACCGAGTACCGGTACGACGTGCTCGGCAACCTCGTCGAGGTCCACGCGCCCGACGGGCTCACCACCTACGCCTACGACCCGGTCGGCGAGGTCGTGCGGGTGGCCTCGGCGACCTCGGTGGTGGAGTTCGAGCGCGACGAGTACGGGCGCGTCGTCCGCGAGACGGTCGACGGCCTTTCCGTGACCTTCGCCTACGACGAGGGACGCAACACGATCCGGCGACGGACCCCGTCGGGTGCGGAGAGCGAATGGTCCTTCGACGAGCGGGACCGGCCGATCGCGCTGGCCACCGCCGGGCAGACGGTCCGCTTCCTGCTCGACGACGACGGCCGCGCGGCGGCGCGCAAGGTCGACGAGGCGAGCGTGCTGCGGCAGTCCTTCGGCCAGGGAGGCCGGCTCACCGCGCAGCGGCTGCTGGCCACCTCGGGGCCGGTGCGCGAACGCGGTTTCGAGTACCAGCCCGACGGCAGGCTCGCCGCCGTGCGGGACGACACCGGTCCGCACCTGACGCTGAGCCGGGACGTCACCGGCCGCGTCGTTTCGATGTCCACTGTGGATGGAAGTGAGGAGCTGCGGTACGACCCGGCGGGCAACCTCGTGGGCTCCTCGGCCGTGCGCGTGGCGGTGGAGCACGACGCCCTCGGTCGCCGGGTCCGGCACCGCGAGGCGCACCCGGACGGCGAGCGCGTGTGGGAGTACGCCTGGACCGGCGACCGGCTCACCGGGGTGCGGACACCGGAAGGGCTGCGCTGGCGCTACCACTACGACCCGCTGGGCAGGCGCACCGCCAAGGAGTGCCTGCTGCCGGACGGCTCGGTGGCCGAGTCGGTGCGGTTCGTCTGGGACGGCACCGAGCTGATCGAGCAGGTGCACGTGGACGCTCACGGCGTGCGCCGGGCAACCACGTGGGAACGCCTGCCCGGCCAGCACACGCCGGTCACCCAGCTCGAACGTGGCCCCGCCGGGGAACGGTTCCACTCGGTCGTCACCGACGCACTCGGCACGCCCACCGATCTCGTCGACGAGCGCGGCGACCTCGCCTGGAGCTCCCGCAGGACGCTGTGGGGCCGCGAACTGCCCTCCCCCGGAGCCCGCGCCGCCACGCCGCTGCGGTTCCCCGGCCAGTACGCGGACGCGGAGACCGGTCTGCACTACAACGTGTTCCGCTACTACGACCCGGCGACCGCGCGGTACGTCAGCCAGGACCCGCTTGGCCTGGAGCCGGGACCGAACCCGGTCGCCTACGTCGCCGACCCGTTCGCCGAGTTCGACGCGCTCGGTCTGATGAACAGCTGCACGACCCCCTCGGCGGGTGGTAAGACACCGCCGGCGGTCAACCTGCCGATCAGGCAGCGCCCCAAGAACTCCGGCGGCAGCGCGCCCAGCCCCAACCCGGGCGGCGCGGGCCGGAAGCGCAAGAGCGACGGGAGCGGCACGCAGCCGTCTGCCAAGAAGACCAAGACCAAGAGCGACGACCCCTGGGACAGGCCGGAGTTCAAGAGCGCGACGCAGACCAACATCAAGCATCAGAAGAACGACCCGAACAACCCGGCATACAAGAGCGGCGGCCAGTTCGACAAGCGGCACATCGTGTCGTTCCAGACGATGCGCGACAGCCTCAGGTCGTGGGTGAACCAGACATATGCGCCGGGCACGCCCGAGCACAAGGCGGCGACCGAGAAGTACGTCGAGAAGCTGCGGGAAGCGAACAGCAATATCAGCAACCTCCCGCTCGGCCCCGGCAAACCGAACACCTCCATCGGCGCCACCGTTGACAAGTTCGACATCATCGAGAGCAAGATCGACGGCACCCACCTGGGGAAGGACGGCCTTCCGGAGGCGCCGAAGGACCCGAGGAAGGCGTTCTACGAGTCCTCTGGCTACCTGCACGAGATCCGCAACGAGTTCGCCGGGGACATCATGGCGGCGGCGGACGAGATCAAGGATCCGGTGAGGCGGCGGGAGTTCCTCGACGACGTGCGGTTCAACGCGGATTTCGACTGGCCGGGCGGCACGACCCAGCAGCTCGAGGACTGGAAGGACGCCCGGCGGCAGTGGGTGGACCTCGGCAGGAACCCGGACGCGTACACGGCGGACGACGTCGACGCGATGATCGACCGGTTCAACCAGATGGACAAGCCGAGCGGAAGCCACGGGTCACTGTCCGACTGGGAGAACCGGCCGGGCAGCCGCATCGGCGGCGTCGAGGCGGGCAAGGACCGTCCCGGCTGGGCGGACAAGGAATCGCATCCGGATTTGTTCAAGGACGGCAAGGGCGGTAAGAAATGACCGGTGCCGGTGCGTTCGGCGAGGCGATGCGCGACCCGGAGGAGGCGAAGCGGCGGATCGACGACTGGGCCGCCGGATTCGCGCGCAAGGCCGAGCGGTACAAGGCGGCGCAGGAGCGCACGGAGCAGCTGCGGCTGACGGCGTCGAGCCCGGACGGCACGGTGCGCGTGACCGTCGGCGCCGACGGCGTGGTGTCGGACCTCGAGTTCGGCTCCAGGACACGGACGATCCCGCCGGAGGAGCTCGCCCGCATGGTGCTCAGCACGATGCGCCAGGCGCAGTCGGGGATCACCGAGCGGGTCGCCGAGGTGATGACCGAGCAGCTGGGCGACGAGGACCCGCGGACCCGCACGACGCTGCTCGACTCGCTGCGCAACCGGTTCCCCGACCCAGGGGACCCGCAGGACGGCCCGTCCGGACCCCCGGAGCCGCCGCAGCCCACGCCCCCGCCGGCCCCGTCCTCGGGCGGCGCCGCCGAGCCTCGGGCCGGGGGAACGCCACCGGCCCGCCGTGCGGGCGGCGGTGACCCAGAGGAAGAGGACAACACGCCCTGGTGATCCCGGCGGGGCCGGTCAGAGCGCGTCGTGCAGTGCGGCGAGCAGGCGGTCGGCCCTGCCGTCGGCGTTCTCGGCGCGTAGTTCGTTGGTGAGGAACGAGAATCCCAGCCCGGCCTCGGGCCATGCCCCGTGCCTGCCGCCGCCGGCTCCCGAGTGGCCGAAGGCCGTCGTCGCCGGGCCGTACGTGCCGATCGGGTCGGGCAGCTCGAAGCCGAGCCCGAAGTGAACGGGCCGGTCGTTGATCGCGTCGGTGCCCACCGACCAGGTGCGCGTGGCGAGAGCGAGCGCGTCGCGTGAGGCGACGCGGCCCGCGGCGAGCAGGTCGTAGAGCGTCGCCATCGCCCTGGCGGTGCCGGTCGCGCCACCCGCCGCGAGCTCGGCCCTGCGGTAGCGCGCCGAGTTGATCAGGTCGTCCGAGTCGAGCAGGCCCGCGTACATCCGTTCGACGATCCGCCGCCGCTCGGGGTCGTCCAGGAACGTGCTGATCCGGTAGTCCGGCGCCCGCACCAGCCTCGCGACACGCTCGTCGAGGTGGGCCGGCGTGCCGAGGTGCAGGTCCAGCGCGTGCGGCCGGGCCAGCACCTCGGCGACGGCCTGGCCCGCCGAGCGCCCGGTGGTCCTGCGCAGCAGCTCGGCCACGAGGTAGCCGTAGGTCAGCGCGTGGTAGGCCACGCGCGTTCCCGGGGTCCACAGTGGAGCCTGCGTCGCGAGGAGGTCCGCGCACGCGCGATTGTCGAGCAGGTCGTGATCGGCCTCCACATAGGGCAGGCCGGCCGTGTGGGCGAGCACGTGGTGCACCCGGACCCCTGCGGTGAACCCCGGCCAGTACCGCCGCACCTCGGAGCCGGGGTCCAGCACGCCGAGCGCGGCGACGACGGCGGCCATCACGCCCTTCGTCCCGGAGAACAGCACGCACAGCGTGTCCTCGCGCCACGGCAGGCGCCGCTCGGGGTCGGCGAGCCCGCCCCAGAGGTCCACGAGCACCTCGCCGTGCCGGACGACGGAGAACGCCGCACCCCCGCGGCTGTCCGCGACGACATCGGCGAAGGCATCGCGGACGCCGTCGAACCCGGGGCGGGCCGTGCCGCTGACCCGCATGCTCACATCCTCGGGGTGTTGGCCAGCAGCCGGCGGGTGTACTCGTGCCGGGGGTCGCTCAGCACCTCGTCGACGGGGCCCACCTCCACGATCTCGCCGCCCCGCAGGACCGCGATGCGGTCGGCGACGTGCCGGGCGAGCGCGATGTTGTGGGTGACGAACACCATCGCGGTGCCCAGCTCGGCCCGCAGCTCGCACAGCAGGTCGATGATCGTCGCCTGCACCGAGACGTCCAGCGCCGAGGTGACCTCGTCGCACAGCAGCACCTTCGGCGTGGTGACGAGCGCCCTCGCGATCGCGGCGCGCTGCCGCTCGCCGCCGCTCAGCTGGTCCGGCAGGCGGCCGGCGAGCTCGCGGCTCAGCCGCACGCGGTCCAGTGTCTCGGCGACCCGCTCGCGCCGCGCGGCCTTCGGCAGCTCGGTGAGCATTTCCAGCGGGACCTCCACCGACTGCGCGATGGTGCGCCGCGGGTTCAGCGACGAGTACGGGCTCTGGAACACGTACTGCACGGCACGCAGCTCCTCCGCCGAGCGCCGCCGCGTGGCCGGGGCCAGCGCGGCGCCGTCCAGCTCCACGGTGCCGGTGTGGTGCTCGTTGAGGCCCGCCACACACCGCGAGAGCGTGGTCTTGCCCGACCCGGACTCGCCGAGCAGCAGCAGGCACTCTCCCGAGTGGACGGTCAGTGACACGTCGCGCAGCACCTCGTGCTCGCCGTACGAGACCGACAGGTCCTTGACCCGCAAGGTCTGCGTGTCGCCGTCCGGGGCGGGCAGGTCGCCGCCGCGGTCGAGGTCGGGCACCGCGTCGACCAGCTCCCGCGTGTAGGCGTGCGCGGGGCGGCGAAGCACCTCCCCGGTCGTGCCGCACTCCACGATCTCGCCGCCGCGCATCACGGCGACCCGGTCGGCGATCGCGGCCACCACCGCGAGGTCGTGGGTGATGTAGAGCGCCGCGACACCGTGCTCGGCGGTCAGCGCGGCGACGGTGCGCAGCACGAGCGTCTGCGTGGTCACGTCGAGCCCCGTGGTCGGCTCGTCGAGCACCACCACGCTCGGCCTGCACGCGAACGCCATCGCGATGCCCACCCGCTGCTGCTGGCCGCCGGAGAGCTGATGCGGGTAGCGCCGCTGGTAGGCCTCGTCGGCGGGGAGCCCGACCTCGCCGAGCACCTCCGCCACGCGCGCCGCGCGCTCCTCGTCGGACGTGCCGTAGCCGTGCGCCTCCAGCACCTCGCCGATCTGGCGGCCGATGCGCAGCGCGGGGTTGAGCGACAGCGCGGGGTCCTGCGGCACGTAGGCGAGCGTGTGGCCGCGCAGCGTCCTGCGCTCGCGCTCGCCGAGCCCGAGCACGTCCACCGGCTCCCCGTCGCGGGGGCGCGCGGTGACGGTGCCGCCCGCCGGGGCGAGCCCGCGCCGGAAGTGGCCGAGCGCGGCCAGCCCCGCCGTGGTCTTGCCCGATCCCGACTCGCCGACCAGCGCGAGCACCTCGCCGGGCGCGATCGCGTACGAGACACCCTTCAGCACTGGGGAGCCCGTGAGCGTGTTCACGCGCAGCTCGCTGACCTCGAGGGCGCTTGCGACGGCGACGTGCGCGGTCATGCGGTGACCTCCTTCTCGCGACCTGCGGCCGCGGACGCGAGCGAGTCGGTGACCAGGTTCGTGCCCACCGTCAGCACCGCGATCGCCAGCACCGGCAGCAGCACGCCCCACGGCTCCACCACGAGCGCGATGCGGTTCTCGTTGATCATCAGACCCCAGTCGGCCGAGGGCGGCTGGATGCCGAGCCCCAGAAACGACAGCGACGCGACGTAGCCGATCGAGTAGGTCAGGCGAAGCCCCAGCTCCACCATGAGCGGGCCCGTGATGTTCGGCAGCACCTCCCGCAGCAGGATGCGCCGCCTCGGCATCGCGTACAGCTGCGCGGCCCTGATGTAGTCGCTGTCCTTCACCGCGACCGTGGCCTGCCGCGCCACCCGCGCAACGCGGGGCGCGTGCGTGATGCCGATGACGAGCACCAGCAGCCAGCCCTGCGGCCCGAGCATCGCTATCGCCAGGAGGGCGAACACCAGCTGCGGGAACGACAGCAGCACGTCGTTGCCGCGCATGATCACGCTGTCCAGGCGCCCTCCGGTGTACCCGGCGAGCATGCCGAGCGCGGTGCCGAGCACGACGCCGATCGCCGTGGCCAGCACGGCGTAGAGCAACAGCGTCGCGCCGCCGGCGAGGAACCGGGTGAACACGTCGCGGCCGAGCCCGTCGGTGCCGGCCACGCCGTCGGACTGGAACGGCTTGCCCGCGAAGCCGGTGGTGTCGTGGCCGGTGAGCCACGGCCCAAGCCACGGGCCGAGCACCGCGAGCAGCACCACCACGGCGGTGAGCGTGAGCCCGATCTTGGCCTGCGGCAGGGACAGCGCGCGACGGAACACAGTGGAGCGGGTACTCATCGCGTCACCTCGGCACGCAGCTTAGGGCTGGTCAGGATGCCGACGATGTCGGCGAGCAGGTTCACCACGATGTAGACGGCGGCGATGAGCAGCGTGATCGCCTGCACCACCTCCACGTCACGGCTGTTCACCGCGTCGATCAGCGCCTGGCCGACACCGGGGTAGCGGAACAGGAACTCCACCACCACGACGCCGCCCGCGAGCCACGCGAGCTGCAGCGCGATCACCTGCGCGACCGGGCCGATCGCGTGCGGCAGCGCGTGCCGCAGCAGCACCGTCTTCTCCGGGATGCCCTTGAGCCGCGCCATCTCGACGTAGCCGCTGTCGAGCACCTCGCTCATCGTGGCGCGCATCATCCTCGTGATGTAGGGCGTGACGACGAGCGTGAGCGTCAGCACCGGCAGCACGAGCTGGCTCGGCTGCGACCACACGGGCTCACCGGGCGGCGCGAGCGTCACCGACGGCAGCAGCGGGAACACCGTCGTGGACAGCAGCACGATCAGCGCGACACCGATCACGAACTCGGGCAGCGCCGCGATCACGAGACTGATGCCGGACACGGTGTGGTCGGCCGCCCGGCCCCGGCGCATGGCCGTCCAGGTGCCCAGTGCGAGCCCCACCAGCGTGCTGAGCACCGCGGCGGCCACGAGCAGCACGAGCGACGCGCCGATGCGGTCGCCCAGCAGGTCGTTGACCGGGCCCTGCGTGGCCGTCGACGTGCCGAGGTCGCCGGTGACGACGCCACCGAGCCAGTTCAGGTAGCGCTCCCACACGGGCGCGTCGATGTCGAGCTGGGCGCGCAGCGCGGCGATGCGCTCGGGCGTGGCCTGCTGACCGAGGATCGCGCGGGCGGGATCGCCGGGCAGCAGGAGCGTCGCGACGAAGACCAGCAGCGTCACCAGCCACAGCACCGCGAGGCTCACGAGCAGCCTGCGGACGATCAAACGGGACAACGAACCCACCTCCTCAGCCGAGCCACGCTTCGCGGAACGAGTAACCGGACAGGGGCAGGCCGGTGCGGTCGGGCAGCAGCCCGGCCACGTACACCTGGTGGGCGTCGACCTGGTTCATGAAGCCCCAGATGATGTTGCCGCCGCGCTCGTACTCGATGCGCTGCGCCCGCTTGAGCAGGTCCTCACGCTCGGCGCGGTCCACCGTGCGGTCGGCGCGGCGCACCAGCCCGAGGAACTCCGGGTCGCTCCAATGCGTCTCGTTGTACGGCGACTGCGGCAGCGAGCCGGAAGCCACCTGCGGCAGGTAGTTGCGCGTGTACCAGAACGACTGCGCGAAGTCCCAGCTCAGGTAGTTCTCCCAGAAGGCGGTGGTGTCCAGCCGGCGAAGGCGGACGTTCACGCCGGCGGCCTTCGCCTGCTGCTGGAACACCTGCGCGGCCTCGACCGCGCCGGCCTGGATGGGCGCGGTGACGAGCTCGACGTCCAGGTTCGGGTGCCCGGCCTCGGTGAGCAGGCGGCGCGCCTCGGCGATGTCCTGCCTTCGCTGCGGCAGCTCGCTCGCGTAGGCGGGGTCGAACGGCCCGTAGAGGTCGTTGCCGATCCGGCCCTGTCCGCTGAGCACCTGGTTGATCATCTGCTCGCGGTCGACGACCAGCCGCAGCGCCTGCCGCACGCGCACGTCGTCGAACGGCGGGCGGTCCACCCGCATCGTGAAGGGCAGCCAGGTACCGGTCTGCGCGCTCAGCACCCGCAGCCGCTCGTCGCTGCGCAGCACCTCCACCAACGCGACCGGGACCTGGTCGATCGCGTCCACCTGCGACGACAACAGAGCGTTGATCCGGGCGTCGTCCTCGGCGAAGTTGATCAACACGAGCTCGTCGAGGTAGGGCTGGCCGGGCCGCCAGTAGTGCTCGTTGCGTACGAACGTGCTCTGCAGGCCCGGCGTGAAGTCCTGCGTGCGGAAGGGTCCGGTGCCGATCGGACGGTCCACCGAGAAGTCCGCCGGCACGATGCCCAGTGAGTACTGCGCGAGGTAGTCGTCGAACACCGTGGACGGCTCGGTGAGCCGGAACTCGACCCGCCGGTCGCCGCTGGCCACGACCTCGCCCAGCATGGTGAGGCTCGCCGCGCCGCTTTTCGGATCGTCGGGGTCCATGATCCGGCGGAAGGTCGCGATGACGTCGGCGGGCGTCACCGGCCTGCCGTCGTGGAACCGGACGCCCTCGCGCAGGGTCGCCGTCCACGTCCTCGCGTCGGGCGAGGGCGTGAGCGACTCCGCGACGAGCATCTCGAGCCGGTAGTCGTGGTCGCGGTAGAGCAGCGGCTCGTAGAGGTTTCGCACGCGGGCGATGTCCGGGCTGGTCGCCGGGATATGGGGGTCGAGGGTGTCGGACGCGCCGCCGCCGGTGATGCCGACGCGCAGCGTGCCGCCCCGGCGGGGCGCTCCGGTGGGGGCCGCGACGGCGCTCGACCGTCCGCCGCACGCCGACAGCAGCGGTGCCGTTCCGGCGAGAACGGCGCTGCCGACGAGGAAATTCCTTCTGGAGATGCGTTTGTCAAACGACATGAAGTCGGGCTTCCGGATAGGGGACCTGAGGGTCAGGAGCTGATGGCTCGCCCCGCGTAGCCGGGGGCTGGGCGGAGGTGTCTTCGCAGGCGCTGCGCGACGTCCTCGGGCAGGGGCGCCGCTCTGGCCCCCGCGACGTGGATCGCCAGCAGCTCCTCCGTTGCCACCAGCTCACCGTCCACTCGCATCTCGTGGCAGAGCCGTACCTTCTTCTCTCCCACGGAAAGCACGAATGTGGTGACGTGCAGGTCCGCTTTCGGCCCGACCTCGCGAAGGTAACGGACGTGGGCCTCGACGGTGTAGAGCGAGCGGCCCGTCGCGGCGCGGTAGCGCTCGTCGAGCCCGGTGTGCTCCATCAGGTTGGTGGTCGCGAACCCGAACACCATCACGTAGAACGGCTCGCTCAGGTGTCCGTTGTAGTCGATCCACTCGTCGCGAACGGTGTCGTGGTACTCCAGTGGTTCACTCACCGCGCCTCCCTCGGCTGGCTTCGACGGCGCGTTGCACGGCGATGATCGCGCGGTCGCGCTCGGCGACGAGGTCGGCGATCGAGCGGTCACCCGCCGCGGAGTCGCAGCCCGCCACCATGTCGTCACGCAGCCGCTGGGTGAGCTCGGGCGCTTCCAGCCGGGTCCACGGCGCCTTGAGGGACGGTCCGAAGTGGTCGAGCATGTGCGCCATGCCGCCCTCGCCGCCGGCGAGGTGGAACGTCAGGCACGGTCCGTGCACCGGCCAGCGCAGGCCGGGCCCGTCGGTGATCGCTGTGTCGATCTGCTCCACCGTGGCCTCGCCGTTGGCGACCATGTGGAGCGCCTCTCGCCACAGCGCCTCCTGCAGGCGGTTGGCGATGAACCCTGGCAGCTCGTGGTCCATGGTGATCACCGACTTGCCCACCCGGCGGTAGAACTCGCTCGCCCATTCCACGGCCCACGTCTCGGTGCGCGTGCCGCCGGCCACCTCGACCAGCGGGATGAGGTACGGCGGGTTGAACGGATGGCCCACCACGAGCCGTTCGGGGCTGGCGGCCTCGGTCTGCATCTCGCTCATGCCGTAGCCCGATGTGGACGAGGCGATGACGACGTCGGCAGGGGTGACCTCGGCGATGTCGGCGAGCAGCGCGCGTTTCACTGCGAGGTCCTCTGGGGCGCTCTCCTGCACGAACCCGGCGCCGTCCACGGCTTCCGCGAGGGTCGGCAGCACGGTGAGGTTGTCCCGCGAGGCGCCGTCGGCGAGGCCCAGCTCGGTGAGCGCGGGCCACGCGGCCTCGACGAGCCTGCCGAGCCGCTCGGCGGCGCCGGGCGCGGGATCCCAGGCGCGCACCCGGTAGCCGCGGGCGAGGAAGTGGGCGGCCCACCCGCCGCCGATCACGCCCGCGCCGACGCACGCGACGGTGGTGACCTCCGCTGGCTCAGGCACCCGCGGCCCCCTTCAGATTCAGGATGCGGCGCGCGTCGTCCGGGGAGGCGACCTTCGCGCCGAGGTCCTCGACGATGTTCACGGCACGCTCGACGAGCTGGCCGTTGGTGGCCTTGACGCCCTTGCTGAGGTAGAGGTTGTCCTCGAGTCCGACGCGGACGTGCCCGCCCAGCAACGCCGAGTGCGCGACCCACGGCAGCTGGTTCCGGCCGATGGCGAACGAGGCCCACTGCGCTCCCTCGGGGAGCATGTGCACCATCGTCTGCAGCAGCTCGGGGTTCGCGGGCGCGCCGTAGGGAATTCCCATGCACAGCTGGAAGAGCGGCGGAGCGTCGATGAGCCCTTCCTCGATCAGCTTGGTGGCGAACCACAGCTGGCCGGTGTCGAAGATTTCCAGCTCCGGCTTGACGCCGAGCTCCTGGACGCGTTTGGCGCCCGCACGCAGCATGTCCGGAGTGGACACGTAGAGCTGGTGGCCCTCGCCGAAGTTGAGCGAGCCGCAGTCGAGCGTGCAGATGTCGGGCAGCAGCTCCTCGACGTGCGGCAGGCGGTCCTCGGCGTTGACGAGGTCGGTGCCGTCCACTGGCTTGAGCGGGTCCTCGTCGTCGATCACCAGGTCACCGCCCATGCCCGCGGTGAGGTTGATGACCACGTCGACGCCGCTGTCCCTGACCCTGCGCACGACCTCGCGGTAGAGCGCCACGTCGCGGGAACCCTGGCCGGTCTCGACATCGCGCACGTGGATGTGCACCACGGCGGCTCCGGCGTTCGCGGCCTCGACGGCCGAGGCTGCGATCTGCTCGGGAGTGACCGGCACGTGCTCGCTCTTGCCCACGGTGTCGCCGGCGCCCGTGAGGGCGCAGGTGACGATGATCTCGCTGTTCATGGTTCTTGCTGTCCTCCGTGGACGATGTTGCGGTCGATGAAGTCCCTCAGGTGCTCGCGCATGGAGTCCACCGAGCTTCCGGGCTTGCCGGTGAGCACCTGGATGCCGAGCCCGTCGATGAGCGCGCTCAGCTGAGTTGTGATCTCGCGAGGGTCCCGCTTCCGGAACACCCCCTGCTCCTGTCCATTGCGGATGGTCATCGCGATCGTGTCGAACCAGCGGTCGTAGGAGTCCCAGTACAGCTCGCGCATCGCCGGGTTCAGCGCGCTCTCGTTCCACACCTGCAGCCACACCGACCACTCGTCCCTGAGCAGGCCGTCCGCAGGCAGCTGCAGCTCCACGAGGCGCACCAGCCGCTCGTGGGCGTTGTCGATCGCGTGCAGCTCGGCCACCTGCCGGTCGAACGCGAGCTTCACGTTGCGCCGCAACGCCTCGTTGAGCACTTCTTCCCTGGTGGGGAAGTGGTAGTGGATGGTCGCCGTGCTCGTGCCGCACGCCTTGGCGATGTCGGCGATGCGCACGTGGTGGTAGCCGCGCGTGGCGATCAGCTCCCACGCGGTCTCCAGGATGTGCCGCCTGCGCTCGGTCCGGCCGCCCTCGCCGGGTGCGCTCGCGGACCGCGCCGCCGGTGCGGGCACCGCGGTGACGGTCACGGCGTCGTCGCTGCCGTTGAGCAGCCAGTTCACCGTCACACCGGCGTACTCGGCGATGCGCACGAGCTCGTGCGGGGAGAACCGCCGCGTGCCCTTGAGCGACTTGGACAGTTTGGTCTCGTCGATCCCGATGGCCCTGGCGAACTCGCGCTGTGCGCCGGGTTTCGCCGGAATGAGACTCCGAACCCGCGTTCGCAAGTCCTCGGTCTCGGCCATGTGGGACGACCGTAGTGTCATCTTGCGATTCGCGCAAGGCTACTGACTCGTCAGCCAGGTCATCGCAAGTTCGGTGCCGCCCGCGGACCGCCCACTATGGACTCGGCGGGACGCTCCCGGTCTTCCGCTCGCTGAGCGTGGTCGTGCGGCCGCCACTTGGTGGCGAATACCGCGACGAGGGCGTGGCCCTCGCCCTTGGCCCGGACGGCTGCTCCAGCAGCGACACCCCGCGGCTGCCGGAGGTGACCAAGGTGGCCGCGTTGCCGCACAAGGTGACCGAGCCCGGCCACGAGACCTGGCCGACCGCCGACGAGATGCTGCGCGCCCCCCACGCTCGATCTCGACCCGCTCGCCTTCACGCCGAGGAACAGGCTCGATCGGCGACCGGTGTACTCGGAGAACGGCAGCTCGCCGCGGCACGTCATGATCGGGGGCGAGCTCGTGCTGGAGGACGGCCGGGTCGCCACGAGGCGAAGCGCCCTGCCATATAGAATGTAAGTTCGACGGTTTACATGTAAGGTGGCCGTCATGGTGGGAGTGAACGAGAAGACCGCGGCCCGGACCAGGGTCGCCGACGCGGTCTACGAGCGACTGCGTGAGATGATCTTCACCGGCGAGCTTTCCCCTGGCGCGCGGCTGAGTGTTCCCGCGCTCGCCGAGTCGCTCGACGTCAGCCGGAGCCCCGTGCGCGACGCGGTGCTGCGGCTCGTGCAGGAACGGCTCGCCAGTGAGGAACCGCGCCGGGGGGCGATCGTGGCGAGCGTCGGCCTCGCCGAGCTCGTCTCGATCTACGAGATCCGCGAGGTGCTGGAAGGGCTCGCGGCGCGGCTGGCCGTCGAGAACGCCGGGCGCAAGCTGGTGCGGGCGCTGAAGGAGGCGCTCGACGAGCACGAGGCCGCGACGCGCACCGCTGACCTCGCCGCGAGCACCGAGGCGGACCTGCGGTTCCACCGGCTCATCCGGGAGGCCGCGGGCAACCCGGAGGTCATCCGGCTGCTCGACGACGTGCAGACCCAGGTGCGGCTGGCCATGCGCACCACCACGGTGACGGCGGGCCCGAGGCAGGCCATCGACGACCACCGCGCGATCCTCACGGCCATCGAGTCCGGCGACGCCGTCGCCGCGGAACAGGCCGCCAGGGCGCACATCTTCCGCCTGCGCAGTGTGCTCCTGCGGCAGCTGGAGGGCGGCGAGTGACCCGGATCGTCGGTGCCCGCCTGCGGGTTCTGCGCGCGCCGGCGAACGACGGCATCGCGATGTCCTTCTCCCCGCTGCGCGACCGGTCGATCGTGCTGGTGGAGGTGACCACCGAGGACGGTCTCACCGGCCGGGGCGAGAGCTGGATCAACTACCCGCCGTGGGCGGCGGAGGAGCGTGTCGCCACCTTGCGCGAGGGCGTGTTCCCGCTGCTGCTCGGCGAGGACGCCACCAGGATCTCGGCGCTGCACCGGCGGCTGTGCGCGCGGCTGGACCCGCTCGGCAGGCAGTGGGGCGCACCGGGACCGATCCGGCAGGCGATCAGTGGGGCCGACCTCGCGCTGTGGGACCTGGCTGGCCTGCGGGCCGGAGCCGCGGTCAGCACTCTTGCCGGCGGCCGGGTCCGCGACCGGATCCCCGTGTACGCCAGCAGCCTCGGCCCCGAGGACGTCGGCGAGAAGGCGCGCGAGTGCGTCGGCGCGGGCCACACGGCGGTGAAGGTCAAGCTCGGCTTCGGCAGGGCGAAGGACGAACGGAACCTGGCGGAGGCGCGGGAGGCGGCCGGACCCGGGGTCACCCTCTACGCCGACGCGAACCAGGCGTGGGACGTGGCCGAGGCCGTCGCGATGGCGCCGCTGCTGAGAGACGCCGGCGTGGAGTGGATCGAGGAGCCGGTGCGGGGCAACCCGCTTGCCGGGCTCGAGGAGCTGCACCGTCGCACCGGCCTGCCCATCGCGACAGGGGAGAACCTCTACGGGGTCGAGCAGTTCCGCGACTTCGCGGCGTCGCCCGCGATCGCGGTCCTGCAACCGGACCTCGCCAAGACCGGCGGGCTCACCGAAGCGCTCGCGGTGTGCGCGCTCGCCGCGGCACACGGCAAGTCCGTGCTGCCCCACCTGTACGGCGGCGCGGTGGCGTACGCCGCGACACTGCAGCTCGCCGCGATGGCGGAGGCGGTGACCGGGGTCGAGTACGACGTCAGGGACAACCCGCTGCGTGACCCGTTGCTGGCCGGCCCGCCGACACCCGAGCGGGGTCTTGTCGACCTGCCCGACCTGCCGGGCCTCGGCGTGCGCCTCGACGAGACGGCGGTCGCCGCGGCGACCGAGACCGAGGTGGGTGCGACACCGCGTACCTGACCGACCGCGGTTCCGCGGCGGCTCCTGCTGCCAACATGTTGCATGTAACTTTGAGAAAATCTATGCTGCAGATCTGCTTTGCATGCAGATGTGCCCTCACTGTGGAGCGATGATGCATCCAGACAACGACGTGTCACCCCGGCGCAGCGCCGCGTGGTTCGGCCTCGACGGCAAACTCGGCTTCGTCCACCGCTCGAAGATGTACAACCAGGGCTACTCCGCGTCGATGTTCGACGGGCGGCCGGTGATCGGGATCTGCAACAGCTGGTCGGACCTGGCGCCCTGCAACGCGCACCTGCGTCAGGTCGCGGAGGCGGTCAAGCGCGGCGTGCTGATGGCGGGAGGGACTCCGCTGGAGTTCCCCACGATCTCGCTCGGCGAGACGCTGATGCGGCCCTCGGCCATGCTGTTCCGCAACCTCATGGCCATGGACGTCGAGGAGACCCTGCGCGCCAATCCGCTCGACGGGGTCGTGCTGCTCGGTGGCTGCGACAAGACCGTCCCCGCGCAGCTGATGGGCGCGCTCAGCGTCGACCTGCCCGCGGTGATGGTGACCGGCGGCCCGATGCTGAACGGCAAGTTCCGTGGCTGTGACGCCGGGTCGGGCACCCACGTGTGGCAGTTCAGCGAGGAGGTGCGCGCGGGCCGCATGAGCCAGGCGGACTTCAACGCGGCCGAGGCGTGCCTCTCGCGCAGTGCCGGGCACTGCACCACGATGGGCACCGCGTCGACCATGGCGTGCCTCGCCGAGGCGCTCGGCCTCTCCCTGCCCGGCAGCGCCGCGATCCCAGCCGTCGACGCCCGGCGACACCGCATCGCCGAGGAGGCGGGCGGCCGGATCGTGTCCATGGTGGAGGAAGGGCTCACCCCGTCGTCCATTCTGGACCGCCGGTCGTTCGAGAACGCCATTCGCGTCAACGCGGCCATCGGCGGCTCCACCAACGCCGTGGTGCACCTGCTCGCGATCGCGGGACGCGCCGAGGTCGAGCTTTCGCTCGACGACTTCGACACGCTCGCGGCGAAGGTACCGCTGCTGGTGGACCTGTTGCCGTCCGGCCGGTTCCTGATGGAGGACTTCGCCTACGCCGGCGGCCTGCCCGCCGTGATCAAGGAGCTGGGCGAACTGCTGCACACCGACGCGGCCACCGTGACAGGCCGGAGCCTCGGCGAGAACTGTGCCGACGCCGAGAACTGGAACACCGACGTGATCCACACCCGCGCGGAGCCGCTGCGCGAGGCCGGGAGCCACACCGCGGTGCTGCGGGGCAACCTCGCACCGGACGGTGCGGTGATCAAGGTGTCCGCGGCGTCGGAGGAACTGGTGCGGCACACCGGAACGGCGCTCGTCTTCGACACGATCGAGGAGTACCACGAGCAGGCCGACTCACCCGACCTTCCGGTGGACGCCTCGACGGTGCTCGTGGTGCGCAACGCGGGCCCGTCCGGATATCCCGGCATGCCCGAGATCGGCAACCTGGCCATCCCGAAGAAGCTGCTCGACGCCGGTGTCCGCGACATGGTCCGGATCACCGACGGCCGGATGAGCGGGACCTCGTACGGGACGGTGGTGCTGCACGTGGCGCCGGAGTCCGCCGCGGGCGGCCCGCTGGCGCTGCTGCGCACCGGCGACCGGGTGACCCTCGACGTCCCCGCCCGCCGCATCGACATGGACGTGCCCGAGGACGAGCTGCGCCGCCGCGCGGCCGAGCCGACGCAGGCGGAGAACACCGGTTCCGGCTACGCGTGGCTGTACCGCGAGCACGTGCGGCAGGCCGACACGGGCGCCGACTTCGACTTCCTGGTGGGCAGGCGGGGACACGCCGTGCCCCGCAGGCACCTCTGACGACGCGAGAGAGGAACGACCTATGGCCAACGACCTCCTGAGCCGGGTGCTGGAGCACCGCGCGATGGTGATCTATCGAGGGCAACCCGCCGGGCAGTGCCTCGAGCTAACCGAACTGCTCCACGAAGAGGGCATCCGGCTGTTCGAGGTGACTCTGGGCCGTGGTGAGCCGTTCGCCGCCATCACTGCGCTGGCCGAGAAGTACGGCCACCAGATCCCCATCGGAGCGGGGACGGTGATGACGGCCGACGACGTCTCACGGGCCGCCGACGCGGGCGCGCGGTTCATCGTCTGCCCGCATGTGGACGAGGCCGTGATCGAGCGGGCCAAGGCGCTCGGCCTCGGCGTCGTGCCGGGCGCCTTCACGCCGACGGAGATCGTCCACGCCACGCGCCTCGGCGCCGACCTGGTGAAGGTCTTCCCGATCGGCCCCGTCGGCGCCGGCTACCTCCGGCAGCTCAAGGGCCCGTTGCCCGACGTGCCACTGCTGGCCACCGGCGGGGTCGGGGCCGATCTCGCGCGCGAATGCCTGGCCGAGGGCTGTGCGGGCGTCGGCGTCGGCGTCCAGCTGCTCGGCGACCCGGCCGACCCGGACGCGCTCAGGGCGGAGGCCCGCCGCCTCCTCGCCGCCACCCGCTGAAGGCGGCGGACACCGGCAACGACGCCGAGTCGAAAGGAAGCCTTTCCATGTCAACCCAAGAGGTGCCGCAGCAGGCGGAGCCCGAGGACGCCTACCGGCTTCGTGCCGAGGACGTCAAGGAGGCGCCGACGACACTGCGCGGCAGGCTGCGCTATCTGGGGCCGGGCATCATCCTCACCGCCTCCGTGGTGGGTTCGGGCGAGCTGATCGTCACGACGTCGCTCGGGGCCCGCGCGGGGTTCGTCCTGCTGTGGCTGGTGATCGTCGGCGCCACCGTCAAGGTGTGGGTGCAGATGGAGCTCGCCCGCTGGGCGATCCTCAACGGCAAGACCGCGCTCGCCGGGTACAGCACCGTGCCGCCGAGGATCGGCCGCATGGGCTGGATCAACTGGCTGTGGATCGGGCTCGACCTCGCCAAGAACTTCCAGCGCGGTGGCGTCATCGGCGGCTCGGCCGCCGCGTGCTCGATTCTGTGGCCCATCGTGGGGGAGCCGCTGAGCAGCGGCTCGCTCGCCATGTGGGCGGTCATCATCACGGCGCTGACGATCGGGCTGTTGCGCAGCAACCGGTACAGCGTCGTGGAGGCGATCACCACGTGGTCGGTCGCGATCTTCACGCTGAGCACCGTGGCGATCGTGCTGGTGCTGCCGTTCACCCCGTTCTCCTACAGCCCCGGGGACTTCGCCGACGGGCTGAGCTTCGCGATCCCGGCGGGCACCGTCGGCCTCGCGGTGGCCATGTTCGGCTCGACCGGTGTCGGCGCCGACGACATGACCAACTACACGTACTGGTGCCTGGAGAAGGGTTACGCGCGCTGGACCGGTCCCGACGACGGCAGCGAGGAACGCGCCCGGCGGGCCGAGGGCTGGATCAAGGTGATGCAGCTCGACGTGTTCGTGTCCTGGCTCGTCTGCACGGTCACGACGCTCTCGTTCTACGTGGTCGGCGCGAGCGTGCTGCATCCGCAGAACCTCGTGCCCCAGGGCAATGCCGTGATCACCACCGTGTCCCGGATCTACACCGACACGCTGGGCCCGTGGGCGGAGACCCTGTTCCTGTTCGGGGCGATCGCGGTGCTGTTCTCCACCAACATCGCCTCCGCGGCCGCGGTCCCCCGGCTGTGGACCAACACGCTGGGCCTGCTGGGCGTGATCGACTGGCACGACGTCAAGGTCCGGGCGCGGATCCTGCGGATCCTCACCGTCTGCCTGCCCGTGCTCTGGCTGCTCATGTTCCTGTTCGTCCAGTCGCCGCTGGTGATGATGCAGATCGGCGCGATCGCGACCGGTATCTTCCTGCTCGCGGTGCTGATCGCCGTGTGGCGGCTGCGCACCCTGGAGGTCGACCCGCGCTTCCGGCGCAACCGGTGGCTCACCGCGGCGTTCGTCGTCAGCAGCATCGGTATCTTCCTGCTCGCCGTCTACACGGTGCTGGAGGTGTTCGGTGTCGGGATCGCCGGTGCGTGATCGATCACATGACGTGCGCGAGCCCGACTCCGGATACGGTCGGGGGAGGGCACATCGTCCGTTGACGCCGCGTGCCGACAGCACGCCACGAGGGAGGCTTCTCGATGACCTATCCGGACACCCAGCTCTTCATCGACGACCAGTGGCTGGATGCTGCGGAGGGCCGCACGATCGACGTGCACAACCCGGCGACCGGCCAGGTCATCGGGCGCGTCGCCCACGCGACCAAGCAGGACCTCGACCGGGCCGCCGACTCGGTGCGGCGCGGCTTCGAGGTGTGGCGCGACCACACGCCCGCGCAGCGGAGCAAGATCATGCGCAAGGCGGCCGAGCTGGTGCGCGCCCGCGTCGACGAGATCGCGGCACTGATGACGCGGGAGCAGGGCAAGCCGCTGGTGGAGGCCAAGGGCGAGATCCTGGCCGGTGCGGACATCATCGACTGGTTCGCCGACGAGGGCCTGCGCGTCTACGGCCGGCTCGTCCCGCACCGCGCCAACCCCGCCATCCAGCAGCTGGTGATCAAGGACCCGGTGGGGCCGGTGGCCGCGTTCACGCCGTGGAACTTCCCGATCAACCAGGTCGTTCGCAAGCTCGGCGCCGGACTCGCCGCGGGCTGCTCGATGATCGTGAAGGCGCCCGAGGAGACGCCGGCCAGCCCGGCGGCGCTGGTGCGCGCCTTCCAGGACGCGGGCCTGCCCGCCGGGGTGCTCGCGCTGGTGTACGGCAACCCGGCCGAGATCTCGGAGCACCTGATCGCCCACCCGGTGATCCGCAAGATCACCTTCACCGGGTCGACCGCCGTCGGCAAGCAGCTCGCCGCGCTGGCGGGCAGGCACATGAAGCGCGTCTCGATGGAGCTGGGCGGGCACGCGCCGGTGATCGTCTGCGAGGACGCCGACATCGAGCTGGCCGTCAAGACCATGAGCAGGGCGAAGTTCCGCAACGCGGGTCAGGTCTGCATCTCCCCGACGCGGTTCCTCGTGCACGAGTCGGTGCGGCAGGACTTCGCCAAGGCGTTCGCCGAGGTCGCCACCGGCCTCAACGTCGGCGACGGGCTCGCCGAGGGCACCGAAATGGGACCGCTCGCCAACACGCGGCGCGTCGACGCGATGTCGGCGCTGTACGCCGACGCCGTCGAGCGGGGCGCCACGGTCCTCTCGGGCGGCAAGCGCATCGGCGACGAGGGCAACTTCTGGGCGCCCACCGTGCTCGACGACGTCCCGGCCGAGGCCAAGCTGTTCAACGAGGAGCCCTTCGGCCCCGTGGCGGCGATCCGCGGCTTCCAGGACCTGGACGAGGCGGTCACCGAGGCGAACCGCCTGTCCTACGGCCTCGCCGGGTACGCCTTCACCCGCTCGCTGGCCACGGCCGACCAGCTCACCCGCAAGGTCGAGGTGGGCATGCTCTGGGTCAACATGCCCGCCATGCCCTCGGCCGAGCTGCCCTTCGGCGGCGTCAAGGATTCGGGCTACGGCTCCGAGGGCGGCCCCGAGGCGATGGAGGCCTACCTCAACACCCGCGCGGTCAGCATCGCACACCAGTGACCTGGTAGGCCCGAACCGCAGTGAAGGCCACCTTCCCTGCGTTCAACGCAGGGAAGGTGGCCTTCACTGCGGTGGCTCAGAGGTGCCCGTCGGGTCACTTCCAGCTCGTCAACCGCCGCTCGACCACCACGAGCAGCTGGTTGAAGCCCACGCCGAGCACCGAGATGGCCACGATGCCCGCGTACATGGACGGGATGGCGAAGTTGTACTGGGAGTCGTTGATGAGGAAGCCGAGCCCCGCCTTCGCCCCCACCATCTCCGCGGCGATCACCACGACGATCGCGGCCGCGCCGGCCAGCCGCAGGCCCGTGAACACCGTCGGGATCGACGCGGGGAGGATCACCTTGCGGAACAGGGCCGGCGGCGGCAGGTTCAGCGACCTGGCCAGCTTCAGCAACGTGGGGTCCACGTTGCGCACCGCGGTGATCGTGTTCAGCAGGATCGGCCACGTGCACGCGTAGACCACGATCGCGATCTTCGACGTCTCCCCGATGCCGAGCACCAGCACGAACACGGGGAGCAGGGCCAGCGCCGCGGTGTTGAGGAACAGCTGCACCAGGGGCGTGAGGACGTCGGAGACGGTCTTGTACCAGCCGATCAGGATCCCGAGGGGCACGGCGATCAGCACCGCGATGCCGAACCCGGACAGCGAGCGCGTCAGGCTGGCCTGGATGTGCTCGGCGAGCTGCCCGCTGGCGGCCAGCTCGCCGAGGGCGCGCACGACCCCGGAGAACGGCGTGAGGAACGTGGAGTCGATCAATCCAGCCCTCGGCGCGAACTCCCACACCGCGAGCAGCAGGAGGACCGCGACCGACCTGGTGGCGACGCCCGACAGCGCCGATCCGGCCCGGCGGCCGGCGCCCCGGCGAGGCTGGGCCTCGGTTTTCCGTTCCACGGCCCGCTCGGTGATCGTGGGCGCGCTCATGCCGACACCGCTTCCTTCTCGAGCTCCTGTGCGCGCACGACCTCGTCGTGCAGCAGTGTCCAGATCTCGTGCCGGTAGCGGGCGAACTCCGGCGTCGAGCGGATGTCCTCGGCCGCGCTGCGGTCGAGGACGATGTCCACAACGGACTTGATCCGGCCGGGGCGAGACGTCAGCACGGCCACCCGCTGCCCGAGGTACACGGCCTCGTCGATGCCGTGGGTGATGAACACGATCGTCTTGCCGGTGCGCTGCCAGATGCGGCGGAGCTCGTCCTGCAGCGACTCGCGGGTCTGTGCGTCGAGCGCGGCGAACGGCTCGTCCATCAGCAGCACGCCCGGGTCGTAGGCGAGACTGCGCGCGATCGCCACGCGCTGTTTCATCCCGCCGGAGAGCTCGTGCGGGTGCCGGTCGGCGAACGACGCGAGGTCCACCAGCTCGAGGTACTCCCGCGCAAGCTCGGCGCGGTCCCTCTTGGGCACGCCGATCGCCTCCAGCCCGAACTCGACGTTGCCCTGCGCGGTGCGCCATGGCAGCAGCGCGTACTGCTGGAAGACGATGCCGCGGTCCACTCCGGGCCCGGTCACCGGCTCGCCGTCGAGCAGGACCTGTCCCGAGGTCGGGGTTCCGAGCCCCGCCAGCAGGTCCAGCAGCGTGGACTTGCCGCAGCCACTCGGTCCGACGATGACCGTGAACTCGCCCTGGGCGATGTGCAGGTCGATGTCTTCCAGCGCCGTCAGGCGCTCCCGGCCGCCGCGGATCGGGAACGTGCGCCCGACGCCTTCGAAACGGATCTTCGTCGTCATGCCCCGGCGCCCTTCGCGTAGGAGTTGAACTCGTTGGTGTAGACGTCCCGCACGGTGACCGCGTCTTGTTCGATGTCCCCGCGCTTGCCCAGCCAGTCGACCCACAGCTGGAGCTCCTGGTCCTTGATCACGCCGCCCGTGCCCGCGACGCCGTAGGAGCGCCAGTACCTCAGCGGGTCGGTGTCCTCGTTGCGCCTGCGGTCGGTGAGGATCCGGGTGAAGCGGTCGACGACCTCCTCGTGCGGTGTGCTCTTGCTCCACTCGATGGCCTTGGCTACGCCGGAGACGAAGGTGCGCACGGTGTCGGCGTTGTCCTCGAGGAAGTCCCTGCGGAACACGTAGGTGCCGGCCGTGAAGTCGCCGAGCAGCTCGTGGTCGCTGAACAGCTTGCGGATCCCGCCGCGTTCCAGCGCCTTCTCCCGCAGGATCCCGCCGAGCACGGCCACCTCGATCTGGCCCTGCCGCAGCGCCTGCTCGGTGTTGACCGGCGGGACCACGGTCGGCTCCACCTGCTCGCGCTCTGCCGCCGACAGCCCGTTGCGTTCCAGGTAGATGTCCAGCATGGCCTCGCTGTGCGCGCCGAGCGTGTTCATGCCGACCTTGGCGCCCAGCAGGTCCCTCGGGCCACGCAGGGGGCTGTCCTCCAGCACGTAGTAGCCGCTGGCCTCGTCCCTGTCGACTCCGTAGTAGCCGACGACGGAGGTGATCGGCGCGTTCCGCGCGGCCAGCTTGATCACCGCCCCGTTGAACGCGCCTCCGTAGTCGACCTGGCCGGTCGCGGCGGACTGGATGTCCTGTGGGCCGCTGATGGTGTTGCCGACCCATTCCAGCTTCACGTCTCCTAGGTAGCCGAGGTCGGCGGCCAGCTCCGACGGGATGACCTGGCCTGCCCAGCCCTGGTAGCGGATCGTCCTGGTGTTCACCCCGCTCGCCGCGCCGCAGCCGGTGAGCGCACCCGCGGCGGCAGTGAGCCCGAGCGCGGTCAGCCCGAGGAATTGTCGTCGATTGGTGGTCGTCACAGCGGTTGTCCTTTACGGCGGGGAATAATGGAAACTGAGATTTGGAGAACCGGGGAAATTAACTTCCCGGTCGGGGAAGTCGGCCCCGTTTCGTCAGGCTGGCACGGAAATCGTCGATACGGCAATGGTTTCCGTGTCACGTTCTCACGTCCTGAGAAGCATTGTTTTCACGCCGCAGAAATATTGCCCGATTCTCGGGGAAAGCCGCAGTCTGATGCGGACCGGTACGGAACCAAGGAGTGAGCAATGAGCGTGGATGTGGCACGAAGCACCGAAGTTTCGGTGACCAGGATCGGCGGGCGCATCGGCGCGCGCATCGACGGGGTTCGGCTCGGCGGCGAGCTCGACGCGGACACCGTCGCGCGGATCCGGGCGGCACTGCTGGAGAACAAGGTGGTGTTCTTCCGCGGCCAGCACCATCTCGACGACGCGGGGCAGCAGGCGTTCGGGCGGCTCCTCGGTGAGCTGACCCGGCCGCACCCCACGGTGCGCAGCGTGGGACTGGAGAACATCCTGCCCATCGACGCCGAGTACGGCCGGGCCAACAGCTGGCACTCCGACGTCACGTTCGTCGACCGCATCCCGGCGTTCAGCCTGTTGCGGGCCATCACGATTCCCGCCTACGGCGGCACCACGGTGTGGGCCAACACGGCCGCGGCGTACGCCGGCCTGCCGGAGTCGCTCAAGGCATTGGCCGAGAAGCTGTGGGCCGTGCACACGAACCTCTACGACTACTCCCGTCACGTCGACGAGCGCCGGATCGGCGGGGTGGATGTGAAGGAGCAGGCCTACCGCGACGAGTTCCGCTCCGACGTGTACGAGACCGAGCACCCCGTCGTGCGGGTCCATCCCGAGACCGGGGAGCGGGTGCTGCTGCTCGGCCACTTCGTCAAGCAGCTCGTCGGGCTCTCCTCGGCGGAGTCGAGCGCGATCTTCGGGCTGCTGCAGGCCCGCGTCACCAGGCTGGAGAACACCGTGCGCTGGCAGTGGCAGCCCGGTGACCTGGCGATCTGGGACAACCGCGCCACCCAGCACTACGGCGTCGCCGACTACGACGACCAGGCGCGCCGGCTACACCGGATCACGGTGGCGGGAACGATCCCCGAGAGCGTCGACGGTGTTCGCAGCACCGCACGGGTTGGCGACGCGTCGCACTACTCCACAGTGGACTGACGGGCCGGGGCTCGCCTGCGTGCCCGGTACGCCGCGGCCTTGACGCGGCTGTCGCACGCGTCCATGCCGCACCAGGTGAGCCGAGGTGCCACTGGCCTGGTCGGGGACGGCGGGCGACGCGGGGGAGCCGTGGTCGAACTCGTCGGAGCCCGCCGCGATCGCTGGCTGCTCCAGCCGCGGCGCTCGGCCGCCGCGTCCGGCAGGCCGGAGCTTTCGCCGCGCCGCACCAGGTGACCATGACCGGTGCGGCCCCGCGCGAGCGAGTCCGCAGGTGAATCATCCCCGGTGTGCGATGCGTGCCGGCCGATGGCATCGGCCGGGTCCGGGAGCGCCGGCGACCGCGGCGCCCGGCACCGGCCGTCGTCAGGCAGGCTCGGTGCGGGAGTTCACCAGCCACTTGCCGGAGGATCTGGTCAGCTCGAACGTCGCCGTCACGGGAACCTGGGGCGGGAACGGCGGGTTGGCCGAGTCCCGACGGCAGCTGGTGACGGCCACCGCCTGCACGAGCACCCACTGGCTCTCCTGTGCGCCGGGTGAGGAGGGTGAGGGCTGGGTACGCACGTCGCGCACGGTACGGGAGCACTGCTTGCGCTGGAAGTCCTCCCACACGATGCCGCCGTTGCCGTCCCGGAACTGTGCCAGCCCGGCCCGCATCCGCTCGGTGGAGAGCTGTTCCACGCGGCTGATCCAGGCGTCCGGGCGCGCGTCGTTCGCGTGCAACGTGTGCTGGCCGGTCAGCCACTGCCCGGCCACGGCCTCGGGCCGCGGAGCCCCGGGAGCGCTCAGGCTCGGCGGGGTCGGGCCACCCTTGGCCTGGTCGTCGATGGGCTCCCCGCCCGCTTCGGTGACCAGGTTCGCGCGGTCGTCGTCGGGGGCCTGCTGGTAACCCGCCCAGAACCCGCCGGCCAGCACTCCCACGACGGCGAGAGCACCCAGGTTGACCCAGATCTTGCGTCGGCTCACGACACCCCCGTTGTCACTCGGCTACGAGCGGTCGACGGTACCTCGGCGCTGATCGTTTCCACCAGCCGCGGTCGGACGGCCATTGAGGCCGGTGATGATGAATCTCTCGGCGCAGGTCAGGCCGCGCGTGCCCGTGTTCTCGCGGGGAGGGCGCCGGTCCGGACCGTGGTGTCCTGCTAGTCTGCGCGACATGTCTGGCGCTTCCGCCGCGGCCGCGGCCGTGACGAGGACGCTCCGCCACTAGCGGCGGAGCGGTTCTCCCGCAACATTCTCCGTCGCTTCGTTCTGGACCGGAGCGGCCTTATTTGTGCTGCTCGGATTTCTCTCGAGCAACGGAGCATCTTTCGTGCGTACGGACATTCACCGGGCGACGTCCGGGCTGCGGCCCTGGCTCGTCCTCGGTTCCCTTTCCATGCTGCAGTTCCTGATCGCGGTCGACGTCACCGTGGTCAACATCGCGCTGCCCTCGATCGGCGCCGACTTCGGCGTCGGCGCCCGCGAGCTGACGTGGGTCGTCGTCGGCTACACCGTCGCGGGCGGTGGCCTGCTGATGTTCGGCGGCCGTCTCGGTGACGTGCTCGGCAGACGGCGGGTCCTGCTCACCGGCGCGACGGTGTTCGGCGCCGCCTCGCTGCTGGCGGGCGTGGCGCCGTCGTATCCCCTGCTGGTGGCCGCGCGAATGCTGCAGGGGGTAGGCGAGGCGCTCGCCCTTCCCTCGGCGATGGCGGTGATCGTGCTGACGTTTCCCGAAGGGCCGCGCCGGACTCGCGCACTGAGCGTGTGGGCCGCCGTCGCCAGCACCGGCCTGGTACTGGGTTTCGTGCTCTCGGGCGTCATCACGGAACTGCTCGGCTGGCGGTGGATCTTCCTCGTCTGCGTGCCGTTCGTCGTGTTCGTGCTCGCCGCCGGCGCGGTCCTCGTTCCCACTGATCCACCGGGCGAACGGACACCGCTCGACCTGCCCGGCTCGGTGCTGCTGACGCTCGCGCCGCTGCTGCTGGTGTTCGGGATCGTCGAGGCGGGGGAGGGCGGCGGGCACCCGTGGGTGGCGGCTGTCGCGCTGGCAGGCGCGGCGGTGGCGGGCGGCCTGCTCGTCGTCGTGGAGCGGCGGGCGGCTCGCCCGCTGCTCCCGCCCGCGCTCTTCCGGAACCGGGCTCGGGTGCTCGCCAACGTCGCGACCGCGTTGCTCAGCGGCGCCCTGTCCACGTCGTTCCTGCTGCTGACGTTCCAGCTCCAGCAACGGGCGGCCCTCGGCCCGCTGGCGGCGGGCGTGGCGCTGCTGCCGCTCGCGGTGACGCTCGTGGCGGCGGCGACCCTCGTGCCCCGCGTCGTCGGCAGGTGGGGAGCGCGGGCCTGCGCGCTCGTCGGCATCGTGCTGACCGCGGCCGGGATGGTGTCGATCGCACTCGGCTCCGGTGTCGCGGCGGGTGCGCTGGAGTCGCTCCCGGCGATGGTGCTGATCGCCGCAGGCATGGGCTTCGGCCTCGTCGGCCTGCAGTACGCGGCGGTGAGCGGCGTGACCGGCGACGACGCGGGTGTCGCGTCCGGTGTCCAGCGTGCCGCCGACCAGCTCGGCGGCTCGTCGGGGGTAACGCTCTACGTCGGCATCGGTTTCGCTCCCGCGCTCTCCGGTTTCGATCCGTTCGTCGTCAGCTGTGCGCTGGCGACGGCGGGACTCGTCGCGGCGGGCCTGCTCGCGTGGCGCATCAGAGTGACCTGACCAGCGGTCTGTCCGCCGTGTCGTCCTCGGCGATGCATGAGACGGGGGGCACGCGGGTAGCCAGTGGCCACGTGATCACGGAGGCGGGATCGAAGGGGGCGGGGAGCCCGCGGTGCTGACCCAGCAATGGCCGGTCGGGTTGTCCGTCGCGGTGTTCGTGGCCGCCGCGGTGCTGACGGTGTTGTGCAGCATCCGGCTGGCCGCGCTCGGCGACACGCTGGCGGACCGGACCGGCTGGGGCGAGGCGCTGTTCGGCGCGGTCTTCTTCGGACTCGCGACGTCGCTGTCCGGGATCGTCATGACAGGCGTGAGCGCGGCCGCCGACCAGCCCGAACTGGCCTACGGCAACGCCGTCGGCGGGATCGCCGCCCAGACTCTCGCGATCGTGGTGGCCGACGCCGCGCACCGGCGGGTGAACCTCGAGCACGCGGCGGCCTCGCCCGGAAACCTCCTGTTCGGCTGCCTGCTGATCGTGCTGCTGAGCACGGCCCTGCTCGCGTCGTTCAGCCCGGACGTCACCGTGGCCGGTGTGCATCCGGCCTCGGCGATCCTCGTTGCCTTCTACGTCGGCGGGCTGGCGCTGATCCGGGGGCAGCCGCACCCGATGTGGCGTGCGATCGCCACCAGCGAGACGCAGCCGGACGAGCCGGACGACCACGGGCGATTGAGCAGCCGCGGTCTCGGTGCACTGTGGACGGAGTTCGTGCTGATCGCCGCCGTGGTGGTGGTCGGCGGCTGGGCGGTCGCACGTGCCGCCGACAGCCTGGTCACGGCAACGGGTCTGAACGCGGGCGTGGTCGGTGCCGTGTTCATGGGCCTCGTCAACGCTCTGCCGGAGACGGTCACGGCTCTCGCCGCGGTGCGCCGGGGCGCGGTGACGCTGGCCATCGCGGCCGTGGTCGGGGGCAACAGTCTCGACGCGCTGAACCTGGTCGTCGGCGACGTTCTCTACGGAGGCGGCTCGCTCTACCACGCCGCCAGCCAGGACCAGCTGTTCCTCACCACCTCGGCCCTGCTCATGACGGCGGTGCTGCTGGGCGGGCTTCTCGTGCGCCAGCGCAGGGGCTGGTGGCGGCTCGGGTTCGACGGCGTGGTGCTCGTCGTCATCTACGCGGTGACGGTGCTGACCCTCGCGATGTGAAACGGCCCGCGGCCGTCGTCGCCGCCGCAACGCCGCGGGGAGCCGTTCGGCGATCTCGAGGCCCCACAGTCCGAAGTGGTCGGTCATGGCGCCGGGGTCGGCTCGCCGGTCCAGGGCTTGCCTGCCTTCCTCCTCGGATCGCGCGAGCACCGCGGGCGCTCGCGGGCCAGGTGCCGGGTATACACACAGTGAATACACCGTGTGTATAGTGCACGGCACCGACGCTCGACCACAGGGAAAGGAGGGGCCGATGTCGGTCTCGCGCACGCTGCTGGCGCTGCTCGAACCGGGGCCGCGACACGGCTACGACCTCAAGCGCGCCTACGACGAGCAGTTCGCCCATGGCAAGCAGCTCGCGTACGGCCAGGTGTACTCGACGTTGTCGCGGCTGCTGCGCAACGGGCTCGTCGAGGAGGCAGGGGTCGAACACGGGGCCGGTCCGGACCGCAAGCGCTACACGATCACCGACGCCGGGGTGACCGACGTCGAGACGTGGCTGCGCACGGCGGAGAACCCGGAGCCGTACCTGCAGAACACGCTCTACACCAAGGTGGTGCTGGCGCTGCTGTCCGGGCGCAGCGCCCACGACGTGCTGGACACCCAGCGCTCGGCCCACCTCGCCGTCATGCGCGATCTCACCAGGCGCAAGGCGGACGGCGACCTGGCCGACCAGCTGATCTGCGATCACGCCCTGTTCCATCTGGAGGCCGACCTGCGGTGGCTGGAACTCACCGCGGCGCGGCTCGACGCACTCGCGGAGGTGGTGCGCTCATGACCGAACCATTGCTCGCCGGACGAGACCTGCACAAGTCGTTCGGCCCGACCGAGGCGCTGCGTGGCGCGGACGTCGCCGTGCGCGCGGGCGAGGTGCTGGCCGTCATGGGCCCCTCGGGCTCCGGCAAGTCCACGCTGCTGCACTGCCTCGCGGGCATCGTCCGACCCGACTCGGGCTCGATCCGATACCAGGGCCGGGATCTGGTCGAAATGTCCGACGGCGAGCGCAGCGCGCTGCGGCGCACGGACTTCGGGTTCGTCTTCCAGTTCGGTCAGCTGGTCCCGGAGCTGACCTGCCTGGAGAACGTGGCGCTGCCGCTGCGGCTCGGCGGGGCCAAGCGCAAGCCAGCGGAGGCCAGGGCGCGGCAGTGGCTGGAGCGGCTCGAGGTCGGCGACCTCGGCGACCGCAGGCCCGGCGACGTCTCCGGCGGCCAGGGTCAGCGCGTGGCGGTGGCCAGGGCGCTGGTCAGCGATCCCAAGGTGGTGTTCGCGGACGAGCCCACCGGCGCGCTGGACTCGCTCAACGGCGAGAAGGTGATGCGCCTGCTCACCGACGCCGCGCGCGGCGCGGGCGCCGCGGTCGTCCTGGTGACCCACGAACCGCGCGTGGCCGCTCACTCCGACCGGGAGATCGTGGTCCGCGACGGCCGCGTGAAAGACCTGGAGCTGGCGGCATGATCCGCGATCTCCTGCTGGGGCTCCGGCTGGCCGTCGGGGGTGGCCGGATCTCGGGGCAGGCGCTGCTGCGGCTGGCGATGACCACGCTCGGGGTCGCGCTCGTCGTCGCGGTCCTGCTCCCGGCGGCGTCGATCAACACGCTGGTGAGCGAGCAGGACGCCAGAGAGGCCGCCCAGGTCCCGCAGGTCGAACCGCGCCCCGGTGTCGACCCGCTGTACCGGCTCGACTGGTTCATCGACGGGGGCGACGACTACCTGCGGGCCGTGGTCGTCGCGCCGGACGGGCCGAACGCGCCGGTGCCGCCGGGGCTGGACCGCATCCCCGCTCCTGGGGAGGTCGTGGTCTCGCCCGCGGCGGCCGACTACCTCGCCAGCCCGGCCGGTGAGCCGGCGCGGGCCCGCATCGGGGGCACCGTCGTCGGCGAGGTCGGCAAGGCGGGTCTGGGCCTGGCCAGCGACCGGGTGGTGTACGTCGGGGACACGGCGGAGCGGCTGAAGGGGGAGGACTACACCACGCCGGTGTACGGGTTCGGCGCGGAACCCGACGGCCTCGCCCTTGACATCACCACGGCGGCGTTCGTGGCGCCGGTCGCGGTGGTCCTCCTGCTGCCGCTGCTGATCTTCGTCACCACTGCCTCGCGCATGGGCGCCGCGCAACGGGAACGCAGGCTCGCGGCACTGCGGCTGCTGGGCGTCAGCGGACGTCAGGTCCGCCGCATCGCCGCGGCCGAGTCGCTGGTTGGCGCCGTGGCGGGGCTGGTGCTCGGTGGCGCGCTGTTCCTTGCGCTGCGCCCGCTGATCGGGCACCTCGACCTGTTCGGGATGCGGTTCTTCCCCGAGGACTTCGTCCCGTCGTGGCCACTGGTCGTCGTCATCGCGCTGCTGGTGCCGGGGCTGGCCGTTGGCGCGGCGATCTTCGGCCTGCGCCGCACGATCGTCGAACCGCTCGGGGTTGTCCGGCAGGGCAAACCCGCACGCAGGCGGATGTGGTGGCGCTGGTCGGTCGCGGCACTCGGCGGCCTGCTGATGGCGGGCACCCTGCTCGCCGATGAACGCTCGAACGCCACGCCGGTCGGCCTGGCGCTGGCCGCGGGCAGCTCGCTGCTGCTGATCGGTGTCGCGGCGCTGCTGCCGTGGGCGGTGGAGAAGCTCGTCGCCGGGCTGCGGGGCGGCACGCCGGCCTGGCAGCTGGCGGTGCGCAGGCTGCAACTGGAGAGCGGCACCGCGAGTCGCGTGGTCTCCGGGCTGGTCATCGTGCTCGCGGGCGCGATCCTGATCCAGACGCTCGTGGGCGCGGTCAGCGCGACGGAGTCCGAGGGCAGCAGGTGGCAGGCGGCGACCCCGGTCGCCGCGCAGGTCGTGGGCGACGACGAGCAGGTCGACGAGGCCGCGAGCCTGCTGGCCGGAACCGACGGGATCACGGCGGTGCACGAGGTCGTCGCGGCACCGTTGCGCGCGGCAGGCGACGGCTCGGGCTGGCACGGGCAGGTACTGATCGGCGACTGCGCGGCGCTGGCCTCCCGTGCCGAGCTGGGCACGTGTGCCGACGGCGACGTGTTCTCGGTCGGCGCACTACGGGAGAGCAGCGGCCTCGCCATGCCCGAACCGGGCGCGCGGGTGCGGTTCTACTCCTACGGCGGCGACGGTGAGCAGACCGACGGTCCGCAGTGGACACTCCCGGCGGAGGTGCGGCAGGTGCCCGCGGACCAGGCTGCGCGCGAGGTCTCGTCCATCCTGCTCGTCACGCCGGGCGCGCTGGGTGGCGTGACCCCGTCCGACGCCGAGCGCGTGCTGTACGTGACGGGCACCGGGGCGCCGGCCAGGGTGTTCGAGGCCGCCTCACTTGCGGTCGGTCCACTGAGCTGGGAGGTCGACGTCCGGCCCGCGCTGGCGGTGTCCGACTCGAGCCGCCTCGACGAGACGACGCGCACGATGCGCGGCATGTTGCTGGTCGCGTCGATCTTCGTGCTGGCGGTGGCCGCGCTGTCGTTGCTGATGCTCTCGATCGAGCAGATCGTCGAACGCCGCCGCCCGCTGGCGGCCCTGTCGGCGGCTGGGGTCCCGCTGTCGGTGCTGG
This sequence comes from Prauserella endophytica, assembly GCF_005146945.1. Taxonomy (GTDB): domain Bacteria; phylum Actinomycetota; class Actinomycetes; order Mycobacteriales; family Pseudonocardiaceae; genus Prauserella_A; species Prauserella_A endophytica. The sequence goes on from NZ_SWMS01000002.1 coordinate 388,198, forward strand.
CCAGGGGATCCTTGTGGCAGAACGCCATTCCCGTCGCCATCGGGGTCGTGCTCGCCGTCGTGGCGGGGATCGGGATCACGCTGCCGACCCTGCGCTACGCGGGCCTGAGCCTCAGCCTGGACGCCGGGCTCATCGGGATCGTGTGTGGCGCGGCGGTGCTCGCCGTGCTCGCGGCCACGGCACTGACGCTGCCGTTGCTGCGTCAGGTGACCAGGCTGGACGGTCTGCGGGCCGAGTAGTCGCGCCTCGCTCGACGGGTTCGCGGTGGCCGGCGACGCCTTTCCAGGGTGAACGCTAGCGGTGCGGGTTCGTCAGCGCGTCGTTCAGGAGCTTGCGGATGTGCCTGGGATCCGCGTCGCGGTCGTCGAGCAGGATCGCGGCGCACAGGCCGTCGGCCAGCGCGACCACGGACTCGATGGCGTCGGCGTCGGCGGTGAGCGTCCCGGCGAGCTCGGCGACGTTCTCCCGCCAGCGCCGCGCCACCGGGCGGAGAGCGGGGCGGCGCGCGGCCAGTGTCGACAGCTCCCGCTCGGCCAGCGCTCGTTTGCGGCCGGGGCCGGACGACTCGGCGATGAACTCGGCGAGCCCGGTGAGTTTGTCCCCATCGGACTCGATGAGCCCTCGGATGCGTTCGGTGTAGGCGTCCGCGATGCTGCTCAGAGCGCCGACCAGGAGATCGTCGAGGGTGGCGAAGTAGTAGAGGGTGAGGCTGGCGGGGATACCCGCTTCCTTGGCGACCGTCCGGTGGGTCACCCCCGAAGCTCCGTCGCGCAGCACCACGGTCAGCGTCGCCTCGATGATCTCGGCCCGGCGGCGCTGCCCGCGGAGCTTGCGCCCGTCAACCTCGTGGTCCCCGTCCGCCATCGTCCCTCCCGTGAGTCGAGAGTGCCGAGTCTGCCTCAACCGTGTCGGCGCCGATCGGGTGGAGGTGCCGGAGCGTGCTGAACGCCGCGAGCGCGCACAAGGCGATCGCGAGTCCGGCGGCGAGCGCGGAGACGTTGAGCCCGGTGGTGAACGCGGCCTTGGCCTGTTCGACCGCTCCGGCAGGCAGCTGGTGGGCGACCGACAGGGCTCCCGACAGGCTGTCGGTCGCCGTGGCGGCGGCGGCGGGCGGCATGCCGGGCGGCGCCTCCGCCATGGCCCGGTAGATGGCGGTGGTGAGGCTGCCGAGCAGGGCCACCCCGGCCGCGACGCCGAGCTCCTGCACCGTTTCCGACAGTGCCGCGGCCGAACCGGACCTCTCCGCCGGTGCGGCGCTCACGACGATGTCGGTGCCGAGTGCGGCGATGGCCCCGAGCCCGAGATAGACGAAGGCGAAGCCGGCGATCACGCTCGGCGCGCTGCCGGCACCGGCGACGGCGAGGAGCGCATAGCCGAGCAGGGACAGCGCCAGGGTTGCGGCCATGACGGCGCCGGGGGAGAAGCGGCGGGCCAGCAGGGGGGCGCCGATGGCCGCGACCAGCATCGCCAGCGCCGGCGGGCCCATCCAGAGCCCGGCGGTCATGGGCGACTGCCCTTCGACGAGCTGGAGGTACTGGGTAACCAGGATCATCACCCCGCCGACCCCGACGAGACCGATCAGCAGCACCGCCAGCGCCGCGGAGAAGGCCCGGTTCGCGAAGAGCCGCAGATCCAGCAGTGGTTCCCGCAGGCGCAGCTGACGCCGGGCGAAGGCGATCCCCGAGCCGACGCCGAGCAGGGCGGCGATCAGCACGTCGGCGCCAAACCCTTCGGTGGCCTGCTTGATCGCGTAGGTCACCGGCAGGATCGCCGTCAGCGACAGGCCGACGCTGAGCGGGTCGAGCCGCGCCGTGCGGGCCGACCGGTACTCCGGGAGCAGCGTGGGTGCGCCGGCCAGCACCACGAGCGCGATCGGCACCGCGAGCAGGAACACCGCGCCCCACCACAACCCGGCGGCCAGCGCTCCTCCCACGACCGGGCCCGCCGCCATGCCGATCGCGAACATCGTCGCCCACACCCCGATCGCCACGGCACGCTGGCGGGCGTCGCGGAACATGTTGCTGATCAGCGACAGGGTCGACGGCATGAGAGTGGCTCCGGCGATGCCGAGCAGCGCCCTGGCCACGATGAGCCACGCGGCGTCGGGGGCGAACGCGGCGAACGCCGACACCGCGCCGAACGCGGCGATGCCGACCATGAGCAGGCGCCGCCTGCCGATGCGGTCGCCCAAGGTGCCCATGGTGATCAGGAACCCGGCGATGAAGAAGCCGTAGGCGTCCATGATCCACAACGTCTGCGCCGCGCTCGCGCCCAGCTCGCCGGCCAGGCTCGGCAGCACGAGGTACAGCGCCGTGACGTCGAGCCCCAGCAACGCGGTCGGCAGAGCCAGCAGCGCGAGGCCGCTCCACTCCCGCCAGCCGGCCCGTCCGGTGTCCTGCCCCATCCGCCCTCCAGCACAAAGTTGAACCGATGTACTAGTTTTACCATCGTTCAACTTTAGGCGTCGAGAGGGCCCCGTGGTCAGAGCAGCTTGTCGGGTGTGAGCGGGAGATCGCGGACGCGCTTGCCGGTGGCGTTGAAGATCGCATTCGCCACGGCGGCGCCCGCGCCGGTGATGCCGAGCTCGCCGATGCCCCGCGCGCCCGCGGGCGCGTGCGGGTCCGGGAGGTCGGTCCAGATCAGGTCGATCTCCGGGACGTCCAGGTGCACGGGCACGTGGTACTCCGCGAGGCTCGCGTTCAGGATGCGGCCGCGGCGCTCGTCGAACTGGGTCTCCTCCATGAGCGCGAGCCCGAGACCCATGACGATCCCGCCGCGCAGCTGGCTTCCCGCTGTCTTGGGGTTGAGCACGCGCCCGCAGTCGATCGAGCCGAGGAAGCGGCTGACCCGCGTCTCGCCGGTGACCGCGTTGACGCGGACCTCGCAGAACATCGCGCCGAACGAGTGCATCGACCAGTTCATCATCTCCAGCGGCGGCGGACCGCTCGCCTCGACCGACACCTCGTCGCGTCCGGCACCAGCGAGGATGGAGGCGTAACTCTCGTACCGTTCGGGCTCGTCGAGTTTGGCCAGCCCCCCGTTCACGGCGCCGATCTCGTCCGCCTCGAGCCCGGCGAGCGGGGAGTCGTCGCTGACGAGCTTGAGCAGCTCAGCCACCAGCGCGTGCTGGGCGGCGACCACGGCCGCGCCGATCGACGCGCTCTGCTGCGACCCGGCGGCGGGCACAAGCCCCGGCAGCGCAGAGTCCCCGTAGCGGAACGACACCTGGCCGGGCTCCAGGCCCAGCCGCTCGGCGGCGACCTGGGTCTGCGCGGTCTCGGTGCCCATGCCCATGTCGTGCGCGGCGACCTCCACCCGGGCGAGGCCCTTGTCGGTCAGCGTGATCCGCGCGGCGCCGCCGGGCATGCGGACGTAAGGATGTGACGCGGCCGCGCAGCCCATGCCCACGAGCCATTCACCGTCACGCACCGCGCCGGGCGCCGGGTTGCGCCCGGCCCACCCGAATCGTTCGGCCCCCGTGCGCCACGCCTCGACGACGTGCCGGGAGGAGAACGGCCTGCCGTCGGTCGGACCGGTGGCGGGCTCGTTGCGGATGCGCAGCTCGACGGGATCCATGCCGAGCTTGGCGGCCACCTCGTCCACAGTGCACTCGAGGGCGTAGACCCCGACGGCTCCTCCGGGCGCGCGCATGCTCCCGTTGGCGACCATGTCGACGTACGCCGTCTGCAGGTCGAGCAGGAAGGTCTCGGCCGCGTAGTGGCTGTGCGCCGCCAGCATGAACGGCTCGGGCCACGCGCTGTGCCGGGTCGTCGCGCTCGTCCCGGTGTGGATGAGCGCGGTGAACCGGCCTTCCTCGCTCGCGCCGATGGCCACCCGCTGCTCGGTGCGCGCACGGCCGCCGATCAGCCGGTACACACCCTCGCGAGGGAGCGCGATGCGCACCGGGCGGCCGGCCAGCCGCGCGGCGGCCGCGCCCAGCACCTGGTGCTGGGCGACGAGCTTCCCGCCGAAACCACCGCCCACGAAGGGCGAGGTGACGTGGACCTGTGACTCGTCGACACCGAAAATGTGGGCGAGGGTCCACGCGGTGTGGGTCACGAGCTGGGTCGCGTCGTGAACCACCAGCTCGTCGCCGTGCCAGGCCAGCGTCGTCGCGTGCGGCTCGATGGCGTTGTGGTTGTGCGGCGGGGTGCGGTACGTGACGTCGACCGAGACGGCCGCCGCCCGCAGCGCCTCCTCCGCGTCGCCGATCTCCAGGTGGAGTGGACCGTGGAAGTCGCCGGTGTCGGTACCGTTCGCCTTCGCCTCGGCGAAGGAGGTGACGGCGTGCCCGGGCTCGTACGTCACGCGCACCAGCGACGCGGCGTGGTCCGCCTGCTCCTGCGTCTCGGCCAGCACGAGTGCGATCGGCTGCCCGTTCCAGTACACGTGCTCGTCCTGCATGATCGGCAGCGTGTCGGCGCCGCCCGCCTTCTCGCTTGAGTCGAACTGCTGCATCGGCCGCATGCGGGGAGCGTTGCGGTAGGTCATCACGAGGACCACGCCTGGCGCCGCCTCGGCGGCGGCGGTGTCGAGCGTGGCGATGCGGCCCTTCGCGATCGTGCTGAAGACGAGCGCGGCGTAGGCCATCCCCTCCACCGGGAACTCGGCGGCGAACGGCGCCTTGCCCCGTACCTTGAGCGGACCGTCGAGCCGCGACACCGGCGCGCCGATCCGCCCGCCACGGCGACGGGCCAGCGGGTCCTCACCGTCCGCCCAGTTCTCCGGGCCCAGCGCGAGTGCGTCCTTCACGGTGTTGTCCGGCTTGCTCATGCTTGCTCCCTTGCCAGTCGGCCGAGCACGGCGGTGATGGTGCGGGCGGCGAGCTCCACCTTGAACCCGTTGTCGCGCAGCGGTTTCGCGTCGGCCAGCTCGGCCTCGGCGGCGGCGCGGAACGCCTGTTCCGTGGCGGGGCCGCCGAGGAGCGCGGCCTCCGCCGTGCGAGCCCGCCAGGGTTTGGGCGCGACGCCGCCGAGCGCGATCCGCGCGGCGGTGACGCGGCCGTCCTCCACGCCGAGCACGGCGGCCACCGACACCAGCGCGAACGCGTAGCTCGCCCGGTCGCGGACCTTGCGGTACGCCGACCGCGTCGCCGGTGGCGGTGCGGGCAGCTCGATCGCGGTGATCAGCTCACCCGGTTCGAGCACGGTCTCGACGTCCGGACGGTCTCCCGGCAGCCGGTGCAGCTCGGTCAGCGGCACGGTGCGGTTGCCCGTTGTACCGTGCAGGTGCACGTCGGCGTCGAGAGCGGCGAGCGCCACGCCCAGGTCCGAAGGATGGACGGCGACGCACGCCGACGATGCGCCGAGGATCGCGTGCGTGCGATTGGAGCCGTCGACGGCGTCGCAGCCCTCGCCGGGATTGCGCTTGTTGCAACGGAAGCCGTCGGCGTCGTAGAAGTAGGGGCAGCGTGTCCGCTGGAGGAGGTTGCCGCCGACGGTCGCCATGTTGCGGATCTGCGCGGACGCGCCGGAGGAGATCGCACGGGAGAGCACCGGGTACCGGGTGCGCACGAGCCGGTGCTCGGCGACCGCGGTGTTGCGGGCCGCCGCGCCGATCAGCAGGCCGGCGTCGCGCTCCTCGATGGCCGAGGACAGGCCCGTCACGTCGACCAGCGTGGTCGGCCGCTCGATGCTCTCGCGCAGCAGGTCGACCAGGTTGGTGCCACCGCCGAGGTACTTCACGCCGTCCGCGGCGCCGAGCCGGACGGCGTCGGCCGCGTTCTCGGCCCTGGCGTAGGTGAACGGGATCATCGGGCCTCCGTTCCGTAGGTCTCGGTGATGGCCGCGACGATGCCGTTGTGCGCGCCGCAGCGGCACAGGTTCCCGCTCATCCGCTCGCGCACCTCGTCCCGGCCGGGTGCGATCCGCTCGGCGGCGAGGTCGTCCGTGACGTAGCTCGGCACCCCGCGCTCCAGCTCCGCGGCCATGCCGACCGCCGAGCAGATCTGGCCGGGCGTGCAGTAGCCGCATTGGAAGCCGTCGTGCTCGACGAACGCCCGCTGCAGCGGATGCGGCCCGTCCTCGCCGGTGAGCCCCTCGATGGTCACGACCTCGCGCCCGGTGTACTGCACGGCGAGCGCGAGGCACGACACGATGCGCTCGCCGTCGGCCAGCACGGTGCAGGCGCCGCACGCGCCCTGGTCGCACCCCTTCTTCGCGCCGTGGAGCTCCAGTCGCTCCCGCAGCAGGTCGAGCAGGGACACCCGCGGATCGCCGGGTGGCTCGACCGCGGTTCCGTTGATCCGTATCGCGTCGGCACTGTCGGCCACGGAGACTCCTTCAACGATGTGGTGGTGGGAACGATGACGCGTTCACGGGGTAACTGGAACGCTGATCCGATTATATGGAGCGCCGTTCCGCTTATCAACCGATCTCCGCCGTCCGCGCCGTAACCTGCGCGTTCGGGTGGCCTATCATCGAGCGAACGGCAGGTCGGACGGGTGTGGCTGAGGAGTGGCGTGGGCCAGGACAGCAGCGAGGAGGCGCCCTCGAGGCCGCTGCGCGCCGATGCGCGACGCAACGTCGACGCGCTGGTCGCGGCGGCGAAGGCGGTGTTCGCCACCTCGGGAGTGGACGCCCCGGTGCGCGAGATCGCGGCGAAGGCCGGGGTCGGCCTCGGCACGCTGTACCGCCACTTCCCTCGCAGGTCCGACCTGGTCACGGCAGTGTTCCGGCACGAGGTCGACGCCTGCGCCGACGAGGCGCCCGTCCTCGCGGCCGAGTGTGAGCCCGCCGAGGCGCTGGAGCGGTGGCTGTACCGGTGCGTCGACTTCGTCGCGACCAAGCGCGGGCTCGCCGCGGCCCTGCACTCGGGTGACCCGGCCTTCGACGCTCTGCCCGCCTATTTCGAGAGGCGGTTCCGGCCCGCACTGGCGGCGTTGCTCGAATCCGCGGCCGCGGCCGGGGCGATCCCCGCCGACCTGGACGCCATGGAGCTGCTCCAGGCGGTGTCCGGTCTGTGTTATGCCACCGACGCCGACCGGCCCGACCAGGCGCGGCGCATGGTCGCGCTGCTCGTCGACGGGCTGCGCTACCGCGCGGCGGAGCGGCCACGGTGATCTCCCCGGCGTCGTCTACCGCGGTGAGGACGCACCTCGCCATCGCGAAGCTGCCCGACCTCGCGGCGGCCGCGCGCGCCGGCGAGCTCATGGTCTCCTGGGAAACGCAGGACATCGCGGAGGCCTGCGATCGCGAACAGAACTCCTCGTAGTCGGCTTGGGGCCGGCTCGCGGCAGGTCACCCAGGAGGTTCTTCAGGTTCTTCGAGCTGGAAGGTCTTGGCCTTGCCGCTGAAGGGCAGCTCCACCACCCGCCAGTGGTGTCCACTATGGATCAGCTCGGCGGTGGCTGCGAGTTCGTCGGGGTGGGCGGAGAGGGTGCCGCCGTTCTCCCGCAGCATGGTGAGCATGATCGCCAGGTGGGTGTCGGTCTCGGTGTCGCCGCTGAGCCCGGGTTTCGCCGCGGTCAGCGTCCTGTGGTGAGCTCGCAGACCCCCGTCGGGGCTCCCGGTGATGTCGATCAGCTGGACGCGGTGTGGTGTGGTCTGCCGCGTGTCGTGCAGGTGCAGGGTGAGCGTGTTCTGCGACGGGCGCTGCATCGACAGCCGCCATCGATACCCGCGCTCGACGTCTTCTCGGGCCAGTGCCCACCCGCTGGCCGTCAGGGACAGCACCCCGCGTCCGGCCCGCAGCGCCAGCAGGGTGACCGCCGAGGCCAGCTGCCACTGGTCGACGGCGAAGGTCGTGCCGTCACGCCGCTCGCCGGTGAAGATGGTCTGGGCAGCCGGCGTCACCCAGTCAAGTCCTGGAACACCCGTGGGAACCCTGCGCTGGGGCCGTGATCCCGAACCCTTCGGTCGCCGCTTGCGACTCACTCGACAGCCTCCTCCGCCCGGCCTCGGTGGCCGCTCGGGGCACCGTCCTCGGCCGCGATCTTGGACCCCGGAATTCCGGCGCCGGCCGCGCGCTGGTCGGCGTGTTCGTCGAGCAGGTCGCCGACCTCGATCAACCGTGCCGCCAGGCGGTGCTCCTGGGTCACCGAGAGGCCCTCACCGGTCGTCATCTGCTCCACGGCCTCGTGGGCGTCGCGGCACACCCCGCGCAGCGCGGCCGTCACCGCGGTGTCATGCACAACCACAGCTCGGCCTCCGTCCCCGTTGCGGACGTCGGCGCGAGAACAGCGAGTCGACTCCGGCCCTGATCGCGCGGCGCAGGTCCACACCGGACGGACAGCAGCACCCGCAGGCCCCAGCCACAACACCGAAGCGTGATGGCGCCCTCTCCGGGCGCAGGTCGGCAGCCCAGCCAACGTCATCGACGACAAGTGCCACGCTCATGCCATTCCTCCCCGCCCCCGCTGCGTTTCATTAGATAAAACCACATGTGCTCTCAATGGTTTACGATAGTCGGCTATATAGCCTTTTCAAGGGGGCCATTTGAGCGACGCACTTGCCGTACCCGTGCCGACACGGCCAGGATTCAGGCTTGCCCTGGCCCTTGGGAACCGCGATGACCGCTTTCGACGCCGCCGTGGCGCGCACGCCGACCGGCCGCCGTCTCCAGTTGGCCGCGTTGTGCCATCACCTGCGTGCCCGCGCCGGGCTCACGCAGCTGGACGCCGCACGGACCGTGCGCCCTGGCATGAGCAGCGGAGTGGGGCAGAACAAGATCGCCCGGCTGGAACGCGGCGACGGCGGCATGCGCGAGGCCGACCTGATCGCGCTACTGCGCGCCTACGGCGCCGAGGACACCGTCATCGAGCTGGCGTGCACGCTCAGGCCCCGCTACGCCAAGCGCGACCGGTGGGGCGGACCGCGGGCGGCGTACGACACCGACAGCAGCCGGCGCTACGTCGACCTGGAGGAGGACGCCGCAAGTATCCGGCTGCTCGGCAGCGAGATGATTCCCGACCTGCTGGCCTGCGAGTCCTACGCCTACGCGGCCCTCGCCGGCCAGCCGGCGCGGCTGCGGCGGGCGAAGACCGACGCGATCCTGTCCCGCCACGACCGCGTGCTGTGCCGCCAAGACCCACCCGAGATCTACGCCGTGCTCAGCGAATCCTGCTTCTACCGACGCCCGCCCGGTCCTCCAACGGTGCTGGAGGAGCAACTCGACCACCTCACCGCGCTCGCCGGTCAGCCGAACATCACCGTTCAGGTCTCGACGTTCGGCGCCACCCCCGGAGTACAGGACGCCCTGACGCTCCTGCGCCTGCCCCACCCAGTTCAGAGCCTCGACGACCTCACCTTTGCCTGGGGCCGCATCGGCGATGACCCGATCCCGATCAGCCGCATCGAGGCCTGCGAACGACTCTGGTCCTCCGCCGTGCGCACCGCCCTGCGCCCCGCCGACTCCCTGCGGTTTCTTCACGAGTTCAAGGAGCAACGATGACCCTGTCCGGCGAGCAGCCCGCCTACGGCCCACGCGAATCCGACCCCAGCAAGCCCAGCCCCGCCCGTGTCTACGACTACATCCTCGGCGGCTCGCACTACTACCCGGTCGACGAGGCCGCCGGCAACCGCATGGTGCGCGCACTACCACTGGTGCCCGCGCTGATGCGCTACAACCGGGAGTTCCTGCAGCGCGTGGTGCACCTGCTCACCGGCGAGTACGGGATCCGCCAGTTCATCGACTTCGGCTCCGGCCTGCCCACCGAGGACAACGTGCACGAGGTCGCCCAAGCCATCGCGCCAGAGACACGGGTGGTCTACATCGACTACGAGCGTGGCGCCGTGGACCTCGGCCGCGAGATCCTGGCCGACAACCCGCACGCCACCTCGATCCACGCCGACATACGCCAGCCCGAGCACGTGCTCGCCGATCCGGACCTGCGGGGCCTCATCGACTTCGACAAGCCGGTCGGGCTGCTGATGTTCGCCGTCCTGCACTTCATCTCCGACGAGGAGCTTCCCATGATCGAGCGGTACCGGCGCGCGGTCTGCCCTGGCAGCTACCTGGTCATCTCCCACGGCACCACCGCGCAGACCGCTCGCGTGGCCGCGCAGCAGAACCTCGCCAAGAAGGACTACGACCAGCGCACCGAACGCACCTGGATGCGCAACAAGGACCAGATCGCAGCCATCTTCGGCGACGCCGAGATCCTCCACCCCGGCATCGTCCACATACCCGACTGGCGCCCCACCGACTCCGGCTACACCCCCGACCCCGACGACGAAGCCCGCCAGCTCGGCCTCGCCGGCGTCGGCCGCCTCGTCTGAGCACCGCCGCCCCGGTCGAGGCGCCGTCCGCCCGCCGAGTCCAGACCACAGCCTCCCGCGCCGTCGGCGGGGGGGCGACCCGGCCACCGCGGTCGCGCCGGAGCAGCAGCCAAGCGCCCCGCACGGGCCGCGCGGTCACGCGGCGGGGTCGCCGGGACGGGCGTGCGCGGACACCTGCAGCGGCGTGCCGTCCGGGTCGGTGAAAGGAAGCACCCATTGCGTGGGGAGCCGCTCGATCTCACCGATCGCCGCACCCGCCGCCGCCATGCGTTCCCGGAGTTCCCGCAGAATCGCGAGGGAGCCGACCGCGAGCCCGAACCGCTCGATCGCCGTGGTGGTGTGCGGCGCCCGGTAGGCCGGGTCCTCGACGAACTTCACATACCGGGTCCCACCGAGCTCGACGATCGCCGTGCGCGGGTGACCGTCGGTCGCTTGCCGTTCGAACACGATCTCCGCGCCGAACATGTCCTCGTAGAAGCGGGCCATGCGGTCGAGGTCCGTGGTGAACGTGGTGACGTGGTTGATTCCGGAGGTGACGGGCATGGACCCGACCTTGCCAGTGCGCACAGCCGGGCGGCTGGGATTCCTTTGCCCCAGGGGTGAAACACCGAGGCGCCTGCCGACGATCAACCGGGCGCCACGGTGACAACGACCGCGCCGTGCCGGACATGCACAGGAAGGGGCGCCGCGAGATGACTCGGTTCAGCAGGATCTCCATGGGAGCGGGAAACTTGTGGAGGCGGTTGCTTGCCTGGCTGGACTCGCCGGTCCGCACGCGTTTCTAGACCGGCGCACGACGCACCGCGTGTGGGTGGTTCCGGTCGGCCGTGGGGACACGGTGTCCAATGCCCCGCGACGCCGGAACCGACACCGGGAACGCCCGGCTGTAGCGCGACCTCGATGAGCTCGGTGGCCAGGGCCGGGAGACGGCCGGTTGCCTCGTGCCGGTTGTCGGAGCGGGGCAGGCGATCGGCATCGGCGTTGCCTCATGAGGCCGCGCGCCTCACGGCGGTGACGAAGTTGCGCGCCACCGGGTTCTCCTCGTTCCGCCGTCTGGCCACCGCGAGGTGCACGACCCGGGCCGAGGGGCGTAGCGGCCGGAAAACCGCTCCCTGCCTGCGGGTGCGCGCCACCGACGAGGGCACGACCGATACCCCGAGCCCGCTCGCGACGAGCGCGACGATGGTCTGCATCTGCACCGCCTCCTGCGCGATGGCGGGCGCGAAACCGGCCTCGGCGCAGTAGCCGAGGATCCGGTCGTGCAGGCCGGGTCCGAGCTCGCGGGGAAAGAGCACGAACGGTTCGGCGGCGAGCCGTCCGGCGTCGACCACCCGCTCGGCGGCGAGCGGGTGGTCGACGGGCAGCGCCGCCATCAGCCGTTCCGCGCCGACCGGGTCGACGGTCAGCCCGGCAGCCGCGTCGGCGGGCAGCGGCGGGCGCAGCAGACCCACGTCCAGCGCGCCTTCGCGCAGGGCGTGCGCCTGCTGCATCGTGGTCAGCTCCCGAAGGTGCAGCGTGACGTCCGGGTAGTCCCGCCGGAAGGCACGCAGTGCCTCGGGCAGCAGGACGTTCGTGGCCGAGCCGACGAACCCGAGCGACAGCTCGCCCGACTCGCCCCGGCCTGCCCTCCGCGTCGTGCGCCGCGCCGCCTGCACCGAGGCGAGGATGTCGCGCGCGGCCGGGTACAGCGTCTGCCCCGCGGCGGTGAGCCGCACCCTGCGGCTGCTGCGGTCGAACAGCGCGACCCCGAGGTCGTCCTCGAGCGCCTTGATCTGCTGGCTCAGCGGAGGCTGCCGGATGCCGAGCCGCTCGGCGGCCCGGCCGAAATGCAGTTCCTCCGCCACGGCAGCGAAGTAGCGCAGGTGCCGCAGCTCCACCGGTGTCCTCCCTCGATCGATACGGCCGGGATATCGATGGCCCCTCGCGCAGCTATATCACGTATCGAGAGGCGCCGGTCGGTCCCAGGATCGAGGCATGCGCAACGTGTTCACCATCCTGTCCAGCACCGCTGCGGCGATCGCGGCGGCCGCCGCGACCCTGGTCGCCCCCGCACCGCCGACCGAGGCCGGGCGCGAGCTGGTCCGCGCGGAGTTCCGGGTCACGAGCGATCCCGGCGTGCGGATCGCCGTCCGGGAAGTCCGGCCTGCCGGGCGACCGGCGCGGCCCAAGCCCCCGGTGCTGCTCCTGCACGGCGCGCGCGTGCCCGGTGTGGCGAGCTTCGACCTGCCCGTCCCCGGCGGTTCACTCGCAGCCGACCTGGCCAGGGCGGGACACCGGGTCTACGTGATGGACGCCCGCGGCTACGGCGCCTCCACCCGGCCCGCCGAGCTGCAGCGGCCGCCGGAGTCGAGCCCGCCCGCCGTCCGCTCCGCGGCCGTGGTGCGCGACGTGACCGCCGTCGTGGAGGCGATCACGCGTCGCGCAGGCAGCGGCCAGGTCGCGTTGCTCGGCTGGGCCACCGGCGGACACTGGCTCGGCCAGTACGCCGCCGCCCATCCCCACCGCGTCAGCCACCTCGTGCTCTACAACGCCCTCTACGGACCGCTCGACGGGCACCCGACTCTGGGCAGGGGCACCGACAACGAGGACCCTGACCACCCCGGCCGGTTCAACGCGGCCCGATACGGGGCCTACCGGCTGAGCACCGCTGCGAGCCTGCTTCCATCGTGGGACAGCGGCATTCCGGTCGAGGACAAGTCGGTGTGGCGCGATCCCGCCGTCGTCGACGCCTACGTTCGGGGCGCGCTGGCCTCGGACCCCACCAGCGATTCCCGGCAGCCGGCGAGCTTCCGCGCCCCGTCCGGGGCGATGGAGGACAGCTTCTACCTCGCGACCGGCCGGCAGCTGTGGGACGCCAGCCTGGTCACCGCGCGGACCCTGATCCTGCGCAGCGAGTACGACTTCTGGAGCAGGCCGGGCGATGCCGACCTGCTGGCCGAGCACCTGGTGCACGCGCGGTCGGTGCGGTCGGTCGAGCTGGCGGGCGCGACGCACTACGCGCACCTCGATCGCGCCGAACGCGGTCGTGGGCAGTTCCTGGCGGAGGTGCGGGACTTCCTCGCGACGCCGTGATCCCTCGCCGACTGGCGTCTTCTCTTTCGTGAATCGCGAGAGGACTTGACACGAAGGGGACAATAAAAAATCGGCGTGCTTTCCGGAAAACAAAGGAAAACCCGCCGAACCTAACGCCAGTTTAGTCACAGCGAGGGGCATGTGTCAACACAGGGGTACGACGAGGAACTGCGATCCGAACGGGACTACGTGGCCGGGTTGTACGCGCGGCTCGACGCCGAGCGCGCGCGGGTGAAGGGGGAGTACGAGGCGGCGTTGCGGGGAAACGGCGCGACACCGATGGAACGGGACGTGGAGGTGCGGTCGCTGGCGAAACGGGTGAGACGGCTGGAAGCCGTGGACAACGGACTGTGTTTCGGGCGGCTGGACAGCGATTCGGGCGCGCGTTCATACATCGGCCGGATCGGGCTTTTCGACGAGGAGAACTCGTACGAACCGGTGCTGCTCGACTGGCGGGCGCCGGCCTCGCGCCCGTTCTACACGGCGACCGGCGCCAACCCGGAGAACATGCGGCGGCGCCGCCAGTTCCACACCAGGGGGCGGCACGTCGTCGGCTTCACCGACGAGGTGCTCGGCCGTCCGGGCGACGCGGAGGGCGACGCCAGGGGAGACGCGGCCTTGCTCGCGGCCGTCAACGCACCGCGCGGTGACGGGATGCGCGACATCGTGGCCACGATCCAGGCCGAGCAGGACGAGATCATCCGGCTCGACCACCCCGGCGTGCTGGTGATCGAGGGCGGCCCTGGCACCGGGAAGACCGTCGTGGCGTTGCACCGTGTCGCGTACCTGCTCTACACCCAGCGGGAGCGGATGGAGCGTCACGGCGTGCTCGTTGTCGGGCCCAACCCGGCTTTCCTCGACCACATCAGCCGCGTACTGCCGTCGCTGGGGGAGTCCGATGTGGTCTTCCTGACCACCGGCGACCTCGTGCCCGGCCTTCGCGTCACGGCCGAGGACACGCCGCAGGCCACTCGGCTCAAGGGGTCGCTGGCGATGCTCGACGTGCTCGCGGCGGCGATCGCCGACCGGCAGCGGCTGCCGGAGGAGCCGGTGCCGATCCAGCTGAAGGACGTCACGGTGCGCATCGACGCCGCGACCGCGGAGTGGGCGAGGGAGGAGGCGCGCACGAGCGGCCTGCCGCACAACGAGGCACGGTCGGTGTTCACCGAGATCATCACGTACGTGCTCACGGAGCGGGCGATCGGACGGATCGGCAAGGGTTGCCTGACCCGCGACGACCGAGCGGAATGGGAGGAGCTTCGCGGGAACCTGCTCGACGAGCTCGCGGAGAACGAGGCGTTCGCCGCCGCGATCGACGACCTGTGGCCGATCCTGACACCGGAGACACTGCTGGCGGGGCTGTACTCCTCGCCCGAGCGGCTGCGGGCGGCGGGCGCCGACCCGGCGTTGTGGCGTGCCGACGGTGCGGCGTGGACGGTGCCGGACGTGCCGTTGCTCGACGAGCTGGTGGATCTGCTGGGCCGGGACAAGGAGGCCGACCGGGCGGCCGAACGGGCTGAGGAGCGCAAGCGCAGGGCCGAGGCCGAGTACGCCGCCGGGGTGATGGACCTGATGAAACTGGACCGGGAGGAGCAGGACGAGGACATCCAGCTGGTCGCCGAGAACCTGCTCTACGCCGAGGATCTGGCCGAGCGGTTCGTGGAGGCCGATACCCGTGAGCTCGTCGAGCGCGCCGCCGCCGACCGCGACTGGACCTACCGGCACGTGGTGGTCGACGAGGCGCAGGAACTGTCCGAGATGGACTGGCGCGTGCTGATGAGGCGCTGTCCGAACCGGTCGTTCACCGTGGTAGGGGACCTGGCGCAGCGCCGGTCGGAGGCCGGGGCGACGTCGTGGGGGGCAATGCTGGAGCGGTACGTGCCCGGCCGCTGGGTCCACCGGTCGCTGACGGTGAACTACCGCACCCCGGCGGAGATCATGGCCGTCGCCGGCGCGCTGCTCGCCGAGTTCGCCCCGGAGGCGCGGCCGCCGGACTCGGTGCGGGCGTGCGGGGTTCAGCCGTGGTCGAAGCGAGTCACCGGCGAGGAGCTGCCCCTCGTCATCGAGGAGTTCGTCCGGGACGAGGCCGGCCGCGAGGGCACCAGTGTCGTGATCGGACCGCCGGACGTGCCCGGCGCGGTGACACCGGCGGAGACGAAGGGCCTCGAGTTCGACGCCGTCCTGGTCGTGGAGCCGGAACGGATCCTCGCCGACGGCTCGCGTGGCGCGGCCGAGCTCTACGTCGCGCTCACCCGAGCGACCCAGCGCCTCGGCGTGTTGCACCAGGGCCCGCTGCCACGGGTGCTGAGCGGGCTCGCCGAAACCGGGGCGCCGGTCGGATCGGCGTAGCGGGCGCGTGTGGCCGGCCTCGGGCGGGGCCGGCCACACGGCGTCCGCGGTCACCGCGGCGTCAGCCGGATGACGGGGTAGCGCCGCTCGGACTTCTTCTGGTACTTGGCGTAGCGCGGCTGGGCCTCGGTGATGCGCTGCCACGCCTTCTCCCGCTCGGCGCCCTCGAGCACGTGCGGCGTCGCCGGGACGGCGGACTGGCCGTGGAACTCGATCGCCGCCTTGTCGGGGTGTGCCATCAGGTTGAAGTACCAGTCGGGGTGCCTGCTGCCGCCTCCCGAGGCCACGATCAGGCGCGCGTCGTCGCCGTCGGCGAACCAGGTCAGCGGCGACTCCCGCGGCTGCCCGCTGTGACGGCCCACCGTGTGCAGGATGAGCATGTCCATGCCCATGACCTTGCCGGCCTTCCTGCGGATCTTCTCGTTGGTCCTGACGTTCATCCGCCGCTGGAACCAGTGCGACGCCCTGGTGAGCGGACCGCGCTTCTTCTGATTGCCTGTCTGCTGGCTCGAGGTCATGCGCTCACGGTAGGAACGGCCGCCCGGTCGGCGCTTCTCGATTCCTGATCGGTCAGCCGGAGGTCACCGGAACGAGCGCGATCACCGGGACGACCGGCCGATCCCGCGCTGGTACTCGGCGAGCCCCCGGTACCGTTCGGCCCGGAACGTTACCGCTCGTCGCGCTCGGCGTGCGGAGCGGCAGTGGCGCGCCGTCGGACGGTCCGCCTCGCCGGCACGCCCGCCCGGTCCAGCATCAGCAGGCGATCACCCTCGTCGTTCGGCCGCGACCAGTTCCCTGGTGGCTGGGGCGACCTCGGCCGCGAACAGCTCGGTGGTGTATTCGTCGTCGGTGGCGAGCACGAAGCCGGTGATGCCGTGCTCCAGCGTCAGCCCGGCCAGCTCTTCGGCCCACTGGTCCGGCGGGCCGTTGAGCAGCGAGGTGCTGGTGTCCCCGAACCGCCCGTTGATGTTGAGCAGCCGCCGAATGTCCGAAGGCGAGCGTCCGGCCGAGGCCGCCGCCTCGTCGATCCGCTCGTTCAGGTCGCCGAGGACGGCCGGGCCGCCCGGCAGATAGGGCAGCGAGGGCAGCCACCCGTCGGCGGTCTTTCCCGTCAGCGCCAGCATCTTGGGTTTGTAGGCGCCGATCCAGACGCCGATGTCGTGCGCCGGGGCCGGGCCCCGCTTCGCTCCGTCGGCGGCGTAGTAGTCGCCCTTCACGTGCACGCCGCCCGGCTGGTCGGCCGCCCAGATCTGCCGCATGATGGCGATCGCCTCCTCGAGGGCGACCACCGCCTGCGCGGGGGAGAGCCTGCGGCCGCCCATCGCGTCGATGGCGTCCCAGAACGCGCCCGCGCCGAGCCCGAGCTCGACCCGCCCGCCGCTGAGCAGATCGAGGCTCGCGGCACTGCGGGCCAGCACGGCGGGCTGCCGCAGCGGGAGGCTGAGCACGTTGCCGCTCAGCCGGATCCGCTCGGTGCGGGAGGCCACATAGGACATTAGCGTCCACGTGTCGTGGAAGCGTGGCTGGTAGGGATGGTCCTGGAAGGTCACGAGGTCCAGGCCTGCCCGGTCGGCGGCCACCGCGAGGTCCACCGCGTGGTGGGCGGGCGAGGCCGAGGGCGTGACGAAGGTGCCGAACAGCAGGTCGTGTCCGTAGTCGGGCATGGGTTCGCTCCTCAGTGGGATCGGCGTTCAGGGGTGACGTTGAAGTTGTCGCGGAAGACGTTGCCCGGGTCGTAGGTGGCCTTGAGTTCGCGCAGCCGCCGCAGCGTCGCGGGCGGGAACGCGTCGGCGAGCCGCTCCGGCCGGGGATCGGTCTCGAAGCTGAGGTACAACCCGTCGAGGTGCCCGGCCAGCCGGTCCCATTCGGCGTCGACCCGCCGACGGTCCACGCCGAAGGTGGTGACGGAGAAGTTGGCCGACCGATGGGCGTACGCGGTCGCGTCCGGGGGCACGTCGGCCACCGCGCCCCCGACTGCCCGGATCTGGAAGAAGTACACGGCGCCGCTGCGGAGGAGCCGCTCGGCGTCGGCCGCGAACTCGGGTGTGATGTGCTCGGCGAACGCGGACCTCGTGACCGGTTCGCCGTGGCCGTTGTGCGCCTCGGGGCTCGCGTTCGCCATGACGGACGCGTAGGACGTCAGCACCACCGACTGGTCGTGGAGGGGACCGATCTCCGCGAAGGGCCGCAACCGGTCGAGAACGGTCTCCGGGTCGGCGGAGTCGACCATCGCCATCAGGTGCGCCACCGGCGGCCTGCCACGCCGGGGCGGGCCGACGAGCAGGAAGCTCGTCACGTCCCTCGGCGCGGCCTCCTGCGTGGCGCCCCAGCGGTGCAGCAGCCCGGCCGTGTCGCTCGCGTCGAACACGAGCCGCGCCCACCCGACGTCACCGAC
Organism: Prauserella endophytica; assembly: GCF_005146945.1. GTDB lineage: Bacteria > Actinomycetota > Actinomycetes > Mycobacteriales > Pseudonocardiaceae > Prauserella_A > Prauserella_A endophytica. Next base: position 406,231 of record NZ_SWMS01000002.1, read on the forward strand.
CTCGTCGGCTTCGAACTCGAACGAGGTGACGACGCCGAAGTTCGCGCCCGCGCCGCGAACGGCCCAGAACAGCTCTGGGTTCTCGTCGTCGCTCGCGCGGACCACGGAGCCGTCGGCGAGCACCATCCGCACCGCGCGCAGATGGTCGATCGTCAGCCCGTGCTCGCGGGCGAGGAACCCGAGCCCGCCCGCGGTGGCGAGGCCGCCGACCCCCACGCCGCCGTAGTCACCGGAGGTCAGCGCCAGCCCGTGGGGCGCGAGCGCCGCGGCCACGTCCGCCCACCGCGCGCCGGGGCCGATGTGGACACGGCGGCGGGCGGGGTCGACCACCTCGATCGAGTTCAGCCGGGACACGTCGATGACGATCCCACCGTCGTTGGTCGAGCGCCCGCTGATGCCGTGCCCGCCGCTGCGCAATGACAGCGGCAGCCGCGGGTGCGCCCGTGCGAAGGCCAGCGCCTCGGCGACCTCCTCCTCGGTGCGTGGCCGCAGCACCAGCCCTGGCGCGCCGCCCCGCAGGTAGGTCGACCTCACCCCGGCGTAGCCGACGTCGCCCGGCTCGATCGCGGCGTCAGCCAGCGCGGCGGGGACGTCGTCGTACGCGATGCCTTCGCGTCGCCTTGCCCGGACCGCAGCCCGGCGGAGCGGCGGCAGGGAAGTGCCGGGCAGCTCCCGGTCGACGGCCTCCCGCAGCGCCGGGGCGACCTCGCCCGCGAACCGCTCGAGGGTCGCCGTGTCGTCGGTCGCCAGGATGAACGTGCCCACGCCGTCCTCCACGACGAGCGGCAGCAGCGCGTCGACCCACGCCTCGCCGGGCCCGCCGAGGAAGTCGCCGGAAACGTTCAGCAGGCGCCGGATCTCCCTCGGGTCCCGGCCCGCCGCCACGGCGGCCTCGTCGATGAGCTTGTTGCCCTCGGCGAGCTGTCCCGGTCGCAGCAGCTGGTGCGTCACCACCCAGCCGTCACCCTTCGCGCCGAGCAGGCGCAGCATGCGCGGTTTGTACGCGCCGAGCCAGAGCGGGACGTCGTGGGCGGGTTCGGGTCCGCGCGCGGCGCCGTCGACGCGGTAGTGCTCACCGTTCAGCCGGATCGGGCGCTCGTCGCCGACGTCCCAGCTCGCCCGGATGATGTCGATGGCCTCGCTGAGGGCGGTGACCGACTCGCCGGGGGAGAGGGTGCGCCCGCCCATCGCGCCGATCGCCTTCCAGAACGCGCCCGCCCCCAGCGCGAGCGCGAGGCGGCCACCGGACAGCCGGTCCAGGCTCGACGCGGCACCGGCCAGGACGGCGGGGTCGCGCAGCGGCAGGTTGAGCACGTTGGGGGCGAGCGTCACGCGGCGGGTGCGGCCGGCGAGCCAGGTCAGGAGCGTCCAGGCGTCGAGGTGAGCCGGCTGGTACGGGTGGTCCTGAATGCTGACGAGGTCGAAACCCAGCTCCTCGCTGCGCGTGGCGAGTGACACCACCCGTGCGGGCTCGGTGGCCGTCGGGGTGAGGAACGTGCCGAAGGTCAGTGCGTGACCGTAGTGCATCTCGCACTCCTTAGGTTGATGCGTCAACCATATTAGCCGGGTTAAGTTGACGCATCAACCTGTTGGGTTACGCTGGGCACATGGCTACCTCCGGGCTCTCCGCGCGCCAGGCGGACGTGTGGGCGCGCTATCAGGCGATGCGGGTGCGACTGGCCGGTCAGCTCAACCGCGAGCTCGCCGCGTGCTCGGGTCTGTCGGAGCCGGACTACGAGATCCTCACCGCGCTGCTCGACACCCCCGGCGAGCCCGTGCGGGCGCTCGCCCTGCGCTGCGGCCTCGGATGGGAGAAGAGCCGGCTGTCCCACCAGTTGCGGCGCATGGAGCAGCGCGGGCTCGTCACGCGGTTCGACTGCGCAGAGGACAGCCGCGGCACCGTCGTCCAGATCACCGACCTCGGCCGCGAGCTGGCCGAGGAGGCGACGGCACACTACAAGCGAGCGGTGCGCAGGCACGTCGTCGACGCGCTCACCGAGGAGCAGCTCGACGCGCTCGGCGACATCGCGGACGCGGTGCTCAAGGGGCTGCCCCGGCACGAGCCGCACGGGTCATGACGATTCGGGCCGCCGCCGGACCGCGCACCGGCTCGCCGACGATCTTGCTCAGGCGCCGTGCGACGGTCCGCGGGCTGACGTGAAATCCCCGGAAGAGCTCGCGTTCAGGCCGGGCTCGGCTCGCCGAGCGCGACGATCAGCTCCGCCAGGCGGTGCGCGCCGGGGGCCTCGACCGGGTAGTGCCCGGCGCCCTCCAGCAGCACCAGCTCCTTCGGCGCGGCGAGCCGGTCGAAGAAGCGCAGGCTGACCTCGGTGGGGGTCCACCGGTCCTCGCCGGGATGGGCGAGCACGAAGCGGGGACCCGTCGCTTGTTCCGGCTCCACGCCGGGCGCCGAGTCGAGGAAGCTGCGCAGGAAGCCCAGCGGCACCCTGTTCCCGCCGCCGAGCCGGTCGCCCAGCACCAGCCCGGTCAATCCCGGGTCGTTGCTGATCGCGCCCATGTTGGTGACCCAGCGCAGGGGTACCCGTAGCGACGCGAGCGGCCCGGCGAGCACGCGCAGCGCCGGACGGGCCGCGGCGCCGAGCCACGCGAACCGCGAGATGTGCCTGCGGGCCAACGGATCCCTCGGGTCGAACAGGCAGGTCGCCAGCACGCGGTCGGCGACACCGGTGCGCGTCGCCGCGTCGTAGGCCAGCAGCCCGCCCATGCTCGCCCCCACGACGACGAGCCGCCCGGCGTGGCTCCGCCGCTCGGCACGCAAGAGGTCGCAGACGAGCGCCACCCAGTCGGGGTAGCGCACGGCCGCGCGGCGCGGAACGCGCGTGCGCCCGTACCCGGGCAGGTCGGGCACCACGACGTGCAGGCCGTGCGACGCGGCGTAGGCGGCATAGGGCCACAGGGCGGCCGCGTGCCCGCCCGCGCCGTGCAGGAGGAGCACCCGGACCGGCGCCGCGGGATCGCCCACGCGCTCGAGGTGGATGTCGGCATCGCGCCACGGCCACCACGTGGACTCCCTGCGCGGCAACGGGTTCGCGCGCAGGTCCTCGGGCAGTCGGGCGAGGTAGGCTTCGTGCATGACCTCGATCCCAGCGGGTTCGGAGCCCCGTGACAACTCGCGTTAGGACCATCATCGACACGCCCCGGAAAAGGCCGCGCCAGCAGCGGTCCCGCGAGACCGTGGAGGTGGTGCTGGAGGCGGCTGCTCAGGTTTTCGAGCGCGAGGGGATCTCCGCCACCACCAACCGGATCGCCGAACGCGCCGGTGTCTCGATCGGCACGCTGTACCAGTACTTCCCCAACAAGCGGGCGCTCCTCCACGCGCTGGCGGAGCGGCATCTCGACGAGGCGGGGGAGCGGCTCGCGGCGCTGTCGGCGGAGCTGGCAGCCGCGCGCCCGGACTGGGAGACGACCGTAAGCATGGTCGCGGCGGCGGTCGACGACCTGCACCGGAACCGGCCGCGGCTGCACGCGGTGCTCTACGAGCACACGCCGCGCACGCCGGACGGCGTGGAGCGCCTGCGGGCACTGCACGACGGGCTCGCCGAGGAGCTGGCGGCCCAGCTGCGCCGGTGTGGCCGAGGAGGAGCGGACGCCGAGCACACGGCCGCGCTGCTCGTGCACGCCGTGGACGGCCAGCTGCACCGGGTGCTGCTCGGGGCCGAGTCGGCGGCCGACGACCTGGCCCGCACGATGCTGGCGCTCAGCCCCGGCCGGGACTGAGCGCCAGTGCCGCTACGACGCCTGTTCGGCGTCGGACGTCTCGGTGGAGCCGTCCGCCGTCACGGCGGGCGGCCACGGCTGCGAGGACGTGCCCCGGATGATCCGGTCCCGCTCGACGCGGACCCGGTAGGGGTTCGCGATCTGCCGGAACTGCGCGGCGGTGTCCGTGTGCTCCATTCAACCTCCTGCTCGTCGGGAACCGGCCGAGCCGGTTCGCACGCTGCCGATCGGTCGCCGCGGACAGGAACGCCAGGAACCTGTCACCAGCGGCAGGAGCGCCCCCGGCCGGAGGGCCGACGGCTCGGGCGCCCGCGACCGGGCGCCGCTGCCCTCAGTCTAGTCGTTGATCACCTGATCGGGTCCCATGGGTCAGTAGCCACCCAGGCCGTTGAGGTAGTCCGCGACCTTGCGCACGGCGGCGGGATTGCGCGGTCCCTGCACCAGCTCGGCGTAGTCGAGAACGAGGAACCGCTTGTGCTCGACCGCGGAGACGTGCCGCAGCGGCGGGAAGCTCTCCAGGAAAGCCCGCTTCTCCGCCGCGCTCGTCGGGGCGTAGTCGTTGATGACGATCACCTCGGGGTCGCGCTGCACGACCGTCTCCCACTGCGTCGTGGTCCAGCTGTCGGCGAGGTCGGCCATGACGTGCTCTCCGCCACCGCGCGTGATCACCTCGTGGGAGGCGGCGTAGCGCCCGCCGGTGAACGGCTGGTCGGTGCCCGAGTCGTAGAGGAAGACCCTGGGGCGCGGCCGGTCCTCCGGCACGGTCGCCTCGGCCTCCCGCACCACCTCGCGGTACTCGGTGACCAGCTGCTCGGCGCGCTCGGAGACACCGAAGACGCGGCCGAGGTTGCGCAGGTCGGTGTAGAGCGCCTCCAGCGGAGGCATGATGCCGCGCGAGCGCTCCGTGTTGCCGTTGCGGCAGGATTCACTGAGCACATAGGACGGTACGCCCAGCTCGTCGAGGTGCCGCGGCGTGAGGCCGGTGTCCTCGCGGAAGCCGTAGTTCCAGCCCGCGTACACGAAGTCGGCGCCCGCCTGCAGGATCACCTCCTTGCTGATGGTGTCGACGCCGAGGTTCGGCACCCGCTCGAAGTCCTCGCGCCACGGCGAGGACGCGATGTCGCGCTGGTGCGGCAGGACGTAACCGGCGATGCGGTCGCCGAGCCCGAGCGCGAACAGCGTCTCCACGATCCCGCTGTCGTAGGCCACGATCCGCTCCGGCGCGCGGTCGAACGTCACCTCCTGGCCGCAGTTGGTGACCGTGACGGGATAGCCGTCGGCGGCGGAGCCGGGCTCCTCCCGCACCTGCGCGCCGCAGCCGGAGACGAGCAGCGTGGCGGCGAGTGCGAGCACGGGCAGGGGGCGTCGCATCACGGCGTTCCTTCCGGGTCGGGTGCACTGCTGAAGACGAGCTGGGGCGCGCCGCTCACCGGGTGTTCGAGCACGTGCGCGTGCACGCCGAACACGGTGGCGAGCAGCTCCGGCGTCAGGACGTCGCGCGGACTGCCGCTGGTCACCACGCCGCCGGCGTCGAGGACGTAGAGGACGTCACACGCGCTCGCGGCCAGGTTCAGATCGTGCAGGGCGACCAGCGCGGTGACGCCCGAGTCGCGCACCAGCGCGAGGATCTCCAGCTGGTGGCGGATGTCGAGGTGGTTGGTCGGCTCGTCGAGCACCAGCACGCTCGGTTCCTGCGCGAGCGCGCGGGCGATCAGCACCCGCTGCCGTTCCCCGCCGGAGAGCGTGAGGAAGCCACGCCGCGCCAGGTGCCGCACACCCACCCGGCGCAGTGCGGCGGCGCAGATCTCGCGGTCGGCGTCGCTGTCGGCCTCGAGCCTGCCCTGGTGTGGGGACCGGCCCATCGCCACCACCTCGGCGACCGTGAAGTCGAACTCGGCGTGCTGTTCCTGGGGCAGGGCGGCCACCCGCCGCGCGCTGTCGCGGGCGGTGAGCCGCCAGACGTCGTCGCCGTTGACCAGCACCCGGCCCGCCGAGGGGCGCAGCGCGCGGTACACGCAGCGCAGCGTGGTGGACTTGCCGCTGCCGTTGGGGCCGATGAGACCGACGACGGCGCCCGAGGGCACGGCGACCCGCAGGTCCGACACGAGCCGCGTACTCGCGACGGTGACGGTGAGCCCCTCGATGCCGACGTCCATCAGCGGCCCCCGAACACGTAGCCGCGGCGCCGGACGAGCCAGACGAACACCGGTACGCCGAGCGCCGCGGTGAGCACGCCGAGCGGCAGCTCCTGCGGGGCGACGAGCGTGCGCGCCAGCAGGTCCACCCACACGAGCAGCACGGCGCCCGCGAGCGGCGCCACGGCGAGCAGCCTGCGATGGTCGGCCCCGGTGACCATGCGCACCAGATGCGGCACCATCAGCCCCACGAAGCCGACGGCCCCGCTCACGGCGACGAGGCAGCCGGTGACGGCCGCGCAGACCACGAACAGCCTGCGCCGCAACGGTCCCGGCTCGACGCCCAGCGCGGCCGCGGTCTCGTCGCCCATCGCCAGCGCGTTGAGCGCGCGGGCCTGCGACAGCAGGTACGCGATGCCGGCGGCAACGGCTGCCGCGGCCAGCGGCAGCGAGGGCCACGTGACGCCGCCGAGGCTGCCGAGCAACCAGAACAGCGCCGAGCGGGCCGCGTCGCCGCGCGGGGCGAGGAACACCAGCACGGTCGTGACCGCGGAGAAGCCGTACGCGAGCGCGGTGCCGGTGAGCACGAGCCGCAGCGGCGTGAGGCCCTGTGGCGACCGCGCGGCGAGGTAGACCAGCGCGGTGGCGCCGAGCGCGCCGACGAAGGCCGCCACCGACAGGGCGTAGACGCCGAGGGCGGCGAACGCGCCGAGCACGATCACCGCGGTGGCGCCCACCGACGCGCCGGAGGACACGCCGAGCACGAACGGGTCGGCCAGCGCGTTGCGCACGAGAGCCTGGCTCGCGACGCCCACCGCGGCGAGCCCCGCGCCGACCACCGCGGCCAGCAGCACGCGGGGCAGCCGCACCTCCCACACGATCTGGTAGTCCGGCAGGTCGGCGGCGTCGATCCAGCCGCCCGTGAGGCCCGCGCCGAGATGGCCGAGCACGTCGGACAGCGGCACACGGGCGGCACCGAGGGCCAGCGCGCAGATCAGCGAACCCAGCAACCCCAGTGCCAGCGCCACCACGAGCGGGACGGGTGCGGGGCGGTGCGGGGCGGCCTGCCGTGCGACGGCGTCGGCCATGTCGTCCGCCTTCCGGAATGCGGGCCCACGGCGAAGGCCGCGGCGCCACGCCCGCGCTACGGCGGGCCGCGTTCCGAGGCTCCGGCCCGCAGACCTCGACGGGTGTCCAAGAGCGCGCCGCGCTCGCCGGGCGTTCGGGCTCGCCGTCCCTCGGACGGCCTACCGTTGCGGGTCAGCGCCGGACTTCGACCGGCTTCCCCCATGCGGGCGCGGATGCGGTTGTCGTCCATGATCGTCGGGCAGCGGCGGCGAGGGTGTCAATCCGCTGTGACGTGGACGTCAGCGGCGCGGGCCGGTGCCCAGCGAGGCAGCAACCGGTCAGGGTCGTTCCCGCGGACGCGGGAACCTGGCATCGTGCGGCGAGGTCGTGACGGGAGCTGAGCATGTGGCGAGTCGGCGAGTGCCTGTGCTGCGGCAGGCGAGTCTGGGGCACGCGGCGTGGCTACTATCTCGACGCCGGCGAGGCCGGACTGCTCCTGCGGCTGCTGGGCGCGCCGAGGACGGAAGGCGAGGTCCGGCCGATCTCGCTGTACGGGCACCGGCGCTGGCTGGTGCACGCCTCGTGCGCGCGACAGCGGCCTCAGGAGATGGAGGCGGTCTTCCGCGAGCAGCGGATCGCCGCGCTGCAACGGGATCACCGCGTGCGCGAACGGGCCGAGCGGCTGCGCGGCACGGAGCTCACCGCGGGCATGTCGCAGCGGGAGGTGGTCCGCCTGCTCGGAGAGCCGCTGGCGAGGATGAGCGTGGGGGAGCTCCTGGCCAGGCAGCGCTCGGTGCGGTTTCTCGGCGGGAGCCCGGGTGAGGTCGAGCTGTGGTTCTTCGAGGTGCTGCCCTCGCCGGACCGGGTGCTGCGGATCGCCTTCGGCGACGGCCGGGTGCTCGGCATCGAGGAGGTGGACCGACCGTAGCGGGAGGTGCGGCTAGGATGCCCCGGCCAGCCTCGAACCCGGCACGAAGGATCCGCGCTGATGGAAATCTGGATCAACCCGGCCTGCTCCAAATGCCGCTCCGCACTGTCGCTGCTGGACGCCGAGGGAGCCGACTACACGGTCCGGTACTACCTGGAGGAGCCGCCCACTGCGGACGAGCTCGACGCCGTGCTGAAGCGCCTGGGGCTGGAGCCGTGGGACATCGCCCGGCTCGGCGAGGCCGCTGCCGGTGAGCTGGGCCTGGCCTCGTGGGCGCGCGACGCGGCCCATCGGCCGCAGTGGCTGGAGGCTTTGGCCGCGCACCCGGCCCTCATCCAGCGGCCCATCATCACCGCGGACGACGGGACGACAGTGGTGGGGCGCTCGGAGGAGGCCGTGCGCTCCGTCCTGCCGTAGCGGTGAACGCGACCAGGGAGCCCACGTCGGCGACGACCCGTTCGGCGTAACCGCCCCGTATCGACGTCGGCCACCACCCGGCGGCCCACTCGCCGGGCACGGCGCCCCGACGCCCGCGGCGACACCGGGTCGGCGCGTGCTCGGGCCGTTGCTCCTCCGGTGAGTGGGGTCAGTCGCTCACTGCCGGAGCCGCGCACCGAAGCGCCGGCACGCCGCGGCGAACTCGGCGGGTTCGTGGACGGTGAAGTCGGCGTCGAGGAAGGCGAGGCTCGGCAGCAGCCAGTGCCAGGAGTCGAGCGACAGCACCGCGCGGGTGCGGTCCCCGGCGACGGCGGCGAGCTCGACGTCCTGGTACGTGAACGCGTCGGCCACCGCGGTCACCGGGGCGTCGATGGTCAGGACCACCCGCCGCCGGTCCTTCGCGAGCCCCTGCCGGAGGTAGTCGATCCCGGTTCCGGCGGGCAGCGGGCGGCGGGTGAAGCGCAGGCTCAGCTCGCGCAGCCCCGTGATGCGGTCGGTGCGGAAGACGCGCCAGTCGTCCCTGCCGGTGTCAAAGGCCAGCAGGTACCACCGCAGGTTCAGGTGAAGCTGGCGGTGCGGCTCCACCCGGCGCGTGCTGGTGACGCCGGTCGCCGCGGTGTAGTCGAAGGTGACGACGTGCTCGTGGTGGATCGCGTCCGCGAGCGTGCTCAGCGTCCCCGCACTGGTGCTCGGGGCGCGTGTCGGCGTGGTCTCCAGGCTCTCGCGCAGGGCCGCCGCGCGCGGACGGAGTCGTTTGGGCAGGTACTGGTCGACCTTGCCGTAGGCGCGGGTCGCCGCGTCGTCGACGCCTCCCTCGGTGGCGTCACCGATCGCGGCCAGCGTCGCCAGCCCCAGCAGGGTCGCGATGGCCTCGTCGTCGTCCAGCAGCAGCGGCGGCATGGCGCGGCCGGCGGCGAGCCGGTAGTAGCCGCCAGGGCCCGGCTGCGTCTCGACCGGGTACCCGTAGCCGCGGAGCCGGTCGACGTCGCGCCGCAGCGTGCGCGGTGTGACGTCGAGCCGGGCCGCCAGCTCGTCGCCCGAAAAGGCCCTGCCCGTCTGCAGCACCGCCAGCAGGGCGAGGACTCGTCGCAGCACATCGGCCATGGCTCCATTGTCGCGATAGTCGCGGACATTTTCTGACCACATCTGCCCGTACGGTCGGGGGCATGGCGGAGCGTCACATCCGGATCCGGGGAGCCCGGACCAACAACCTGAGGTCACTGGACATCGATGTGCCACGCGGGCAGGTGGTGGTGTTCGTGGGGCTGTCCGGCTCGGGCAAGTCGTCGCTGGTGTTCGACACGATCGCGGCCGAGGCCGGTTTCCAGCTCACCGAGACCTTCCCACCGTTCACCCGCAACCGGCTGCCGAAGTGGACCCGGCCCGACGTCGGCCACCTCGACGGCCTCTCCCCGGTGGTGGTGATCGACCAGCGGCGCATCGGCGGGAACGCGCGCTCCACGGTCGGCACCATCACCGACACGTGGACCTACCTGCGGCTCCTGTTCTCCCGCGTGAGCACGCCGCACGTCGGCGAGTCGAACCACTTCTCCTTCAACGACCCGGCCGGCATGTGCGCAACGTGCTCCGGCCTCGGTGAGGTGGTGACCAGCGCGGTCGACCGCTTCGTCGACCTGGACCGGTCTCTCGAGGACGGCGCGATCCTGTTGCCGGGCTTCGGAAACGGTGGTTACTGGTACTCGCGGTACGCCGACATCGGCGCGTTCGACGTGAGCACGCCGCTGCGCGACTGGACGCAGGCCGAGCGGGAGGCGCTGCTGTACGGCGGCGAGCACGCCGCGCGGCTTGGCACCAAGCCTCCGAAGGACTACGAGGGCGTCGTCGAGCGCTTCGAGCGGATCTACCTGCACACCTCGGACAACCTGTCCGACCGCAAGAAGGAGACGCTCGCCCGGTTCACGTGCTCCGCGGTGTGCCCCGACTGCGAGGGCGACCGGCTCAACCCCATCAGCCGGACGGCCACGGTGCTCGGCCGCACCATCGGCGAGCTGGCCCGCATGGAGGTCGCCGAGCTCGCGGAACTGGTGACGGAGGTGACCGACCCGAGCGTGGCCCCGGTCGTGGCCGCGCTCAAGGACCGGCTGGACGCGATGGTCACCATCGGGCTCGGCTACCTCCACCTCGGCCGCGCCACCACGAGTCTGTCCGGGGGCGAGTCGCAGCGGATCAAGACCGTCAAGCACCTCGGCAGCAGCCTGATCGAGCTGCTCTACGTCTTCGACGAACCCACCGTCGGCCTACACCCGCACGACGTGTCCGCCATGACGGCGCTCCTCGAACGGCTGCGTGACAAGGGAAACACCGTGCTGGTGGTCGAGCACGATCCCGCCGTGATGGCCATCGCCGACCAGGTCGTCGAGATCGGTCCGCGCGCGGGGGAGGAGGGCGGCAGGCTCGTCTTCCAGGGCACGTTCCCGGAGCTTCGGGAGGCCGGCACGCCCACCGCGGCGGCGCTGGCGCGCGGCCGGCCCCTCAAGGACCGGCCACGAACGCCGCGCGGGCGCATCACGGTCAGCGAGGCCACGCGCAACAACCTCCGGAACCTGACGGTCGACTTCCCGGCCGGCGTACTGAGCGTGCTCACCGGCGTCGCGGGTTCGGGCAAGTCCAGCCTCGCGGACGAGCTCGTCGCCCAGCACGACGCCGTGGTGATCGACCAGAAACCCGTCAGCACCAACCGCCGGTCGACCCCCATCACCTACACCGGCATCGCCGCGGCGATCCGGAAGCTGTTCGCTCGCCGCAACGGCGTCCCGGCGGCGCTGTTCAGCGCCAACTCCGAGGGCGCGTGCCCCGACTGCGGCGGTCTCGGCGTGATCTACACCGACCTCGCCTTCATGGACGGGCAGGAGACGGTCTGCCAGACGTGCCGGGGCCGGCGCTTCACCGACGAGGTGCTGCGGTACCGAGTGGAAGGACTGTCCATTGCGGACATAGACGACCTCACGATCGCCGAGGCCGTCCACCGCCTCTCCGACCGTGCGATCACCAGGGGGCTGCGCCATCTCGACGACGTCGGCCTCGGCTATCTGCGGCTCGGTCAGCCGCTGACCACGCTGTCCGGTGGCGAATGCCAGCGGGTCAAGATCGCGAAGGAGCTGCGCGACACCAGCGGCCCGGCCCTCTACGTGCTCGACGAGCCCACCACCGGGCTCCACCTGGCCGACATCGACACGCTGCTGGGGGTGCTCGACGACCTCGTGGACCACGGCCACACGGTGGTCGTCATCGAGCACAACCTCGACGTCATCCGCCGCGCCGACTGGCTCATCGACCTCGGGCCGGGACCGGGCAGGCACGGCGGCCGGATCCTGTACGAGGGACACGTCGCGGGACTCACCGGCACCGCGACCGCACAGGCGCTGGGCTTGAGTCTCCAGCGGCTGGAGACCCTAGCCTCCACGGCATGACGATCACGGTCCTCGACACCTACCCGGCCATGCGCGACATCCTGCGGGCGCCCGTACCTGAGCGGCCCGCGCTGCTGCGGGCCATGCTGGAGCCGGCCGCGGGCATGTACCGGTACTTCCCCGGCGAGGTGGACCTCGTCGCGATGCACGGTGCGGGGTCGGGATTCCCGCTCGACCGTGACGAGGCCCGGTGCCGGGAAGCCCTCGACGCGCTGCACGAGGCCGACGCGTGGGCCCGGATCGAGCGTGCCCTCGGTGACGCCCTCACAGTGCAGCTCGCCGCGACCCCCGGGATCACGGTGCCGGACCTCACCGTGCTCATCGTGCTCGGCGACCCCGGCGACGCCCACTTCATGGGTCCCGCCCTCGGCATGACGGCCAACGGCAGCGTGTCCGGCTACCTGTTCCTGAACTTCTGGCCGTACCCGGAGAACCTGGCGCGGCTGGAGGCGACGGCCGTGCACGAGCTGAACCACAACCTGCGCTACAGCCCCGGCGGCGTCAGGTGGGACCCGGCGACGGTCACGGTGGGGGAGCAGGTGGTGTCGGAGGGGCTCGCGGACGCGTTCGCGCGGCAGCTGTACGGCGACGAGCTCGGCTATGCCCGCATCGGGGTGCCGCACCTGCGCGACGACGCGGTGTTCGCGAAGGTCGTCTCCGGCCTCGGCGTGACCGGCATGGAGAACTTCGCCGCCTGGGTGCACGGCGACGCCACGGCCGCCCGCTACGGCGGGACGCCGGTCGGGCTGCCGAACGGGGCAGGCTACGCCGTTGGCAACCGGCTCGTCGACGCCTACCTCGCCGCGACCGGCCGCACCGCGGCGCAGGCCCTGCTGGTGAGCAGCCAGGAGGTGATCGACACCGCGCTCGACCGGATCCGGTGAGTGACCACCCGCAGTGAAGGCCACCTTCACTGCGTTCAACGCAGGCATGGTGGCCTTCACTGCATTAGGGCCGTACCGCGGGAGGGGCCGCTCACTCGGCGGTCATCGTGTCGGGGATCCAGAGCACGATCTCGGGGAACGCGATGAACAGTGCCGCGACGGCGACCACCGCCAGCACGAACGGCAGCGCACCCCAGAAGACCTCCGCAGCCGGACGCCCCGCCGTGCGTGCCACCACGAACACGTTGAGGCCAAGCGGAGGGCTGACGAGACCGATCTCGGCGAGCAGGACGATGAGCACGCCGAACCAGATCGGGTCGTAGCCGAGCTCCGTGACGAGCGGCAGCACCACCGGCACGGTGAGGGCGAGGATCGCGATCTGGTCGAGGAAGAACCCGAGCAGCACGTAGCAGAGCGCCAGGAAGACGATGATCACGATGGGCGCGACATCGAGCGAGGCCACCCAGTCCACGACGGTGGGCGTGACCCTGGTCGAGGTGATGAAGTAGCCGAGGATGTGGGCGCCCAGGATGATCATCAGGATCATTACGCTGGAGCTGATGGTCTCGGTGATCGCGTGCTTGCTGGCCGCCCAGGTCGCCCGCTTGCGCGCGACGAGCAGCGCGAACCCGCCGACCGCGCCGAGTGCGGCCGCCTCGGTCGGTGTGGCGACTCCGAAGTAGACGGTTCCGGTGACAAGGGCGAACAGCGCCAGCACCGGACCGGCCGAGGTCAGGCTGCGGAGCTTGTCCCTCCAGGCGTGCCGCTGGCCGGGAGGAGCCGCTGACGGGTTCACCTTGATGAGGACCATCAGGGTGGCGATGAGTGCGAGGGTGACCAGCGCACCGGGAAGGAAGCCCGCGACGAGCACCTTGCCCACGCTCTGCTCGGCGAGGATGGCGTAGAAGACCAGGATGATGCTGGGCGGCACCATGGCGGCGAGCGTGCCGACGACGGCGACGAGCCCGGTGGAGATCCGGGTGCTGTATCCGGCGTCGATCATCTTGGTGGTCGAGGTGTGCGCGAGTGTCGCCGCGGCCGCGGTGCTGGAACCGGAGACGGCCGCGAACATCGCGCCCGCGCCGGTGGCGGCGATGCCGGCGCCGCCGCGGATCCGGCCCACCCACACCTGCGTGGCGCGGAACAGGTCATCCATGACGCCGCTCGCCACGACGAACTGTGCCATGAGGATGAACAGCGGGATCGGCGACAGCGAGTACGACGACACGGCGGCCGCGGGGGCCGACTGGAGCACGCCGACCACAACGGACAGTCCACCATCGAGGTACAGGCCGAACGTCCCGGCGATGGCGATGGCGAAGCCGACCGGCACCCTGATGAGCAACAGCAGCAGCATCACGACGAGCACGACGAGGACGGACATCAGGCGTCGTCCCCCTTCTCGTCGTCCCGCCGGACGTCCCGGCGCGCGGCCAGGTCGCAGACCAGGCGCACGGTCAGCAGCGCCGCGCCGACGGGCACCAGCACGTGCCACGTCCACGTGGGGATGCTGAGCTCGGCGCCGCCGGGCGGCGGGATGTCGCGGGAGCTCCAGGCGTCGTGCGTCGTCAGCAGGCCCGCCCAGAGCAGCAGCGCGGACAGGCCGAGCATGAGCACCCGGGCGATCACCGTCATCGCCGCGCGCACCGGGGCGGGGCAGCGCTGGTAGACGACGTCGATGGTGACGTGGGCGCCGGTGCGCACCGTGTACGCCAGCGCGAGGAAGAAGTAGCCGGGCAGCAGGTAGTCCTGGATGAAGCCGAAGTTCCAGCCGATCGGAGAGGCGATGAAGTACCGCATCGCGATCTCCACCACCATCAGCAGGGTCATGGTGACCAGCGCGCCGGCCGCCACGGCGAACGCGGCGCGCTCGACCGCCGAGGCCGCTCGAAGCACGCGGGAGCCGGCCCGCGCGGTGGCCGTCTCCGGCCGGGTGCGCCGGGGCGCGTCAGTCGTCGTCATGGTTCTCCCGTTCCACGCGCCGGAGCTCGTCCTTGAGGTCTCGCAGTGCGGCGGCGCCGGGCCTGCCGATGTCCGCCATGTTGGCGGTCCACTGCTCGTGGATGGGTGCGGTCGCGCGGTTCCAGGCCTCGCGTTGCGCCTCGTCGATCCGCTGTATCCGCACGCCGGCGTCGCGCAACGTCTGCCTGCCCTCGGCGTTGCCCTCCTGCAGGGCGGCGCACAGGCTGCGGGTGGCCTCCTGGCCGGCCCGGCGGAGCGCGTCGCGCAGGTCCTCGGGCAGCACCTCCCACGCCGCCTCGTTGATGCTGTAGGTCATGGTGAAGCTGCCGAGCCGGGCGCCCAGCGTCGCGTAGCGGGTGACCTCCTCGAGGTGGTACGGAGCCGCGCTCACCGGACCGAGCACGGTTCCGTCGACGGTGCCGCGGGAGATCGCCTCGTACATCTCGGTGGCGGGCATGCCGACCGGCGCGGCGCCGAAGCCCTCGACGGCGCGGTCGATCGTCCCGCCGGAGGAGCGCAGCTGCAGCCCGCGCAGGTCCTGGGGGGTGTGGACGGGCCGGGAGCCGGTGAGCACCTCGTAGTCGGGGATCATGCCGACCACGAGCGGTCGCAGGTTCTTGGGCTGGAAGTCCTCCTGCCAGAGGACACCGCCCTCGGACATCAGCCGGGCCACCGCGACCGAGCCGGTGCACGAGTCCTCGACCAGGCCGGGCAGGTCGGCCACCCCGGACAGTGGCAGCTCGGCGGGAACGTAGGCGGGGGCGACCGAGCCGAGGTCGACGACTCCCGAGCGGATCAGCGACGGCAGGTCCGCGGCGTGGCCCATCTGCTCGGCGGGGAAGTAGTCGAACCGGAGGCGGCCACCGGAGAGCTCCCGCGCCCTTTCCATGAGCACGCCCGCCCCTGCTTCGGCGAACGGATGGCCCACCGGGTAGGAGTCGGCGACCTTCAGTGTGTAGACGCCGTCTGACTCGAGGCTGGGCGCCGGGGGAGCGCACGCGCTGCCCAGCAGCAGCACGAGCGGCACCGCCAGCAGGGCGCCGACCCGCCGAGGTGACTGCCTCATCGCATCACCGTTCCTAAATACGAATGGCTGTTCCGATATGCCACCGTAAGGAGTGGTCTGCCCCACTGTCAACGGTGGGGCTGCGGGTGCGGGAAGGCTGAGCCGGCGGTCAGGCCAGCCGGGCGGCCACGGCCTGGGTCGCGCCCACCAGCGCGTCCGCGATCTCCGGCAGGCGTTCCGAAATGCGGGTGGTGGGTCCGGCGACGGCCATGGCGGCGACCGCGCGGCCGTGGACGACGATGGGCCTCGCGGTGGCGCTGACGTCCGGCAGCGTCTCCCCGCGGTTGGTCGCCACACCCTCGGCGCGGACCCGTTCGAGTTCCTGTCTCGCCTGCTCGAACCGCTCGGGGTCGTCGATGATCGAGTGCAGGTAGGCGTCCCGCTTGCGGGGTGACCACGACGCCAGAAGCACCTTGCCCGCGCTCGGCGGGTACAGCGGGCGGCGAACCCGCAACGGGGCCGAGTAGCGGATCAGCTGCCGCGACTCGGCGGCGGCGACGTAGACCACCGAGTCGCCCACGCTGGTGCCGAGCATGGCGGTCTCGCCGAACGCGTCCCGCAGCTCCTCGAGGCTCGGCCGCGCGGCGTCGGCGAGGTTGGGGCGTTCCGCGGTGAGCAGGTTGCCCAGTGCGGGACCCAGGTGGTAGCCGCCGGCGTCCTCGACGAGGTAGCCGGTCGACACGAGGCCCTTCACCAGTCCGAACACGGAGGACTTCGGGGCGTCGAGCGCGGAGGCGAGGGTGCCGAGGCGGACGCCGGGCTGGTCGGCCGCCAGTTCGAGGATGGCGGTCACCCGGCTGACCGTGCGGTGGGATTTGGCGACTGATTCGGTCATGTCCACTCCTGGTCCGTTCGTATCTACGAACGATAGTCAACCGGCTCCAGCGGTTGACAGCGCCCAGCGGGACTGCCTATGTTCGGAAATAAGAATTCAAGGTCGTATATAGAAACGACGTGTGTGAAAGGCTCCTCGTGCATTTCGAGCTGACCGACGACCAGCGGCGGCTGCGGCAGGCCGCTCGCGACCTCGCCGCCGCGTTCCCCGACGAATACTGGGCCGGGCGGGACGAACGAGGGGAGTTCCCCTGGGACTTCTACCGGGCGTTCGCGGACGGCGGCTGGCTGGGCATCGCCATCCCCGAGGAGTACGGCGGCGGCGGGCTGGGCCTGCTCGAGGCGTCGCTGCTGCTGGAGGAGGTCGCCGCGTCCGGAGCGGGCATGAACGGGTGCAGCACGATGCACCTGACGATCTTCGGCCTCAACACCATTGTCAAGCACGGCAGCGCGCAGCTGCGCGAGGAGGTCCTGCCGAATGCGGCGGACGGCAGCCTCCACGTGTGCTTCGGCGTCACCGAACCCGACGCGGGCACCGACACCACGCGCATCAGCACCTTCGCCCGCCGGGACGGCGGTGACTACGTCATCAGCGGCCGCAAGGTCTGGATCACGAAGGCCGGTCAGTCCCAGAAGATGGTGCTGATCACCAGGACGACCCCGCGCGCGGAGGTCGCCAAGCCCACCGACGGGATGTCGCTGTTCCTCGTCGATCTCGACTCCGACGCCGTACAGCTGCGGCCGATCCCCAAGCTCGGCCGCAACGCGGTGCCCTCCTACGAGGTCCTGCTCGACGAGCTGAGGGTCCCGGCGTCCGCCTTGGTCGGCGAGGAGGGCAAGGGTTTCACGTACCTGCTCGACGGCCTGAACCCGGAACGGATCCTGCTGGCGCACGAGGCGCTCGGCATCGGCAGGGCCGCGCTGCGCCGCGCGGTGCGGTACGCGAACGAGCGCGTGGTCTTCGACCGCCCGATCGGCCGGAACCAGGGTGTGGCGTTCCCGCTCGCCGAGGCGGTGACCCGGCTGGACGCGGCCGAGCTCATGGCCCGCAACGCCGCGTGGCGCTACGACAACGGCCTCTCGTGCGGGCGGGAGGCGAACATGGCGAAGTTCCTGTGCGCCGAAGCGGGGTTCGCCGCGGCGGACCAGGCGATGCAGACGCACGGCGGCATGGGCTACGCGAAGGAGTACCACGTCGAACGCTACTTCCGGGAGTCCCGGATCCTCCGGCTGGCGCCCGTCAGCCAGGAGATGGTGCTGAACTACGTGTCCCAGCACGTGCTCGGCCTGCCGAAGTCGTACTGAGGGAGCGAACGTTGCCGACCGTCGAAGGGGCCCTGGCCGGGATCAGGGTCGTCGATCTGTCCCGGGTGCTCGCCGGGCCGTTGTGCACGCAGATGCTGGCCGACCACGGGGCCGACGTGGTCAAGGTCGAACCGCCTGCCGGGGATGAGACGCGTGGCTGGGGCCCGCCGTTCGTGCGCCAGGGAACCAGCGCGTACTTCACCGGGCTCAACCGGAACAAGCGCAACATCGTGCTGGATCTCAACTCGGCCGAGGGGCAGGCCGTCCTCGGTCGTCTGCTCGAGGAGGCCGACGTGCTCGTCGAGAACTTCAAGGCGGGCACCCTCGCCAGGTGGGGCTTCGACGACGACCATCTCCGGCGCGCCTACCCGAGGCTCGTGCACAGCCGCGTCACGGGGTACGGGGTCGACGGGCCGAGGGGATCGGCGCCGGGGTACGACGCCATCCTCCAGGCCTACGCGGGGTTGATGAGCGTCAACGGCGCCGCCGACGGCCCCCCGACGCGCGTCGGCGTGCCCATTGTGGACATGGTCACGGGGATCCTGTCGTTCTCGGGGATCCTGCTGGCGCTGCACGAGCGGCAGCGGTCGGGACGCGGCCAGCTGATCGACAGCACGCTGCTGGACACGGCGGTGACCCTGCTCCACCCGCATTCGGCCACCTGGTTCGCCAGTGGGCAGGTTCCCGCGCGCACGGGTTCCGCGCACCCGACCATCGCGCCGTACGACACCTTCGCCACGCGCAACGGGCCGATCTTCCTCGGCGTCGGCAACGACCGCCAGTTCCGGAGCCTCGTCGAGGTACTCGGCCGTCCCGCGCTCGCCGACGACCCGCGCTTCGCGGCCAACGCCGACCGCGTCATCAACCGTGCCGAGCTGAGCGCGATCGTCGGCGCGCTGCTGGCGGAGCACGACCGTGAGGAGCTCGGCGCGCGCCTGCTGGAACGCGGCGTGCCGTCCTCGCCCGTGCACGATGTCGGCGAGGCGCTGACCGACCCGCAGGTGCTGCACCGCGAGATGGTCGTGGAGCTCGACGGCTACCGGGGGATCGGCATTCCCGTCAAGCTCACGCGGACGCCGGGCAGCGTCCGGACCGCGCCGAGAGACCGTGGCGCCGACACGCTGGAGGTGCTGCGCGACCTCGGTTTCGGGGACGACCACATCGCCCGCGCCGAGGGCAGGGCACCCGCCGAACCCGGGCCGGGGACCTGACGACCGGCCGCGCTCAGCGCGGAGGGTACTGCTGTGGCGGCGGGGGAGGAGGGTACCGCAGGTACGGCGGCGGAGGGTACTGCGCATATGGCGGGGGTGGTGGTCCCTGCGGAGTGCTCGCGGCCGCGGCCTTCAGCTTGGCGGCCCCGTAGAGCAGGTAGCCCGCCGCGACGACGGCGAACAGGAAGCCGAGGATGGTCAGGGCGAAGTCGCCGTCGTCCGGATCGAGGAAACCGCCGTACAGCCCGACGTCGGCCACGACGAAGTACACCAGGTACGCCAGCGGAAAGGCCACCCACGTCAGCGGGTGCCACCACCGGGTCGCCGCCTGGTTGCGCCCGACGAACAGCCAGTCGGCGAGCACGGCCAGCGGCGTCAGCAGGTGCTCGAACAGCGACCACGTCTCGCCGAGGTCGCCTCCCATGAGTGTCAGGAACGTGACCCCGACGAGGAGCAGCAGGACCGCGAGCGCACCACGCAGCCACGGCGAGCGCGGCTCGTGCGCGCGCCCGCCGGTGAACAGCGGGTACGCCAGCAGCCCGAGGTAGACCACCCCGGTGAGCAGGCTGGCCTGCTGGGACAGGCCCGGCATGGCCCCGTCGAGGCCCACATCGGACACCACGGCGCCGAAGCCGGTGAACGCGAAGACCACGATCAGCAGGCGCCACGCGCTCACCCCGGCGAGCACGGCGGGCGCGACCCTCGGCGCCTGCGGCTGCCACTGCTGTGGGTACGGATACCGCTGTGGTTGTGGCTGCCGGCCCCGCTGGTAGGTCACGTGTCCCCCCTCGTCGTCGCGAGTGGACGCTACCGAAGATCATCCGGCGATGTCAGGAGGACCGGGCATTCGGTGCTCCGTCACCCCGTTGCCGGTGCGACCGGCTCCCGGACGTGACCGCGCGGGAGCAGCTCGTGGGCGGCGAACATCCGGTGCAGAAGCTGGATCGCCACCGAACCCTCGCCCACCGCGGACGCCACCCGTTTCACGGAGCCGTGCCGGGCGTCGCCGGCGGCGAAGACGCCGGGCAGGCTCGTCTCGAGCGGCAACGGGTCGCGTTCGAGCGGCCAGGCGCCTTCGCCGAGGTCGCCTCCCGTGAGCACGAACCCCTGCGCGTCCCTGCCGACCTCGGGCGGAAGCCACCCGGTGTGCGGGCGCGCGCCGATAAGCACGAAGAGCCCATCCGCGCCGACCGTCTCCTCGCTGCCGGTCACGCGGTCGCGCAACACGAGGTGCTCCAGCCTGCCGTTGCCCCCACCGCCGACGATCTCGGTCGCCGTGCGGACCCGCACTCCCGGCGTCGCCTCCGCCTCGCGCACGAGGTAGTGCGACATCCCGTCGCCCAGCGACCGGCCTCGGACCACGATCGTCACGCTGGGTGCGTATCGCGCGAGGTACAGCGCGGCCTGCCCTGCCGAGTTCCCGCCACCGAGGACGTAGACGTCCCGGCCGCACATCGCGGGTGCCTCGGACGTCGGGCCGCCGTAGAAGACACCGGCCCCGTTGAGCGCCTCGAGCGCCGGCACGCCGAGCCGGTGGTAGCTGGCGCCCGTCGCGAGCAGCACCGCGCGGGACCGCACGCGGGCGCCGGTGGAGAGGGTGACGGACAACTCGCCGTGTTCGCGCCGCAGTCCGGTCACCTTCTGCATGAACGCGAACTTCGCCCCGAAGACCCACGCCTGGTCGTACGCCCGCTGAGCAAGGCGACGGCCGCTGACGCCTCGGGGAAAGCCGAGGTAGTTGCGGATCAGCGAGCTCGACGTCGCCTGTCCGCCGAGCCCGCCCTCGTCCACCACCAGGGTGCTGAACCCTTCCGACGCGCCGTACATGGCCGCCGAGAGGCCCGCGGGCCCGGCGCCGACGATCACGAGGTCGAACTCGGTGCGTTCCGGGTTCACCGGCGAGCCCGCCGCCAGCGCGATGTCGGCGTCGCTGGGATTGGTGAGCACCGTGCCGTTCGGGAAGACGACGATCGGCAGCTCGGCGGGCACCCCCGCGGCGGCGATGTGGGCGCGCCCCTCGCTGGAGTCGGCGAGGCAGAACGCGTGCGGGATGGCACAGCGGCCGAGCACCTGGCGCAGTTCGTAGGCCCGGCCCGACCAGGACTCGCCGACCACGTGGATCGTGTAGGGCGAGCTCCGGCGCGCCTCCGACCACTCGAGCAGCAGGCCCGACACCGCCTGGTGGAAGACCTCGTCGGGGGACGCCATCGGCCGGAGCAGGTAGTGGTCGATCCGGCCCCGCGCTATCCCGTCGAAGATCGCTTCGCCCGTCTCCCGGTCTCCCCACTGCCCCCATTCGATCAGCAGACCGCGCTTCGCGTGTGGATGGAGACGGCGGACGTGAGCGAGCAACTCGCTTCCTGTCATCCCCGACAACCACTGTCCGGAAAGGACCAGGGCGACCTCCTCGCCGTCCGCGGCGAGCTCGTCGAGACACCCTTTCGCCTCGTGCGACGAAGCCACGCTGACGACGCGGTAATGGCGCGCGTAGCGCTCTCGCAACTCCCGCTCGACGTCGCGCAGCACCTCAGCGTTCTCGTCGACGACGACGAGCGTAGCGCCAGACATGCCCCGACTCTAACGCCGCCGCACCACAACACAGAGTTCCCGTTTTACAAGGATCTTGCTCCGAGGCACAGCGACCAGGGGCGCGTGCGGGGGCGTTTCCAGTGGGGTGCCTGCACGCCTGGGCAGATCAGGTCGGCGGTGGCACGCCGGCGGGAGGACGGTGTCTTTCACGCCGTACGTATAACGACCTATACGGCTCGACTTTGTGGGGCCGGATCCAATGGACCGCCTGCGTCAGGTCGCGGGCCGGTCCGCGAGACGCTGGGGACGCCGACCGGCTCCTCGGGTCCGGCCAGCTGGAAGGCGTTCCCTGCCAAGGGGATCGGGGCCTGGTCGCTCCCGGCCGGTCAGGCGGGGCCGCGCTCGTCGGCGCTCGTCGGCGTGAGAGCACGGGCTCGCCGTTGTGGGCTGTCCTCCGGCCGCCGCGCCAGGGAGCTCGGAGCTCCGCTGGCACACGCGGCCGCCGGGAAACCGGTCGCCGACCCGGAAGGGCGCTGTTACCTTGCGGCCGTGGATCTCTTCTCGCGCTCGTGGGCGGCACTGCGCAGCGCGGTGGCGGGACTCGCCGACGAGGACTTCGCCCGGCCCTCCGGCTGCACCGGCTGGCTTGTGCGCGACCTGGTGTGCCACCTCGTCATCGACGCCCAGGACGTCCTGATCACCCTCGCGCCCCCCGTGGATTCGGAGCCGACGCGGGACGCGGTGACCTATTGGAACGTCGTCGAACCGCCGACCGGCACGGACCCGCTCGACGCGCTGATCGTGCGCCTCGCCGCCGCGTACGAGGAGCCGTGGTTGCTCAAGTTCCACCTCGACGACGTCGGCTCCGCGGCCGGGCGGGCGGTGGAGCTCGCCGACCCGGAGCTGCGGGTCGGCACGCGCGACGAGGTCCTCACCGCGGGCGACTACCTCGCCGCGTACGTCCTGGAGTGGACGCTGCACCACCTCGATCTGATCGCGCACCTGCCGGACGCGGCCGGGCCGCCCGCCGAGGGCCTCGCCCGCTCCCGCGAGCTGCTGGAGAAGATCGCCGGGTTCGCGTTCCCTCGGTCGTGGCCGGACACGGACGCCCTGCGCGTCGGTACGGGGCGGCGGGCCCCGAGCGACGCGGAGCACGCGCAACTGGGCGACGTGGCCGCGAAGCTCCCGCTCGCCCTCGGCTGAGCGCCGTTCGCGCTGGTCATGGCCGCCGGCCAGCGATGGCCGCCGCGCGACCTTCCCCTGGCCCGCCGCCACCCGCACCGTGATGATCATGTCCGGCGAGGGGCCGGGCGGTGGATCCAAGGAGGATGACGCGTGGCAACGGTAACCAACCGCCGATGGCTCGCCGGACTCGCGGGCGGCGTCGCGCTGGCCGCCACGGCGACGGTCACGCCCGCGGCGGCGGCACAGGACGAGCGCGCGGCGACCCAGGTGGCGCTCAACCAGTACCGGTCGACGGTCGGCGGCCCCGGAGCGGCGGTCCACGCCGGCAACGGCGACGAGACGTGGACGCTGACGTCCGGAACGGCGAAACTCTTCCAGAACCGGCCGATCACGCCGACGGACCACTTCCGCAACGGGAGCCAGACCAAGACGTTCACGGCCGCCGTGGTGCTGCAGCTCGTCGACGAGGGGCTGGTCGGGCTGGACACCCCGATCGAGCGGTACCTGCCGGGCGTCGTCAGCGGCAACTACGACGGCAACGTGATCACCGTGCGCCAGCTGCTGCAGCACACCAGTGGGCTGGCGCGGATCGGCGTCGGCGCGAAGGCGAACCCGGACGGCACCTACGAGCTCGCGGAGCTGGTCCGTGCCACGATGGACGAGCCTCCGCTGGGGGCCCCAGGTGAGGGGGTCGACTACTCCAACGCCGGCTACCACGTGCTCGGCATGCTGATCGAGGAGATCACCGGCCAGTACGTCGGCGACGCGGTCACCGAACGGATCATCGAGCCGCTCGGCCTGGAGGGCACCTCGTTCCCCGCTCCGGGGGAACGGGCACTTGCCGCGCCGTTCGTGTCGGGCTACCAGGGCGGCCGGATCCCGCCGTTCTTCCTGTGGGTGGACACGACCACCTCGTTCGAGCCGTCGGTCTACTCCGCGGCAGGCGCGATGCAGTCCACCCTGGAGGACTCGGTCACGTTCTTCCGTGCGCTGCTCAAGGGTGAGATCGTGTCGGACGCCGCGCTGGCGGAGATGCGCAGGACCGTTCCCCAGAACGGGGGCATCGGTGAGATGGGCCTCGGCCTCAACGAGGTGCCGTTGTCGTGCGGTGGCACGTTCTGGGCCAAGAACGGGGGTGTGGAATCGGGGCACACCTCGACGACGGCGGTCACCGATGACGGCCGCTTCGCGTCGGTCGTCACCAACACCTTCGCCCAGCCGGCGGCTGTGCAGTCCTTCGAGGTCCTCGACGCCGCTCTCTGCGACTGACCGCGCCGAAGGGCCGGCCTGTCCGGCCCTTCGGCTTTTCTTCGCCGGGTGTGTCGATCGGCGGGGGAGGTGTTCGACGCGTCGGTGAAAGACACCGAAACACGCGGAAAGGAACCTCCCATGGCCCTCGTGATCTCCGACATGTCGATCTCGCTCGACGGCTACGTCACCGGCCCCAACGACAGCCGCGAGAACCCGTTCGGCGACGGCGCCGACACGCTGCACGACTGGATCTTCGACGACCCCACCGAGGCCGACCGCGCCCTCATGCGGGAAGGTATGGACAGCACCGGTGCGGTGATCATGGGCCGCACGTCGTTCGACAAGTGCGTGGACATGTGGGGCGAGAACGGCCCGATGCGGGGCGTCCCGGTCTTCGTGGTCACTCATCACGAGCCGACCGAGCGGTATCCGTCGGCGTACACGTTCGTCACCGACGGCGTGGCCAAGGCGATCGAGCTGGCCAAGGAAGCAGCCGGGGACAAGGTCGTCGGCCTGCACGGCGCGACCGTGATGCAGCAGGCCCTTCCGCTCGGCCTGGTCGACGAGATCTTCGTCCACGTGGTCCCGCTGCTGCTCGGCGCAGGAACCCCGCTGTTCGGCTCCCTCGGTTCGGCGATCACGCTGGAACGCGCCGACGCCGTCGTCACCCCGCGCGCCACCCACCTGCGGTTCCGTGTGGTCAAGACCGAAGCCTGAGCGCGGCGATAGCACCCGTGCTGGCCGCGACGTACCCCGACCGCGCCGTCACCACCTTCGTGCGGAGGCTCCATGCGGGAGAACGACAACGGGAGCGCGAGCTCGCATCGGCGCGCGGTGAGCGGGTCGAATTGCCGCTGGAGCGCCTGCCTGCTGCGGGCCATCCAGGCGTTGGCGATCTCCCGGTACGCCGGGTCGCCGGCGGCGAGGACGTACAGCTCGTGGGTCAGCACGAGGCCGCGCTGGTCGGCGAAGACGTCGCGCGTGATGATCTCCACCACGGCCCGGCGAGCCGAGGTGAGGTCGTCGGCGGTGGCCAGGCGTTGTTCGCACCGGTCGCTCACGCCGAGGGCGAACCGCGTGAACGCCGCCGCCGACCTCCCGCACGGTTCCATGATCTGTCACTTCTCCGGCATGGATGAGCTTCTGCGCGAGCCGGTCGTGTCCTGGTTGATGCGCTTGGGTTTCCTGCTGTCTCCGCCGCTGGCCGGACTCGTCGCCGACGCCGCGGGCCTGCGCCTCGGCCTGCTCGTGGTGCCGGTCGCCGGGATCGCCGTCGTCTCGCTCGGGGGCGTGCTCCGTCCGGGAGGCCGGGGGTGACCAGGCCCTTCTGACGACGGACGAGCCGCCGACCGCAGGTGGGCGCGAGCGTCGTCGGCAGGTGAAAAACGTCCCCTCTCCCGTTGTAACGCTCACCCGCGCCGGGCGGACTTCTCCGTTATGCCCCGGCCCTGAACGGTTTCCAGCGCGAGCAGACAGGAGGTGGGCGACATGCGTGTCGGGCGGTTGCTCGTGGCGGCCATCGTCACCGCGCTCGTCCTGCCCGGAACCATTGCGGCGGCGGACGGCGACGTGCGGACGTTCGTCACCTTCGATCCGGCGGCCGGGGAGTTCCCGGAAGGTGTCGCATTCGGCAAGACCGGCGACCTGTACGTGAGTCTGCTTCCACGCAACGAGATCCGCAGGATCGAACCGGACGGTACGCAGTCCGTGGTGGCCCAGTTCCCCGCGGGCGGGGCCGGGCCCGCCGGGCTCGCGGTCCAGCCGCACGGCGCCGTCCACGCCGCCCACCCGGCCGTGAACCTGCAGACGGCACAGACCGACCCCTCGGTCCGCGGCGTCTACCGGGTCACCGAGGACGGCACCGTCACACGGATTCCGGGGACCGGGGCCATGATCTTCCCCAACGACCTGAGGTTCGACAGGCGCGGCAACCTCTACGCGACCGACTCCGTCGGCGGTTCGGTGTGGCGGATCCCGAAGCACGGGCGGGCGCAGCTGTGGGCGGACCACCCGTTGCTCGACGGCACGGGCGCCGGCGGGTTCGGCTTTCCCATCGGAGCCAACGGCATCGCCGTCGTCGGGAGCCAGGTGATCGTCGCCAACACCGAGCAGGGCCTGCTGGTGCGGATTCCGGTGCGGCCGGACGGCAGCGCGGGCACTCCGCAGGTCCTCGCCCGGTCGCCGCAGCTGGTCGGCGCCGACGGCATCGCGCTCGACGTCCACGGCGCGATCTACGTCGTCACCGCGCAGAACCTCGTCCTGCGGGTGGGCGCCGACGGCGCGATCGAGACCCTCGCGACGGCCGCCGACGGGCTGAACCAGCCGAGCACGGCGGCGTTCGGAACGGCGCGCGGCGACCAGCGGACGCTCTACATCGCCAACTTCTCGCTGTTCTCGCCGACCCCGACCCCGGGTGTGCTGACCCTCGACGTCGGCGTACCGGGACGCCCGCTCCCGTAGGGTCACGTCACGATCAGGTGGCTCCGGTGGTGCCGTGGGGTCCCGGCCTCGTCGAGCAGGCTCAATGCGAAGTCGGCGTAGGAGATTCGGGCCTCGGGCTCGCCGTGGGCGCGTACCTCGTACCTGCCCGTGGGCTCGCCCTCGTGGCCGAAGTCGCCCGCCGGGGTGACGTAGACCCAGTCCAGCGCGTCGCCCTCGTCGCGGACGACCGCGAAACCGGCTTCGTGGGCCAGGCAGAAGGCTCGGAACTCGGCGGGGAAGCCGGGCGCGTCCACCACGCGGGTCCCGTCGGCGCCGGGC
Organism: Prauserella endophytica; assembly: GCF_005146945.1. GTDB lineage: Bacteria > Actinomycetota > Actinomycetes > Mycobacteriales > Pseudonocardiaceae > Prauserella_A > Prauserella_A endophytica. The sequence goes on from NZ_SWMS01000002.1 coordinate 432,956, forward strand.
AGCAGCACGGACAGTCCGATCGCGACGAGTCTGTCCACTCCGGCCCGGGGCAGCCCCTTGACGAGCGCCCGTGCGGCGCCGGGGAAGAATGCGTCCGGATCGGTGCCCTCGCCGTACACGGCGGCCGCGTGGATCGCGGCGTCGTATCCGGCCGCGAGAGCGGCCACGGTCGCCACGTCGGTGACGTCACCGGCCGCGATCCGCACGCCCTCGGCCGCCAGGCCGCCGTGCCGCACGGGGTCGCGCACCACCGCGGTGACGTCGTGTCCACGTCGGCGTGCCTCGGCCACGGCCGACCTGCCCGCGCGGCCACCCGCGCCGAAAACGACGATCTTGCTCATCCCCGGAATACCTCCCGTCGAGTCGGTGCTCTGGAAGGTATCCAGCGGGGCGGTTACCACCTGGATACCGAGACAGGCAGGAGAGCACCGATGAGCGACCGGCGGCCGCTTCCCCGCGACATGTTCGATGAGGTCTGCCCGTCCGGGCTGGTGCCGTTCCGCTTCGGTGACAACAAGTGGTCGGCTCTGGTGCTGCGGTGCCTGGAGGACGGCCCGCGCCGGTTCTCCGAGCTGCGCGTGCCGCTGCACCGCGTCACCCCGAAGGTGCTGACCCAGTCGCTGCGCGGCCTGGAGCGCCGCGGGCTCATCTCGCGCACGGTGCGGTCCGGCCCGGCGCCGCACGTCGAGTACGCGCTGACGCCCTTGGGGCGCGGCATGCTGGAGCCGCTGGCGACCGCATGCGCGTGGGCCGCGGAGAACTGGGACCAGATCCTCGATGCGCGGGAGCGGCACCCGTAGGCTGGCGCCGTGCCGGAGTCCTCACCGTCCGATCAGCTGCGTTTCGTCGGCGTGTCACTGGACTGCGCCGATTCCGATGAGCTGGCCGCGTTCTACGTCGGTCTGCTCGGCGGCCGGTTGCTGTGGAGCGAGGAGCGCAGCGCGGCCGTGCAGGTGCCGGGACTGCTGCTGGTGCTCCAACGGGTGCCGGACTACCAGCCGCCGGTCTGGCCGGGGACCTCGATCGTGCATCTGGATCTGAGCGCGGGGGAGAAGCTCGCCGAGCCCGAGCAACGGGCTCTCTCGCTTGGCGCGACGAGGGCCGAACCTCAGCCCGATCCGCGCTGGCGGGTGTTGCTGGATCCGGCCGGGCACCCGTTCTGCATCACCACCCTCGCGCCACCCCCGGAGCTGCTGGAGTCCGCGTACGGACGATGACGGCCGGTCAACCGCCGCGGACGTTCACCGATTGGCACGTGGCGCGTCGCCCGCGGAGGAGCGCGTCGTTCACCCGGCGTCGGGCCCGGATTTCGATCATGACCGTGCCTCCCCGCGAGCACGCGAGTGTCTGCGTGCCGCTGCCGCCTACGGCGTCGGGCCGGCGACGCGCACCGCGCTGGGGCGCCTCGAGCTCCACTGGCAGGACTCGCAGCGTCGTGCAGCCGTGATGGGCCTGCGTGACTTCGACATCCAGGTGCACACCGCCGAGGGCCGGCGCACGGTGAGGGAAGCCGGGGGCAACCAGGCCGGGCCGGATCACCGCCACGTTCGAACCCGTCCAGGACGGCCGGGTCCCGGTCGTCGCGTGCGACTCCAACGGCCACAGGTACTTCCGGATCGTCGAGCTCGAGGTGTAGGCCTCCTGGCCGCGGACCTCACGCGCTCGCCACGCTCCGGTTGGCCCGTTCGTCGGCGCTCGCCAGCCAGAAGAACACGAACGGCAGCACGACCTCGATGCCGGTCAGCACCACCTGGAACCACTGTGGCGGGCCATGGATCGCCAGCGAGAGCAGCCTGCCCGCACCGCCGAGCAGGAAGATCCCGGACAGCCACCGCACCCCGGTCGCGGAGATCGGTGACCGCCGTGCCGCCCACACCCAGAGCAGGCCGTAGCCCAGGAACAGCGCGCCGTAGAACCGTTCGCGGCTGTCGACGGTCGCCCCTGCCGAGCCCTCGCCCGGCACCGAGTCGATGCCCAGCGCGAAGTGGAACACGCCGATGGCCGCGCAGACGATCCCCATGAGCAGCGCGAGCGATCTCAGCAGCCTCGCCATGTCGAGCACCCCCTTGCGCACTAGTAGACACGCGTCTACTAGTGCATTCGAAGCTACTGCCGCTGGTAGACACGTGTCAAGTAGCGTGGTGAGATGACCACTCGCAGCAGGCTCCTCCCCGCCGAACGCCGCAGGCGGCTCCTCGACGTGGGCGCCCGGCTGTTCGCGGCCAGGCCGTACGCGGACGTGCTGATGGAGCACGTCGCCGAGGAGGCAGGCGTCTCAAGAGCCCTGCTGTACCGGTACTTCCCGAACAAGCGGGACCTGTTCGCCGCCGTGTACCAGCGCGCCGCGGACCGGCTCCTGGCACAGACGAGGCTCGAGCCAGGGTTGCCGTTGTCGGCGCAGCTGGCGGCCGGCCTCGACGCGCACTTCGACTACTTCGTCGCGAACCGCAACACCGTGCTCGCGGCCAACCGCGTGCTCGCGGGGGACCCCGTGATCCAGGCCGTCATCGAGGGCGAGCTCGACGTGCTGCGCGGCAGGCTGCTCGACGTGACCGCGTTCGAGGACCGGGACCGGGAGCTGGTCTCCTCGGCGCTGATGAGCTGGCTGGTGTTCGTGCGCGCGCTGTGCGTCGAGTGGCTGACCACCGAGGCGTTCTCGCGCGCGCAGCTGCGCGACATGTGCGTCGGTGCCTTGCTCGGCGCGCTCGGCGCCGTCGTCGATGTCGACCGGCTCGAGCGCCCTGGCTAGGACGGGCTCACGGGGTGGGCGGGCCGGTCGAGGCGCGAACGACCACCTCGACGGGCTCGGCGACGACCTCGGTGATGTCGTCCTGCGGGTGCGTGGTGGCGAGCAGTTCGAGCGACCGCCTGCCGAGACCCTCCAGTGGCATCCGCACGGTGGTGAGCGCGGGGACGAGGTGGCCGGCGAGCGACATGTCGTGCATGGCGATGACGGACATGTCGCCGGGCACCGAGAGTCCCGCTTCGTGCAGGGTGCGGAGCGCGCCGACGGCGGAGGCGACGTTCGCGACGAACACCGCAGTGGGGCGGGGCCGGACCGCGAGGAGTTCCCGCATCGCCGCCGCCCCGCCCTCCGGGGTGTAGTCGGCGTGCGCCGTGTAGCGGGTGCCGGTGCGCAGCCCGGCGGCCGCCATCGCCGCGGTGTAACCGGCTCGCCTGCGGCGGGCGGTGTCCGCGGTCTCCGGCCCCGCCAGGTGCGCGATCCGGCGGTGACCGAGCGCCGCGAGGTGCTCCACGGCCAGTCCGCTGCCGCGCTCGTCGTCCAGCACCACATATCGCCGCGAGCCCTCGATACGGCGGTTGACCAGCAGCCAGGGCACCGACGCCGAACGCAGCCGCTCCAGCTCGTGCCCGGATTCCTCGCCCGCGAACAGCAACCCGTCGACGCGGCTCTGGCCGAGCAGGTCGAGATAGTGCTGGAGCCCCAGCCGGACGCCGCCGGAGCTCGCGGTCATGAGCCCGTAGCCCAGCTGGTTCGCGGCCTGCTCCGCCCCCTTGATGATCTCGGCGTACACCGGGTTGGCGAAGTCCGGGATGAAGAGCCCGAACATGTAGGCCCGCGCGGTGCGCAGGCTGCGAGCTGCCGCGTTGGGCCGGTAGCCCAGCCGCTCGATGGTGTCCAGCACGCGCTGCCGGGTCTCCTGCCGCACACTCAGCCTCGGGTCGTCGTTGATGACCCTGGACACCACCGAGCGGTCGACGCCCGCGACCGTCGCCACGTCCGCGAGCGTGACCTTGCCGCTGTGTGCCTGCTTGGGCCTGCCCGGCATCACGTCCTCGCCTTCGCGCTGTGACTACGACCTGGCCCGGAGTCTAGCCGTCACGTCGGGCCCGGCCGGGTCATGCGGTGTGCCGGAGGCTGCACCATTTCCAGCACGGCGCCGTCGGGGTCCTCGAAGTAGCAGGTGAAACCGCCCTCGTTGACACCGGCGGTGATCGCGTTGGGCGGTGAGTAGAACTTCACCCCCGCCGCGGAAAGCTCGGCGTACCGTTCGTGGATGTCGTCGACGGTCAGCGCGAGATGCGCGGCGCCCGGGTCGCGGATTTCGATGCCGAGTCGCCTGCCCACCGGGTTCAGGTACTGGACGAGTTCGAGGTCGTGGCTCGAGAGGTTCCGCGGCTGGCCCGGCACCGCGAGCTGCGCCACGCGCAGGTGCGCGTCGGGATAGCCGACCAGCGCGCTGGTGTAGGCGTTGCGTTGTTCCTGCGTGTGCACCAGCTCGAAACCCAGCCGGTCGCGGTAGAACGCCACCGAAACGTCCAGATCGGACACTGTGAAGCTGAAGTGCCAGACACCGTGCAGCATGTCGCTCCTCAATCCATTTCCAGTCCGCCACAGACGTTGACCGCCTGTGCGGTGATGTACGACGCGGCAGGGGAGAGCAGGAACGCCACCGTCTCGGCGACCTCCACCGCGGAAACGGTGCGGCCCAGCGGGATCCGGGCCACCATCCGGGCGTAGGACTCCTCGGGGGTGATGCCCTCGAGAACGGCGCGCTCCCGGTGGATCGCCTGCGTCATCTCGGTGTCGACCACACCCGGGCAGACGGCGTTCACCCTGACCTGGTCGGCGGCCAGTGCTTGCGCCGCCGAGCGCACGAGGCTGATTACTCCCGCCTTGCTGGCCGCGTAGTCGGCCGAGGTCGGCCGGGCGCCCCGGCCCGCCACGGAGGAGATCGCGGTCAGCGCCCCGCCGCCGTGTGCGCGCGCTCGCCGGGCCGCTTCCTGGAGGAGAAGGAAGACGCCCTTGAGGTTCACGGCCATCGTGGTGTCCCAGCAGTTCTCGGACAGCTCGAGGAACGGGCCGTTGCGCATGATCCCGGCCGCCGCGACCGCGAGTGTCACCGGGCCCAGCTCCTGTTCCGCGGCGGCCACGACGTCCCGGACCGCGGTGCCGGACGTGATGTCCGCGGGGAAGGTCGCCGCGCGGCCGCCGCGCGCGGTGATCAGCTCGGTCGTTTGCCTCGCGCCGTCGGCGGCGATGTCGGTCACCGCCACGTGCGCGCCCTCGTCGGCCAGTAGCAGCGCGCAGGCTCTGCCGATGCCGCCCGCCGCGCCGCTGACGATGGCGGTCCTGCCTTCGAAACGTCCCACTTCGTTCCTCCTTCAGGGCTTTCCGGCGCGCCACTGGGCGAGTGCCGCGTCGACGGTCAGCTGCGGGTCCCCGACGTACCGCTCGGGGGACACCGGCTCGAAATCATCCGGCAGCACGTCGCGCAGGGCGTCGGCCAGGGACTCGCCGCTGGCCCGGCAGCGGCCCACCGCCTCGTAGACGGCGTCGTGCGCGCGCTCGCGGCCGAGCCGCGGCGCCAGCAGCATCATGTACGCCTCGGCCAGGACGAGCCCGCCGTCCGCGTCGAGGTTGGCGCGCATGGTTTCGGGAAAGACCTGCAAACCCTCCACAATGGAGGAAGAGGTGCGCAGCGCGGCGGCGCACAGGCTCACGAGCTGGGGGAGCACCTGCCATTCCGCCTGCCACTCTCCCGCCGCGCGTTCGTGCCCGGCCTCCATGGCACGGAACAGCGAGGAGGCGAGTGCTCCCGCCGTGGCCGAGAGGCCGATGACCGCCTCGGACTCGATGGGGTTGGCCTTCTGCGGCATCGTCGACGAGGCGCCGCGGTGATGCCCGGACGCCTCGCTCAGCTCGGCGATCTCCGTACGGGAGAGGTCGACCACCTCGCGGGCCAGCCGGGCGCAGGTGGCTGTGAACAGCGAGCAGGCCAGCCCGAACTCGGCGAGCCCGTCCCTGGCGACGTGCCACGGGACGTCGGTGGTGCGCAGGCCGAGCAGCTCGGCCACGCGCGCCCGCAGTGCGGGGGCGGTCGCGCCGTAGGCGGCGGAGGTGCCGCCCGCACCGAACAGGGAGACGACACCGAGCCGCTCCCGTGCCGTTGCCAGCCGGTCGCGGTGGCGGGCCAGCTCGGCGAGGTAGGTGGCGAGCTTGGCGCCGAACGTGGTGGGCACGGCCTGCAGCGCGTGAGTGCGGCCGGCGATCACCGTCGACACGTGCTCGCGGGCCAGCTCGGCCAGTGCGTCGCCGAGCCGGGTGAGCAGCTCGTCCAGCCGGTCCGCGGCGTCCGTCAGCTGCAGGGCAAGGCCGGAGTCCATGATGTCCTGTGTCGTCGCTCCGTAGTGGACCCGCCCGCGGCGCTCCTCCGGAAGCGCGGCGTCGATCTGCCGGATCAGCGACAGGATCGGGTAACCGACGGTGCGGGTTTCCTTCCACAGTCGCGAACGGTCGATGTTCGCCGGCGTCGAGGCGGCAGCGATGGCGTTGGCATCGGCCGGATCGAGCTGGCCGAGCTCGCCTTGCGCGGTGGCCAGAGCGGCTTCGACCCGCAGCCACGAGCTGATCATGGCGTCCTCCGACAGGATCGCCGCCATTTTCTCGTCGCCGTACAACCCGAGCAGCATCTCGAAGCGGTGCGGGCCCATCGTCCTCCCTTGTCTTAGTCAATCGTTTGTCTTACCGTACTGTCGCAGTCGCACTAAGGCAATGATCGAGAGATCAATCGTTTGACTTCTACAGGACGGAGGTGGCGATGACACGGGAAGGGCCCGAGGCCGATCTGCTCGCGATGTGGCGGATCCGTGCCTTCGAGGAGAAGCTGCGGGAACTGCACAAAGCCGGTGACCTGCTCGGCTCTGTGCACCTGTGCATCGGGCAGGAGGCCGGGCCCGTCGGCGCGTGCGCCGCGCTGACCGAGCAGGACGCACTGTTCGCGACCTATCGTGGCCACGGCTGGGCCATCGCGCGGGGGGTCCCGCTGCGGCCGCTGTTCGCCGAGCTGCTCGGCAGGGCGACCGGGGTCAACGGCGGGCGTGGCGGCTCGGCCTACTTCAGCGCGGCCGACCATGGCTTCCACGGTGAGAACTCCATCGTCGGCGGTGGCGTCTCGCACGCGGTCGGCGCCGCGCTGGCCGGCAGGCACGACGGCAGCGGCCGGATCGCCATGACGGTGTTCGGTGACGGCGCGATGAACCAGGGCGCGGTGGCGGAGGCGATGAACTTCGCGGCCGCGTTCGACCTGCCCGTGCTGTTCCTGTGCGAGAACAATCGGTACTCCGAGCTGACGCCCATCCGGGACATGGTGCGCAACGAGGCGCTCACCGACAGGGCGACCGCGCTGGGCATCGCCGCCACTCGCATCGACGGAAACGACCCGGCCCTCGTGCGCTCCACCGTCGCCCGGTACGCCGACGCGGCGCGGGACGGCCGGGGCCCCGCGTTCGTCGAGCTGATCACGCAGCGACTTGTCGGCCACTACATCGGCGACGTGCAGCAGTACCGCACCCGCGCTGAGCTGGAGGAGGACGGTCGCGCCGAGCCCATCGCGCGGGCCACGGCCGCGCTCGCGGAGTCCGGAGTGGACACGGAGGCGATCGAGCGCGCCGCCCGTGACGAGGTCGACGCGGCAGCGGCGACCGCGCTGGCCGATCCGCCTGCCGACCCAGCGACCGCCAAGGAGCACCTGTATGCCTGAGCTGAACTACGCCGGCGCGGTCAACGCGGCGCTGCGCCGGTGCCTGGAGGAACTGCCTGAAACGCTGCTCTACGGCGAGGACGTCGCCAAGCCGGGCGGCGTGCACGGGGTGACGCGCAGGCTCTGGAAGGACTTCGGCGACCGGGTGTTCGACACGCCGATCAGCGAGTCGGCGATTCTCGGCACCGCCGTTGGAGCCGCGATGATGGGCAGGCGGCCGATCGTCGAGATCATGTGGGCCGACTTCTTCCTCGTCGCGCTCGATCAGCTGGTCAACCAGGCGGCGAACATCCGTTACGTCTCGCAGGGGCGACTGGCGGCGCCATTGACTGTGCGGACCCAGCAGGGCAACTCGCCCGCCGCCTGTGCCCAGCACTCGCAGAACCTGGAAGCGCTGTTCACGCACGTGCCCGGCCTGCGCGTGGTCGTGCCGTCCACGCCGCAGAACGCCTACGACTCCATGGTCTCGGCGGTGTACTGCGACGACCCGGTGGTGGTGTTCGACAACCGCACGCTCTATCTGGGCGAGAAGCAGCAGGTGGCCACCGGCGGCGCGCCCGCGCCGATCGGCGGCAGCACCATGCGCCGTACCGGCGCGGCGGCCACGGTCGTCACCTGGGGAGCCATGACGCACCGCGTGCTCGCCGCCGCCGACCGGCTCGCCGAAGAGGGCACCGAGGTCACGGTGCTGGAGACGCCGTGGCTCAACCCGTTCGACCACGAGGCGGTGCACCGGTCCGTCGCCGCCACCGGCGGGCGCCTCGCAGTGGTACACGAGGCCAACGTCACCGGCGGGTTCGGCGGCGAGGTCGTGGTGCGTGCGCTGGAGGCCGGTGTGCTGTCCGGCAGGCCGCTGCGCCTCGGCGCGGCGGACACCCGCATTCCGGCGGCGACCGCACTGGCCGGTGCGCTGATCCCGGACACCGAGCAGATCCTGACCGAGCTGCGGAAGTTCACCCGCGCCTGAGGACCGACGGAGAGTCAACGATGACCAAGATCCGCTACCGGGTGTTCGCGATGAACTTCCTGGCCTGCCTGATCAACTATGGGGACCGGGTGGCGCTGTCGGTGGCCGCGCCCTTCATCCTCGCGGAGTTCGACTTCTCGCCCGCTGTCTGGGGCGTGATCCTGAGCGCGTTCTTCTGGACGTACTCGCCCTTCGCGCTCGTGGGCGGGCTGATGGTGGACCGGATCGGGGTCCGGCGCGCGTACACGGTGTGCATGCTTTTCTGGTCGCTGACCATCCCGCTGACGGCGAGCGCCTGGAACGCGGTGTCATTCATCATCGCGAGGCTGTTGTTCGGCGCGGGGGAGGGGCCGCAGGCGCCGATCAGCACCAAGCTGACGGCCAACTGGTTCCCCCGCAGGCAGACCTCGACGATGCTCAACCTCGCGCAGGCGGGTACGACGATCGGCCCGATCATCGCGACCCCGCTGATCATCTGGGCCTGCACGTCGATCGGCTGGCGTCCCACGTTCGTCCTGCTCGCCTCTTTCGGCGTGGTCTGGTGCGCGGTGTGGTGGTTCGTGGCGAGGGACCGGCCCGCCGACCACCCGAAGGTCGACGACGCGGAGCGCGCGTTCATCACGGCTGACCACGAGTCCGCGGCCGAGCGGTCGGCCGCGCGGCAGACCGCGGGGTTCTGGGAGCTGCTGCGGGACCGGCGCATCGTCGCGCTCGCGATCGCGTTCTTCGCCTACTCCTGGGTGCTGTTCATGTTCATGACCTGGTACCCCCAGTACCTGGTCGACGCGCGCGGCGTGGACAAGGGCGATCTCGGTGGTATCGGGACGATCCCGTGGGTCGCGGCGACGGCGGGGCTCGTCGTCGGTGGGCTGGTGGCCGACCGGCTGATCCGGCGCACCGGCAGCTTCGTCACGCCGCGCAAGTGGATGATCGTGGGCTGTCTGGTGGCGGTAGCGGTCTGCTTCGGTCCCTCGCCGCTGGTGAGCTCGCCGACGCTGGGCATGGTCCTGGTGTGCGTGGCGACGTTCTTCCTGCTCGCCAGCTACCAGTACCAGGCGCTCGTCGTGGCATTGGTTCCGTCCCGCTACACCGGGCGGCTCGCCGGTGTGATCCAGATGTGCTCGACGCTGGCCGGGATACTCGCGCCGATCGTGACCGGTGCGGTGGTGCAGGCCACTGGCAGCTACACGTCGGCGTTCGTCTTCGCCGGCGTGCTGACGCTCGGCGGCGCACTGGCGGTGCTCATCCTGGTGCGGGAGCGTGGGCGGACCCCGGCCGAGGTGCCGGTGTGAGCGGAGCGGGGAGCCGGGCCGGTCCGGCTCCCCGCGCGCCGCTACAGCAGCTCGGCGGAGACGATGGCGGGCAGCTGGCGGAGGCTCTCCAGCAGCTGCTCGACGTCGGTGGTCATGATCGTGCAGACGACGCTGCTCTCGGCGACGCCGTCGTGGATGTCGACGGTCAGGTCGTGCACCTGGTGTCCGCCCTGGTGCAGGGCCGAGGACAGGGTGAGCAGCCCTTCGACACCCCCGGTGAAGTAGGTGGCGATCCGGCGGCGCATGGGGAACGCCGCGCGGGCAGAGGGCATGCGATGTGTGGCTGGGCCGATGGCGAGAGACATGGAGGATCTCCAGTTCGAGGACTGACAGGATCCGGGCCAGGCCCCGAGAAGAATGCCGCTCGTCCGCGGTCGGCAGCGCTGCGCGCCGGCGACCTGGGTTCAGCCGGCGCGCCTCACTACTACGTCTCGCTTCGACGTCAGAGGCAGCTGCATGCCAGGCACGGTAGCAGACGTCGCCCGCGATCTCGACCCGCGTAGCGCGGACAGGAGTCCCGCGCCTCCGGGAGCAAGCGGAGGCCGAGTCGCACCAGGCACTGAGCGACCGTGGGTTCCGGAACAACAGGGACGAGGTCTGCGCCCGTGTCGAGCGCCGCAACGCCCGGTTCCTGGAGCGCCTGGTCGTGCGGGGCCGAGCCCGGCCCGTGGTCCCTCGGTGCTGATCTCGGTCCCGGTGACCGGACTGGTCGCCCGGTTCGCCGAGCCGGACGGGCTCCCGGCGCCGGGGACGAGGTCGCCGACATTCACCTGCGCCTGGCGGGGATGACCGAGGAAAGAGCGCGCGCCTCAGCGCAGGTGGCCGCTCTCGTGCAGGTGGTCGAAGATCAGCCGGTTCACCGGCGACACGCGGTCGCGGTCGGCGTAGGTCAGCCAGCGCAGCTCGTCGATCTCGCCGGCGGGTGCGGGTGTGCCCCGGTAGTCGGCGGTGTAGCAGGTCATGCGCACCACGGTTCCGCCGGTGCGGCCGTGTGCCCGTGCCTCGAAGGTGCCGACGTGCACGGCGGTGCCGGGCTCGATGTCGACGGTGAGCTCCTCGCCGATCTCCCTGGCGAGGGTCTCGAGATCGGTCTCGCCGGGCTCGCGTTTGCCGCCGGGGAGGTAGTACACGTCCTTGCCGCGCGACCGCGCACCGAGGAGCCTGCCGTCCTCGATCCGGAGCCAGGCGATCTTGTCGATCGTCGTCATGGTCCCTTCCTACCGCGCTCCAGCGCCTCGCCGATGCGGCGCACCCCCTCGGGGAACGCGCCCGGGTTCGGGCCCGCGTAGTTGAGCCGCAGGTACGGCCCCGTGGGCTCGGCGGGGAACCACTCGGTGCCCGCGGCGACGATCACCCCCGCGGCTTCACAGTCCCGCACCAGCCGGGCCAGGTCGGTGGCGTCCGGCAACCGTACCCAGAGGTTCAGCCCGCCCTGGGGGATCGTGTCGAGGTGCGCGGCGGGGACGTGTTCGGCCAGAGCGCAGGTGAGCAGGTCGCGGCGGGCGGCGAGCTGGTGCCGGAGCCCGCGCAGGTGCGTGCGCCAGGCCGGCTGGGTCATCACGTCGAGCGCGGCGGCCTGCAGGAGGCCGCTCACGTACATGGCCTCGGCCTGGACGTCGCCGAGGATGCGCTCGCGCGCGGGCCCTCGCGCGATGATCCCGGCGACGCGCACGGCCGACGACACGCTCTTCGTCAGCGACCGCAGGTACACGACGTGCCCGCCGTCGTCGCGCGCGGCGAGCGGCACGGGGTCGGCGGTGATCCCGAAGTCGTGCGCCCAGTCGTCCTCGATCAGGAAGGCCCCGTGCCTGCGCACAGTGTCGAGCACCTGGTCGGCCACGTCGGGCGACCAGCGCGCGCCGGTGGGGTTGGCGAAGTTCGGCTGTGCGTAGCAGGCGCGGGCGCCGGTGCGCTGGAAGGCGCGGGCCAGCTCGTCCGGGTCCGGCCCGTCGCCGCCGCTGGGCACCGGCACGAGCTGAACGCCCGCCTGCCTGGCGGCGAGGATCGCGCCCCAGTAGGTCGGTGACTCCATCAGCAATGGCCTGCCCGCCCCGGCCAGCGCGCGGAACGCGGTGCTGAGCCCGCTCTGACTACCCGGTATGACGATCGCGTCGCTCGGCGCGGGCGGCGTGATCCCGGCCGGGCAGGCGGCGCCGAGTTCGGCCGCGAACCACGCCTGCAGTTCCGGGAGCCCCGCCGCGGGTGGTCTGCCGACGGCCGCGGCACCGCGGGCGGCGCGGGTGAAGGCGGTCCGCACGAGCCGTTCGGGTAGCAGTTCGCGGTCGGGGAAACCCGAGTGCAACGCGATCACGTCGTTCGGCACGGTGCGCAGCGGGGTGGACAGCGCGGGGGAGCGGTTCGCCGGAGACCCCAGCGCGGCGGTCTGCCAGCTGTAGTCGTGCGGACGGGCGACCCGCACCGCACGGACGAAAGTGCCGACACCGGGACGGCTTTCGATCATGCCCCGCGCGGCTAGCACCCGCAGGGCCTTCTGCACCGTGACGGGGCCCGCGCCGTAGCGTGCCGCGAGCGCGCGGGTGGACGGCAGCTTCGCACCGGGCGCGGCCGTGGCGATCCAGTCACGGAGTCCCGCGACGATCCGGGCACTGCTATCGTCGGACATGTCAGCCAATAGTAGCGCTACTCGCTCCGGTGCTTCGGCGCTATCGCAGCACCCGGCCGGCCTCTGGTGGGGGCTGCTCGGGGTCGCGGCGTTCTCGTGCACCGTCCCGTTCACGCGCTTCGCCGTCGAGGACGGCGGGCTGTCGCCGCTGTTCATCGGCTCCGGCCGGGCGGTGGTCGCCGCGCTGCTCGCGGCCGCCGCACTGGCGCTCACCGGGCAGCGGCCGCCCCGCGGCACGCAGTGGGTCCGCGTCGCTGTGGTCGCCGGGGGAGTGGTGGTGGGCTTCCCGGTGCTCACGTCCTTCGCGCTGACGGCCGCGCCCGCGAGCCACGGCGCCGTCGTGATCGCGCTGCTGCCCGCGGCGACCGCCGTGCTCGCCGTGCTCCGGGGACACGAGCGGCCACCGAGATCCTTCTGGGTCATGGCGGCCGTGGGCGCACTCGCCGCCGTCGCGTTCGCCGCGACGCAGGGCGGTGGACTCGGCGGGCTGCACTGGTGCGACCTGTTGCTCTTCGGAGCAGTCGTCGCTGCCGCGATCGGCTACGCCGAGGGCGGGCTGCTCGCGCGCGAGCTCGGAGCCTGGCAGACCGTGTCGTGGGCGCTCGTGCTCGCCGCGCCAATGATGATCGTCCTCACCGGACTCTCGGTCGTCAAGGACCCGCCGAGCGCCACCCCGGCCGAGTGGGCGGCGTTCGCCTACCTGGCCGTGGTGAGCATGTTCCTCGGCTTCTTCGCCTGGTACCGGGGGCTCGCGATCGGCCCGATGACGCGGGTCAGTCAGGTGCAGCTCGTCCAGCCCGTGCTGAGCATCTGTTTGGCCGCGCTGCTGCTGCGCGAGCAGCTCACCTGGCCAACGGTGCTGGGCGGCATCGCCGTGATCGCCTGCGCCGGAACCGCCGTGCGCGCGCGGCTCGGACCGAGCGCGTCGTCCACTGTGGCCGGTGAGGTCACCAGATCTCGCCGGCCCACTCCGGGCGGTCGATGAACGGGTTGCGGTTGTGCTGGAACCGTTCGTGGATCAGGTTGTTGCGGTTGCGTTCGAAGGCGTCCGGCGGGTCGGCGGCGTGCCACTCCAGCAGCACCGAGAGCCTTCCCAGGTAGGGGGCCGAGCCGTTGCCCACCTGGTCGTTCGGCTCGAGGTCGGCGAAACCGTCGGTGCCCTCGTACCGCACCGCCATGTAGAGGATCATCCGTGCGACGTCGCCCTTGACCTCGTCGCGCGGTTCGAAGGAGTCGCCGTCGGTGTAGTTGCCGGGCGCGCCGTCGACCTCGCTGCCGCCGTTGTCGAAGTCCTTGCTGTCGCGGGTGCTGTTGACCTGCACGTCGGTCGGCCGCAGGTGGTGCAGATCGGTGCCGGGGCCGGGCGCGGTACCGAAGTCGCCGTGGGACTTGGCCCAGACGTGCTCCCGGTTCCAGTCGCCGACGTCGCCACCGTTGCTGTTCTTGGCACGGGATTCGCCGCTGTAGAGCAGAATCACGTTGTTCGCGTTGGCCGGATCCTCGTCGGTGGCCTGCAATCCCTCCCACACCTGGTCGTAGGACAGTTGCTCGCTTTCGCTGATGATCTCGTGCAGCCTGGCCTTGAGGGCGTCGCCGGTCAGTCCTTCGGTGCCGGAGTAGTAGTCGTCCTGTGCGGTGGCCGAAGGCGCCAGCACGGTCCCGGTGACCGCGAGCGCGGACAGCGTGCCCGCCAGCGTGCGTACGATTCGAGTGCGCATCTGTTCTCCCCGTGATCGTTTTCGCCCGATCACGCTCGCACGCCGAAGTGCCGGCTCAGTACCGACGAACGTCGTTGACCCCGTGAACTTCCGGTGACGAGCACGCCGACGCAGCCTGTCGAACGGCCTCGGCGAGACCCACGGCGTCGTGGGTCAGGCCGGTGATCGTCACGCTCCTTCGCCCGCCGACGGGGGAGCGCAGGGCGACGCGGTAGTGGACGTCGAGACCCAGTGCTCGCTGGAAAGCGGTGTCCCTGCCGTTGTCCTTGACTCCGGCGATGTCGCTCCAGCTCACCGCCCAGGACGTTCCGGCGTAGGCGTGGCCGAGACCGCCTTGGTACAGCGTGAAGACCTCGTCGGTGCGGGTGGCGGCCAGCCGGGCCTGCCACAGGCCGGCGAACAGCGCGCCCAACCCGAATCCGGTGACGAAAGCGGGGAAGACCATGGCGGATGCCGGTTCGTTGCCGGCGATGAGCAGCATCATCAGCATGCCGAGGCATCCGGCGACAGCGCCGAGGGGCGTGGCCAGGATGGCGATCCTCCGCCTGCGCCGGTTGTCGGTCGGGTACCGTCCGAGCACCGCGCGCAGCTCGCTTTCCGTTGCCATGGTTCACCCTTCCCGAGTCGGTGAAGGCGAAGGTATGGCAGTGCGTCGCGCGGCGGTGCGTGCTGACCGGAGGCTGCCACGACGGTTACCCGGCGCTGTGCTCCGGAGACACGACGACGCCGTCCCCGATATCGCCCGGCACCCAGCGCAGCAGGTCCCCCGGTTGGCAGTCGAGTGCTTCGCAGAGCGCGGCGAGCGTCGTGAAGCGGACCGCCTTGGCGCGGCCGTTCTTGAGGACCGCCAGGTTGGCGGGGGTGATGCCGACGCGGTCGGCCAGCTCGCCCACGGACATCTTGCGCTTGGCCAGCATCACGTCGATGTCGACGGCGATCGGCATCAGATCACCTCCCCGAGCTCGGCCCGCAACTGCGTGGCCTCGGCGTCGCGGGCGACGGCCTGGGCGAGCAGCATCCGCAACACGAGGACGGTGAGCGCGACCCCGAGTATCGCGACGACCGCGCCGCACAGCAGGAGCACGATGCCGGGGGCGACGGCCTCTCCGGGAGCCAGCACGACCGCGAGCGCGAACACCAGCAGCGCGCCGGCGACGATCGCGCCGATGACGATGTGCACATAGCGGAACGAGGCGTGGGAGAACACGGTGCCACGGCGCACCATTGTCACCAGCCGCCAGACGCAGACCAGGACCACCTGGATGGTCACGATGCCGAGAACCACGATCACGAGGATCGGGGTGCGCAGGTAGGCGTAGTCGGGGTCGAGCGACTCGAGGTCCCTGGCCAGCAGCGTGACCATCACCGTTTGGACGAACACCGAACCGGCGAGCAGCACCGCGAGCACGGCGCGCAGGGCGAGCACCGTCAGCTTTCCCATCGTCTCTCCTTCGATCGACCCGCGATAGGAATCTATCGAAAGTCGATAGTAGGGGAGACGTGTGGCCGCAGGCCACGTCGCTACGGAGTTGTGACCTGACGGGATCTGGTCAACGACCGGTCGCGGCCTCCACGTGCCGAAGCAGCCCCCGCGCGTCGCGGGTCAGGCCGGTGACCGTGATCTTCCGGTTGCCCGCGCAGTGGATCGTGTAGCCGAGGTCGCCGCCCGCCCACCGGGCGAGCGCGGTGTCCTTGCCCCGGCGGACGTCCACACGTTCCACCTCCGCCCACGTGACGCTCACGGGGCGGCCCGCGCGCGTACAGCGAAGGCCGTTGTCGTACAGCTCGAAGACCTCGCCGCGCCGGTTCAGGAACCAGATCCCGAACGCGGCGCCCAGGATCAGCAGGCCGAAGCCGAGCCCGAGCACGGCGCTCGGCAGCAGCAACGGGTCGCCCGCCGTGCCAGCCAGCCGGCCGGCGCCGTCGTCGACCGCCAGCCAGAACGCCACCCCGGCCGCGGACACCGCGGCGCCGGCTAGCAGCAGGACCACCGCGAGCCGGCCACGCCGTGCGTTCTCGGTGCGATACGTTCCCAGCACCGTGCCCAGGTCGGTTTCCGTTGCCATGCCGGCCGCCTCCTCGTCGTGGCTTCGACTCCGCACCGGCCGACGGTGGCACGAGCGCGGGTCCGGAAGGCACTTCGTGGCCACTAGCGGCCATCGCGCGCGTTGAATAGTTGGTCCCGCTCGAACGCGCCTCAACAGGGGAAACGCGACGTACCGTGCACGAATGCAGTTCGGTGTCCTCGGGCCGCTCGATGTCGTGGGTGACGGGCATCGGGTTCAGCTGGGCGGGCCCAAGCAACGAGAACTGCTGGCGATGCTGCTGCTGCACGCGAACCGGGTGGTGCCCGCGGGCCGGCTCGTCGAAGCGCTCTGGGGCACGGAAGCGCCGGCGCGCGCCGACGTGACCCTGCGCAGCCACGTGCTGCACCTGCGCCAGCGGCTCGCCGCGTCCGGCGGCACCGACGTGCTGCTCACCCGTCGGCCCGGCTACGAGCTGCGGGCCGATCCCGCCGACGTGGACGCCCACCGGTTCGAGCTGCTCGCCCGGCGCGGACAGCACGCCCTCGACGACGGTGACCCCGAGCGGGCCGCCGACCTGCTTCGCGAGGCCCTCGCGCTGTGGCGGGGACCCGTGCTCGACGATCTCGGCCAGCCCGCGTTCGCCCAGGCCGCGACCGCCCGGCTCGAGGAGCTCCGCCTGGTCGCGATCGAGAACCGGATCGCGGCGGACCTGGCCCTGCACCGGCACCACGAGGTGATCGCGGAGCTCGAGCGCCTCGTGGCCGCTCACCCGTTCCGGGAAGGCTTCGTCGGCCAGCTGATGCTCGCGCTGTACCGCTCGGGCAGACAGGTCGACGCCCTGGACACCCACGCGTCGGCGCGCAAGCGGCTCAGCACCGAACTCGGTTTGGACCCCGGCCCCGCGCTGGCGGAGCTGGAGACTGCGATCCTGCGGCACGACCCGGCGCTGTCCCTTCCCGCACGGAGGCCACCCGGCCACGACCGCGAGGTGCTGCCGCCCGCCGACGCGTTGTTCGCGGTGGTCCGCCGGGTGCCGATCGTCGGCCGTCCCGCCGAGCTGCACCGCCTCCGCGCGCACTGGGCCGAGGTGCGGAAGGGCGCCCGGCGGGTCGTGTTCGTCTCGGGCGAGGCCGGGGTGGGCAAGACCCGGCTCGTCGCCGAGTTCGCGCACGGACTCGGCGACGACGCCGCGTTACTCGTCGGCCGTTGCGATCCGGCATCGCCGGTGCCGTACGGTCCGGTCGCGGGCGCGCTGCGCGCGAGCGCCGCGGTCGGTCGCGTCGTCGCCGGTGCGCCGGACGGGTTCCGCGACCGGCTCTCGCCGCTGCTGGACGGCTCGGCCGGTCCGCGCGAAGCACCGGCCGACGACGCCGCGGACGAGCGGCTCGCGTTGTTCGACACCGTGGTGTGGCTGCTGGATCGCCTCGCGGCCGAGCTGCCGGTTGTGCTCACCGTGGAGGAGGGCGAGCACATCGACCGCGCCAGCTCCCTGCTCATCCGGCACCTCGTCGGCCACCTCCCGAGGCGGATGCTGGTCGTCGTCTGTTTCCGCGACCCGCCGGGCGGCAGGCATCCGCCGTTGCTCGAACTGCTCGGCGATCTGGAGGGCTTCGCCGACCGGCTCGCGCTGCACCCGCTCACCGAGGACGACTTTGGCCCGCTCGTCACCGGGCTGACCGGGGCAGGAGCGCCGCGGGACTTCGTCAGAGCGTTGTGGCGCCACACCGGCGGGAACCCGTTCTACGCGACCGAGGTGGTCCGCGACCTTTCGGCCCGCGCAGCGCTGACGGCCGACGGCCACTGGGCGGTGCCCGCCGGCGTGCGGGACGTGCTGCGGCACCGGATGCACGCGCTGCCGGAACCCGTGCGGCAGGTGGTCCGCGTCGCCGCGGTGCTCGGCCGCGAGGTGGAGTTCGACGTGCTCGCCCGGCTGGTGGACGTCGACGAGGACTCGCTCATCGACGCGCTCGACCTCCTGGTCGGTGCGGGGCTGCTGGTCGAGGCGGGCAGCTCCTGGAAGGCGAGCTACGCGTTCCCGCACGACCTCATGCGCGACGCCGTCCACGCCGACCTGGCCGTGCCGCGGCGGCAGCGGATCCACGTGCGGGCCGCGAGGGCGCTGCTGGCCCGCCGACCCGGCCGCGCGCAGGACGTCATCGCCGCCGCCGCGCACCTGCGGCGAGCGGGGGCGGCGGCCGAACCGGTGGAGGCCGCCGACGTGGCGCTGCGGGCTTCCGACGAGGCGGCCCGGCTCTACGCCTGGGACGAAGCGGTCGGCCACGCCGAGACGGCCGTCGCGATCCTCGGCGACGGGGGCGCGCCCGCGGACCGGCTCGCTGACGCCAGGGTGCGGGCGGCGATGCTGCGGCTGAAGTCCAGCATCGGTTACCCGCTCGCGGTGCGGCACCTCGAAGCCGCGCTCGAGTCGTACCGCGCGGCCGGCGACGACGCCGCGGTCGCGTCCGTCCACAGCAGACTCGGCGCGGCGCTGTGCGCCCACCACTCCGTGCTCGACATCCCCAGGGCCATCGAGCATTTCGCCGCCGCGGAGGCGGCGCACGGGGAGGGCAGGGCGGCGTTCCACCTGCAGCGCGGCCTCGCCCTCGCGGCCATGTACGGACTGCGGACCGAGCTGCTCGGCACGTCCTCGCGCCGGGCTGGCGAGCTCGCGGCCCGCCTGGGTGGTCGCGAACTTACCGTGCCCGCGTGGTGGGGACAGGCGTGGTTCCGGCTCAACCGCGGGGAACTGTCGGCGGCCGCGGCGACGCTGTCCGGGATGTGGACGACGGCCCGCGACTGCGGTGACGCCTACCTCGGGTGGATGACCGTGAACGCGGCGGCCCTGCACGCGACCGAGTACCTGCTCGATCCGGTGGCGGGACGCGACTGGTGCCGGCGGGGCCTCGCGCAGTCCCGGCTCGACACCTTCGCGCACCCGCACCAGTCCGTGCTCGACCAGCTGACGCTGGCACTCGCCCGCGCGGGGGAACTGGCCGCTGCCCGTGACACGGCGAGCAGGCTCTCCGCCGACGCCGTCAGCCTGCGGCTGCTGCTGATCCTCGACGGTGAGTGGGAACACGCCGAGGCCGCGCTGGCCAAGGCGCTCGCCGCCGACGAGGCCGCCGGTGACCTGAACGACGCCGCCGTGCACGCGCGCTGGCTGGCCGGCGCCCGGTTGCTGCTCGGCGCCGAGGCCGGGGCGGTGGCCGCCCTGGAACGGGCACTCGCACTGGGTGTCGAGGGGCCACAGGTGCCCACCGAGCTCAGCGCTCGGGCCGAGCTGGCCCGCATTCACGTGGTGAGCGACATCGAGAACGCCGAGCGGCACCTCGCCCGCTGCGATGAGATCCTCGGCGGGGGCGAGGACTGGCGTGGCCTCGCGGGCGTCGTCGAGCTGGCGAGGGGAGCCGTCGCCGGCGCACGTGGACAGTCGCGGGAATCGGACGCCGCCTACGAGCGCGCGGTGCGGATCTTCGCGACTCACCGCCTCCCGTGGCATCGCGCGGCCGCCCTGCACGCGTGGGCCTGCCTGCTACTGGCCAGCGGACGTCCCGCCGAGGCCGAGGGCAGGCACCGCGAGACTTCGGCGCTGTACGACGAGCTCGGCGCCGTGCCGCGCTGGCGCAGACCGCCGGCCCCGCCATGACCGGCAGGCAAGGCGTGGCCTTCCACGCTCGTTCCACGTCGCTTCCACCGTGCCGCTGGACCGTGGGTTCGACAACCACGGACACCACGGAAAGCGAGACCATCATGAACGAGCGCGGGACCACGACCCGCTCGGCGCGCGCGGCGATCGCCGCGGCGAGCGCGACGTTGTTCGCGTGCCTGCTGGCGGCCCAGTCGGGGCTGCTGGCGCTGACGCCCGTACTGGCCAGTGTCGCGGCCGACTTCGACGTCTCTCCCGCGACCGCGGGACAGCTGCGCGCCGTCTCCGGCCTTGCGGCGGTCGTCGCCGCGGCCGGTCTCGTCGTCGCGGCGCGCCACCGCGACCTGCGGCGGCTGCTCACCACCGGCCTCTCGGCGATCACCGTCGGTGCGGTCGCCAGCGCGGGAGCACCGTCCTTCTGGGTGCTGGCGGGCGCCCAGGCGGTGCTGGGCGGCGGGATCGCCCTGGTGCTGGCGGCAGGCCTGGCCGCGGCCGCGAGCTGGGTGCCGCCCGAGCGGCGCGCCACGGCCCTGTCGTGGGCACTCGTCGGGCAGCCTTCCGCCTGGATCGTCGGAATGCCGGTGGTGGGCGCACTGGGTACGCACAGCTGGCGGCTCGTCTGGGTCCTGCCCTTCGCGGCGAGCGTCGTCGCGCTCGTAGCCGTGGCACTGCGCCGGCGAAGTGCGCCCGAACCCGGGCACCTTTCCGCACGCACGCTGCTGCGGCGTCCCGGAACGGCCCGCTGGGCGGTCGGCGAGTTCCTGGCCTACGCGGGCTGGGCAGGTGTGCTCGTCTACTCCGGCAGCCTCCTCACCGAGGCGCACGGCGCGTCGGTATCGGCCGCCGGCACGGCTCTCGGGATCGGCGCCGTGGGGTTCGTGCTCGGGATCTTCACGGGCCGCCGCTGGGTGACCGGTTCGGCACGACGGCTCCTGCTCGTCACCGGGCCCGTGCTGGCGGTGGCGACGTTGCTGCTGGGCGCCTTCCGCCCGTCCTTCCTCTTCTCGGTGGGGCTGTTCGCGCTGATCGCGTTCTTCGCGGGGGCCCGCATGATCGCGGGCAGCGCGCTCGGCCTCGACCTCGACGGGGTCGGCCCGCTGCAGGCGATGAGCCTGCGCGCCGCGGCCATGCAGTCCGGCTACCTGGGCGGCTCCGTGCTCGGCGGGATCGGGCTCAGCGTGGCCGGCTGGCCGGGCCTTGGCGCCGTACTCGCCACCTCGTTGCTGCTCACCGTGCCCGCCGCCGTGGTCACGTTCCCGGCCGCTCGCGGCAGGTGCGCTCCGGCCTTCGCGGAGGGGAGCGCGCGATGAACGACCGTTACGACGCGATCGTGGTGGGTGCGCGGGTCGCCGGGTCGACGCTCGCGACGCTGCTCGCCAGGGCCGGCTGGCGGGTGCTGCTGCTCGACCGTGACCGGTTCCCGAGCGACACCGTTTCGACGCACATGATGTTCCCCGACACGCTCCACCGGTTCGACGAACTCGGCCTCCTGGCCCGGCTCCGGGCCGCACACGACGTTCCGCTGGTCCGCTTCGGCTGGCGCGTGCTCGGTCATCAGGTCGCGGGCGACTTCACCCCCGTCGGCGGCCACGACCGGGGCGCGTCCGTGCGCCGGATCGTCCTCGACGCCGCGCTGACCGGGCTGGCCGAGGACGCCGGGGCCGAACTGCGGACCGGGCACGCCGTCACCGGACTGCTGGGCGCCGATCCCGTCGAGGGCGTCGTCCTCGACTCGGGGGAGCGGATCCGGTCGCGCTGGGTCTTCGGCGCCGACGGGCGTGTGTCGACCGTCGCGAGGCGGCTGGGGCTGCCCGCATCGCGCGAGCGGCGCGGCGAGATGGCCTTCCTGCTGGCCTACTGGCGAGGCCTGCCCGCCTCCGAATGGTGCCACCTCGACATCCACGAGCGGGCGGCGCTGATGTCGGTGCCGTGCGAGGACGGCATCCACCTGCTGTCCCTGGCCGGTCCTCCCGGCCTGACCCGCGGCACGGCCGAGCGGCGGGAGAGCGCCTACCGGGACGGGCTGCGGCAGTTCCCCGCCGTGCTCAACCCGCGTCTGCTGGACCGGGCCCGGCGCGTGTCACCGCTCGTGGTGGTGCCCGAGACGATGATGCGCGGACACTACCGGCAGGCTGCCGGCCCCGGGTGGGCGCTGCTCGGCGACGCCGGTCACTTCAAGCACCCGACCACCGCGCAGGGCATCGGCGACGCGGTGCAGCAGGCGTTCCACATCGCCGGACAGCTGACCGGCGGAGGTGACCTCGCCGGGTACGAGCGGTGGCGCGACGAGCGCGCGGGGGAGCACTACGACTTCTCCTTCGACCTCGCCCGCTTCGGCTCGCCACGGGCCGCGGCGCACTACTCGGGCCTCGCCGCCGATCCCGCGGCCGGCCGGGACTTCCTGGACACGTTCACCAAGCGGCGGCGCCCGTCCGAGGTCTACACGCCCGAGCGGCTCGCCCGCTGGAAGGCCGCCTGGGCCTACGAGGACGGCCAACACCGCGTGCGCACACTCGTCGAGAGCGCCGAACCACGGGTGCTCGCGAAGCAGGTCCCGGCCTGTCCTGAGTGGACGGTGCGCGACCTGCTGGCCCACCTGACGGGTGTGGTGGAGGACAGCGAGCGGGGCGCGTACTTCCCCGCCGCCGCCGACGCGTGGCAGGACCCCGCGATCGCGGAGGAGCGGGAACGCTGGACCGAGAGCCACGTCCAGCGGCGAGCCGGTCAGGACGTCGCCTCTCTGCTCGGTGACTTCGACGAGGCGACCCGCCGGTTCCTCACCGGTCTGCGACGGGGGAGCGGGCCCGTCGCCAGTGGACCCGCGTGGTTGCTCACCGCGCCGGTCGCCGACCTCGCGGTGCACCTCGACGACCTGTGCGAGGCGCTCGGCGAGCCCGTGGACGAGGGCGCGGCGGTGTCGAGGCTCGGCTTCGCCGTGTACCGCGGCTGGCTGCGCGCCCGGATCACGCGCCTCGGACTGCCGGCGTTGCGGCTCTCCGACGGCGTCGAGCACTGGGTGCTCGGCGACGGCGAACCGGCCGCGGGCGTGACCGCGCCGCGGCACGAGTTGTTCCGTGCGATCAGCGGCAGACGCTCCGCCGCGCGGATCAGGGGCCTCGGGTGGACCGGAGACCCCGAGCCGTACCTGCCGGTCCTCGCGCCCTACCCGATGCCAGTCGACGAACGTCCGGCCACACCGGTGGCCGGCTTGATGAAGGGATAACCGGAAATGACCACCACGACCCCGTTCGCGGACATCAAGACCAAACAGCAGAAGATCTGGAGCAGCGGCGACTACGGCAAGATCGCCTGGCTGACCGTGCCACTGGCCGAGACGCTGTGCGCGGTCGTCGACCCGAGGCCCGGTGCGAAGGTGCTGGACGTCGCCACCGGAACCGGCCACGTCGCGATCACCGCGGCCCGCCGCTTCTGCGACGTCACCGGCATCGACTACGTACCGGCGCTGGTCGCTGCCGCGCAGCGCCGCGCGCAGGCGGAGGATCTCGAGATCGACTTCCGGGAGGCGGACGCCGAGGACCTCCCGTTCGCGGAGAACTCGTTCGACTACGTGCTCTCCGCGATCGGCGTGATGTTCACCGCCGACCACCAGAAGGCGGCCGACGAGCTCGTGCGGGTGTGCAGGCCGGGCGGGCGGATCGGGCTCGCCAACTGGACACCCACCGGCTTCGTCGGCGAGCTGCTCAAGACGGTGACGCGTCACGTGCCACCGCCACCCGGTGCCCTGCCGCCCACCCGCTGGGGCACCGAGGAGGCGGTGACGGAGCTGCTGGGCGGCCGGGTCACCGACCTGACCTTCACCACTGCCAGCGCGCGGCAGCGGTTCCCCAGCGCCGACTTCTTCGCGGACTTCTTCCTCACCCACTACGGCCCGACGTACGCGGCGGCGCAACGCCTCGACGAGCAGGGCCGGGCCACGTTCCGCGCGGACCTCGTCGACCTCGGCAACCGTGCCAACGTCGCCTCCGACGGCACGGTGGCCGCCGACTGGGAGTACCGCGTCGCGGTCGCGGCCAAGCGGTGAGCGGTACCAGCCCAGCACCGCGGTGAAGGCCACCTCGCCCGCGCCCGCGCGTCTCCCTCCAACGCCCAAGGGGAGGCGCTGCGCGCCGCCGTGCCTGTTCAACGCAGTGGAGGTGGCCTTCACCGCGGTCGGACTCGCCGCGCTCGTCGCACGCTTGACCTCGACATTGGTGGAACTTCTAGGGTCGTGCGTACCGGACGAAAAGGAGGAACCGATGCTTCCTGGTCTTGACGAGCCGACGAGTGAGCGCGCGGAGCGGCGGCTGCGCGAGGAGCGCGAAATCTGGATCACGACCGTGCGCTCGGACGGGCAGCCCCAGGCGTCACCGGTCGGCTTCCTGTGGGACGGCGCCGAGTTCCTGGTGCTGAGCCAGCCCGGCACCCCGAAGGTCGGCAACCTGGCCGGCAATCCGAAGGTCGCCATGCACCTCGACCTCGACCGGGACAGCGAGGACGGCAGCGTCCTGACACTCGAGGGCGTCGCCACACTCGACGGCGAGCCGCTCAGCGCGGACGAGGCGGCCCTCTACGTCGACAGGTACCAGGACGTGATCCGGGCGGCGCAGCTGACTGAGCAGGAGCTGTTCGCCGAGTTCTCGTCGGTGATCCGGGTGCGGCCCACCCGCGTGCGGTTCCACTGATCAACTTCCAACACGCCACATTTTCTAGGGTCCCTGATCTCGCAAACCACAAGATGTAGTGTTGCTCCCGCTGGTGGTTCACCTCGTTCGCGCGGGGTGAGGCAAGAGGGAACCCGGTGCGAGTCCGGGACTGCCCCGCAGCGGTGAGCGGGAACGAACGCCGTCACCGTGCCGTCGACGGACGGCGCGGTAGCGCACTGGGCCGACGGGCCTGGGAAGCGACGGCCAGTAGGCCCGGCGCGGTCGCGAGATCGTGCCCGCCCGCGAGTCCGAAGACCTGCCACCGGTACGCGCACCGCCGGTGCGCGTGTCCGGGGGCCCCGAGGGAGGGCTCGCACGGGTCGGCACCGTCGCCGCATCACTGTGCTCTCGTCGCGCCTCGCGCGCCCCCGGCATCGGCTGTCGAGCTCGCGAGGAGAGAGCTGTGACCCATAATGTGGCGGCAACGCCCGAGAGGAACGCACCCGGCGAAGCGCCGCCCGGAGTGCGGGTGGTCCGCAGGGACGGGAGCGTGTCGCCGTTCGACGCGGGCAAGATCTCGGTGGCGCTGACGAAGGCGTTCCTGGCGGTGGAGGGCGACGACGCCGCGGCGTCCTCGCGGATCCACCACGTGGTCGCCGAACTCACCGGGCAGGTGGAGGCGTCGCTGTTGCGGCACACCGGTGCTGAGACGGCGCTGCACATCGAGCACATCCAGGACATCGTCGAACTGGCCCTCATGCGCGGCGGCCACCACAGGGTCGCCCGCGCGTACGTGCTGTACCGGGAGGAACGTGCCAAGGCGCGCGAGCAGCGCGTTCCGAGGCGGGACGAAGGCGGGTTGACGGTGCGGGCCGCGGACGGCACGGCCTCGCCGCTGGACTGGCAGCGCGTGACCGAGCTCGTGGAGGAGTCGGTCGCCGGGCTGGAGGGCACCGCGGCGCAGCCGGTGCTCGCCGAGACGCGCCGCAACCTCTACGACGGCATCAGCGCCGAGGAGCTGGCACTCGCCCTGATCATGGCCGCCCGCACGCTGGTGGAGCACGAGCCGAACTACTCCTATGTGAGCGCACGGCTGCTGCTGGACAAGCTGCGCGGGGAGGCCCTGACGCACCTCGCGGGGGAGCCGAGGCAGGCCGATCATCGGCAGCTGGCGGACGGCTACGGCGACTACTTCCGCGCCTACGTCCGGCGCGGGGTGGAGCTGGAACTGCTCACTCCCGAGCTGCGGACGTTCGACCTCGACCGCATCGCGGCGGCGATCCGTCCCGAGCGAGACCTCGGCTTCGGCTTCCTGGGCCTGCAGACGTTGTACGACCGGTACTTCCTGCACGAGCGCGGCACGCGGTTCGAGCTGCCGCAGGCGTTCTTCATGCGCGTGGCGATGGGGCTCGCACTGCGCGAGGACGACCGCGAGGCGCGGGCGGTGGAGTTCTACGAGCTGCTCTCGACGTTCCACTTCATGGCGTCCACCCCGACGCTGTTCAACGCTGGCACCACGCGCCCTCAGCTGTCGTCGTGCTTCCTCACCACGGTGGA
Organism: Prauserella endophytica; assembly: GCF_005146945.1. GTDB lineage: Bacteria > Actinomycetota > Actinomycetes > Mycobacteriales > Pseudonocardiaceae > Prauserella_A > Prauserella_A endophytica. Next base: position 458,955 of record NZ_SWMS01000002.1, read on the forward strand.
CGACGACCTGAACGCGATCTTCCAGGGCTACCAGAACAACGCGCTGCTGGCGAAGTACTCGGGCGGGCTCGGCAACGACTGGACGCCGGTGCGCGGGCTCGGCGCGCACATCAAGGGCACCAACGGGCAGTCGCAGGGTGTGGTGCCGTTTCTGAAGATCGCCAACGACACCGCGGTGGCCGTGAACCAGGGCGGCAAGCGCAAGGGCGCCGCGTGCGCGTACCTCGAGACCTGGCACGTCGACATCGAAGAGTTCCTCGACCTGCGCAAGAACACCGGCGACGAGCGCAGGCGCACCCACGACATGAACACCGCCAACTGGGTGCCCGACGAGTTCCTTCGCCGCGTCGAGGCCGACACGACGTGGACCCTGTTCTCCCCGGACGAGGTTCCCGACCTGCACGACACCTACGGCAACGCGTTCGCCGAGCGCTACCGCGAGTACGAGGCCGCCGCCGACCGCGGCGAGATCCGGGTGTTCCGCCGGGTGCGCGCGGTGGAGCTGTGGCGGCGCATGCTGACGATGCTGTTCGAGACCGGCCACCCGTGGATCACGTTCAAGGATCCGTGCAACCTGCGCTCGCCGCAGCAGCACGCCGGAGTGGTGCACTCGTCGAACCTGTGCACCGAGATCACGCTCAACACCGGCGGCGACGAGGTGGCCGTCTGCAACCTCGGCTCGGTGAACCTCGCCCGGCACGTCACGCGCGACGGGCTCGACGCCGAGCGTCTGGAGCGCACCGTCACCACCGCGGTGCGGATGCTCGACAACGTGATCGACATCAACTTCTACACGATTCCCGAGGCCCGCAGGGCGAACCTCCGACACCGCCCGGTGGGGCTCGGGCTGATGGGCCACCAGGAGGCGCTGTTCGAGCAGGGCATCGCGCTGGCCTCCGATGCGGCGGTGGAGTTCGCCGACCGCAGCATGGAGCACCTCAGCTACTACGCGATCGCGGCCTCCTCGCGGCTCGCGGAGGAGCGTGGGCCGTACCAGAGTTACGAGGGTTCGCTGTGGAGCAAGGGAATCCTGCCGATCGACTCCCTGCGGTTGCTGGCAGAGCACCGCGTTGGCGACGGGCTTGACGTCGACTATTCGTCCACTCTGGACTGGGACACCCTGCGGCAGCGGGTCCGCGCCAGCGGGATGCGCAACTCGAACGTGCTGGCGATCGCGCCGACGGCCACGATCTCCAACATCTGCGGCGTCGGCCAGTCCATCGAGCCGCAGTTCCGGAACCTGTTCGTCAAGTCCAACATGTCCGGCGACTTCACGGTGGTGAACCCCTACCTGGTGCGCGACCTCAAGGAGCGCGGCCTGTGGGACGAGGTTATGGTGTCGGACCTGAAGTACTTCGACGGCAGCCTCGGCGAGATCGGCCGGGTGCCGGACGAGCTGAAGGCGCTGTACGCCACGGCGTTCGAAGTGGACAGTCGCTGGCTCGTGGACGCCGCGTCGCGCAGGCAGAAGTGGATCGACCAGGCGCAGTCGCTGAACCTTTACCTCGCCGCGCCGAGCGGGCGCAAGCTCGACGAGCTGTACCGCTACGCGTGGCACAAGGGCCTGAAGACCACCTACTACCTGCGGGCGCAGTCGGCGACCCACGTGGAGAAATCCACGCTGCGCGGCACCGACGGCAAGCTCAACGCCGTCGCCCCCGCCGTGCCCACGGTGCCCACCGTGTCGCCCGAGCCGGCGGCGTGCCGGATCGACGACCCCGACTGCGAAGCCTGCCAGTAAAGGACTATCGACCTGTGACGACAATGCAATCCTTCACCGTCGACCGCGGCGCCGACCGGGTCAGCGTCGACGACAAGGCGATGATCAACGCCCGCGCCGACGTCAACCAGCTGCTGCCGCTCAAGTACGGCTGGGCGTGGGAGAAGTACCTCGCAGGCTGCAACAACCACTGGATGCCCACCGAGGTGCCGATGCAGGCCGACATCGCCCTGTGGAAGTCGGCCGACGGGCTCACCGACGACGAGCGGCTGATGCTCAAGCGCAACCTCGGCTTCTTCGCCACCGCGGAGTCGCTGGTGGCCAACAACATCGTGCTCGCCGTGTACAAGCACATCACCAACCCCGAGTGCCGCCAGTACCTGCTGCGACAGGCGTTCGAGGAGGCCGTGCACACCCACACGTTCCAGTACATCTGCGAGAGCCTCGGCCTCGACGAGGGCGAGCTGTTCAACATGTACCGGGAGGTGCCCTCGATCTCCGACAAGGACGCATGGGCGCTGCGCTACACCCGGAACCTGGAGAACCCGGGTTTCGCCACCGGCAGCGCCGAGGCCGACCAGAACTTCCTGCGGGACCTCGTGGCCTTCTACGTGGTGTTCGAGGGCATGTGGTTCTACACCGGATTCGCGCAGATCCTGTCGCTGGGCCGCCGCAACAAGATGGTCGGCATCGCCGAGCAGTACCAGTACATCCTGCGCGACGAGTCGATCCACCTGAACTTCGGAATCGACTGCATCAACCAGATCAAGATCGAGAATCCGCACCTGTGGAGTCCGGAGTTCCAGGCGGAGGTGCGTGGGATGCTCACCGAGGCGTGCGAGCTGGAGGTCGCCTACGCCCGCGACACCATGCCGCGCGGGATGCTCGGGCTCTCGGCGGCGTCGTGCGAGCAGTACATGCACTTCATCACCGACCGGCGGGCACAGCAGCTCGGGCTCGCTCCGGTCTTCGGCGAGGACGAGAACCCGTTCCCGTGGATGTCCGAAACCATGGACCTGAAGAAGGAGAAGAACTTCTTCGAGACACGGGTGATCGAGTACCAGAGCGGAGGCGCGCTGGACTGGGACTGACCTGAGACCAGCCGCAGTGAAGGCCACCATGCCTGCGTTGGATGCAGTGAAGGTGGCCTTCACTGCGGTCGGCGCCCCTAGAAGTCGGCCGCCTTGCCGATGTAGATCTCCGAGAACGACGCGGCCGCGGCGGGGGAGGCGAGCAGACGGCGCAGCCGGGCCTGCGCCAGCCGCGCGCGGAACGGGTCCGGCGGCGGGTCGAGCGTCGAGCTGTGGAAGATGTCCGACAACCACTGCGAGAACTCCTGGTACTGCCACACCCGCGCCAGGCACGTCTGCGAGTAGCGCGCCAGCGGCTCGTCGTCGCCGCCGAGGTAGTGCGTGAGGATCGCCGAGGAGAGGTGGAACGCGTCGTGCAGGGCGAGGTTGAGGCCCTTCGCCGCGATCGGCGCGACGACGTGGGCGGACTCGCCCGCGAGGTACAGCCTGCCACGGGACATCGGTTCGGTGACGTAGTTGTGCATGCTCAGCACGCGTTTCTCGATCAGCGGTCCACTGGTGATCGGCCCGTCCGGCACGCCGAGCCGCGCGTGCAGCTCCTCCCAGACGCGCTCGTCGGGCCAGTTCTCCTCGGCGTCGCCGGGAGGGCACTGCAGGTAGAAGCGGGTGACCTGCGGGGTGCGGGCCATGTGCGCGGCGAAGCCACGCGGATGGATGCCGAACATGACGCCGTCGGAGCTCGGCGGTGCCTCGGCGAGCAGTGCGAGCCAGCCGACGCCGTAGTCGTGACTCAGCGTCCGCCCGCGGACGAGCCTGCGCGTAACGCCCTGCGCGCCGTCGCAGCCGGCGACGAAGTCGCAGTCCAGCCTGGTGGGCGTGCCGGTCTCGGGGTCGGAGAAGGTGACGGCCGGGGCGCCCGACTCGATGTCTCGCGGCACGGCGTCGATGACCTCGAACAGGACGCGCCCGCCGCGCTCGACGTAGCGCGAGACGAGATCGGTGACCAGCACCTGCTGTGGGTAGACGAAGTGCCGTTGCCCGGCCCAGCGGGTGTAGTCGAACGGGTGCCGGGCGCCTTCGAACCGGAACTCGAACTCGGAGTGGGTGGGGGCGGACCGCAGAAGCCCGTCGGCCAGGCCGTGCGCGTCGAGGCCGCGCACCGCCCACTCCTCGATGAACCCGGCGCGGGGGCGCTGCTCGATGAAGGCCCGCGTTCGCGCCTCCAGCAGCACGCAGTCGATGCCGTTGTCGTGCAGGATGTTCGCGAGTGCCAGCCCTGCCGGTCCGGCGCCGATCACGACGACACGGGTGCTATCGGCCACGGTGACCTCCCCAAGTACGGCGTTACCCATCTTGCTGACTCGGGGATGGGAAATCAACGAGCTACCGCCTGCCGCGCCGGCCGACCCCCAGCAGCGGTCGGCGCGGCAGGCGGGCTATGGGTGGGTGAGTCTCTCCATGAGCAGCCCGACGAAGTGGTTCATGTCGGCTTTCAGGCAGGGGGCCTGCGCGTGCTTGCCGTTGCAGCCCTCACCCCAGCCGGCGCCGTCGCCGTAGTCGATGAACGTGTGCGGGGTCCCGGCCGCGACAAGGTTGTCGCGCGTGACCAGGTTGGTGTCGCGCGCGATGCTCTCGGTGAGCGCCTGCGGGAGGTTGTCGGCGAGGTTTCCGCCGTTGCCGGTGTACATCGCCACGCCCATGCCGCGCAGGGACTGCACGTGCTGGGCGGGGCTTGTCTCGTTCCACACCGTGTCCAGGGGCCACACCGGCACGCCGAAGATGGCGTCCGGCGGCACGGTGGGCGTGCCACCGGCTGACAGCTGCGTGGTGCCGACCACCGCCACGCGCTGGGCCTGGTTCAGCAGGTCGAGACCGCCCGAGAAGCTGCCGACGTAGCCGAAGAGCTCCGGTCGCTTCTGCGCGTAGTGGAACGCGCCGAAGCCGCCCATCGAATGCCCGGAGATGGCCCGGCCGTCCCGGCCGGCAATGGTGCGCAGGTTGGCGTCGACGAACGGGATCACCTGGTCGAGGTGGAAGTTCTGCCAGTTCTGCGCGCCGAGCGAGGCGGGCGGGTTGACCCAGTTGGTGTACCAGCCGCGCCCGGAACCGTTGGGGGCCACGGTGATCAGCGGGACACCACCGGCCGTGGACTCCTCGAACATCTGCTTGTTCAGCAGGCTGTCCGGGTAGTCGGGGTGGCCGTGCAGGTGGTACTGCACCGGGTAGCGGGTGTCGCCGGAGGAGTCGTAGCCCTCCGGGAGCGTCACCATGATCACGTGCTCGCCGGAGGTCTGCCCCTGCAGGGTCGAGTAGCGCGGCACCTCGGCCGTGCGCACGACGAACTTGAACGTGCGCCGCTCGTCGTCCACCCACCACGGCTGCCTGACGACCGTGAGCCCGTGGCCGTCGGCGAAGACCGGTGGCGCGGCGGCCGCCCGCGCGGCCGGGGCGGCCCCGGTGAGGCCGAGCACGCTCATCAGCGCGAACGCGACACCCAGTGCCGCCAGGGTTCTGCGTCGCCTCATCGGCACTCTCCCTCGCACAGCGCGGCGTCGGCCACGCCGGGGGACGACGGGGCCTGGGGGTTCATGTTGGAGCTGGTCATGCTCGACGCGAACCGGCCGTCGTCCGTGGCCATCGTGAGCGACGAGTGCCCGGTCGGCGAGGTGCCGTCGTGCCTCCACGCCACGACGCCGCACGACCGGTACTGGCTGCGCTTGCCGAGCCCGTAGCCGTCCGGGTGTTCCGGTGGGAACGCACCGTCGTGCGCATCTCGGCGAGCGCCTCCGGTGACACGACTGTCGTCCATCGCCGCGCGGACCAGCGCGGCCGGCTCGCAGGTGCCGGCCGGTCGCGCCGTCGCGCCGCTGGCGTTGTCGGGCAGCCCGGCGGTGTGGTTGAGCAGCGTGAACGTCTTGGTCTGGCTGCCCGCGCGGAACGGGCCGGTCGCCGTGACCGCCCGGTCCCCGCCTACGTCGGCCGACCCGCCGGCGAGCGTCCACCAGCCGGCTCCCCGGCCCGCGTGGACGGCGGCTCCTGGGCCCGCTTTCCCCTGGTGCCGGTCGAGGACGGCCTGGGTGCCGGCGTCCTCGTTCTCCTGTGCCGCCGCGGGTGCGATCGGGACGGTGCCGGCGAGCGGGACACCGCTCACAGCCCCGGCCAGCCACCGGGTGGTCGTTCTGGTCATGTCTCCCAGTTCGGTGAGTACGGTGGGTTGCGCAGGTCACGCTCGCGCGGCCGGTGTCCATTCGCCGTCGAGCGGGTTCTCGGGCTTTGGTTCCCCTTGCTGCTCCGGCGCACTGTCCGAGCCGGACTCGGAAGAATCGGGGGAATGGGCGCCGGATTCCTCGGAGGCAGTGGTGGACGAGCCGGACGAGTCGCCTCCGCCCGCGAGGTCGCCGATGACGGTGAGCCCTTCCTTGACGACGTTGAGCACGCCGACCGCGCCCTCGATGAGCTTCACCAGGTTCTCGCCGCTGGCCAGCAGCGCGGCCAGCTTGGCCGCGATCTGGCCGCCGTAGTCGACGGCGATGGCCACGCACTGGGGGATCGCCTGCGCGATGCTCGCTCCGAATGTCGCGGGCGCCGCGGCGATCGCCTGGGTCATGATGGGCACGATCTTGCCGACGGCCTCGGTGATGAGCCGGGTGACGATGTCGACGACCTGTGCCACCACCTCGCCCGCGGCGATCATCGCCTTCGAGTTGGTGGCTGCGGTTTCGGCGATCGACGTGATCCCGTCGACCAGTTTGGTCGCGGTCTCCGTGTAGTTCGTCTTGGCGTCACCGGACCACTCGCTGGTCTCTTTGTCTACTGTGGAGCCATATTCCCGGGCCACGGAGCCCGCGCCCTGCGCCGCGCTCTCGTGCTCACCGGCGGGTCCCGACACCGAGTCCGGCTCACCCCGCAGCTGCCCGAGCGGCTCCTCCAGGAACGAGATCATGGGGGTGAGGAAGTCGCACCCGGCGCTCGCGAGCGCCGACAGCGGGCTCGCGGTCGAACCGAGCATGCCGAGCGAGACCGCGGGCTCGCCCGCGATCTCGACCGAGAGCCATTCCTTGCTGTGCACGGAGTCGCCGGCGAGCCGCAGCTCGGCGAGTGCTGTGCTGATCTCCACCGCCGAGCGTTCCTCGGGCGAGCCCTCGGTGTCCTCCAGGGAAGGGTGCTGGGGGTACGTCGTCGTCGCGTTCACCGGGTGCCCTCCCCGATGCCGGTGAGGCCGCCCGCGTGCTCGGAGTCGGAGTCCTCGTACTGGTCCGCGGCCCGCCGCATCCCGTCACCCACTTTGTCCAAGGTGGACGCCGCGTGTGCGAATGCGCCAATCGTCTCGGTCATCGCCGCACCGATTCCGGCGGTGATGAACTGGGCGAAAGCGCCCAACGACCGGGCTCCCATCTCGCCGGGCAGCGCGGAGCCGATCGACGACAGCCGGTCGGCGTGCGCGGCCAACCTGCCCGCGTGCGCGCGCAGCTGCTCGGGGTCGACGGTGTAGGACGGATGTGGGCTCATCGCACGACCTCCGCGGGGAGGTGCTGCGTGATCTGGGTGAGCGCCGCGTTGTCGCCGAGATAGCCGGCCATCACCTCGGCCATCCGCGCGGCGGCGATGCGCTGGGCCTCGCGGGCGGTGCTGACGATGAGCGCCGCGAGGGCCTCGGCTTCGAGCCTGCGCGCCATAGGCGTCAGCTTGACGTCCTGGAGGGCGCCGGTGGCGTTGACCGACACCGTGACCTCTCCTCGGGCCGACGTCGCGGTCGCCCCGGTCTCCTGCAGGCTCTCGCTCGCCTGCCGTGCTCCGTACGCCGCGCGCTCAAGGCGGTCGCGGTACTCGGCCAGCCACTGCGCTGGTTCCATGAGGGTGTCCTTTCCTTCGTGTGGATGTGCTAGCCGCGGGCCGCGGTCGCCGCTTCGGCCAGCGTCCTGATCAGCTCGTTGTGCCGCAACGGATTGATGCTCACCCAGCCGCGAGTGTCGCTGTCCACCCTGACCCTCCCTCTCGGACTGTCCAGCCACGACAGTTCGAGCGGGCGTTCGACGGCGCCGGTGCCAGGACGGCGCACCACTCCCAGCTGTCCGCGGCCCACCACCGAGGGCACGAGGTTGACGAGCGCGTCGACGGCGGCCTCGTCACCCCCGCGTTCCCGGACCAGGGTGCGCACCCGCTTGCGGGGAGCGGCGATGCCGGCCGTGTTCTCCAGCAGCCGCAAGGCGTCCCCGATGACGCCGGGAGGCAACATGATCGGCATCGCAGACGCGGCCGTGGCCTTCGGGATGTACTTCGTGAACGCGTCGGTCAGGGCGGCGGCCGGGACGCGCGTGACGGTGACCGGGCCAGGGGTGCGGCCGATCGACTGGCGGCACACCACGGCGTGGGCCCCGGCGATCATGGCGACGACGCCCGTCACCGTGACGCCGTCGACCACCACCAGGTCGACCGCGTTCCGGTGACCCCGCAGGGCGGCGACCAGGTCCGCCGCGAGGCCGGCCGGGCCGCGTCCGGTGGCCAGCCGCCGCTCGGCGAGCGTGCGGCCCGCCGCGGCGAGCAGCGCCGTGCGCTCGCCCTCGATCCGCCCGAACGACGGCACCCGCAGCGGGAACGGAAACCGCACGCCGGCGAACGTGCCGAGAAGATCCAGCTCCGTCAGTGCCAGCTCGACGCCGTCGCCGGTGGCCGGTGCGATCGTGGCCGTCACGACGACCGCCCCGCCGCCTCGGAACGACCGGTCGCCGTGTGCCCGCCCGGATCGGCGGACTCCTCCGCCGCACGCAGATCCTCGCCGGAGGAGTCCTCGTGCTCCTGGTACTTCCGCTTGGCCTCGGACAGCATCTGCTGGTACTCCCGGACCTCGCGCTCCGTGGCCTTGACCTCCCCGGCGAGACCGGAGCTTCCCGCCGCCTCCCGCAGCCGCGTCGCGAGGTGCACGGCGGGTGGCGCGGTGCCGAGCATCGGCAGCCGCTCGGCCAGCCTGCTCGCGGTCGCCACCAGGTCCCCGGTCAGGTCGCCCAGCTCGGCCAGCGTCGTGATCCGCTGGTCGAGCAGGTCCAGCTCGAGCTCGATCCCCTTGCCGTCACTCATTGGTCGACCTCCCCTTGAAGACCGATGACCGCTTCACTGCCGGGCTCCTGCAGCGGGAACAGCTCGTGGTCGATCGTCGGCAGCCGGTTCTCGTGCTCGTCGTCGTCGGAGCCGGGGCGCGCGCCGGCTGCGCCGGGCGGCACCATGCCGCCCATCGCACCCGAGCGGGAGGCGGCCGCCTCGGCGGCGAGCTGCGCGGCCGAGGCGGGTCCGCCGTGCATCGCCATCGAGCCGACCCGCATGCCCTGGGCGAGCGCGTTGGCCGCCTGGCCCATCCCCGCGACCTGGCCCATCCCTGCGGCCTGGCCGATTCCCGCCGCCAGGCCCCCGCCGGGGAGCGTGCCCGTGGTGGCCCCGCCCGCGAGTCCCTTGGCCGTGCCGCCGCCGGAGCCGACGAGGCTCTGCCACGACGGCGTCGCGCTTGCGGTCGTGGCGGACGACGGCGTGGTGGCGCTGGTCGGCGTGCTCGCGGCCGCCGGGATCGTGCCCCGCGCCTGACCGATCAGCTCGCTCGAGCTCGTCAGGCTGGTCTCGTAACCCTGCATCGCGCGCACTGCCTGCTGCTTCTGCATGTCCGTGGTGCCGGCGCCCGTGTAGAAGCTGAACCCGGCGCCGCCCACCGCCCCGAAGGCGCTGCCGGTGTCCGAGGTCGTGGTGCTCGGCTGTGGCTGCGCGGGCTGGAACTGCGACGCCATCCGCCGTCCGAACGCGGCCCAGTCGGACGGCGTCGGTGCGGCCGTGGCCGGGGTGCTCGTAGTCGGCGCCGTGGTGACACCGGCCCAGTTCGCGGCCGCGTCGGTCATCGGAGCGGCCGGGTCGCCGGGCGGCGGTGGCATCATGGCCCGCGCCCTCGCCAGTGCGTCGGCCGCCTGCTCCGCGGCCTGCTCTCCCGCGTGAGCGAGCTCGGCGAGCTTCTCCACCCGGTCGGCGAGCACGTCGAGCCTGCGGGCGGCCTCCTCGGCGCCCGTTCCCCGCCAGCTCTCCAGCAGCGCGGTCCGCTGCTCGCGCAACACCTCGGCGTGGTTGACGAGTGCGGCCCGGTGCTCGGCCCACTCCGCGGCGACGGTGCTGACGTCGGCGACGTCGGCGTCCTGCCACAACATCTGGTACAGCTCCTCGTGGCTGTACGCGTCCCAGTTGACGCCGCCCTGCGGCGGTGCGGGCTGACCGAAGTACACATCCCACACGCCGGCGACGCCCGCCGTCGCCGGCTCCTCGGCCGGGGACACCGGCTCCGGCCGTGTCCCCGCCGATGACGTCTCGCTTGCCACCCGAGAATCCCCTTTCCGGTCGCCGACCTCTCATCGGCGTGGGGAGATATTCACGGGAAGCGGGCACAGCGTGGAAGGTCGCGGAGCGGCCATTTCTGGCCGGTGGCATTGACCTGGGGAAACGCCCTAACGGCCGGTGCGGTAGGACTTCGCGAGGTGCTCCTGGAGCCGGGCGTGGCGGAACTGGTAGACGGCGCCCGACTGCCGCAGCACGCCCCGCCGGTAGGCGTCGTCGAGCAGCGTGCCGATCGCCCACGGCAGCTTGCCGGAGAGCGGGAGCCGGAGGCGGGTGAACAGCAGCCAGTGGCCCCACGCCGTGAAGGCGATGATGTACCCGGTGGCCGCGCTCAACCCGCCCGTCAGTCCCACCGTCAGGCCACCGGACGCGTACCAGTTGATGTCGAACGGCAGCGAACCGAGCAGGGCCTTCACGGCGCCGGTGACGGGGAAGCCGGCGAACGTGATGGTGAGGGCGAGGGCCAGCGCGAGGGTGGCGGCGAGGCGCAGCACGGTCGTGCGGTTGGCGGCGAGCAGATCGCCCGGGCTGGTGGCCGTGGTGAGGTTGGCCGGTGCCTCCAGCGCGGCCGCGAGCGCCAGCACCACACCGCAGGCCAGACCGAAGACGGCGGTGAACGTGAGGGCGTCGCCGACGATCGCCTGCACGAGGGTGTCGGCGTCGGAGGCGATCTGCAGATACGGTGCCAGCGCCCTCACGAGAAGATTGCCGAAGGTGTAGACAACGCCCGCGACGGCGCCGCCCAGCGCGCCGGCCGCGAACCGGGTGATGATCTTGCGGCGGAGCCCTGGTCGCAGGCTCGACCGGTCGAACAGCCGCACCCGGACCCGCGCCGGTTCGAGGACTCTGTCCTTGCGCACCACCATCAGCACGTACAGCAACGCGAACGGCAGGCCGATGACCAACCCGGTCAGCAGCCCGTCCACCAGCACGACGTCCCAATACAAGGGTATGCCGAGGACGAGCCCCGCCACCGGGGTGAAGAACAGCCAGTGGACCAGCGCGGTGGCCAGGATGATCGTCCCCGTCGCCAGCAGGACACGCGAGGACCGGCTGACGGGGCCACCGATTCGCCACCATTCGAGGTCGCCCGTGCCCCGGCGGTCGAGGTCGTCGGCGAGGAAGCCGAGCCAGCGGCGCACGCGGCCGACGTCCCAGCTCTGGCCTTGGCCGTCGGGCGAGGCCGACTGTCCGCCGTAGACGGTGGGCACGAACGTGTCGAGCAGGTGGTCCTCGATGGCCTCCCGCGTGGGGAATCGCGTGGTGTTGAGCAGCTCGGCGGGGTCGCGGTCGCGCGAGTCGCTGTAGACGGTGCGGGCGAGCCCGACCATGAGCGGCGTCTTCAGCGCTGCCGCCAGGTTGGCCGACGCGCCGGACCCGCCGTCCTCGCGCAGCGCACTGATGACGGTGTCCCACGCGGTGCCGTTGCCGTCGCCGGTGGTCACGCGGCGGGCCGTGCGGGGCAGGTAGCCGGCGAGGTCGTCGGGCGTGAGGTCGGTCAGCTCCACCACGGCGGCCGAGGTCAGCACGTCCACCACCGTCACGGCTCGTTCGTACTCGTCGAAGCGGCTGGTCAGCAGCAGCGGCATCGACACGGAGTTGAGCGTTTCCAGGGCGGGACGGTGGAGACCCTCGGCGATCTCGTCGAACCCGTCGAGGACGGGCAGGATGCGCCCGGTGTCGACCAGGACGGCCGCGAGCGTCGCGCCGCCCGGCGCGGCGGCCGCGAGGCCGGGGTGGTCGCGCTGCAGCATCTCGACCAGCCACGTGCGCAACGGCGTCCTCGTCGGATCCCACGAGCCGATGTTGAAGATCACCGGCACCGCGGCGCCCGGTGTGCGCGCGGCGAGCGTGTCGAGCACGAACCGCAGGGTGAGCACGGTCTTGCCCGATCCAGCGCGTCCCAGCACCACCAGCCGTCGTGACGGCACGCGCCGGTAGGCGGCCGCGACGTCGCCCACCTCGCCCGCGAGGTCCAGCGGCCTGGCGGTGACGCCGGCCGGGACGCGGCAGATGTTGTCCCAGTGGTCGGCCAGCCCTTCGGGCGCCTGCCGCCACCGGACGGGCAGTGGGAAGGGGTCGTGCACGCGGCGGAGTTCTTCCTCGCGCCGCAGGCGGGCCGCGATGACCCTGGCCAGGTTGTCGGCGGCCTCCGACACCTCAGGTGGCACGGCGGGCAGAGCGCTGGGGACGGGGTTGAGCGGAACCTGCTCCGGCGGCTCCGCTGTGGCGGCCGGCGCGGGTTCCGGTTCCGGCGGCTGCGGGTGCTTGCCATCGGCGGCCGCCAGCAGACCGCGGCGCTCGTCCTGGGTGACGTCCAGCGCGTCGGCGAGCAACGTGACGGTGCCGATGCGCGGGTCGGTTCCGCTGCCGGTCTCGAGCCGGCGAATGGTCCGGACCCCGACGCCGGACCTCGCGGCCAACTCGTCCTGCGTCAGGCCGGCGCGCCGCCGTGCATCGCGGAGGAGGACGCCGAAACGGTCGGCCACGTCGGTGTTCCTTCATGCAGGCGGCGGGTCGCGATGATCTTAGTGAGAGGCGACCGGCCATGAATGGCAGGTGCTCGACCTGGTCCCTGACCAGCGAAAGCGGCGAGACTGCGCTGATGTCAGCGAGGTTCCGCTACTGGTGTGGCGAGTGCGGCCACAAGACACCGTGGCTCGATGAGGGCGAGGGCGCCGAACGGCTCGCGGATCACTATCTCCGGCGGCATCCGGGTACCGAGCCGGGTGGCGACTTCGAGATCCGGACCGGCGAGCGGCAGCGCAGCGGCTGTCTTGGCGGGGTGGCGCGGCTGTTCCTGCTTTTCCCCGGCTGACCGTGGACCTCCGTGGGCCCTCGGCGAACCGGCGCGGGCTCGGGTTCCGGCGCCTGCTCGGTGGCGCGCAGCGCGGCCGACCGCTCCTTCGGCTCGCACGGCTCGCCGGTGGGCAAAGGACGGGACCGAGCAGCGAGTAGGCGAGGAACGGCAGCGCCAGAGGAAGAGCAACGTGGTGACGCAAGGCGGGACATCCCAGATCATCGCCGGGATCTGGTCGGCGGATCGCACAGGACACCACCACGGTGATCACGATGGCGATCACCGAGGCGGTGTTGACGAGCAGGATGATCGGGATCGCCCACAGCGCGCCCAACAACGTGACCCGAAAGACAGACCGGGCGGCGGCCGATGCGGTCGGTGAGGCCGGCCCGCGCGATGGTCGCGCCGATGCCGACGGCCGAGCCGACGCAGCGTGCGAAGATCGTCTGGCCGCTCGTCGCGAGTTCCGCGGACTCCAGCTAGGAGATCGGGTCGGTGACGGCGACGGCGTAGCCCGCCGTCTCGGCGATCCGCAGCCCGATGCCGCGCAGCACGGTGCGCCAGTCGTCGCGCAGCACCTGCACGATCGGCGCCTTCACGATGTCACCGCTCTCGCGGAGGCCCTCGAACACCGGCGGCTCGGGCACCTTCGCCCGCACGACGCAGGAAGGAGCTTGCAGCGCGGCGACGAGTTTCGCGGTCCCGGCGGGTCTGTGCACAGAGGAACCCGATCAGGAAGGAAACTGGGCATGCCGACGAGCGCAGGAACGATGACGCACCTCTACAGCGTCGTGCCGGTGAGCGACCGGGCCGCCGCACTCGGCTGGTTCGCGGCGTTCTTCGGGCGGCCCGCGGACGAGGTCGTGGGCGGCGAGGCACTCTGGCGGGTCAGCGACACCGCGTGGGTCGTCGTCGACGAGCATCCCGAGCGGGCGGGCAACGCGCTGCTCACCCTGAGCGTGGCGGGGCTCGACGCGATACTGGCTCGCCTTGTGGCCCACGGTGCCGGGCACGAGCCGGTGGAGACCTACGGCAACGGTGTGCGCCATGTCGTCGTGGTGGATCCGGACGGCAACCGGCTCTCGCTCGCCGAGGCGCCGTAGGCGAGGACGTCGTTCAGCGGCGGGGAGTCTTGGCCGGGAGCGAACGCGCGTAGCCGACCCCGAGGGCGACCCACCGTTCGAGCTGGTCCCGCGCGCGGACGGCCGAAGCGTCGACGTGGAGCCAGCCCCGCAGCTCGCGTCCGCGCATCACCATCGGCTGTACGCCGGCCTCACCGGTCAGCACGCCGGTGTCCTCCGGGTCCACACGCACCATCAGCCCGCCCTGCCCGCTGGCCGCGACCGCCATGTTGCCGTCCACCAGGAACGCCAGGCCGCCGAACATCCTCCGCTCGGTCAGGTGCTGCTCCCGGGCGACCAGTTCGCGGACGCGGTCGGCGAGTTCGTGGTCGTAGGCCATCCCGGGAGTATCCCGCGCGGGAGTGCCGGGGCGCCACGGCGCGCGCCGACGGATCGGTAGCGTGCCGGTATGGGTGCTGCCGGGCGGGTCCGCCGGTGGGCGGTGCGCGGGCTCGCGCTGCTGCTCGGCTGCCTGCTGGCGTTTGCCTTCCCGGCGCCGGCTCTGTGGTGGCTCGGCTGGGCCGGTCTCGCCCCGCTGCTGATGTTGTTCGCGCGCGCGGGGTCGTACCGGGAGGCGGGCTGGCGAAGCTCGCTGGCGTCGGTGGGGTTCTTCCTCACGTTCTTTCACTGGGTGCTACCGCAGGTGGGGCTGCTGGCGCTGGCGATGGCGATCGTCGCCGGTGTGCTGTGGGTGCCGTTCGGCCTGCTGACGTTCCGGCTGTTGCGGGAGCCATCACCGGCGCGGGTGGCGCTGGCGGGCATCGTGCTGCCCTCGGTGTGGGTGAGCGTCGAGGCGGTGCGGTCCTGGCAGCACCTCGGGGGTCCATGGGGGCTCCTGGGACTGACCCAGTGGCAGGTGCGGCCGGTGCTCGCGCTGGCGGCGCTCGGGGGAGTGTGGTTGCTCAGCGCCGTGCTGGTGGCCGCCAACGTCGGGTTCGCCGCCGCTGCCCTTCCCGGGGCGAGCCGCGCGGTGCGGCTCGCGGGCGCGAGCCTCGCCGTCGTGGTCGCCGGACTCGTCCTCGGCCACGGGCTGCTGAGGCCGGACGCGGCGGTGACCGGCACGATCCGGGTGGCCGGGGTGCAGGCCGGCGTCGTCCACGATGCCGAGCAGCGGTTCGCCAGGCACGTGGACCTGACCCGCACCGTGAGGGGCCACGGGCAGGACCTGGTGGTGTGGGGGCAGAGCAGCATGCCGTTCGATCCGGCACAGCGGCCCGACGCCGTGAGCCGGTTGCGGCAGACGGCGGAGTCCGTGGGCAGCGACGTGCTGGTGAACGTCGACGCGCGGGGTACGGACGGCCGGATCAGGAAGACGACCCAGCAGTACGGCGCCGGGGGACTGGTCGGCACGTACGAGAAGCGGCGGCTGGTGCCGTTCGGCGAGTACGTGCCGATGCGGTCGCTCCTCGGTGGTCTGCTCCAGGACACCGGGATCGCCGACGAGGACCGGGCTCCTGGGGTCGAGCCGTCGATCCTGCGGGCCGGAGGGGTGCGGCTGGGCCCGCTCATCTCCTACGAGTCGATCTTCCCGGACCTGCGCCGGGAAGTCGTGCGACACGGCGCCGACGTGACGGTGGTGCAGGGCTCGCTGACGTCGTTCCACGGAACCTGGGCGCACCCGGTGCAGGCGAGTGCCGAGGCGGTCCGGGCCGTGGAGTCCGGACGATCCGCCGTGCTGGTGGAGCTGGACGGCACGTCGGCGGCCTTCGACGCGCAGGGCAGGCGGCTGGCGTGGATGCCGCCCGACGAGCGGGGGATCTTCGTGGTCGACGTTCCGATCCACGAGGGAAGCACGCTCTATGTCCGGTGGGGCGACTGGGTTCCCGCCACGGCGTACGTGATCACCGCGGTGACGCTCGTGTTTCTCGGCTCGCGCGTGTTGCTCCGTCGCTGACGACGGCGGCGTGGAAGTCGTCCCCGGGGTCCGGGGTTGCCGGTACGGTCGGGGACGGGGGATCCGTGGCGAGGAGTGAAGTGCGGTCTGACGACGTGGCCCCGCACCGTCCGCTCGTGTCTCTCGACGAGCGGACCCTGCTCGCGCTGGCGCGGTGTCGCTAGTGGACGGTGCGTTTCGATGCGGTGGCTTCGATTCCGGACAGTAGGAGTTCCAGTCCGAACGCGAAGTAGGCGTCCTTGTCCTCGCATTCGGTCAGCGGTCCCGCCGCCTCGACCAGCCGGGGATAGGTCTTGGCCGGCAGCGACTCCAGGAAGGTCCGGGCGTGCCGGGGATCCGCGAGCCGGCCGGTGGCTCCGGGCACCCCGCTGACGAGGTTGGTGACCGTGCTCAGCGCGTGACGGACGATCTGGGTCGCCTCCGCGGGGGAGAAACCGCCGCGCCCCAGGATGTCGAGCGCGGTCTCGATGGTGCGCAGGCTGCTCTCGGAGGTGACGTTGCGGGTGGCGAGCAGGGGCGCGGTCGCTGGGTGCGCGCGCAGCACGGTGACGATCGACTCCAGCAGCGTGCTCAGCTGCCGTGGCCACGGGGCGGACGCTTCCACGCCGGGAAGGTCGATCTCGTCGTAGAGCAGTTCGACGATGCCGTCCAGGAGCTCGTCCTTGTTGCGGAAGTGCCAGTAGAGGGCCATGGGCGTCACGCCAAGGTCCTTCGCGAGCCTGCGGATCGTCACCGCATCGAGCCCTTCGGCGTCAGCGAGCGCGACCGCGGCCCCGGCCACGGCGCGGCGGCTGAGGGGCGTGCGCTCGTCGTCGGCCGGGCTTCGGCGTTCCGGTTGTGTCATCGCTTGACAATATACAGCGTACAGGGGCACTGTACGATGTACATGTACAACGTACAGGAAGAGGTGGCCAATGAACCTGAAGCAGTGGCTCTACCGTGGCGGCAGGCCGAACGGGGTGGCGCGCGTCCTCGATCGGGGAACGGCCGCGGTCTACGCCCGCGGCGTCGCCCCTGACTACCTCGTCACCCTGGAGGTACCAGGGCGGCGGTCCGGCCGGACCGTCAGCGTGCCGCTGGTGATGGTGGTCGTCGACGGCGAGCGCCACCTCGTGTCGATGCTGGGGGAGCGGGCGAACTGGGTGCGCAACGCGCGCGCCGCGGGCGGTGAGGTCACCATCCGGCACGGCCGCCGCGAGAAGGTGTGCCTGCGGGAGGTGCCGCCGGAGCGCCGCGCCGCGATACTCCGCGAATACCTTCGGCGGGCGCCCAACGCCAGGGCACACGTGCCCGTTGACAAGGACGCGCCGCTGGCCGAGTTCGAGCGGCTCGCGCCGGACCTGCCGGTGTTCCGGGTCGGGCCGCGGGCTACTCGGGGGCCGGGCCCAGCGTGACGTCGTCGGGCGGGCCGTCGAACCCGTTGGCCCAGTATCGGCCGCGCAGCGACAGGGTGAGGAGCATCTGCGTGATCTCCTCGGCCGTCATCGTGGGCTCGTCCTGCTCGAGCCACCACTGCAGGATCGCCACCTGCTCGCCGACCCATGCGCGGGCGAGCAGCTCTGGCTGGATCCGCATCGTCACACCGAGGTTGGCGGCGCGCTCGGCGAAGATCCGCGCCGCGCTGGCGGTGCGGATGTCGATGAAGGTCCGCAGGGCGGTGCCGTGTCCTTCGCCGCGCAGGATGACGCGGTACGCGTCGCGTTCCTCCCGCGCGTGCCGGAACAGCTCGAGGGCGGGCTTGCCGGTGAAGCCCCTGGACGACTCAGGGGCCAGCGGCACCAGCCGGGCCTGCAGCTCCGCGTGCACGTCGCTGACGATCTGGTTCAGCAGCGCCTGCTTGTCGCTGTAGTACTTGTAGAACGTGGCCCTGCTGATGTCGGCGTGCTCGGTGATGTCCTCGACGGTGACGTTGTCGAAACCGTTCTGGAGAACCAGCTCCACCATCGCGTTTCTCAACAGGCGCTTGGTTCGCCTGGTCCGGCGGTCCTCGGCCATCTGCCCTCCAGGTCGGCGGAGTCTCCAGGTGACGAAGTTTACAACTCGCTACACCATGCAGGTTATTGGACATCACGTTCGCGGTGCTCAGTGGAGCAGGGCCTTGGCGATACCGTTCTTCTGGATCTCCGAGGAGCCGGTGAGGATGCGGAACATCCGCAGGCGGCGGAACAGCCACTCGATCTCCGATCCCTTCACCATCCCGGCCTTTCCGTGGATCTGCATCGCCGTGTCGGCGATGGTGAACGCGTTCTCGGCCACGAAGAGCTTGCACATGAACGCCTCGGTCCGGGGCCGCCTGCCCTCGTCGAGCGCGGTCAGCGCGGCGTAGGTCATCGACCGGGCCGCGTAGAACGCGGTGGCCATGTCGGCGATCTTGTGCTGAATGGACTGGAGGTCGGCCAGGGTCCCGCCGAAGACGGCGCGGTTCTTCGCGTGGGCGATGGTGAGCTCGAGAACGCGGCGGGCGTGGCCGAGGACGGTCGGGCAGTGCAGCAGCCGGTTGGTGGTGACCCGCCCCAGCCCGATCCTGAGGCCGTCGCCGATCTCGCCGAGCAGCTGTCCCGGGCCGACGTAGCAGTCGTCGAGCACGATGTCTGACTCGATGTGCTGGCCCGAGAGCGGAACCTCGCCCGGCAGCACGGTGCAGCCGGGGGAGCCGAGGTCGACGAGGAACGCCGAGTAGGTCTCCTCGGTGCCGGCCATGCGTGCGACGAGGATCGAGAAGTCCGCGAACGGGCCCGCCGAGCTGAACACCTTCCGCCCGGTGATCCGCCAGCCGTCACCGTCCGGCGTCGCGGTGGTGCGCATCGCGCGCACGTCCGAGCCGGCGTCGGTCTCGGTGAGCGAGAAGCAGCACGCGCGGTCGCCTTCGACGACCGGCACCAGGTACCGGCCGAGCTGTTCGGGGGTGGCATAGGCGAAGATCGCCCCGGCGCGAAGCGGGCCGCCCATGTCGCCGAGCACGCTGTGGTAGAGCGTGCGCCCCGACGCCCCGACCTCCTCCTTCAACGCGGCGAGCTCGGTGTGGCTGAGCCCTCGGCCGCCGTGTTCCGGAGGCAGGTGGATCCCGTAGAAGCCGAGTTCCCGGCTGCGTTTCCACACCGGCTGGAGCACGGAGCGGTCGTAGGCCGTCTCGGGTCCGAGGTCGTGGGCGCGTTCGTAGTCGGCGAGCTCGCCCTGGAGGTAGTCGCGCAGCTTGTCCACGACGGGCTTGATGTTCGGGAGCTCGTCGTAGCCGGGCATGAGGTCGAAGATCATCGTGGTCTCCTGTCAGTTCACGGCCCGGTCGGCACCGGCCCAGTACGGCGCACGCACCGCGCGGCGGTCGATCTTGCCGTTGCGGTTGACGGGCAGGGCGCCGACGACGTCGACGGTCCGCGGCTTCTTGAAGCGGTCGAGTCGTTCGGCGCAGAACGCGATCAGCTCCGCCGGATCGATCTCCGCGCCGGGTTTGGGGACCACGACGGCCTTGACCGCCTCGCCCCACTTCTCGTCGGGCACGCCCACCACGCACGCCTCGGCGACGGACGGGTGCTCGTAGATCGCGGCCTCGACCTCGCTGCAGTAGATGTTGAACCCGCCGGAGATGATCATGTCCTTCTTGCGGTCGACGATGAACAGGTAACCGTCCTCGCGGAGGTAGCCGATGTCGCCGGTGAGCACCCAGCCGTCCCGGAACGTCTGCGCGGAAAGTTCGGGTTCGTTCCAGTACGCGCTGACGCAGTCCGGGCCGCGCACCACGAGCTCGCCCATGGCTCCCGCGGGAACCGGCTCGAACCGCTCGTCCACCACCCGGACCTCGGTGTCGAACAGCGCGCGCCCGCAGGAGAGCAGGAGGTCGGGATCGCTCTCGATGCCGCGCACGATGTCGTCGCTGGTGAGCACCGTGACCCCGCTCGTGGTCTCCGCCTGTCCGTAGCCCTGCATCACGATGGGCCCGAACAGCTCGACCGCCTCGCGCAGCCGCCGAGGGGACACCGGCGCACCGCCGATCCGGACGGCTTTGAGCGAGGAGAGATCCGCGGTGTCGCGACCGGGATGGCCGAGCACCATGTTGAGCATCGTCGGCACCAGGAACGTCGAGGTGATCTTCTCCTTGGCGATGGCGTCGAGGAAGTCCTGCGGGGTGAACGACGGCAGCACGACGATGGTGGTGCCCCGGCTCAGTGCGGCGAGCACGCCCATGCCGGAGGCGTGGGTGATCGGGCCCGCGACGAGGTACGAGTCGTCCGGGGACGCGGCCACGTCGGGATCCATCAGCCGCTTGCGCACGTTGGCCAGCCGGTTTCCGGTGGTCTGCACCGCGGCCTTGAGCTTGCCGGTGGAGCCGGAGGTGAAGTGCAGGACGCAGGGCGCCTCGAGGTCCACGTCGATCGCGACGGGCTCGTCGGCGCCCTCGGCGAGCAGGTCCGCGTAGGTCTCGGCTCCCGGCTGCTCGCCGTCGAACACGACGAGGGGGATGTCCCGGCCGCTCCCGCGGATCGCCTCCCGGCCGGTGTGAGCGTGGGCGGCGTCGGTGAGCAGCATCCGCACGTCGGCGTCGGCGAGGATGTGGCGGGCCTCCTCACGCCCGAGACGGTGGTTGACGGGTACGCGCAGCAGCCCGCCCTTGTACAGCGCGACCTCCACCTCCACGAGCTCGGCGCGGTTGGACGCGAACGTCGCCACCGCGGCGCCGCTGCCGATGCCCCGGCTCGCCAGTGCCGATGCGAGCCGGTTCGAGCGACGGTCGAGATCGGCGTAGGTCCACCGCTGTTCGCCGCAGACGAGCGCGTCGCGGTCAGACCAGTACGACGCGCTGCGCGCGACGAGCCGCCCGAGGTTGGTCAGCATGTTGTCCCCATCCAGCAGAACTAATCACCAAGACTGAATACGTTCACTGTGAACGTTTATATACACAGTGTCTACCAGTTCGACTGCGCGATGTCCAAAGGTTGACAGCACGTTTACTTATATACAAGATGTCGCAGACCAGTGGCCGTCAGTCAGAGAGGACTGCGCATGGCATCGAGAAAGGGCAGGAGCCTGCTCGCCGTGCTGGCGATCGTGACTCTCGCCGGATGCGGGACCGCGGCGGGCGAGGGCCCGGACGCGCCGGGCAGCCAGATCCGCTACATCGTCCCGTTCAGCTCCGGCGGCGGCACCGACACCGCCGCGCGGGAGACCGCCCGCACGCTCACCGGCACCGGGATCGCCCGCGGAGACGTCTACGTCGAGAACCTCCCGGGGGCGGGCGGTCTGCTCGGCATCCAGACGCTGGCCCGGCAAGGCGACGACAACACGCTGATGCAGTGGGTGGACGTCCTCGCGCCGCTCTACCGGGAGGGCGCGCCGGTGGGGCTCGACGACCTGCGGCCCGTGGCACAGCTGGCCACCAGCCCGATGGTCGTGGTCACCGGCGCCGACTCCCGGCTGCGGACATTTCAGGACCTTCTCGACGGCATGGCTGCCGGCGAGGTCACCTTCGGCCTGTCGAGCACCCTGCAGTCCAAGGAACCGTCCAAGTGGAAGGAGATCGCCGAGGCGCGCGGCATCGATCCTGCGGGGCTGAACTTCGTGCCGAGCGAAGGGGTCGCGCAGGTCATCCCCGACGTGGTCAGCGAGCGGATCGACGTCGCGCTGGTGGTGCCGACCCTCGCTCGCAGCTACCTCAACAAGCGTGAGCTGCGCGCCCTCGGGATCACGGCGGACGAACGGCTCCAGTCCCTGCCGGATGTGCCGACACTACGGGAACAGGGAGTGTCCACTTCGTACTACCGCGCGCAGGGCGTGATCATGTCAGCCAAGGCGTCCGACGACGCGGTCGCCTACTGGGCGGAGGCGTTGCGCGCGGTCAGCCGCAGCGAGGAATGGGCGGAGTACGCGGAGAAGAACGGCCTGCTCGTCCAGTACAAGGGGCCGGAGGAGTACGCGGAGTGGCTGCGCACCGAGGGCGCCACGTTCGGCCGCTACCTGAGGGAGCGTGACTGACGTGGCCGAGCGCACCCGTCGCGGACGCGTCTCCGCCTTCCCCGTGCTCGCCTGCCTCTGGATCGGCACGGTCGTGTGGCAGGCCGTCGAACTCGCGCTGCGGCACACCGACGACAGCGCCGACCTCGGCCCCGCGTTCCTGCCGCTCGCGCTGGGCGTGGTCGTGCTCGTGCTGCTGGTCGCCGACCTCGTCCGGCAGGTCCGGACAGAGCGCGCGGAACCGGCCGAACCGTCGGACGCGCTGGGCACTGGCCGGCGGCTGCGCCGGTGGTTCGAGCCCCCGCCGCGAAGGTTCGTCGCGCTGGCCGTGGTCGCGGCTGCGTTCGGTCCGTGGATAGGCCTCGCCGCGGCCATGGTCGTGCTGATCCTCGGCTGCCTGCGCTACGTCGAGCAACGCACCTGGAACCGGGCGGTGCTGACCACCGTCGTGCTCGTCGCCGCCCTGTACGTGGTCTTCGTTGTGCTGCTGCAAGTGCGCATCGAACTCCTGCCCGCCTACTGACGCGCACGCGCGCCCTCACGAAAAGGATGTGCCGCGGTGGAAACCTTGACCCTGCTCAGCGGCGGGCTGACCGCCATCCTCTCCGACCCCGCGACCCTCGCCTGGTGCGCACTCGGCGTCACGATCGGAACCGTCGTCGGAGCACTGCCGGGAATCGGCACGGTGACGACCATGGCGGTGCTACTGCCGCTGACGTTCGGACTGTCCCCGGTGAGCGCGCTGGTGCTGCTCGTCGCCATCTACCTGGGCGGAATGTTCGGCGGACGGATCAGCTCGATCCTGCTCAACATCCCCGGTGACGCGTCGAGCGTCGTCTCGACGTTCGACGGCTACCCGCTCGCCAGGCAGGGCCGCGTCGGCTACGCGCTGACGCTGAGCGCCGTGGCGTCGTTCGTCGGCGGCCTGATCGGGTTCGCCGGCCTGGCCCTGCTCGCCGCGGTGCTCGCGAAGGCCGCGATCCTGTTCGGACCCGCGGAGTACTTTCTGCTCGTCTGCCTCGTGCTGCTGCTGACCTCCGGCATCTCGAACGCCACACGCTCGAAGGCGATCGCCGCCGTGAGCCTCGGCGTCATCATCTCGACGGTGGGCCTCGACCGCATCACCGGCGACGAACGGTTCACGTGGGGCATCGTCGACCTCTGGGACGGTGCCGACCTCGTCGTGGTCGCGATCGGCATCTTCGGGCTGTCCGAGGTGATCGTCCGCGTCCGTGACGGCGGCCGGATCGACTCCAGCGGCAAGCTGCCGCTGCGCTCGCTCTTCCCGCCGGTCCCCACCGTCACCCGGTACGCGCCGAGCATGGCACGCGGTGGCCTGATCGGCTTCCTCATCGGGATCTTCCCCGGCGCGGGCGCGTCGATGGCGACGTTCATCGCCTATGCCGCCGAGAAGACTCTCGGCAAGGACCGCGAGACCTTCGGCAAGGGCAATCCGCGCGGGCTCGCCGCGCCGGAGGCGGCCGACAACGCCTCGGTGGGCGGGGCACTGATCCCCACCCTGTCGCTCGGCATCCCCGGCTCGGCGAGCGGCGCGATGATCCTCGGCGGCCTGGTGATGGTCGGCCTCCAGCCGGGGCCAGAGCTGTTCACCAAGTCCGCCGACATCGTGTGGGCGGTGATCGCCGCGGTACTGGTGGCCAACGTGCTGCTGCTCGTCCTCAACACGGTGCTCGTGCCGTTCTTCGCCACAGCGCTGCGGGTGATCTCGCCGTATCTCACCGTGTTCATCGCGAGCCTGTGCTTCGTGGGCGTCTACTCCCTGCGCGGCAACTTCTTCGACGTCCTGCTGATGGTCGCGTTCGGACTGATCGGATACCTCATGCGGCGCTCGGGATACCCGCTGACCAGCCTGCTGCTCGGGGTGGTGCTCGGCCCGATGCTGGAGGACAACCTCCGCAGGGCCCTGCTCGTCTCGCGGGGCGACTGGTCGGTCTTCTGGTCCAGCCCGGTGACGGTGATCCTGCTGACCACCATCGTCGTGGCCGTCGCGGCACTGCTGGCCCACGCCGTGTGGCGGCGCGCCCGGTCCCGCGCCGGCCGCGCCTCGGTGATGGGCTGACGGCCCGCGTTGTTATCGCCGTCGGAGGACCGATGACCCGTCCGTCCGGCGAAGCGCCTCTTCCGCTGGGAGGCGGGTCTGACCGGTTCGGCGTCCCGATGCAAAACTCCGTCCCGCTACGGCCTTGTTCGGGCCGACGCGGGGGAGGAGCGTTGGTCCATCGGCGACGTCAACGGGACGCCGCCCCGGACGGGCAGGAGGTGCATCGTGCACGCACGGTCCACGACGATCTGGGCGAGGACGGCGTCGATCGACGACGGGGTGGCGCACGTCCGCGACGAGGTGATGCCCACGGCACTGGAGATGGACGGCTGTGTCGGCCTGTCGATGCTCGTCAACCGCGAGGACGGCCGCTGCATCGTCACGACGGCCTGGGAGACGGCGGAGGCCATGCAGGCCAGCGCCGAGGCGGCCGGCGCGCTGCGGGAGAGGGCGCGGGAGCTGCTTGGCGGCGACATGACGATCGACGAATGGGAGATTGCGGTGCTGCACCGTGATCACCGGGTCGCGGAGGGCGCCTGCGCGCGGGCGACGTGGCTGCGCGTCGAGCCCGGTCAGATCGACCGGATGATCAGTGTCTTCACCGACACCGTCCTGCCCTCGCTCGAGTCGTTCGAGGGGTTCTGCAGCGCGAGCCTCATGATCGACAGGACCTCCGGACGGTGCGTGGGCTCGGTCGCCTACGACAGTGTCGAGGCGATGCGGCGTAGCCGCGAGCGCGCCGACGAGGTCAGGGCGGGCGCGATCCGCGAGTCGGGCGCCGAACGCCTCGACGTCGCCGAGTTCGAGCTGGCCATCGCGCACCTGCGGGTGCCCGAACTGGCGTGAGGCCCCGGGGCCGGGTGGACGCCGCCCGGACCGGCCTCGTTGTCATGACGGCCAGTGGCCCGGCGGCGTCGACAGCACCACCGTGCTCGACGGCCGACCGTTGGCGCGAGCCGGTCGACCAGGCCCTCGAACGCTGTCATGGTCAACCGTCAACGGTTGTTGTCGACGGTTGACCGAGGGCCGTGGAACGGCACCTCGCCGCCATCGCCGACGACTTCGCCTGCGCCCCCGACGCGGCCACCGCCGGCGGCGCGCTCACCGCGAAGGCCGACCTGCTCGAGCGGCTGGCGTTCGGGTCCACCTGTGTGGTGACGTGGCACCGTGACGGGATCACTGGTGCTCGGCGTCGACGTAGGCACGTCCAGCACGAAGGGCGTGCTCGTCGAGCGGGCGAGCGGGACGGTGCTGCGCACGGCGGTGCGGGCGCACGAGGTGTCGCGGCCGCGGCCAGGGCATGTCGAGATGGACCCGTGCGTGTGGTGGACGGAGTTCCGGGAGATCGCCGGCGAGCTGCTGCTCTCCGCGGCCGAGGGCCGGGTCGAGGCGGTCGGCGTCAGCGGCATGGGCCCGTGCGTCGTGCTGACCGGTGACGGTCCGGCCGGCGCGGAGGAGCCGTTGCGCCCGGCGATCCTCTACGGCGTCGACACGCGCGCCACCGAGCAGATCGCGCGGCTGAGCGACGAGCTCGGCGCGGAAGCCGTGCTGGACCGGTGCGGGTCGTCGCTGTCGACGCAGGCCGTGGGCCCGAAGCTGGCGTGGGTGGCCGAGCACGAGCCCGCCGTCGCGGGCCGGGCCCGGCGGCTCTACATGCCGAGCTCGTGGCTCGCCTCGCGGCTCACTGGCGAGTACGTGCTCGATCACCACTCGGCGAGCCAGTCGGTGCCGCTCTACGACTCCCGGGCCCTGGAGTGGTACGAACCCTGGGCGCGGCACATCGCGCCGCGGCTGGAGCTGCCTCCGCTGCGCTGGCCGGGCGAGCTCGCGGGCGCGGTCACGGCGCGGGCGGCCGAGCAGACCGGGCTGCCCGAGGGACTACCGGTGATCACGGGCACGGTCGACGCGTGGTCGGAGGCGGTCAGCGTGGGCGCGCAGCGCCCAGGCGACCTGATGATCATGTACGGCACGACGATGTTTCTCGTCGCCACCACCGGCGAGCGGCTGACGGCGCCGAACCTGTGGGGCACCCTCGGCGCCTACCCGGGTACTCGCAGCCTGGCCGGCGGCATGGCCACCTCGGGGGCGGTCACCGAATGGCTGCGCGGCATCGCCGGTGCGCCGGAGCACGGCGAGCTGCTGGCCGAGGCGCGGCGGTCCGGCCCTGGCGCGCGCGGCCTGCTGATGCTGCCGTACCTCGCGGGGGAGCGGACGCCGATCGCCGACCCGGACGCCCGCGGCGTCATCGCCGGGCTGACGCTGGAGCACACGCGCGGCGACCTGCACCGCGCGGCACTGGAGGCGACGGCGCACGGGGTTCGGCACAACATCGCGGCGCTGCGCGACGCGGGTGCCGACCTGCGCCGGATCGTCGCCGTTGGCGGGGGCACGCAGGGCGGGCTGTGGACCCAGATCGTCAGCGACATCACCGGCATGGAGCAGGAGATCCCGTCGGTGACGCTGGGCGCGAGCTACGGTGCGGCCCTGCTCGCCGCGCAGGCGGTCGGGGAGGCCGACGCGGCGCGGTGGAACCCGGTCCGCGAGCTCCGCGCGCCCGACCCGGCACTACGGGAACGGTACGACCGGCTGCACCGGCTCTACCTCGACCTCTACCCGGCGACCAGACCGGTGGTCCATGAGCTGGCCGCCTGGCAGCGCGGGCTGGGTCGACCGCAGTGAAGGCCACCATGCCTGCGTTCAACGCAGTGAAGGTGGCCTTCACTGCAGTTCGGCACCGGCACCGGCAGCGGGCGCGGTCAGCCCTGCTCTTCGGGCGTGGTGCGCCCACGCACGAACAGCGCGGCGACCAGGGCCAGCAGCCCGACGCAGCCGGCGGTGAGGAACGCCGTGCGCAGGCCGTCGGCGTCGGGGCTGCCGGAGCCGGCGGCGCTGCCGATCGCCGCGACGGTGACGAAGACGGCCGTGCCGAAGGCCCCGGCGACCTGCTGCAGCGTCGAGAGGATGGCGCTGCCGTGGGAGTAGAGGTGGTCGGGCAGCACCCCGAGCGACTCGGTCATGAGCGGCGTCATCATCAGCCCGAGTCCCGCCATGAACAGTACGTGGAACGCGATGGCCGCCGCGAGGGGAGAGCCCGGCCCGAGAGTGGTGAACAACCAGAGCGAGCCCGCCATGGCCACCGTGCCGGGCAACACGAGAGGCCGCGCTCCGAACCTGTCGAACAGCGCCCCGACGGGACGGCCGAGCAGGCCGAGGACGAGGCCGCCGGGCAGCACCGCCAGCCCGCTGACGAACGTGGTCGTGTTCAGCACCGTCTGCAGGTAGAGCGGCAGCAGGATCGCCGCGACGCCCAGCAGGCACATGAACAGCAGAGCGGTGAGGATCAGCGCGACCACGAAGGTGCGGTGGGTGAACGGGCGCAGGTCTAGCAGTGCCCGGTCGGAGCGCTGGAGCCGGGTCTGGCGCCACACGAAGGCCGCGAGCGCGGCGAGCCCGACCACGATCGGCGCCCACGGCGGCACCGGATGCTCACCACCGCCGGACTCACCGATCGAAGACAAGCCGTAGAGCACGCCTCCGAACCCCATGGCGGACAGCAGCACCGAGAGCACGTCGAGCGGCACGGACCTGGTCTCGCTGTCCAGTCGCAGCCAGATCGCGCCGAGCACGAGCGCGGCCACCGACAGCGGGAGCACGATCCCGAACATCCAGCGCCAGCCCATCGACGACAGCACCGCGCCGCCGATGGTCGGTCCGAGCGCGGGGGCCACGGCGATGACGATGGTGATCGTGCCCATCGTCGCTCCCCGGCGTTGCGGCGGCACCAGGCGCATCACCGTGGTCATCAGCAGGGGAAGCATCACCGCGGTGCCGCACGCCTGCACGACCCGGCCGGCCAGCAGCACACCGAAGCCGGGCGCCAGGCCGCTCACGAGCGTGCCGACGCTGAACAGCGTCAGTGAGGCGAGGAAGACCTGCCGGGGCGTGAACCGTTCGAGCAGGAACCCCGTGGTGGGGATGACCACCGCCATGGTGAGCAGGAACCCGCTCGTCAGCCATTGGACCGTGGTGGTGGAGACGCCGAGATCGACCGTCAGATCCCGCAGCGCGACGCTCAGAATCGTCTCGTTGAGGATCATCACGAAGGCCGAGACCACCAGCACGCCGATCAGCAGGGTGGCGCGTGGCGCGGCGGGCCGGTGGCCGGACGCCGCTGCCGTGGTGGGGGCAGTGTCGATCAAGGAAGCACCTCGGGAGGAAGGAGAACAGTCGATGAGCCGCGACGTCGGAGGCCCGCGTCCAGGGTGGCACAGCCGCCGCCCCGGATGGCAAATGATTTTCGCCTTTCGCGCTGTCACCGGATCGGGCCAGCCCGCCGAGACCGCGCACGGTGCCCGCGTCGCGTGCCACTGGGCTACTTGACCGGGCCGGATATGGTCTACCGGAGCCGCGACGTGCGGCTCCGGTAGCCGCGAACCCCGCCGGGGCTGGGAGCCAAGTGAGATGACCGATCACCAGGAACCCGTGGCCTTGCCCGGCCTGGCCGCCGGGTTGCTCAGGGAGGCACTGGAGCACCCGTCGCGCCGCGCCGCGCGGACGGTCGCCTCCCGTTCGTCGCAGCGGGCCACCGTCATCGCGCTGGCCGAGGGCGCCGACCTCGGCAAACACGACGCGCCTTCGGCCGCGACCCTGCAGGTGCTGTCCGGCCGTGCCCGGCTGGAGACCGCCGACCGCACGTGGGAACTCGACACCGGCGACCTGCTGCCGATCCCGCCGGAGCGGCACGGGCTGCACGCGATCACCGACACCGTCGTGCTGCTGACCGTCGCCCTGCGCTGACCCCGGCGCTCAGCCGAAGGCCAGCTCCACCTCCGCCGTGAGAGCCGGAACGGTGAGCACCGCATCGAACGCGTCGGCCACCGCGGTCGGCAGCTGCGCGCTCTGCGCGCGGATGCTGGACAGCTCCGCTGTCGGATCGTCGCGCATCGGGCGCAGGTCGCACAGCGAGATTTCGCCGCCGAGACCCGCCGCGGAGAGCTCGTGCTCGACGCTGCCGGGCGGGGGCGGGTCCATGACGGTGTCGGTGACGGTGAACCCGACCGGCTGCCCGGCGTCGGGGTACATCTCCGGGACCGACCCGGCTGTGTGGGTGAAGGCCACCGCGCGGTAGTCCGCACCGAGCTCCCGCGCGAGGTAGTAGCCCATCGGGTACGCCAGCGGCCCCTCGAACTCGACCGGGGTCTTCTGGATGTGGTTGTTGTGCGCCATCAGCACGACCCTGGCGTCGGGGCCGAGCCGCTCGAGGTGCCAGTGCAGCGAGTCGGCCATGAGCCGGTCGCGGACGGAAGAGTCCATGGGCAGACCGTCGCCGGCGAACAGCAAGGCGTGGATGGTCGCGAACATGTAGTCGGCGTGGATCGCGATCGCGAGCTGCTGCCGGGCCAGGTCGTAGCTCGCGCGGTCGCCGCGCTGGAGGTAGAGCGGTTCGAGTGCCCGCATCCGCACGGCAAGGCGGGAGAGCGCCGAGGTGAGCGCGGTCTGGTCGGCCGAGGGCAGCTCGGCCCAGCGGGCGGCGGCGGACGCGATCGAGTCGGCCTCCACGCGGGTGCCGATCTCCAGCGCGGTGCGGGCCAGCTCCACGTGCGCGGGGTCGACCGTGTCGAGATAGCGCAGCAGCGGCTCGAGGACGGGCCGCAGCGTGCCGCCCGCGACCGGGGTGTCCACCCCGATCAGGTGCACCGGGTGGTCGCTGGTGGTGTTGTGCCGGCGCAGCCAGCGGGCCATCGTGCCGTTGAGGCCGGAGCTGGTGGTGCCGATCATGCCGGTCATGTCCCCGTCGGTGCCGTGGCCATGCAGCCAGGCGTCGAGGGCGGGTGCCTCGGCGAAGCCGAACTCGAAGGCCAGCACCGTGAAGCCGCACCGCTCGGCCAGGTAGCGCAGGAAGCGCCTACGCGCGGCGCCGTACTCGGCGACGAAGTGGGCGCCCTCGCCGAGTGCGACCACGCGCGCACCCGCGGAGAGGTCCGCGAGTAGCTCCAACTCGTCGTCGGCGGCGGTGTCCAGTGAGGACAGGATCCGGGAATGGGCGCGCAGCGACCGTGCGGCCGGGGACAAGGACATGCGAGAGCTCCCCCTGATCGTGACTCCGGGCAACCGCGGCACAAAACGCGCGCGAGGTGTGGGCCTTGCGACTCTATCGGCGCCATGGCACGGGGGAGTGAGCTACGAAGGTTCCAGGACGGCGCCGACCGCTCGTAAGGAGGCATCATGGCCGCTCCTACAATCGCGACCCTGCACGATCGAGTACGCGGTCCGGTGATCACCGCCGACGACGAGGGGTACGACGAGGCCCGCAGAGTTCACAACGCGATGATCGACCGGCGCCCTCGGGCGATCGTGCGGGCCGCCAACGTCGGCGACGTGATGGCGGCGGTGGACTTCGCCCGCGAGAACTCGCTCGACCTGTCCGTCCGAGGTGGCGGGCACAGCGTCCCCGGCTTCGGCACGTGTGACGACGGCGTGGTGCTGGACCTGTCCGGCATGCACAGCGTGTGGGTCGATCCCGCCACACGCACCGCCCGTGCCGAGGGCGGCGCCACGTGGGGTGACCTCAACGCCGCGACCAACGCCTTCGGCCTCGCGACGACGGGGGGCATCATCTCCACCACCGGCGTGGGCGGGCTGACGCTCGGCGGCGGGATCGGCTACCTCGACCGCGGGTTCGGGCTGTCCTGCGACAACCTGCTGTCGGCGGGCGTCGTCACCGCGGACGGCACCTTCCGCGTGGCCAACGCCGACGAGAACGCGGACCTGTACTGGGCGCTGCGGGGCGGCAGCGGCAACTTCGGCGTGGTCGTCTCGTTCGAGTTCCGGCTGCACCCGGTGGCCGACATCTACGGCGGACCGATGTTCTTCGAGCTCGACGCGGCAGGGGACCTGCTGCGGACGTACCGCGAGTACATCTCGACCGCGCCTGAGCAGCTCGGCGGCTTCCCGGCGTTCCAGATCGCGCCGCCGCTGCCGTTCATCCCCGAGGAGCGGCACGGCGAGCCGTTCGCCGCGTTCGTGGCGTGCTGGACCGGCCCGATGGACGAGGCCGAGCGCGCGTTGGCGCCGATCCGTGACGTCGCGCCGATCGTGGCCGAGCACGTCGGCCCGATGCCCTACCCGGCACTCAACAGCGCGTTCGATGCGCTGGTGCCGCCGGGGCTGCAGCACTACTGGAAGGCCAACTTCGTCACCGAGCTCACCGACGAGGCGATCGCGGCGCACCTCGAGCACGGACCGAAGGTGCCTGTCGTCAACTCCACGATGCACATCTACCCGATCAACGGCGCCTGCCACCGGGTCGCGTCCGACGAGACCGCTTTCGCCTACCGCGACGCCAACTTCGCGACCGTGATCGCCGGCATGTGGCCTGACCCGGCGGACAACGAGGCGAACATCCGGTGGGTGCGGGACTACTACGAGGCCACGGCGCCGCACTCGGAGGATGGCGGGTACATCAACTTCATGGCGGGCGACGACCAGGACCGCATCCGCGCCAACTACCGGGGCAACTACGACCGGCTGGTGAGCGTCAAGCGCCGCTACGACCCGGACAACCTGTTCCACCTGAACCAGAACATCCGGCCCTGACTAACGGCCGGTTCGGACGGGCCACGCCCGAACCGGCCGGCCGGTCAGCCGAGGTCGGCGAGCTTGCGTTGCAGCACAGCGCGCTCGCGTTCGTTGCCGCACCGGCGCACGGCGAGCTCCAGCTCGGCGCGCGCCTCGTCCGCGCGGCCCAGCCGGGTCAGCAGCTCGCCGCGCACGGTCGGCAGGAGGTGCGAGCCGGCCAGCCCTCCGGAGGCCGCCAGCTCGTCCACGATCGACAGCGCGGTGGCCGGGCCACTGGCCATGGAGACGGCCACCGCTCGGTTGAGGTCCACCACCGGTGACGGCGCAAGCCGGCCAAGTGCCTCGTAGAGCAGCACGACGCGGTCCCAGTCGGTCTCCTCGACCGACGGGGCCACGGCGTGGCATTCGGCGATCGCGGCCTGCAGGCCGTAGGCGCCGAGGCCCCGGCCCGCCCGTTCCGCGCGGGCCAGCGCCGCCCGGCCGCGGGCGATCGCGCTCCGGTCCCAGCGGCGGCGGTCCTGGTGCTCCAGCAGCACCGGCTCCCCGTCCGGCCCGGTGCGGGCGGGAAAGCGGGCCGCGGTGAACTCCAGCAGCGCCAGCAGGCTGTGCACCTCCGGCTCGTCCGGCACGAGCCGGGTCAGCACGCGGGCGAGGCGCTGCGCCTCGCCCGCGAGGTCGAACCTGATCAGGTCGTCACCGGAGCTGGCCGAGGAGCCCTCGGTGAAGATCAGGTAGATCACGCTCAGCACGGAGCCGAGCCGTTCGGCCCGTTGGTTCGCAGGCGGGACCGCGAACGGCACCTTCGCCGCGCCGAGCGTCTTCTTCGCCCTCGTGATCCTGGCCTGCACCGTGGCGGTCGGGACGAGGAACGCCCTGGCGATCTCGTCGCTCGTCAGACCGCCGACCACCCGCAGGGTGAGCGCCACCCGTGCCTCCCGCGAGAGCACGGGATGGCACGAGACGAAGATCAGCGCGAGCACGTCGTCGTCGATCTGGTCCGGGTCCCACGGCATGTCGCCGCCGCCGTCGGGTGCGCGGCCGGAGGCGGCGCCGCCCTCGCCCAGCCCATGGGCGAGAGCGGCGTACCTCTCATCGAGCGCGGACCGCCTGCGGAACGCGTCGATCGCTCGGCGCCTGCCGACGGTGAGCAGCCACCCCGCGGGGTTGCGGGGCACGCCCTCGCGCGGCCAGGTCACGAGCGCCTCGGCCAGCGCTTCCTGGGCGAGATCCTCGGCCAGCGCGAAGTCGCCGGTGTAGCGCGCGAGCGCCCCGACGATCCGCGCGGACTCGATCCGCCAGACGGCGGCGACGGCCTCCCGGCCACCCATGTCAGAGCTGACCCGTGGACTCACGCCACGCCCGCTCCTTCTTGATCCACTCGTTGTCCTGCGGGAACTCGTCGATCGTGGTGACCCGCCGGATCTCGGTCTTGAAGCCGGGGCCCGTTGCGGGCAACCTCTTGGCCCACTCGATGGCCTCCTCCTTCGACGCCACGTTGAGGATGTAGAACCCGCCGAACAGCTCCTTGGTCTCGCCGTACGGGCCGTCGGTCACCACGGGCGGCTCGGAGGAGTGGTCCACGACCACGCCCTCCGCCGCGTCGTCGAGCCCCTCGGCGGCCAGCAGCACCCCGGCGCGGATCAGCTCGTCGTTGAACTTACCGATGGTCTCGACCATCTCGGTGAAGTCGGCGTTCTGCATCTGCGCGAGGCCCTCGTCGGTGGCTCGCATGATCAGCATGTACTTCATGGTTCGTCGTCTCCTCGGATCGGTGGGCCTGTTTCGGACCCTTTCATGCCACAGGTCGAACGGGGGCGCGCGCGGATCGACACGGTCTCGGAGTTTTCTGTGGAAAGCCGAAATAGTTGAACTTTCATCTATATCGGCGTACCGTCGACACCAGCCGGTCAGTCGTACAGCGAGGAGAGCGCACCATGACGATCGCGGCCGTCCGCCTCAACCACGCGGTGCTGTTCGTCAGCGACCTGGAGCGCGCCGTGACGTTCTGGACCCGGGCCTTCGACATGGAGGTGGTGACCAGGGAGCCGAGAGCGGACGCGGCCTTCCTGCGCCTGCGCCGGTCGGGCAACCACCACGACCTCGGCCTGTTCGGGCTCGGTGCCGCCGCGCCCGCGCGACCCCGTGGCTCCGTGGGGCTGTACCACCTGGCCTGGCAGGTCGACACTATCGAGGAACTCGAGCAGGCGAGGATGACGCTCGCGAACCTCGACGCCTACACGGGCGAGTCGAGTCACGGGGCCACGAAGAGCGTCTACGGCGCCGATCCCGACGGCAACGAGTTCGAGGTGATGTGGATGCTCCCGAGGTCGGAGTGGGGCGCCTACGAGAACTCGGCCCCGGTGGACCGGCTGGACCTCGCCGCGGAGGTGCGCCGGTGGGGCGGTGTGCCCACGGCCGGCCGGATCGTGACCGAAGAGGACGGCCGGTGAGCGCGGGCGCGTTCCCCGAGCCGGTCGTGGTGACGGCGGGCAGCACGGATCCCCGAGCCCCGCTGGTGGTGCTGTTGCACGGCCGTGGCGCCGACGAGCACAGCATCCTCGGCCTCGCGCGTGCGTTGCCGCCCGGTCCGGCGTACGCCGCGGTCCGCGCGCCGATCGCCGAGGGCGGCGGGTTCGCGTGGTTCGCCAACCGGGGCATCGGCCGCCCGGTCGCCGAATCCCTGCGCGCGACCATGGACTGGTTCCGGACGTGGCTCGACGCCGTCGCCACCGACGGCCGCCCCGTGGTGCTGATCGGGTTCAGCGGCGGGGCCGCCTTCGCTGGCGGGCTGATCCTGGACGACCCCGAGCGCTTCACCGGTGCCGCCGTGCTCTACGGCACGCTGCCGTTTGATGCCGGCGTGCCGACCGGTCCCGGCCGGCTGGCCGGGCTGCCGGTGTTCGTCGCGCAGGGCACCGAGGACACGGTGATCCCGCGTGAGCTGCTCGACCGCACGTGGACCTATCTCGACGGCGAGTCCGGGGCGCTCTGCACCGCCCGCCGCGACGCGGTGGGGCACGACGTCGGCCCGGCCGCGCTCGAACACCTCGCGGAGTGGCTGAGCGAACGGGTCGCACTGCCCGCAGCGGACTGACGCCGCGAGCGCACGACTCGCGATCCGGAGCGCGGGACTCGCGGTCGGGAGTGCGCGATTCGCGGTCGGGAGTGCGGGACTCGCGGTCGGGAGTGCGGGACTCGCGGCTGCGGGGCCTGCTCGCCGCGGGCGGGGGCGAAGCGGCGGCAGATTCCTCCCATGGTGCGACCCTGGTCGGATGCGCGATGACGGCGTGCACGCGATGCTGATCGACAGCTGACTCTGCACAGTGGGAGGTTGACGAGAACGGTGAGCGCGAGCACCTCTTCCATCCGCACGGCGGCTCCGTGGCACCTGTGGGTCGTCGGTGTGGTGCTCCTGTTGCTGTACGCCATCGGCGCGTACGACTACGTGCTGACCCAGGCTCAGGACACCGCGTACTTCGAGTCGCAGGGGTACGGACCGCAGCAGGTCGACTACTTCACGGACTATCCCGTCGTGCCGCTGGTGTTCTGGACCGTGAACATCGTGGCCGGTTTGGCTGCCGCCGTCCTGTTGCTACTGCGCTCGCGGTGGTCGCTCGCCGCCGTCGCGACCGCCGCGGTGGCGCAGCTGTGCCTCCAGGCCATCACGTTCGGGTTCATGGACCGATGGAGCGTGCTGGGCCCGCGCCTGTCGCTCCAGGACCTCGGCGTCCTCCTGCTGACCTTCCTCGTGTGGGCCTACTGTCACCGGATGCGACGGCGGAACGTGCTCACCTAGTGCTCTCCGCCGGGGGCACTGGCCCTCACAGCGCCGGGGCGAGGTCCTCCCAGTGCACCACCCACCCCTGGTCCGGGAACCCGGGCGCCGTGCCGTCCGGCCCTGGCCTTCCGGCCTCCCCGGAGGGACCCTCCGGGGAGTCGCCCCAGCCCGCGCACATCATCGCGACGGCGTAGAGCAGACCGCCCGCGGAGGGGAAGTACGGCGAGGGCACCCCGCTCTTGCCGCTGGCGGGCAGGCCGGTATCGGTGAAGCCGAGCCGTTCGTGCAGCAGGTAGTCCACGGCGGTCGCCGGATCGCCCAGCCGCGCGGCGTTCATCGCCAGCAGCGGGAAGTCCCAGCTGTAGAGATCGGTCACCGGCCACGTCTCGTACACCTTGCGCGTCGTGGCGCGCATGGTCTCCACGTCGACGCCGTCACCGGGCAGCATCCCGAACGGCGCGATCGGGTCGGGGTGGTTGGTGTTGCGCTCGGTCCACATGTTCGGCACGCCCTCGTAGAGCACGTAGACGCCGTCCTCGACGGGCAGCGGCGCGAGGCCGCCGAGCACCTCGTCCCAGTACGGTTCGCGGCCCGTGCCCAGCCGTTCGCGCCACGCCTGGGCGATGCGCAGGCCGAATCGCCAGTACGAGAGCTCGAATGCCGGGTTCATCGTCTCGGCGGACGGGTTGCGCTCGTTGCAGCACATGATCGGCGGGCCGATCACGAACCGGCCGCTCTCCTCGCGGTTGGCGAACGAGGCGATGAACTCGGCGCTCTCGTGGACCACCTCACGCCACTTCAGCAGGGTGCGCCTGCCCGGATGGGCCTGGTAGTCCAGTTCGGCGAGGAAGATCGGGTGCGGCTGCTGCCAGATCAGCAGGCAGGTCGGGGTTCCCGGCGATTCCCGGCCGATGGCGTCACCGTGCGTCGTCGTCATCTTCGGCCACCGCGCGCCGCGGAAGCCCTGTGACTTCGCCAGCTCCCGCGCCTTCGGCAGGAACCGCTCGTAGACGTCGGTGCTGCGGTCGAGCAGGGGCCAGCGGTTCCAGAGGGCGTACTGGAACGCGTGCCACCAGTACATCTCCATGTGGAACTTGCCGTACCAGCCGTTGTTGACCAGCCCGGACTCCTGGGCGGGGTCGTTTCCCGCGTCGTTGACGGCCAGGTGGTACTGGCTCAGCACGATCCGGCGTTCCAGCTCGCGCCAGCGCGGGTCGCCGCTGCGCGAGAGGTCGACCGCGCCGCCGGTGCGCCAGTACCGCGGCCACCAGTGCTCGCTCTGCCGCACCACCTCGGCCGCGACGGGCACGGTGCCACGGATCTCGGGGGCGAAGAGCGCGGCCACGTCGAGGTGGTCGCCGCCGCCGGTGATCTCGTAGCGGTGCCGGGCCGGGTCGGGACGGCTGACCCGCGCGCCCGCTGAGAGGTTCAGCCCGACCTGGTAGCGCGTGGCGTCCATCGTGTGCGTGACGATCGCCGCCCGGCCTTGCCGTCGGAGCTCGGTGGAGTGCAGTTCCGGGCGGTCGTAGAAGCCGACGTAGGGCGCCTCGAACTTGTTCCGGCCAGCCGCCGTGGCGTAGGGGAACTCCAGGAACACCGTCAGTCGGCCGAGCCGGATGAGGTCGGAGCTGATCCGCGCGGCCACCACGTCCTCGCCGGGGTGGCACGCGGTCTCGACGGCGACCCGGTGGCCCTCCAGCCGGAAGGCGCTCCGCAGCACGCCCGTCCACGGGTCGAGCTCCTGGACGATGTCGGTGAGGTCGGCCTCCACCGCCTCGCTGCCGTCCTCTTTGAGCAGTCGCAGGCCGATCCGGCCGAGGTTGGCCCGGTGCGGGTTCTCGCGCAGCCAGTTGTGCAGTTCCGGCTCGTTGTCGTCGTCGGTCCAGTAGTACACGTCGCGGCCGTAGGTGTCCCAGATCGTGCCGCGGTAGTCCGAGATCTGCTTGCCGGGAGGCAACGCGTCGACGTGCCAGCCCCAGTCGGAGAGGGTGTTGAACGGCACGAAGGTCTGCAGGCCGGTGACGTCGGCGCCGAAGGCGAAGCGGCCGTTGCCGACCTGGACGGGCAGTTCGAGATCGCTGCGGTGGCGCACCACCCGGTGCCGCGACACCAGCGCGAAACGGTCGATGCGCGTGCCGGGACGGCTTTCGCCGCGCGGGGCCGCGGCGGCCTCCGCCTGGAGCACGCGGGACATGAGCGTCGCGGAGGCCACGGCGGCGGCTCCCTTGACGACGGTTCTGCGGGAAAGCCTGCGCTGCTCGGTCACGAACCGGTCCCTCCTTGGATCGGGTGTGACGTTCGATGAAACGTTTCATCCGAACGGGTGCCGTGACGGTACCCAGCGGGCGGTCACGCGGCAAGGTTCCGGCGGGGGCGTTCGGCCGCGGTGACCGGTTCCGGCCACGCGGCGCCGGTGGTGGTGTGCCCCACCGTTCCGGCAAGGGACGTCACCTGATTCCCGGGGCTGTGGCTCACGTTGCCCGGCATGGAGCCGAAGCGTGTTGTTCGTCCCCCAAGGCTCGCGACCGGCGTGATCATCGTGTCGCACTCGCAGTCCTTCGCGGTCGACCTCACGGGCTTCCTGTTCGGCGACGTGCTGGCGGTCCGGGACCGGGACCTCGGCTTCCTCGCCGCCGCGCTGGCCGTCGCCGCGGTGGTGTCCGCGCTCGGTTACCGCGCGTTCGTGGCGCTCACCTTCGACGCCCGCAGAGCGCACACGCTGGGGCTGTACCCGCGCCTCGCCCACGCGGCGCTGCTGGGTCTGCTCACGCTCGCGATCGTCGCGTCGTTCCACGTCGTCGGCACGCTGCTGGTCTTCGGACTGCTCATCGCGCCGCCCGCCGCGGCAATGCTCTGGGCGAGCCGCATCCCGCTGATCATGCTCGGCGCCGCGGTGCTCGGCTGCGTCGCGACCGGGGCCGGGCTGCTCGTCTCGTGGCACTGGGGCACCGCGGCCGGAGCCACGATCGCCGCGGTCGCCGTGGCCCTGTTCTTCCTGTCCGCACTGGCCGCTCGCGTGCGGGAGCGCGCGAGCCGCACCACTACTGAAGAGGGGATCCCGCAGTCATCTTGAGGGCACACAACAAGGCCGCCGCACTGGCGCTGTCCGCAGGGCTGCTGCTGACCGCCTGCGGCGGCGATCCACGGCCGCGACAGGACGCCGAGGCCACACCGCACGGCTACGTGGAGGGAGCCGAGGAGGCCGCGGAGGCACAGTCCCGGCTCGTCCTCGCCGACGCGCGTGGCGGGGCGGTACGGGTACTGGATCTGATCACCGAGGAGGTCACCCGTCTCGACGACATACCCGCCGTGGAGGGCATCAGCACCGACGGCCGGTTCGCCTACCTTGCGGCAGGGGAGTCGACCCACGTCGTCGACAGCGGCGCCTGGATGGTCGACCACGGCGACCACGTGCACTACTACCGCGCCGACATCCGGGGCGCTGGCCGGATCGACGGCAACGCCGTCGCCGCGAACACCGACTCGGCCGTCACCGCCGTTGCGCTCGAGGACGGGACGACGGCGCTGCTGGACCGCCCCGCGCTGGAGGACGGGGACGTCCGCGCGCGGGAGCCGGTCGAGGGCATCGCCGTGCCCTACGGGCAGCGGCTGCTCGTCGCCACCGACGACGGCGTCACCGTCCGCGAGCGCCGCGGCGAGGGCGCCCGCGCGATCGGGGAGCCGTGCCCCGACCCGGAGGGCACGGCGGTGACGCGGCGCGGGGTCGTGTTCGGCTGCGCGGACGGTGCGCTGCTCGTGAGCGAGGACGATGGCGCGTTCACCGGCGCGAAGATCCCGTATCCCCAGTCCGTGCCGGACGCGGAGCGGGCCACCGAGTTCACCCACCGCCCGGGCAGCGCGACCCTCGCGGCGGCCGCGGGCCAGCGCGGCGTCTGGTCGCTGGACGTGTCGGAGCGGTCCTGGAGCCGGATCGAGACCGGACCCGTGGTGGCCGCGAACGCGGTCGGCGAGGGCGGGCCGCTGCTGACGCTCACGGCCGACGGCGTGCTGCACGCCTACGACTCCGCCACGGGAGAGCAGATCGCGAGCAGGTCGCTGCTGACGGCACCTATCGATGCCGGTGCGACGCCGGTGATCCAGGTCGACACCAGCCGCGCGTACGTCAACGATCCGGCTGGACGGCGGGTGTACGAAGTGGACTACAACGACGACCTGCGCGTCGCCCGGACCTTCGAGCTCGACATCGAGCCCGCGCATCTGGTGGAGACGGGCCGGTGAGGGCCCGGCTGTGTGCGGCCGCCGTCACGCTGCTGCTGGCGCTCTCCGGGTGCTCCGCGGCCGGGGACGACGGCGGCGGCGTGGTGGTGACGACCAACATCCTCGGCGACCTGACGCGCGCCGTCACCGGCGACGAGGTGCCCGTGACCGTCCTGATGCGACCGAACGCGGACCCGCACTCCTTCGCCATCTCGGCGCAGGAGGCCGCCCGCCTCGAACAGGCCGATCTGATCATCCACAACGGACTCGGCCTGGAGGAGGGTGTGCAGCGCAACGTCGACGCCGCTGTGGACGCCGGAGTGCCCGCACTGGCGGTCGGCGAGGAGGTGGAACCGATCCGCTACCGCGGTGACGAGCAGGACGGCAAGGCCGACCCGCATTTCTGGACGGATCCACGCCGGGTGCGCACCGCGGTGGAGGTGATCACCGACCGGCTCGTCCGGGAGGTCGACGGCATCGACGAGGCGACCGTCAGGGCCAACGCCGCAGCGTACCTCGAGCGCGTGGACGAGATCGACCGCTGGATGACGGAGCGGTTCGCGGCGATCCCGCCCGAGCGGCGCAAGCTCGTGACCAACCACCACGTGTTCGGCTACCTGGCGCAGCGGTACGACTTCGAGATCGTGGGCGCCGTGGTGCCCAGCGGCACCACGCTGGCCTCGCCGAGCGCGTCCGACCTCAGCGAACTCGCGTCCACTATCCGCTCCGCGGGGGTCGGTGCGATCTTCGCGGACTCCTCGCAGCCCGATCGGCTCGCCCGCGTCCTCGCCGACCAGGCCGGCGTGCACGTGCGCGTGCTGCCGCTGTTCTCCGAGTCGCTCAGCGAGCCCGGTGGGGGAGCACCGACCTATCTGGACATGATGCGCGCCAACACGAACACCATCGTCGACGGTCTCGGCCGGAACTGAGCAATCGCAAAAGAGAAATGGGAGTTACGATGAGAAACAGCCTGCGATATCGGCGGGTCGCCGGAGTGTCCACAGTGGCCGCTGCGGTGCTCGCGCTCGGCGCGTGCGGCACCGAGAACGAGCGGCCGGCCGGTCAGGAGGGCGGCGGCGCGCGCCAGGGACAGCCCGCCACCACGGTCGCCGATCCGGTGGTGGCGACCTACGACGGCGGGATCTACGTGCTCGACGGCAAGACCCTCGACGTCAAGGCGGAGCTCCCGCTGGAGGGCTTCAACCGCCTCAACCCGGCGGGTGACGACCGGCACGTGATGGTGTCCACCTCGGACGGTTTCCAGGTGCTGGACGCGGTGGGCGCGCAGCTGACCGACGTCACGTTCCCCGGCCCCGAGCCCGGGCACGTCGTCCGGCACGCGGGGCGCACGGTGCTCTTCTCCGACGGCACCGGCGAGGTCATCAGCTTCGACCCCGCGCAGTTGGGCGACGGCAAGCCGCAGACCGAGTCCTACACCACCGCGGAGCCGCACCACGGCGTCGCGATCGAGCTGGAGAACGGTGAGCTCGTGGTGACCCTCGGCAACGAGGAGGAGCGCACCGGCATCATGGTCCTCGACGCGCAGCGCGAGGAGATCGCTCGCAACGAGCAGTGCCCAGGCGTGCACGGCGAGGCCACGGCGCGGGGCGAGGCCGTGGTGATCGGCTGCGAGGACGGCGTGCTCGTGTACCGCGACGGCGAGATCACCAAGGTCGACAGCCCGACCGAGTACGGCCGGATCGGCAACCAGTCCGGCACGGACGCGTCGCCGATCGTGCTCGGTGACTACAAGCAGGACGAGGACGCCGAGCTGGAACGCCCGACGCAGGTCTCGCTCATCGACACCGAGACCGGGAAGCTGCGCCTGGTCGACCTCGGCACGAGCTACACCTTCCGCTCGCTGGCCAGGGGACCGCAGGGCGAGGCGCTGGTCCTCGGCACCGACGGCGCCATCCACGTCCTCGACCCGGTGCGCGCCGAGGTGGTGCGCACCATCCCGGTGATCGGGGAGTGGCAGGAACCGCTGGAGTGGCAGCAGCCGAGGCCGGCGATCTTCGTGCGCGGCGGTACGGCGTACGTGTCCGACCCCGGCGAGCGGCAGCTGCACGCCGTGGACCTGGCCACGGGCGAGAAGACGGCCACGGCGAAGCTGGAGGAGGCGCCGAACGAGCTGAGCGGGGTGCTGGCTCAGGCTCACTGACGGCCCGCGGCGCGGTGGGACGCCTCACCGCGCCGTGTGCTGTCCATAAGGGACAGCGCGCACGAGGGTCACCCGCACCGTGGCCCCACTGGGCACCGGGTAGGTCCGCGACTCGCCCTGCCTGGCCCCGGCCAGCGCGCGGCCGAGCGGCGACTCCGGCGAGTACACCTCGAGCCCGTCGGCGTCGCCGCCGTCGCGCACACCCAGCAGGAACGTCTCTGTGGCGGGGTCGTCGTCGAACCTGACGGTGAGCACCATGCCGG
Source organism: Prauserella endophytica (assembly GCF_005146945.1). GTDB lineage: Bacteria > Actinomycetota > Actinomycetes > Mycobacteriales > Pseudonocardiaceae > Prauserella_A > Prauserella_A endophytica. The sequence goes on from NZ_SWMS01000002.1 coordinate 500,889, forward strand.
GTTCGGCCACGCCGTCGTCGGGCGGCGCCTCGCCAACGACGGCGCTGTGGAGAATCTCCTCCAGCTGGCGGATGCGGGCCTGCCTGCGCGGTTCGCCGAGGGTGTCGTCCTCGTCCGGATGGGCGGAGTGGCGGTGACGGCGGAGCTCGGCGAGCTCGTCCCGCAGCCGTTCGAAGGCGTCGGTGGTGAGCCAGGTGCGCTGGTGTGCGGTCATTGTGCGTCCTCGGGTCGTGCGTTGGTGGTCGGTGCGGGTGAGCCGCCTGAGCAGGGTGGCGTTGGCGTCCTCTGCGAAGCCGGTGGCGACGCGTTCGAGTACGTCGCGCTGGGTACGCAGCAGCGCGTTCTCGGCCCGGAGCCATTCCAGTTCGGCGCGTTCGCTCTCATCGATCGGTTCGTTGCTTGTCATCACCTGCTCCTCGGTTCAGCGCAGCGGGTCGAACTCGCGCAGCGCCTCCGGCTGTTTGCCCGCGGTGATCTGCTCGGCGAGGAGCCGTCCCGTCACCGGGCCCTGGGTGAGGCCCCACATGCCGTGTCCGCCCGCGACGTACACCCCCGGCGCCGCCGTCGCGCCGATCACCGGCAGGCTGTCGTGCGTCACGGGCCGAGGGCCGACCCACTCGTCCCGCCTCTCCTCCCACCGGACACCGGTGAGGAAGGGCCGCGCCGACGCGACGATCGCGTCGATCCGGGCCGGGTCCAGAGCGGCGTCCGGCCCGCGGAACTCCATCGTCCCGGCTACCCGGAGGCCGCCCTGGTACGGCGTGCAGGCGACGCGGGCCTCGGGCAGGTAGACGGGTCCGGGCACCGGCTCGTCGGTCGCGACGGTGAACGAGTAGCCGCGGCCGGCGCGCACGGGCACCCGGACCCCGAAGCGCCTCGTCAGCTTGTTCAGCCACGCCCCCGTGGCGAGCACGACGACCTGGGCGGACAGCGTTCCGGCAGACGCGGAGCGCACCGTCGCGGCGTGGCGATGGGGCCGGATGTCGACGACGTCGAAACCGCTGCGGATCACGCCGCCGCGCTCCCGGACCGAGTCCGCGAGGGCCGCGACGAACTCACCGGGGTCGACGTAACGCTGCCCGTCCACGCGAACGCCGGTTCCCGTGCGCTCCGACGCCTGCGGCAGCCATTCGCGCAGCTCGCCTTCGGTGAGTCCCCGGTAGGACAGCTCCTGGCCGACGTCCCGGAGGCGGGCCAGCTCGGCGAGCAGTCCCGCGGCATGTCCGGCCGACTCGAAGACCGCCGTGACCGGCGCCTGCGGGGTCGCTGCCCGCACGCCGCCCGCGATGAGCGTGTCGAAGGCCTCCAGGCATTCGGCGTTGAGCGCGAGGTTGGCCTGCGCCACCCGTTCCCAGGCGCGCCAGTTGCAGTGCGCGGCGAACCGCAGCAGGAACCGCCAGAGCCGTGGGTCGGGCGACGCGGGCACGTGCAGCGGGGCCGCGCGGTCGAACAGCGACCGCAGCCCGAAGCGCAGCACCCCCGGCTCGTTCAGCGGCAGGGCCAGGCCCGGGGCCAGCCAGCCCGCGTTGCCCCAGGACGCGCCGGCCGCGGGCCCGGCCCGGTCCACCACCGTGACGGCGACACCGCGCTCCTGAAGGAACCACGCGGTGGAGAGCCCGACCACGCCGGCGCCGACGACGAGCGCCGTGCGTGGTCCCTCAGAGCTCCGACCGACCTCACCCATGAGCACCTTCCCGGATCCGTGCGAACTCCACATCGCGAGGATGGGCGACCGGGACCGTTCGATGGTTGTCCGGAACGAACAAATATGCCGAAGCTCGTTGTCCCTTTCGGCCAGCGGTAGGCTCGTCGGAACTTTCGCGGTGGAGACGGGTCGGTAGATGGTCAGACTGGATCACCTGATCAACGTGCTGGGCGGCTACGGCATCCGGGTGGCGGGCCACGGACGTGGTCGCGACACCGAACTGCACAGCGTCGTCATGCACGACCCCACCGCGGCCGACCCCATGGTGGGCGACGTCCTGCTGGCGGTCGGCATCCCCGATGTCGCTCGCGCGGTCGAGCTGGCGATCGGCGGGCAGGCGAGGGCGGTGCTCGTCCGCACCGACGAGCGGCCGCCCGGCGACGTGCTCGGCACCGCCGACGCCCACGGGCTCTGCCTGCTGCTCGTCGACCCGCGGGTGTCCTGGAGCCAGGTGGCCGGGGTCGTCTACGGGCTCGTGCTCGAGGGTCGCGAGACCGAGTCCGGCCGGGGCCCGAGCGACCTGTTCGCCCTTGCCGACACCATCGCCGCGGCCGTGGGAGGGCCGGTCACCATCGAGGACCAGCTCTCCAGGGTGATGGCCTACTCCAGCGTGCAGAACGACGCCGACCCGGCGCGACTCGACACGATCCTGGGCAGGCGGGTGCCTGAGCCGGTGCGCGCCCTGTTCGAGCGGCGCGGCGTGTTCACCCACCTCGCGATCTCCGACGAGCCCTGCTACGTGGAGGCAGCACCCGAGCACGGGATGCGCGGGCGCACGGTCGTCGCCGTCCGAGCGGGCCGGGAACTGCTCGGTTCGCTGTGGGTCACGTGCGACGGGCCGCTCGATCCCGCGCGGGCACGGGCGCTCGCCGACGGAGCCCACACGGTGGCCTTGCACCTGCTCCGCTCGCGCGTGAGCGCGGACCTCGAACGGCAGGTCGAGTCGGAGCTGGTGATCCAGCTGCTGGAGGGCACCCCGGACGCGACCGCCGTGCTCGGCAAGCTCGGCCTGCCGCCTCGGCCGCTGCGGGTGATCGCGCTGCAGGCACACACCGGCGGCGAGCGGCACGCCGCCATCCTGCTCGCGTTCGAACGCGCGACCACCGGCTTCGGCTGGTCGCGTCCGGGGCGGACGACGCTGTTCGGCAACACCGTCTACACGCTGCTGCCATGCGACGAGGACCCCGGCGCCGCCCGCGACTGGCTGCGCGCTCTCGTGCACGGCCTGCCCGCCCACGTCACGCCGGCCGCGGGCATCGGCGCGCCCGCCGAGCCCGGCGAGATCCCGGCGAGCAGGCAGGAGGCCGACGAGAGCCTGGCCCTGCACACCACCCGGCCCGGCACCCCGGCGGTCTGCTACGACGAGTCGTGGGACGAGATCCTGCTGCAGCGCCTGCGCACGGCCGCCTCCTCGGGGCGCATCCCGTCCCGAGGGCCCGTGGTCGAGCTCGCCCGGCACGACGAGGCGAACGCGACGCGGTTCCTGACGACCCTGCGCGCCTGGCTGGAGGCGCAGGGCGACCTCAACACCGCCGCGGCGCGACTCGGCGTGCACCCGAACACCATTCGTTACCGCATGCGCAAGATGGCCGAGATCGTCAACCTGGAGCTGGAGGATCCCGGCAAGCGGCTGGCGATGCTGATCACGCTGGCCATCGGCGACCACGACGCGTGATCGCGGATACCGGACCCGCGCGACCGGCTTCGCGCGCCGGGCGGTTCGGCCGGCATCCGTCGCCGCAGTGGGAAGCCGGCTACACGCGGCGACGTGGCCCCGGCCGTGTCGCTCAGCCCGCACTCACCCGCCCGTCAGCTCCGCAGCGTTTCCACCACCGTCTTCGTGGCCTCCGCGAGGAGAGCGTTGTCCGGCTCGGCTTCCTGCTCCGCGCGGCTCGACATGATCGCGATCACGATCGGGGCGCGGTCGGGCGGCCACACGACGGCGATGTCGTTGCGCGTCCCGTAGCCACCGGTGCCGGTCTTGTCGCCGACCACCCAGCCATCCGGCACCCCGGCACGGACCAGCTCGTCGCCGGTGAGGTTGCGGCGGAGCATGTCGATGAGGATCGCTCGCTTGTCCGCGGTCAGCGCGTCGCCGAGTGCGTAGGCACGAAGTGTGGTGGCCAGTGCCCTGGGTGTGCTCGTGTCGCGGATGTCGCCGGGTGTGGCCTCGTTGAGCTCGGGCTCGAACCGGTCGACGTGCGTGGTCTGGTCGCCGACCTCGCGCAGCGCGGCCTGCAGGCCCTTCGGCCCACCGAGCTCACGCAGCAGCAGATTGCCGGCCGTGTTGTCGCTGTAGCGCACGGCGGCGTCCATGAGCTCCCGCAGCGGAAGGCCCGCGCCGGCGTGCTTTTCGGTGACGGGGGAGAAGGTCACCAGGTCGTCCACGGTGTAGGGCACCACCTCGTCCAGTTCGGCGATCGTGCGTTCGCTGAGCAGGGCCGCGGTGGCGAGCGCCTTGAACGTCGAGCAGTAGGCGAAGCGCGCGTCGGCGCGGTGGCTGATCTCCCGGCCGGTGCCGGTGTCCACGGCGTACACGCCGAGCCGCGCGTCGAACCGCTGCTCCAGCTCACCGAACTCGCGCTCGGCCGTCGCGGCCGTGCTCGCCTCGGCCGGGGCGGACGACGCCGAGGACTGGCGAGCCGGTGGCTCGCCACTGGCGGTGCAGGCGGTGAGTGCCAGCAGGGAGAGAGCGGCGGCCGCCGCGAGGCGGCGCGCGGACTGGATGGGCAAGGGTGGTCCTCTCGATCTTCCTGGTCGTGCCAGGCCAGTCTCACGACGTGCGGTGACCGCGTTCAAGACCGATCCGGGCGGCACTCATGCCGTGCCGGTATAGAGCCAGGTGCCGCCCGTTCGCCCGGCCGGCGAGCGGCGACGGAGGTGCCGGCCCCCAAGGCCACCTTTGTTGCGTTCAACGCAACGAAGGTGGCCTTGGGGAGCAATCAGCTCAGCGGCGAGCCTGCGCCGGGGAACTCGTCGAACACCAGCCACGTCCGGGTCGCCCGCACACCGTCCACGGCCTGGATCCGGCCGAGCACGACGTCTCGCAGGGTGGCGTTGTCGGGGGTGCGGACCAGCAGCAGCACGTCGACGTCGCCGCCCACCAGCGCGATGTGCTCGACGTAGGGGATCGCGCCCAGCGCGTCCTTCAGCGCCCGCCACGCCGTCTGCTCGACGGTGACCAGCACGTAGGCGCTCGTGCCGAGCCCGGCCAGCTGCGGATCGATCCGCGCGCCGAATCCGGTGATCACGCCGTCGCGAAGCAGCCGGTCCAGTCGTGAGTAGGCGTTGGCGCGCGAGATGGCCAGCCGTTCGGCCAGCGAGCGCACGGAGATACGGGCGTCGTCGGCCAGCACGTCCAGCATGGCGCGGTCGACGGCGTCGAGGGCGGCCGCCGTTCGTCCAGCGGGCAGGCCCTCGGGAGCACTGGTGTTGGACATCTGGTCGGGAAGCCCCTCTGTTGATGGCCGTTTGTCGCTGATTCTGGCAGATCGTTGAACATGCAGTGTGCCGGTGGGCAGCATTCTCGACACCGAGAACGACGGAAGGCGGTGTGCGATGGCTGCTCAGCCCCAGAACGTCACCGGTCTGCTGCCCGCGGGGGAGCCGGTCCGGTTCGTGGCCGAGGACGGTACCGCGGGCCCGCCGCCGCCCGGCTACACCGAGCCGTCGCCGGAGCGGCTGCGCGAGGCGTACCGGCGCATGGTGCTGGGCAGGCGGTTCGACACGCAGGCGACGGCTCTGACGAAGCAGGGCAGGCTGGCCGTGTACCCGTCGGCGGCGGGGCAGGAGGCGTGCCAGATCGCCGCGGCGCTCGCACTGCGCGACGACGACTGGCTGTTTCCGACCTACCGCGACTCGATGGCGCTCGTCGCCCGCGGCCTGGACCCCGTGCAGCTGATGGAACTGCTGCGCGGCACCTGGCACTGCGGCTACGACCCGCACGCCACCTTCACCGCACCGCAGTGCACCCCGCTCGCCACGCAGACGCTGCACGCGGCCGGACTCGCCGACGCCATCCGGCGACGCGGGGAGGAACGGGTGGTGCTGGCGCTCATCGGCGACGGCGGCACGAGCGAGGGTGACTTCCACGAGGCGCTGAACTTCGCCGCCGTCTTCCACGTGCCGGTGGTGTTCTTCGTGCAGAACAACGGGTTCGCGATCTCGGTGCCGCTCGCCAAGCAGACCAGGGCGCCCGCCCTCGCCTACAAGGGCGTCGGCTACGGCGTCGCCTCGGAACAGGTCGACGGCAACGACCTCGTCGCGGTGCTGTCGGTGCTCGACCACGCGGTCGCGCACGCCCGGCGCGGCGGCGGGCCGTTCCTCGTCGAGGCGCACACCTACCGGATGGACGCTCACACCAACGCCGACGACGCGACCCGCTACCGCGATGCGGCCGAGGTCGAGCGCTGGCGGGCTGCGGATCCGGTGCGGCGCCTGGAAACGCACCTGCGGGAGCGCGGCGTGCTGACCGAGGAGGACGTCGCCGCCGACGCGGCTGCCGCGGAGGAGTTCGCGGCCGGGTTCCGGGCCCGCATGAACGCCGAGCCCGAGGTCGATCCGCTCGGGCTGTTCGCGCACGTCTACGCCGAACCGACCCGCCAGCTGGCCGCGCAGCGCGAGACGTTGCGCGCCGAACTCGCCGCGCAGGAGGGATGACGTGGAGCAGCTCACGATGGCCCAGGCGCTCAACAGCGCGCTGCGGGACGCGCTCAAGGACGACGGCCGGGTGCTGGTGTCCGGCGAGGACGTCGGCCCGCTCGGCGGGGTGTTCCGGGTGACCGACGGGCTCACCCACGACTTCGGCGAGGACCGGTGCTTCGACACGCCGCTCGCGGAGTCCGGCATCGTCGGGCACGCGGTTGGGCTGGCCATGGGCGGCTTCCGGCCGGTGGTGGAGATGCAGTTCGACGCCTTCGCCTACCCGGCGTTCGAGCAGATCACCTCGCACGTGGCGAAGCTGCGCAACCGCACCCGTGGCCGGGTCGAGCTGCCCATGGTGATCCGCATCCCGTACGCGGGCGGGATCGGCGGGGTGGAGCACCACTGCGACTCCAGCGAGGTGTACTACACGCACACGCCCGGCCTGAGGGTGGTCACACCGGCTACGCCCCAGGATGCCTACGACCTGCTTCGCGACGCGATCGAGTCGCCGGATCCCGTGGTGTTCCTCGAACCGAAGTGCCGGTACTGGGCAAGGGAACCGGTGTCGTTCGACCGCACCGGAACCCCGTTCGACAGGGCGGCGATCCGGCGGCGGGGCACCGACATCACGCTGATCGCCTACGGCCCGATGGTGGCCACGGCGCTGGCGGCCGCCGAGGCCGCGGCCGAGGAGGGCAGGGACGTCGAGGTGGTCGACCTGCGCACGCTGTCCCCTGTGGACGACGAGACGATCGCCGAGTCGGTGCGGCGCACCGGCCGGGCCGTGGTGGTGCACGAGGCGGCTGGGTTCTGCGGCTACGGCGCGGAGATCGCCGCCAGGGTGAGCGAGCAGTGCTTCCACCACCTGGAGGCGCCGGTGCTGCGGGTGACCGGGTTCGACATCCCTTACGCGCCACCGAAACTCGAGTCCAGTCACCTGCCGAATGTCGACCGGATCCTCGATGCCATCGACCGGTTGCAGTGGGACGACCAGGTCACCCTCGCGGCCCAGGGGAGCGTGCGCGATGCCTGACTTCCTGTTGCCGGACCTCGGCGAGGGCCTGACGGAGGCGGAGATCGTGCGCTGGCTCGTGGACGTCGGCGAGGAGATCGGCATCGACCAGCCCGTGGTGGAGGTGGAGACCGCCAAGGCCGCCGTGGAGGTGCCGGCGCCGTTCGCGGGCGTGGTCACGGCCCGGCACGGCGAGGAGGGCCAGACGCTGGCCGTGGGTTCGCCGCTCATCACGGTGGAGCCCCAGCACACCGGGCTCGCCGAACCCGGCGTGGTGACCGCCGAGGAGGGCAGCGGAAACGTCCTGATCGGCTACGGCACGCCGAGCGCGCAGCCGCGACGGCGGCGTGGCGCGAGGGGCGCCGCGGTGCTGGACCGGCCTGCGCCGGGGCGGCCCGCCGTGATCTCCCCGCTGGTGCGCAGGCTCGCGCGGCAGAACGGGATCGACCTGGCCTCGGTAACCGGCAGCGGACCCGCCGGCGTCATCCGGAGGGCCGATGTCGAGGCGGTGCTCAACGAGCGAGCGGCCGAGGTGCCCGTGCCGAGGGAGAACGGGGACGAGCGCCGGATCCCGTTGCGGGGCCTGCGCAAGGCCGTCGCCGACAAGCTCAGCACCTCGCGCCGGGAGATCCCGGAGGCGACGGTCTGGGTGGATGCCGACGCCACGGAGCTGCTCGCCGCGAGGGCCGTGCTCAACGCGAAGGATCCCGGGCGGCCGGTGAGCCTGCTGGCGCTGCTGGCCAGGTTCACGGTCGCGGGCCTGCGCCGCTACCCGGAGCTGAACTCGCGCGTCGAGGGCGACGAGATCGTCGTGCTCGGCGCGGTGCACCTCGGGCTGGCGGCACAGACCGAACGCGGTCTCGTGGTGCCCGTAGTGCCCGACGCCGATCGGCTGAGCACCCGCGAGCTCGCCGAGGCGATCGGCGCGCGCACCACGGCCGCCAGGGAGGGCACGCTGAGCCCGGCCGAGCTCACCGGAGGCACCTTCACCGTGAACAACTACGGGGTGTTCGGTGTGGACGGTTCGGCCGCCATCATCAACCACCCCGAGGCCGCGATCCTCGGTATGGGCCGGGTCATCGAGCGGCCGTGGGTGACCGGTGGAGAGGTGGTGCCCCGCAAGGTCTGCCAGCTGACCCTCGCCTTCGACCACCGCGTGTGCGACGGGGGCACGGCCGGCGGGTTCCTGCGGTTCGTCGCCGACTGCGTCGAGTCGCCCGTGGCCGCGCTCGGAGACCTGTGAGCCGCGGGCCTCAGAGCCCGGAGCGGTAGTCCTCGAGCAACGCGCCGAGCCGCGCGACCATGAAGTCGTAGTAGGCGGCCATGTCCCTCAGCCTGCGTTGTTGCTGCTCGCTCAGCGCACGGCCCTGCCGCTCCGTGCGGTGGGCGAGCTCGCGCAGCCGCTCGGTCTGGTGGAGCTGGTGCTGCAGGCAGCCCGCCCACGCGTCCGGGCGCCATTCGTAGACGAAATGCCGCGTTCCCGGTGCCTTGAACCGGCGGACGACGCCGTTGGTGATGAGCAGCCGGGTCATCTCCGACACCGACCCCGCGCTGGCGCTGAGCTCGTCCTGCAGTTGCTGGACGGTCATCGGTTCCGCGCTGAGCAGCAGTACGGCCGCGGTCCGTCCGGCCATGGGAGGCCAGCCCATGGTCTGCCCGATGACGGTGGCGAAGTCCTCGGACAGCAGCTCGGCGGCGTCGGAGCGGGTGCTGGTGTCGGACACGCGAGCCTCGTTTCAGTCCAGATTGAGAATTCAGTATTGACTGAGAGTTGTTGCCGGGGTCATAGTACCGGACACCAGCGGCCGAATCCCGGTTGCCGTTGAGAATTCCCGGAGGTCCAGCATGACGAAGAACGGCTGGGACGTGATCGTGGTCGGCGCGGGCTCGTCCGGAGCACCGCTGGCCAGCAGGCTCGCGGCGACCGGGCGGCGGGTCCTGTTGCTGGAGGCGGGGCCCGACTGCCGCTCGGCCGAGCTGCCCGAGGTGTGGCGCTCGCCGAACCCGGTTCGCGCTCTGCTCGACCCGCTGGCTACCGAAAAGCTGGTGTGGCCCGATCTGCTGGCGACGAGGACGGACAAGCAGGACGCCGCGCTCTACTGGCGGGGCCGGGGGACCGGTGGCAGCTCGTCGATCAACGGTCAGATCGCGATCCGCCCGCCGATGGAGGACTTCACCGACTGGGTCAGCTGGGGTTGCGAGGGCTGGTCGCCGGAGGACGTGCTGCCGTACTTCAGCCGGTCCGAGCACGACGAGCAGTTCGGCGACGCCCCCTACCACGGCCGGGGCGGGCCCACGCCGATCCACCGGATGCCAAGGGAATCCTGGGGGTCGGTCGACACCGCGTTGCGCGGGGCCGCGCTCGCGGCCGGTCACGCCTGGGCCGAGGACGTCAACGCGCCGGGCGCGGTCGGCGTCTCCCCCTACCCGATCAACTCACGCGAGGGCAGGCGGGTCACCGTCAACGACGGCTACCTCGAGCCCGCGCGGGAACTGGCGAACCTGACCGTCCGGGGCGGCGCCCTCGTCGACCGCGTGCTGACCAGCGGCGGCCGGGCGGTCGGGGTGCGGTACCTGACCGAGGACGGCGCGGTGGAGGAACGGGCGGACCTGGTCGTGCTCAGCGCGGGTGCCGTGCACTCCCCGGCCGTGCTGCTGCGCTCCGGCATCGGGCCGGCGGACCAGCTGCGCTCACTGGACATCGACGTCGTCGCGGACCTCCCGGTGGGGCGAGGTCTGCAGGACCACCCCATGGTGGGCGTGGCGATCCCGCTGAACGAGGAGTCGGCCATCCGTACCGCGGACGACCGCCACACCAACGTCTGCGTCCGCTACACCAGCGACGCTCCGGACGCGCATCCGCTGGACATGATGTTCGTGTCCCTCAACCAGAACGTGCTGTCCATGGAGACAGCCGACCTGCGATTCGGCGCCGGTGCGTTCGGGGTGTGGGTCAACCAGGCGTTCTCGCGCGGAACGGTGAGCCTGACCTCGGCCGAGTGCACGGCTCAACCCGAGGTGCGCGAGGCGATGCTCTCCGACGAGCGCGACCTCGCGCGGCTGCGCGAAGGCATCCGAGCGCTGGTGGAGCTGGCGCGCGGCGACGCGGTGGCCGCGATCTCGGACGGGCCGGTCGACCGCGTCAACACCACGCTTCTGTCGGTCCTCGACGACAACGCCCGGCTCGACGACCACCTCCTGGCCACGGCCGCCGACGCGCAGCACGCAACCAGCACATGCCGCATGGGCGATCCGGACGACGCCAGGACCGTGGTCGATCCGGAATGCCGCGTCCTCGGCGTGGACGGGCTCCGGGTCGTCGACGCGTCGATCTTCCCTTCGGTCCCGCGCGCCAACACCAACCTCACCGCGATCATGGCGGGCGAGCTGATGGCCGACCGGATCGCGCGCGCATGACCACCACAACGCCCAGCTGCCAAGGAGATGAGCCCGTGACGATCCTGCGCAACCACATCGGCGGCCGGTGGGAGCCCTCGGCCACCGACGCGGCCGGCGACCTCGTGAACCCCGCGACCGGCGAGGTCATCGCGCACTGGCCGGCAGGCTGTGCCGCCGACGTCGACCGCGCGGTCGCGGCGGCCGCCGCCGCACAGCCGGCCTGGGCCGCGCTCACGCTCGAGGAGCGGCTCGGCAGGCTCGAGCGGGCGGCGGCCGCGGTCGCCGACCACGCCGGAGAACTCGCGGAGCTGCAGTGCCGCGAGATGGGCAAACCGGTTGCCCTCGGCACGACGTTCATCGAGTCCGGGGTCGCCGCCCTGCGGGGCGCGTGCGCCGAGGCACGCACGTACTCCTTCGACGTCACCACCGAACACGACGACGGCAGCGTCACGAGGGTTCTGCGCCACCCGCTCGGCGTCACCGCGCTCATCACACCATGGAACTTCCCGGTCCTCAATGTACTGATCGCCCTCGGACCGCTGCTCGCCGCGGGAAACACCGTGGTGCTCAAGCCTTCCGAGCGGTGCCCGCTGTCGGTGACCAGGCTCGTGGAGCTGCTCACCCTGCCGGACGGCGTGCTCAACCTGGTCCACGGCGACGGCCGCGCCGGCGCCCCGCTCGCCGCCCACCCCGGTGTCGAGCTGGTGCACTTCACCGGATCGGTCGCGGCGGGCAAGGAAGTCGGCGCGGCCGCGGGCCGGGGCCTGCACCGGGCGATCCTGGAGCTGGGCGGCAAGGACCCGGTGGTCGTGGACGCCGACGTGGACCCGGTCGCCACCGCGCAGGCCGTGGCGTTCGGCGCGTTCGTCAACTCCGGCCAGATCTGCACCTCGATGGAACGCATCTACGTGCACGCGGACGTCGCCGACGAGTTCGTGACCGCCCTCTGCGAGGCGGCGGCCACCTACACCACCGGCGACGGGCACGATGCCAAGACCGTCCTCGGCCCGCTCGTCGACGGGCGCCAGCGGGACATCGTGCACCGCCAGGTGACCGATGCGGTCGAACGCGGAGCGACCGTGCGCGTCGGCGGCGCTGTCCCTCCGGGACCGGGGTTCTTCTACCCCGCGACCGTGCTCACGGGTGTGGACGACTCCATGCTCGTGCTCCGGGAGGAGACGTTCGGGCCGATCGCGCCGGTTCAGGTCGTCGCCTCGTGGGAGGAGGCGGTGGAGAAGGCGAGCCGGTCGTCGTTCGGGCTCGCGGCGACCGTCTACACGCGCGACCCGGCGCACGTCGCCGAGGCCGCGGCGATCCCGGCCGCGGTGACATGGGTGAACGAATGGCAGGGCGGCGGTCCCGGGCGCGTCTACGAACCCGCTCGCGACAGCGGAATGGGGGCCACCGGTGCGCACGCGGCCTACGACGCCGCGACCCGCCCGGCGACCGTCCACGTGGCGGCGCCGTGACCGCACCGACGGCGCCGGGCGCCGCGAAGCGGGACATCGCCGCGCGGATCCGGGCGGCGGAGGAAGGTCTTCTCGCGCTCTCCCACCGCATTCACGCCCACCCCGAGCTCGCGTTCGAGGAGACGCTCGCGAGCGGTTGGGTCGCCGAGGCGTTGGCCCTCGGTGGTCTCACGGTCGAGCACGGGTGCTACGGCCTGCCCACGGCGGTACGCGCCACAGCCGGGTCCGGACCCTGCCACGTGGTCGTGTGCGCCGAGTACGACGCCCTGCCCGGGATGGGCCACGCGTGCGGCCACAACATCATCGCGGCCGCCGCGGTCGGGGCGGGGCTCGGCCTCGCTCCGGTGGCCGACGAGCTGGGGCTCACCGTCACCGTGCTGGGCACACCCGCCGAGGAGGGCGGCGGGGGCAAGGTGCTGATGCTCGAACGCGGCGCGTTCGACACGGCAGACGCCGTGATGATGGTGCACCCCGCCGCACAGGAGGCGGCGCGGTGGCGCGGATCGGCCGTCTCGGTGCTCGGCGTGACCTACCGGGGGCGTCCCGCGCACGCGGGCGCCCATCCCGAACAGGGGGTCAACGCCGCGGACGCGATGACCATCGCGCAGGTCGCCATCGGCCTGCTGCGCCAGCAGACGCGCGACGGCGACCGCGTACACGGCATCGTCACCGACGGCGGTGCGGCGGCCAACGTGATCCCGGAGCACACCACCGGCAACTGGATCGTCCGCTCGGGGAATGTCGCTGAGCTGGCCGCGCTCAAGAAACGGGTGCTCGCCTGCTTCGAGGCGGGCGCGGTGGGCTCCGGCTGCGAGCTGACGATCGAGCCCGCCTGTCCCGACTACGCCGAGGTCGTGCACGACGAGGCCATGGTGACGCTCTACCGGGCGAACGCCGAGGCGCTGGGCCGCCGCTTCCCGGCCGAGGGCACGTTCGCGGGTGCGGCGACGGACCTGGGCAACGTGTCGCATCGCGTCCCGGCGATCCATCCCATGCTGGGCCTCGACTGCCTGCCCGCGGTCAACCACCAGCCCGAGTTCGCCGCCGCGTGCGTCACCCCGGCGGCCGACCGCGCCGTTGTCGACGGAGCAATCGCGCTCGCCTGGACGGCCGCCGATGTCGCCGCGAGGTACCCCGCAACAAGATCGTGACCGGTTCGTGCGGTTCGCCCGTAAGGATGGGGTCGTCGCGCCTCCGCGCGAACGGGACCAACGAAGGGCGCGTTCATGGGAAGAAGGCTGTTCGCCGCCGGTGTCATGGCGATGGCGTTGACCGTCAGCGGGTGCGCTCAGGAGATCGGGGGCACGGCCGGTGGGGCCGACGACCGGGTGCAGAGCCTGGTCCGCGCGGCGGAGCAGAGCGCGGCCGAGTTCGAGTCGGCCAGGTTCTTCCTGAACATGGACGTGGGCGCGATGTCCATGACCGGCGAGGGTTCGGGGACCTTCGCCGGGAAGGACATCGCCATGGAGATGGTGGCCACCATGGACCTGACGTCCATGGGTGGCGAGTCGTACACCTACGAGCTGCGCATGCTCGGCGAGACCCTCTACCTGCGGATGCCACCGGAGCTGGCAGGTCCCGCGGGCCTGCCCACGGACAAGCCGTGGGTCTCGGCCTCGTACGAGGACTTCGTCGGGCTGCAGCTCGACATGGACCGGATGCTCGAGACGAGCGACCCCACCAAGCAGCTGGAGCTGCTCGCCGGCTCGGGTGAGATCCTCGACGTCGAGCACAACCAGAAGGTGGACGGGCGAGACACCACCAAGTACGTCATCGACGTCGACTACGAGCAGCTGCTGGAGCATCAGGGCATGGCCGCGGACCCGGCCCTGCTCCCCGAGGGCGTCGAGCTGGGCAGGGTGCCGGTCTCGGTGTGGATCGACGGCAGGGACCTGCCGTTGCTGATCGAGATGGACATGCGCGACGCCATCGCGCGGGTCGCCGGCGAGGAGGAGCCGGGGATGTTCGTGAGCGACGCGCTCCTCTCGATGAAGTACTACGACTGGGGCGCGCCGGTGTCCGTGGAGGAGCCACCCGCCGACCAGGTCGGGGCGCTGCCCGCGAAGTGAGCCGCTGAGCGCCTCACGCGTCGCCGTTCAGCTGATCGGCAAGGCTCCACAGCAGGGGCAGCCCGTCGTCGTCGCCGGAGTAGTCGTCCGGCTTCGCGTGGAGCGGTCCGACCGTCGCCTGCCAGCGCACGTTCGCGGGGTGATCACGGAGTGCGTGCCGCATCGCCTGGTAGTCCTCCACCTCGATGAGGTGGAAAAGGTGTGTCCCGTCGCGCCAGATCCTCCAGTCCTTGACACCGTTCTCGGCCAGCGCCGCGGCCACGTCGGCGGGGATGCTCTCGTGCACGGCCTCGTAGTCGGGCTCCGCGCCCGGCTTCAGCTCCGTGTGCAGGGCGATCTGGGGCATGCGAAGGTCCTCTCGGTTCAGGTGTGGGATTTCGGTTCACCCGTCGACGACCGCGCCACGAGCGTCGGCGTCAGCACCTCGCGTGACCCCGGCTCGTCGCGGTAACCGGACGCGATGCGCTCGGCCAGCCGGTCCACCGCCCGCTGCCCGATCCGCTCCGGATGAGCGTCCACTGTGGACAACGAAGGTGCGGTGAGCTCGCAGAACGAGACGTTGTCGAAGCCGATCACGGACAGCTCGCCCGGCACCTCGATGCCGCGCCTCGACGCCTCGGCGAGCACACCGACGGCGATCCAGTCCACGGCGGCGAACACCGCGGTGGGTCGTTCCTCCTCGGGCAGCTCCATGAGTGCCCGCACGGCTTCCCGGCCACGTTCCGGGTCGGGTAGGCGGTCGCCGCCCAGCAGCGGCAGCGGTTCGAGCCCGTGGGCGCGCAGCGCGTCGCGGTACCCTTCCGCGCGCTGGGCGAAGTCGAGCACGGTGAGCGGCCCGGGGATGTGCGCGATCCGCCGGTGCCCGAGCTTCACGAGGTGGTCCACCGCCAGCCGTGCGCCCTGCCGGTTGTCGATCACCACGGAGTCGATCTCCGGCGCGGCGATGTGCCGTCCGGCGAGCACCACGGGGATGCCGGCCCTGCGCAGCGCCTGCACCTCGGCGTCCTCGGCGTGCGCGCTCGTGACGATCACGCCGTCGGCGCCGCTTTTCAGCAGGCCCTGCAACAGCTCACGTTCACGCGGCTCGTCGTTGTCGGCGATGGCGAGCAGTGTCCCGAGCTGGTGCGGGGCGGCGGCACGCTCGATGCCCGCGAGGAGGTCCGCCTGGTAGGGGTTGGCGATCGAGGGGACCAGCACGCCGACGAACCGGGACCGGCCGCCGACGAGCGCGCGCGCCGAGCCGTTGGGCCGGTAGCCGAGCTCTGCCACGGCGCGTTCGATGCGCTCCCTGGCGTCGGCGGAGACGTACGGGGTGGACGTGAGGTACTTCGACACCGTCGACTTCGACACTCCCGCCCGCGCGGCCACGTCGCGGATGGTGACCGAATCCTTTGCCACGAAGGCCTCCAGACATCTCGCCCTTGACTCACCGATTGTACGCACGCATAGTGGACCGGTCCCCTAGGAAACCGTTCCACTATCGGTGAGGACACACTCTCCATGACGACAACGCAGTCGGATCCGTCGCTCCGCGCCACCGTGCTGACCGCGCCGGCGACGTTCTCCACGACCCCGGCCGAGTCGCCGAGACCCGGTGTCGGCGACGTGCTGGTCCGGGTCGCGGAGACCGGGCTCTGCGGCTCGGACGTGACGATGTACCTGGGCAGGCACCCCGTGAACCGGCCGCCGCTGACGCTCGGCCACGAGTTCCACGGCGAGCTGCTCAGCGCGGGGGAGGGCACCAGTGCGCGGCCCGGCGACGCCGTAGCCGTGTTCCCCGCGCTGAGCTGCGGCGAATGCGCGAGCTGCCGGCGGGGAGCCACGAACCTCTGCCCGGACATGGGCATCATCGGCGCACAGCGCCCCGGGGCCCTCGCCGGTGTGGTCACCGTGCCCGCCGCGAGCGTGCTGCCGATCGACCCCGCGACGCCCCCGGGGCTGCGCGTGCTCATCGAGCCGCTCGCCGTCGCGCTGCACGCCGTGAACAGGGCCGGGCCGGTCGCGGGGCGCAGGTGCGCGGTACTCGGCGCAGGCGCCATCGGCACGCTCGTCGCGCTCGTGCTGCGGCACCGCGGTGCCGAGGCGGTGCACCGGATCGACACCGACGGGCACAAGCTCTCGCTCGTCGACACCGGCATCGCGCGCCACGGGGACGGCCGCCCGCTCGCGGAGGTTCTCGGCGGCGAGCACGGCGAACTGGACGTGGTCCTCGACTGCGTCGGCTCGGCCGAGCTGGCGGGTCAGTCGCTCGGCGCCGTGCGTCCCGGCGGCACCGTGGTGCTGGTCGGCGTGCAGCACGGCGCGTTCTCGCTGGACGGCGTGGCCCTCCAGCGCGGCGAGCGGGCCGTGCTCGGTGTGCAGCTCTACGTCCTGGCCGACTTCACCGAGGCCATGCGGCTGCTCGCGGGCGAGCCCCTGTTCTCCGGCCTGCCGGAGTCGCTGATCCGCCGCAACGCGGTGGGCGACGTGGCCGAGGTCTTCGACCGACTGGCTCGCGGCGTGAGCACCCATCTCAAGGAAACGATCGTCTTCGCAGGAAAGGAGAACCCGTGCTGATCCGAGCCACAGTGGACGCCTGGAAACCCGCGGCGGAGGAACCGGCCGACCTCGTCGAGGAGGTCCGTGACCTCGCCTTGTTCATCCGGTGCGAGACCGTCCGCCTGATCGGCATCGCCAAGAGCGGCCACTTCACGAGCGTCTTCTCGTGCGCTGAGCTGCTCGCCGCGCTCTACTCCGGCGTCCTGCG
Organism: Prauserella endophytica; assembly: GCF_005146945.1. Classification (GTDB taxonomy): domain Bacteria; phylum Actinomycetota; class Actinomycetes; order Mycobacteriales; family Pseudonocardiaceae; genus Prauserella_A; species Prauserella_A endophytica. The sequence continues at coordinate 517,933 of NZ_SWMS01000002.1, forward strand.
CGTGAGCGAGGACCCGGCGTGGCCCGACCGCGACCGGCTGATCCTCTCCAAGGGCCACTGCGCCGTCGGTCTCTACCCGGTACTGGCCAATCTCGGCTACTTCCCGCACGACTGGCTCGACACCTACACCAGGGTCGGCAGCCCGCTCGGCGATCACCCCGACATGCGCAGGGTGCCCGGGACGGACTTCTCCTCCGGCTCGCTCGGCCACGGCCTGTCCATCGGCGCGGGTATGGCGCTCGGCAACCGCATGGCGGGCCGCGACGAGAGCCGCGTGTGGGTGCTGACCGGCGACCAGGAGCTCAACGAGGGACAGATCTGGGAGGCCGCGCAGGCGGCGAGCCACTACCGGCTGGGCAACCTCGTCGCCGTCGTCGACCGCAACCGGATGGGCCTGGACGGCACCACGGAGGAGGTGATGAGCGTCGAGCCGATCGCCGACCGGTTCCGCAGCTTCGGCTGGGAGGTCACCGAGATCGACGGGCACGACGCTAGGGGAGTGCTGTCGGCCTTCGCCGCCGTGGGCAGCGAACCCGAGGGCAGGCCGAAATGCGTCATCGCCAACACCCGCAAGGGGCGCGGCGTGCCGTACATGGACCTGTCCCGCACCTGGCACCTCGGCTACCTGGAGCCGGCCGACGCCGAGAAGACGCTGAGCCTGATCGAGAGGGTCTGACATGACGAGCGACATCACCGAACGCGCCTGGACCCCCGAGCAGGAAGGGTCCTGGGACCTGGCCACCTCCTACCGGCTGTGCGAGTCCTTCGTGGCCGGTCAGGTGCTCGCCGACCTCGCGGACCACGACGACCGGATCGCCGTGCTCACCGCGGACCTCAAGTTCTCCAACCGCACCCGCGACTTCGAGCTGCGCCATCCCGACCGGTTCGTCAACACCGGAATCTGCGAACAGAACATGGTCTCGATGGCCGCCGGTATGGCCACCTGCGGCTACATCCCGTACGTCGCCACGTTCGCGTCGTTCGTCGGGCTGCTGTGCGCGGAACAGATCCGCACCGACCTGGCCTACCCGAACGTGCCGGTGCGCGTCATCGCCCACCACACCGGCATCTCGCTCGGCTTCTACGGCACGAGCCATCACGCCACCGAGGACATCGGCATCACGCGCTCCATCGCCAACCTCACCGTCATCGGACCCGCCGACGCCGTGTCGCTCACCGAGGCGCTGCGTCAGACCGTGGACCTCGAAGGCCCGGTCTACTTCCGCATCGGCCGCGGCCGGGACGAGGACGTCTACGGCCGCACCGGAGCCGAGTTCGAGTTCGGCAGGCTCACGACACTGCGGGAGGGCGGTGACGCGGCGATCGTCGCGACAGGTGTGACGCTCGCGCCCGCCCTGCGCGCAGCGGAGGAGCTGGCCCGCGAGGGCGTGTCGGTGGCTGTGGTCGACGCCCACACGCTGCGCCCGTTCGACGCCGAGGGATTGTGTGAGCTGGCGTCGCGCGTGCCCAGGATCCTCGTCGCCGAGGAGCACAACGTCTACACCGGACTCGCCTCGGCCTGCGCCGACGCGCTGGTGGACGGCGGCGTGGGCGGCGTGAAGCTGCACCGCCTCGGCCTGCCCGTCGACGAGTACGCCCTGATCGGCCCGCCCACCCGGCTGTACGAGCACTACGAGCTCGACGCCGCCGGAATCGTCCGCCGGATGCGGAACCTGCTCGCGTGATCCCACCTCATGCCCGACCCTTTCAACGGAGAAAGGACTCGACATGCCCGACACCCCTGCTCCCGCCGGAACGGAACCTGCCGGCGAGGGCGTGACCGTAGCCGACGACCCGCCCCGCCGCCGCTACCTGCGCAAGGTGGCGCTCACCAGCTCCGCCGGTGCGATCGTGGAGTGGTACGACTTCTTCCTCTACGCGGCGGCCGCGTCGATCGTGTTCGACAAGCTGTTCTTCCCCTCCCTCGATCCCACCACCGGACTGCTGGCCTCGCTCGCGACCTACGCCGTCGGGTTCGTGAGCAGGCCGATCGGCGCGCTGCTGTTCGGCAACCTCGGTGACCGCGTCGGCCGCAAGTCCATGCTCGTGTGGACGATGGGCATCATGGGCGGCGGCACGTTCCTGATCGGGTGCCTGCCGACCTACGACGCGATCGGCGTGGCGGCGCCGATCCTGCTGATCCTGCTGCGCGTGGCGCAGGGCCTCGGCCTCGGCGGCGAGTACGGCGGCGCCGTGCTGATGGTGGTGGAGAACGCGCCCGACCGGCGCCGCGGGTACTACGGCAGTCTCGTGCAGATCGGCGTGCCCGCCGGCATCATCCTGTCCTCGGCGGCGATGGCCGTTGTGACCTCGCTTGACGAGCAGGCGCTGCTCTCGTGGGCGTGGCGGGTTCCGTTCCTGCTCAGCGCAGTGATCATCATCCCGGCCGTGGTCATCCGGTCACAACTGCACGAGACGCGGTTCTTCCGCGCGGCGCGGGACTCGGCCGCGAAGCAGCGGGCGCCGATGGCCGAGGTGGTGACGAAGTGGTGGGGCACGTCGCTGAAGGTGGTGGGCGCCAGGATCGCCGAGAGCGCCAACCTGTTCATCTTCGCGACCTTCCCGGCCACGTTCATCGGCAGTTTCACCGACATCCCGCACCCGGAGTCGGTGGTGCTCACCGGCTCACTCATCGGCGCCGTGCTGTCGCTGGCGCTGCTGCCCGCCTGCGCCACGCTGTCCGACCGGATCGGCCGCAAACCGGTGTACCTGGCCGGGGCCGCGGTGATGGCGGTGGACGGGTTGATCTTCTTCGAGCTGGTCAAGACCGGTAGCGCGCCGATGATCTGGCTTGGCACGATCATCGCCTACGTCGCGATGTCGCTCATGTACGGCCCGCAGGCGGCGTACTTCTCCGAGCTGTTCCCGACGAGCATCCGCTATTCCGGTGTCTCGCTCGGGCAGCAGTTCGGTGGCGTGCTCGGCGGCTCGCTCGCGCCGATCATCGTGGTGTCCCTGCTCGAGGTCGCGGGTGACGGGGTGTACTGGCCGGTGGTCGCCTACATCGTCGGGATCGCCGCGATCACGGCGTTGTCGGTGCTCCTGCTGCCGGAGACCCGGCGCCGGAAGCTCGGCTGAGATCCTTTCTCTCATTTCAAATATTGACATGCCGTTTCAACGAATCTAGCTTGGGTGACCGAAACCACAGTCTCGACCGAAGCCGGTGGAGGTTACGTGTACCTGACTGCAGACGAAGAGGCCATGGCCGCCGGCTCGGACGGTCCCGCCGTGAAATGGGCGATGGACTACCAGCTGGCGGTCGGTGGCTTCTTCGGGGCGCGCCGGCTCGTCCGGGTGCGCAGCGCTCACGCTCACTGCGATGGCGAGGCGCTGGGCGAGCCCGGCGTCCGCTTCCTGGAGCAACTGGCCGACCAGGGCGCCCGCGCCCGCATCCCGCTGACCCTCGACCCGCGCTCGACCGACTTCTCGTGCGCGCTCGACATCGGGCAGAGCCAATCCATTGTGGACACCGAAAGGCGCATCCTCGCCGCGATGGCGCGCATGGGCGCGCTGACCACCAACACCTGTATCAACTACCAGACCGTGGACGTCCCGCACGGGGGCGAGCACCTCGCCTGGGGCGACACCGGCACCGTGATCTACGCCAACGCCGTCGCCGGCGCGCGGAGTAACTTCGAGGGCGGCCCCGCGGCACTCGCGGCCGCGCTCACCGGGCGGGTCCCCGCGTACGGCTTCCACCTCGACGAATGCAGACGTGGCACCGTGCTCGTCGAGCTGGCCGACCAGCCGAGGAACAGCACCGACTGGGGCGCCGTCGGCTGCCTGGTTGGCCGCCGGTTCCCGGGCTACTGGGAGGTGCCCGCGATCGACGGCGCCGAGCGGAGCCCTTCGCCGGACGAGGTGAAACAGCTCGGTGCGGCACTGGCGAGCTACGGCTCGCACGCGATGTTCCACCTCGTCGGCGTGACGCCGGAGGCACGCACCCGCGCGGACGCGTTCGGGGACAACGAACCCCGCGAACGCATGGTCATCGACCGAGCCGCGCTGGACGGCGCGTATCGCGGCTTCGCCCCGGAGCGGGAGAGCCCCGACATCGTCGTGTTCGGCACGCCGCAGCTGTCGGTGTTCGAGCTGGCGGAGCTGGCCGCCCTCTTCGAAGGTCGTGAGGTCTCCTGCCCGGTGTACGCGACGACGAGCGCCGCGGTGCTGAGATCGGCGGAGGAGTACGGCTACGCCGAGACGTTGCGCGCAGCGGGCGTCCGGCTGCTGAGCGGCGTCTGCTACTACCTGATGACCGCGCGCGAGCTGGGGCGCAGCAACGGGTTCCGCACGCTCGTCACCAACTCGGCCAAGCTCGCCAACATCATCGAGGGCTACGGGTACAACCCGGTCTTCCGGTCCACCGAGATGTGCGTCGACGCAGCCGTCACCGGCCGGATCGCGGGGTGAGGACCATGACACAGCTCATCGGCGCCGTCGGTTTCGGCGACGTGGTGGAGGCACCCGCACTGGTGTCGACGGACGCGTTCAGCGCACGGTACGACCTCGACCACGACACGGGCGTGATCAGCCGCGAGTCCCACGACCTCTGCGGGCAGTCGATCGCGGGCAGGATTCTCGTGGTGCCCACCGCGAAGGGCGGCACCGCGACGGGCTGGCGGCTGCTGGACCTGCAGAGCCGAGGCCTGGCACCGGCCGGGCTCGTGTTGCGGACGACGAACCCGGTGCTCGTGCAGGGCGCGGTGTTCGCTGGCATCCCGATCATGCACGAGCTGGAGCCCGACCCAGTGACGTCGATCGAGACGGGCCAGCTGCTCCGGCTGGTTCCTCGGGAGGGTCGCGTGGAGACGCTCGGCCAAGGCTGACCCGCGACAGCGGGCGGTAAAGGGGGAGACGGCAGGCAGTTGAAGAAACCCGACCGGTCAATGAGGACGGAGTCGTGGAATCGTGAATGTGCAAATCCTCTCCTTGCTGGTACTCGTGTGCATGTTCGTACTGGCATCGTTTCTCTCGATCAACCTGGGCATCCTGGCGCTGGTGGCCGCGTTCGTGATCGGCGCCGGGTTCGGCGGCCTCGACGTTGACACGATCATCAGCGGCTTCCCTGGCAGCCTGTTCATCCTGATCGTCGGCGTGACGTTCCTCTTCGCGCTGGCCCAGGAGAACGGCACGCTGCAACGGATCATCGACGGGTCCATGCGGCTGGTGGGCAACCGGGTCGCCGCGATCCCGTGGCTGATGTTCCTGCTCGCGGCGTTCGTCGCGGCGGCGGGCGCGCTCAGCGCGGCGGCGGTCGCCATCGTCGCGCCCATCGCACTGCGCTTCGCCGCCCAGCACAAGGTGAACCCGCTGCTGATGGGTCTCATGGTTGTGCAGGGCGCGACGGCGGGCTCCTTCTCGCCGCTGAGCCCCTTCGGCGCCATCACCAACGGCCTGCTGGGTGACAACGGGCTCCCCCGGGAGCCGATGGGACTGTTCCTCAACAGCCTGCTGTTCAACGTCGTGCTGGCGTGTTTCGTGTTCGCCGTCTTCGGTGGCCTGCAACTGGTACGCAGGCGGCAGACCGTCAGCGTGGCGTCCGGAGTGCCCGCGATGGCCGGGGCCAGCGACGGGCCGGGTGCGATGGCTGCTCCGCCCGAGGCCACCACGGGCGGCGGCACCGGCGACTCCGCCGAGTCCGAATGCGACGAGCCGGCCGCCCCGAAGGGCCGGGACACCATCCACCAGGTGGCCACACTGATCGCCATCGTCGGTCTGGTGCTCAGCACCATGATCTTCGGACTGGACGTCGGCTTCGTGGCACTGACCGCCGGTGTGGCGCTCACCCTGCTCTCGCCAGGCCGGTACGGCGAGTGCATCAAGAACCTGCCGTGGTCGGCGGTCCTGCTGGTGTGCGGCGTTCTGACCTACGTCGGTGTGCTGTCGGAGATCGGCACGATCGACTATCTGAGCGACCTGCTCACCTCGAGTGGCAACCCGCTGCTCACGGCGCTGGCGGCGTGCTACATCGGCGGCGTGATCTCGGCGTTCGCCTCGACGGCGGGTGTGCTCGGCGCGTCGATTCCGCTCGCCGTGCCGGTGCTGGAGCAGGGCATGCTGCCGATGCTCGGCACCATCAGCGCGATCGGCGTCGCCTCCAGCGTCGTCGACGTGAGTCCGTTGTCGACGAACGGCGCGCTGCTGGTGGCCAACCAGAAGAGCATGGAGCCGAGGCTGTTCTTCCGGCGCCTGCTGGTGTGGTCCGTGGTGGTGATCGCCTTCGCGCCACTGCTGAGCTGGCTGATCTTCGTGGTCCTGTGACCCGGATGTCAGGCAGGCCCTCGGTGTCCGGTCCGGGCGCCGAGGGCCTGCACTCCGCTGATCATCGCCATGATCTCGATGTCGCGGCTGTCGCAGCCGCGGGAGAGGTCGTTGAGCGGTGCGCGCAGACCCTGGACGATGGGGCCGAGCGCGATCGCGCCGCCCAGCCGCTCGGCGATCTTGTAGCCGATGTTGCCCGCGTCGAGGTTCGGGAACACGAGCACGTTCGCGTTGCCCGCCACGGCGGAGCCCGGTGCCTTCGCCCGGCCCACCGCCGACACCAGTGCCGCGTCGAGCTGCAGCTCACCGTCCACGGGGAGGTCCGGCAGCCGGTCGCGCACCAGCTGGGTGGCCGTGCGCACCTTGTCGACCGACTCGTGGCTGGCGCTGCCCTGGGTGCTGAACGACAGCATGGCGACGACCGGCGAGCGCGCGGTGAGGTCGCGGTAGGTGTGGGTCGCCGCGACGGCGATGTCGGCGAGCTGGTGCGCGTCCGGATCGGGCAGTACGGCGCAGTCGGCGAAGGCGAGCATCCGGCCGTCGGTCAGCAGCATCAGGAAGGCGCTGCTGACGTGCCGGACCCCGGGAGCGGGGCCGAGCACGCGCATTCCGGCGCGCAGCACGTCGGCGGTGGGCCGGGTCGCCCCGGCGACGCAGGCGTCGAGCATCCCGGCGCGCAGCGCGGCCACAGCCAGGTAGAGGGAGTCCTCGCGGGCGCTCTCGAACCTCGGCGCCGGCTGCTTCTCGAATGCGGCGTGGAGGGCGTCCGTGACGTGGGGGTCGTCCGCCAGCTCACCGGGGTCGAGCACGAGCGCGGCGCCGTGATCGGGCACGCGCCCGGGGTCGGCGAGCAGGCGCACGCCCTGCAGGCCCTGCTCGCGCAGCCGGACGGCCGCCTCGATCGCCCTTGGGTCCTCGCCGTCGGCGAGCAGCACGCGTGTCGGCCGTCCGGAGAGCCGGCCGCGCCAGCGGGCGAGCAGCTCACGGACGGGCTCGCTCTCGGCCGGGGCCGCTCGCACCGCCTGCGCACCGCTCATCGCGCCCACCTCTCCAGCCGCCAGGTATTTCAACATATGACATAGGATTTTAAGTTTGGACGTTAAGTGAGGTTGAGGGCGGCTGTCAACGCGGCGGGGTACGCTGATTCCAACATGTGACAGGAGGTGCCATGTCGGCCGAGGATCGTGAGGGGCGGCCTGGTGGCGGCCCGGTGGTCGGCGCGCAGACCATCTCGCGTGCGTTCGCCGTGCTGCGCCTGTTCCGGGAGCACCGCGGCGATCTGGGCGTCGGGATGATCTCGAAGGAACTCGGGCTCAACGTGAGCACCACGCACCGCATCGTGCGCGCTCTGGTCAGCGAGGGATACCTCGCGCAGAACGAGGACAGCGAGCGGTACTACCTGGGCACCGGCGCGCTGCTGCTCGGGCAGGCGGCGCACCGCAACTTCGGACTCGACGTCGTGTACCCGGTGCTGCAGCAGGTCGCGGCGAGCACCGGCGAATCCGTCAACCTCGGCGTGCTGTCCGGCGACACGGCGGTGGTGGTGGAGCGCATCGAGTCGGCGAAGCCGCTGCGGTTCACGCAGCCGCCCGGCACGCGCGTGCCCCTGCACGCGTCCTCCATGGGCAAGGTGCTGCTCGCGTTCAACGCCGAGACCGAGCAGCGCATGCTCCGCGGCGTCAAGCGGCTCGAGCAGCTGACGCCGAACACCTTCGGTACCCCCAAGGAGCTCCGCTCGGAGCTGGAACGCACCCGGGCCAGGGGCTGGAGCATCGACAACGAGGAGCTGACGCAGGGCGTGCGCTGCGTCGGCGCACCGATCTGCGACGGTGCGGGAATCGCGCGCGCCGCGATCGCCATCCAAGCTCCGGCGGTGCGGGTGCCGGACGAGCGTTTCGACGAGCTCGGCCCGGTCGCGATGCGGGCGGCCAAGGAGATCTCGGCACTGCTGCCGCCAGGCCACACCTTCTGATGGCAGCCGTCTGCAGTGAAGGCCACCTTGCCTGCGTTCAACGCAGGCAAGGTGGCCTTCACTGCAATCGGCGTGCGTGACCCAGCGCACATCGGCCGCGCAGCCGTGACCGTTGACTCCGTAGTGCCTCCCTCGTAGCTTTGGAATTGCCTACCATATTGTGAAATTCCTGGTAGGCCTACGCCGGGAACCCTGCCGGTCATGTGTGAGTCAGTCGCAGCGTCGCGACGACGCGCGGCCACGTCAGAAGGGACGCGAGGCCATGCAGACACAGGACACCTCCGCAGCGGACACGGTCGCCGCGCTGGTGACGAGGGCCAGAGCCGCGCAGGCGATCTTCGCCGACTACGACCAGCAACGGGTGGACGACGTCGTGGCCGGCGTCGCGTGGGCGATCTACCGCCCCGACCGGGCCAGGGCGCTGGCGGAGCTCGCCGTGCGGGACACCGGCCTCGGCAACGTCGAGGACAAGGTCGCCAAGAACCAGCGCAAGACGCTCGGCACGTTGCGCGACCTGACGGGCGCGAAATCGGTCGGTGTCCTCAGTGAGGACCCGGACAGCGGCATCACCGAGTACGCGAAACCCGTCGGCGTGGTCGCCGCCGTGTGCCCTTCCACCAACCCCGCCGCCACCCCGGCGAACAAGACCATGATGGCGCTCAAGGGCGGCAACGCCGTTATCCTGTCGCCCTCGCCCAAGGGCGCCTCGACCTGCCGCCTGCTCGTCGAGTACATCCACGCCGAGCTGGACAAGGTCGGCGCACCACGGGACCTCGTGCAGTTCATCGCCGAACCGAGCAAGGCGCTGACCAACGAGCTGATGGGGCAGGCGGACCTCGTGGTGGTCACCGGCTCGCAGCGCAACGTCCGCCAGGCCTACAGCAGCGGAACCCCCGCGATCGGGGTCGGCGCCGGCAACGCGCCCGTCATCGTCGACGCCGACGCCGACATCGCGGGCGCGGCGGAGAAGATCAAGCGCAGCAAGACCTTCGACTACGCCACGAGCTGCTCGTCGGAGAACTCCGTCCACATTCACTCGGCGGTCTACGACGCGACGCTGCGCGCACTGGCCGAGCAGGGCGGCTACCTGCTCACACCGGAGGAGAAGGAGCGGCTCGCCGCCGTGATGTGGCCGGACGGCAAGCTGAGCTCCGCCGTCACCGCGCAGCCGCCGGGCAAGATCGCCGCACTGGCCGGTTTGGACTCCCCGGAGGCCCGGTCGGCGAGCTTCTTCCTCGTCGAGGAGGACGGCGTCGGTCCCGATTTCCCTTTCAGCGGCGAGAAACTCTCCGTCGTGCTCACGGTTTACCGCTTCGACGACCTCGGCGCCGCGATCGACCGCATCCAGCGGCTGCTGGACTTCCAGGGCGCGGGCCACTCCTGCGGCATCCACACGGCCACCGAGGAACACGCCACGATGGTCGCCGAGCGGCTGCGCGTGGCCCGCGTGCTCGTCAACCAGGCGCACTGCTTCGGCACGGGCGGCGGGTTCGACAACGGCCTCGGGTTCACGCTCACTATGGGCGCCGGTACCTGGGCGGGCAACAGCATCAGCGACAACCTGTCCTACAAGCATTTCCTCAACATCACCCGGCTCGCCCGGGTCATCCCGCCCAGGGTTCCCACCGAGGAACAGCTGTGGGGCCGCTACCACGAGACCTACGGGCGGTGAGCATGAAACTGCTGGAACACCAGGGAAAGCAGCTCCTCGCGCAGGCGGGCGTGCCCGTGCCGAGGGGCCGGGTGGTGACCACGCCCGAGGCCGCGCAGCAGGCGGCCGCGGTGCTGGGCTGCCGGGTCGCCCTCAAGGCACAGGTGCCCGCCGGCAAGCGGGGCAAGGCGGGCGGTATCGGCTTCGCCGACACTCCCGAGGACGCGGCGGGCTCGGCGGCGCGCCTGCTCGGCAGCGAGCTGGCGGGTTCGCACGTGGACGCGGTGCTCGTCGAGGAGGCCGCCGACATCGCGAAGGAGCTGTACGCGTCGGTGCTCAACGACCCGGCCGGCAAGGGCCCGCTCGTGCTGTTCTGCCCCGCCGGCGGCATGGACATCGAGGAGCTGAGCGCCCGTGACCCGGAGTCGATCCGCAGGCTCGGCGTGGACATCCGCACCGGCCTCACCGCTGACGCCGCGCGCTCGCTCGTCACCGGCCTCGGCTTGGGCGAGCACGTGGAGGACCAGGTGACCACGGCGCTGCTCACGATGTACCGCCTCTACCGCACGGTCGAGGCCGAGCTCGTCGAGGTCAACCCGCTCGTGGTGACCGGCGCGGGCGAGGTGGTGGCGCTCGACAGCAAGATCTCGCTCGACCCCGGAGCGCTCGGCAGGCACGCCGAACTGCTCGCCGACCTCGTTCCCGCGCGCGACGACACCGGGACGGAGCTCGAACGGCGCGGGCGCGAGCTCGGTCTGCAGTACCTGGAGCTCGACGGCGAGGTCGGAGTGCTGGCCAACGGCGCGGGCCTGACCATGACGACGCTCGACGCGGTGACCCACTACGGCGGCAAGCCCGCGAATTTCCTCGAGATCGGCGGCGACGCCTACACGAAGGCGACGCCCGCGCTGCGGCTCGTGCTGGACAACCCGCGCGTGCGCAGCCTCGTGGTGAACTTCTGCGGGGCCTTCGCCCGCACCGACGTGATGACCGAGGGTGTGCTCGCCGCGATCGAGGAGCTGCGGCCGGAGCTGCCGATCTTCTTCTCCATCCACGGAACCGGCGAGGAGAAGGCGATCCGGCTGGTCAGAGAGCGGCTCGGCGTCGAGCCCTACGACACGATGGACGACGCGGTCAAGGCGGCGGTCGCCGCCGCGGCAGGACCCGTCGAGGGAAAGGTGGCGGGCTGATGCTGGTTTCCGCGCAGGACAACGTGGTCGTGCAGGGACTCACCGGCAGGCAGGGTTCCTTCTGGGCCGAGCGGATGGCGGAGTGCGGCACGCGCATCGTCGCGGGCGCGAGCCCTGGCAAGGGTGGCAGGGAGGTCGGCGGCGTACCGGTGTACGACTCGGTGGCCGACGCCGCGCGGGAGCACCAGCTGGACGTGTCCGTGCTGTTCGTGCCGCCGCTCGCCGTGCGCAAGGCCGCGGGTGACGCCGTCGCGGCCGGGGTGCGCAAGATCGTGCTGCTGACCGAGCATGTGCCCTACCAGGACATCATGCACGTGCTCGCCGAAGCCAGGGACCACGGCGCCAGGGTGCTGGGCCCCAACACCGCGGGGCTCGTGGTGCCCGGTGTGGCGTCGGTTGGCATCATGCCAGGGTTCGCGGACAACATCTTCCGGCCCGGCTCGATCGGCGTGATCTCCCGCAGCGGCAGCCTCGGCACGCTCGTGGCCCTCAACCTCGTCAGTGCCGGCTACGGGCAGTCGGCGTTCATCGGCATCGGCGGCGACCCGATCCTCGGTACGACGACGCTCGACGCCGTGCGTGAGCTGGACGAGGACGAGCGCACGGAGGCGATCGTGCTCGTCGGCGAGATCGGCGGCTCGATGGAGGAGGACGCGGCGGACTACATCGCGGCGATGCGCAAGCCGGTCGTGGCCTTCATCGCGGGCCGCTCGGCCCCGCCCGACCGCCGCATGGGCCACGCGGGCGCCATCGTCAGCGCCGGCAAGGGCAGCGGGACCTCCAAGGTGGACGCCCTGACCTCTGCGGGAGCTACGGTGGTGGACCTGCCCAGCGGGGTCGGCGACGCCCTGCTGGCCGCGGGCGTCAAACCCGCGGCGTGAACCCGCATGAGGGCGGGCCCGCTCACTCACTCGAGCGGGCTCGTCCTCGGCGTCAGTACCCGGTCGGTCAGCTGGCGGGACTGCGGCGGAACACCCCGCAGCTCGGTCTCCAGCCGGGCGCCGTGCGCCTGCTCCAGTATCGACCGCAGCACCAGCGCGCCGGTGGTGTCGATGCGGCCCAGCCGGGTGAGATCGAGCACGAGCCTTACGGTTTCCGGGTGCGTGGCGAGCAGGTCGTGCAGCAGCGAGTCGAGGCGTTGCGCCGTGCCGAACCACAGCACGCCGCGCGGCGCGAGCGTCAGCTCACCGTCACGCGCCGTGACGTCGACCTCCAGCTGCAGCAGGCGCCACAGGAACACCGCGAGCGACAGCCCCACACCGAGCAGCACGGCCAGGTCGAGCCGGGGGGCCAGCAGCAACGTCGCCAGGAACGTCGCCCAGGCGATCATCGCCTGCGGCGGCGACACCCGCCACAGCCGCACCAGCGGGCGGAACCGCAGCAGACCGGTGACCGCGACGATCACGATCGCGCCCAGCACGGCCAGCGGCAGCGGTTCGAGCACGGCGGCGAACGGCAGGAACGCCAGCACGGTCAACCCGGTGAACGCGCCCGACCATCGGGTGCGCGCGCCCGACATCCGGTTCACCGAGCTGCGGGAGAAGGAGCCGCCGCACGGCATTCCGCCGACCGCCGCCGCGGCCAGGTTCGCCACGCCCTGGCCGACGAACTCGCGGTTGGAGTTCCAGCGGCTGCCGTCCTCGGCGGCGAACCGGCGCGCGATCGAGGCGGCCTCGGTGAACCCGATCAGCGCGATGATGACGCCGGGAAGAATCAGTGAGGGCACGCGGTCCCACGGGATGTCGTCGAGCGTGAACGGCAGCAGCCCGGAGGGCACGCTGTCCACCACGGGGCCGGAATAGAGTCCGGCAGCGGAGATCGCGACGCCGAGTGCGGCCGCCACGAGCACCCCGGGGAAGAGCGCGTGGAGTCGTCGCCCGCCGACGATCACCAGCGCGGTGAGCGCCGTGACCGCCAGCGCCGCGGGGCTCCAGTCGGCGGGGTGGGCGAGGCTCGTGACCGCGGCGACGATCTCGTTGCCCTCGTCCGGCGGCGCGACGCCCAGCGCCTTCGGCACCTGGGACGCGGCGATGAGCACGGCCGCCGCCGGGACGAAACCCAGCAGCATCGGCTGCGACATCAGGTACGCGAGCCAGCCCGCCCGCAGGAGGCCCAGCAGAACCCTGACCACGCCGATCACCAACGCCAGCGCGAGGCCGAGTCCGACGTACTCGGGGCTCGCCGGGGTCGCGACGGTGCTCAGCGCGCCGAACGTCAGCAGCGCGGTGATCGCCACCGGGCCCGTCTGCAGGTACGGCGACGACGCGAACAGCGCCGCGAGCACGGGCGGCAGCGCACCGGCGTAGAGGCCCGCGACGGGCGGCATGCCGGCGAGCTCGGCGTAGGCCAGCGACTGCGGGATGCCGACCATCGCCACGCTCACGCCCGCGACGGCGTCGTACAGGAGTGTCTTGCCGCGCGGTCGCGCGATACGGGGAACGCGCACGGCTCAGCGGACCACCGACAGCGGCAGGGCGAGGCCGGACAGGCTCCTGCGCACGACCGGAAGCCGCGCCGCGAGATCGGACAGGGCGAGTGCCGACGGCGCGTCCGGCGCACCGGCCACCACCGGAACACCGGTGTCCCCGGCGTGCCGCAGCGCGGCGTCAAGGGGGATGCGGGCGAGCAGCTCGGTGCCGAGGTCGTCGGCGAGCCGTTGCCCGCCACCGGAGCCGAACAGCGCGGTGCGCTCGCCGCAGCACTCGCAGACCAGCGTGGACATGTTCTCCACCACCCCGGCCAGCGGCATGCGCAGATCGGCGGCCATGCGTCCCGCCCGCGTCGCCACCGTCTGCGCGCTCACCTGCGGGGTGGTGACGGCGAGCAGTGCCGCCCTTGGCAGCAGCTCCAGCAGCGAGAGGGTCACGTCGCCCGTCCCGGGCGGGAGGTCGACCAGCAGCACGTCCAGCTCGCCCCAGTGCACGTCGGTGAGGAACTGCTCCAGCGCCTTGTGCAGCATCGGGCCCCGCCAGACCACCGGCTCACCGTCGCCGACGAGGAACCCGACCGACATCAGCCGCACGCCGTGCGCGTCGACCGGCAGCATGAGCCCCTTCAGCGCGACGGGACTGCGCCGGACGCCGAACAGCTGCGGCACCGAATAGCCCCACACGTCGGCGTCGAGCAGCCCGACGCGCTTGCCGGTCCGGGCCAGCGCCACGGCCAGGTTCGCCGCGACGGAGGACTTCCCGACTCCGCCCTTGCCGCTCGCGACCGCGTAGACCAGGGTGTCCGTGCCGAGCCGCGCCGGCTGCTGTTCGCGCAGCCGCTGCGACAGGGCCAGCCGCTCCCGGTCGGACAGCGTCGTGAAGCTCACCTCCACGCCGGTGACGCCCGGCACCGCCGAGGCGGCGGCGGTGACGTCGGCCTGGAGCCGCTCTCGCAACGGGCACGTGGGCGTGGTCAGCGCGACGGCGACGTGCGCGGTGCCGCGCCGGTCGGTGGTGACGTCGCGGAGCATGCCGAGCTCGCCGAGGCCCCGGTGGATCTCCGGGTCCTCCACCGCGCCCACGGCCTCCCGCAGGGCCGCGTGGTCGACCGGGGTCCGGCGCCGGGTCAGCATTCCGGCACCCGGTAACCACGCAGCTTCGGGGCGAGGGGACGCATCATGAACTCTGGCCGCCGCTGCCCTCCGGGACCGAGGTCGGGGCTCGTGCGGGCGAGCCACTCCCGGTACACCTCCGCGGAGCGCCGCGTGTCGACGTAGACGTCGCCGTAGCGGTCCCCGGGGTGCGCGTACTCCAGCTTGATCTTCTGCAGCCAGCAGTGCATGCCCGACTCCGGGTCAGGGTGCACGGCGAACGCGAGGTTCTGGTGCACGCCGGGGTCCTCCCAGTTGATCCGGCTCGAGTCAGGGTCGGATGAGTCGAACGGGGCGACACCGCCGCGATGCCGCAGCAGCCACGTGTGCTCACCGTCCGGATGGGACAGTTCCACCATGCCGGTGGTCCAGCGGCTGCCCTCCCCGGGGTGCAGGCGCCAGCGGCCCATGTGGTGGGACAGCGCGCAGACGCCGGGCCGGATCCCCTCGGTGACCCACACCCTGGCCACGAAGTAGCCGATCTCGGTGCTGATGCGCACGAGGTCGTCGGTGACCACGCCGCGCCGCGCGGCGTCGAGCGAGTTGAGCCACAGCGGGTGGGTGTTGGAGATCTCGTTGAGGTACTTGGCGTTGCCGGAACGCGTGTGGATCAGCGTCGGCAGCCGGAAGGTGGGCACGAGCACCAGCTCGCCGGCCTCGATGTCGATCTCGCCGCGCGCCACGTGCGAGCGCAGGTAGCCGGGTGTGGCCCGGTCGGCGCGCCCCCAGTCGCGCATCGCCGTCGAGTACACCTCCAGCTTGCGCGACGGCGTCGGCCAGCCGACGGTCGCCGTCCCGTCCTCGTGCCGCAGCCCGATCGCGCCAGCCTCGCCCACCACCGGCGCGACGGAGTCCGGGGTCACCGGCGTGCGCAGCACGCCGCCGGAGTCCGCGGTCGCGTTCTCCAGCTGCTCACCGGGCACCGCGCGCTCGTCGACGCGGTACACCTCGTCGTCGAGGGCCACCACGCCGTAGCGGCGCATGTACTCCAGCGGCTCCATGCCCTCGTCCGCGGCCTTCTTCGCCAGACCCGGCACCTGGTTCTCGAACAGCCACCGGTAGTACTCGTCCACGGTGATCTTCTCGCCCGGCCGGTAGGGCGACTCGAAGTAGCGGCGGATGCCCAGCGAGCCGTCGGGGTCGATGCGCCACGACAGCTCGAACCAGAACTCGTTCTCCTCCCAGACCTCGCCTGGGTTGACGTCGCGGGTGTCGTTGTACGACAGGCCGAGCTTGTCCATCGCGACGCGGCGCACGGGCTGCCGGAAACCCAGCCACCGCCCGGCGTGCGTCTCGTACGAATGCGTGTCGTGCCGCTCGCTGGCGTGCCCCATGGGCAGGACGTAGTCGGCGAACTCGGCGGTCTCGGACCACGTCGGGGTCAGCGCAACGTGCAGGCCCACCTTGTCCGGATCGGACAGCTGCTCGATCCAGGTGAACCCGTCGGGGTTGGTCCAGACGGGGTTGTAGACCCGCGAGAAGTAGACCTCGAGCCTGCCCCGGCCCTCGGCGAGGAAGTGGGGCAGCAGGAACGACATCTCGTTGGTGGACAACGGGAAGTCGCGTGGCCAGATCAGCTCGTTCCACCGCTCGTGCGGCTCGGGCTTCGCGGGACCGTGCGGGATGAACTTGTGCCAGCCGTTGGGGCTCGTGCCGCCGCGAGTGCCGATGCTGCCGGTCAGCGCGAGCACGAACCACAGCGCCCGCGCGACCTGCCAGCCGCCGAGGTTTCCCGCGGCCGCCGCGCGCCAGATGTGCGCCGAGAGGCGCCCGTCGCAGTCGGCCACCAGCTCGGCGATCTCCTCGATGCGGTCGGCCGGCACCTGCGCTTCCTCGGCGGCGAACTCGAACGTGTAGTCCGCGTAGTCCTCGGTGATGCGGTCGAGGAACGTCTCGAAGTCGCGGGGCGCGTCGGGGTGCAGCTCGGCGAGGTAGGTGTCCCAGTTGAACCACCGGCGGACGTACTCGGTGTCGATGCGGCGGGTCCGCAGCAGGTACGACGCGACGGCCAGCAGCACCGCCGCCTCGCTGCCGGGCCACGGCGTGAGCCACACGTCCGCGTGCGACGCCGTGTTCGACAGACGCGGGTCCATCACCACGAGTTTGGCGCCGGACTGCTTGCCCTCCATGATGCGCTGGGCGTGCGGGTTGAAGTAGTGGCCGGTCTCCAGGTGGCTGGACAGCAGCAGGATGACCTTGGCGTTGGCGTGGTCGGCCGAGGGCCGGTCGTAGCCGGTCCACAGCGACATCCCGAACCGCGCCCCGGCCGAGCAGATGTTGGTGTGCGTGTTGTGCCCGTCCACGCCCCAGGCCGTGAGGAACCGCTCGGCGAAGCCGTCCTCGCCGGGCCTGCCCACGTGGTACATGATCTCGTCGTGGCGGTCCTCGACGATCGCCTTCCGGATCCGGCCGGCGATGTCGTCGAGCGCCTCGTCCCAGCTGACCTGTTCCCAGCCGCCCCCGCCGCGTTCACCGGTGCGGCGCAGCGGGTACAGGATCCGCTCCGGGTCGTTGATCTGGTTGATCGTGGCGGGCCCCTTGGCGCAGTTGCGGCCGCGGGAGCCGGGGTGGGCGGGGTTGCCCTCGAGTTTCTTGACGGAGAGGTCGTCCTTGTCGACGTAGGCCAGCAGGCCGCACGCGCTCTCGCAGTTGAAGCACGTGGTGGGTACCAGCAGGTAGGAGTGCGCGACCTTGCGAGGATGCGCTTTCGCGTCGTACTCGACGTGGTGGTCCCACGCGGACACCGGCGGGAAGTTGCGGAGGTGCTCGTGGCTGCGCGAGCCGGGCAGTACGGGTTCGGTCGCGCTCATGGCGCTCGTTCCTTTCGGCAGTGCTGGTTCTAGGACAGCGGGACGTCTTGCCCGGCGCGGACGAAGACGCTCTCGTACGCGAGCAGTGCGGCCTGCACGGCGATGCCACCGGCGGCGGCGAGCACGAGCGGGCCGCCCGCCCAGCCCACGGCGCCCAGTGCCGCGCCGAGCGCCGCGAGACCGGCGCCGCCACCCCAGAACAGGCGGGCGTAGCGACCCGAGGTGACCATGTGCGCCGCCGCGGCCGCGTGCGCGGTTGGATGCCTGCCCAGGTACTCCAGCAGCGTCATCGCCAGGTGACCGCCCGCGCCGAGGGTCAGCGCGGCGAGCAGCAGCGAGCGGGCGGCGGGGGAGGGGTCGCCTGCCGCGACGGCGAGGGTGAGCACGCCGCCGCCCACCATGAGCGCCTGCACGATCAGGTGCCAGAACAGCAGGGGCGACTGCCACAGGTCGCGGCCCTCGGCCTGGCCGAACAGGAAACCGGTGTAGCCCGCCGTCAGCGCGGCCGCGAGCAGCGCGGGCACGGCCAGGCCGGTGAGCAGGGCGTCGGCGGTGGCCGCGGCCAGCGCGCCGGTCGCGGCGAGGATGCCCGTGGCGAGCCAGGCGGTGAAGACCACCGCCGCCGCGGCCAGCACCACGGCACCCCAGAACATCCACGATCTCGGGTTGGGCTTGAGGAAGATGAACAGGAACCGCTCTGGCCGCTTGAGGTCCCACACCAGCAGCACGCCGGTGACGGCGAGCCCCGCCACCCCGAGTGCGGGGGCCACGACGTCGCCGAGCCCGCCCAGTTCGATGCCGAGCAGGTGGGCGAGCGCGGCGATCAGCATCGCGCCGGCCCCGGCCGCCTTGGTCCAGAGGTACGTCGTGACCCGCCAGCCCCACGGCCGGGGGTGTGCCGTGTTGAGTGTGGTGCGGGCGTGCGTGACCGGGTCGGTGGGCAGGTCGGTGGACGCGCTCCTGCGGTGCTCGTCGGGGCGGGCCCACAGGTACGTGTCGCCGGTGGGGGCGGCGAGCGGGTCGAGCACCGCGCGGTCGGCGCCGAGGTAGAAGACGTTGGGCCCGGTGTTCTGCTCGGGCGCGCGCACCTGCGTCGGGTTCTCGTTGACCAGGCGCGCGATCCCGCTTTCCGGGTCGTCGAGGTCGCCCACCCAGATCGAGTGTGTCGGGCACACCACCACGCACGCCGGTTCGAGGCCCTCGTCGACGCGGTGGGCGCAGAAGTTGCACTTGGCGGCGGTGTGGGTGTCCTCGTCGAGGTAGATGGCGTCGTAGGGGCACGCCTGCATGCACGCCTTGCAGCCGATGCACCGCTCGTTGTCGAAGTCGACGATCCCATCGTCCCTTGTGAACAGTGCCTGCGTGGGGCAGATCTTGACGCACGGCGCGTCCGTGCAGTGATTGCACCGCATGACACCGAAATCGCGGGTGGTCGCGGGGAACTCCCCGGACTCCACGTACTTCACCCACGTGCGGAACTGGCCCACCGGCACCTCGTGCTCGGTCTTGCACGCCACTGTGCAGGCGTGACAGCCGATGCAGGTGCGCTGGTCGATCGCGAAGCCGTAGCGCATGACACCTCCGAAGCTGACGCACAGTGACGCTAACTCCGGAAAAGGGGGCCCGGTACCAACGTCGATCCTGGGTACTCCCAAAGCAGACTTTGGAGTAACGTGACGGCGTGCCACTGCCACCGCGCGTGCCCGAGATCGGGGCACTGGACCTGTTGCTGAGCGTCGCGCGGCTGGGCAGTCTCGGAAAGGCCGCGAAGGAGCACGGCATCTCGCAGCCCGCGGCGGCGTCGCGGATCCGGAACATGGAGCGGCTCACGGGTGTGCCGCTCATCGTGCGCTCGGCCACCGGTTCCCGGCTCACCGACGAGGGGGCCGTGATCGCGGACTGGGCGGGCCGGGTGATCGACGCCGCGGCCGCGCTGGACGCCGGCATCGCGGCCCTGCGTGGCCAGCAGGCAAGCCGGATCCAGCTGGCGTGCAGCATGACGATCGCCGAGTACCTGCTCCCCGGGTGGCTGAGCGAGCTGCGCAGGCGCAGGCCGGACACGACGATCGGGCTACAGGTGGTGAACTCCGCGAAGGTCGTCGAGCTGGTGCTCGGCGGGGCCGTCGACCTCGGCTTCGTGGAGGGCGCCGAACCCGCCGAGGGGCTCGATTCCCAGGTGGTGGCCGAGGACCAGCTGTCGCTCGTGGTGCATCCCGACCATCCCTGGGCGAGGAGGGGCCGGCCCGTGCGCGCGGCGGAACTCGCCGCCGAGGCGCTGATCAGCCGTGAGCCGGGCTCGGGCACGCGCTACGTGCTGGACCACGAGCTGGACCGGCTGGGCTACCACACGCGCCCGAACCCCGTGATGGAACTGTCGTCCACCACGGCGATCAAGGCCGCCGTGGAGGCGGGGCTCGGTCCGGCGGTGCTCAGCTCGCTCGCGCTGGCCGAGGACGTGGCGCAGGGCAAGCTCGTGGTGGTGCCAACGTCGGGCCTCGACCTGCAGCGCTCCCTGCGGCTGGTGCTGCGTGCGGGGGAGCAGCTGTCCCCGGCGCTGCGGGACGTCGTCGCGGCGGCCGGCGCGAGCGCGGGAAGGCGCTGAGTCCACATGGGACGGAGCCGGGCGGCGTTCGCCACCCGGCTCCGCGACAGGGGCCGGCTACACGTAGTCCTGGTACTTCGGCAGGAAGCGCACCGGCTTGGAGAGCGCGTCCCGGCGGAACGGGTCACCCAGCTCGCGGGTGCACATCACCTCGATGACCGTGGTACGGCCGCCGTTCATCTGCGCGTCGACGGCCTTCCGCAGTGCCGGGCCGACGTCCTCGAGCTTGTCGACCACCACGCCGTCCGCGCCCATGGCCCGCGCGATCCCGGCGAAGCTCTCGTTCTCCAGCTCTCCGGCCACGAACCGGCGGTTGTAGAAGTCGACCTGGTTCTTCTTCTCGGCGCCCCACTGCCGGTTGTGGAACACCAC
This sequence comes from Prauserella endophytica, assembly GCF_005146945.1. Taxonomy (GTDB): domain Bacteria; phylum Actinomycetota; class Actinomycetes; order Mycobacteriales; family Pseudonocardiaceae; genus Prauserella_A; species Prauserella_A endophytica. Next base: position 538,371 of record NZ_SWMS01000002.1, read on the forward strand.
GGCGGTCACCGGGATGTCGTGGCGCACCGAGGTCATGATCTCGCCCATGCTCATGCCCCACGCGCCGTCACCGGCGTAGGCGATGGCGGGCCGGTCCGGCGCCGCGGCCTTGGCGCCGATGACGGTCGGCAGCGCGTACCCGCAGTTGCCGAAGCTCATCGGGGCCAGGAAGCTCCGGGGCTCCTCGAAGCGGAGGTAGCTGTTGGCCACCGAGTTGATGTTGCCGATGTCGGTGGAGACCATGACGTGCGGCGGCATGGCCTTCTCCAGCTCGCGCAGCACCTGCCTCGGGTGCAGCCAGCCGCCCTCCTCCTGCTCCTGCTCGGCGATCATGTCCAGGCTGAACGGGTCGGTCTCGTGGGTCCACGCGGTGAGCTCGGCCTCCCACGCGTCCTTCTCGGCCTTCGTCGTGGCGGCCCGCTGCTCCCGCGTGGCGTCGCAGGCCAGCGTGCGTCCCGCGAGGCGCTGGGTGAGCGCGGCGGCGGCCGCCTTCGCGTCGCCGCAGATCCCGACGGTGATCTTCTTGACCAGGCCGAGCATCTTGTGGTCGGCGTCGATCTGGATGATCTTGGCGTTCTTCGGCCAGTAGTCCATCCCGTGCTGCGGCAGTGTGCCGAACGGCCCGAGCCGCGAACCCAGCGCCACCACCACGTCGGCCTGGGAGATCAGCTTCATGGCGGCCTTCGACCCCTGGTAGCCGAGCGGTCCGCACCACTGGGGGTGGCTGGCGGGGAAGGAGTCGTTGTGCAGGTAGCTGTTCACCACCGGCGCGCCGAGCCGCTCGGCCAGCGCCTTGCACTCCTCGACGCCGTCGGCCATCACGACCCCGCCACCCGAGATGATCACGGGGAACTCCGCGGCGGCGAGCAGTTCGGCGGCCTCGTTGAGGCTCTGGTCGCCGCCGGGGCCGCGGTCGAGCCGCTGCGGGTCGGGGATCTCGGTCTCGATCTCGCCGTAGAAGAAGTCGCGCGGGATGTTGAGCTGGGTCGGGCCGATCTCCGACATAGCGCGGTCGAAGGCGCGGCCCGTGAGCTCGGCCATCCGACGTGGGTTGTTGACGTGCGCCTGGTACTTGGTGAACTCCTGGAACATCGGCAGCTGGTTGGCCTCCTGGAAGCCGCCGAGGCCCATGCCCATCGTGCCCGCCTCGGGGGTCACGATCACCACGGGGCTGTGTGCCCAGTACGCCGCGGCGATGGCGGTGACACAGTTGCTGATGCCAGGGCCGTTCTGCCCGATCACCACGCCGTGCCTGCCGCTGACGCGCGCGTAGCCGTCGGCCATGTGCGCGGCGCCCTGTTCGTGCACGACCGGGACCAGCCGGATGCCTGCCGGAGCGAAGATGTCCATCGCGTCCATGAACGCGGAGCCCATGATGCCGAAGATGTCGGTGACCCCGTTGGCCACGAGTGTCTCGACGAAGGCCTCGGAGGGGGTCATGGTTGCCGGGCCGTCGACCACGGTCCGGCCGTCGCCGGTCTTACGCTGCGCCATTGCGGACTCCTACAAAAATCGGGACGGCATGTTCCTGAAACCGGAATCGGATCGACCATAAGCCAGTCGCGATGGTCGGTCAACGTCATCTTCGAGAAACCGAGACGAAGTGTGTTAGTTTCTGGAACCACGTGACGGTGTTCCAGAAGGAGGTGCCGTGGAGCTCATCCGTGAGCCGGACCCGGCCGCCCTGAACGGCGACACCCCGACCATGCGCCTGTTCTCGCTGCTCGAGCTCATCGCGAGCAAGGACGAGCTGGTGACGTTGCAGGGGCTGGTCGCGGAGACGGGCATGCCGAAACCGACCCTGCACCGGATGCTGCAGCAGCTGGAGGGCGCCGGGCTGCTGATCCGGCAGGCCGACGGCAGGCACTACGGCACCGGGGTCCGGCTGCGCAGACTCGCCGAGAACCTGCTGCTCAACGCCACCCACTACGGCGCACGGCATGCGGTGCTCAAGAACCTGGTCGAGGAGCTGGGCGAGAGCTGCAACATCACCACGCTCTCCGGCAACGAGATCGTGTACCTCGACCGCGTGGAGACGCCGGAACCGCTGCGGTTCTACCTGCGGCCCGGTTCACGCGTGCCGGTGCACTGCTCGGCCAGCGGCAAGATGATCCTGTCGCAGCTCAGTCCCGGCCAGCGGGCCAAGCTGCTCGCCCACGCGCCGCTCAAGGCGTACACGCCGAAGACGGTCACCGACCTCGGAGTGCTCGAGGAGGAGTTCGCCCGCATCCGGCGCGACGGCTTCGCGCTCGACGACGAGGAGTTCCTGCCCGGTCTCGTCTGCGTGGCGGTGCTGGTGCCCGCGCCGTCGGGGCGGTCGAACCTCGCCGTCGCCGTGCAGGCGCCGGTCATGCGGCTCACCGCCGACAAGGCGCTCCACACGCTTCCCGCGCTCCAGCGTGCGGCCGAGGCCATCAGCAGGGTCGAGGCCGAGGGAGCCGCCGACGCCACCCAGACCGCCACGTCGTGAAGGGAACACCCGCGCGCATGCACACCGACCTGCCGGGCGAGCGGATCAGCGTCCGGGACGCCTTCGGCATCGACTCCACGCTCGTGGTGAACGGGTTCCGCGAGCGCACCGAGCACGTGCCGGACGTCGACGATTCGTACCGGTTCAACCCCGACGTCACCCTCGCGGTGCTGGCCGGGTTCGCGCACAACCGCAGGGTCCTCGTCCAGGGGCTGCACGGCACCGGGAAGTCCAGCCACATCGAGCAGGTCGCCGCGCGGCTCAACTGGCCGTGTGTGCGCGTCAATCTCGACGGCCACCTCAGCAGGCTCGACCTCGTCGGCAGGGACGCCGTGGTGCTGCGCGAGGGCAAGCAGGTCACCGAGTTCTGCGAGGGCATCGTGCCGTGGGCGGTGCGCGGGCCGGTCGCGCTCGTGCTCGACGAGTACGACGCGGGGCGGCCCGACGTCATGTTCGTGATCCAGCGGCTGCTCGAACGCGACGGCCGGTTCACGCTGCTCGACCGCAACCTGGTGCTGCGGCCGCATCCGGCGTTCCGGCTGTTCGCGACAGCCAACACCGTGGGGCTCGGCAACCTCAACGGGCTCTACCACGGCACACAACGGCTCAACCAGGCCCAGATCGACCGCTGGGACGTGGTCGCGTCACTGAACTACCTGCCCCCCGATGAGGAGATCGCCATCGTCCTGGCCCGGGTTCCCGAGCTGGCCGACGACGCCGGTCGCGCGCTCGTGGCGGCGATGGTCGCCGTGGCGGGGCTGACGAGGGCGGGCTTCCGGGCCGGCGACCTGTCCACCGTGATGTCGCCGCGCACGGTGATCACGTGGGCCGAGAACACCGGCATCTTCGGCGATCCGGCATTGGCCTTCCGCCTCTCCTTCTCGAACAAGTGCGACGAGGCGGAGCAGCCCGTGCTCGCGGAGTACTTCCAGCGCTGCTTCGACCGCGAGCTCGAGCAGCCGGCACCACTCGCGGCCACGGCCTGAGCCGTGCGGGCCGAGCGGGAGCGCCGCCGCGCCGAGGAGCTGTGCGCGGCCGCGGTCAGGGCGCTGGCCGGTGAACCCGGCCTGCACTTCCGCGGCGGCAGGCTGCACGACGGGCGACGGCCGGTGCCGCTGCACGCCCCGCACCTGCGTCCGGCCGGGGAGCCGTGGCGGGGCGCGGGCGACGGTATGGCGCTGCACCTGCTGCACACCGACCGCGACCTGCACCGGGGGCTGCGCCCGGAGTCCGGTGTGGAGCGCCTGCTGTTCGAGCTGCTGGAGCAGTTCCGCGCGGAGGCGCAGGTCCCCGCGACGTGGCCGGGAGCGCGGCGCAACCTCCGCGAGCGCTTCGAGCGGTGGTCGCTCGCCTACCACCACGACGGCCACGCCGACACCGCACGCGGCCTGCTGTTCTACACCGTCGCGCAGGTGTGCCGGGCGCGGATCACCGGCGAGCCCGTGGTCGCCGAGACCGAGGACCTGATCGAGCCCACCCGCGCGGCGATCGCGCCGTCGCTCGGCGCCGATCTCGCGGGGCTGCGACGAACCAGGCGGGACCAGGCCGCGTTCGCCCGGCATGCGCGGTCGCTGGCCGCCGAGGTCGCCGCGCTGCTGACCTCGGACGACGCCGGGGATTCCGGAGACGCGGCTGCCGAGGAGGGCCGGGACTCCCCGCTCGCGCTGCTGCTCGACTTCGACGACGAGCCCGGCGACGGGGGAGCGGTGGCCCTGCGTGAGCGGGCGGTCGGCGACGAGCAGCCGGGCTACCGGGTCTTCACCACCGCTTACGACCGGGAGGCAGGCATCGCCAGCCTCGTGCGGCCCGCCGCGCTCGCCGGTTATCGCGAGCGGCTGGACCGCGAGGTCGAGCGACAGGGTGTGAACGTGGCCCGCCTGGCGCGCGAGCTGGAGGCCGTCCTGGCGGAGCCTGCCCGCGACGGCTGGGACGGCGCGCAGGAGGAGGGTCTGATAGACGGACGGGCGCTCGCGCGCCTGATCAGCTCACCGGAGGAGCGCAGGCTGTTCCGGGTGGAGCGCACGCGGCCGGTGGCCGACGTGCACGTGACTTTCCTGATCGACTGCTCGGGGTCGATGAAGCAGCACGCCGAGCGGGTCGCGGTGCTCGTCGACCTGTTCGCCCGCGCCCTCGACCTGCTGGGTGCGCGCAGCGAGATCCTCGGGTTCACCACCGGGGCCTGGCATGGCGGCCGCGCGAGGAGGGACTGGCTGCGCGCCGGCAGCCCGCCGGTGCCGGGACGGCTCAACGAACGGCTCCACGTGGTGTTCAAGGACGCCGAGACCCCGTGGCGGCGGGCCCGTCCGGACATCGCGGGCCTGTTGAAGGCGGACCTGTTCCGGGAGGGAGCCGACGGGGAGGCCGTCGCATGGGCGGCCGCGCGGGCGCGCGACGCCGGACGCCGCGCACTGCTGTTCGTGCTGTCCGACGGCAGCCCGATGGACGGCGCCACGGCGCTGGCCAACGGGGAGCGGTACCTCGACGACCACCTGCGGGAGGTGGTGTCGGCGTTCGAACAGGAGGGCGCGGTGGAGGTCTACGGCCTCGGCGTGGGGCTCGACCTGAGCCCGTACTACCGGCACTGCCTCGCGCTGGACACCGGAGAGGGCACCGGGCACCGCGTGTTCCGCGAGATCGTGGGGCTGATCGCCGCCTCCCGCCGCCAGTAGGATCCGCACATGGAGCACGCCAAGCCGCCGACCGGCACCCAGGCCATCGGCCGGGCGCTCGCCGTGCTCAAGCTGCTCGCCGCGCAGGCCGGTGAGCTGGGCACCTCCCGCATCGCCGAGCACCTCGGGCTGTCATCGGGCACCGCGCACCGGATCGTGCGGGCGCTCGTGGCCGAGGGTCTCGTGGCGCACAACCCGCGCACGGACGCCTACTACCTGGGCACGGGCACGATTCTGCTCGGCCAGGCAGCGCAGCGGGGGTTCGGGCTCGACAAGGCGCTGCCCGTGCTGGAGCAGATCAACGCCGAGACGCAGGAGTCGGTGAACCTCGTCGTGCGGGAAGGCGGCGAGTCGGTGGTGATGCTGCGCGTGCAGTCGACGCTGCCGCTTCGATTCGAACAGCACCCGGGTGCCCGCTTCCCGCTGTACACCACCGCGTCGGGCAAGGCGATCCTGGCGTACTCGCCGGACGCCGAGACCTACCTGGCGGGTCTGCCCGAGCGGCTGCCGAAGATCACCAACCGCACGCTGAGCTCCCCGGCGAAACTGGCTGCCCAGCTGGAGGAGATCCGCGAGCGCGGGTACAGCATCGACGAGGAGGAGAACGTCGCCGGAGTGCGTTGTGTCGGCGCGCCGATCCTCGACGCCGACCGCTGTGCGCAGGCGGCACTCGTCATCCAGGTACCCGCGGTGCGCATGCCCGCACGGCGGGTGAGAGAGCTGGGCGCGCGCACGGTCACGGCGGCCAAGGAGATCGCCCAGTTCGTTCCTGTCGACCGCATGATGTCGCGCTGATGCCGCGCTGACCACGGAAATCCGCGACTTTGTGTCCGTTGTGGACACAGTGATGTCCTCCCGGCCCCTTCTCAATTTCGCCCGGCGCGCCTATGGTGTTTCACATAGTGGGGCTAGTACCCACATAGTGCCGACGATGTCGATGATGGGAGAGCCGTCAATGCTGCCGGAGATCCAGCCCAACGAGCAGGTGTTCACCTGGGCCGCGCCACCCCTGAAGTTCGGCCCCGGCGCGGTCGACGAGATCGGCGCCGAGGTGGCGGCGACCGGTGCGGCCTCCGCGCTGGTCATCACCGACCCCGGCGTGCGGGACACGGGCTTTCCCGACCGCATCAGGGAAAGCCTGCTGCTGGCCGGGGTCAAGACCGAGGTGTTCGACGGTGTGGCGATCGAGCCGACCGACCGGAGCATCGCCGCGGCCGTCGAGTTCGCCCGCGAGCGGCAGTGGGACTGCTTCGTCGCGGTCGGCGGCGGTTCCGCGCTGGACACGGCGAAAGCCGTCAACCTCCTGACCACTCACCCCGGCGAGCTGCTCGACTTCGTGACGCCACCGATCGGCGCGGGCAAGGCGCCCTGGCTGCCGCTCAAGCCGCTCATCGCGGTGCCGACGACGGCGGGCACCGGGTCCGAGTCCACCACGATCTGCGTGGTCGACCTTCTCGACCTGCACCTCAAAGCCGGGGTGAGCCACCCGAAGCTTCGCCCCTCACTGGCCGTGGTGGACCCGCTCGCCACCGTGAGCATGCCGCCGCAGGTGACCGCCGCGAGCGGGATGGACGTGCTCTCGCACGCGCTGGAGAGCTACACGAGCGTGCGCTACGACGCCAAGCCCGCGCCGCGGGACCCGATGCGCAGGCCAGCCTTCTGCGGGTCCAACCCGATCAGCGACGTGTGGTGCGAGATGGCACTGCGCCTGGTCGGCCGCAGCCTACGCAAGGCCGTGTGCAATGGGCGGGACCTCTCCGCCCGCACCGACATGGCACTGGCCTCCACCTACGCGGGCACCGGGTTCGGCAACGCGGGCACGCACCTGCCGCACGCCAACGCCTACCCGGTGGCGGGCGCGGTGCGGGACTACAGGGCCGAGGGTTACCCGGAAATGCCGATGGTCCCGCACGGCCAGGCGGTGTCGGCGACGGCGGCGGCGGTGTTCCGCTGGACCTACCCCGCCGACCCGCAGCGGCACCTGCACGCGGCGGAGCTGCTGTCCGGGCAGACGTTCACGGCCACCGACGGGGCCGATGCGCTGCCGCACGTCCTCACCGAGCTGATGCGCGACATCGGCATGCCGTCCGGGCTGCGGAGCTTCGGTTACACCGAGGCGGACCTGGATACCCTCACCGACGGCACGCTCAAGCAGACCAGGCAGCTCGCCGTGGTGCCGAGGCCGGTGGACCGCCCCGCGCTGACCGCGATCTTCGAGCAGTCGCTCTGATGCGGGGAGGTGGGCAATCATGGGTGACACCGCAACCGGCCAGGCCGAACCGACCCGCCGCGAGGTCCGGCTCGTCGTGGCGTCGAGCGTCGTCGGCACCACCGTCGAGTGGTACGACTTCTTCCTCTACGGCACCGCGGCCGGCATCGTCTTCAACAAGTTCTACTTCCCCAGCGAAGACCCCCTGGTCGGCACCCTGCTGGCGTTCGCGACCTTCGCGCTGGGCTTCGTCGCCCGGCCCGTCGGCGGGCTGATCTTCGGCCACATCGGCGACCGCATCGGTCGCAAGAGGACACTCGTCGCCACGATGCTCATCATGGGCATCGCGACATGTGCCATCGGCCTCATCCCCACGTACGCCAGCATCGGCGTCGCGGCGCCGATCCTCCTCGTGCTCATGCGGCTGGCGCAGGGCATCGCGATCGGCGGGGAATGGGGCGGCGCCGTGCTGATGTCCGTGGAGTACGCCCCGAGGAACCGGCGGGGCCTCTACGGCAGCTTCCCTCAGCTCGGCCTGGCGCTGGGCCTCGTGCTCGGCACCGGTGTCTTCGCGGGACTGGGCGCGATGATGGACGAGAGCGCGTTCCTCTCCTGGGGCTGGCGCATCGCGTTCCTCCTCTCCGCCGTGCTCGTGATCGCGGGCATGGTGATCCGGCTCAAGGTGATGGAGACCCCGGCGTTCCGCAGGCTTCAGCAGACCGAGGCGCGCGCGAGCGTGCCCGCGCTCGAAATGGTGCGCAACAAGCTCTCGCGCCGGCACGTGCTGCTGGGCATGGGCAGCCGGTGGGTCGAGGGCGTCGCGTTCAACACCTGGGCCGTCTTCTCGATCTCGTTCGGCACCGGCACGCTGGACATGCCGCAGCAGACGTTGCTGATCTCGGTGATGATCGCCGCGGTGACCATGGTGGTGTTCATCCCGTTGTTCGGCAGGCTGTCCGACACGGTCGGCCGTCGGACGCTGTTCGGCTGGGGCGCGCTGCTGACGGGCGTGGTCGCCTATCCGGCTTTCGCGCTGCTCGGCACGGGAACGCCACTGCTCGCGGGCGCCGGGCTGGTGCTGGCGCTAGGTGTGCTGTACCCGGTGCTGTACGGCCCGCAGGCGGCGTTCTACTCGGAGATGTTCCCGGTCAGCGTCCGGTGCACCGGGATCTCGTTCGTGTACCAGTTCTCCGGCATCTTCGCCTCGGGTCTCACACCCCTGGTGCTGTCGTACCTGGTGGGTCTCGACGGCGACGGCTACCCGCTCGTCGTGACCTACCTGGTGGTCGCCGCCGTGGTGAGTGCCGTGTGCACCTTCGCGGTGCGCAAGCGGGATCTCCGGCTGATCGCCGAGGCCGAGGAGTCCGATATGGACTCGGCGCGGGACGCGGTGCGGTCGTGACACGGGTGTGGTGCGTGCCCGCCGCACGCACCACACCTCACGTGCGCGTGCGGCTGCGGTACAGCAGCCAGACGAAGTACGGCGCACCGAACACCGCGGTCATGAGACCCGCCGGGAGCTGATCCGGCGCGATCACCGTGCGCCCGATGGTGTCGGCGACACACACCAGGAGCCCGCCGAGCAGCGCCGACACCGGAAGGGCGCGGCTGTGTCGTCGGCCCACGATCGCGCGGGCCGCGTGCGGAGCCACGAGTCCCACGAAGGAGATCACCCCGACACCAGCGACCGCGGCGCCGGTCAGCAGCACGGCGCAGCCGAGCATCAGCAGCCGCGACCCCGCCACCGGCACGCCCAGCACCCGGGGCGTCTCGTCGTCCAGCGACAGCAGGTCCAGGTCCCGGCGGGCGCGGACCAGCACCGGGATCACGAGCGCGAGCGCCAGCGCCATCGGTACGAGGTGCTCGAAGGCGCGACCGTAGGTGGAGCCGCCGAGCCACGTCAGCGCCTTCGTCTCGTTCCACGGATCCGACAGGGTGATAAGCAGGATCACCAGTGCCTGTGTGCCCGCCTGCACGCCGAAGCCGATCAGCACCAGCCGCTCGCTCGCGAACCCACCCCGCGCTGCCATGGCGAACACCACGACCGTCGCCAGCGCCGCGCCCAGTCCCGCGAAGCCCGCCTGGGTCCAGAACCCGACACCGGGCACGAGCGTGATCACTGCGACCGCGCCCAGACCGGCGCCGCCCGCGACACCGATGATCCCCGGCTCCGCCAGCGGGTTGCGTGCCACCGCCTGCACCAGGGCGCCCGCCAGCGCGAGCGCGGCACCGGCGAGCAGCGCGGCGACCACGCGGGGCAGCCGGTTCTCCATGACGTTCGAGACGATCGGGCCAGCCTGGCCGCGCACCCAGTTGACGACGTCACCCAGCAGGATGCCGATGTCGCCGAGCAGGACCGAGGCGACGACCGCGCCGAGCGCCAGCACGATCAGCGTGCCGAGGATGAGCCGATAGCGCAGCGCGCCGAGGGTGCCTCGCGTACCGGCGGCGGGTGGCTCCGTGGCCGCCGAGGAGACGCGGATGTTGCGGGCCAGTACGACGAGGAACACGGCGCCGAGCACGGTCGTGACCACGCCCGTCGGCACCTCCAGCGCGTTCTGCGAGCCGATGAGCGCACGCAGCAGCAGGTCCGCGCCCAGCAGCAGCGTGACGCCGAGCGCGGCCGACACCGGGATCAGCACCGCGTGCCGGTGCAGCCCGGGCACGGCGTTCGCGAGCAGGCGGGCCAGTGCGGGCGCGGCCAGGCCGACGAAGCCGATCGGCCCGGCCAGCGTCACGGCCGCCGCGGACATCAGCACCGCGAGCCCGATCCCGGCGAATCGGATCCGTCCCACGTGGACACCGAGGGTCCTGGCGTGGTCCTCGCCGAGGTACACGAGGTCGAGCCGCCGGGAAAGGGCGAGCAGCAGCACCAGCCCCACGCCGATCACGGGTCCGAGCGTGAGGAGGCCGCCGAGGCCGTTCTGGCCCAGCGAGCCCGAACCCCACGCGAACAGGCCCCTCGTCTCCTGCGCGAACAACAGCAGCAGCATGCTCGTCGCGGCCTTCATCGCGAGCGCGATGGCGGTGCCCGCGAGCACGAGCCGGACGATCCCGGCGCCCCCGGTGCCGGACAACGTGAGCACCAGTGCCGCGGCGCCGAGCCCGCCCGCGAAGGCGATACCGGCCGCGCCCGCGAGCGGCAGCGAGAAGCCGAACGCCGCGACGGCCACGATGGCGAGGTGGGCACCGGCGTCGACGGCGAGCGTGTCCGGTGACGCCATGATGTTGCGCGCCACCGTCTGCAGCACCGCCCCGGCCACACCGAGTGCGATGCCCACCACCACCGCCGCGAGCAGGCGGGGCAGCCTCGACTCCAGCACGACGGCGGCGGTGTCGCCGGTGCCGCCGCCGAACACGAGCCGGAGCACGTCGAGCGCGTTCACGGCCGACGTGCCCTGGGTCAGGTGCAGCGCCGAGCCCGCGGCGATGAGCACGCCGAGGCCCACGGCCAGCAGCGCGAGCCGCCCGCGCCGCCGCCGGGCCGGAGCGTGTGGCGACGGCGCGGGTGGAGCCGCGACGGTGTCAGTGTCCACTGTGGAGTCAGTGGCCGAGCGCGGCGATGGCGGCGTCGACGTACTGCTCCATGGACTTCACGCCACCGAACATCCACAACGAGTCCGGCAGGCGCTCGACCTTGCCGCTCTTCACGAACGGCAGGTTCTGCCAGATGGCGTTGTCCGCGAGCTCGTCGGCGTACGGGTCGCCGAAGGCGTCGTTGGCCATGTACCAGAACCGGACGTCCGGCAGCTGGGTCAGTCCCTCCACATCGGCCTGCGCGAGGCCGTAGGCGGCGTCGCCCTCCATCGGCCACGCGTTGCCGAGTCCGATGCGCTCGAACACCGCGGACACCAATGAGCCCTTGGTGAACGGGCGGATGCTCACCGAACCGGAGCTCACGTAGGCGTCGGAGAAGGCAACCTGCTCACCGGCCGCGCCGAGCCGCTCCACCTCGGCCTTGCCCTCGGCGAGCCTGGTGTCGAACTCGGTCTTCAGCTGAGCCGCCTTGTCCTCGGTGCCGGTGGCCTTGGCGATCAGGTCGAGGCTCTCGAACATGGACCCGATGGGGTTCTCGGCGTCGCCACCCTCGATGACGAGCACCGGGACCTTCGACTCGATCTGCTCCAGCGCGCCCTCGACGAGGCTGTCGGTCACGACCACGAGATCCAGGTCCAGCGAGCCAAGGGTGTCGATGCTCGGCTCACCACGGGTGCCGAGGTCCGTCGGGGTGTCGTCGAGCGGCGCCGCGCTGACCCACTGGCCGTAGCCCTCGATGTCGGAGACACCGACCGGCATGACGCCGAGCGACACCAGGTGCTCGACGCCGTTCCACTCGGTGGCCGCGACCCGCTCCGCCGGGCCGTCCAGCTTCACCTCCTTGCCCCGCGAGTCGGTGACCCTGATCGGGTCCCCGCCGTTCGCGGCGGCCGGGTCGGCACCGCTGGCGTCCTCCGTGGTCCCGCAGCCGCTCAGCATCAACGCGGCGGCCGCGGACAGGCCGATGATCACACGGGTGGTGCGCATTCTTCTCCTGTATTCATCTGGGGACCGGAAAGCGCCGGTCAGACCGAGGCGACCCGGACGGCCGCGTCGTTGAAGCGCCCGACGGCACGGGTGTGCACGAGGCCGTCGACCGGGTCGATGTCGACGTCGACCCGGATGCCGTACGCGCGGGTGAGGTTCTCGGCGGTCAGCACGTCCCGCGGGGCGCCGTGCGCGGTGACCCTGCCGCCCTCAAGCAGGAGCAGCCGGTCGGCGACGGCGGCGGCCTGGTCGAGGTCGTGCAGGACCACACCGACCCCGACGCCGTGCTCGTCGGCGAGGTCGCGTAGCACGTCGAGGACCTCCACCTGGTAGCGCAGGTCGAGGTGGTTGGTCGGCTCGTCGAGCAGCAACAGCGCGGTGTCCTGGGCGAGGCAGCTCGCGAGCCACACCCGCTGCGCCTGCCCGCCGGACAGAGCCTGCACCGGCCGCTCGGCCAGTGCGGTGAGCCCGGTCAGCTCCATGGCGCGTTCCACCGCCGAGGGTCCTTCGGGATCGCGGCCGCCCCAGCGGGAGCGGTGCGGGTGCCGGCCGAACTCCACCAGCTCGCGCACGCACAGGCCGCCGGGTGCGGTCCGGTGCTGTGACAGCAGCGTGATCCGCCGGGCGAGCTCCCGGCCGGACAGTGCGCGCAGGTCGGCGCCGTCGGCGAAGGTGACGTCACCCGCGACGGGCGGGTGTAGCCGGGCGAGCGCGCGCAGCAGCGTCGACTTCCCGCTGCCGTTGGGGCCGATCAGCGCGGTGACGGTGCCCGCGTCGAGCGAGATCGAGGCGGCGCGGACGACGACGTCGTCCCCGTAGGCGACGTCGATCTCACGTGCCGAAACGCCGGCAGCAGTGGGTGAGGAGGGCGCGGACACAGCCTCACAGTAAAGACAGCCTTGCCTAACATACAAGCGTTGTGGCCCTCAGCACATTCCAGACGTCCGGGTAGCGGTCAGTACATTCGCGACAGGGCGTTCAGGATCGCCACGATCACCACGACGGCGCTCACGGTGCCGAGGGTGCCCGCCAGGATCAGGCCGGTGCCGAACGACCGCCACGGCGGGCGGGGCCGCGCGGCCTTGAGCACGATCCCCGCCAGGACGGCGGCGAGCACGACGCCGAGGAACACCTGTGCGTACTCGCCGCCGCGCCAGCCGAGATCCCAGAACAGCCGCTGCCGGAAGCCCAGCACCACCACGGACAGCAGCACGATCGGCACCAGGAAGCCGGCGAGAGCCGGGCCGAAGCGGTTCCGGTTCTCGCCCGCTGGTTCGGTCATGGTTCCAGGGTCCCCCGGCGACCCCTGGCCGCGCCTGAGTAGGACTACCCGGAACGCGCCGTCGGAGCGGCTGGACTCCCGGCGCCCGACTCGATCGCGAACGACCGGCCGGTGCGGATCGGGGGGTGCCGGGCAGGCTGGCGTGGGCGACCACGCGGTAGTCGGCGGCGTGCCGCTTCGTGTACACCGTGCGGCTGCGCCGGAGGAAACCAGCGATGGCACGGCGGCTCCAGTGCGCCGTGGAGTTCGCGATCGACGTGATCGCTGGCCGTGCTCCTCGCTGTCTTGCAGGGCGCGGGTGTCGCCACGGCGAGCCGATGCCGACGCGGCAAAGGCGCGAGCTGGCGGCTGCCGGTGGGTGACAGCCAGCGCCGTGGCGCCCGTGCCGCGGCGCCCGCCCGAGCGGGGTCTCCGCCGCGCCGCCAGCGAGGGATCCGCTCGGCGAGTGATGGCCGCTTGGTGTCAGAACGCGCTTCTCGTCTGGCAGAAGTCGTTAACTTCACCGGAGCAGGAACTCGGAAAGGACCCCTCATGCGCACTCGCCCGGCCGTCGTGCTCGCAGCCGGCCTGCTTCTCGTCGCCGGCTGCTCGACCGGCGGACAGCCATCGGCCGCCCCGGAGCTCCCCGCGCCGAGCAAGGAGCTCGTCGCGTGGGCGGACACGGTGTGCACCAGCGTGAAGCTCGTCGACGGCCTCCGGTCGCACGCCGACTCCGGGTACTACGCCTCGGCGGTGACCACCGACGTGGTCGCCGCGCTGGAGACCCTGGACGTGCTCCGGCCGTCCGGGATCAAACAGGCCGACAGCTACGTCGGCGGCCTGGTGAAGGCCCTCGAGCGGCTACGGGACCAGCTGCCGACCGGCGAGGAGGGTCAGCAGGTCGACGCGGCACGGATCACCGCGCTCGTCGACGAGGTCGGGAAGCAGAAGCCCGCGCTCAGCAGGCTCGCCGGACGCACGCGGGCCCTCGGGCCGTCCTACCACCTCGCCCCGCGGTGCGCGCCGCTGAAGCGCCCGCCGGAGTCGGCCACCCGCGCGACGCGCGCGCTGGTGACGTGGGCGGACACGATGTGCGAGGGCGTGTCGTCGATCGAGACGCTGCCGGCGGCGGGCGACGAGCTGCTCAAGCACCCGAGGTTCGCGCAGTTCGAGGACATGGAGCTGTCGTCTTACCTCACGTCGGTTCATAGCCAGGTAGCGTCCATTGTGGACCCACTGGCGGGGCTGGAGGAGACCCGCGTCGCCGAGGTCGACGCCTACCGCGACGAGCTGGTCGGCGCGCTGCGCGACGCCGCGTCCCGGCTGCCGCGGCAGACCTCGGCACTCGATCTCCACGACGTCCCGCTCGGACAGCTGCGGGAGCGGGCGAGCCAGGCGGCCGCCACCGTGTCGGCGCTCGAGCCGAAGGCCAGGGAGCTGCCGGACCTGGCACGCAGGCACCCCGCACTCGCCGACGCCTACCACCTGGCACCGCACTGCGACGATGAGCCGTCGACCCCGGCGACCACCATCACGCTCCCGAAGGCCGAGAACGGGACCGACTTCGCCGCGTGCCAGGGCGGCACGTGCCAGATTGAGGTCTCCGGGCCGAAGGACGTCACCGTGCGGGGCAACGTCTTCACGATCGCCGTGAGCGACGGCACGGTGTGGCTGGCCAGCGGCAGCGGCCTGATCCGCCTGACAGGACCGGGAACGGCGCAGTTCGGAGCGGCCGGGGCGACGGTGGTCTTCGAGGTCGTGGCCTCCACCGACACTGCCGCTGTGCTGGACGTCTCCACCACGGACTAGTCCCCCCGCCCAGGCGGCGCCTCACCGCGTTGCCGGAAAGCCCGAGCAGGACCCGGTACGAGGGCTTCCCTCCGCCTTGCGGAGCTCGGTGGCTGGGGTCCCGCGGGGACACCAGCCGTCTGGCTCGCCGCTCGCCACGGGCGGGGCTGTTCAGAACACCAGCGTGCGTCAGCTCCCGGCTCATCGGAGGGTCAGCGGGGTCTCGCACGCGACGCGGGTCAGCTTCTCCGGGTTGCGGACGTAGTACGCGCCGGTGATGCGGCCGTCCTCGATCCGGACCGCCATGACCCCGTCGAGCTCGCCGCCCAGGCGCAGAACGAGTGCCGGGTTGCCGTTGACCACGGTGGACTCACCGGTGATCGTGCCTTCGGCCTTGCCGAGGCTGCCGACCATGAAGCGAACCAGCTTGTCGGCGCCGACCACGGGCCGCAGCGCGGCCTGCTTGACGCCGCCGCCGTCGCTCACCAGCACGACATCGGGGGCGAGCACGTCGAGGAGGCTCTGTACGTCCCTGGTCTCGAGTGCGCGCCGGACCGACTCCAGCACCTCCCGGGCCTCGTGCGGGGAGACCACCTGGCGAGGACGGCGGGCGTCGACGTGCCGGCGGGCGCGGTAGGCGATCTGGCGGACGGCCGCGGGGCTCTTGTCCACGGCGGCCGCGATGTCCTCGTAGCTGATCTCGAAAGCCTCGCGCAGCACGAAGACGGCGCGCTCGGTGGGCGACAGCGTCTCGAGGACGAGCATCATCGCCATCGACACGCTCTCGGCGAGCTCGACGTCCTCGGCCACGTCCGGTGTGGTGAGCAGCGGTTCGGGCAGCCAGGGGCCGACGTACGCCTCCTTGCGGCGGGTCATGGTGCGGAGTCGGTTGAGCGACTGCCGGGTGGTGATCCGGACCAGGTACGCGCGCTGGTCGCGCACCTGCTCCAGGTCCACTTTGACCCACCGCAGCCAGGTCTCCTGGAGGACGTCCTCCGCGTCGGCCGCCGAGCCGAGCATCTCGTAGGCGACTGTGAAGAGCAGGTTGCGGTGGGCGACGAAGGCGTCCGTCGCCGGGTCGGTGGCGTGATCGCTCAACGTCGACCGCCTCTCCTTCACGGGTCGTTCAGCGGGCGGCCGGCGCCTCGTCGCGCATGGCCTGGAGCCGCTCCCGACGCTTGGCGTCCTTGAACTTCCAGGTGTATGAGCCGGGCTCGCGGCCCTCGTCCGTCAGCCGGTGGACCAGATCCCGCATAGCCCGCGCCTTGATCTTCGCGGCAATGCGGCCGCCGAGGTAGAACCCCTTCACGGTGTCGTCGCCGGCGGCTAGCTGCACGGTGGCGGCGCGGCTGCCCACGCCGATGCACTGGCCGAAGAACCCCAGGTCGATGGTTGCAGGTTCCGCTTCGGCGATCCGGTCGAGCACCGTGTCCGCGGCGTGCGCGCCCAGCGGAGTCGCGGACTGGCAGCTCATGCGCAGCGGCAGGCCCGATGGGGCCGCCGAGTCTCCGGCGGCGACGATGTGCGCGTCGTCCACGCTCGTCAACGTCTCATCGGTGAGCAGACGCCCCATGGCGTCGGTGCTGAGCCCGCTGCGGGCGGCCAGGTCCGGCACGCCGAACCCGGCGGTCCAGATGGTCACCTCGCTAGGAAGCTCGCGGCCGTCGCCGAGCCGCACGGCGTCGCGGGTCACGGCCGTGACCTCCACGCCGGGGCCGTCGAGCACGGTCACCCCGAGCCTGGCCAGCTGCCTTGCGACCGAGCGCCGGCCTCGTGGGTGCAGGTACGGACCGAGCACCCCGCCGCAGACGAGGGTCACGGCGCGGCCCTCCTCCGCCAGCTCGGCGGCGACCTCGATGCCCGTCGCACCGGCTCCGACCACGGTCACCGGGGCCGTGGCGGGCGCGGCCTCGAGGACCGACCGCAGCCGCCGCGCCTCCTCCAGGGTGGCGACCGGATAGGCGAACTCGGTCGCGCCGGAGACGCGGGGCCCCGCGCTGCCACTGCCCAGCGCGTAGACCAGGTAGTCGTAGGCGACGCCCTCGCCGCTCGCCAACGTAACCGCGCGCCGGGCCGGGTCGATCCGGGTCGCGGTGTCGACGACCAGCCGGACGCGCTCGGCCAGGATCTCCCGGTAGTCGACGATCGCGTCGTGCGAACCGCCCACCAGCTGGTGCAGGCGGATCCGGTGGACGAAGCTCGGGCGCGGGTTGACCAGGGTCACGGTCACGTCGTCGCGCCGCGTCAGCCGGTTGGCCGCCATGACGCCGGCGTACCCGCCGCCGATCACGACGACCTCGGTGTTCTCAGCCATGGTGTCTCCTTCGCTCGTGGGCGTTCGACCTCAAGACACCGGGCGACCGCTGGCTGTAACAGCCCGTGGGACAGATCACCCACAGAAGCCGACGTGGGTGCCGGCAGCCGGGGTGAGAGCTCTACGCGGTGAAGAACTCGGCGAGCGCCCGGCCGAGCAGGCCGGGCGCTCTCCGTGGGGATGTGGCCGGTTTCCGGGACGCGCGCCAGTGTGGCCTGCGGGATCTCCGCGGCGAACCGCTCGGCGTGGTCCGCCGTTTCGAAGGCGTCGTCCCGTGGGCCTCCGCGGGGCGGCGGACCTTCCGCGAGACCCGCTAGGCAAGGGCGGCTGGCCCGCGGCGACTCGCGATGGGCGCTCGTATGCCGTGCCCCCGCACCGGTGGGAGGGCTAGAAGTTGCCCTTCGCCGACCAGCCGCCGTCCACCGCGTAGGTCAGCCCCGTCAGGAAGGAGCCCTCCCGGAAGAAGTAGGCGACCATCGAGGCGATCTCCTCGGGGCGGCCGAGCCGCCGGATGAGGTGCGAGTTCGCGTTGGCCTGCTTCATCTCCGGCGTGATGTCGCCCAGGATGGGGGTGTCGATCGTGCCTGGTGCGATGGCGTTGACGAGGATGTTGCGGTCGGCGTACTCGAAGGCGGCCTGCCGGGTGAGCGCGGCGACACCGCCCTTGGCGGCGCTGTAGGACGCCAGGTTCGGCAGGCCGCGCAGCGCGGCCAGGGAGGAGATGTTCACGATCCGCCCGCCGCCGTTGTCGATCATCCCGGGGATCACCGCGCGCATGCCCAGCCACGGTCCCTTGAGATCGGTGTCGATGACGTGGTCCCACGCCTCCTCCGTGAGCCCGGTGACCGTGTCCTCGCTGATCATGTTCACCACGCCGGCGACGTTGGCGAGATAGTCGATGCGCCCGTGCCGCTCGAGCAGCCCTTCGACGGCGGAGGTCCAGTCCCGCGCGGAGCGGATGTCCAGCGACACCGGCTCGGCCGAACCGCCCGCCGCCTCGATGCTCTTGACGGTGCTCGCGGTGTCCTGGATGTCGGCGCAGGCCACGTGGGCGCCGTCCGCGGCGAGCCGTTCGGCGGTGGCGCGGCCGATTCCCTGTGCGGCTCCGGTGACGATGGCGGTGCCGGTGACGGTGCTGGCGAGGGGCATCTTCGACCTCCGTGCGGGGTTGCCGTGCAGTGCTGCCCCGAGTCAATCCCGTGGAGTGTCGGCCGTACAGGGATCGTCCGGCGGCCCGTTGTCGGCCGCCACAACGGCTCACCAGCCGGCGAGATCCAGGATCTGGAACGCGAGCCGGGCCTGCAGCAGGCCGTCGAGCGTCGCGGGGTCCCGCTGCACGAGCTTGCGGATCTTGCCGAGCCGGTAGCGGATCGTGTTCTCGTGCACGCCCAGCTCCGTGGCCGTGGCCTGCACCTTGCCCTCGGCCCGGACGAAGGCGCGCCAGGTGTCGAGCAACGTGCCGTCGTCCTCGGCGCGCAGCGGGCCGATGAACCCGTGGGCGAAGTGCACGGCCTCCTTGACACGGCCGCTCGCCGCGACCACGCGGAACAGCCCGAGCTCGTCGGCCGTGAGCACCCCGCCGCCCCAGTCGAACGACCGCGCGAGCTCCTCCACCTCGCGCAGTTCCTTGTGCGCCATGGGGAAGTCCTCGGGAGCGCGGCACACAGCGGAGATCACGGCGGTGTGAATGTTCAGCACCGGCGACAGCGTCTCGCGCACGCCGGCGATGGTGTCCCGCAGCGACTCCGGCACCGCCCGGTCGCGAGACAGCGGCACCAGTGCGATCACCGCGCCGGGCAGGCTCACCGCGGCGGGATCGGACTCGCCGAGAGCCGCGGCGAGCTGCTGGATCACCAGCCTGCGGCCCGCCGACACGCTCACGTGCTGGTCGGCCTTGCCCAGGGAGAACCGCACGAGCACGTGGGGCCGCGTGAGGTCGATGCCGAACTGCGGGCTGCGCCGCACCAGCTGTTCGGCGTCGCGCGTGTTGTGCAGTAGATCGGACAGGTAGTCCTCGCGGGCCTGACCCTCGGCCTCGGCCTGCCTGCGCTCGGAGAGGATCTGCAGCGAGAGCACCGTGGCGCCGTGCTCGGCCAGCTTGCTGTCCCGGTGCTCCAGGCTGCGGCCGACCTCCACGATCCCGACGTAGCCGCTGGGCTGGCCCTCGATCACGAGCCGGCACATGAGGTGCCTGCGGCCGAGCCCCACGGCCAGCGTTCTGGGCACCACGGCCGACGGGCAGCTCGCGCTGAGCCCGGCGAGCGTCCCGCGCACCGACGGCAGCTCCCGCACGCGGGGCGCGAGCACCGGCGGCTCGGTCATCTTGAGACCCGGCGGCGCCGACCAGGCCAGCACCTGGAAGTCCTCGTTGTAGAGCACCACGGGCTTGGCCGACAGCTCGCCGAGCAGCGTCACCACGGTCTGGATGCTGGCGCCGTCGAGCACCGCGTTGGTGAGTTTCTGGTGCACGTCCGCGAGGTGGGCGAGCATGTTCTTCTGCCGCACCACCTCGGCGGCCTTGCGCTTGAGGTGCGCGTTGAGCATCGCCTGGCGCAGGAACAGCGCGCCGAGCCGGGCGAACAGCTCGGCGAGCGCCACGTCCTCGTCGGTGTAGACGTGCTCCTGCTCGACGTTGTCCACGAAGATCAGGCCGATGACCTTGCCGTCGAACACGAGCGGCACACCCAGCATGGCCCGGACCCGCCAGTGCTCCATCGTGCGGCGGTGCGGGCGCGGGTCCCTGCGCACGTCGTCGATCAGCACAGGGGCGGCCGTCTCGATCACCTCGCGGCTGAACCGGTCGCCCCTGATCCCGGCCTCCTGGGTCTGCACGGCGGCCGAGATGTCGCCCTCGTGCTCGCAGTAGCCCGCGGCGCCGCGGAACCGGTCGTCCTCGTGGCGCAGGTACACCGAACAGCGGGTGACGCCGAGCAGGTGGCACAGCTGCTTGCCGAGCAGCCCGAGCAGGTCCTCCAGCCGCGTGGTGGTGATGGCCTCGGTGGTGATCTCGCTGAAGGCGGCGATGACCTCGCGTTCGCGGTGGGACGCCGCGGAGCGGGACGCGTGCACCGCCCGCAGCCGCGGCGCGACGGCGTTCGCGGTCGTTTCGCGCATCGAGAACCGCCTTCACCATTGAGTGCGGGCAAAGCTGGAGGTCACTGTGCCTTACCGTGCGCCTGACGTCCATGCCCCCAGCGGGCGGTGCCCCCCGGTTCGGCCAGCTCGTGGCCCATCCGCTCGCGCTTGGTCCGCAGGTAGCGGACGTTGTGCGGGGTCGGGGACACCGGCAGCCGGACGCGCCCGACGATGTCGAGCCCGTGCCCGTCGAGGCCGCCGTACTTGGCGGGGTTGTTCGTGATGAGCCGCAGCCTGCGAATCCCGAGGTCGGTGAGGATCTGGGCGCCGATGCCGTAGCTGCGCGAGTCGACGGGCAGGCCCTGCGCGAGGTTGGCGTCCACCGTGTCGAGGCCCTGTTCCTGCAGGGCGTACGCGCGGATCTTGTGCGCGAGCCCGATGCCGCGGCCCTCGTGCCCGCGCAGGTAGACCACCACGCCGCAGCCCTCGTCGGCCACCGCCCGCAGGGCCTGTTCGAGCTGGGCGCCGCAGTCGCACCGCAGGGAGCCGAGAATGTCGCCGGTGAGGCACTCGCTGTGCACGCGCACCAGCGCGCCCGCCTCGGTGCGGCCCGCGGCGGCCACGTCGCCGAGCACCAGCGCCAGGTGCTCCGTGCCGTCGAGCGTCGAGCGGTAGGCCACGGCGCGGAAGTCGCCGAACTCGGTGGGCATCGCGGCGTTCGCGACCGGCTCCACCAGCCGTTCCGTGGCCCTGCGGTAACGGACGAGGTCGGCGATGCGCAGCATCGGCAGGTCGTGGCGCTCGGCGAACGCGGTGAGCGCCGCGCCGCGCAGCATCGAACCGTCGTCGGTCACGAGTTCGCCGATCACGCCGACGTCCCCGGCCCCGGCCAGTCCCACCAGGTCGACGGCCGCCTCGGTGTGCCCGGCCCGCACGAGCACTCCACCCTCGCGCGCCCGCAGCGGGAAGATGTGGCCGGGCCTGCGCAGGTCGCCCGCGTGCGTCGCGGGGTCGGCCAGCGCGCGGACCGTCGTGGCGCGGTCGTGCGCGGACACGCCCGTGCCGGTGTGCGCGTGGTCGACGCTCACCGTGAACGCCGTGGCGTGCAGGTCGGTGTTGTCGGCGACCATCTGCGGCAGGCGCAGGGCGTCGGCCCGCTCTCCGGTCATCGGCGCGCACACGATGCCCGTGCTGTGCCGCACGAGGAAGGCCATCCGCTCCGGGGTCATCGACGCCGCCGCCGCGACCAGATCGCCCTCGTCCTCCCGGTCGGCGTCGTCGAGCACCACGATCATCCGGCCCTGGGCGAGCGCGGCGACGGCGTGCTGCACGGCCTCGCCGGGCGAGACCGGCACTTCGGGTGTCCCGGGCGTCAGCATCGCTCACCCGTCACGGGAAGGTGCGTGCCGAAGCCACGCGCGTGGTATGTCAGCGGCGAGACTGCCAGCCGTTGCGCGGCGTCCACGAGGCCAAGCGCGATCACGTGATCGCCGCCGTCGACGAGCTGGTGCACCCGGCAGGCGAGCCAGCCGGCCACGCCCGGCAACCGGGGCAGCCCGTGCTCGGTCCGCCACGGCACGCCCTGGAACTTGTCGGCTCCCTTGCGTGCGAACCGGGTCGCCAGTGCCTGCTGACCGCTCGCGAGCACGTTCAGCCCGAACCGGCCCCGCGCGCGCACCAGCGCCAGCAGCTCCGAGCGCCGGTCGAGGGCGGCCAGCACCATCGGGGGCTCCAGCGACAGCGAGGCGAACGCGCTCACGGTGGTGCCGTGTGGACGATCGCCGTCCATTGTGGTCACCACGGCGACCGGGGTGCACACCCCGGACATCACCTCGCGAAAGTCGTCCGCCAGCGAGGGCGGGCTCACGGTCTCCATCTGCGACTCCAGCGTCGTCGAGCGCCGTGGCCCCGGACCGGTCCGGGGCCACGGCGGGGGCTCACACTCCGGCGGGGGTGCGGGCCTTGATCTTGTGCAGCTCGGGCACGACCTTCTCGCCGAACAGCTTCATGCTCGCCTCGGCCTTGTCGAGTGGCAGGCCGCCGAAGCAGAACGCGGCGTTGGCCATGAAGTTCCCGCCGATCTCGGCGCGCTCGGCGTACTTCTCCACGATCTGCTCCGGGGTGCCCCACACGTTGGCGTCGACGTAGGCGCTCGCCGCGGCCTCCATGCCGGCCTCCCGGATCATGTCCGCCCCGACCTGGTAGGCCTCGTAACCCTTGGTCTCCCGCCAGTGGGAGCCCGCGAAGTCGTAGTGCTTGATCACGGAGAGGAAGTACCGCGAGATGTGCTCGTGCGCGACGCGCTTCGCCTCCTCGGGGTCCTCGTGGCAGTACACGAAGTCCTGGATCAGCGCCGGTCCCGGCTCGGTGCCGTGCTTCTCCCGGTGCAGGCCACGCCAGCGCTCCAGCGCCTCGACGTGCGTGGGGAAGTCGTACTGCATGAACGTCATCATCTGCGCGCCCAGATCGGCGACCGCCGGGATCGAGTCCGGCGACATCGCGACACCGAACAGCCTGCCGTCCCACGAGCGGCTCCCGCCGGGCCGGACGTTCACCCTCGGCTGTGGGTAGAACGGCCCTTCGTTCTCCACGTAGCCGTCCCGCAGCCCGCGGATGATCATCGCGGCGGCCTCGTCGAACCGGCCGCGCGACTCGTTCATGTCCACGCGGAAGCCCTCGTACTCCATCTTCGCGAGGCCCCGGCCCATGCCGAACAGCACGCGGCCGTTCGACATGTGGTCGAGCATCACGACCTTCTCCACCACGCGCAGCGGGTCGTTCCACGGCAGGATCACCGCACCCGTGCCGAGTTTGATCCGCGAGGTCTGGCCGGCGATGTAGGCCATGATCTGAAGGTTGTCCGGACACATCGAGTAGTCGTCGAAGTGGTGCTCCGCCGACCACACCGAGTCGAAGCCGTACTGCTCGGCGAGCACGCCCATCTTCAGCTCGCGCGTGAAGACCTCTTCGTCGCTGACGTTCTCGAACCAGTTCTGGAAGACCAGCAGCATGCCGACGTCCATGGGAAATCCTTTCTGTCGTGAGTGTTCGGCGTCGCGTTCAGGGCGCCAGGAAGATCGCGCGGGTGTGCTCGGTGTCCAGGAACTCCTTGACGCTCTGGATCTTCCCGTCGCGCACCTCGAACACGAAGTGGTAGAGGTTGTTGTAGACCCGGCCGTTCTTCAGCTCCGAATAGGACTCGGTCTCGACGGCGACCCGGTCACCCTCGGCTGTCCAGGCCAGTGGAGTGAGCCGGATGGCGCCGGTGACGGTCGACGCGGAGATCCCCGACAGCTGCTCCCCGAACTCCCGCTTGCTCTTGGTTCCGGAGATGCCGTCCAGGTCGCCCGCCACCCACCACGTGGCGGACTCGGAGAGGAAGGACAGGATCCCGTCGACGTCGCCCGTGGAGAAGACCTCCATGAACGAGGCGACGGTGTCCTTGTTGAGCTCCTCGACGGTCTTGGTGCCAGTGCCGGTCGTCATCAGCGGTCGCTCCTCATTGAACGGTGGGCCTTGGACTCTGTTGTGGACGCTAGCCAGGGTTTCCGGCCCGGCGAACAGCCGATCCGGGCGGGCGTTGGAGGTCGGCACAACGCCGCATCACCTGCCTCCCCCGAACGTGGCGAGCAGGCCGCCGTCCACGGGCACCGTCGCGCCGGTCATGTAGGTGGAGCCGGCCACCGCAACGATCACCTCGGCGATCTCCCGCGCCGTTCCCGTCCGTCCGAACGGGATGGTGTCGACCACGCGCTGCCGCGCCCGCTCGCTGAGGCCCGCGGTCATGTCGGTGTCCACGAAACCGGGCACGACGAGGTTCACCCGGATGCCGCGAGGGGCGAGTTCCACGGCCAGCACCTGCGTGAGCCCGCTCAGCCCCGCCTTGGCCGAGCCGTAGGCGACGTCGCCGGGGAAGCCGCGCAGCCCCACCACCGCGCCCACGTTGACCACGGCCGCGCCCGCGCGCAGCACCGGGGTCACGGCACGGCACACCTCGAAGGCGCCGGTCAGATTGGTGGCGAGCACCTCGTCCCAGGCCGCCCGGTCGATCCCGTCGATCCGGCCACCCCGGTGCACCCCGGCGCTGTTGACCACCACATCGATCCCGCCGAACTGCTCCCGCACGGTCTCGATACCGCGGCGGATGGACTCGGGATCGGTCACGTCCGTCTTCACCTCGAGCAACCGCTCCGGCAGGCCCGCCCGGTCGGCGGCGGGGGAGCGGGAGAACGTCGCGACGTCCGCTCCCGCCGCGGCGGCGCGCTCGACCACGGCCCGGCCGATGCCGCGGGAGCCGCCCGTCACCAGCCACGTGCTCATCGGCCGAGGAACCCGGTGAGCTCGGCGAGGTAGGTGTCGCGGTCCTCCAGGAACGGCGCGTGCCCACAGCCCGGGAACGCGACGAGCTTCGCGTCGCGGCACAGGTCCATCGCGGCCTCGCCGCCGGAGAACGGCACGAACGCGTCGTCCGTGCCGTGCAGGGAAAGCACGGGGACGTCCACACCCGCCAGCTTTTCGCGCTGGTCCATTCCGGCCAGATCCCACAGCGAGTGGTCGCCGCGGGGCCCCATCTCCAGGAACATGCCCCACAGCCAGTTGACCACCTCGGCGCTGACCGGTGCCGCGCAGACCGCGTCGGCGACGCCCTTGAGGGTGGTGGCGCGGTCGGCGGCGAGCCCGTCGAGCACGCCGCGCACGTCGTCGAGCGACCCGCCGTGCGGCCAGTCCGGCGCCGAGGTGTAGCGCGGCGTCGCGCCGCCCGACAGCACCAGCCCGCCCGCGTTGCCGCCGAGCCTGCTGACGGCGTCGACGGCGACCGCTCCGCCAAGCGACCAGCCGTTGACGACCGGCCGGCGCAGTCCGAGCCGCTCGCAGAGCAGCGCGACGTCGGCGCCCAGCGCGCTGATCGAGACGTCCTCGAAGTCGTTGTCGGAGCGGCCGCACGTGCGCAGGTCCAGCAGCACCACCTCGTTGCCGTTGGCCCGCAGCGCGGGCGCGACGGTGTCCCAGCAACGGGCGTTGGCTCCCCAGCCGTGCACCAGCACGACCGGACGACCAGAGCCGTGGTGGTGCTCGAAGTAGATCCGCCTGCTTCCCTCGACCTCTAGATGTGCCATGGTTCCGCCTTTCTCTCTCTCGGGCTGGGCTCAGCGAATCGCGGCGACCTCGTCGCGCAGTGCGCGCGGCACGACCGGCGGCCGGTCGCGAAACCGCGGCAGGACGTGCTCGGCGAACAGCTCCAGCGAGCTGAGCACCTTCTCGTGCGCGAGGCCGCCGAAGCGCATCCAGCAGATCAGGTGCTGCAGGCCCGTTTCCTGGTACAGCGTCTCGATCTCGGTGACGAGCCCGTCCGGATCGCCGACGTAGAGGACTCCGCTCTCGCGCAGCCCGTCCAGCGTCAGCCCGCCCGCCTCCTCCGAGGCGGCCACGAGCTCGGCGTAGCGCTCGTAGGTCCTCGGCACCTCGGGCCCGCTCGGCACGAGGTCGAGCACGTTGCGGTAGTACCAGGCCAGCGGCTCGGCGACGTTGGCCACGGCCTCCTCGGCGCTCCCGGCGAGGTGGATCTGCCAGTTCATCGGGAAGTCGAGCGAGAGCGGGTCACGCCCTCCCGCGATGAGCTTGCGCTTGATGTCCACCACGAGGCGATTCAGCTCGGGCAGCGTCATCAGGGTCGGCGTGATGAGCATGTTGTAGCCCTGCGAGGCGACCAGGTCGAACGTCTGTGGGCTGATCGAGGCGACGTACATCGGCGGGGTCGGCCGCTGCACCGGCGTCGGTCTGCACTCGACGGCGTCGATGTCGAAATGCTCGCCCTGGAACGAGAACGGCTCACCCGGCTTCCGGCTCCACAGCCCCCGGATGATCTCCAGCGCCTCGGCGAACACCTCGCGGCTGACGTCCTGCCGGTCGCCGACGCCCATGTTGTGGAACTCGCCGGGCTGGTACCCCCGGCCCGCGCCGAAGTCGAGCCGTCCCCCGGAGAGCACGTCGACCATCGCGTAGTCCTCGGCGACGCGCACCGGCCAGTCGAACGTCAGGTTGCTGACCGCGATGCCGATCCGCATCCGCTCCGTGCGCTCGGCGACGGCCGCGGCGGCGACCTGCGGCGAGGGCATCGAGCCGTAGTCGCTGCCGTGGTGCTCGGCCAGCCACACCTCGTCGAACCCGAGATGCTCGGCGTAGCTGATCTGCGCCAGCATCTCGCGGTAGGCCCTGGAGAAGTCGTGGTCAGGGCACTCCAGCACGTAGAACACGCCGAACCTCACGCGAACCTCCCGGCACGGGCCCGGTCGCGCAGGGCGCGTTTGTCGAGCTTGCCGACGCTCGTCCTCGGCAGCGCGTCGACCACGAGCACCTGCTCGGGCAACCACCACCGGGGCACGCGCTCGCGGAGGCCGGCGAGCAGGTCGGCGGGCTCGGTGTCCTCGGTGTCCTCGGCGGGCGGGTGGAGGACGACGAAGGCGAGCGGACGTTCCTGCCAGCGTTCGTGCGGGACGGCGATCACCGCGGCCTCGGCGACGGCCGGATCGTGCAGCAGCGCCTGCTCCAGCGCCACCGAACTGATCCACTCGCCACCGCTCTTGATCAGGTCCTTGGCGCGGTCGACGATCTCCAGGTAGCCGTCGGGGTCGATCGTGGCGACGTCGCCGGTGCGAAGCCAGCCGTCGGTGAAGCTCTCCGGGTGCTCGTCGCGGAAGTATGAGCCGGCCACCCACGGCCCCCGGACCAGCAGCTCGCCGGGGGTCTTGCCGTCGTGGGGCTGGTCGCGGCCCTCGTCGTCAACCAGCCGCCAGCGCAGGCCCGGCAGCAGCCTGCCCTGGGTGCGGACGAACCGCCGCCGCGCCGCGGGGTCGTGGTCGGCCGACGGCAGCGGCCGCGCGAACGTGCCCATCGGGCTGATCTCGGTCATGCCCCAGCCCTGGAAGACGGGGACGCCGAGGTCCTCGGTGAAGGTGCGCACCAGGTCGTCGCTCGGCGGCGAGCCGCCGAGCACGAGCGCGCGGAGGCTGCTCAGGTCGGTGCCCCGCGCGAGGGCGTACCGGGCCAGGTCGACCGCGACCGTGGGCACCATGCCGGTGTAGGTCACCCGCTCCGACTCGATGATCCGCGCGATGTCGGCCGGAGCCGGGCGCGGGCCGGGCAGCACCTGGTTCGCTCCGGTCATCAGCGCGGCGAACGGGATGCCCCAGGCGTTGGCGTGGAACATCGGCACGACGTGCAGCACGGTGTCGCGCTCGCTGATCGCGTGCCCGTCGGCGAGGCACGCGGCGAACGTGTGCAGGTACAGCGAGCGGTGGGAGTAGCCGACGCCCTTGGGCGGGCCTGTGGTGCCCGACGTGTAGCAGAGCGCGGCGAGGTCGTTCTCGCCCACATCGGGTGGGCCGGACAGCGGCGAGCCGGTCTCGATCAGGTCCTCGTAGTCCAGCACACCGGGCGCGCTGCCGTCCGTGCCGACGACGAACATGCCGGGGCGGGCCGCGCGCGCCTGCTCGAGGGCGGGCAGCAAGGCCGTGTCGGCCACCACGACCCGGTCGTCCGCGTGGTCGAGGATGTAGGCGATCTCGCCGGGTTCGAGCCGCAGGTTCACCGTGTGCAGCACCGCGCCGGCCAGCGGCACGGCGAGGTATAGCTCCAGGTGGCGATCGTGGTTCCACGCCAGGGTGGCGACCCGGTCACCGGGCCGCACCCCCAGCTCCCTGAGCGCGCCCGCGAGCCGGGCGACCCGGTCGTAGTAGTCCCGGTAGCGGTAGCGGCGCCGTGGCCCGCCGTCGCCGTACTGCGCGATCTCCTTGTCGGGAAACAGCTCCCTGGAGCGATCGAGCAGGTCGGTGAGCAGCAGGGGAGTGGTCACGCCGCCACCTCGACCGCCAGCCGCTGCCGCACCTGCGGAACCACCTTCGTGGCCAGCAGCTCCACGCGCGCCGAGCCGCTCTCCACCGGCTCGCCAGGCAGCTGGGCCCAGAAGTGCACGTCCTTGATCTGCGGCCGGTCCCGCAACAGCGTGGTCAGCTCGTCGACCGCCGTGGCCGGGTCCCACAGCTGGAAGGCGCCGGCGTCGAGGATCTGGCCGGGGTCGGTGAAGCGCGGGACTTCGTCAGGCGGGCCGAAAGCACCCCACGAGATGTAATTGTTCAGCTGGTACAGCGCGTGCTCGCCGATCCGGGACCACTCGCGTTCCGGGTCCTCCGCGATCACCGCCCACTGGCCCGCGTAGATCTCGCCGTCCTCCGGGGACTTCCCGACCCGCTCCAGCGCATCCACATAGGACTGGTGATGGGCGTTCTGGGTGCTGAGGAAGCCGTCGCCGATGCGGGCGGCGCGTTCGATCGCCCGGTCGGCCATCGCGCCGACGAGCAGTTTCGGGGTCCGCTCCGGCGCGGGGGTGACGCGCACCGAGGGCAGCCGGAACCGCTTGCCCTCGAAGGGTTCGCCGCTTCCCGACCAGGCTCGGCGGATGAGCGCGATGCTCTCCTCCAGCAGGCTCGGCCGGTGGCGGAGGTCGCGGTCGAACGCCGCGAACTCCGGTGCCCAGTAGCCCTGCCCGACGCCGAGCTCGAACCGGCCGCCGGTGAGCAGCGAGACCGTGGCGGCGTCCTCGGCGAGGCGCACGGGGTTGTGCAGGGGGGCGACGATGAGGTTGGTGCCGATCGTCATCGTGGACGTGCGTTCCCCGATCGCCGCCGCCAGCGCGAACGGGGACGGGGTGTAGCCGTCGTCGCAGAAGTGATGCTCGGTCAGCCAGACGGAGCCGAGGCCGAGGCCCTCGGCCCAGGCGATCTGGTCGAGCGCCTCCCGGTAGAGGGTGCTGAACGGGCGATGCCAGCGCTGGGGGTTGCGGAAGTCGTACCAGAGTCCGAAGGTGCGGTCCTGCTCGCTCACGCCGTCTCCTTTGTCGACGTTGCCGGTGCCCGTCGAGCGTGCCCCGCCGGGTGCGGGGCGCCCAAGGTGAACCGGAGGCCGTGGTTGTGGGGAACTCCAAATCACCCGCCGAGGCCGGCCGCGGCGGCCGCCTCGTCCAGCAGCGCGGGCACGTCGTGCTCCAGCGCCGCCGCGTAGGGGGTGTCCAGCTCCCCGGCGAGGTACTGCGAGTAGGCCGCCTCGACGATGGCCGCGAGTTTGAACAGCGCCAGGCAGACGTAGTACCCGACGTTCTCCACGGGCCTGCCCACCGCCTCGCGGTACCGCGCGAGCAGGTGATCGCGCGTGGGCGCGCCCGGCAGACGCGAAACGGCCTGGATCGCGGGCATGCCGGGGCGGGGCCGTTCGCCCCAGAACGCGAGCAGCAGCCCGAGGTCGAGCAGCGGATCGCCGATCGTGGCCATCTCCCAGTCGATCACCGCGAGCAACCGGGGCTCGTGCACCGAGAACAGGCAGTTGTCGAGGTGGAAGTCTCCGTGCAGCAAGGCGGGCGGGCCGTCCTCGGGGCGATTGTCCTCCAGCCACCGGGCGACGCGGCGCAGCATGGGCAGCGGGCGGCGGGCGATGCCCTTCCACTGCCCGTACCAGCGGGGGACCTGCCGTTCGAGGAAGTTCGCCGGGCGGCCGAAATCGCCGAGCCCCGCCCCACGCCAGTCGGCGAGGTGGATCGCCGCGAGCGCGTCGACGACCTCGTCGGCCAGCCTGGTGAGCGCATCCGGGTGGTCGCGGTATGCCTCCGGCAGCTCGCTGGTGATCGACACCGCGCCGGGCACGTGCTCCATGACCAGGAACGGCGCCATCGGCACGCTCGCGTCGTCGCACAGCGCGACCGGCCGGGGCGCGGCGACGGCGGTGCCCTCCAGAGCGGAGAGCAGCCGGTGCTCCCTGGCGACGCTGTGCGCCGAGGCCGACAGCGCCTGCCGTGGCGGCCTGCGCAGCACGTACTCGGTGCCGGCACAGGTCAGCAGGCAGGTCTCGTTGGAGTTGCCGCCGGCGAGGCGGCGCAGCTCCCACGGCCCCGGCCTGCCGGTGTGCTCGGTGAGCCAGTCCGCGACCGGGCGGCCCAGTGCCGTGGCGGTCATCCCGCGGCCATCGCGAGGTCGAGCTGGCCGCGGAACCGCTCCAGCGCGTCCGCGCGGCGGGTCGGGATGTGCTCGGTGGGGACCGCGCGGGCGGAGTAGCCCTTGAGCAGGCGTTTCGCGACGGTCACCCGGTGGACCTCGTCTGGCCCGTCGTAGATCCGCGCCGCGCGGGCCCAGCGGTACATCTGCTCCAGCGGCAGGTCCGTCGAGAAGCCCAGCGACCCGTGCACCTGGATCGCCCTGTCGATCACGTCGTGCAGCACGGCGGCGCCGTGGTACTTGATCATCGCGATGTCGGTGCGCGCCTCCTTGGCGCCGACCTGGTCGATCTTCCATGCCGTCTGCAAGGTCAGCAGCCTGGCGGACTCGATCGCCGCGGCGGAGTCGGCCACCCAGTTCTGCACGGTCTGCTTCTCCGAGAGCAGGCTGCCGTGCACGTCGATGCTCACAGCGCGCTCGCACAGCATGTCGAACGCCCTGCGGCACACGCCGATCCAGCGCATGCAGTGGTGGATCCGGCCTGGGCCGAGCCGCTGCTGGGCCAGCGCGAACGCATCGCCGCGGCCGCCGAGCAGGTTCTGCGCGGGCACGCGCACGTCGTGGTAGCCGACCTCGCAGTGCGACCACACGGGATTGCGGTGCTCAGGGTCGTTCATGAGACCGAGCTCGCGCGTCTCGATGCCGGGAACGCCGGTGGGCACGATGAGCATCGACATCCGGTGGTGCGGGGGCGCGTCGGGCTCGGTGACCGCCATGACGATGTGGAAGTCGGCGCGCGAGGCGTTGCCGACGAACCACTTGCGGCCATTGAGCACCCAGTCACCTCCCTCGAGCCTCGCCGAGGTGGTGAACTGCCGCGGATCCGAGCCGGTGCCCTGCTCCGTCATGGAGAACGCGCTGAGCAGCGTCCCGTCGAGCAGCGGGCGCATCCAGCGGGCACGCTGTTCCTCCGTGCCCGCGAGCGCGAGCAGCTCGGCGTTGCCCGAGTCCGGCGCCTGGCAGCCGAAGACGTACGGCGCCAGTTCGCTGGTGCCGAGGATCTCGTGCAGGAGGCCGAGCTTGAGCTGTCCGTACCCCTGGCCGCCGAGCTCGGGGCCGAGGTGGGCGGCCCACAGGCCGTGCTCCTTGACCCGCTGCTGCAGCGGAGTGGCCAGCTTCCGGAATCCGGCGTGGTCGAGGTCGAGCACCTCGAGTGGGTAGATCTCCTCGCGCACGAACTCGCGTGCCCAGTCCAGCTTCGCCGCGAACTCGGGTTCGGTGGAGAAGTCCCAGGTCATCTGCCGCCCTCTCGATCCGCTGTCGATGAACGGCTCAACGCTAGGAACGTCCCTGGTCCGTAGGCCAGCGCCGGGCACGGCCGGATTTGTGGACTCCCACAGCGAGGGTCAGATGCGCTCGATCACCACGCGCATGCACTGGGTCCGGCCGCAGCACGGAACCCCGCACTGCTGCTTGCCGGTCGGGCGCAGGCACCCGACACAGAGCCCGTCGACCACCTTCTTCGTCGTCCGCACCACCTTGCCCTTGCGGGTGGCGACCTTGTCGGCGGACTTGTCGAGCGCGCGTGCGACCCCGGCCCAGATTCCCATCTCCGGCCCCTCCTCCATGCGAATGGCGACACTGCGTGATTCAAATGTCACTCGCCGCATGCGGGAACTCAAGAAGGTTCCACCTGACGGGTTGCCGCGCCCACGATGTTGAGGGCGAACTCGCTGTACTGCCAGACCAGTGTGTCCTCGCTGTACTCGCCGTCCTCGCGGTACCAGACGGCCACGCCCATGCCGAGGTCGAGGATCGCGTAGGAGGCGAGCTTGACCGAGGCGACGTGAAAGTCGCCCGTGGCGACGCCCGCCTCGACGAGCTCGCGGAAGGCGGCCTCGTACTCGGAGCGCAGAGCGAGCACGCGGCCGCGATGAGGTTCCACCAGTGCCCGGATCTCGCGGTTGCCGACGAACGCCTCCAGGCGGTGTCGCGCGTGGTAGCGGACGTGGGCCTCGGTGGCGCGCCGCAGGCGTTCGACGGGGTCGGCGGTGGTGGCGACGGCAGTGCGGTGCACGGCGAGCAGTTCCGTCATCGTGGCGGTCATGATCCGCGCGAGAACGTCCTGTTTGGAGTCGACGTGCTTGTAGAGGCTCGGGGCGCGCATCCCGACGGCCGCGCCGAGGTCGGCCATCGTCGTGGCCTCGTATCCCTTGCGGGTGAACAGCTCGAGCGCTGCCGTCCGGATGTCGGCGAACCGGTCCACGTCACCTCCAGCTCCCGTGAGCTAACTCATGTTAGCGGACGTCTTCGCGTTGATTGATTCCGTGCGGGCTCGGCGCTAACGTCACGGCTAATGTTCATTAGCTAACGTGGAGGCGCCATGGCCGTCGACCTCACTCCCAGCCCGGACGTCGCCGAGCTCGCCCGGCGCACCGCCGGCTTCGTCCGCGACGTGGTGATCCCCGTCGAGGAGGCGAACGACGGCGTCGCGCGGACGGAGGAGATCCGGGCGACCCTGCAGTCAGGCGCCAAGGAAGCCGGGATCTTCGCCCCGCACGTCGGCGCGGCGTACGGCGGGCACGGGCTCGACATGCGGGGCCGGGCCGCCGTGTTCGAGGAGGCCGGCTACTCGCTGCTGGGCCCGCTCGCGCTGAACATCGCGGCGCCGGACGAGGGCAACATGCACATGCTCGAGGCGATCGCGACCGACGAGCAGAAGGAGCGCTACCTGCGGCCGCTCGCGGCGGGCGAGATCCGGTCGTGCTTCGCGATGACCGAGCCGGCGCCCGGAGCGGGTTCCGACCCCGGGGCGCTCGCCACGACGGCCACCCGAGTGCCCGGTGGGTGGCGCATCGACGGGCACAAGTGGTTCATCACCGGCGCGGACGGCGCCGGGTTCGCCATCTGCATGGCGAGGACGTCGGGCCGGCCAGGGGAGGCCGGGGGAGCGACGATGTTCCTCGTCGACGCCGACAACCCCGGCATGAAGCCGGTGCGGCACATCGACACGCTGGACGAAAGCCTGTACGGCGGGCACATCGAGCTCGTCTTCGACAACTGCGTTGTGCCGGACGAGGCGGTGCTCGGCGAGGTCGACGAGGGTTTCCGTTACGCGCAGGTTCGGCTCGGGCCCGCGCGGATGACGCACTGCATGCGCTGGCTCGGCATCGCAAGGCGCGCACAGGACATCGCCGTCGCGCGCGCCGCGGAGCGCGAGCTGTTCGGCTCCCGGCTGGGCGAGCTGGGCATGGTCCAGCAGCTGATCGCTGACAGCGAGATCGACATCGCCGCGGCCCGTGGGCTTATCCTGCGGGCGTGCTGGGAGCTGGACCAGGGCCGCTCGGCGTCGCAGTCCACCTCGATCGCCAAGACGTTCTGTGCCGAGGCGATCTGGCGCGTGGTCGACCGCGCGGTGCAGATCTGCGGCTCGCTGGGCATCTCGGGCGACCTGCTGCTGGGCCGGTTCCTGCGGGAGGTCCGGCCGTTCCGGATCTACGACGGGCCCTCGGAGACGCACCGCTGGGCCATCGCCCGGCGGGTCCTGCGCCGCCACGACGCGCAGGTGGCCGGATGACCGCCGATCGGTCCACACCGGACGGTCTCGACCTGCCCGCGCTGGAGGCGTTCTTCGCCGGGCACGTCCCCGGCTTCGGCGGCACGCTGCGCGCCGAGCTGCTGCAGGGCGGGCGCTCGAACCTGACCTACCTGCTCTCGGACGGGCGGCGGCGGTGGGTGCTGCGCCGCCCGCCGCTGGGCGGGCTCACCCCGTCGGCGCACGACATGGGCCGCGAGTACCGGGTGGTCGCCGCGCTGGGGAACAGCGACGTGCCGGTCGCACGCGCCGTCGCTTTCGCCGAAGCGGATGTGCTCGGGGTGCCGTGCTCGATCGTCGAGTACGTCGAGGGCTCCGTGCTGCGCACCACGGGGCAGCTGCACGCACTGTCCGATCCGGACATCGCCCGCTGCGCATACGGCCTCGTGGACGCGCTGGCCCGGCTGCACGCCGTGGACCCCGTCGCGGTAGGCCTGGGTGGCTTCGGGCGGCCGGAAGGCTACCTCGGGCGTCAGGTGCGGCGTTGGCGCGACCAGTGGGAACGCGTGCGAACGCGCTCGCTCGGCGACATCGAGAGGCTCCACGCGCGCCTCGCCGACCTGTGCCCGCAGGAGAGCGGCGCGTCGATCGTGCACGGCGACTTCCGGATCGACAACGCCATCCTCGACCCCGGCGACCCGGGACGCGTGCTGGCGATCGTGGACTGGGAGATGGCCACGCTCGGTGACCCGCTGGCCGATCTCGGCCTGCACCTCGTCTACGCCGACCCCGCGTTCGCGCCCGTCCTCGCGGGCTCGGCGCCGTCCACGAGCGACCGGCTGCCGCCGGTGGAGGAGCTCGCACAGCGCTACGCCGAGGTCGCCGGGCGGGACCTCGGCCGCCTCGACTTCTACCTCGGGCTCGGGTACTTCAAGATCGCCGTGATCGCCGAGGGCATCCACGCCCGCTTCCAGCAGGGCCTGACCAGGGGGTCGGGCTTCGAGCGCGTGGGCGAGGCGGTGGCCCCGCTGGCCGCCGCCGGGCTCCGGGCCCTGGCAACGAATTCGTGAAGGAGACGCCGTGCCGAACGTACTCGACCTCTTCCGCCTCGACGGCAAGGTCGCCGTGGTGACGGGCGCCAGCTCGGGTCTTGGCGCCGGGTTCGCGGTCGCACTCGCCCAGGCGGGCGCCGACGTGGTGCTCGCGGCGCGCCGGACCGATCGGCTGTCCGAGGTCGCCGGGAGGGTCCGCGCGGAGGGAACCCGGGCGCTGACCGTCGCCGCCGACGTCACCGACCCGGACAGCTGCACCGCGATGGTCGAGGCGGCGACCGGGGAGTTCGGCCGCGTGGACGTGCTCGTGAACAACGCGGGTGTGGGCACGGCGGTTCCGGCGCTGCGCGAGTCGCCCGACGAGTTCCGCCGGGTGATCGACGTCAACCTCAACGGCGCCTACTGGGCCGCCCAGGCCTGCGGCCGGGTGATGGAGCCGGGGTCGAGCATCGTGAACATCAGCAGTGTGCTCGCGCTGGTCAAGTCGTACGCCCCGCAGGCCGCCTACGCCGCCAGCAAGGCGGGCGTCCTCGGGCTCACCCGCGATCTCGCGCAGCAGTGGTCGGGCCGCAAGGGGATCCGGGTCAACGCCATCGCGCCGGGCTACTTCGCCAGCGAGATGACCGAGGAGATCCCGGACGACGTCCTGCTCCCGTTCCTGAAGCAGGCCAGCCCGCTGGGCAGGCTCGGCGTGCAGCACGAGCTCGACGCGGCCGTGGTGTTCCTCGCGAGCCGGGCGTCGTCCTACATCACCGGCGTCACGCTCGCCGTGGACGGCGGCATGTCCGGGCACTGAGCGGCCGCCCCAGCTGACGGGCCCCCAAGGCCACCTTTGGTGCGCTCAACGCACCAAAGGTGGCCTTGGGGGCGTGCGGCGGCCGCGGCCGGCCGTGCTGCCGCTCCCGCTCGTTCTGCTGCTCGACGTGGTGGTCTGAGCGAGGGACCATCGGGGGTACGGCAGGAGGTGCGCGATGGAACACGAGACGAGGTGGACCGTCGACATCGACATCCACGAGTACGAGGACCGCACGCGAGCGGAGGCCCGGTTGAACACCGGCGCGGGCACCGAACGGACCGGGACCGGAACCGCCCGCAAACACCCACGCGACGCCAACGTCCCGGCGATCGGCGACGAACTCGCCGTCGCCAGGGCGATGGCCGATCTGTCACACCAGCTCATCGAGGCGACCGCGGCCGACATCGAGGCCGTGACCCGGCGCCCCGCGCACCTGACCGAGTAGCGCGTCAGGCCTTGCGGGCGACCCCCGCCAGGCCGCGGGAACGGGCGGGCTCGTTCTGGTAGGGGTCGGCGCCGTCGGGTCGCCACTCGGGCACCCACACCAGGCCGGGATCCACGAGTTCCAGGCCGGCGAAGAAGGCCGCGATGTCCTCGCGGGACCTCGGCCGGGCCACGCTGTTGGCCTGCCTGCGGTAGGAGTCGATGACCTTCTCCGCAGCGGCGAGGGTCTCCGCGTCCTCCGGCGGCACGTGGATGTGTGACAGCGCGACGAAGCTGCCGGGGGCCAGCTGGTCGCGGTAGTACGCCAGCGTGCGCTCCGGCTGGGTCTCCGGTGGCATGAAGTGCAGCAGCGCCACGGCGAGCAGCGCGATCGGCCGCTCGGGGTCGATGACACCGGTGTCCAACACGCGCTCCCACAGCTTCGGCCCGTCGAAGAAGTCCGCGTCGAGTGCGCGGTGCCGGTCCGGGTCCGCCGTGCGCTCCAGCAGGATGTGCGCGTGCGCCTGCGCGATGGGCTCGTTGTCGATGTAGACGACGCTGCACTCGCCGGGTGCGACCTCCTCGGCCACCTCGTGCACGTTGCCCTGCGTCGGGAGTCCCGAGCCGATGTCGACGAACTGCCGCACGCCCTGTTGGACGGCGAACCGCACGGCACGGCCGAGGAAGGCACGGTTGGACCGCGCGAAGTTGCGCATCTCCGGCAACCGCTTGAGCTGCTCCTCGGCGAACGCCTGGTCCACCGCGTAGTTGTGCACACCGCCGAGCAGGTAGTCGTACACCCGCCCGACCGAGACCTTGTTCACCGACTCGCCGAGCCGCTCCGCCTCGTTCAACCGCATCCTCCGTGCTCACCGTCGAGATCGAGAACAGTGTGCACGGTCCCCGGGCCGGAGCGCACACCGGTGTGGCTCGTCGAGTAGCCGCTAGACGCCAGCCGCAGTGAAGGCCACCTTCACTGCGTTCAACGCAGGCATGGTGGCCTTCACTGCGGACGCCGCGTCAGCGTCAGTGCGGGGCCGACAGCGAGATCGGCTCCGCCCCGGCCGGCGTGCCGCAGAAGCCGCCGTCCTGGGAAGGCTCGTCGAACACGCCCGCACCTCCGCAGACCCCGGTCTCCGGCAGCACCAGCTCGACCCGCTCGGCGGCCGCCCGGTCGCCGGCCAGCGCGGCGGCGATGCTGCGCACCTGCTCGTATCCGGTCAACGCGAGGAACGTCGGCGCGCGGCCATAGCTCTTCATCCCGGCCAGGAACACGCCGGGCTCGGGATGTGACAGTTCCCGGACGCCGTGGGGGTACACCGTGCCGCAGGAGTGCACGTTCGGATCGATCAGCGGAGCGAGCGCCACGGGGGCCTGCAGCGTCGCGTCGAGTTCGAGCCGCAGCTCCGACAGCCACGACAGGTCCGGGCGGAACCCGGTGAGCACGACGACCTCGTCGACATCCTCGATGCGGTCGCCGGCGTCCGGCGCCAGCGTGAGCCTGCCGTCCGAACCGGACTCGACGGCCCGGGTGCGGAACCCGGTGACCACCCGGATTGCGCCCGTGGCCACGGCCTCGCGGGCGCGAGCGCCCAGTGCGCCACGGGCTGGCAGCTGGTCGGCCGCGCCGCCGCCGAAGGCGTCGCCCACCGTGCCGCGCCGCAGCACCCAGCTGACGCGCGTGGCCGGGTCGTTCTCGGCGAGCCCGGCGAAGGCCACGAGCGCGGTGAGCGCCGAATGTCCGCTGCCGGCGACCACGACGTGCCTGCCCGCGTAGCGGTCCCGTACGGCGGAGTCGGTCAGATCCGGCACCTGGTAGGTGATCCGGCCGGTTGCGGCCCGCTCCCCGAGCGCGGGCAGCCCGTCACCGCCGAGGGGGTTCGGCGTTCCCGACGTGCCGGAGGCGTCGATCAGGGCTCGCGCGGTGATCCGCTCCTCGCCACCGCCGGACCGGCGAACGTGCACCGTGAGCGGCTCGGTCTCCCGCCCGGCGTCGACCACGCGGTCGCGGCCACGCCGGGCCACGCCGACCACCTCGGCACCGAAGCGGACCTGCTCGCCGAGCGCGGCGGCCAGGGGGCGCAGGTACCGCTCTGCCCACTCCCGCCCGGTCGGGTAGGTGGGGTCCGGTGGCCGCCAGCCCGTCGGCTCCAGCAGCCTGACGGCCGCCGGAGCGACGAGCTCCGGCCACGGCGAGAACAGCCGGACGTGGTGCCACTGCGCGACCGCCGTCCCTGCCGCCGGACCCCGTTCCAGCACCAGCGGTTCGAGACCGCGTTCGCGCAACTCCGCGGCCGCTGCGAGCCCGACCGGGCCCGCGCCGACCACCACGACAGGCAGTTCGCCGTTCATCTCCGGATCCCCTTTCCATCGATATCTGTCGATGAAGCTGACTCGGAATCTATCGACGGATCTCGATTGACGCAAGAGTCGCGGCTCGCCGATAATCAGCCGCATGACCATCACGGCGCCGGTGCCGCGGCTGCTCGCCGACCAGGACGCCGCCACCTACGCGGACTGGTTCTCCTGCCTCGCGGACCCCACGCGGGTGCGCCTGCTGCACGCCGTCGCCACGGCGGCGGGCGGTAGCACGGTCGGCGCGCTGACCGCGCGGCTCGGCATCAGTCAGTCCACGTGCTCCCACCATGTGCGCAAGCTCGCCGACCTCGGTTTCGTGCGGCTGCACAAGGAGGGAACCGCCACCAGGGTCGTGGTGAACGAGGCCTGCTGCATCGGCCTGCCGCACGCCGCCGACGTCGTGATGGGCACCGTCACGCCGCCGCCGTGCTGCCCCGCCGACCCACCCGCCGACGTGCGGGTGCGCGCGCTCGGCCCCGGCGACTGGGCCGACGTCCGGCGCATCTACGGCGAGGGCATCGCCACGGGGATCGCGACGTTCGAGACGACCGTGCCGAGCCGCGCCTCCCTCGACGCGCGCTGGCTGCCCGGGCACCGATGGGTCGCCGAGCTCGGCGGACGGATCGCGGGCTGGGCGGCGCTGAGCCCCGTCTCGTCCCGCGACTGCTACTCGGGGGTGGCCGAGAGCTCCGTCTACGTCGGCGCGGGTGACCGGGGCCGCGGGGTCGGCAAGGCTCTGCTGCGGCAGCAGGTCGTCGAAGCCGACGCCGCGGGGCTGTGGACGCTGCAGGCGTCGATCCTCGCGGAGAACCGCACCGGCATCGGGCTGCACCATTCCGCCGGCTACCGCACGGTCGGCATCCGCGAGCGCATTGCCAAGATCGGTGACACCTGGCACGACACCGTGCTGCTCGAGCGGCGCGCCGGCGCGGTCGCCCAGTGCGCGGACTGCGCGTGAGTCAGTCTGCGGGCACTCGATGAAGGCGTGACCGGCGGGGTTGGCCGGACCTCGTGGGAGTCGCTGGCGGCGAGCTCGGCACCGGTGGAGCGCTCCAGCCGCGCAGGTGCCGGGACAGCGATGGCTGGGCAAGGTCCGGGCGGCGGTACGGCTGACGTGCGGCTCCTCGGTGCTGGCGAGCAACCAGATCAGCTGCCGCGGCTCCGCTCGCGCGGTAGCCGCGGTGGGCGGGCCGCGGTGAACGCGGCCGTCGAGGCGGCGGCTCGGCTGTGAGGTCGTTCTCTCGGGACGTCCGACACTTGCGGTGGGCCGGTCGGGGGCCGAGACTCGGGGCTCGTTTGTTTGTTCGGCCGCCAGGGGAGGGAGCGGGGCTGGTGCCATGGTGGAGGGGTTGACGGGGAGTCGCCTGCCGCAGTCGCAGGTGGACCAGCAGATCCGGGAACTGGAAGCGCGGCTGGTGCGTGAGCAGGACCGGGTGCCCGCACAGGTGGTGCACGACTGGGTGGAGCGGGCGAGGGCGCGGTTCGCGCGGGCCCGGGTGCTGACGTTCGTGCCGATCCTGGTCGAACGGGCAGTCCGCGCCGAGTTCAGGGCCGTCGCGCCGAGACACTCCTCCGGAGAGCGCCTCGCGGACTGGGCGCGGCGAACGGCCAGGGGCATCCTCGCCGTCGAGCTGCCCCGACGGTGGGCCCACACCCAAGGGGTCGCCGAGCGGGCGGAGGAGGTCGCGCGCGTGCTGTCCCCCGAGGAGGGCGATGTCCTCGTGGCCTCGGCGTGGCTGCACGACATCGGCTACGCGAGCGCGCTGAACGTGCTGGGGTTCCACCAGCTCGACGGGGCCCGGTTCCTGGCCGAGCACGGGGTGGCCCGGCGGGTGTGCGCGCTGGTGGCGCACCACGCGGGGGCCGCTGCGGTGGCCGAGCTGGAGGGCCTGGGGCCTCAGCTGGCGGAGTTCGAGGACGAGCGGGGGCCCGTGCGCGACGCGCTGTGGTACGCGGACATGACCACGAGCCCGGACGGTCTGCGGGTGTCGTTCGCGGACCGCATGGCGGAGCTGCGCGGACGCCGGGGCCCGGAGGACCCGGTGGTGCGGGCGCTCGCGGTCAACGGCGCCGAGCGCGCGGCCGCGGTACGCCGGACCGAACAGCTGCTGAGCCGCCACGCCGTGCCGGCGTAGCGCCCGGCCGGTCACGGCTCAGCCCGAGCGCGGCACGCGGATGCACGCGGCGGGCGCGGCCGTCACGATCCCGGCCGCCGCGAGCCGGCTGTGCCGCCTGCCGTGGGAGAACGCCTTCTGCGCGACGTCCACGAGCCGGCCTCCCGCCGGGCCGGACGGCTCAGCGACGGCCAGCACGCCCGTGAGCGAGCCGTCCGCCGCCTCGGGCAGCGCCTCCGTTGACGGACGCGCCGACGAGGTGTGGGTGGCCGGCCCGAGCAGCACCATCCCGGCGACCACGATCGCGAGCCCGACGCGCGTCACGGCGAGCAGCCGGAACCGGCGGGCGAGGTTGGCCGACGCCAGCGACAGCGGGAAGAGCGTCCCCGCGATCGGCCACAGCGCCGGACCCGGGTCCAGAGGTGAGTGCCCCTGCACGAGCTTGTGCCAGGCCGAACAGCGCGCCGCACGCCGCCGTGAACGGCTGTCGATCCGGCCGGTCCCCGTTCGTGTCGAGGGTGAGCAGGGTTGGTTCCCCGACACCGAAGGAGCGGACACGATGAGCGAGGTACTGCTGAGCGGCTTGCGGATCGGCGAGTCGGCACGCTGGCACGACGGCAGGCTGTGGCTGTCGAACTGGGGCACGCGCGAGGTGCTGGCCGTCGGCCTTGACGGCAGGGCCGAGGTGATGGCCACGGTTCCGACCACGCTGCCGTTCTCGATCGACTGGCTGCCGGACGGGCGCCTGCTGGTGGTCGCCGGGCCCGAGCGACGGCTGCTACGCCAGGAGGCCGACGGTTCGCTCGTGGACCATGTCGAGCTCAGCGGGCTGCCGGGCGGGCTCAACGAGATCGTCGTCGACGGCCGGGGCCGGATCTACGTCAACGGCGGCACGGACTTCAACCCGGGCGAGGGTGAGGCGCCAGGGTTCATCGCGCTGGTCACGCCGGACGGCGAGGTGCGCGAGGTGGCCGACGGGATCGCGTTCCCCAACGGGATGGTGGTGACCCCCGACGATCGGACGCTGGTCATCGCGGAGTCCTTCGCCGGCACCCTGACCGCGTTCGACATCGGCCCTGACGGAGGCCTGACGAACCGGCGGGTGTGGGCACGGGTGCCCGGCGACGGCATGGTGCTGGACGCCGACGGCGCCATCTGGACCCCGGGCTGGGACGAGGAGGGGCCCACGTGCGTCCGGGTGGCCGAAGGGGGAGCGGTGCTGGAGACGATCCGGCTGGAGCACGCCGGGTTCGCCTGCGCGCTCGGAGGGGGCGACGGCCGCACCCTGTTCGTGCTCACGGCGGACTGGCGCATGGCCGACGGCTTCGAGGAGAACCTCGAACGCCTGCTCAGCGGCCCGGAGACCGGCCGCGTGCTCACGGCCCGCGCGCCCGCGCCCCACGCCGGGCACCCGTGACCGCTCGCGTGCCCGCCCAAGTTCGTGTTACCGTTGGTAACTGTAAATCGCGGTAACAGGAAAACGTCGCCAGGGAGCAACGATGACCAGCGCCGACACCACCCAGCACGCGCACACGTCCGAGCCCGACCGGCAGGCGGTCGCCCGGCGGCTGCTGGACTCGTCGGAGACGTTGTCCTACGACCCCGTGACGGAGGTCGACTGGGAGACCCCGCTCGACACCGCCTACCACGGGGCGAGCCCGGAGTGGAGCACGCTGTACGGCACGCCCTACTGGGCGGAGATGACGCCGGAGCAGCAGCGTGAGCTCACCCGCCAGGAGGCGGCGTCGGTGGCGAGCACCGGCATCTGGTTCGAGATGATCCTGCAGCAGATGGTGCTGAGGGATTTCTACGCGAAGGACCCGACCGACCCCGCGTTCCAGTGGGCGCTGACCGAGATCGCCGACGAGTGCCGGCACTCCATCATGTTCGCCCGCGGGGCCGCGAAGCTGCGCGCGCCCGCCTACCGCCCGCGCCGCCTGGCCGTGGAGCTCGGCCGCTTCTTCAAGACCACCGCGACCGGCGAGGCGGCCTACGCCGCGATCCTCGTCGCCGAAGAAGTCCTCGACGTGATGCAGCGCGACTGGATGCGCGACGAGCGCGTGGTGCCGTTCGTGCGCACGATCAACAACATCCACGTGGTGGAGGAGTCGCGGCACATGAAGTTCGCGCGCGAGGAGACCAGGGAGCGGCTGAAGGGTGCGGGCAGGCTGCGCAGGCAGTACAACGCGCTGGTGGTCGCCATCGCCGCGTACTTCATCGTGAGCAGCATGGTGAGCCCGAAGGTCTACGCCAACGCCGGGCTCGACACGAAGCGGGCGCTGCGCGAGGCGAGGGCCAACGAGCACCACAAGTCGATGCTGCGGTCGAGCTGCTCGGGCCTGATGGAGTTCCTCGACTCCGCCGGGCTGCTCACCAAGGCGTCGATGCGCTGGTACAGGCGCGCGAACCTGATCTGACCCATGGCCTTCGCGATCACGCAGACGTGCTGCAACGACGCCTCGTGCGTGGCGGTCTGCCCCGTCAACTGCATCCATCCGACTCCGGACGAGCCGGACTTCGGCACCACCGAGATGCTCTACGTCGACCCGGGCGCGTGCATCGACTGCGGCGCCTGCGCCGACGCGTGCCCGGTCGACGCGATCTTCCCGGTGGACGCGCTCACCGGCCCGCTCAAGGCGTACGCCGGGATCAACGCCGACTACTACACCGGCCGGGACCCGCTCGCCGAGGCCGCCGACCCGGCGCCGAACTTCCACCCGTGGAACCCGCCGGTGTTCACCCGGACCATCCCGAGCGACCTCGCCCCGCTCGACATCGCGGTGGTGGGCACCGGGCCCGCCGGCATGTACGCCGTCGAGGACCTGCTGCTGCACACCAACGCGCACGTGACGCTGATCGACCGGCTGCCCGTCGCAGGTGGCCTGATCCGGTACGGCGTCGCACCCGACCACCCGTCGACGAAGAAGATCGGCGAGACCTTCGCGCGGTTCCACACGCATCCGCGGCTGCG
The DNA here is from genome assembly GCF_005146945.1 of Prauserella endophytica. Taxonomy (GTDB): domain Bacteria; phylum Actinomycetota; class Actinomycetes; order Mycobacteriales; family Pseudonocardiaceae; genus Prauserella_A; species Prauserella_A endophytica. The sequence goes on from NZ_SWMS01000002.1 coordinate 581,910, forward strand.
GCTGCGCCTCGGGGTCGAGGTGGGCCGGGACGTCACGGTCGACGAGCTGGCCGGGCGGCACGACGCGGTGATCTACGCCGTCGGAGCCGCGTCGGCGCGCAGCCTCGGCATCCCCGGCGAGGACCTCACCGGCAGCGTCGCGGCGACGTCGGTGGTCGCCTGGTACAACGGCCATCCCGACGCCCAGCCCGATGTGCTCGACCTCTCCGCCGAGCGCGTCGTGGTGATCGGCAACGGCAACGTCGCACTCGACGTGGCCCGGATCCTGATCACCGACCCGGACGAGCTGGCGGGCACGTCCATCGCACCGGAGGCGCTGGAGCGGCTTCGGTCGAGCAAGGTCCGCGAGGTCGTGCTACTCGGGCGCAGGGGGCCCGACGCGGCCGCCTTCACGCGGCCGGAGCTCCTCGCGCTGACCGGACGGGACGACCTCGAGCTCGTGGTCGACGACCACGACCCACGGACGGCGGAGGCGATCGACGCGACGGAGCCCTCCGGCAAGGCCGGCCTGTTGCGCGCCGCCACACGCGAGGCCGTCGACTGGTCGGTGGCTCCGCCGGACGGGCGGCGGCGCATCGTCTTCCGGTTCCACTCCGCTCCGGCGGAGATCCTCGGCGACACCCAGGTGCGCGGGCTCCGCGTCACGGGCCCGCACGGCGAGGTGGAGATCGCGACGGGGCACGTGGTCCGGGCGGTCGGCTACCGGGGAACCCCGGTGCCCGGGCTGCCGTTCGACACCGGCACCGGCACGATCCCGCACACCGGCGGGCGCGTGGAGGGGCGGCCGGGAACCTACGTCGTCGGCTGGATCAAGCGCGGTCCTTCCGGCGGCATCGGCGCCAACAAGGCGTGCGCGAACGAGACCGTGGGAACGCTCCTCGACGACGTCGTGGCGGGCAGGGTGCGGCCCGCGCGGAGGCCGTCGTCGCCGCTCGCGCGGTTCCTTCGCCGCGGCTGAACTCGTTGCGGCGGCCGTGATTTTCCGCCTCGAGGTGGTCCCCGGTGATGTCCACACGGGATGGTCCGGGGGTGGCTTCGGCCGCCGCTGGGGACGCCACGGCGCGCGCTCGTGCTGACCTCGCGCCGGCGCGGGCGTAGTATCGGCGATGCCGGGCGGCGGGGCGGGATGTTTCCGCGATGCCCGGCCTGGGGACGGGAGCATCGGTATGGCGTGGAATCCCGATCCGGAGCCGTCGTCGGGGAGGCCGACGCTGGAGACCGAGCGGTTGATCCTGCGTGGCTGGCACATCGACGACGCCCCGGCGGCGCTGTCCATCTACGGCCAGGCCGCCGTGGCTCGCTGGCTGAGTCCGGCCATGGACCTGGTTCCCGACCTCGCGGCGATGCGGCTGCTGCTGCAGCACTGGATCGCCGAGGCCGACCGGATGCCGCCGCCCGCGGGCCGCTGGGCCATCCAGCGCAAGGAGGACGACCTGGTGGTCGGCGGTGCGATCCTGCTGCCGTTGCCGCCGGGCAACGAGGACTTCGAGATCGGGTGGCAGCTTCGCCCCGACTACTGGGGCCAGGGCTACGCGAGCGAGACCACCCACGCGCTGGCCCGGTGGGCGTTCAGCCACGACATCGACGAGATCTTCGCCGTCGTCCGGCCCGGCAACAAGCGCGCGGCCGCGACCGTCCGTCGCAACGGCATGCAGTGGGTGGGGGAGACCGGGAAGTACTTCGGGCTGACGCTGCAGGTTTTCCGGCTCCGCCCCGCCGATCTCGACCAGGTGATGAGCGGCAGCCTGCTCCCGGAGCGCCCGCGCCAGGCCGAGATCGACTAGTCCCGCGCGAGTTCCCCGTTCCGCACTGCGAGTCCGCGTACGGGAACGCCCAACTCGCGCTGTTTTGAGCGAGTCCAGTCTGGGTAGGCCGCGGGGATGCGACGCGAAACCACCGCGCCCGCCGACGACGTGGCGACGCTGCTGCGATCCGCGGGGCTGCGGGTGACCGCTCCCCGGCGAGCGGTGCTGACCTGGCTCGACCGGCATCCGCACGCGACCGCCGACGCTGTCCTGGCCGGCGTGCGCGACGAGTTGGGTTCGGTGTCCCACCAGACGGTCTACGACGTGCTGCACGCCTGCGTCACGGCCGGGCTGGTGCGCTCGGTCCAGCCTGCCGGGCACCCCGCGCGGTTCGAGCGCCGGGTCGGCGACAACCACCACCACCTGGTCTGCCAGGACTGCGGCCGCACGCAGGACGTGGACTGCGTCACCGGCGACGCGCCGTGCCTGGCACCCGTCGACGACCACGGTTTCGGGATCGAGGAAGCCGAGGTCGTGTTCTGGGGCCTGTGCCCCGCCTGCACCGAGAAGAGGAGAACGGCATGACCGAACGGACGCGCCCCTTCACCACCACGGACGCCGGCATTCCGGCCGAGACCGACGAGCACTCGCTGACCGCGGGGCCTGCCGGGCCGATCCTGCTGCAGGACGCCTACCTGATCGAGCAGATGGCCCAGTTCAACCGCGAGCGCATCCCGGAGCGTCAGCCGCACGCCAAGGGCAGCGGCGCGTTCGGCCGCTTCGAGGTGACCAATGACGTCAGCCGGTACACCAAGGCGGCGCTGTTCCAGCCCGGCGCCAAGACCGAGCTGGTCGCCCGCTTCTCCACCGTGGCCGGTGAGCGCGGCAGTCCCGACACGTGGCGGGACCCTCGGGGCTTCGCGCTGAAGTTCTACACCTCCGAGGGCAACTACGACATGGTCGGCAACAACACGCCGGTCTTCTTCGTCAAGGACCCGATGAAGTTCCAGCACTTCATCCGGTCGCAGAAACGCCGCGCCGACAACAATCTCCGCGACCACGACATGCAGTGGGACTTCTGGACGTTGTCGCCCGAGTCGGCGCACCAGGTGACGTGGCTGATGGGCGATCGCGGCATCCCGCGCACCTGGCGGCACATGAACGGCTACAGCTCGCACACCTACATGTGGGTGAACGCCGACGGCGAGCGGTTCTGGGTCAAGTACCACTTCAAGACCGACCAGGGCATCGAGTTCTTCACCCAGCACGAGGCCGACCAGATGGCGGCGGCTGACACCGACTACCACACCCGCGACCTGTTCGAGCACATCGCCGAGGGGGACTTCCCGAGCTGGACGCTCTACGTGCAGATCATGCCGTACGAGGACGCCGCGAACTACCGCTTCAACCCGTTCGACCTGACGAAGGTGTGGCCGCACGGCGACTACCCGCTGACCGAGGTCGGCCGGATGACGCTGGATCGCAACCCCACGGACAACCACGCCGAGATCGAGCAGGCCGCGTTCCAGCCGAACAACCTCGTGCCCGGCATCGGACCGAGCCCGGACCGGATGCTGCTGGCCCGCCTGTTCTCCTACGCCGACGCGCACCGCTACCGCATCGGTGGCAACTACCAGCAGCTCCCGGTCAACGCACCGGTCGTGCCGGTCAACACCTACTCCAAGGACGGCGCGATGGCCTACCGCAAGACCACGGACCCGGTGTACGCGCCGAACTCCAAGGGCGGTCCGGCCGCCGACACCGAGCGGTACGGCAGCCCGCCGACCTGGGAGACCGACGGACACATCGTCCGCTCCGCCTACGTCGACCACGCGGAGGACGACGACTGGGGCCAGCCGGGAACGATGGTCCGCGAGGTGCTGGACGACGCCGCCCGCGACCGGCTCGTGGACAACGTGGTGGGGCACCTGCTCAACGGCGTGTCCGAGCCCGTGCTGGAGCGCGCCTTCGAGTACTGGCACAACATCGACAAGAACATCGGCGACCGGATCCGCGAAGGCGTGCGGGCCAAGCAGGACGAGAAGGACCCCAAGGCCGCCGAGCAGAGCAACCCGGCGCGCCGGAGCATGCAGAAGAAGGCCTGACCTCACCCGGGTGGGTTCGCTCGAACGCATGGCGTCGGTCCTGGCGCCGTTTGCCGGTGCCCGGCCCCGACGAACCCTCCGCGTGAACGGCCGAGCAGCGGCCGGTATCAACGAGGAGGTTCGCCGTGAACATGTTCGACAAGGCCAAGGAAGCGTTCGGCAAGAACCCGGACAAGGCCGAGCAGGGCATCGACAAGGCCTCCGACGCGGCGAAGTCGAGGTTCGGCGACCACGCCGACAAGATCGACCAGGGCGCCGACAAGGCGAAGGACTACCTGCGCGGCGGCGGAGGCGACCAGCAGAACCAGCAGGGACAGCAGGGACAGCAGTAGCCCGCGCTCAGCGGCGCGCCTGCGAGGGCGCGACGCCGTAGCGCCGCCGGTACGCCGCGGCGAACCGGCTGGCGCTGGAGAAACCCCACCTGGCCGCCGCGTCGCTGACCGTCAGCGACGGATCGGCACGCAGGTCCGCGTCGGCGCGCTGCAGGCGGACTCCGATCAGGTACTCGGTCGGTGTGCGGTCGAGCCACTGGCGGAAGCCCTCCTGCAGCCGCCGCACGCTGGTGCCCGCCACGGCGGCCATCTCGCCCGCGGTCCACGGCCGGGCCGGGTCGTCGTGCAGCTGGTCCACGACGCGCCTGATCGCGCGCGGCGCAGGCAACGGGCCCGCGCCCGCGTCGGGGCAGCCGGCCAACAGCAACCCGGCGGCCACCGCGCCGGCGAGCTGCGCGCGGACCAGATCGCATTCGCCGAACAGCTCGGGATCATGCAGGTGGGTGGCGAGGCTCCCGACGAGCTGCCGCCACGCGCGGCCCCGGCCGTCGCCCAGATCCAGCTGGTCGGGCAGTCCGCCGCGGACGGTCACGCGGTCGCCGCCGAGCACCCGCTCGGCCTCGCGTTCGAACCACCCGCTGTCGAACTTGACCCCGAGCACCGTGCACGTCGCGTCCCAGTGGCTGATGAGCGACGGCGTGTCCGCGCGGAACACCGTGGCCTGCCCCGGCACGGAGGTCACCGGCCCGTACCGGCCCCGGCTCTCCAGGTGCCCGGTCAAGGGCAGGTTGATCTCGTAGGCGCCGGGGTAGTCACACGCGATCCGCACGTCGGCACCCCAGCCCACGTGGCCGACCAGCACCGGTCCCAGATCGAGCGTGCGCAGGGTCAGGCGGGGGTCGCGGCCGCCGCCGACCAGCCGCAGTTCGTGCGGGAAGTACGCCTTTGCCACCTCCCGGGAGGCCTGATCCCAGTCCCGGGGTGCGGCACTACGCCGTGCGCGCATGGTGGAAAGGGTACCTGAGAGCCAGGTCACGAACTCGCCGCGCGATCCGTGCCGGAGCCGCGCGAAGCGTGTCGCCCGGTCGGCCCGCGGCCGCTTACCTTCCCGTCCATCCCGGACAACGACGTGGGAGGACCGAGAAAGATGACGACGACCGAGCGGCCCGATCTGGCCTGGCTGAACGACGTCACCATGACCGAGCTGGAGCGCAATCCGTACCGGGCGTACGAGCGGCTGCGGGCGGAGGCGCCGCTGGCCTACGTGCCGGTGCTGGGCTCGTACGTCGCCTCGACGGCCGAGGTGTGCCGCGAGGTAGCGACCAGCCCTGACTTCGAGGCTGTGATCACGCCGGCGGGCGGGCGGACGTTCGGGCATCCGGCGATCATCGGGGTCAACGGCGACATCCACGCCGACCTGCGTTCCATGGTCGAGCCGGCTCTGCAGCCGGTCGAGGTGGACCGCTGGATCGACGACCTCGTGCGCCCGATCGCCCGCCGCTACCTCGAGCGGTTCGAGAACGACGGCCAGGCTGAGCTGGTGGCGCAGTACTGCGAGCCGGTCAGCGTGCGCTCGCTGGGCGACCTGCTCGGCCTGCAGGACGTCGAGTCCGACAAGCTCAGGGAGTGGTTCGCGAAGCTGAGCCGCTCGTTCACCAACGCCGCGGTGGACGAGAACGGCGAGTTCGCCAATCCGGAGGGCTTCGCCGAGGGCGACCAGGCGAAGGCCGAGATCCGCGCGATCGTCGACCCCCTGATCGACAGGTGGATCGAGCACCCGGACGACAGCGCGATCTCGCACTGGCTGCACGACGGCATGCCTCCTGGGCAGACCCGCGACCGCGAGTACATCTACCCCACGATCTACGTCTACCTGCTCGGCGCGATGCAGGAGCCAGGGCACGGCATGGCGTCCACGCTCGTGGGTCTGTTCTCCAGGCCCGAGCAGCTGGAGGAGGTGGTGGACGACCCGGCGCTGATCCCGAGGGCGATCTCGGAGGGGCTGCGCTGGACGTCGCCGATCTGGTCGGCCACCGCGCGCATCTCGACCAAACCCGTGACGATCGCCGGTGTCGACCTTCCCGAGGGCACCCCGGTGATGCTGTCCTACGGCTCCGCCAACCACGACACCGGGCAGTACGAGGCGCCGTCGACCTACGACCTGCACCGGCCGCCGCTGCCGCACCTCGCCTTCGGCGCGGGCAACCACGCGTGTGCCGGCATCTACTTCGCCAACCACGTCATGCGGATCGCGCTGGAGGAGCTGTTCGAGGCCATCCCGAACCTGGAGCGCGACACGCGCGAGGGCGTCGAGTTCTGGGGCTGGGGCTTCCGCGGCCCGACGAGCCTGCACGTCACGTGGGAGGTCTGAGATGGCCTTCGCGGTGAGCGTCGGCGGCCGCCGGGTCGAGTGCGCCGCCGACCAGACCCTGCTCGACGCGTGCCTGCGGGCCGGGGTGTGGATGCCGAACTCGTGCAACCAGGGCACATGCGGCACGTGCAAGCTCACGGTGCTCTCCGGCGAGGTCGACCACGGGGCGTCCCCGCTCGACACGCTCACCGAGGAGGAGCGCGGCGCCGGCCTCGCGCTGGCCTGCCAGGCCAGGCCGGTCGCGGACGTCACCGTGGGCGGCGCGCCCGAGGGCCGCACGACGCACCCGCTGCGGGATCTCACCGCCACGGTGCTGGAGGTCTCCGACATCGCCCGCGACACCCGTCGCGTGCTGCTGGGCCTGGCCGAGCCGCTGGCGTTCGAGGCGGGACAGTACGTCGAGCTCGTGGTGCCCGGCTCGGGTGCGCGGCGGCAGTACTCGCTGGCCAACACCGCCGACGAGGACAAGGTGCTCGAACTGCACGTCCGCCGGGTGCCCGGCGGTGTCGCCACCGACGGCTGGCTGTTCGCGGGGCTGGCCGCGGGGGACACCGTGGACGCCACCGGCCCGTTCGGGGACTTCCACCTGCCGCCGGAGGCCGAGGACGACGGCGGGCCGATGGCGCTCATCGGCGGCGGCACCGGCCTCGCGCCGCTGGAGGGCATCGCCAGGACGGCGCTGCGGCGGCACCCGGACCGTCAGGTGCTGCTCTACCACGGCGTGCGCGGCGCGGCCGACCTCTACGACCTGGACCGCCTTGGCGAGCTGGGGGAGGAGCACCCGAACTTCGAGTTCGTCCCCGTGCTGTCGGACGAGCCGGACCCGGCCTACCGCGGCGGCTTCCCGACCGACGCGTTCGTCGAGGACGTCGGCAGCGCGCGCGGCTGGTCGGGTTGGCTGTGCGGGCCGCCGCCGATGGTGGAGGCCGGGGTCAAGGCGTTCAAGCGCCGCCGCATGGCTCCCCGGCACATCCACCGCGAGAAGTTCACTCCGGCCGACGCGATGTGACCCGGCCGGAGGCGATCCCACTCGGTTGATCGCGACTTCCGATCGCCGGGTCGGCCGTTCCCCCTGCGGCCACGAACCGCTGTCGCGCTGAGCCCCGTTCGCGGGTGCGACTGTCCAGTCTGGACATAAGCCTACGAGCCTCGTCCAGCAGCCGTGGCTTCACTTTCGGAGCAGGAGGCTCCGTTCCAGTCGGCGGGAACCCCGACGGGGTAGGGCGCAGCGTCGAACACGCCGGTGCGCGCTGACGTCGTTGTCCTGGACGGGGGCCGCGCCGGTGACGACCAGCGCGGCGATCGTGAGTCCGGTGAGCAACATGCCCGACACTGTGCTCCCGGCGAGCCAGGGCCGATCCGCCGGGAAGCGGCTCCTTAGCCCGCGCGCACCGACGTGGCGTGCCGCAGGCCCCGTGGTGTCCACATCGGAATGCGCGGACGTTGGCGTTTGGCGTCGCCGACCGCGGGTATGCCGCTGGGGTGGACCTGACCTTGGGTCCAGCGAAGGGAGTGAGCTCGCGATGACCAAGGCCCGCGACATCATGACCAGGGACCCCGCGTGCGTTCGCACCAGCGACACCGCGCTGGACGCCGCCAAGCGGATGGCCGAGCTGGGCGTCGGCGCGCTGCCGATCTGCGGTGAGGACAACCGGCTCAAGGGCATGCTCACCGATCGCGACATCGTGGTCGAGGTGCTGGCGGAGGGCAAGGACCCGCGTGCCGTGCGGGCGGGCGACCTGGCGCAGGGTGAGGCCGTGACAATCGGCGCGGACGACGATGCCGACGAGATCTTCCGCACCATGTCCCGGCACCAGGTGCGCCGGCTGCCGGTGATCGACGGCCACGACCTCGTCGGCATCGTCGCGCAGGCCGACGTGGCCCGTGCGCTGGACGATCCGCAGGTTGGCGACCTGCTCGAGGCGATCTCGCGCTGAGGTACCCGGAGGGGATGACCGGGCCGGCCCACCGGTGGCCGACGCGGTCGATCCGGACGTGCCGCTGGACCGCGTCGGGGACGCGCGCGGTGCCGCTCGGCGAGGCGAGCCTCGGCACGCGCGAGTTCGACGTCAACGGGAGTGTGCGTGGCCTGCCCGGTGCGCGTGGCGATCCGAGGGTGGCGCTGGGGCCTTCGAGCGCTGGCCGACGTGCATCGGTCGGCTCGCCCGGAGCGCAACGGTCGCGGTGGCGTCGTGCCGGCGGGCCTCGGCGCACACCACGGTCGCGTCATGGCGGCGCGGGGCCGGGGAGGGCCGACGGAGGTCATGCCGGGCGCCCGGGTTCGCTCGACGCCGTGCCCCGGAGCGCCGCGTTCGCCTTACCCGGCGGCGAACCCGCCCCGGGGTGCTGACCGGCGAACCGGGCCGCTGGGACCTCGGCGTGGCCCGCCGCCCCGAGCGGGAACGGTGGGGCAGCTACGTGCCGACCGTGCCTCTGCGCCGCGACGTGTTTCCGCGGGTCGCCGAGACCTGGGAGTGCGACCACTGGTGGCCAGCGTGGCCGATGGCCCGGAACCCGTCGAACGGACGTAGCGAGCCTGCCACGCCGGGCGGCAGACTGGCCGGTCATGATCAGATCGACGTTCACGGGACTGCTCGCCGCCGTCGCCGTACTCGGTTTCGTCTCGCCGGCACAGGCCACCCCACGTGACCGGCCGGTCGACACCCGGCCCAGCACCGCCGAACTGGCCTGGGAACTGCACGCGCTGGAATGGCGGAGCCGGGGTGCGGTCGACGTGTCCGAGATAGGCAGGTCCAACCAGGGCAGGCCGGTGTGGAGCGCACGGGTCGGCCACGGACCGCTGCGCATCCTCTACGTCACCCAGCAGCACGGGGACGAGCCCCTCGGCACCCCGGCGGCACTGGAGTTCCTGCGGGAGACCGGCGTCGGCCAGAGCAGGTACCAGCGCTGGCTGCGCTCGCGGGTCACCGTCGACATCATCGTGCGGGCCAACCCGGACGGGCACGAGCAGAACTGGCGCTACAACTACGATCCCGACGCCCAGCCGGAGTACGGCGAGGCGGGCAAGGGCTACGACATCAACCGGTACCACGACCCGGCGGTCGCGCCGGAGGACAACCCCGCCACCGAGGCGGGACTCATCCAGGCCCACCACGCGAACTTCGACCCGGACATCGTGGTCGACTACCACATGCAGGGCCGCTACGTCGACGACGACGGCAGGGAGATCACCGCGTCGCTGATGTGGCCGACCCATCCCGGCGTCGACCCCGCCGCGGTCGCGCTGGCCAAGCAGGTCTCGGCGGTGGCGCACCGGGCGATGACCGAAGCCGGCGGGAACGCCACGCAGTATCCCGGCGGCGACTACGAGGGCATCGCCCGCAACGCCTATGGGCTGCTCGGCAAGGGCAGCGTGCTCATCGAGCTGAGCGACATGGGCGACGAGCACGAGCAGGCGCAGATCGCCTCGGCGCTGAGCTCGATGCTGGCGATCGCGCGGAGCGCCGCGGACGGCTCGCTCGGCACGGTCGATCCCGGCGAGGCGGAGCGGATCCCGCCGCGCGGTGAGCCGTTGCCGCGGGCCGCTGGCGCCCTCCTCGTGGACAGCGGCGACTGACCGGCCGAGCCCGCGGCTGACGACTGCGGTGAAGGCCACGATCACTGCGTTGATCGGGCACCGTGGCGCGGGGCGTCTCCGTTTGGGTGGTGGGGAGACGGGTGGGCGCGGGCAGGTTGGCCTTCACCGCAGTCCGGCCGATCAGGCGCTGACCTTGGCGGAGAGCTCGACCTTCTCCTCCACGGGGGGACGCGGGGACGTCCCGGTGCGGGCGTATGTGGCGTAGGGCGTGAGCCCCACGAGGTTGCCGATGCCATCGGATCACGTCGGGATCACCGTCGGCGGCCGGGCGGTGTGCGGGGCCGCCGGGGTCAGCCGAGGCGCTCGCGCAGCCGGATGTGCACGGTGTCGCCCTCGCTCTTGCCGATCGCGCGCTGGACGTCGGTCTTCACCGGCAGCTTGTGGGTGCCGTCGCCGAGCGCCATGAACGACGCGCGGAACGGGTGGCCGTCGATCGTGCCGCGGACCTTGACGAGCCCTCGGGTGCCGAAGAACTCGGCGGAGCCCGGCAGGACCACATAGGTCCAGCCGCCCTTGGCCGGGCTTTTGAGCAGAGTCGCGGTGAACTCCTTGTTCAGCGGTCCAGGGTGCTTGCCGGTCATGACGTCCTCCTCGCCGGGGGTGGAGCGCGGTTCGCTGTCGGGTCGAAGCCGGTGGCCCCCTTCTCGACATCGCCGTGGAGAAAAGTTCGTGACGCCATGGACGAGCCGAGATGGATAGTGTAGGTTCCCATTATGGATAGCTGAGGTATCCATCACTGCTTGGGAGGTCAGGTCTCATGACAACGACAGACGTTCGTCCCTCGCGTTCCCTCTCGGTCACCCGCAGGGCGGTGCTGCACTACCTCGAGATGTCGGCCGCGATGGGCCTGGGCATGGCGATCCTCGGGCCGCTGGTGCGCTGGGGCCTCGGTGCGGCGGGCTGGTCGGCCGTGTTCGAGTACACCGACGTGCGGGCAATGATCATGGCCACGGAGATGGCCGTCGCGATGGCTGCGTGGATGCTCGTGCGCGGACACAGCCTCCCGGCGGTGGCCGAGATGACCGCGGCGATGTACGTGCCGTTCGTGGTGCTCCTGGTGCCGTACTGGGCCGGGCTGATCTCCGGGGGCGCGCTGATGGGCGTCGGCCACGCCGTGATGTTCGTGGCGATGGCCTGGCTGGTCTACCGGCGCAGGCACGAGCACCAGCACGGCTGACCCCTTGCCGGCGAACCGGTCGGCGCCCACCCTTGGTCGTGATCGAACCTGGGAGGACCGGTGAACGACGACCTCTGCCGCCTCAGCGCCCTGGACCAGCTCGCGGCGCTCCGGCGACGTGAGCTCAGCGCCGAGGAACTGGTACGCGCCCACCTCGACCGCATCGACCGGCACAACCCGGACGTCAACGCGATCGTCACGCTCGTGCCGGAGCGGGCGCTGGCCGACGCGAAGGCCGCCGACGACCGCCTTGCCTCGGGTGAGGAGCCGGGCCCGCTGCACGGGCTTCCCGTCGCGCACAAGGACCTGCACCTGACAAAGGGCATCCGCACCACGTTCGGCTCGCCCTCGTTGGCGGACTTCGTGCCCGACGAGGACGACCTCGTGGTCGAGCGGCTGCGGGCCGCCGGCGCCATCACGATCGGCAAGACGAACACCCCGGAGTTCGGCGCGGGGTCGCACACCTTCAACCCGGTCTTCGGCGCCACGCGCAATCCCTACGACCTCACGCGCAGCGCCGGCGGCAGCAGCGGTGGGGCCGCCGCCGCGCTCGCCGCGGGCTTCCAGCCCATCGCCGACGGCAGCGACATGGGCGGCTCGCTGCGCAACCCGGCCTCCTTCTGCAACGTCGTCGGCCTGCGGCCCTCGCCGGGAAGGGTGCCCGGCTACCCGGCCGCGCTGGGCTTCACCCGCCTCGGCGTGCAGGGTCCGATGGCGCGCACGGTGGCCGACGCGGCGCTGACGCTGTCGGTGCTGGCGGGCCCGGACGACCGCAGCCCCATCGCGCTGACCGACCCTGGCGAGACGTTCCGCCGTCCGCTGGAGCGCGACCTGACCGGGCTGCGCGTGGCGTGGTCGCCGGACCTCGGCGGCGCGGTGCCGGTGGAGCCCGGGGTGCTGGAGGTGCTGAGCCCGCAGGTGAAGCTCTTCGAGCGGCTCGGCTGCGTCGTCGAGGAGGACTGCCCGGACTTCACCGGCGCCGACGAGGTGTTCCGCACGCTGCGCGCGTGGCAGTTCGAACAGGCCTACGGTGAGCTCGTCCAGCGCGATCCCGGGGCCGTCAAGCCGGCGCTGCGGCGCAACGTCGAGCAGGGCCGTGCGTTGACGGGACCGGAGCTCGGCCGCGCCGAGGCCGAACGCACCCGGCTCTACCACCGCGTGCGCGAGTTCTTCACCCGCTACGACGTGCTGCTGCTGCCCGTGTGCCAGGTGCTGCCCTTCGACGCCGGGCAGGAGTACCCGACCTCGGTGTGCGGCATCCCGCAGGAGGACTACCTCGGCTGGATGCGGTCGTGCTACTTCGTGTCCACAGTGGGCAATCCCGCGCTGTCCGTACCCGGCGGGTTCACCGAGGGCGGGCTGCCCGTCGGGCTGCAACTCGTCGGCCCGCCGAGGGCCGACTTCTTCGTGCTGCAGGTGGGGTACGCGTTCGAGCAGCTCACCGGGTACGGCGGGCGCGCTCCCGCACTCAGCTGACCGGGTCCCGGTCGGCGACGTGCACGGCCCGCCCGTCCTGGTAGACGGCCAGGACGCGCTTTCCGAGGTCGTGCACGTCGAGCGGGTCCCCGTCGACGACGACGAGGTCGGCCCGCTTGCCGGGGGTGAGGGAGCCCAGCGTGGCGTCGAGCCCCATCAGCTCGGCGGCCGACAGGGTCGCCGCGTGCAGCGCGTCGGCCGGGGTGAGGCCGTGCTCGACGAGCAGTTCCAGTTCGAGGAGGTTCTCGCCGTGCGGGTAGAGGGGAGCGTCGGTGCCCATCGCGATCCGCACCCCGGCCTCGACGGCGCGCCGGACGCTGTTGTCGCTCGGCGCCTGGATCTTCTCGACGATGTGCTCGGGGTAGGGGACACCGGCCTCGATCGCCTGCCGCAGGCCGACTCCCGCGCTGAGCGTCGGAACGAGCCATGTGCCGCGGTCGGCCATCATCGCGAGCGTCTCGTCGTCGAGGAAGTGGCCGTGCTCGATCGAGCGGACCCCGTTGCGCACGGCGGCCTTCGCGCCCTCGCCGTGCGCGTGCGCCATGACGTGCAGCCCGGCCGCCGCGGCCTCGGTCACCATCATGCTGATCTCGTCGTCGCGGAAGTGCGGGATCCGCGGCCCCGCTCCGCTCGACACGACCCCGCCGCTCGTGGCGACCTTGATGACGTCCGCGCCCGCGCGCACGAGTTCCCTGATCTTGCGACGGATCTCCTCCGGCCCGTCCACGATCACGGGCGGACGGCCCGGGTGCGGCGGGAGCAGGTCCAGCACACAGGTCGACGGCCACCACGGATCGCCGTGCCCGCCGGTCTGGCTCAGCATGTTGAGCGAGAGCTGCATCCGGGGCCCGGGAATCAGGCCGCGTTCCCGCGCGACCCGCATGCCGAGGTCGGCGCCCGCGGCGTCGCGGACGGTGGTGACGCCCGCGGCCAGTGTCTTCGCCATGTTCAGGGCGCCCTCGTAGAACTGGAGCGAGAACGGCTGCTGCGCGCTCTCGACGATGTCCGAACCGGTCATCGTCAGGTGCACGTGGCAGTCGATCAGTCCGGGCAGGACACCACGGCCGGCGCAGTCCACCTCCTCGTCGCCGTCGAGGCCGGTGCCCACGTCGACGATCCAGCCGTTCTCCACCGCCACGTCGGCGGGAGCGGCGGTCCGGGACACCGCGTCGAACAGGGTGCCGCCGCGGAAGACGGTGCGCTTCATCGCTGAACTCCACTCAAGGTCTCGGCGCCGGGTTCACCGCTCGGCGCCTTCCGTTCGGTCTGCCTGCGGATCAGGGGAGTGACGGCGAGCAGCAGCAGCGCGATCACGACCGCGCCGGCGCCGAGCAGGCCGAAGTAGGCCGCCGCCGAACCGGCGTCGTAGAACTTGACGAGCTGGGCGCCGATGCCCTGGCCCGCGGCGTTCGAGGACAGCCACAGGCCCATCGTCTGCGTGGCGAACGCGGCGGGCGCGAGCCGCGCCGTCGCGGAGAGCCCGATCGGCGAAAGGCACATCTCGCCGATCGTCACCACCGCGAGGCTGGCGACCAGCCAGAGCGGGTTGGTCTGCCCGCCACCCAGCGCGGGCAGCACGAGCAGCAGGTACGACAGGCCCGCGATGGCGAGGCCCACGGCGAACTTGTGGGCCGGCGACGGTGGCCGCGTGGACCGGTCGAGCCGCAGCCACAGCACCGCGAACAACGGCGTCAGGACGATCAGCACCAGCGAGCCGACCGACTGGAACCATGACGCCGGGATGGTGAACCCGAGCGCACCCAGGTCGGTGCTCTCGTCGGCGTATTGAGCGATCACCGTCGCGCCCTGCTCCTGGATGCACCAGAAGGCGACCGCGGCGACGAACATCGGGATGTAGCCGCGCACCCTCGCGCGTTCGACGGCGGTGGTCCGCCCGCTGCGCAGCATGACCGTGAAGTACGCGGCCGGAACGGCGATCGCGACCACGCTGATGAGGTTCACGACCCCGCCCGCGTCGAGCGTTCCCGTCGCCACGGTCCCGACGATGATCGCGACGAGCGCCGCGATGCCCGCGAGCACGCCGGCCAGCCGCCCACGCGGAACCTCCCGCAGCCGCAACGGGTTCTTCGGGCGGTCGCTGAGCGGGCTCAGGTGCCGCTGCGTGCGGACGTACACGATCAGGCCGACCGCCATGCCGACCGCCGCGATCCCGAATCCGAGGTGGTAGTCGTACGTCTGGCCGACCGTGCCGACCACCAGCGGAGCGGCCACGGCGCCCACGCTGATGCCCATGTAGTAGATGCTGAAACCGGAGTCGCGCCTCGGGTCGTCCCGGGCGTAGAGGTCACCGACGGATGAGGAGATCGTCGGCTTCAGCAGCCCGGTGCCGCTGGCGATGAAGATCATCGACGCGAACAGCGCACCAGCGCCGGCCGGGATCGCCAGGCAGATGTGCCCGCACATGATCAGGACGCCGCCGAGCAGGGTCGCGCGCCGGTCGCCGAGCAGCCGGTCGCTGATCCAGCCGCCGAGGATCGCAGCCAGGTAGGTCGCGGAGCCGTAGACCGCGATGAGGGACCGGGCGTCGGCGGAGTCGATCCCGAGCCCGCCGTCCAGCATCCGGTCGGTCATGTAGTACAGCAGCAGCGCCCGCATGCCGTAGTAGGAGAACCGCTCCCACGCCTCGGCGAAGAACAACCCCACCAGGCCGCGGGGCTGGCCGAAGAACGCGCGATCCGTATCCGTACTGCCCATCCCACCGCACCCTTCGGCCAGACCCGTGATTGGCAGCAGACGATACATCTGCCCTATCGGGTGATCAATAGACGATTCGGCGGCGATCGATGGACTCGGTCGCTGTTACGGTCTTCGGTACCTGAGTGTGCGTGCTATTCGGCGATCGAACCGGGATGCGTTAGGTTGGCTCGCGTGCGAGCGAACCTGGACGAGATCGACGAGCAGCTCGTGCGCGCGCTGCACCGGGACGGCAGGGCATCCTACGAGACGCTGGCGCGGCTGGTCGGCCTCGCCAGGTCGACCACGAAGGCGCGCGTGCAGCGGCTGCTCGGGGAGGGCGGGATCCGGCTGGTCGGCGCCATCCATCCCGCCGTGTTCGGGCTCAACCAGCTCGGCCACGTGATCGTCGAGACGCACGGGCCGGCGGCGCCCGTCGCCGAGCAGATCGCCGAGCTCGACGAGATCTCCTTCGTCACCACCACCGCGGGCCGGTTCGCGGTCACCGCCGAGCTGCGCACCGAGGACATGGAGGCGTTCGCGCGCGGCCTCGCGCGGGTCCAGGCCGTCCCCGCCGTGCGCGCCGTGCAGGCGATCACGTACCTGCGGATCTGGAAGGACCCGTACTTCCCGCCGGGGCCGCTGGAGAGCCCCGGTCCGCTGAGCGAGATCGAGCTCGACGCCTCCGACCACGCGCTGCTCGCCCACCTGCGGGTCGACGGGCGCGCGTCCTTCGCGGAGCTCGCGAGCGTCAGCGGACTCTCGCCGGGAGCCACCCGGGCGAGGGTGCTGCGCCTGCTGGAGTCCGGTGTGGTGCACGTCGGCGCGCTGGTCCGGCTCAACCCGCTCAGCCGGACCTACACCGTGGGGTTCGCGCTCAACGTGGTCGGCGAGACCGAGCCGGTCGCCAGGGAGGTCGCCGCGCTCGACGAGGTGGACTGCTTCGCGACCGGTGTCGGCTGGTGCAACGGTATCGGCACCATCCGGGCGGGTTCACTCGACGAGGTGCTGGCGACGCTGGAACGCCTGCGCGCACTGCCCGGCGTCCGGACCGTCGAGTCGTGGGCGCATCTGCGCGCGATCAAGGAGGAGAGCGACCGGGCGCTGCCGCTCGCGGCTGCTCCCGCGTCCGTCCACAGTTGACTCCACGAGGTTCAGCGCAGTCCGTCGAGTACCGCTTTCGCGACGGGGCTGGGGTGTGGCGTGTCGAAATCCAGCAGGCCGGTCGGAGTCAGCGGTGGCTGCGCCATGAACCGCGGCCGTGTGCCCCGGTGGGGCTGGGCCGCGTGCACCAGGAACGGGTGGCACACATAGACGTCGCCCAGCTCGCCGGTCGCGAGCGTGACCGGGCGGTGCGCCGACGCCTCGACCGCGTCGACGCACAGGGACATCCACTCGCGGCCCTCGTCGCCCGCCTTCGCCAGCAGCGGTGGGACGTCGAGGTGGGAGCCCGCCCGGATCCGGGTCGGCGCGTCGTCGGGACCGATGTTGGAGAACAGGAACAGCAGCAGCAGTGCGCGGTTGCGGGAACGCAGGTTCAGCCGCGGTTCGCCCTGTGTCCCGGCGTAACTCGCCTCCACGTGCCAGCCGTCGTCGCCGGGCTCGGCTTCGCTGGGGAAGCGCACCGGAAACGTGCCGAGCCCACCGAGCGGCACCCAGCGGTCCTCGCCGACGAGGGCGTCGAACGTCTCGTGCAGCACGGGGGTGGTGGCCGCCTCGCGGAAGGGTGGGGTCGAGAACCCGCCGAGCCGGACGACCGGTTCGCGCCACGTCGCCGGGTCGCCGGGGGAGCAGCCCGTGGCCTGCCACAACTCATCGACGCACCGCTTCCCGACGCCGCGGGGGAACGCCCCCGGCAGCTTGACGAAGCCCTCGGTCACGAACCGGTCGATCTGCTCAGCACTCAGGCCCACGCGGTCATCCTGGTGTGCGGCACCCGGCGGGGGCCACCGGTTTTCACCGTGGCGATGCCGTGTGGACGGTCCCTGTAACGACACGTAGTGCCATTACTGAGGGTGTCCGCCCGCGGGCCGCAGGGACGCGCTGATCTGCTGGACGACCTCCGCCAGTGACGCGGAGCTGCGCAGCACCGCCACCACGGTCTCGTCGTCGCCGGTCTCGCGCCGGGGCTGCTCCGTGGAGAAGGCGTCGACCACCAGCTGGAAAGCCTTGCGCGCCATGGCATGCGCGTCCTCGGTGCCGCCGCTGCGCAACCACCGGCGCAGCACGTGGTTGTGCGCGGCGGCGACGGCCGCGGCGGCCACGGACGCCCGGAGATCCGCGAGTGGTTGCCCGTCGGTCTCGAACCGCGCGCGCAGGTACCGCGCGAGCACGCGCTGGTAGCGGTCGACGCTGGCGACCTCCCTGTCCCGCAAGGGGGCCACGGTGTGGGTCAGCGTGTAGCGCTTGACCGAGACGTCGGGGTCGGACAGGTACGAGTCGAGCACGAGGGTGACGCCCGCGCAGGCCACCTCGATGGGGTTCTGCCGGTCGTCGGCCTCGGCGAAGAGGCGCTCGATGTCGCGCAGAACCTCGTCGTGGCTGGGAAAGATGGCGTCTTCCTTGGAGCGGAAGTACCGGAAGAAGGTCCGCCGTCCCACGCCGGCGGCCGCCGCGATGTCGTCCACGGTCGTTTGTTCGTAGCCGCTCTCGAGGAACAGGTCGATCGCCGCCACGGTGAGCGTGCGCCGCAGGAGCCTGCGACCCTCCGTGGTCCGGCCGACCCGGCGGCGGCCCGTCTGCTGAGGTTCCACCGACACGCGCCGAACTTACCAGGACCCATTGCTAATGGCACGGAGTGCCGTTAGCATCGACACATACCCGAGGTGCCGTGGAGACGAGGAGCGCCATGGAGCTGCAGCGAGACCTGGTAACGAGGCCGGCGTTTCCGGACTACCGTGGCGTGTTCGGCTGGCCCGTGCGGTGGGAGGCGACCGGCCCGCATCTGGTGATCGGGTCGGGAATCGGCGCCGTGGCCATGCCGAAGGCGCAGTCGGAGGCCGTGCTGGCCGGGCTCGCCAGGCAGGACTGCCTCGGTCCCGTGCTGGCGATACCCACCAAGCGCGAGATGATGAGCGTCCTGCTGGTGGAGGCCGAGCTGCCCGCCTGGGGTGACGCGCCGCCGCCCGAACAGGTCAGGGTGCTGCCCGCGGGCACCACGGTGCCGCTGCCCGACTGGCGCAGGCCCGAGATCCACGCCAGGTGGATCGTCGAGCCCGACGCCCATCGCCGCTGGTTGCCGAGCCTCGGCGCCGTGCTGGCCACCATCCGCTCGTCGACGCCCGGCGCGCTGTTCCGGACGCTGGTGCCCGGCGGCGCCCGCTGAGACCTCGGGGCGCCTACGTGGGCACGTCGGCGTTGTCCTGGTGGTCCGAGGCGGCCCGCAGCTCGGCGCCCCTGGTCTCCTTGACGGCGGAGACCGCGGCGAACGAGACCACGCACAGCACCATGATGTAGACGCCCACCGAGCCCGACCAGCCGGTCCGCTGCATGAGCAGCTCGGCGATCATCGGGGCGAAGGCGCCGCCGAGGATGGTGCCCAGCGCGTAGCCGATGGAGACGCCGGAGTACCGGACGGCCGCGGGGAACATCTCCGCGTACATCGCCGACATCGGCCCGTAGGACAGGCCGAGCCCGATGGTCAGCACGAAGATCGCGGCGCCGAAGAGCCAGATGTTGCGCGTGTCGATCAGCAGGAACAGCGGGATCATCCACACGAACACCAGTCCGTAGCCGAGCTGGAACGTGCGCACCCGGCCGAGCCGGTCGGAGAGCGCGCCGCCGTACACGGTCGCCGAGAGCCAGCCCAGCGAGCCGATGACGATCGCGAGGAGCACCGACGACCTCGGCAGCTCGAGAGTCGCGACGCCGTAGTTGAGGAAGTAGGCGATCACGAGGTACCCGGCGGCGTTGTTCGCGACGAAGATCAGCGCGCTGAGGACGATCTGCCTGGTGTTGCCGCGGAAGACGTCGCGCAGCGGCGCGGCGGACTGCTTCTTCTTCGCCAGCATCTCCCGGAAGACGGGGCTTTCCTCGACGGCCCTCCGGATGACGTAGCCGATGCCGATCAGCACCACGGAGAAGAGGAACGGGACGCGCCAGCCCCAGCTCTCGAACTGCTCCGGCGTGGTGACGGTGGTGGTGATCCACAGGACGCCGGTGGCGAGGATGAGCCCCAGCGGCACGCCGGCCTGCGGGTAGGAGCCGAACAGCCCGCGCCGGTGGAGGGGCGCGTGCTCGACCGACATCAGTGCCGCGCCGCCCCATTCGCCGCCTGCCGAGAAACCCTGCAGGATGCGCAGCAGCATCAGCACGATCGGAGCGGCCAGCCCGATGTCGGCATACGTGGGCAGCGCACCGATCAACGCGGTCGCGGCGCCCATGAGCACGAGCGTGAGCACGAGCATCTTCTTGCGGCCGAGGCGGTCGCCGTAGCGGCCGGCCACGACGGCTCCGAGTGGACGGAAGAGGAAGCTGATGCCGATCGTCGCCAGCGAGATGACCGTGGCCAGTCCTGGTGCGTGCTCGCCGACGGGAGCGAAGAAGAGCGGCGCCAGTACGAGGCTCGCGGCCTGCGCGTAGATGAAGAAGTCGTACCACTCGATGGTGGTCCCGGCGAGGGTGCTCACGAGCACCCTGCGCTCCTCGGTCGATCTGCGTTGCCGGCGCGCGGCCGCGGCCTTCTCGGTGGGCATTGGAACTCCGTTGTTCGAGCGGGGATCGGGGAGGTCGCCCTAAACGACCGAATGGACGGTAATTAATACGCTCCCCGAAGGCAAGGCCGAGATAGGGTCGCCGGGTGCCCGACCCGATCTTCGCCCACCGCCGCCTCGCGCCCGTCTACGACGCTTTCGAGGGGGACCGCGACGACCTTTCGGCCTACCTCGCCGTCGCCGACGAGCTGGGCGCGCGCCGGGTCGTCGACGTGGGCTGCGGGACGGGCTCCCTGGCGACGCTGCTCGCCGACAGCGGCCGCACCGTGGTCGGGGCCGACCCGGCCGGCGCGTCGCTCGAGATCGCGAGGGAGAAGGACCCCGCCGGGAAGATCACCTGGATCCACGGCGACGCGACCACGCTGCCCGCACTCGGCGCCGACCTCGCCGTGCTGACCGGCAACGTGGCGCAGGTGTTCCTCACCGACGAGGCCTGGTCGAAGACCCTGCGGGGCGTCCACGCCGCCCTGCGTCCGCGCGGCCACCTCGTGTTCGAGACCAGGCGTCCCGAACGGCGGGCGTGGGAGGACTGGGCCGCCGACACCAGGGTGGTCACCGTGGACGTCCCCGGGATCGGCCGGGTGCGGCGGTGGCTGGAGGTCACCGACGTGAGCCCGCCGCTCGTCTCCTTCCGCCACGTCTACCGGTTCCTCTCCGACGGCGCCGTGCTCACCTCCGACTCCACCATCCGGTTCCGCGACCGGGCCGAGGTCGAGGCGAGCCTGGCCGCCGAGGGATTCCGGGTGCTCGACGTGCGCGGGGCGCCGGACCGTCCCGGTCGCGAGTTCGTCTTCCTCGCGCAGCGCACGGGGTGAGACCGCCAGGGCGACGGGGACGCCGGGCGGGCATACTGCCTCCCATGGAGCGGAGGAAGCGGCGTGGCTGGAGGGAACTCTCCCCTGGGGAGCGGATGGTGATCGGCTCCGGCGCGGTGGTCCAGTTCGCGCTCGCGGGCTACGCGTGGGCCGATCTCGCCAGGAGGCCGGAGGCCTCGGTGCGGGGTCCGAAACGGGTCTGGGGCCTCGTCATCGGGATCAACTTCATCGGCCCCGCCGCCTACCTGTGTTTCGGCAGGCGCTGAACGCGGTCAGCGCGCGATGGGGATCGCCACCTCGATCCGGTACGTGGCCGCGGCGCGCTCGCCGAGGTAGAACTCGATCGGCGGCCCGCCGCGGCGGTAGCCGTGCTCGGTCATCCAGTGTTCGAACGCCGGTACGCCTCGCCGACGCGGTCGAAGGCGCCCTCGTGGACGGTGCTCGCCCACGTCGTGGCGGGCAGTTCCAGCACCCGCGCGCCGCCGGAGTGGCCCGTCCCGGGCAAGCCGGGCACGGGCACGTGGATCTCCAGGTCGAGCTCGCTGGCCGGGAAGTCGCCGAGGTAGCGCACCTCGGGTGGCCGATGACCTCGCCCAGCCGCCCGGGCGCGGCCTTCTGCCGCAGCGCGAGCACCGTCCGGTTCGGGGTCTCGCGCACGCGCACGGGACGTTCCATGCACGCCAGTCTTGGGGCGGCGACCCGCTGCCGGTCCGGGCTAAGGTCAGCGACAATAGGGACCAAGGGCCCTGTGCCGGACGCCCGTCGGCGGGGATCGTCGCGTTTGTGACGACATCTCTGCCGGGGCGGCCCGCGCCGACGGTTCACGTCGAGGCCGCCTCGGGCGTCGACCCGGCGTTCCTGGACTACGCGCTCGAGCGGACCCGTGCGCTCTGCGCCCGCTATCCGATCGACTCGCTGAACGTGCGGATGTCCCGCACCCGGCATCCGGCCATGCCCGCGGCGGTCCGCACCGACGCGACGGCCGTCTGGCACGGCCGCACGGTGCGCACCCGCGCGGTCGGCCGGTGCGCGCGCAGCGCCGTGGAGGCCGCGGTCGAGGGACTCGACGACGGCTTGCGCACGGCCCAGCGCTGACGCCGGGACCCGTCAGTCACCTCCGGAGTGGCGGCCGGACGAGTCCACCGGCCCGAGCCCGCCTCGCCGAGGCAGCCGGGAGCAGGGTGGTCGTGGTCGGCGAACCACGCGAGGCAGCGCCGACCTGCCCGGCCGCCCGTCGCCTGGTGGGCGACCGGTCGGCGACGTGATGACCGTGCCCGCCGTGGCGGCTGGCGCGCGCGAAAACGTCGGGGAAGTCGTGGACGTGGTGAGCGACATGCTCGACAGGGGGCCGCGCAGCCTGCCGGTCGTGGTGGGAACAAGGTGGTCGGCATCGAGAGCCGTCGCGACCTCGCCCGGATGCTCGCGCGCAGCGACGAGGCGCTCGCGCGCGACGTCCAGCACCGGCTCGCGACCTTCGGCGGCCCCGGCAGGTGGACCGTCGCGGTGCACGCGGGCGAGGTGACGATCACCGACCGGTTCGACAGCGAGACCGACCGCCAGGCCGAAGTGCTGGCGGTGGGCGTTCCCGGAGTGCTCAGGTCTCCTGCGTCGGCGCGTCGGCCTGAGCGCGCGTTCGCCACGGCGTCGCCCCGCCCTGCCGGGCTCGCGTGGGGTCCGGCAGGGCCGGAAGCCACCCACCCCAGGGGACCTTCGCTCCTGTCCGGCGGCGGGGTCCGTGGCGCACCGTCAGGGCAGAAGCGCGAGCAAGGTGAGGAGGTGCTTCGGCATGACGAACGCGAATCCCTATCCCGTCCGGGTCGAAGCGGAGCTGGACCCCGGTCTGTCCCGCTGGTTGTGGCTGGTGAAGTGGCTGCTGGCGATCCCGCACTACCTGGTGCTTTCGGTGCTGTGGCTCGCGTTCGGCGTGCTGACGGTGGTGGCGTTCTTCGCGATCCTCGTCACCGGCCGCTATCCGCGCGGCATCTTCGACTTCAACGTCGGCGTCCTGCGGTGGACGTGGCGCGTGCACTACTACGCCTACGCCGGACTGGGCACCGACCGGTACCCGCCCTTCACCCTGGCCGAGGTGCCGGACTACCCGGCGCACCTGGACGTCGACTATCCCGTGCGGCTGTCCCGCGGCCTGGTGCTGGTGAAGTGGTGGCTGCTGGCCATACCGCACTACATCGTCGTGGGGCTGTTCGCGGGCGGCGGGTTGTGGTTCCTGTGGTGGCCGGGCGACAGCGACGACACCACCTGGGCAGGCGGCGGCCTGATCGGGATCCTGGTGCTGGTGGCCGGGTTTGTGCTGCTGTTCACCGGCTCCTACCCGCGACCGGTGTACGACTTCGTGCTTGGCATGGACCGGTGGGTGGTGCGGGTCGCGGCCTACGCCGGGCTCATGACCGACGAGTACCCGCCCTTCCGGCTCGACCTCGGTGGCGGCGAGCCGTCGAGGCAGCCCGAGGGTCCGCTTCCGGCGCCGCGCTCCGGCGCCACGTCGGCCCGGCCGGGCGGCTGGACGCCGGGCCGGATCACGGCCGTGGTGGTCGGAGCCGTGCTCGCTCTCGTGGCGATGGGACCGATCACCGGGGGCGTCGCCATGCTGTGGGCCGACCGGAGCCAGCGCGACGCGGATGGCTTCCTCACGGCGTCGGGCACGTTCGACACCGGCACCTACGCACTCGCGACCGAGGCGGCCCGGTTCGCCGGCGCGCCCGAGTGGGTCGGGGCCGCCCTCGGCGATGTGCGAGTCCGGGCGGCCTCGACCGATCCGAGTGAGGCCCTTTTCGTCGGCATCGCGCCGTCGGACGAGGCGGCCAGGTACCTCGCGGGCACCGAGTACGCGACGGTGCGGGACGTCGACGACGACGGCTCCGCGGCGATGACCGTCCACAGTGGAGGCGCGCCGGCCACGCCGCCCGCCACGGCCGGGATCTGGACGGCGCAGTCGAGCGGCACCGGAACCCGGACCGTGCGCACCCCTGTGGACGTGGGCGACTGGACGGTCGTCGTGCTCAACGCCGATCGCGGCCGCGGCGTGAGCGTGCGCGCGCAGGCCGGGGCGACCGTGCCCGCGCTGCCGTGGGTCGGCGGTGGGGCCCTCGTGCTCGGCGTGCTCCTCCTGGGCGCAGGCGGCCTCCTGATCGGCAGGGCCGCGCATCTTGCGGCCGAGCACCCGCGAGGCAGCAAACCACCCACCGGCGAGCCTGCGCGCGCCCCGCACGGATAACCCGACCGCGGTGAAGGCCACCATCACTGCGCCCACCCGTCTCCCTGCCACCCGAACGGAGACGCTGTGCGCCACTGAGTTCGCCTCCACGCAGGCATGGTCGCCTTCACCGGGCGGTGGAGCGCTCAGTGGGCTTTGGCCGCGCGCCAGTAGCCGCAGAACATGATGTCCTCCTTGGGCACGCCGGCGCGGATCCAGTGGCGGCGCAGGGTGCTGGGCAGCGTCTGCTCCCCGACCACCCAGCCGTAGAAGCGCTCACCCGGCAGCTCCATCGCGGTGGCGGCCTCGAGCGCGGCCTGGCCGGGCCTCGCGGCGTGGCCGGTGCGCACGACCCAGTGGAGCTCGACGCCCTGCGGCGCCTCGAGTTTCTGGCGGTCGTCCTCGCCGGGCACCTCGATGACCGCCTCGCCTGCCAGGTCGGCGGGCAGCGCGGCGAGGATGCCGGCGACGGCGGGCAGGCCGGTCTCGTCGGCGACCAGCCGGACCCGGCGCAGCGCCGGGTCCGGGTTGAACCCGATGCCCTCGTCGAGAATGGCCACCGGGTCGCCGGGCCGGCAGGTCTGTGCCCAGGTGGCGGCGGGGCCCGCGGTCCCGTCGCCCGGCGTGCCGTGCAGCACGAAGTCGACGTCCAGCTCTGGTCCGGCGGGGCCGTCGGGCCGGTACGCGCGCACGGTGTAGTTGCGCAGCACCGGGCGCTCGGTCCTGGAGATGGTGAGGTACCTCGCGTACGCGAGCGTGTTGAGCTTGTTGGGCAGGCGCGCCAGCGAGTTCTCGGCGACCGGAAGGAAGAGCCGGAACCACTGGTCGAAGCCCATCGGCGTGAACCGCTCGATGTCGCGCCCTCCCAGGGTGACCCTGGCGAAGTGCTCGGAGATCCGTTCGCGCCGCAGCACCTCGAGGGTGAGCAGTCCCGTGGTCGCCGGCTTGACCCTGGTGGACGACAGGTTCGTACGCGCCATCACGCCTCCTGCTTAGGTTAGGCTCAACTTACCCCATTGCGTGTCTGTGGCACAGTAGCCTGTGTCGCGGCCGGAGGGAGTGTGGTGACGCGAACGAGACCCGCCGGGCAGTGGCGCGCAGCGCTGCTCGACGCGGCGGACACACTGGTGCGGCGCGACGGTGCCGGGACGCCGCACGCCTTGCGCGAGCGGTTCGTGCCGCGGCGGGGCCTGGAACGCGACGCGCCCGACGCCGCGTCGGCGCGCTGGCGGACCCGGTCGCCGAGCTGGACCCGCCCGCCCGTGACTGGGGTCAACCGGTGCTCGGCCGGCAGGCACGGTGTCACCGAACAGCTCGTGCACCGGCAGGACGGCGAGCGGCGTGTACTCGGCGGGCTCGCCCGCCGGTGCCGTGCGCCGGGTCCCGCCTCGTGACCCCGGAGCGCCTGCGCGCGCGGCTCGCCGAGCTGTACGGTCTGCGCGTCGCCGAGGTGGAACCGGTGGACCGGGGAGCGGACAACACCGCCCGGCTGTACCGGGTCACCGATGCCGACGGTCGCGCGTTCGCCGTGAAGTCGACCGCGGGCGGTTCCCCGGCCGGACTGGTCGTCCCCGCCGCGCTCGGCGCACGGTACGCACCACAGCCACGGCGCACCCGCGGGGGTGAGCTGTGGGCCGACGCCGACGGCCTGCGACTGTCGGTTGTGGACTGGGTCGACGGTGCCACCGCGCTGGAGTCCGGAATGGACCGTGCGCGGTGGAACGCCTACGGGAGGCTGATCGCGGCACTGCACGCCGTGCCGGTGGACGGTGCCCTGCGCCGCTGGGTGCCGGAAGAGACCTTCGACCCGCGGCGGTGGGCCGCCCTCTTCGACCGCGTCGACGCCGAGCTCGAAGGGCGCCCTCGGGACGCGCACGGGGAACGCCTCGCGCAGCTGTGGCTGGCTCACCGGGACGCGCTGCGCGCGGTGCGCGAGCGGACGGTCCGCCTCGGCGCGGAGCTGCGGAAGCGCACCGGGCTGCCCTTGGCGGTGCCGTGCCACGCCGATCCGCACCTGGGAAACCTCATCGTCACCAGCGCGGGCGACGTCGTGTTGATCGACTTCGACGACGCCGTCCTCGCCCCGCCCGAGCGTGACCTCATGTTCGTGCTCGGGGGAGGCGTGATCGCGGCGGCGTCGGTCACCGCCGAGCAGCAGGGCTGGTTCGCCGAGGGCTACGGGTACCACGAGCCGGACCCGGGGCTGCTGGCCTACTACCGCGGCGTGCGCGTGCTGGAGGACGTCGCCGAGCCTGCGCGGCTCGTGCTCGACCCGCGCAGCACACCGGGCGAGCGGGAGACCGGCCTCGGCTACGTCGCCGACGTGCTCTCCCCGCTCGGCCTGCTCGGACAGGCGCGGTAGCGCACCTCACACCTATGCTGGCGCCGGTGTGCGTGACGTCTCGCCCGGGAGGGTGTCTGAACCTGCGACGGCGGGTGAGGCACGAGGGAGGCACGATGAGGTCGGGACGGGGACCGGCCGGCCGATGAGGGCCGGGACCGGGGTGCCGGGCGCCGTGGCGGCGCTCGACGACGAGGCGCTGGTGGCGCGCGCCCGCGGCGGTGACATGCGCGCCTACGAGCAGCTCGTGCGCCGGTACCAGGGGCCGATGTACCGGCTCGCGCTGCGGATGCTGGCCGGTTCGGGCGAGGCCGAGGACGTGGTGCAGGAGGTGTTCCTGACGGCGTGGCGGCGGCTCGGCCAGTTGCACGAGGACACCGCCTTCGTCGGGTGGTTGTACCGTTCCACCACGAACCGTTGCCTCAACGTGCTGCGGTCGCGCCGTCCGGTGGCCGACGTGGACCCGGACACCACCGCGACACGGCGGGTGGAGGCCCAGCCGGAGCCGGCGGCCGAGCTCAACGACCAGGTGGCGGCTTTGCTGGAGGCGTTGGAGCGGTTGACTCCCGAGCAGCGGGCCTGCTGGCTACTGCGGGAGGTCCACGGGCGGTCCTACGAGGAGATCGCCCAGATCGTGCGTGGTACGACGGCCGCGGTGCGGGGCCGGATCGCCCGCGCCCGGGCCCAGCTCGCGGAGGTGATGCGGCCATGGCGCTGAACCAGCCAGAGGCGGACTACGACCTGCCGTGTGGCCGGTCGCTCGCCGGGCTGTGGGACAGGCTGGACGCCGTCGAGCGGGGCCGGGCCGATGAGCACGAGCTGACCTGCCCGCACTGCTCGACGGCGCTACGGGGACTCGGTGACCTGCGTGCCGCCACCGGCGAGCTGAGGGCCGAACGGCCGCGGCCCTCGCGCGACCTGACCGAGCGGATCATGGCCGCGGTGCGGGCTGAACCGAGGACGCCCCCCGCGATGCTGCCGCTGGACGCCGGGCGGCCTGGCCGCACCGAGGTGAGCGATCGGGCCGTCGCCGCCGTCGTGCGCTTCGCCGTCGACGCGATCGACGGGGTGCGCGCGCGCCGGTGTCTCCTGCGCGCCATGGGCGTGGACGAGGATGGCACGACCGTCGTGGAAGGACGGTTGACGGTGACCGTGACGTACGGGGCCGACCTTTCGGAGCTGCTGGCCGTGGTGCGGCACCGGGCGGCGGCCGCGTGCACGGCCAGCGTCGGGGTGCGGCTTTCCGTGCTGGACATCGATGTGGCCGATGTCGACGACAGATGACACCTGATCGGGTGATCGTCGCGACATCGCCGCGATCAGCCGTGACGTTTCGGTGCCGCCCGTGTCGTGATGGGTGACGGGGTGCCAGACCCCGGTTCGTCCCAGGCACGAGGAGTCAGCACGATGACGAGCACCGCACCGGCGGCCACTGTGGACAGACGGGCCGCGTGGCCTGTCACGGGCCTGCTCGTGACCGGCCAGGGCGCCACGACCATCGCCACCACCGTGGTCCGCCGGACAGCCGGAACGGCCGCGCGCGAGGTGTCCGGTGTCCATGGCCTCGGCAGTGGTGCGACCAGGGCGCTCGCAGCGCTGCGGGACCGCGTTCCCGGCGCGAGCGCGAGCGCGGGACAGGGCGTGTCGGTGGGGGTCGGCGAGAAGCGGGCGGCGATCGACACGCGCGTCGTGCTCGACCACGGCGTGCCGATTCCCGCGGTGGCGCGGGCCGGCCGCGCGAACCCCATCGCCGCCGTCGAGGACCTGACCGGACTCGAGGCGGTCGAGGCCGGCATCGCTGTCGAGCACGTCCACATGCCGGGTGACAACGGAGAGCGCGCGGCCTTGAGCCGTGTGCGGTGACCAGAGCGATCGAGGAGAGTAGTTCCATGGCACAGAACAACAGCAGCGGCGACACGGGCACCTCGCCCGCCACGCGGGCCGGTTCCACGACCACGCTGAACGAGGACGGCACGGCCGGCAAGACCACCATCGCGTCCTCGGTGGTGCAGAAGGTCGCCGGTATCGCGGCCCGCGACGTGTCCGGTGTGTACGCGCTGGGCGGCGGCGTGTCCCGCGCTTTCGGAGCGATCCGCGAGCGCATTCCCGGCTCGGGCACCGCGACCACGTCGGGTGTTTCGGTGGAGGTGGGGGAGAAACAGGCCGCGGTCGACCTCGACGTGGTCGTGGAGTACGGCGCGCGGATCGTCGACGTCGCGAGGGCCGTCCGCCGCAACGTGATCACCACCGTCGAGGAGATCACCGGCCTCGAGGTCATCGAGGTCAACATCGCGGTCAACGACATCCACGTGCCCGAGGACGACGAGGTCGAGGAGACCAGCACCCGGGTGGAGTGAACCATGAGCGCAACCGAACGACTCGCGGACGCGATCGCCAGGGACCTCAGCGCCCATCCTTCGGTGGTGAGGCTCGACGGCGGCGTGCGCGGCACGCTCGCCACCCATCTGCCCGGTCGCAAGGTCGTGGGCGTTCGCGTGACCGGGGAGGGGGAGCCGGTGGACCTCGGCGTGGTGCTGCGCCTCGACGACAGCCTGCCCGGTGTGCTCGACGACCTGCGCGCGCGGGTGCGGGCGATCGCGGGGACCGTGCCGGTGAACGTGGAGGTCGCCGACATCGTCCACGTCCGCGAGGACACGCCGGAGCAGAGGCGGGCCAGGTGACCGCGGAACCGGGCTGCCGGGAGGTGCGACGGCGGGCAGAGTTCCGTGCGTTCGTCCGCCGGCACCATCCCGACGTCGGCGGCGATCCCGACGTCTTCGTCGCCGGTGTGGCCCGGTTCCGCCAGAGCGAGAGCGAGACCGGCGGCGAGAGCGAGAGCTCGCGGGACCCGGGCCGCGACCGGTCCGACGCGCCGGTGGTGTTCACCACCCGGCGCGGGGGAATCACCGGAGTGCTCGCCCGGTGGCGGCGTCGCCGGCGGCACCGCCGCGTCCGATGAACCGAGACAACCGAGGAGATCAACAACGATGAACGCAACCCAGACCGGTCTGCTCGGCGGTCTCGTGCTTGGCCTCGCGGCCTCGCAGAGCTTCGCCGCGTTTCTGGTCACGCTGGCCGTGGGTGTGATCGGCCTCGTCGTGGGCAGGGCACTCGACGGCGAGCTCGACCTGTCCGACCTGTTCGGCCGGGGCAGGGACCGGTGACCGGCGCGGCCGTTGCGGAGGAGCGCGGCACGCTGGAGATCGCCCACGCCGTGGTGCGCAAGGTCGCCGAGCACGCCGCCGATCGCGTGGACGGGACCGAGCGCACCACGCGCCGGGTGTCCGGGCTCGGCTCGGGGCTGCGCGGCGCCAGCGTGAAGGTCTCCGGGCACGGCAACGACGTGGACCTGGCACTGGAGCTGGCCCTGCGCTACCCCGCGGCCGTCGGCGAGGTGGTGGAGCGGGTGCGCGCGGCCGTGACGGACGAGGTCGAGCGCATCACCTCGTACCGGGTGCGCGCGCTCGACGTCACGGTATCCGCGCTGCTGGCCGAGACACGCACGCGGGTGAGCTGAGGGGAAGACGCCGTGCGTGTACTAGTCCGTCTACTGTCGACACTGCTCGGGCTGGCCGTCGCGGGGGCGGGCGCCCTGCTGGCGCTGGAGGTCGCCTGGCACTGGTGGCGCCCGGCCGACGTGCCGCTCGTGGCGCCGTGGCCGGCCTGGCGCGACGCGCTCGCGAACACCGGCTGGGACTCCTTCTCGGTTCGTGTCGCCGCGGTCGCCGTGGCGGTGAGCGGGCTCGTCCTGCTGCTGGCCTCGGCCGTCGCGCGGCGAAGGGACGTCCGCCTCACCGATCCGGCCACCGACGTCAGCGTCACCACCTCTCCACGTTCGCTGGCCCGCGTGGTCGGCACCCACGTGCGGGCGCAGGACAACGTCACGTCCGCGTCCGTGACGGCGAGCGCGCGCAAGGTGCGAGTGCGGGCGTCCAGCACGTTCGAGAGCGAGGAGCAGTTGCGGCCGCGCCTGACCGAGAGCGTCACGGGGCTGATCGCCGACCTGCCGCTGGTGCGGCGCCCGAAGATCTCCGTCGTCGTCGACTCTCCCCGGGACCGCCGATGAGCAGACCCGCCTCCGCCAAGGCTCTCGCCCGCTCCCAGGGCACCGAACGTTCGCTGACCTTCGTCACGGGGCTGCTCGCCCTGCTCGCCGGATCGGCCGTGCTCGTGCTGGGTGCCGGCTGGTTCGGCACCTACCGCGCCCGGCGCCCGGTGCTCGACCCCGCTGTGACCGAGTGGCTCGCCGCGCGGGAGCCTGTGGTGCTGCGCGTGGTCGCGATCGTGGCCGGGCTGGCGCTGCTGGTGTTCGGACTGTGGTGGTGCTTCCGGTCGCTGCGGCCTGAGGCGAAGCCCGATCTGCGGCTCGACCGCACCGAGGGTCGCGCGCTGACCGTCACCGCGGGCGCGCTGTCCGCCGCCGTGCAGGCCGACACCGAGGCGGTCGACGGCGTCACCAAGGCCAAGGTCCGCTCCGTGGGGGATCCCGGCGAACCCGCGCTGCGGCTGCAGGTCTGGCTGCGCGAGGGCACGGACCTGCGGCGGGTTTGGCGGGACCTCGACGCCGAGGTGCTCGCGAGGGCGCGGACGGCGCTCGGCGTGGAGACGCTGCCCGTCGCCGTGCGCATCGAGCTGGGCGCGAGCCCGCGCCGGCGCGTGCGGTGAGCCCGCGGTCTTGAAGTTGCGCGGGCCGACCTGGCACCATGCCCGACAGTGAGAACGTGTTCTAGCTTCGGGAGGGTCCGAGCCGCGATGCCGCTGCCAGCCGCGAGACCCCGCGCGCTCGACTCGCCGTTGCTGCCGAAGGTGTTCCGCTGGATGTCCCGATGCCATGTCTGGGCCTATCGCCGCAGCGGAGGACGCGTCGGCTACCACTGGCGCGTCGGCGCGGCGCTGCGCAAACCCGCGCCGACCCTGCTGCTCGACCACCGCGGCCGCCGCTCCGGCAGAGTGTTCACCACGCCGCTGATCTTCCTGCGGGACGGCGCCGACGTCGTCGTGGTGGCCTCCCAGGGCGGCAGGCCGGAACACCCGCAGTGGTACCGCAACCTGCTGTCCTCGCCGGACACGACGGTGCAGATCAAAGGTGAGCTCGTCCCGGTCCGCGCCCGCACGGCGGACGCGGCCGAGCGCGATGCGCTGTGGCCCCTTCTGCTGGACCTCTACGCCGACTTCGGGACCTACCAGAGCTGGACGTCGCGCGAGATCCCGGTCATGATCCTCGAGCCCCGTTGACCGGACAGTGAGGAGCGAACGCGTGGGAGCCAACCAGCGTGCCCAGATCGTGATGACCGCCGAGGAGATCGACGACTTCCTGCGCCGCAGCCGCACCGCGACGCTCGCGACCGTCGGCGCGAACGGCGTGCCCCACCTGGTCGCGATGTGGTACGGCTACCGCGACGGCGCGATCTACTTCGAGACGAAGGCCAAGTCGCAGAAGGCGGTGAACCTGCGGCGCGACCCCACCGCCGTCGTCCTCGTCGAGGCCGGTGAGACCTACGACCAGCTCCGCGGCGTCTCCATCGAGGCCAAGGCCACGATCATCGACGACACCGGCTCCGACGAGTACTGGCAGACGGCGATCGACGTCTACGAGCGCTACACCGGCCCGTACGACGAGTCCGTGCGGCCCGTCGTGGAGGCGATGATGAACAAGCGGGTCATCATCCGGCTCGACCCGGTCCGCACCCGTTCGTGGGACCACCGCAAACTGGGCCTGCCCGCGATGCCGCTGGCGGGCAGCACGGCGCAGGAGCCGTCCTGAGTCGCGTCCGGCGAAGGCACGTGAACGGGAGTCGCTGGGCATTCACGGCGATTCAGGCATCGCGAGCGGCACCACCTGACGCGGCCCTCCGGGGAACCGACGGATCGGGCCGGGCGGCGACGCGACGGGTGAGCGAGGGCGGCCGGGTCAGCCCTTCTTCGTGTAGTCGTAGAAGCCGCGGCCGGACTTCTTGCCGTACAGCCCGGCGTCGACCATGCGCAGCAGCAGCGGGGGCGGGGCGTACAGCGGTTCCTTGAACTCGGCGTACATCGACTCGGCGACGGCCTTGGTGGTGTCGAGGCCGATCAGGTCGGTCAGGCGCAGCGGTCCCATGGGGTGGGCGCAGCCGTGCATCATGCCGTTGTCGATGTCCTCGGCGTCGGCGAAGCCGGACTCGAGCATGCGGATCGCCGAGAGCAGGTAGGGGATCAGCAGGGCGTTAACGACGAACCCGGCGCGGTCCTGCGCGCGCACCACCGTCTTGCCGAGCACGCCGGTGGCGAAGGCCGACGCGCGCTCCGCCGTCTGCTCCGAGGTGAGCAGCGACGGGATCAGCTCGACCAGCGGGAGCACGGGCACGGGGTTGAAGAAGTGGATGCCGACCACCTGCTCGGGCCTCGCGGTGGCCATCGCGAGCTTCATGATCGGGATCGAGGAGGTGTTGGAGGCGAGCACGGCGTCGGGCCGCGACACGATCTTGTCGAGCCTGCCGAACACGTCGGCCTTCACGTCCTCGCGCTCGGCGACGGCCTCGACCACGAGGTCGCGGTCGGCGAACTCGTCGAGATCGGTGGTGTAGGAGAGGCGGTCCGCCGCGGCTGACGAGTCCTCGGCGGTGAGCTTGCCGTTGCGAACCGCGCGGTCGAGCGAGCCGCCGATGCGGGCGCGGGCCGCGTCCAGCGCCGCGGCGTCGACCTCGGTGACCTTCACGTCCAGACCCGCGCGGGCGCACACCTCGGCGATGCCAGAGCCCATGAGCCCGCCGCCGACCACGCCTACCTTCTTGATGTCGTCCACGCCGCCGACATTAGTAGGATTTCCGACTTTTCTGGTGCGAGGAACATCTCATCCGGCGGGGACGGACCGTGCGATACGGAAGCCCACGTCGTCGATCCGGAAGCCCGGGTGGCCGCGCCTGCGGACCGAGGCCCGGCAACTCCAGTGCTCGTCGCACCACCCGCCGCCCCGCAGCACGCGGTAGCCGGGATGATCGGGCGCGGCGAAGGCGTCCCAGCACCACTCCCACACGTTGCCCAGCATGTCGTGCAGGCCCCAGTCGTTGGGGCGTTTGCCACCGACCTCGTGGCTGCGCTCGCCCGAGTTGCCGCGGTACCAGGCGATCTCGTCGAGCGGCCCGTACCGCGCGCCCGAGGTGCCCGCGCGGCAGGCGTGCTCCCACTCGGCCTCGGTCGGTAGGCGGTACCCGTCGGCGGCCCGGTCCCACACCGGGTCGCCGCCCCCGTGGTAGGCGGGCGCGAGCCCCTCCCGCACGGACAGGGCGTCGCAGAACCGGATAGCGTCGAGCCACGACACGCCCTCGACCGGCAACCTCTCGCCCCGGGCGGTGCTCGGCCGCGTCCCCGTGACGGCTTCGTACCCGCCCTGGGTCACCGGGGTGGCGGACAGCAGATACCCGCCGACGTCGACGGCCCAGCTGCTCGCGCTCCGGCGGTCGGACAGGGACACCCGCCCCGGCGGGACAGCGATCATCGCGTGTCCCGCGGAGAGGTCCATGGTGGATGATCTTAACTGTGGGACCGGACGAGAACCGAAGCAGAATGGACGACGAGGCGTTCCAGGGCCACGTCGTCGAACGACTGGCCGCGCTGCCCGGCGTGCACGCGGTGACCCTCGGCGGCTCGCGGGCCGAGGGGACGCACAGCCCGGAAAGCGACTGGGATTTCGCCGTGTACTACCGCGGCGGCTTCGACCCGGCCGACCTGCGCGCGATCGGCTGGGAGGGGGAGGTGACCGAACTCGGCGCGTGGGGTGGCGGTGTCTTCAACGGCGGCGCCTGGCTGACGATCGACGGCCGCCACACCGACGTCCACTACCGCGACCTGGAGGTCGTCGAGCACGAGCTGGCCGAAGCGGAGCAGGGGCGGTTCCACTGGGAGCCGCTGATGTTCCACCTCGCCGGGATACCCAGCTACCTGGTGGCCGCCGAGCTCGCGCTGGCCCGGGTGCTGCACGGTGTCCTGCCCAGGCCCGCCTACCCCGAGGCGCTGAAGAGGACCGCCCCGGCGATGTGGCGGGGCCGGGCCGCGCTGACCCTCGGGTACGCGCGCGGCGGCTTCGCCCCGCGCGGCCAGGTCACCGAGGTCGCCGGCGCGCTGGCCACCGCCGCCGCGGAGACGGCACACGCCGTCCTCGCCGCGCGCGGCGAGTGGGTCACCAACGAGAAGCGGCTCATCTCGCGCGCGGGCCTGCGCGACATCGACGCCATCGTTGGCGCGCTGCGCGCCGAACCGGAGGCACTCGCGGAGGCGATCACAGCGGCCGGGAAGCTGTTCGACGCGGCCACGTGATGTCGGTGGTGGCTGCTACGTTCGCGACCTGAAACGAGACCCGAAGGAGCCCGCATGCCGGAATCCGAGACCGTCGCGCCGACCGAGTTCCCCCGGCGGATGGGCAAGGTCGCTCCGCGCGAGCTGGCCCTGAACGGCTACACGCGCTACGAGCAGCTGACCCGCGTCACGGCCAGTGAACTGCTCAGGATCCACGGTGTGGGTCCCAAGGCGATCCGGATCCTGGAGGAGGAGCTGGCCGCCAGGGGGCTCGCGTTCGCCGAGTCCTGAGGCGCTCAGCCCAGGCTCGCGATGATCGCCGGGCCACCGCTTCGGTGCCGGGCCGTGCCGTGGCGCCCGAGCGCACCGACCCCACGACGGCCTTGGCGGCGTGCCGGGGTGGCCCGCGGCGGATCCGGCGTGGCTCCGCCGCGGGCACGTCCTTCGCCGTGCCGCCTAGCCGGGCTGGCGTTCGCGGAGGCCACCGCTGGGTCCCCATGCGCTCGAACGTCCTGTCCGTGGTCTCCTACGG
Organism: Prauserella endophytica; assembly: GCF_005146945.1. Classification (GTDB taxonomy): domain Bacteria; phylum Actinomycetota; class Actinomycetes; order Mycobacteriales; family Pseudonocardiaceae; genus Prauserella_A; species Prauserella_A endophytica. The sequence goes on from NZ_SWMS01000002.1 coordinate 617,230, forward strand.
CGAGGTCGGAGCTGAATCATTCGACGGTGTCCAGATCGGCGCCCTTCGTCTCACGGCTCGTCGCCACCGCCACGACCGTGACCGCCATGGTGAGCACGAGGTAGCCGATGACCGTGCCAACGCCGAACGAGTCGATCAGCCAGACCGCGATGAGCGGCGCGGGAGCGCCGGCGATGATCGAGGAACCCTGGAACACCAGTGAGGCGCCGGCGTAGCGGTGGCGCGTGGGGAACAGCTCGGTGATCCACGCGGCCTCGGTACCGGCGAGCATGCCGTGGAAGAACGCGCCGACACACACGCCGAGCCACAGCATCGGCAGGCTCTCGGTCTGCACCAGCCAGAAGAACGCCGGCGCCCACACCACCAGCACCACGGCGGGCACGAGCATGGCCTTCTTCCTGCCGACGCGGTCGGACCAGTGCCCGCCGCCGATCATGCCGAGGAACTGCGCCAGCGAGGCGAACGTGACCGCCATGATCACGTCGCCGCGCTCGTAGCCGAACGACGTGGTGGCGTAGGCGATCACGAACACCGTGTAGATGTAGAAGGCGATGTTCTCGCCGAGCCGCATCCCGAGGCCGTGCAGCACCGGGCGCGGGCGGGAGAGCGCCTCGAGCACGCTGGACCGCCGTTCGGTGGCGGCCCGGGTCTCCGCCCTGGCCTGCGCGGCCCGGAAGACCGGGGACTCCTCGACGCTGCGCCGGATCCAGAAGCCGATGATCAGCAGCGGGATGGCGACGAGGAAGGCGAGGCGCCAGCCCCAGCGGTCGAAGGCGTCGCCGGGGAAGAGCACACCGATGGACGTGACCACCACGGTCGCCAGCACGGTGCCGAGCGGAGCGCCGGCCTGTGGCCAGGCGGCCCAGAAGCCGCGCCGCTTGGGCTCGCCGTACTCGCTGACCATGAGCACGGCGGCGCCGAACTCACCGCCGAGCGCGAAGCCCTGCACCATGCGCAGCACCACGAGCAGCACCGTGGCCCACAGCCCGATCTGCGAGTAGGTCGGCAGCAAGCCGATCATGGCGGTCGAGATGCCGAGCAGGAGGAAGGTGACGACGAGCATCGGCTTTCGGCCGTACTTGTCGCCGAGGTGGCCGAACACGATGCCGCCGAGCGGGCGGGCGACGAAGCCGAGCCCCTGGGTGGCCAGCGCGAGGAGCAGCTTCACGATGCCGCTGTCGCCGGGGAAGAAGAGCGGTCCCAGCACGGTCGCGGCGAGGATGCCGTAGATCGCGAAGTCGTACCATTCGAGAACTGCCCCGGCCATGCTGCCGGCCAGCACGCGCCGGAACCCGGCCCGCTCGCCGGGCGCGGTGCGCGCGGCCGGGTGTTCCACCGGTGACGTCATTGTCGAGAACCTTTCTGGAAAGAGGGAACCGGCTCAGAGGCCGAGGGTGAGCTTGCTCCCGCACGCGCGGGAGCAGCACGTCATCATCACGGTGTTGGCGGCCCGCTCCGCCTTGGTCAGAACGAGGTCGCGATGGTCGACGTCACCGTCGAGCACCGGCGCCTCGCACGAGCCGCAGAGACCTTCCTCGCAGTCGCTGGAGATGTCGATGTTCGCCGCGCGCAGCGCCGCGAGCACGGTCTGACCGGGGCCCACGTGCACGGTGAGGCCGGAGTCGGCCAGCTCCACGTCGAACCCGTGCTCGACGGTGGGATCGAGCTCCCGCTTGATGCTCGTGAAGTGTTCGATGTGGAGGGTGTCGGCGGGCCAGGACTCCGCCTGCTCCTCCAGCGCGGCCAGCAGCCGCTCCGGCCCGCACGCGTAGACCTGGACACCGTCGCGCTCCTCGGCCACCAGGGTGGTCACGTCGAGCCGTCCTCCCTCCTCGCCACAGTGCACCGTGAGGCGTTCGCCGTGGTCGCGGCGGGCCCGGTCGAGCAGGGCCATCCCGCTCGCCGTGCGGCCGCAGTAGTGCAGCTCGTAGCTCGCGCCCGCGGAGCGCAGGTGGTCGGCCATCGCGATGATCGGCGTGATGCCGATGCCGCCCGCGACGAGGACGTAGTGCCGGGCGGCGGGGTCGAGCCGGAAATGGTTGCGGGGCCCGCGCAGCGTCAGCGTGCTGCCGGGCCGAAGCCGCTCGTGCACGTAGCGGGAACCGCCGCGGCTCTCCGGCTCGCGCAGCACCGCGATGCGGTACCGGCGGGTGTCGGCGGGATCCCCGCACAGGGAGTACTGGCGGGACAGCCCGTCGAGGTCCAGGTCGATGTGCGCGCCGGGCGACCACGCCGGCAGCGGCTTGCCGGTCCCGTCGGTGAGGGTGAGCGTGACGACGCCGTCCGCGGCGGGCTCGACCGACTCGACCGTGACCGTCCTGGTGATGGCTCGGGTGGAGGGCTCACCGATGCGCACCGGCCGGTGCCGCCGCAGGACCGAGCGGTCGCTGCGCTCCGGGTTGGCCGAGGGGTCCCACTGCACCCACAGGTGGTCGGGCCCGCGGAAGGAGGTGTTGGGCAGGTAGGTGAACTCCTGGTCGGGCACCAGCTCGAGGTGCGGCAGCCGGGTGGTCAGCTCCTCCAGGAAGATCTGCAGCTCCATGCGGGCGAGGTTCTTGCCCATGCACTGGTGGCTGCCGTAGCCGAAGGTCAGGTGGTCGCTGGCGTTCTCGCGGCGGATGTCGAAGGCGTCGGCGTTGTCGAAGTGCCGCTCGTCGCGGTTTGCCGAGGAGTTGACGATCAGCAACTTGGCACCCCGGGGGATCGGCACCCCGCCGATCGTGGTGTCGGCGGTGACGAGCCGCCGCCATGCGGCGACTGAGCCGGAGTGGCGCAGGCATTCCTCCACGGCGTTGGGGATCAGCGCGGGGTCGGCGCAGAGCTCCTCCCACACCGAGCGGTTCTCCAGCAGCAGCTTGATCGCGTTGGCCGCGGCGTTGGCCGTGGTCTCGTGTGCGGCGACGATTCCGGCCATCATGATCGAGTGCAGGTAGGAGTCGGTGATGACGTCCGGCTGCTCGCGCTGCGCGCGGATGCTGAACGGCATCCAGCCCGGGCCCGAGGGGTCCTGCCGCAGCTTCTCCACCACGGTGCCCGCGAACTGCCAGAACTTGCCCACGGCCTCGGCCACCGCCACCTGCTCCTCCGGTGAAGGGCGGCCCCAGGTGTTGACGGTGTGCGCGATGGAGTACCTCCGCAGCGTCTCCATGTCCTCCTCGGGCACGCCGAGGAAGTGCAGCGCGACGGTGAGCGGGACCTCCCAGAGCATCTCGTCGACGAGGTCGGCCTTGCCCGCGTCGACGAACCGGTCGACGTACTCCCTGGTCAGCTTGCGCACCATGGGCTCGTGGCCGGCGAGGTGCTCCGGCGTGAACGGCTCCATCAGCGCGCGCCGCCTTGGCATGTGCTCCGGCTCGTCCTCGTTCACGAGCGTGCGGTTCATCGCGTAGCCGTACTTCGCGAGCGTCGCGGTGGCCTCCTCGGAGACCGGGGTGATCTTCTCGAGCGCGATGGACGGCGAGAAGAGGACGTTGTCGCGGAACACCGCCTTCACGTCGTCATAGCGCGTGACGACCCAGTAACCGATCTCCGGGCTGTAGAAGACGGGCTCCTCCTCGCGGGACCAGCGGACCGCCTCGGGCGGGTCCGCCTGGTACGCCTCGCCGAACGGGTCGAACGCGGCCGCGTTGGCCGACACGGGGCAGCCCGCGGCTGCCATGGCCGAGTGGTCGACCGGGCACGACCCTGTGCTCATACTGCGCCCTCCACGATGCTGAGCTGGTGTTTTACTAATAACGAACATCTTGTCGCTGTCAGCGAACAGAAGGAGAGTAAGTGGGGGCCAGGGGAGAGTCAAGAAGGTCGCCTGCGGCTCAGGCGGAGAGCAGCTGCTCCAGCTCACGGGCGGCGCGCATGACGGCGTCCGCCGCGAGATCGGTGTCGAGCCCGTCGATGGCGACGACGCCGACGCAGTGCTCTGCCGTGCCGAGGCCGGCGGGGGCGCGGATGCCCGCCGCGATACCGACGGCGCCCCGCTCCAGCTCGCCCCGCGTGAGGCTGTAGCCGTCGCGGCGGGCCTGCCGCACCGCTTCCGGGTCGGCCGGGTCCTCCGGCCGCGCGGCGAGGATGGCGATGCCCGCGGCGCCCTTCGTGAGCGGGTGCCTGCTGCCGACGCGGTAGCCGACGGTCAGCACGGTCCCCTCCGGCTCGGCGACGAGCACGGCCACGCAGTCCTTGCCCTCGGCGGCGGAGATGAACGCGGTCGCGTGGGTCTCGTTGGCGAGCGCGTGCAGCAACGGCCGCGCGTCCTCGGTGAACCGGGACTCGAACCGTGAGGCCAGCACGGCCACACCCACCGCGAGCCGGACCCGCCCTTCGTCGGTGCGGGACACGAGCAGGTGCTCCTCCAGCGTCGCGACGATGCGGTAGCAGATGGCCCGGTGGATGCCGAGCTCCTTGGCCAGCTCGGCGACGGAGATGCCGGCGGGGGAGTGCGAGATCACCTCGAGCGCGCGCAAACCCCGGTCCAGCGTCTGCAGCGTGCTCATGCGCTCGGGCCCCCTTCTCCGCCGGTACTCCGCCGACCTTACTGCGTGCCGGACGCGCCACTGGCCGGTGGATCTCCGCCGCGCCCGGCCCGGCGCATTCAGTGTCCATTCAGGACGGTTTAACGGTCGGATCACCTCACCGGCGGGCCGGGCGGCGTCGTGGGGTTTCTCGTGCTATACCTGGAGATACGAGCGACGCGGCCGAGCACTCACCGCCGGTGCGCGCTCGCCGTCTTGATCACACTTGTTTTCTTCGTTCGGGCGATTCGTGTTGCCCTGGAAAAGAGGAGGGAGAGTTGTCCCGCGTTGTGAGGGCCGAGATCACCCGTGCCGGGCAGCTGCCCGCGGTGGCCGCCGTGATGTCGGCGGCGTTCCTGCTCGCCGCGGTCACCGGGCTCGCGTCACTGGTCGTCTCCGAGCTTCCGCAGCTGTCGTTCGCGCAGAGCCTCGCGTACGCCGGCCTCGGTGTCTGGGGCTGGAACATCTCGCGGACGGTGCCCGGCGCGCAGCGTTTCCTGCGCGGCGTCGGCGTCGCCTTCCTGGTGCTGTGGTTCGTCGGCGTGTTCGGCGGGCGACAACAGCCGCTCAGCCTGCTCGGCCTCGACCCCGTGGACAACCTCGTGCACCTCGGCGTGGCGATCGTCGCGTTGCTGCTCGCGACGATCGTGTCCCCACGGCTGACCGCGGACTGACCGCTTCCCGGTGAAGGGCCCGGCCCTTCACCGGGGGCCTGTTCCTAACCGACCGGCACGGCGTCCGGGATCCGGGCCGCCGTGCTGAGCGCGGGACCTCCGCCGCGCGCCTCGCCGGTGTCGAACGGGGTGAAGTCGAAGCGCACCTCGCCGCGGTCGGGACCGCAGACGGCCGGCGTGATCAGCCCGGCCGCGCCGGTGGCACTCAGCTCGGAGAGCAGGCGTGCCAGCGTCTCGGGCGCCAGCCGCGGTTCCTGGTCTGCCTGTGCAAGGGTGCGGTGCAGGTTCGTCACCTCCCAGCCGTCGGCCGTGCCGCTGCCCGCCGGCGCCGCGAGCGCCGCCGTGACCAGCCACCGGCCGGGCTTGCCCGCCAGCGCGGGCGTGCGGCGGCTCCCGATCCCGATCACCTGGTCGGCGCGGATCAGCCCGTCGCCGAGCGTGCGGATCCAGACGTTCTGCAGTGCCATCGTCCCCTCAGTCCTTTCGCGTCTTCGCTCCCTCACTCGAACCGGACCCATTGCCGCCGTCCCGCTCGCCCAGCCTGCGGCGTAGCTCCTGGTTCTCCGCCTGTGACTCCGCGAGCTCGTCCTCCAGCCGCACGATGCGCTCGGCCGCGGCCAGCGTCATGCCGTTGTCGAACAGCTCTCGCATGCGCGCGGCCAGCCGGAGCTGCCGCCGCGTGTAGCGGCGGTGTCCGCCCGCCGAGCGGTGCGGCTGGACGACGTCGGCCGCGTCGAGACTCCGCAGGAACGCGGGCTGCACCTCGAGCGCGTCGGCGGCCTGGCCCATGGTCCAGGCCGGATAGTCCTCGTCATCCAACCGGTTTACATCCACGTAGCCAGGGTATCTAGACAACAGACTTGACTCAATCTGTAGTTCCAACTATAGATTTTCTCAGGTGTGGTTGATCTTTCGAGGAACCTGCTCGGGGACGGAAAATGGATCTGGAATCACACAGCGCACCCGCGAGGGGATTGCGCCGGTACGTCCGTCTGGTGGAGGACGCGCTCGGCCTGACCGGCCAGGGCTCGTACGTGCAGCTGGAGACGCCGGTGAGCGCGTACGTCGCGCTGAGCGGGCAGCTTCCCGGCTTCGCCGACCGGGACGTCGCGCTGATCTGGGACGAGGAGAACGGCTGGGCGGGCGCGGTGGAGTCGCGCTGCGGCGAGGACCTGCTGGTGCTCGCCTATCTCGGTGACCGGATACTCCCGCCGCCGAGGGTCGTCGCGAAGTTCACCGAGCGGCTGTTCGCGGGCGAACTGCCCGGCCCGCCCGAACCGCCCGCGCTGCGGGATGCCCACATGACCGACGACCTCCCGATGCTGCTCGCCGAGTACGCCGAACCCGCGAGGGCGCTCACCGGGCTCGCACGGGTGTAGCCGCCGGACCGCGAGTCGTGCGCTCAGGGCCGCGAGTCGTGCGTTCCGGGCGCCGAGTTGCGCGTTCGGTGCCGGGGCCCGCGGTCATGGCCGCTTGAGGGCGAAGTAGGCGTACCGGGAGTCCAGCTCGTTGCGTGCGACCAGGTTGACCAGGGCGATGTCGGCGAAACCAGCCTCCTCGGCGAGCTGCCAGAAGACCTCCGCGCGGTAGGTGGTCATCTCCGCGAGGCCGCGCCGGTAGCCCCAGCCACGTGCCGTGGTGCCGAAGCCGGTCGCGTACTTGATCTGGATGACGGCCATGCCGCCCGGCGCGAGCAGCTGGTACATGATCCGCAGCAGGCGCTCGCCGTAGGCCGGGCTGGGGATCAGCTCGAACACGTAGAAGGAGACGATCAGGTCGACGCTCTGACGGTCCGCCTGGTCGAGCACGGCCTCGGGCTTGCCGACGTCCACCCGCACCGGCTGGAAGCTCGCCGCGGTATTCGCCCGCAGCTGGCGTTCGGTCTCCGCGAGCGCCGCGCGGCTCACGTCCAGGCCGATGAGCCGCTCGCAGCGCGACGCCAGCGCGACGGCGTTGGCGCCACCGCCGCAGCCCCAGTCCAGGACCGTGTCCGGCTGCCGGTCGAACCCGACCGCGCCGGCTGCCTTGTCGACGACGGCCAGGTGCTCCTTGCCCATGCGCAACCACAGGTCGTCGCCCATGGCGGCGCGGAAGTGCGAGTTCGCGGCCCAGTTCTCGTCGGCCGGGTCGTCCCAGTAACGCTGGGCGTCGGCGGCGAGCGCGCGGTCCGACTGGCGCAAGCCCGCCGCCGTGAGGAGGCGCTGTAGCGAGGCGAGCCCCAGTCCGGCAGCGCGCTTGATCGCGAAGAGTGTCATGCCGGTTGGTCGTTGTAAGCGGTTTGTCCGTTACGCCGAACTTGCGCCTACCACGCGAGCGCGTCGCCGCTCTCGCCTCACTGTGCCTTCAGGGGGCTTCGACGTCGGGTCGGCTGGCACGCCGGGTCGCCGCGGCCGCCTCGGGCTCGTGCTCGGCCTCGCCGCAGCGTCGGGGCGCCTTCCCCGGGTGGGTCCTGGTACGCGACGCGCGCGGACGATGCCGGGTTCACGCGGTGAGGAAGTCCAGCACCAGCGGGCTCGCCACGGCGCGGAACTCCTCGAAGTAGGCGTGCCGGGCGCCCTCGATCAGCTCCATGCGGGCATCCGGGATGCGCTCGGCGAGCAGCGGCGCGTTCGCCGTGGGGTTGAAGCGGTCGTCGGTGCCGTGCACCACGAGCGTCGGCGCGGCGATGGCAGGCAGCGCCGCCCAGCTGTCGTGGTCGGCGCTGGCTCTGCGGTGGCGGCGCAGCACGTGGCTGGGTGTGCCGCGCTCGCCGATCGTGTTGTAGGGACCGGGATGGGTGGCCAGCCACTCCGGTGTGTACATCAGCTCCAGCAGTGCCCGCCGGGCCGCCCTCGCGTCGGGCTGGGCGAGCGCGCGGCGCACCTCGTCGTCGCGTTCGACGCCGTGGGGCGCGCCGGGGGAGGTGCAGCCGAGCACGAGCCGGCGCACCCGCTCGGGGTGGTCGGCGGCGAGCCACTGCGCGACCCGGCCGCCCATCGACGTGCCGTACACGTGCACGCGCCCGGCTCCGAGGTGGTCGAGAACGGCGAGCGCGTCGGCCGCGAAACCTCGGGTGCTGTAGGAGTTGGTGTCCGGTTTGCCGCTGCGGCCGATGCCGCGGTAGTCGAGCACGACGGTGCGGAACACCGCGTCGAAGTCCGGGCGCGCGCAGTCCCACCAGTGGTGGCTGTTGGACTGCCCGGCCAGCAGGAGCAGCGTGTGCTCACCCTCGCCGTGGACCTCGTAGTACAGGGCCGTGTCGTCGGTGGTTCGCGCGTAGGGCACACGCGATCGTACAAAGCGGACCCGCTTCAGCCCGGAGCCGGGAGCGCGTTCTCGATCACGCGCCGGGCGCCCGCGACAGCCCGGTCGCTCACGAGGTGCTCGCGGTCGTCGTAGGTCTCGGTGGTCACGTCGCCGCCCAGCTCACGCAGGAGCCGCGCGGTCTCGGTGACGCGCTCGAGCGGGACCCACTCGTCGTAACGGCTGCTGCCGAGGAACACGGGCGTGCCCGCGAGGTCGCCCGGCGCCGTGCGCGGCGCGCCGGGCGGCCCGACGTAGCCTCCGGTGAGCAGTGCGGCCCCGGCGTAGCGGCGTGGGTGGCGGACCAGGTGCTCGGCGAGCAGGCACGCGCCCTGGGAGAAGCCGAGCAGTACGGTGCGTTCGGGCCCGAAGCCGTTGTCGCGCAGGGTGTCCAGCATCCGCGTGCACGCCTCCAGCGCCTGGTCGAGCCTCGGCTGGTTCGCCTCCAGCGGTTCGAGGAAGCTCGCCGGGTACCACGTGTTCCCGGCCGCGCGCGGCAGCACGCAGGCGACGCCGTCGAGCCCGATGCGGTCGAGGACACCGCGCATGAACCCGGGGTCCTGGCCACGGCCGTGTACGACGAGGGCCGCCAGGCGGGCGGTGGTGAACGGAGCGCCCGCGAACTCGGGCGGCTGAGCCAGGTGCGGGTTCATGAACACGACCCTAGGCGGAGGGCGTCGGCAGGGACCTTCCAGGCGCGCGGCGTGCGGCACGAGCCCGGACGACGAGGCGTGCAGCACGTGGCGCCATGGCGCGCGTCCGGCACGACCGCGCATCGGTAAGTCTGGACGAACGGTTGACTACGGCTTACCGTTCGTTCAGACTTACCGGTATGAGCGTGTCCGCCTCCGCCGTCCTCGACGCACTCGGCGACGCCAACCGGCGCGCCATCCTGGAGCGGTTGACCGGGGGGCCGCTGGCCGTGGGCGTGCTCGCGGACCGGCTGCCGATCTCGCGCCCTGCCGTGTCCCAGCACCTGCGTGTGCTCAAGGAGGCCGGGCTGGTGACGGAGTCCTCGGTGGGCACGCGGCGGCTGTACCGCATCGACTCCGCCGGCCTCGCGGTCGTGCGGGAGTACCTGGACGGGTTCTGGGGCAGCGCCCTGGACAACTTCGCACGCCTCGCCGAAGCCGAGGCCGAGCGGAAGGAGCGACCGGCATGAGCGCCGAATCCGGCACGGAGATAATGGTCCACCGGCAGGTGAGCGTCCCGCTCACCCCGCAGCGGGCCTTCACGCTGTTCACGGCCCGGATGACCGAGTTCTGGCCCTCGGAGCATTCGATCGGCTCCTCGGCGCTCGCCGAGGTGGTGGTGGAGCCGCGCGAGGGCGGTCGCTGGTTCGAGCGGGGAGCCGACGGTTCCGAGTGCGACTGGGGCCGTGTCGCGGAGTGGACGCCACCGGGCCGCGTGGTGCTGCTCTGGCAGATCGGCGCGGACTGGAAGTTCGACCCGGACCTGGAGACCGAGGTCGAGGTCACGTTCACCGAGGAGCCCGGCGGCCGGACGCTGCTGGAGCTGCGCCACCGGCACCTGGAGCGGTACGGCGACCAGGCCGGGGCGATGTACGCGGTCTTCGACTCGCCCGGCGGCTGGGACGGCACGCTGGCCGCGTTCGTGGCTCTGGCGGCCTGACCGTGGACGTGATGGCCCTGGCGCGCGCCGAACGTGCCGACCTCGCCGACCTGCTGGCGACGCTGACGCCCGAGCAGTGGGAGGTGCCGTCGCTGTGCGCGGGCTGGCGGGTCCGTGACGTGGTGGCGCACCTGCTCAGCTACGAGGAGCTGGACGGCCGGGGGCTCCTGCGACGCCTCGTGAGGGGGCGCTTCACCCCGGGCCGGATCAACGCCGTCGGGCTCGCGGACAACGGGGCGCACGACCCGGAGGAGCTGCGCGCCCTGCTGGCTCGGCATCTCACGCCGAGGGGACTCACCGCGGCCTTCGGCGGCCGGATCGGCCTCGTCGACGGCCTCATCCACCACCAGGACATCCGCAGGCCGCTCGGGCTGCCGAGGGAGGTTCCGGCCGAGCGGCTCCGGCAGGCGCTCCCGTTCGCGCTGTACGCACCCGTCATCCGCGGGGCGCTGCGAGCGCGGGGGCTACGGCTGGTCGCGACCGACCTGGACTGGACGCACGGCAGGGGACCGGAGGTGCGCGGCAAGGCCGAGGCGTTGCTCCTGGCGATCGCGGGGAGGGCGAGTGTGGTCGACGAGCTGTCCGGCGAGGGGCAGGCGGAGCTGAAGCGCCGCAGTCGCCGCCGGTGAGCGAAGTGTATAACGACCTATACGACTCGGCCCTGTAGGGGCCTTCGCGCCCCGGTCCCTTTCTAGCGCCGGTCAAAAACGCACGGAGATGCCGAACAGCACGGGCGTGACCGATCACGTTCGGGCCAGCCGGCGTGATCGGTGCCGGCGGCTCAGCCGGGTGTTCCACCTGACCGGACGTCGAGCACGTCCATGACCTCCGCCGCGAGGCGGGCCGCGGGCTCCCGGAAACGGGCGTCGAGCCTGCGGAAGAGCGACTCGGCCCTGATGGCGGGCCAGTCCCGGTCGAGGTGCTCGGCGGGCAGGTGCGGGTCCCGGCGCACCAGCTGGAGCCAGTCCGTGTGCAGCAGGAGCTGACGCGCGAGGTCGTCGGGTGCGTCCGGCAGTGGCTCGGGAACGTCCCACCGGGCCAGGAAGGCGTGGTATCCAGCGGCGATCTCGTCGGTGTCGAACGCCCGGTGTACGAGGTCGGCCGATTCCGTCGGCTTCGCGTGCTGCGCGGTGAAGACGGTGACGTGCTCGGTCAGGCCGAGCCGTTCGGCGATCGCGGCGGCGTCCTTGACGCCAGGGGCGATCCACAGGCCGTGCTGCAGCATGCCGAACCCCGCCCACCCGAGCTGGGACCGCAGGTCGTGGCGGTCGCGCCAGCGCCCGTCGGGCAGCGAGAAACCCACGAGGGTCCAGGTACCGTCCCAGTCGCGGTTGACCGCACCCGCGTCCCAGACCCGGCGAAACCCGTCCTCGAGCACATCGGTCGCGTGCCGGGTGAGTCCGAAGTAGACCTTTCGGCCCTCGCGGGTTCGGGTGAGCAGCCCACGCCGCGCCATCCGGCTCAGCGTGGAGCGGACGGCCTCTTCGGACACCCCGACCCTGGCGAAGACGTCGATGACGCTGCCCGAGTAGACGGCGGTGCCGCGGCCGAGCAGGTAGAGCCCGAGGAAGCTCAGCATCAGCGACTGCGGCCGCACCGGGTGACCCGGCGGCACGCGCTCACCGATGGACCTGGCCCTCACCCGGCCGAGCGTAGCCGCCAGGGCCGGACCGCGCGCGGACCGCGTGCTCGAGCGCCGCGCGCGGAGCGCAGGCCGGGCAGCCGCCTGCCCGCACTCGCCGAGACCGGCACGGTGTGACGGTGAACTCGGTGATCGCGCGGCCCACGCACGCCGGCGGTGTGAAGGACCGGGCGTCGGCTACGTCGCCGGGCACCCGATCCCGGTTGATCTCCGTCACAGCCCTACGGTTGGGTGACGTGACTGCACAGTGAACGGGGTGGCCCAGGGTTTCCTGGTCATCGGGGTCGTCGTGCTGGTCGGCTACTTCGTGGGCCGCGCCGGTCTGCTCGGCCCGCACGCCACACAGGTGCTCTCCCGTACCGCCTTCTTCGTGGCGAGCCCCGCGCTGTTGTTCACCACGCTGGCCCACGCCGACGTCGGGGCCGTCTTCTCCGAGGACCTCGTGGTCACGGCGGTGACGAGCACCCTCGCGTGCGCCCTGTTCGTGCCGGTGGGGCTGTTGCGGCGCAGGCCGCCCGGTGAGATCACCGTCGGCTCCATGGCCAGCGGGTACGTCAATGCGGGCAATCTCGGCCTGCCGATCGCCACCTACGTGTTCGGCGACGCCGCCGAGGTGGCGCCCGTGCTGCTGTTCCAGCTCGCCGTGCTGACGCCGCTGTTCACGACTGTGCTCGACGTGCTGTCCGAGCGCGCGGACGGCACCCGTCCGCCGGTCCTGCGCACGGTGACCGCGCCGCTGCGCAACCCGCTCGCCGTCGCCACGGCGGCCGGGCTCGTGGTGTCCGCGACGGGCCTGGTTCCGCCCGACTCCGTCATGGCGCCGGTCGAGCTGCTGGCCGATCTGGCGGTGCCGGGGATGCTGCTCGCGTTCGGCATCTCGCTCCGCTCGGCCGCGTGGCCGTTGCGCCGCAACGAGACGATGCCGCTGCTGCTGTCGGTGGTGCTGATCAAGAACGTGGTGCATCCGCTGCTGGCCGCCGGGCTGGGCCTGGTGCTCGGGCTCGAGGGGGAGGCGCTGCTCGCCGTGGTGGTGTGCGCGGCGCTGCCCGCGGCGCAGAACGTCTTCGGCTACGCCGTCCGGTTCGACCAGGGCGTGACGCTCGGGCGGGATGCCGTGCTGCTCACCACGCTGGTGAGCATGCCGGTGATGTTCGTGACGGTCGCCCTGCTGGCGTGAGGCCGAGGCTTCGGTCAGCTCGCCGGACGGTTGACCGTCGCGATCGGACGGTCGGCGAAGGCCGCCCAGTCGGCGCTGATCGCGCTCGCGGTGCTCAGCAGGATCGGCAGGTGGTGGTCGACGAGGTGCTCGACGGAGGTCTCGGCGGCGTGTGCGTTGACGTTGACCGCCGCGACGGTGTGCCCGCTGCCGTCGCGGACGGGCGCGGCGACCGAGCGGATGCCGAGGGCGAGGTCCTGGTCGGTCACCGCCCAGCCCTTGGCCCGCGTGTCGCGCAGCACGGCGTCCAGCTCGGACCGGTCGGGCTTCCACCGTGGCTCGATGCCGGAGCGGCTCGGCGTCGCGAGCAGCTCGTCCAGTTCGGCCGGGTCGAGCGCGGCGAGCAGCACCTTGCCCAGCGAGGTCTGCACGGCGGGGAAGCGGGTGCCGATGGTGACGGCGAGCGTCACGAGTTTCGGCACCGCCACCCGCGCGACGTACACGATGTCGGAGCCGTCGAGCTGCGCGATCGAGCAGGACTCGCCGGTGCGGTTCACGAGCGAGCGCAGGTGCGGCTCGGCCAGCTCCCACACGTTGCGGGAGCCGATGTAGGCCATGCCGAGCTCCAGCACGCGGGGGGTGAGCGAGAACCCGGCCGGGCCACTGTGGACGTAGCCGAGCTCCTGCAGCGTGATCAGGATCCGCCGGGCCGTCGGCCTCGCGAGGCCCGCGTTGGTGGCGACCTCGCTCAGGGTCATGTGCGGCCTGCCCGGCTGGAATCCCCTGAGCACGTCGAGGCCGCGGGCGAGTGCCTCGATGAAGTCCGGGCCGGCGTCCCGGCGCATGTGCTGTCCCTTCCCGCGGAGAACGTGGTGCGCCTGTGACTCTAACCGGCCTGCGGCGGATCGCCCCGGCGCACCGCGACGCCCGCGCCCTGGTAGTCGGTGTAGGTGTAGGGGTTGGCGATCGCCTCGGTCTCCGGGATCTCCGGTGACATGCAGCCCTGCCAGTCGTCGCCGATGCGCCCGCGCGCGTACTCCACGGTCGCGGTGACGGCGCTGCGGGCCTTCGCGAGGTCGCAGCCGATCAGCTCGTGGTGGTACTTCACCGCCCTGCCGTCGACGAGCACGGTGTGCACGTCGCCGCGGCCGGCCTGGAACACGACGTGGCCGTAGGGGTTGACGATCGGGAACATGGCGGGGGAGCGGTCGTTCTTGACCAGCACGAGGTCGGCCTTCTTGCCGGGCGTGAGTGAGCCGAGCTCGGCGTCGAGGCCGAGCGCCCTCGCGCCGCCCATCGTCGCCCACTCGACGACGTGCTCGGCGCGCAGGCTGTTGTGCACCACGGTTTCCTGCTGTGCCTGTGCTTCGAGGTGTTCGCGGGAGCGGTCGGCCGACAGGGTCGCGCGCATGGCGGAGAAGAGGTCGGCGCTCCACCACACGCTCGTGTCCATCGAGAGCGACACGGGGATGCCGTACCGGCGCAGCCGCCAGCTCGGCGGGTACCCCTGTCCCGCGCTCTGCTCGCTCTCGGTGGCGAGTGACACCGAGCCGCCGGTGGCGGCGATGCGCTGGTAGGAGTCCTCGCTGAGGCTGCACGCGTGGACGTAGGTGACGTCGGGCGTCATGAAGCCGTGGTCCCACATGAGCCGGATGCTGTCGTCGCCCGTGGCGCCCCACACCCCGGCGTGGGTGGTGACGGGCACGTTCAGCTCGCGGGCCGCCTCGAACGCGCCTTTCTCGGGGAACGTGGCCTCGCCCGTGACGTCGAAGGCGAGCTGCAGGCGCAGCAGGTCGCCGGGGGAGCTGAAGTGGCGGTGGACGAACGCGCGGAACTCGGGCGAGTTCGCCCATTCCCACGGTGCGCCCAGCAGGTTGCCGTAGGCGAGGACGAACCGGCCGGGCACGGCGCGCAGCGCCTCCACCGCGGCGTCGCCGTGCTCGGGGGTCTGCAGGCCGTGTGACCAGTCGACGGTGGTGGTGACGCCGGCGTCGAGCGATTCGATGGCGGAGGTGAGGTTGCCCGCGTAGATGTCCTCGGGCCGGAAGATCCTGCCCCAGTTGAGGTAGTAGAAGACGAAGTACTGGGTGAGCGTCCAGTCGGCGCCGAAGCCGCGCAGGGCGGTCTGCCACATGTGCCGGTGGGTGTCGATCATGCCGGGCAGCAGGATGCCTCCGGTGGAGTCGACCACCACGGCGTCGTCCGGGGCGGCAAGGCCGGGTCCGACCTGCTCGATGCGTTGACCCCTGACCAGCACGTCGCCGCCGTCGAGGACGCCGAGTGCGGGGTCCATGGTCAGCACGGTCGCGTTGCGGAAGAGGATCGGACGGCCGGAGGACAGCTCGCCGGGTGGTGGTGGGGTGCTGGTCATGTCGTTCACCTCGGTGTGAGTGGACCTCGGGTCCGCAGGACGCGGGCCCGCAGTGCGAGCGGTACGGCCGCGGCGGCCACGCCCGCCGCCACCGCGGCGACGCCCCACCAGTGGCCGGAGAGCGAGTCGAGTCCGAGCGCGTGGTCGAGCGACCAGGTGCCGGGGCCGCTGAAGGCGAGCACGGCGGCGAGCGCGCCGTAGCAGAAGGGCACCTCGCAGCCGCCCTTCACCGCCCAGAATCCGTTGGGCGCGGTGGCGACGGCGGCGACGGTCATCGTGCCGATCACCAGCGCGCAGCCGCCGGGCGTGAGTAGCCCGGTGGCGATCGAGCCCGCGCCGAAGAGCTCGGTGAGCCCGGCGAGGACCACGAGCCGTCGTCCCGGCACGAACCCCCACTGCTCGAAGATGACGGCGGTGCCCTGCTGCCCGGCGCCGCCGAACCAGCCGAGGAGCTTCTGCGTGCTGTGCCCGAACAGCAGCCCGGCCAGCAGGATCCGCAGCAGGAGCAGGGCGAGGTTCATGGCAGGCGCTCGAGTACGAAGTCGAACCGGGCGTGGAGGTAGGGCCGGTCGATGGTGCCGCCGTCGGGCGAGGGGCCTGCCTCGTGCTCGGTGAACGGGACGACGAGCGCGTCCTTGGTGCCGAACACGACGTCGGTGTCCAGGTACTCGGCGCCTTCCTGGAACAGGTGCGTGATGAGCGTGGCGTAGCCGGGCTCGTCGAGCAGGAAATGGACGTGGGCGGGCCGGAAGTGGCTGATGCCCGTCCTGCGGATGAGGTCGCCGACGGGCCCGTCCATGGGGATCGAGTAGCCGCGCGGGGCGATGGTGCGCACGCAGTACGTGCCGTCGGCGCGGGCGCGGTACTTCGCGCGGAGCCTCGCCTCGTCGACGTCGGCGAGCTGGGCCTCGTAGTAGCCCTCGGCGTCGGCCTGCCAGACGTCGAGCACCGCGCCTGGCACCGGGTTGCCGTCGGTGCCGGTGACCGTGCCGGTGATGAACAGCGGCGTGCCGGGCAGGCCGTCGGCCATGTCGTCGCCGAACTCGGCGGGCGGGGAGTCCTCGATGTGGAAGGGGCCCAGCACGGTCGCGGGTGTGGCCTTTTCGGAGAAGCGGTTGTTGAGCTGGACGACGAGCATGCTCAGCCCGAGCACGTCGGAGGCGAGGATGAACTCCTGCCGTTTGTCGTCGCTGAGCTTTCCGGTGGCGGTGAGCCATTCGATGGCGGCCGCCCATTCGGACTCGGTGAGCCGGACCTCCCTGGCGAAGTCGTGCAGGTGCCGCACGAGCGCGGTCATCAGCTCGGCGAGCCGGGGCGAGCCGGCGGTGTTCCAGCGCTGCTGTGCGAGGTCGGTGATGTTGTCCTCGTTGACGAAAGCCATCGCTCTCCTCGATCCGGCGACGGTGACGGCTGCTGCGGACGATGGTCCGTGGTGCGGACATTCTTGTCCGCGTGGTGCCCGCGGGGCAAGGTTTGACAGGAGTTGAAGTCCTAACGAACACTGGTCCGCATGGCGGACACTTACGTGCCAGGAGCCCTGGACGGGCTGCTGGTCGCCGATTTCTCCCGGATACTCGCCGGGCCCTACGCGACGATGCTGCTGGGTGACCTCGGCGCCGAGGTGATCAAGGTCGAGGCCCCCTCGGGCGACGACACGCGCACGTGGGTGCCGCCGGACCGCGAGGGCGTCTCGACCTACTACCTGGGCATCAACCGCAACAAGCGCTCGATCGCACTGGACCTGGCCGACGACGGCGACCGTGAGCTCGCGCGCAGGCTCGCCGCCCGCGCCGACGTGCTGATCGAGAACTTCAAGCCGGACGGCCTACGCCGATTCGGGCTCGACTACGAGACGGTCAGCCGGGACAACCCCCGCGTCGTCTACGCCTCCATCAGCGGCTTCGGGACCGCGGGCGGCGCGGCGCTGCCCGGCTACGACCTGCTGGTGCAGGCGGCGTCGGGACTGATGAGCCTCACCGGTGACCCGGACGGACCGCCGTACCGCGCCGGGATCTCGGTGTTCGACGTGATGACCGGCATGCACGCGGCCATCGGCATCCTGGCCGCGCTCAACCACCGCCACGCTACGGGCGCAGGACAGCACGTGGAGGTGAACCTGCTGTCCTCGGCGCTGTCCGGGCTCGTGAACCACACGTCGGCGTACGTCGCGGGCGGGGTCGTGCCACACCGCATGGGCAACGCGCACCCGAGCCTGTTCCCGTACGAGCCGCTGCCGTGCGCCGACCGCGAGCTGATCGTGATCGCCGGCAACAACGGCCAGTTCCGCAGGCTCTGCGGGGTGCTCGGGCTGCCGGAGCTGCCCGGGGACGAACGGTTCGCCACCAACGAGTCCCGCACGGCCAACCGGGAGGCGCTGCGGCCGCTGCTCGTGGCGAAGCTGCGTGAACGCGGCGCCGACGAATGGTTCAAGGAGCTCTCCGCCGCGGGTGTCCCGTGTGGACCGATCAACCACGTCGACGGCGGCGTGGCGCTGGCCCGCGAGCTGGGCCTCGACCCCGTCGTCGAGGTCGGCGAGGGCGAGCGCGCGGTTCCGGTGATCCGCAGCCCGATCGGGCTCAGCGCCAGCGCGAGCAGGCACGTGCTGCCCCCACCCGCCCTGGACGAGCACGGCGCCGAGATCCGTGCGTGGCTCACCGATGAGGAGTCCCGATGACCGCCGAACGCGGCTATCCCACGTCGATCGGCACGTCCGACGCCGACACGATCAGCCTGCTCGGCCACGACCTCGCCGGTGACCTGATGGGCAAGACCGGCTTCGGTGAGCTGGCCTTCTGGCTGGCGAGCGGGCGACGGCCGGGTGCGGGCGAGGTGCGGGTGTTCGAGACCGTGCTCGTGGCGCTCGCCGACCACGGGTTCACGCCCACGGCCATCGCCGCCCGGCTGACCCTGTACTCGGCGCCGGAGTCGATCCAGGGCGCGCTCGCGGCCGGCCTGCTCGGCGGCGGCTCGCGGTTCCTCGGCGTCACCGAGGACACCGGCCGGTTCCTGGCCGAGGTACTCGCCTCCGCAGAGCGGCCACCGGCGACGGCGGCGGAGTTCGACGCCCTCGCCCGTACGGCGCTGGCCGAGCGGAAGGCGGAGAAGCGGCTCGTGCCGGGGCTCGGTCACCCGGTGCACAAGCGGCAGGATCCGCGCACGCCGGTGCTCGTGCGCGTCGCGCGCGAGGAGGGCACCCACGGCCCGCATCTCGCCCTGTTCGAGGCGATCGGCAGGGCGGCTCCGGACGTGCTCGGCAAACCGCTGCCGCTCAACGGCGCCGGGGTCTGCGGCGCGGCGCTGGCGGATCTGGGCTTTCCGGTCGAGCTGCTGCGTGGTGTCGCGCTGCTCGCCCGCACCGCCGGCCTGCTCGGGCACCTGGCTGAGGAGCTGCGCCGCCCCGTCGCGGGCGACGTCTACCTCACGGTCGACCGCAACGCCCGCTACGTTCCCGATTCCTGAGCGCCGGTGACGAGTTCGGCGAGGTGCTCCGGGTTTTCCTCGACGACGAGGTGGCCGGCCGAGGGGAGGACCTGGAGCTCCACGCCCAGCGTCCTGCGCACGGCGGGAGCGAGCTTCCGGCTGGGCAGGAACACGTCGGACTCGCCCACCACCACGGCGCGCGGCACCTCGCGACCGGCGACCGCGGCCTCTCCCGGGTCGGCGGTGGAGCGGACGTGGCGGGCCACGAGTGTCATCCACTCCACGAGCTCAGGACGTGGCGCATGCGCGGGCCCGTGCATCAGCCGGAGCAGGCGCGCGCTGGCGGTGGGCGTGCGCCGGAGCACCCAGTTCGTGGAAGCCGCGAGGATGGCGGGGGTGATCCGCAGCCGGGTGAGCCCGCCTGGCGACACCAGCACCTGGTTCCGGACCAGCGGTGAGTCGGCGGCGAGCGCGATCGCGGCGCCGAGCGAGTGGCCCAGGACGGTCACCGGGCCGCGTGCGGTCTTTTCGATCAGCGCGGTCAGCCAGCGTCCGTACCAGTCCAGCCTGCCGGCGCGTGGAATCCGCTCGCCGCTGCTGAGGCCGGGCTGGCCGGGCAGGTCGGCCACGACCACGCGGCAGTGTGCGGCCAGCGCGGTGGCCAGTGGGAGGTAGGCGGCCGCGCCGAAGTTGGTGCCCGGCACGAGCAGCACGGTGTACTCACCCCGGCCGGCGGCGACCACGTGCGTGGGGGTTCCGTGCGCGACGGTCGTCTCGCGTTCGTGGGCGACCGCCCACCGGTCGAACCGCTCGTGGCACCACGCGGCGACGGCCTCCCGGCCTGCCGGTGTCCGGTAGATCGAGGTCACGTCAGGCCCGCTGTCCGGGCTGGGAGGTGCGCCGCTGCCGGTCCAGGTAGCGGGCCATCAGTTCCCAGTACACGAGCAGCAGAGCCAGCTGTGCCGCCGTGGCCGTGGCCGCGGGTGCGAGCCGACGCCCGCGGGCGGCGACCACCGCGACGGTCCCGGCGATCGCGGCCCCGGCGTTGACCCCCAGCGCCACGTCCCGTGGGCGGTCGACGAGCCACAGCTCCTCACCGAGGATCGCGCGAGTCGCCCAGGCGCGCTCGTCGGCCGGTGGCGGGAAGACCACCGGGTTGAGCGCCATCCAGGAGCCCACGAGCGCCGCGTGCCGCCAGTTCCGCGTCCATACGGGCACGAGCACCAACGGGGCAGTCGCCCAGCGCGTCCAGGCGCTCCACGGATTGGCGTGCCGGGCGAACACGGCACGGCGAAGCCTTGCCAGTGTGGTCGAGGGGGTGGTGTCCATGGCTGTGCTCCATCCCGGGGCCGGTCGCTCACTCACGCCGACCAGACTTCCCGGCACACCGGAGATCACCTTACTCCCGTGTGGCGTCAGCGGAGTCGCGCCACGTCCGGTAGCCCTGTGGCAGGCACACCGCGCACGGCCGGTAGCCCGCGCTGATGGCGGTGACCTCGTCGGCGAAGAACACCCGCTGCGCCGCGTAGCCGCCACCGCCGATCGCGCGCAGCGCGGAGGGGCAGTTGAGGCGGCCGTAGATCCGGCTCGCCCGGTGGCCGCCGAGCCGACCCGGCGCCTCGCTCTCGTACGGCACCCCGTCGGTGCCGATCAGCGTGTAGGTGGGCATGGTTCAGGTCGCGTCGTGGAAGACGAGGCCAAGGGTGTGCCTGCGGCCCGAGCGGACCGCGGACACCCCGTGCCGCACCGGGGAGGCGGACCAGCCGCGGGCCGAGCGCACCGGGCGGTCCCTGGTGGTGAAGACCAGGCCGTGCCCCTGGGGGATCAACGTCGCCGTGCCGCGCGACTGCGCCCGGGGGCGCTGCTCGACGAGCAGGAACTCGCCGCCCGTGTGGTCGGTGCCCGGGTCGTTGAGGTTCACCACGACTTGCAGCGGGAACACCTTGTCGCCGTAGAGGTCGCGGTGCAGCGCGTTCCAGCCGCCCTGCTCGTAGCGCAGGAGGATCGGCGTCGGCCGGGTCTGCCCCGCCGCGTGGCACATCCCGAGCCACGCGGCGAGCGAGTCCGGCCACTCGGCGTCCCTGCCGAGCCGCGCGGCCCATGCCCTCGCGATGGGCAGCAGCCGTGGGTAGAGCTCCTCGCGCAGCCTGCGCACCGGATCGGGGAACGGCTCGGCGAAGTAGCGGTAGTCGCCGTGGTCGCCGAAGCGATGCCTGCGCAGGTTCACGGTCGCGCGGAACCGCTCCGGCTCGTCCCACAGCGCCACGATCCCGGCGCATTCGGCGGGCGTGAGCAGCCGGGGCAGCAGCGCGCAGCCGTACTCGTCGACCTCCTCGGCCACCGCGGCCCAGTCGGCGGCGGCGACGCGCTTCGCGAAACGGTCCACAGTGGATCGGGTGTTCATGCCGCGGCCTCCAGGTTCAGCAGGGTCAGTTTGGCCTGCTCGCCGCCGACGTAACCGCCGGACGAACCGTCCGAACGCACCACGCGGTGGCAGGGCACCACCACGGGCAGGGGGTTGGTGGCGCACGCGGTGCCCACTGCCCTGACCGCCCTTGGGCTGCCCGCGGCGGCGGCGATCTGCGCGTAGCTGGCGGTGTGGCCGTAGCCGATGTCGGGAAGGTGGGTGAGCACGGCGCGGCGGAACCCCTTGGCCAGGCGGAAGTCCAGCGGTACGTCGAACGTCCGGCGGGTGCGGCTGAAGTACTCCTCCAACTGGCGCGCCACGGGATCGAGCCGGGGGGCCGCGCGCAGGACGCGGGGGCTGACGACGTCGGCCAGCTTCGCCAGCACGGCGTCGTGGTCCTCGCGGTCGTAGGCGACACGCAACAGGCCGGCGTCGGTCGCGGCGAGTAGCAGGGTGCCGACGGGGGAGTCGATGGTGCGGTAGGCGATGTCGAGCAGGCCGTCACGCTCCGCTGCGGCGGCGAGCCGCTCACGCAGGCGGCCGAGTGCCGCGTCGTCGGTACGGGCGAGCGCGCCGAAGAAGTCCAGGGCGCTGTCGTGTCCGGTGGTCATGGTCTCGCTCCTTCCACACTCGAGGTGGGGCGGTAGGTGGCGCGCAGGGTCCGGATGCCGTCGGCCGCGGCCCTGCGCGCGGCGTCGGTGGTGCCGCCGGTGATCTCGGCGATGTCGCGGTAGGGCAGGCCCGCCAGGTAGTGATAGGCGACGGCCATCCGCTGCCGGTCGGGTAGCCGGGCCAGCGCGGCCCACAGGTCGCCGTCCCAGTCCTGCGGCAGGCCGAAGGCGCTCGGCCGGTCCGGTACCTCGCCGACCGGCACGGCCCGCCGCGACCGGGCGCGGGTGACGTCGAGGGCTTTGCGGTGGGCGATCGTGACGAGCCAGGCCTCGACGTTGGCGCCCTCGGGCAGGTCGGGATAGGCGCGCAGGGCGGCGAGGAACGTCTCCGACCACGCGTCCTCGGCTTCGGCCGGACCGAGCACCGCCCGGCACACCCGCAGCACCACCGGCCCGTACTCGTCGACGATCCGCTCGAAAGGTCTCACTCTCACCTCCCGTAGACGCCGCGGCGGGCCGGAACGTGAGATCCGGCGTGCAGGCCCTCATTGTGGCCCTCCCGCGCAGGTGAGAAATGTGATATCACTATGATAGTGCGGGACGGGGCGCCCGGACGGGGGTCCACAGGGGAAAGGGGTAGCTGCGATGACGATCACCGAGACGGCCGTGGAGATGCCGGCGCCGAGGACGCGGGAGCGGCAGGCGCGGGCGTTGCCCGGCTTCGCGATGCTGGGGGTGGGCACGCTGCTCGTGCTGGGCGGCGGCGCGCTCGTCGTCGTGGGCGCCGTGCAGGGGATCGTGCTGCTGGTGGTGCTCGGGGCGGTGCTGGCCGTGGCGGGCGCGGTGCTGCTCGGCGGGCTCACGCCGGTCGCGCCCGGCGAGGCGAGGGTGGTGCAGCTGCTCGGCCGCTACACCGGCACCGTGCGGGTGGACGGGCTGCAGTGGGTCAACCCCATCACCGTGCGGCGTCGCGTGTCGACGAGGATCCGCAACCACGAGACCGATGTCGCCAAGGTCAACGACGCCGACGGCAACCCGATCGAGATCGCCGCGGTGGTGGTGTGGCAGGTCAAGGACACCGCGCAGGCATTGTTCGAAGTGGACGACTTCGTCGAGTTCGTCGCGATCCAGACCGAGACCGCCGTGCGGCACATCGCCAACGCCTACCCGTACGACATCCACGACGGGCAGGGCTTTTCGCTGCGCGACAACGCCGAGGAGATCACGGAGAAGCTGTCGGAGGAGATCGGCGCACGCGTGGCGTCGGCGGGTGTGCAGGTGATCGAGTCGCGCATCACGCACCTGGCATACGCGCCGGAGATCGCGCAGGCCATGCTGCGCCGCCAGCAGGCGGGCGCGGTCGTGGCGGCGCGGCAGCGGATCGTGGAGGGCGCCGTCGGAATGGTGGAGATGGCGCTGGAGAAGCTCGCGGCGCACGAGGTGGTCGAGCTGGACGAGGAACGCAAGGCGGCCATGGTGAGCAACCTGCTCGTCGTGCTCGTGGGCGACCGGGACGCCCAGCCGGTCGTCAACTCCGGGACGCTCTACCAGTAGCCACCGTGGCGGAACGCAAGAAGCTCCTGCTGCGGCTCGATCCCGTGGTACACGACGCGCTCGCGCGCTGGGCGGGCGACGAGTTGCGGAGCACGAACGCGCAGATCGAGTTCCTCCTGCGCAAGGCGCTCGCGGACGCCGGAAGGCTGCCAAGCGGGGTCGGCAAGATCAGGTCGCCGGGGCGGCCGCGAAAGTCCACAACGGAGGGAGACGGTGATGATGACTGAGGTGCGGTCGACCCTGCCTGCCAAGGCGTTGCTGCTCGCGTTCGACCGGCGAAAGCAGCGGCTCACCGGCACGGGACAGCTGGGTCACCTCATGCGGGCGGCAGCGCTCGCGGAGCTGATGTTGCGGGGGCACTTGAGCGATGATGGCGGCAAGGCGCATCCGGTGAGCGCCCCGCCGGGTCCCGAGGACTCGGTGCTGCGGTATGTGTGGGACCAGATCGAGCAGGACCCGCCGCGCACGTGGCGGCGCTGGGTCGCCAAGGACCGCGCGCGGACGGTGGAGCTCGCCCGCGAGGAACTGGTGCGGGCTCACGTGCTGAAGGCGGAGCCGCACCGCGTCCTCGGCCTGTTCCCCACCGTGCGACTGACCCTGCGCCAGCCGTTGGTCGCGAAGCGCCTGAGCGAGCAGGTGGGCAGGGCGGTGCGCGGCAGCCAGCCCGCGTCGCGTGTGAGCCCGGAGATCGGCGTGCTCGCCGCGCTCGCCTCGGCGGGGCAGCTGAGGCTCGTGCTCTCCGGAAAGGACCGCAAGCGGCACAAAGCCAGACTCGGTCAGCTCGGCGCGCCGGTGGAGCCGGTGGTGACGGCGCTGCACAAGGCCGTCTCGGCGCAGAACGCCGCCGCTGCCTCCAGCGGCTGAGGACCCGGCGCCGAACTCGGCGCGCTCCTCGGGGCCGAGCAGCTCACGCCGCCACGAGATTAATTATTAATTAATGTTGACTTCGCGGTCCTTCGCGAGCAAGACTGTCGGCACGGCCCCCGCTCTGGGACGGCCGAACCGCGAGGATCGAGGAGAACCAGATGGGCGCAACGGCGCGTCGTGGCCGGGCCGGCCTGGCGCTGGTGGCGGTCGTGCTGCTCGGCATGGTGGCCGCCTGCGGCGGCAAGGTCGGCGAGAACGGCCGGTTCGGCGTCGTCTACATGGACGCGCAGGGCTTCTACGCCGGGGTTCGTGTCGGCATGCAGCAGGAGGCGGAGGCGCTCGGCCGCTCGCCGCAGCTGCTCCAACTGAACGCGCAGGGCGACGCCTCCAAGGAGAGCACCTTCATCGACCAGGTCAGCGCCGCGAAGGTCGACGCGCTGATCCTCTCGCCGGCCTCGGCGACGGCCTCGGTGCCCGCCATCGAGCTCGCGCACGAGAGCGGTATCCCGGTGATCTGTTACAACACGTGCATCGCCGAGGAGAGCGCCCGGCAGTACGTTTCCGCGTACGTGCTCGGCGACCCGGTGCGCTTCGGCAGCCTGCTGGGGGAGCGGGCGGCCGAGTACTTCCTCTCGGTCGGCAACCGCCAGCCGAAGATCGCCGTGGTCAACTGCGAGTTCGTGGAGGTCTGCATCGAGCGGCGGCACGGCTTCGAGCAGGCCCTGCACGCCAAGCTGCCCGGCGCGAAGATCGTCGCCAACCAGGAGGGCGCGACGATCGACGAGGCCGTGGACGTCGCCGAGCGCATCCTCACCGCCAACCCTGACCTGGACGCCTTCTACGGCGAGGCGGGCGGCGCGACCATGGGCGCCGTCCGCGCCGTGCAGGCCCGCGGCAAGGTCGGCCAGACCGTCGTGTTCGGCAGTGACATGTCCACCGAGGCCGCACAGGCGCTCGCCGCCGAGGACGTGCTCAAGGGCGTCGTCGACATCTCCGGCATCGCCGTCGGGAAGCTCGCGGCCCGCTCGGCCGACCAGGTCCGAACGGGCGAGCTCGCCGACTACACCGTGGTCCCCGCTCCGATCGACCTCTACGCCACCCCCGAGGACGGCTCCGCCTGGCTGCGTGCGCACCCGGACGGTGTGCCGTGACCGACCCCGCGCAGGTGGAGGACCGGAACCGAACCAGTGAAGGAGATGCAGTGGCTGCCGATGTCGCCAGCGGCTCGACCGTGATCGTGGTCGACGGCGTCACCAAGCACTACCCGGGCGTGCGAGCGCTCACCGACGCCCACCTTTCCATCCGCGCCGGGGAGATCCGCGCGCTGCTCGGCCGCAACGGCGCCGGGAAGTCCACGCTCATCCGCGTTCTGTCCGGAGTGGAGCGTCCCGACACCGGAACGGTCGCCGTGGCGGGGGAGAACCTCGGTGACGGCGGGGTGCGCCGCGCCGCCGACCTGGGCATCAACACGGTGCACCAGGAGCTGAGCCTGGTGTCCGAACTCAGCGTCGCCGAGAACCTCTACCTCGGCCGCTGGCCGCGCAAGGGCGGCGCCGTCGACTACGCCGCGATGCGATCGGGCGCCGCCGAGGTCTTCGCCCGGCTCGGCCTCGACATCGATCCCGCCGCGCCCGTCGGCTCGCTGTCACTCGCGAGCAGGCAGCTGGTGGAGATCTGCCGCGCCGTGCGGGAACAGCCGCGGCTGCTCATCCTCGACGAGCCCACGAGCGCCCTGGCGGCCGCCGAGGTGGACGTGGTGCTGGAGACCGTCACCCGCATCGCCTCCGCCGGGGTGGCCGTGCTCTACGTCAGCCACCGGCTCGAGGAGATCCGCCGCATCGCCCACAGCGCCACCGTCATGCGCGACGGGCGGATCGTCGACACGGTCGACGTCGGCGACGCCGACACCGCCACCATCGTCTCGCTCATGCTCGGCGACACCGCGAAGGCCGCCGAGCGCCCGCCCGAGCGCGACGTCGACCGCGACGGCACGCCTCTGCTGTCGGTGCGCGGCCTGGCAGTGCCGCCGAAGGTGCTCGACGTGTCGTTCGACCTCTACGCCGGCGAGGTGCTCGGCATCGGCGGGCTCATGGGCTCCGGGCGCACCGAGGTGCTGCGCGCGCTCGCCGGGTTCGATCCCGCGCGAAGCGGCACGATCAGCGTCGAGGGCACCACGATCGCCCACCCCACCGCCGCGGTGATGAAACGTCTCGGCGTCGGGATGACCCCTGAGGACCGCAAGGACGAGGGCGTCGTCCCCCTGCTCGGCGTGGACGAGAACCTCGTGCTGTCCAAGTTCGCCGCCGTCAGCTCCGGGCCCACCGTGCGGCCCGGCCTGGTGCGCAGGGCCGCCGAGCGGCTCATCGGACGGCTGTCGATCGCCACCGCGTCGGCGCGCACCCCCATCGTGAACCTCAGCGGCGGCAACCAGCAGAAGGCCGTGATCGGCCGCTGGCTCCACGCCGGCAGCCGCATCCTGCTGCTCGACGAGCCGACGCGGGGCGTCGACGTCCACGCCAAGGCCGAGATCTACCGCCTCGTGCGGGAACTCGCCGAGGCCGGCGCCGCGATCGTGTTCGTCTCCGGCGAGCTGGAGGAGCTGCCCCTCGTGTGCGACCGGGTGCTGACCCTGCGGGACGGACGGGTCGCCGCGGAGCTGACCGGGCGCGAGCTGACCACCGATTCCGTGCTCTCCGCCGCGATGGCGGCCTGACCCCCGACACAAGGAACGACCATGACAGCTACCCAGACCACGCCGCAGCAGCGCCGCGGCCGCGTGGGCGGGCCCTTCGCGGGCCGTTCGCTCAACGAGATCGGCCTGATCGCCGCGATCGTCGTGCTCTACATCGTCCTCGGCAGCACGGCGGCGGGCTTTCTGAGCCTCGACAACCAGCTCGGCATGCTGCGCGACGCCGCCACCGTCGGCATCGCCGCATGGGGCGTCACCCTCGTGATCATCGCGGGCGAGATCGACATCAGCATCGGCCCGGCCGTCGCGTTCTCCTCGGTGCTCGTCGCCAAGGGCGCCGCCGAATGGGGCCTCGGCATCCCACTGGCCGTCCTGCTCACCCTCGCCGCGGGCGCCGCGTGGGGCGGGCTCGCCGGCTGGCTGCGAGCCCGCTTCGACGTGCCGTCGTTCATCGCCACGCTCGGCATCTGGAGCGCGCTCGGCGGCCTCGGCCTCTACCTCACCGACGCGCTTCCCGTGGTGCTGCCCGAGAGCGGCCTCATGGACGTCCTCGGCGGCTCGATCCTTGGCATCCCCACGCCCGCGATCGTCATGGTGGTGCTGTTCTTCGTCTTCGCCTACGTCGCCCGCTACACCGGCTACGGCCGCTCCGTCTACGCGGTCGGCGGCAACGCCCCGGCCGCGCGCATGGCCGGCATCAACCTCTCCCGGGTGCGGGTGCTGCTGTTCGCCACCACCGGCCTGCTCTCGGCCATCACCGGTGTGCTGCTCGCCGCGCGGCTCGGCTCCGGCAACGGCGGGGCGGCGTCCGGCCTCGAGTTCGACGTGATCGCCGCCGTGGTGATCGGCGGCACCGCGCTCGCGGGCGGGCGCGGCACGATGCTGGGCACGCTGCTCGGCGTCGGCTTCATCACCGTGATCGGCAACGGGCTCGTGCTGCTCGGGGTGAACTCGTTCCTGCAGAACGTGGTGCGCGGTGTGATCATCGTGGCCGCCGTGCTCGTGAACGTGATCATCACCAAGCGGGCCCGCGCGACGAGGGAGACCTGATGAGCATGACGAGCGAGGGGACGCCGGTGACCGCCGACGTGATGACCGGCGTGTACCTGCCCGGCGACTCCACCGCGGTCCTGCGTGAGCTGGCCGTGCCGGAGCCGGGGCCGGGACAGGTGCTGATCGAGGTCGGCGCGTCGGGCATCTGCGGCTCCGACATCGGCTACATCTACCACGAGCACAAGGGACACCGCGGCGTGGACGGCCCCGCCTACCGCGGCGTGGTGGCCGGGCACGAGCCAGCTGGCCGGATCGTCGCCACCGGCCCCGGCTGCCGCCGCTTCGGCTCGGGCGACCGCGTGATCGTCTACCACATCGCCGGGTGCGGGCTCTGTGACAACTGCCGCCGCGGCTACTTCATCAGCTGCGGCTCACCCGAGCGCGAGTCCTACGGCTGGCAGCGCGACGGCGGGCACGCGCACTACCTGCTCGCCGAGGAGTCCACCTGCGTGCCGCTGCCCGATGAGCTGTCCTATGTGGATGGCGCGCTGATCGCGTGCGGCTTCGGCACCGCCTACGAGGGCCTGCGCCGCATCGGCGTCAACGGCGACGGCGATCTGCTCGTCGTGGGGCTCGGCCCCGTGGGATTGGCCGCGGGCATGATCGGCAAGGGCATGGGAGCCCGGCGCGTCGTCGGCGTCGAGGTGTCCCCGCAGCGCCGGGAGTGGGCCGGCGGGCTCGGGGTGTTCGACGCGACGCTCGCCCCCGAGCCGGACGCCGAGGCCACCGCCCGGCTCGTCGCCGACGCGCTCGGCGCGGCGGGCGCGCTGACCGCCATCGACTGCTCCGGCTCGCGCGCCGGCCGGTCCACGGCCATCGCCGGCGCCGTCGAATGGGGCCGCGTGTCGCTCGTCGGCGAGGGCGGCACCCTGGAGACCGAGGTGTCGGATGCCCTGCTGCACAAGCAGCTGACGCTCCACGCGTCGTGGGTGACCTCGCTGCCCGCGATGGCCGAGCTGGCCGTGAACCTCGCCCGCTGGGGCCTGCGTCCGGAGCACGTCGTCAGCGACCGGTTCCCGCTCGCGCAGGCCGACGAGGCATACCGGCTCGCCGCCGGGGCCAGCAAGGGCAAGGTCGTGTTGCTCCCCTCGGAGGGACCGGGCCGGTGATCGAGTGGCAGGACGGCACCCCCGGCGTGGTGTGGGTCTCCAACGGAGCGCTGCGCCTCGGCATCGTGCCCGCGCTCGGCGGCCGGCTGCTGTCACTGTCCGGTGAGGACGGACGGGAACTGTTGTGGAGAAACGCCGAGCTGCTCACCGACGGGCTGCGCTTCCGGGACGGGCACGTGCACCGGCCGGTGTCGGGCGGCCTCGGCGACTGGGTCAACTACGGTGGCGACAAGACCTGGCCGGCGCCGCAGGGCTGGGACCGCGCCGACCAGTGGGCCGGCCCGCCCGACCCGGTGCTCGACTCCGGCCCCTACACCGTCACCACCGAGGAGAACGACGGCACCGCGGTAGCGACGCTCACCAGCGGCGACGAGCCGAGAACCGGTCTGCGCCTGCGGCGCCGCTTCGAGCTGCGCCACGGCGAGAACACCTACCGGCTCACCCTCTCGGCCCGCAACACCTCCGAGCGAGACGTGCGCTGGGCACTGTGGAACGTCACGCAGCTCGCCGCCGACGGCGAGGGCGGCACATACGTCGGCGGCCCCGAGCGCGTGACACGGTTGCTCGCCGGCACCGGCTACCCGGAGTGGGAGCGGCGCGGCGACGCGACGTTCGTGCCGCACCAGGACGTGGTGGGCAAGCTCGGCTTCCCCGCCGCGACCGGCTGGCTTGCCCACACCGCCGACGGCACCACCCTCACGCAGAGGTTCACCGTCGACGAGGCCGCCGAGTACCCAGACCAGGGCTCCCGCGTGGAGGTGTGGCTGGAACACCCGCTGCCCGAGCCGCTCGCGGAGCTGGGCGACCTGGACCCGCCCGCCCGCATCGTCGAGTGCGAGGTGCTGGGCCCGCTCACCACGCTGCGCTCGGGCGAGGAGACGACGCTGACGATCGACGTGGAGGTGCGCACATGCCCGACCTGAGCGGCAAGGTCGCCGTGATAACCGGTGGCGCGCAGGGGATCGGCGCCGCCACCGCGGAACGGCTCGCCGCCGACGGCGCCGCCGTCGCGGTGCTGGACCTCACCGACCCCGAGGCCACCATCGCGCGGATCACCGAGTCGGGCGGCACCGCGATCGGCGTTCCCGGCGACGTCACCTCCGGGTCGGCGTGGGCACACGCCCTCGACCGGTGCCACGCGGAACTCGGCCAGGTGGACGTCCTGGTGAGCAATGCCTACACCGTCGACGTGTCCCCCGCGCACGAGACGAGCGTCGCGTCGTGGGAACGGCAGCTGTCGGTGAACCTCACGGGCACGTTCCTGGGCTTCACCGCGTGCCTTCCCGACCTGTCCCGCAACCGCGGCGGGTCCGTGGTGCTCACGTCGTCGGTGCACGCGCTCGCGGGCCTGCCCGGACGGCCGGCCTACGCCGCGAGCAAGGCGGGCCTCACCGGGCTCGCCCGCCAGCTCGCCGTGGAGTACGGCACGGTGCTGCGGGTCAACTCGGTGCTGCCGGGGCCGGTGCTCACGGCGGCGTGGGACGGCATCGGTGAGGCCGACCGGCGCCTGTCCGCCGAGCAGACCGCCGTGAAAAGGTTGGGGAAACCGGCCGAGGTCGCGGCCGCCATCGCCTTTCTGGCCAGTGACGACGCCTCGTTCATCACCGGCGCCGCGCTGACCGTGGACGGCGGCTGGAGCGTGTACAAGACCTCGTCGTGACGGGGGTAGAGCAGATGGGGAGGAGCGCCACATGAGCGGCTACAGCGGCCGAGGGGTGCACGGGCAGGTGGTCGCCGCGCTCGGCGCGCGCATCGTGTCGGGCGAGCTCGGCAGGGGAGACGTGATCGACCTCGCCGCGCTCGGCCGCGACCTGGACGTGAGCATGACCGCGCTGCGGGAGGCGATGAAGGTACTCGCCGCCAAGGGACTCGTGGAGGCGAGGCAGAAGCGCGGCACCTACGTGCGCGACCGCGAGCACTGGAACCTGCTCGACAGCGACGTGATCCGCTGGCGCAGCGAGGCCGGCGACACCGCCGCCGTGCTGCGTGACCTGGCCGAGGTGCGTGCCGTGGTGGAACCGGCCGTCGCGTCGATGGCGGCGCTGCGGCGCGACGAGCACGACCTCGCCGAGCTGGACGCCGCGATCGAGGAGATGCGGAGCGCGGTGGGCGCCGCGGCGGAGGTGGCGGCCGACCTGCGGTGGCACCGCGCGATGCTGCGCGCGACCCACAACGAGATGCTCGCCAGGATGGACGTGTTCATCGAACCCGCGCTGCGCCTGCGTGACGCGCTGGTGCACGAGAGCAGCGCCGACGACCCCGTGCCGAGTCACGCCGTCGTGGTTGAAGCGGTGCGCGGGCAGGACCCCGCCGCCGCGGCGGCGGCGATGACCTCGTTGCTGGAAAAGGCAGCCCAGGACGCCGCGGGCGTTCTCGGCGACAGCGGCGACGCCGAAGAGAAAGAGACAGTCAGCGAGTGAAGATCACCTCCGTAGAGACGTTCCTGGTGCCGCCGAGGTGGCTGTTCTGCCGCGTGGCGACCGACGAGGGCATCGTCGGGTGGGGCGAGCCCGTGGTGGAGGGCAGGGCCGAGACCGTCCGCGCCGCCGTCGACGAGCTGGCCGACCTCCTCGTTGGACAGGACCCCCGGCGCGTCGAAGACCTGTGGCAGCTGATGACCAAGGCCGCCTTCTACCGGGGCGGGCCGGTCCTTTCCAGCGCGGTCGCCGGGCTGGACCAGGCGCTGTGGGACATCCTCGGCAAGGTGCTCAGCGTGCCGGTGCACCAGCTGCTCGGCGGCGCCGTGCGCGACCAGGTGCGCGTCTACGGCTGGATCGGCGGCGACGAGCCCTCGGCGGTCGCCGAGGCCGCGGCCCGGCAGGTCGAGACCGGGCTGACCGCCGTGAAGATGAACGCCTCCGGCCGCGTCGGCCGCATGCCCAACCGGAACGAGGTCGACGGTGTGGTGGCGCGGCTGGCGGCCGTGCGCGAGGTCCTCGGCGACTCCCGCGACGTGGCCGTGGACTTCCACGGCCGCTTCGGCGTCGCCGCCGCGCGCAGGGTGATCCCCGAGCTCGCGCCGCTGCACCCGTTGTTCGTGGAGGAGCCGGTGCTGCCGGAGTACACGCACCGGCTCGGTGACGTCGTGGCCGCCTCCAACGTGCCCATCGCGTGCGGCGAGCGGCTGTACTCGCGCACCGACTTCCTGCCGACGCTGCAGGCCGGGATCGCCGTCGCGCAGCCGGACCTCTCGCACGCGGGCGGCATCTCGGAGGTGCGCCGGATCGCGTCGCTCGCCGAGACCTTCGACGCGCTCCTCGCACCCCACTGTCCACTCGGGCCGATCGCGCTCGCCGCGAGCCTGCAGGTGGCGTTCGCGACGCCGAACTTCCTGATCCAGGAACAGAGCATCGGCATCCACTACAACACCGACGCCGAGCTGCTCGACTACGTGCTCGACCGTGCGCCGTTCGGCTTCCCCGAGGGCGTCATCCGCCGCTGGGAGGCGCCCGGCCTCGGCGTGGACATCGACGAGGACGCCGTCCGCGCCGCCGACGCGCGCGGGCACCGGTGGAGGCCGCCGGTGTGGCGGCACGACGACGGATCGTTCGCCGAATGGTGACGCGAGAGGAGAGACCCATGGACTTCAGCGAACTCCTGGCCCGCCACCGGCTGATGGCGATCGTCCGCGGCAGCGACCCGGCGGCGTGCGAGCGCACGGCCGAGGTGCTGGTGGAGTCCGGCGTCCGGCTGCTGGAGGTGTCGCTCACCTCCGCCGACGCCGTCGGCGTGCTCACCAGGATCTGCTCGAAACTCGGCGGAGGAGCCCACATCGGGGCGGGTACGGTGCTCACCGCCGAGGACGCCACGAAGACCCGGGACGCGGGCGCGACCTTCGCCGTGACCCCAGCGCTCGGCGAGGGCGTCGACGCGGCGCTGGAGCTGGGAATGCCGGTGCTGGCAGGTGCGATGACACCCACCGAGGTGCTCGCCGCGCACCGGGCCGGTGCCGCGGCGGTGAAGCTGTTCCCCGCGGGCAGCCTCGGCCCCGGCTACGTCAAGGCGCTCGGCGACCCGTTCCCCGGGCTCGGCCTGGTGCCCGTGGGCGGGGTCGGCCTCGCCGACGTGCGCGAGTACCTGAACGCGGGCGCGCTCGCGGTCGGCGTCGGCAGTCCGCTCGGCGGTGACGCCCCGCACGGCGGTGACCTCGACGCGCTGCGCGAGCGCGCCGCCCGGTTCGTGGCGGCCGCTCGTGGCTGAGGTGGTGACCCTCGGCGAGACGATGATGTCGCTGCGGGCCGAGGGAATGGTGCGGCTCGGCACGTCGTTCCGCTCGTCGATCGCCGGTGCGGAATCCAACGTCGCGATCGGGCTGTCCCGGCTCGGGCACCCGGTGCGCTGGCTCGGCCGAGTGGGGGCCGACGAACCGGGGGCGCTGGTGCTGCGGACGCTGCGCGCCGAGGGCGTCGACGTGTCCACAGTGGAACGAGACGACGAGGCGCCGACCGGACTGGTCCTGTTCGAGCAGCGGCTGCCGGACGTCACACGGGTGCAGTACCACCGCGCCGGGTCGGCGGGTTCGCGGCTCAGCGCGGCGGACGTCGCGCTCGGCGGTGACGTTCGCCTGGTGCACCTCACCGGCATCACCCCCGCGCTCGGCGACGGGCCCCGCGACGCCGTCGAGCGGGCTGTCGCGCGCGCCCGCGAGCTGGCAGCGACCGTGTCGTTCGACGTCAACCACCGCGCCCGCCTGTGGTCCGCGGCGGATGCGGCACCGGCGCTCACCCCGATCGCGCGGCGGGCCGACGTGGTGATCGGGTCGGCCGACGAACTGGAGCTCGTGGGCGGCGTGCACGCACTGCTGGCGGCAGGTGTGCGCGAGGTGGTGACCAAACTGGGCGCCGACGGTGCCGCGGTGACCACGGCCGCCGGCGAGCAGCGCGCGCCGGGCCACCGCGTGCCGGTGGTCGACTCGGTCGGCGCGGGCGACGCCTTCACCGCCGGATACCTGTCCGCGCTGCTCGATGGCCTCGACGTGCCCGGGCGGCTGACCAGGGGCAACCGGACGGGCGCGTTCGCGGTCGCCACGGCCGGTGACTGGGAGGGCCTGCCCACGCGGGCGGAGCTGGATCTCGTGGCACTCGGGGAAGGAGCGGCGCTGCGATGAGCGGAAACTGGACGGCGTGGCCGGGGGAACGCTTCGGCCTCGGCGAGGGGCTGCGCCAGGTCGGCGACCGGATGCTCATGGTCGACATCCTCACCGGACGGCTGCTGGAGCTGCCAGCCGACGGCGAACCCCGCGTGCTGCTCCGGCTGGACGTGCCGCTCGGCGCCGTGGCACCACGGCAAGGCGGAGGCTGGATCGCCGCGGCGGGAACCGGAATCGCCGTGCTCGGCGACACCGGCGTCGAGCAGTGGCTCTCCCGGCCCGAAGACGGTGCGGCCACGCCGATGCGGATGAACGACGGCGTGACCGATCCGCGCGGCCGCTTCTGGGCCGGGTCCATGGCCTACGACAACACGCCCGGCGCCGGGTCGCTGTACCGCGCCGATCCGGATGGGACGGTCACCCGCGTGCTCGGCGGCCTCACCGTGCCCAACGGCCCGGCGTTCGACGCCGACGGCACCACGATGTACCTCGCCGACAGCGCACGCGGGGTCATCCACCGGTTCGCCGTCGATCCCGGCACCGGCGCGCTGGGCGAGCGAAGCGAGTTCGCCACCGTCGCACAGGGCAGCCCGGACGGCATGACGGTGGATGCCGAGGGTTTCGTGTGGTCGGCGATCTGGGGCGCGGGCCGGGTTCACCGGTACTCGCCAGGGGGCTCGCTCGACCGGGTCGTCGACGTGCCCGCGCGGCAGCCGACGAGCGTGTGCGTGGTGGGGGAGCGGCTCGTCGTGACATCGGCGACGGTCGGCCTCGACGAGCCCGGAGAGTTCGACGGCGCCGTGCTGTCGATCCCGCTCGACGGCTGATCGATCCAACAACTCCGGACACTCGATGCCGGGGCGGGACTGTGGGATCCTGTCGGGTGAACCGAGCGGAGGGACCACACCGTCATGCTGGCGAGCCAACGGCGAACGCGGATCCTCGAGGAAGTCCGGCGTAGCGGTGCCGTGCGAGTCAGCGCGCTGGTAGCCAACCTCGGCGTCTCCGACATGACCATCCGTCGCGATCTCGAGGTCCTCGCGCAGGAAGGGCAGCTGCGCAAGGTGCACGGTGGCGCGGTGCTGCCCGGTGGGCGCAGCACCGAGGAGCCCGGCTTCGCGGCGAAGTCGAACCGGCAGAACGCCGAGAAGGAGGCGATCGCCACCGCGGCGCTGCGGCTCGTCGAACCCGGGATGGCGCTCGGACTCTCGGGCGGCACGACGACGTGGACGTTCGCGCGGCTGCTGCGCGACGTCCCCGACATCACCGTGGTGACCAACTCGGTGCAGGTGGCGGACCTGTTCTCCGGCCAGCCGAGGCCCGATCAGACCGTGGTGCTCACCGGAGGCATCCGCACACCCTCGGAGGCGCTCGTCGGACCGTTCGCGGTGGCGGCGATCCGCTCGGTGAACCTCGACCTGATGTTCCTCGGCGTGCACGGGATGGACCTGCGCAGCGGCTTCACCACGCCGAACCTGGTCGAGGCGGAGACCGACCGCGCGTTCGTCGAGGCGTCCCGGCGGTTCGTGGTGCTCGCCGACCACACGAAGTTCGGCGTGCTGGGCATCAGCACCATCGCCGGCATCGAGGCGGCCGACGTCCTCGTCACCGACTCGGGGCTGCCCGAAGAGGACCGCGCGGCCCTGCGCGAGCGCGTCGGCGAGCTGATCGTGGTGGACGCCGAGAGCACCAACGGCTCACCGGTGTAGCCGACCGCAGTGAAGGCCACCTTCACTGCGCTCAACGCAGGGAAGGTGGCCTTCACTGCCGCTGGCCTAACGGCGTTGCACGGTCGCCAGCCAGCGTTGGATGGTCACCACCACGAGCAGGATCGTTCCGCTGATCACCGCCTGCCAGTTGGAGTTCAGGGAGCCGACCTGGTTGATCACGTTCTTGATCACCTGCAGCAGCAGGACGCCGACGAGCGTGCCGAGGACGGTGCCCGCGCCGCCGGTCAGCAGCGTGCCGCCGAGCACCACCGCCGAGATCACCTCCAGCTCCATGCCCACACCGAGCACGGTCACACCCGACGACGTGTACGACGCCATCAGCAGCCCGCCCAGCCCGGCCAGCAGGCCCGACACCGTGTAGGCGATCACCTTCGTGCGCGCCACCGGCAGGCCCATGAGCTCGGCGGCGTCCTCCTGCCCACCCACCGCGAGCACCGTCGCCCCGTAGGACGTGCGGTGCAGCACGAGCCCGCCGAGGGCGAAGGCCACGAGCACGAACCACACCGGGTAACCGATGCCGAGCAGCTCGCCCTGGGCCAGCTCCCGGAACGCCGAGTCCGGCGGCACCTTGTACGTCGTGGCGCCCTCGTCGCTGATGAGCAGCAGCAGCCCCCGCGCGAACAGCAGGCCCGCGAGGGTGACGATGAACGCCGGCAACCCGCCCCGCGCGATCACCAGCCCCTGCACCAGGCCGATCAGCCCGCACACGCCCAGCGGCAGCAGGATCGCCGCCCACGTGCCATGCCCCGCGCCCCACGCCGCCAGCACGCCGCCGAGCGCGAACACCGACCCCACCGAGAGATCGATGCCGCCGGACATGATCACGAACGTCATCCCCAGCGCCACCACGGCGAGGAACGACGCCTGCAGGGCGATGTTCGACAGGTTGCCCGTCGTGCCGAAGGTGTCGAAGGAGAACGTCGCGGCGAGCACCACCGCCGCCAGGATCACCAGCGCGCCCTGGCGCTGCGCGAGCCGCGCCAGCCGGGCCCTCGGGCTCGCCGGAGCCGACTCCTCCCTGGAGACCGTCGTGGTCATCGTCGTGCCCTCCTGCGGCCCAGCTGCACGTAGACCGCGGCGACCACGATCACCGCCTGCGCGATCTGCGCCGTCGAATCGGGAATGTCGTGGAAGATGAGGGTCGCCGTGATCAGCTGCATCAGCAGCGCGCCCGCGATAGTGCCCGCGATGCGCACCTGCCCGCCCGACAGCGGCGTCCCGCCGATCACCACCGCCGTGATCGCCGACAGCTCCACCAGCAGTCCCACCTTGGTCGGGTCGCTGGCCTGCGACCGCGCGGCCAGCAGCACTCCCGCCAGCGCCGCCAGCAGTCCACACAGGACGTAAGTCGTGACGAGGACCCGGCGCACCGGCAGTCCGGCCAGCTCCGCCGCGCGCTTGTTGCCGCCGATGGCCACGAGCTGTCTGCCGTAGGTCGAGCGGCGCACGAGGAACCACACCAGCGCCGCCACGGCAGCCGCGATCAGCACCACGTAGGGGATGCCGAGCACGCTCCCCGAGCCCAGCGCCACGACTCCCGGATCGCGGATGCTCTTGATCTCGCCCCCGAAGAGGTTCGCCAGTCCACGGCCGGCGACCATGATCCCGAGCGTCGCGATGATCGGCTGCACCCCGATCCTGCCGACGAGGATCCCCGCGACCGCACCGCTGATCGCCCCGGCGAGCACCGCGATCCCGACCGCGACCCCCGTGCCGTAGCCGATGTAGAGCGGGATCAGCGACGCCGCGATCGCCATCACCGCGCCGACGGACAGGTCGATGCCCTCGGTGCCGATCACCAGCGCCATGCCGAGCGCGACGATCAGCACCGGCGTCACCTGGATCAGCTGCAGTCGCAGGGTGTTCTCGCTGACGAAGTTGTCGGTGACGGCCACGTTGATCAGCACCAGCAAAGCCAGCGCCACGTACACGCCGTTGCGGCGGATCCAGTCGGCGTCGGTCCGGAGTCCCCGCCGCGTGCGCGGTTCCGGTGGGGCGATCGTGCCGTCACTCATCGCCGTCCTCCGCTCGCCGCCTGCCGCCCGCGAGCGCCGCGAGCAGCGCCGAGGTGGTCTTGTGCTCCCCGGTCAGCTCACGGGCGACCGCGCCGTCGTGCAGCACGAGGATCCGGTCGGCGCCCTCCACCAGCTCGTCCAGCTCGCTGGAGAT
This sequence comes from Prauserella endophytica, assembly GCF_005146945.1. Classification (GTDB taxonomy): domain Bacteria; phylum Actinomycetota; class Actinomycetes; order Mycobacteriales; family Pseudonocardiaceae; genus Prauserella_A; species Prauserella_A endophytica. The sequence goes on from NZ_SWMS01000002.1 coordinate 655,190, forward strand.
GAGCACGACGGCGAGCCCGTGCCCGGCCAGCTCGTCGATGAGCGCCTGAACCTCGGCTTTGGCGCCCACGTCGATGCCGCGCGTGGGCTCGTCGAGCAGGAACACCTTCGGCTCGGTGCACAGCCACCGCGCCATCAGCACTTTCTGCTGGTTGCCGCCGGAGAGCTCGCGCACCTTCTGCGCCGGGCTCGCGGCCTTGATGCGCAGCCGCCGCATGAACGTCTCCACGAGCGCGTCGATCCGCCGCTCCGGCACCAGCCCCGCGCGGGAGAACCGGGGCAGCACGGCCAGCGCTATGTTGTCCCGCACCGACAGCTCGGGCACGATGCCCTCGGCCTTGCGGTCCTCCGACAGCAGCGCGATCCCGGCGCGCAGGGCGTGGCGCACCGAGTTGGGCCGCACCCGCCTGCCGCCGACCTCGACCGTGCCGCCGCGGACCGGCAGGGCGCCGTACACGGCCTTGACGGTCTCGCTGCGGCCGGAGCCGAGCAGCCCGCCGAGGCCGACCACCTCACCGGGCCGGACGCGCAACCCGATGCCGTGCAGCCGGTTGCGCACGTCGATCCCGCTGACGGTGAGCACGGGCTCGACCGCCTGCCGGTGGGTGTCGCCGAACTCGGTGGCGCCCTCGATGGCCACCTCCGCGACATCTCGGCCGAGCATCGCCGCCACCAGGCTCACCCTGTCCAGCCCGGCCATCGGTCCCGTGTGGACGTGCTGCCCGTCGCGCAGCACGGTGACCCGGTCGCACAGCTCCCACAGCTCGTCCAGCCGATGTGACACGAACACCAGCCCCACCCCGCGGGAGCGCAGGTTGCGCGCCACCTCGAAGAGGGTCGCCACCTCCCGCGCCTCCAGCGACGATGTCGGCTCGTCCATGATCACGACCCTGGACTCCACCGACATCGCCCTGGCCAGCGCCACCATCTGCTGCACGCCCAGTCCGAGCCTGCCGAGCTCCGCGGTCACGTCCACGTCCACGCCGAGCGAGCCCACCAGCTCCGCGGCCGCCCGGTTCATCGCGGCGGTGTCGACCAGGCCCCACCGGGTGCGCGGCTCGCGGCCCAGGAAGACGTTGCGTGCCACCGAGAGCAGCGGCACGAGGTTGATCTCCTGGTAGACCGTCGAGATCCCGGCTCGTTGCGCGTCCGCGGGCCGGTCGAAGGCGACCTCGCCGCCCGCGAAGCGGATCGTGCCCGCGTCCGGGCGGTGAACGCCCGTCAGCAGCTTGATGAGTGTGGATTTCCCCGCGCCGTTCTCGCCAACGAGCGCGTGGATCTCGCCCGCCTGCAGGGCGAAGTCCACGGCCCGCAGCGCGTGCACGGGACCGAAGGACTTCGACAGCCCCTCGGTCTCGAGCACGGGCACGGTGCCGGTGGCCGGCGGCGGTGCGGTGCCGGCAGGACTCACCGTCACGTCAACCCCTAGAAGGCGTTGCCGAGGTTGGCCTCGGCGTTGTCCCGGTTGTACTCGTCGTCGGAGATGATCACGTCCTCCGGGATCGCCTCGCCGGCGTAGAACTTCCGCGCCGTCTCGAACGCCAGCGGCCCGAACCTGGGGTTGGACTCGATCACGGCGTTGATCTGGCCGTCGACGATGGCCTGCACGGCGTTGCGGGTGCCGTCGATGGAGACGATCTTGACGTCCTCACCGGGCCGCTTGCCCGCCGCCTGCACCGCCGTCACCGCGCCAAGTGCCATCTCGTCGTTGTGCGCGTAGATCGCGGTGATGTCCGGATTGGACTGCAGCAGTTGCTCGGCCACGGCCTGGCCCTCGTCGCGGGCGAAGTTGGCGGTCTGCTCGGCGACGATCTCCAGCCCAGGGTATTGCGCCCGCACCCGCTCCTTGAACCCGGCGTTGCGGTCGTCGGTGACGTTGTTGCCGGACGAGCCGAGCAGGATCGCGACCTTCGCGGTGCCACCCGTGGCGTCGTTGAGGGCGTCGGCGGCGCGCCTGCCCTGGTCCTCGAAGTCGGAGCCGAGGAAGGCGACGTAGTCCTCGCAGTGGGTGTTGGTCACCTTCCGGTCGATCGTCAGCACCGGCACGCCAGCCCGCTTCGCGGCGGTCAGCGCGGGGTCGAGCCCATCGGAGTTGACGGGCGCGACGATGAGGAAGTCCGCGCCCTGGTTCAGCAGGTTCTGGATGTCGGCGATCTGTTTGGGCAGCTCGTTGTTGGCGTTGGTGACGAGCAGGTCCCTCACCCCGGCCTCCGTGGCGGCCTCGCGGATCGACTTGGTCTCGGCCGCGCGGAACGCCGCGGTGTCCGGTTCGGACTGCGAGAAGCCGACCACCGCGTTCCTCAGGTCCAGCTTCTCCGCGCCGTAGTCCTGCAGCGTGCAGCCGTCGCCGGAGCTCTCCTTGACGACCTGGCCGTCGCCTCCGCCCGCGGGGGAGGGTGCCGCGCCCGACTGGTCGTCACCCGGGTTGGTGCACGCGGACAGCACGGCGCCGAGCGCCGCGGCGGAAGCGAGCACGCGCCACGAACGAGGAATGGTCGTGCGTGCCATGACGAACTCCTTTGTTCAGCCGATCAGAAACAGCACGAAGGAAGGGCCCCTGGGCGGACCCGCACGCGGGCCCGCCCAGGGGAGGGATCACTCGCCTGCCGCGAGCCTTGCGACCTCGTCGTCGGACAGTGCCCGGTCGAAGACGCGGACGTCGTCGACGTCGCCACGCAGGTGGTCGACCTGGTTGCCGCCGTACTCGGCCCGCCCGATCACGGTGTTGCCGGTGGAGGCCGCCGCGCCGCACGCGCCGCGCTCGTCGACCTTCACTCCGTCGACGAAGAGCTCCACGGTGCCCGCCTTGGCGTCCCGGACGCCGGTCAGGTGGTACCAGCGGCCCGGCTCCGGCTTGGTGGGCGAAAGGGCCCGCAGGCCCACGAAGCTCATCGCCCAGCGCTGGTCCTGCCCGGAGTACTGCAGGAAGAACGCGCTGTTGCTGCCGGTGTCCTGGCTGACCACGGTCTGGAAGCCGCCGTCGGCGACGTCGAGCTTCGCCCACGCGGACACCGTGTAGCTGCCCGCGGTGTCGACCAGTGACGCCCCGGTGTCGGCCTGGCCGCCGCCGTTGAACGACAGCGCCCCGCCCTGCACGCCGGTGGTCCATTCACCACCGGTCACGGTGGCGTCGGCGTCACCGACGGCATCGGCCGCCGTGGTGCCGCTGCCCTCGTCGAACTTGTAGGCGTGCACCCCGGACAGCCCGGGTGTGCCCGGCCCCGGGTCGGGACCGCCGCCACCGCTGCCGTCGGCCTCCCTGATGATCTCCTCGTTGATGGCCCGCACCCGGTCGAAATCCATCTTCGCGACCTGCCGGTCGTAGGTGAAGAAGCCGTTCACCTCGTGCTCGACGTCGGTGATCTGCGTGTAGATCGCCCCGCTGATCGCGCAGTTGCGGGCCGCGGCGAGTACCTCCCGCTGGTTGGCGACGTAGGCCTCGGTCAGACTCTCGGAGTCGGGCCGCATCTCGTAGGCGTGGCCCTCGCCGAACCACATGTGGCCCTCGACCTCGAGACCATAACCGCCGTGTTCGCCGTCGATCGACACGCGGTTCGCGTCCGGCGTCGGCTTGGCGGGGCCGGGGTAGGCGTGCCAGTCGATCACGTCGCCGCGGCCGGAGTCACCCAGCGAGGCGCAGCAGTTGACCCCGCTGTGCGCGTTGACGAGCCGCGTCGGGTCCTGTGCCTTGACCTCGTCGGCGATCCGCCCGGTGGCCTCGCGCGACCACTCGCCCCAGCCCTCGTTGAACGGCACCCAGCCGATGATCGAGGTCCAGTTCTTCTTCTCCTCGACCAGCTCGCGCAGTTCGGTCTCGAACTGCCGCTGGGCGTCGACGGGCGGTCGCCCGCCCGTCTTCATCGACGGCATGTCCTGCCACACCAGCAGGCCCAGCCGGTCGGCGTGGTAGTACCAGCGGTCCGGCTCGGTCTTGATGTGCTTGCGGACCGTGTTGAACCCGAGGACCTTGTGCTGTTCGAGGTCGAACCGCAGCGCCTCGTCGGTCGGCGCGGTGTAGATGCCGTCGGGCCAGTAGCCCTGGTCCAGAGTGGACATCAGGAACAGGACCTCGCCGTTGAGCGTGATCCGCTTCCTGCCGTCCTCGCCCTCGACCATGCCGATCTCGCGCATGCCGAAGTAGGACGAGACCCGGTCGATCACCCGGCCCCGGTCCTTGAGCACCACGTCGAGGTCGTAGAGGAACGGCGAGTCCGGAGACCAGAGCTTCGCCCTGGGCACGGGGACCCGCAGCGGCTCGTCGGCGGCGCCGCGGGTGCGGCTGACGGTGCGCTTGCCGTCCCGGACAGTGGCCTCCACGGTCAGCCTGCCGTCCTCGCCACCGGTGTGAACGGTCAGGCCGAGCGTGCCGGTGTCGATGTCCGGCACCATCCCGAGGGTGTCGACGTGGGAGCGGGCGACGGGCTCCATCCAGACCGTTTGCCAGATGCCGGACGCGCCCTCGTAGAAGATCCCGCGGTCGGGGACGTTGCGCTGCTTGCCGACCGGCTGCCACGTGGCGTCAGTGCGGTCCTCGACGCCGACCACGATCTCCTGCTTGCCGTGGGGCTTCAGCGCGTCGGTGACGTCGGCGCTGAACGCGCCGAAGCCGCCCTGGTGCGTGGTGACCTCCTGCCCGTTGACCCAGACGGTGGCCTTGTAGTCGACGGCGCCGAAGTTGATCCGCAGCGCCTTGTCCTTGCCGACGCGCCAGTCGCGGGGCACCTCGAACGTGCGGCGGTACCACATGTGGTCCTCGTGCCGCTGGATGCCGGACAGCGCGGATTCGGTGGGATAGGGCACCAGGATGCGTTCGGCGAGGCCCTGCCCGAACGGCGGGGCCTCGCCCTCGGTGGCGCCGGCGAACTCCCAGACGCCGTTGAGGTTGCGCCATTCGTCACGGGCCAGCTGCGGTCTCGGGTACTCCGGCAGCGCGTTGGCCGGCGAGACGTCGGCGGTCCACGGGGTGACCATCCTCGGCTCGCCCATCTCCCAGCCGGGAGTGGTCTGGGCCTGTGCGGGCGCGGAGACGCCGGCGGCCAGCAGCAGCGCCGACAGCGCCGCCGTCACGGACGTCCTGCGGGCACCGCCTCGGTGTCTTCGAGTCAGTGGTGCGAGTGACAGCACAGTCGAACACCCTTCTCGGGGGGACCGGGCCAGCGGGTCGCTGGCGCCACGACACCGGGGCCACCGTGTTCACGCGAACGCGACCCCGGTGTGAAGCAGTTCACACACTTTGCGTGATGGTGTCAACACTTGCGACCAAACTCGCGCAAGGTTCAACACCAATCGCGCAGTGCCCCGCGCTACCGGCGCACTCTGCGTAGCGGTGAGCGGCGGAGCCACGTAGATCATGCGCCCGTTTGCCCGCTCGCCCATGGGAACGCGGTTCTGACATGCTGACTGTTCGGTTTTGTTGCTTCGTGATCGAACGCGGAGCCCGCTCGTCCAACGTGCGCAGCCCGAGGAGCAGTGACCCGTGAAGAGGACGATCACCACGCTGGCCGACGGCCGCGAGCTGCTGTACTTCGACATCGACGACACCAGCGACACCTCCGTGGACCGGCGGCCCGACTCGCGGATGCTGCCGCCGGTGAGCACGTCCTCCCAGCTGCGCCTCGACCCACTGCTCGACGAGTGGGTCATGATGGCCGCCCACCGGCAGGACCGCACCTTCCAGCCGCCGGAGGAGAACTGCCCGCTGTGCCCCTCCGGGCCCGGCAGGCAGACGGAGATCCCCTCGGCCGGATACACGGTCGCGATCTTCGAGAACCGCTTCCCGAGCCTGTCCACCGGCGCCGACCCCGCGCCCGTCGGCAGCGGCCATCCGCTCGTGCCGGTGCGGCCGGGATACGGACGGTGCGAGGTCGTTTGCTTCACGAGCGACCACCATGCGCGCTTCGCCGACCTCACCACCGAGCAGGCCGCGCTCGTCATGGACGCCTGGGCCGACCGCACCGAGCAGCTGTCCACACTGGACGATATCGAGCAGGTGTTCTGCTTCGAGAGCAGGGGAGCGGAGATCGGCGTGACGCTCGGGCACCCGCACGGGCAGATCTACGCCTACCCGTTCGTGACGCCGAGGACCCGCCGGATGCGAGAGGTCGCGAGGGCCTACCGCGAGCGCACGGGCGGCGACCTCCACGCCGACGTCGTCGCCGCCGAGCGCGCGGCGGCCTCGCGGCTGCTCGCCGAGACCGCGCACTGGGTCGCGTTCGTGCCCGCCGCCGCGCGCTGGCCGGTGGAGGTACACGTGTACCCGCTGCGGCGCGCGCGGTCCATCCCGGAGCTGACACCCGCCGAGCGCGCGGACTTCGCGGCCGTGTACCTCGATCTGCTGCGGCGGTTCGACCGGCTCTACGACGCGCCGCTTCCCTACATCGCGGCATGGCACCAGGGGCCCGTCACCGACGACGAGGACCTCGGGTACCTGCACCTGCAGGTGTTCTCAGTGCGACGCACGGCCGACAAGCTGAAGTACCTCGCCGGCTCGGAGTCGGGCATGGGCGCGTTCATCACCGACGCGCTTCCCGAGGACGTCGCGCGCCGACTTCGCGAGGTGTAGCGGTTTCTCGCCGTCCCGCCTGCGCCGCGAGTGCCGTAGAGTTCGCAGCGCAGGCGGCGGAACGGGGACCCAGTGAAGGCCCAGAGACCGGCAGACCTGAACGGTGCCGACCCGCAGGAGCGGCTGACCACGCTGGCCGCGGTCGTCGAGCGCCAGCAGCGCGAGATCGAGGAGCTGCGAGACCGGCAGGCCGCCCGCGAGATCGTGTGCCTCGCTGAGGGCGTGCTCGTCGAGCGACTGCACTGCACCCCCGCGGAGGCGGCCGCGTACCTGCGTGACCTCGCGGCGCGCACCGGCGTGAAGGCCGTCGAGCTGGCCGCCGACCTCATCGGGGAGCCGGTCGGCGCGGGCAGGCTCCGGTTCGCGGATGGTGAGGCCGGGCCGCGACCGGCGCGGCCTCCCGAGGTGCCCGACGAGCCGGCGGGGGAGCGGCGCGAACTGGGCGACGCGCTGCTGGCGCAGGTGCTGCAGCTGGCCGGCGCCGCGGCCGCCGGACTGTGGCAGCTGCAACCCGACGGTGCTCTGGAGTTCGTCGCGGGGTCGGGACTCAGCGCGCTGGAGACGAGCCGATGGCGGCGCATCCCGCCCCAGCTTGACTCCTTCGCGCAGCGCGTGGCCGAGCGGGGACAGCCGTTGTGGCTGGCCGGTTCGCTGCCCGTCGCCGAGCGGCCGCTCAGTCCGTGGGCGGGCGGCGCGCGGGCGGTGCTGCCCGTGCGTGGCCCTGCCGCGCTGCTGGGGGTGCTGGAGGTCGTGTGGTCGGGAGAGGAGCACACCGTGCCACCGAGCGTGCGGCGCAGGCTGACGACGCTGGCCGACGTCACCGCGCACGTGCTCGCCTCGAGCTTCGTGGCCGGTGGCCGCACGCCGTCCGGGCGGCCGGAGAACGCGTGGCTCGGAGCCGTGCTCGACGATGGGCTGCTGGTGCAGCCCTTGCCCGGCGTGCGCGGTGAGCCGGTGGACTTCGAGATCACCCACGTGGCGGCCGGCTTCACCGACCCCGCGGGCCGGACACACCGGCAGCTCGCCGGCCTGAGCCTCGTGCGCGCCTACCCGATGCTCGCCGCGTACGGCATCGTCGACCGCGCGGCGGAGGTGCTGCGCACCGGCGTGCCCTGCCGCCTCGAGCGCATCCCGTCGAGCGCGACGGGGGAGGCCGCGGGCGCGGCCGAGGTGACCGTGCGGATCGTGCCGTTCCTCGACGGCCTGCTCGTCGACTGGCGCCCCGGGACGGACGCCGACCAGCTCGCCTCACTGCTGAGCGACATCCAGCGCCTCGGCGGGCTGGGCGGGTGGGAGCACAGCCTCGTCACCGGCGAGACGACGTGGACGGACCAGACGTTCGTGCTGTTCGGGATCGCACGCTCGGAGGGTGCGGTCGGCTGGACGGACCTCATCGCCAAGGTCCATCCGGAGGACACGCCCATTGTCGAGCACTTCCAGGCGACGCTGTTGCACCGCCGCCCCGTGACCGCGACGTTCCGGTTGATCCGCCCCGAGGGGACGGTCCGGCAGGTTCGGGCTCACGGCGAACCCATCGTCGCCGACAACGGCGCGCTGGTGGCGGTGCGCGGGATCTACCAGGACCTCTCCGCGCAGTACCACAGTCAGGTCGCGCTGGCCGCCACGCAGGACCGCCTCGCCGACACCGAGCAACGGGCCCGGCAGCAGTACCGGATCGTCCGCGAGCTACAACACGCGATCATGCCGGTGGCCGCGGGGCCGGTGCACGTCGCCGGGCTCGACATCGCCGTGCGCTACCGGCCCGCCGAATCCGAGCACGCCGTGGGCGGCGACTGGTACGACGTCGTGGCACTGCCGGGCGACCAGGCCCTGCTGGTGATCGGCGACGTGGCCGGGCACGGCATCGACGCCGCGCAGGGCATGGTGGCGCTGCGCAACGCGTTGCGTGGCCTGGCTTGCACCGGCGCGGGCCCGGGGCAGCTGCTGGCCTGGCTCAACGCCACCACGTTCACCAACGGCCGGATCAACGGCACCGTGCTGTGCGGACTGTACGACCCGGCGGCGCGGCGACTCCGCTGGGCACGGGCGGGCCATCTGCCGCCGGTGCTGGTGCGGGACGGCGGCGCCGACGTTCTCGCGGAGCCGCACGGGATGATGCTGGGCGCGGATCCGGACGCCGCCTTCGAGGAGACCACGACGGTGCTGCGGGAGGGCGACACGCTGGTGCTCTACACCGACGGTTTGATCGAACGCCGGGGCGTGCTGCTCGACGAGAGCCTCGACCGGCTCGCGCGCGTCGCGGCCGAGGGCGACAGTGACGTCGAGCGGTTCAGCGACCGGTTGCTCGGCCACGCGACGGCGGACACGGACGACGACACCTGCCTCATCGTGATCCGTGTTCCCGGCGGCCCGCGCCGCTGAGGCCCCCCGGGATCCCGGGCTAGAGGCGCATCCTGAGCCGCTGTAGGCGACCCGCAGTGAAGGCCACCTTCACTGCGTTGAACGCAGGCATGGTGGCCTTCACTGCGGTCGGGGTGGGGTGGGTTGGGTGGGGGTGGGGGTGGGGTTAGTTTTTGGTTTTGTATTCGCGGAGCAGGCCGCGGCTGATGATGGTCTTCTGGATCTCGCTGGTGCCCTCGCCGATGAGCAGGAACGGGGCCTCCCGCATCAGGCGTTCGATCTCGTACTCCTTGGAGTAGCCGTAACCGCCGTGGATGCGAAACGCCTCCTGAGTGACCTCGGCGCAGTACTCGGAGGCGAGCAGCTTGGCCATCCCCGCCTCCACGTCGTTACGCGCGCCGGCGTCCTTCAACCTCGCCGCGTTCACCATCATCAGATGGGCGGCCTCCACCTTGGTGGCCATCTCCGCCAGCTTGAACGCGATCGCCTGATGCTCGGCGATCGGCCTGC